>CAWIKZ010000001.1:0-493295 GCA_963836875.1 uncultured Acidobacteriaceae bacterium
GCGCATATTTGTTACACTTTTGCGCACGCAAACCGCGTACAGCCTCTGGAAAAATCCTGCGGCGAGAGCTGCACAAGCTCCTCTGAGGACCCGTTGGCAACGAGCCAGGGCGTTTGAGGGCTTGCGCGAAGCCCGCCGCCTTCTATGCCTCCGCGAGGACCTTAGGGCAGTTTCACCTTTGATGTATAGGGTGGAGCATCGCTTCAGCGGTGCAGTTACGATTCGGAAATGGACTGGCTTTAGCCACTGAGGTAACAAAGACCATTACCTCAGGCGCTAAAGCGCGATCCAGGAACTGGCGGCAGTTATGCACGCCTGAAAGGCGTGCTCCACCCATCGCCCATGCATGAGAGGTGAAACCGCCATAGCCTACGGCGCGAAGGTCTTCTCCCGCTGCACGTAATGTTTCTGGAAGTAGTCGCGGTACTGGCCGGTGCGCACGTCATCGAGCCAGGGCATATTTGCGCGATACCACGCGATGGTCCGCTCCAGTCCCTGATTGAAACCGACCTCGGGCCGCCAGCCCAGCTCTCGTTCCAGCTTCTCGCAGTTGATGGCGTAGCGCAGGTCGTGTCCCTTACGATCGCTCACGAACTGAATGAGCGATTCGGAGCGGCCCAGGGTAGCGAGAATCAGCTTGGCCACCTCGAGGTTGCGCTTCTCGCATCTCCCGCCGATGTTGTAAACCTCGCCTTCGCGCCCGCGCTGCAACACCACGTCCAGGGCGGTGCAGTGATCGCTGACATGGATCCAGTCACGCACGTTGCTGCCTTTGCCATACACCGGCAGCCGCTCGCCCGCCATCGCCTGCGCGATCATCAGCGGGATGAACTTCTCGGGAAACTGATACGGCCCATAGTTGTTGGAACAGCGGCTCACCACCGCCGCAAACTTGTGGGTGCGCACATAGGCCAGCACCAGCAGATCGGAAGCCGCTTTGGTGGCCGCGTACGGGCTGTTGGGCTGCAGCGGAGATTCTTCCGTGAACTCGCCTTCCTCGCCGAGGCTGCCATACACTTCGTCGGTACTGACGTGCAAGAACCGCGGCACCCCCGCTTCCCGGCAGGCCTGGATGAGGTTGTGCGTCCCGTCCACATTGGTACGGACAAACGCCGCAGCGTCTTCAATGCTGCGGTCCACATGGCTCTCGGCGGCAAAGTGGATGACGGCGTCGCATCCCTGGACCGCATCCAGCACCGCGCGATCGCAGATGTCGAGCTGCACGAACTCGCACCTGCCCTGCTGCAGCGCCGGTTCCAGGTTCTTCAAGTTGCCGGCATAGGTCAGCTTGTCGAGGACCACCAGCTTCCATTCCGGATGTGCGGCCAGGGTGTGATGGACGAAGTTGGAGCCAATGAATCCGGCACCGCCCGTGACCAGCAGCTTCATAGGCTGCGCACCGCCGCCGGCTCTTCCGTGTTGCGCAGCACCTTGTCGCGCACCATGTTGCTGGCGTGCCACAGCGATTCGAAGGTGCCGGCGTCGGTCCACCAGCCCTCCAACAGCGTGTGGTGCAGCGTGCCCGCCGTAATGTAGCTGTTGTTGATGTCGGTGATTTCGTACTCGCCGCGGCCCGACGGCTTTAGCGTGCGTATGCGGTCGAAGACCGTCCCGTCGTAAAAATAGATGCCGACGACGGCATACGACGAGAGCGGCTTCTTGGGCTTCTCCTCAATACGAACGACGCGCCCTTGCTCAAACACCGGCACGCCGAAGCGTTCGGGATCAGTCACTTCCTTCAGCATCACCATGGCGCCCTTTTCCAGCCGCTCGAAGGCCTGGGCCGCCTCGCGAATGTCGCCCTCAATGATGTTGTCGCCCAAAACCACGCAGATTTTGTCGCCCTTGGCCCAGGGCTCGGCCAGGCGCAGCGCATCGGCGATTCCAGCTTCTCCCTCCTGATAGGCGAAGCTGAGTTGCTGCAGGCCGAATTCCTTGCCGTTCTGCAGCAGGCGGAGGAAATCGCCGGCATTCTGCCCGCCGGTCACGATCAAGATGTCGCGAATGCCTGCGTCCACCAGCGCCTGCAAGGGATAGAAGATCATGGGTTTGTCGTACACGGGCAGCAAGTGCTTGTTGGTGACGCGGGTCAGCGGATACAGGCGCGTACCGATGCCGCCCGCCAGGACTATTCCCTTCATCAGCTCTCCATTCTTTTGCCGTGAACAGTGCGGGTGCGCACGACTGGCTTCGCCGGTCTTCCTCCGCCAAACCCTGCGGAAGCGCGCGCTGCCGAAGCGCGAGAAGATGAACTGCTCAGCAACCGAATAATCACGATTATCAGCGAATCGCGTCCTGCATGGCAAGCCGCAGTTGGCTCCGCCAATCCGGCAGCGTAACCCCAAAGGCGGCCTGCACCTTGGCGTTGGAGAGCACAGAATTTCGCGGCCGGCGGGCAGCCGCCTGAAATTGCTCGCTGGTGATGGGGACAACCCGCTTGGCCTTCAACGGCCCGCCAAATTCACCGGTGTCGGCGGGCCAATCGAGCAGCGCTTCGTAGTCCTCAAGGATGGCTCGCGCAAAACCCACCCATGAGGTCTGCTGCGCCGCCGTGAGATGGAAAAGCCCGCTCTGCCAGGCGCCGGTTTCGCGGTTGCGCTCCAGGGACCTGGCCAGAATGATCGCGGTTGCCTCGGCGATGGTCCGCGCCCAGGTAGGCGCGCCGTACTGGTCGCCCACCATGCGCAGCTCGTCCTTTTCGCGGGCCAGACGCAAAACCGTGCGCAGAAAATTCTTGCCGCGCGTGTCGTACACCCAGGTGGTCCGCAGGATGAGGTACGGACACCCAGCGGCGACGATCAACTGCTCGCCTTCCAGTTTGGTCTGGCCATAGACGTTGATCGGCCCGGTCGCATCGTTCTCTTGATAGGCCTGCGCCGTGGGCTTGTTACCGTCGAAAACATAATCGCTGGAGTAGTGGATGAGCAGGCAGCGGTTGCGCGCCAACTCCTCGGCCATGCACGCGGGAGCCAGGGCGTTGATGGTCCGCGCCAGTTCCGGCTCGCTCTCGGCCTTGTCCACCGCCGTATAGGCGGCGGCATTTACCAGCACATCAGGCTCGAACTCGCGCACTGCCCGCGTCACGGCGTCGAGATCGGACAGCTCTAACTGATCGCGGGTGAGGGCCGTCACGTCGCCCAGCGGCGCCAGAGTGCGCTGCAAGTGCCAGCCTATCTGGCCGGTGGCGCCGGTGATGAGCAGTCGCAGGCTCATGGTTGGTAGCGCGGCAACTGGTCGCGCGCAATCTGTGAAAGCGGAAGATAACGTCTGTCCTTTTCCGACAGGATGGGCGAAGGCGTTTGCCAATCAATGCCGATTTCCGGATCGTTCCAAAGCACGCCCCGGTCGTCGCCGGCATCGTAGTAGTCGCTGCATTTGTAGAGGAAGTCGGCGGTTTCGGACTGCACCACAAAGCCGTGCGCGAATCCCTTCGGAATATAGAGCTGTAAGTGGTTTTCTGCGGAGAGCAATACGCTGGCCCATTGGCCAAAGTGCGGCGACCCGATGCGAACATCCACCGCGATGTCGAGCACCTCGCCCTGCACCACGCGGCAAAGCTTGGCCTGTGGATTGCGGAGCTGGTAGTGCAAGCCGCGCAACACTCCTCGCGACGAATGCGAGTGATTGTCTTGCACGAACTGCTCCCTGATGCCGCCGGCGGCTAGCACGTTCTGGCGATAGGTTTCCATGAAGAAGCCGCGCGCGTCCTGGTGGACTCGCGGCTTCACCACCAGCACGCCGGGTAGCCGGGTTTGGATGATTTCCAAGTTCTCTCCGGGCGCGGCCACCGAGGAGACGTGCGCGCCCCTTCGAAGAATAAACGAAGCGACGATTATAATGCGTGCTTCCTCCTCTATGTTGCGCTGCTCCGCCATCATCGTGACCTACAACTCCGGCGCCAGCATTGGGCCCTGCCTGGAGGCGCTGGTGAATCAGGACTGCGAGATCGTAATTGTGGACAATGCTTCGCACGACGGGACCGTGCCGCGGGTGGAAGAATTTGTCGCCTGGCATCCGGTGCATCTGGTGGCAAACTCGGAAAATCTTGGCTTTGCCGCAGCCGTGAACCAGGGCGCACGCGAGAGCTCCGGAGACGTTCTGCTGATTCTCAATCCCGACGCCATCGCCGAACCAGGGGCCGCCAAAGCGCTGCTGCAGTGCCTCGAGACCACGGGCGCAGTCGCAGTTGGCGGCGCGCTGCTGGAGAACGACGGACAACCGGCGCGCGGCTTCGCCTTTCGGAGGCTGCCCACTCTCATCAGCTTGCTCTATGAGGCGATGCTGGTGAACCGGCTGTGGCCGCACAATCCCGCGAATCGGCGTTATCGCTGTCTCGACGCCGACTATTCACAGCAACAGGAGGTCGAGCAACCGGCGGGAGCGTGCCTTGCCATCACACGCGCGGCATGGGAGTCCGTCGGCGGTTTTGACGAGCAGTTCTTTCCCGTGTGGTTCGAGGATGTCGATCTCTGCCGGCGGCTGCTGGAACACGGTGGAAAGATCGTGTATTGCCCTGCGGCGCGTTTCCGCCACAGCGGCGGGCACAGCGTGGGCCAGTTGCCGTTCCGTGATCAGCAAGTGCTCTGGTACGGGAACATGCTGCGCTACGCGCGCAAACATTTTTCCGGTGTGCAGGTAGCAACGTTGCGCGCGGGGATTGTTGCGGGGATGTTGTTGCGTTCGCTGGCCGCGTTGTTCGGCGCTCGCCAGGCTCCTCTCGGCGAAACATTATCGGCTTACTGGGCGGTGATGCGCAGTGCGTTTTAGCCGGGCAGTTGTTCACCTGCAATGTTCGCTATGGTTTATGCTCCTGTGTTGCGGGGAATCTCCGCAATGGTTGGCTTACGGAAAGGCACTCCATGAAATCCTTCGTGAGGTTTTGCTTCGTTGTTGTTGTGGTGGGAATATTCGCTGCAATGCTCGTGCCCGCCGGTTACGCGGTGGCGAATGGGTGGGCTGGCGTTGGCGCTACGCCAACCCCACAAATGCAGGCCCAGTCTGCATCTGAGTTAGCGCCCGGCAGCGCCCAGCTGATCAACCCCGAGGACCTGGTCAAAATTCTGCAGTCGCCCAAAGGCGAAAAGCCGCTGGTCCTCAACGTTGGCCCTCATCTTCTGTACATGCAGGCGCACATTCCCGGCGCTGAGTACATTGGGGCGGGTTCGGATTCGCAGGGCATCGAATCTCTGCGCAGGCGGGTAAAACCACTGCCTCGCAAAACGTTCATCGTTCTCTATTGCGGATGTTGCCCCTGGAGCCATTGTCCCAACGTGCAGCCGGCCTACAACGAGTTGCACAAAGAGGGCTTCACCAACGTAAAGGTGCTCTACATCCCCAACAACCTCGGGGCTGACTGGGTGTACAAGGGCTACCCCACCATCAAAGGCCAATAGTCGATGAGGCGGGCTGTCCTGATTGTCGTCGCGATCATACTCGCGGTCGCCATCTACGAAGTGGGCCGGCGGAGTTCCGCACACTCCAAACCCGGCGGCCGGTCGTCCGTGGTTCATTCGCTCGCGCCCGATTTCTCGCTGCAGGATTTGGATGGGCAGCCGCTGCAGCTTGCGAACTATCGAGGGAAGGTCGTGCTGCTGGACTTCTGGGCGACCTGGTGCACACCCTGCCTAGGTGAAATCCCGCACTTTGTGGCGTTCCAGAACCAGTATCGCGAACAGGGCCTGCAAGTGATCGGCATTTCCATGGACGACGGCCCCAAGCCGGTGCGCGAGTTCTATCAGCAATTCAAGATGAACTATCCCGTCGCCTTGGGAACGGAAAAGCTGGCGCAGGCCTACGGCGGTGTCCTGGGACTGCCGGTTACGTTCCTGATCGGCCGCGATGGCCAGGTTGCGGCCAAGTATGTCGGCGAGGTGCAAATGCCCGTCCTGGAACAGGAGATCAAGTCTCTGCTCCAGGCCAAGTGAGGCGCCGTGCGGTTGCACTTCGCGCTCGGTTATCCCTTCGGTTGGTTGGAAGACTGCGCGGTATTTTTTTGCTGCTGGGCCTCGGTGATCATGTGCTCGATCACCGCCTTCTGCGGGAAGTTCGGGTTGAGCTTGAGCAGCGTTTGCCACGCAGCTACCGCCCCTGCGACATCGTTCTTGCCCTGCCACTTGATAATTCCGATGTTCATCAGCGTACCCGGGTGCTTCGGATCATAGGTCAGCGACTTGTCCAGTTGTGCGAGAGCGCCATCCACGTCGCCGGTGTAATACATGCACGAAGCCATGTCGGTGCGGATCGGCACGTTCTTCGGATCGACGTCCAGGGCTTTCTGAAAGTACGATATAGCGTCCTTGAATTGGTGGGCCGCTTTGTAGGTAAGCGCGGTCTTGTTGAGCAGTTCGACGTTCTTGGGATCGGTCTTCAGCTTGGCCAGCAGCGGCTCCGCTTGTTTGTCGGCCATGCGCTTCATGTCATCCAGGGTCGGCATCTTCTGTTGCTGTCCGGCGGCGGTTGGCGGGGCGGCGGTTGCAGCCGGCTGCATTTCGGCGGAAGCCGGGCCCGCCTGGGCCGCGGGCTTGGCCGAGCCGCGCACCAGATATCCCACCAACACGCCAATCAGCAGGCAGACGGCCGCCATGGCGTAGGTTTGGGTTGCCGTCCAGGTCGAGCTCGCGCCACGAGGTTCGTTCGAGTTGTCATCCATTTTCTTTTGCCACTCCTGGCCATCATCCCAGGAGAAACCGGGAGAGCCTGCTTGAATATGTGCACACGGCCTACCAAACACGGAGGAGGAGAGCCATCGTTTTGCCGTTGGCGCTCAATAACTTAGCCGCTGTCAGGCAGGGTGGCGTGAGGCGGACGGGCTGCGGAAGCGCCTTTGTCCGCAGACCCCGCGTGATTTGGCGCGGTTCGCGACACCCTGGCCATACCCAAGCTGACTTACCGATGGATACTCGACACTTAGAAACGCGCGAGTTTGGAAGGAGAGATGCAAGTTCTTCGATGGGATTCCTGAGCTGTGGGGGACGGAAAATCTCAAGGTAATGACGACACTATCAAGCGAAGCCGCATCAAGTTGCCCGGACGTGCAGACGCACGTTGCGGCAGAGCCTACCCGTGCGCCTTCAACGCCCACGCAGGCCAGGCGGAACTACCGCGAATGGCCGGTGTTGGCCGCGTTGGCGGTGGTGATGATCACGCAGCTATGGAGCAGCATTCGTCAGCTTTCCATTACCTCAGATGAGGTCGACCACCTCCACGCAGCCTTCCGCTATCTGCAATGCAACGATTTTGGCTGGAACCCTGAGCATCCTCCGTTGGTGAAAATCGTAGCGGCGCTGCCGCTGGCGGCGATGTCGATTAACGATCCCATTCCGCACGCCTGCGGACTGGCCAACAGCAAGGAAATCGATTTTCTCGCCGGTCACGACTTCGTGTTCGCCAACCCGGAAAAAATGCTGACCGCGGCGAGGTGGGCCGTCTCCTTGTTCTCCATTCTTCTGCTGCTGACGGTTTGGTTGTTCGCCCGCAAGCTGTTCGGGCTGCCGGTGGCGATGATCTGCGGAGTGTTGGTGGCCTTCGATCCCAATCTTCTGGCGAATGGCGCGCTGGTCACAACCGATGTCGCCGCAGCGCTGGGTTTCCTTCTCGCCGTGTACGCGCTTTACTGCTATGCGACGGAACCGAACTCCGCACGGCTGCTGGCACTTGGCCTGGCGACAGGGTTGGCATTATGCGTGAAACATTCGATGGTACTGCTGGCAATTGTTCTGCCCGTGTTGCTGTTCAGTGACGCGCTTCTCTGCGGTCGGGAGGGGCTCAGACGCCGCCTGCTGCATCGCGCCGGCGCACTACTCGCTGTGGCGGCCATTGCGTTCGTTGTTCTGTGGACTTGCTACGGATTTCGTTACGCAGCGCGACCCGGGGGAGCGGCGATCTGGAGCGCGCCCCAGTTGCCCCGCGCTCACGGTGCGGTGGCCACTAGGTTGATCCCACAACTCCAGAGCTGGCATGTTATGCCGCAGGCCTATTTGGGCGGATTGCAGGACGTACTGGTCCAGTCTGAGGTGGGAGACCCGTCGTTCCTGTTGGGAAGGTTATACCTGAGAGGAAACTGGTTCTACTTTCCAGTAGCGGCGGTCATTAAGTACACGCTGCCAGTGTTGCTGATGCTGCTGGTCTCGGTGCTGTCGTGGCGCTTCTGGCGACACAAGTCGAGGGAATTGCTCTTTCTCATATTGCCTGCCTTGATATACCTCGCATTCAGCATGAACTCAAAGCTGAACATCGGCAGCCGGCATCTGCTACCGGTGCTTCCACTGTTGACGATCTTTGCAGCTGCGGGCGCCTGGAGCCTTGCCGGCAGTCGTAAGTGGACGATGGCCGTGCTGGTGGCGCTGTTGGTGTTCCATGCGGCCAGTTCCTTGCACGCGTATCCGAACTATCTCAGCTACAGCAATGAGCTTTGGGGCGGTCCGGGCGAAACGTATCGCTTTATTGCCAACTCCGATGTTGACTGGGGCCAGGCCCAGAAAATGGCCCGCGACTATATCGCGAGGACCCATCCGCCGAATTGCTTTTTCCTGCGAACGTATAACAACCTCAACAGCGATTACGGCATTCCCTGCCGCGGCATCTCGGAGATCCAGTGGGACCAACTTGAAACGCCATTTACCGGAACGATGATCGTAAGCAGCACCATCGTGGACGGAGTCGGATTAGGACGTATGAGCGTTCCGACCCGCCGCGTCTTCAAAGACCTGCAGCCGGTGGCGAAGATTGGCGGCAGCGCGCTCTTGGTTTACAAAGGAACATTCGACTTGAGTCCAATCGTTGCCTTCCAGCTTCTGGTGCATGCCAGGACTGTCGGAGAACAGGATCCGCAACTTGCGCTTGAGCTCGGTCAACAGGCCGCGCAGATGGATCCCACCAGCGGCGACGCCCACGTGGAAATGTGTGCCAGTTATCGGGATCTGGGCCAGATCGAGGAGGCTGAACAGGAATGCAATCTCGGCCTCGCACTGGTCCGCAAAGATCCTCAATACGGGCCCGACCAGATACAGTATCTGGAGAACTTCATCACCAGAAATGGGCTGAAGATACACGACAGCGCTGCGATGGTCCAATGATGCCGGCTGGACTTGTTGGTCACCTATGAGTTCTACACTGGAAGCAAATCAGGCTCGGCAGCGGGAGCCGCGGACCGCGGGTTTCATCCAAGAGCTGCGCCCGCTCCTCCGTCTGCGCTGGCTGCAGTTGCTCACCCTGGCCGGCCTGCTGGTCACGGTGGGCGTGATCGCCTTCAATCTGAAGTTCTCGGTGCTCGACCTCGACATTTGGTGGCACCTCAAGGCTGGCGACTGGATCGTCCAGCACCGGGCCGTTCCCCACACCGGTCTCTTCTCGTGGACGGCAGCCGATCGCCCCTGGGTGGCTTACAGTTGGGGCTACGAAGTCCTGATGTCGCGCGCCTATGCCTGGTTCGGACTGCTCGGCATTGGGGTGTATGGAACGCTGCTGACTCTCGGAGTTGCCTACTTCATTTACTGGATGGCGCGCCGTCTTTCCGGCCGATTCTGGCTGGCGTGCATGCTGGCAGTCGTCACCTGCTCGGCTTTCCTCTTTAACCTGATGGCGCGTCCGGTCTTCTTCTCCATGATGCTGTTCTGCGTGACCCTGACGCTGGTGTTGGAAGCGCACCGTACGGGCCGCGTGCAGCTTCTCTACTGGCTGCCGCTGATTTTTGTGTTGTGGGCGAACCTGCACATCCAGTTCATCTACGGCTTGTTTGTGGTCGGATTGCTGCTGGCGGTAAACCTGGTACAGCGGCTGGCTGCCCGCCTTGGATGGGAGCCCTTATGGCTGCTGCCTCCCAAACTTCCGGCTGCAACGTTGGCCGCGGTTTTTGCCGCGTGCCTCATCGCAACCTGCATCGGACCGTACTCCTACCATCTGTATCAAGTGATCTTCCACTACTCCCAGGCGAAGGTCCCATACCGCATGATCATGGAGCTGCAGCCGCTAAACTTTCGAGCGGGCAGCCATTATGTGCAACTGCTGTTGATGGCTTTCGCGTTCTTTGCGGTCGGGCGGCGACGCCAAGTTGACGTCTTCAGACTTCTGCTGCTGTCCATTGCCGGCGCGGTCGCCTTCCGCACCATGCGCGACGCCTGGTTCATCTGCATTCCGGCAGCGGCTTGCATTGCTGACTCGCTTGCAGATGAGACCGCCCGCGAGGCGAAAGAGACCTGGCTGCAGAAAGTTGCAGTGGCGGTGGTGGTCGCCGTATCGCTGTTAGTCTTCGCGGGCAGCACGGACTTCAACACGCGCGGCCTCGACCGGGCCATCAGCGGCTTTCTGCCCGTCAATGCGGTGAACTACCTGCGCAAAAATCCGGCGCCGGGGCCGCTGTACAACACACTCGACTGGGGCGGCTTCCTCATCTGGTACATGCCGAACTATCCCGTCGCCATCGACGGACGCACCGACCTTTACGGAGATGAGCTGGATGAGCAGTTCTTCACCACAGCCAATGGCGCGCCGTCGTACATCGACGATGCTTACCTCAACCAGGCGGGCGTGGTGATTCTGCAGAAGACCAACAACCTGGTGAGTATTCTGCAGGCGGACTCGCGATTCCAGCTTGTGTACCAGGACCAACTGGCGGCGGTGTTTGTGCGCAGCGGCTCACGCTAGAGCAGCTTCCAGGCTCTATCACCGTATCTGTTGATACTCAGCCTTGGCTTCTTTCAGTACAGGCATGTCGGGGTCGGCATCTTTCCAGAGAGCGAAAAACTCCTGGTAGCTGCCACGCGCCTTGATGGAATCGCCTGACAGCGCGTAGGCCCGGCCGAGCTGAAGACGGGCCAGCGCCGCTAACGGACAATTTATCGCAACACCGCGCTGATCCAGAAACTTGCGGAATTCGGCTGCCGCCTCTTTACCTTTTTCCAGCGACAAGTAGGCCAGGCCCCTTATATACACAGGATAGAGCGATCCGCCCACCTCGAACTGGGGAAGCGGGGTGCCCAGTTCGTAGGGTTCGGCGGTTTGAAGTATATCGAGGGCTTTGGCCGGATTGCCGCGCCTGATCTCGATGGAAGCATAAATGGCAGGCAGCCAATAGTGATTGATGACCGTGTTCAGCGGAAAGCGCTCCGCCAAATCGTCCGCCATATGTTTCGCCCGGTCAGCATCTCCGATACGGGCCAATGCCAGCGCCGCCAGAATGTTCACATCTCGGGTGGGCGCGGCAGCGAGCGCGGAGGCGATATCCTGCCGGCTCCGGGCAATATCGTTAAACTCCGCTTCCCGTAACGCGGCATCCATCTGCCATGCCGCCGCGGTTTCTATGGAGCCACTGCGCCGGGCCGACTCGGCCGCTCGCCTGGACAATTCCCGTGCACCGCTGAGGCGTCCGTAGAAAGCTTCGGTATCGGATGCGAACGAAAGAAGAATGTCCTCCCCCGGTTTGCCGCTCGCGGCCGTGACTTGCCGCTTCATCTCGGCGGTGTCGCTCTCAAGAAAGGCAACGCCATAGCGGTTGCCGTGCAGAAACGGATTGTCAACCTTGTGCTCCAGCGCCTCCTTATACGTCTTCTTCGCGTCGTCGAGGCGGTCCACGTTGGCATACAGTCCGACGAGATTGGTGAAGGCGGCTGCGCTGCCCGGATTCAGACGAAGGTCCTCCAGACTTGCGGCAACCGCCTTTTCGTATTGTCCTAAGTAGCTGTAATCAACCCCTAAGTTGCCGTAAGGTTCGCCGTTGCGCGGATAGGTCTTGGCCCACATCTCATAGGTCTGGATTGCCTTATCCAGTTCGCCCGTCGCCAGCAGGTAGTAGGTACCCGAAATACGGAACCTCTCGCGCTCGCTCACTTTGTCCCGCAGATCATAGGCCTTCTGCAGATTCTGACTGGCCAGGCCGGGCTCTCTCAAATTAGAGTACGAAATTCCCAAGGCCACGTATGCTGCGGCGAAGTTGGGGTCGAGTTCGGTGGCGCGGTTAAAAAATGGAATCGCCGCTGCACTGCCTTGTGCCTGCAACGTCTTTATTCCTTCGGAGAGGGCCTTCAGAGCTTCCAGGGACGGAGTGGTAGCCTGATCCAAAGGAGTGTCGAATTTCTCCACCATGCTTAGCGACTCGCCAAGTTTTTCCCGCAGCTTGGTCGATGCCTCGCCCAACGCTTTTAAGACGTGTTCTTTGTTTTCCGCCGTTACCTGTTCCTGTGCCAGCGGATCACCGGTCTTACAATTGACGGCATCGAGGCCGATTACATACTGACTGCCCAGACTTGCAATGGCGCCTGCGATGTAGGCCTTTGCACTCGCGCGCTGACAGAGATCACGGGCTACGTCCGGAGTCAACTTGGTACCACGGGGTTTTGCCATCAGCTTCAGGGTGGCGCGAATTCTCGCATCGGACAGGATGTTCAGAAAGGGGGACTGCCCCAGTTGCACTGAAATCGCCTGTTTCAAGGTGTCATCGAAGACGGGATCTCCGGTCGTATTGTCGAAGTCGGCCAGCACCAGGGTGTCCTGGTCGTTCAGCTTAGGGGCACGGTGCGACCGCCAGTACAAACCCGCGGCAATGATTACCGCGATTAACAGCAGGACCAGCGTGCCTATCTTCCACGAAGAAGCGCGCGGAGCTTTGGTGATCGACGCCCCAGAGACGCCCTCTTTTGACGAAGTAACCTGGCTTTTGACATGCGATGACCCGCTTGCAGGACCAGCCGGCTCAGCCGGCGTTTCACTCTCGGCGGCGACAACGACTGAATGTTGCGATGAGTCCGTGTCGCGCTTAAGACGACGCAGTTCGGACCGCATGTCCGAGGCATTCTGGTAGCGCAGGGTGCGGTCTTTTTCCAGCGCGCGGTTGATGATGTCTTCCAGTTTGGCAGGCAGGTCGGGGTTCAGTCGGACCGGCGCGACGGGAGCTTTGTGCAGGATGGCGTCGAACAACAAAGCGGAGGTGTCGCCGCGAAACGGCATTACTCCCGTCGCCATCTGATACAGCACTGCGCCAAACGAGAAAAGATCGGTGCGGCTATCCAGCGGCTTTCCCCGCGCCTGCTCAGGAGACATATAGGCGAGAGTGCCCAGGGTGCTGCCGGGACTGGTGAGATGCTCCTCACCCGTGGCGCTGAGCGTGAGTCCCGATTGATCGGCGGCAGAACCCGTACGGACAACGGTGACTTTTGCCAAACCAAAATCCAGGATCTTGGCGTGGCCGTTCTCGGTCACGAAGATGTTGGCCGGCTTGATATCGCGATGAACGATCCCCTTGGAATGGGCCGCATCCAATCCGTCGGCGACCCCAATGGCGATGTCCAGCAGAGGCTCCATCTCCATGGGTCCTTTGTCAACCAGATGCTTTAGTGTCGTTCCGTCGAGAAACTCCATTACCAGGAATGCGCGACCGTCCTCTTCGCCAATGTCGTAGAGGACGCAGATGTTGGGATGGTTCAGCGCCGAGGCGGCACGCGCCTCGCGGCGAAACCGTTCCAGGGCCTCGGGATCGCGTTCGACCTGCTCAGGAAGGAACTTGAGGGCGACCAGACGGCCCAGGCGGATGTCCTCGGCCTTATACACCACCCCCATTCCGCCACCGCCGATTTTCTCGACGATGCGATAGTGCGAAATGGTCTTGCCCACCACCTGGGAGAACTCCCTTCGTGCGCGACCCATGTTAGGAGTTGCGCGTGTGGCAAGTCAATGCGTTGCCAGGCGCCGGCGCACATAAACGATTCTTACCTCAATCAGGGGGCGTGGTGATTCTGCAGAAAGACCAACTGTGCCAGTAAGACTGCTTTAGTGTTTGATCGGAGGCAGGGTTCCCGCGCCCCCCCTGCCCTTCTGCATGGCTTGGGTGATTGAGCCGTCTGCGTTATGTGCGACGTTGTGGCACACCAAGGTGCAAGTATTCGTGGCGCGCGTGTAGGAGACCGGCGTGCCACCATTGGCAGCAACCACATTGATGTCGAAGTTCACCAGCCGCTCGCCGGAGATGGTCCCACCTCTTGCGCCCATGCCGTGGGCGGTATGGCAAACCGAGCAACTGAAGCCGGTGTTGATGTGATCACCGTGATGGTTCCAGCTGGCATTGGAGACGACGTTGCTTAGATCGTGGCACTTGCCGCACATCGCGTACGGCCCGTGAATGCTCAAGTCGGGATTGGGGAAAAGGTTGGTGATCAGCCCGCCCGGCGTGGGCGCCTGGCTGAACTCGTAATCGCGCTCGAGGATGTGGGTGTGAGTTGAGCCATGTGGGCCATTCGGGCCTGTGCCCCCAAACTCACGATTGTCGTCACTATTATGGCAGTCGGTGCAGAAGATCTGATTGCCCATAGCGCGCCCGTTGGTCGTGCCGCCGCGTTCGTCCAGCATAGTCAGTAGCAGGCTAGGCTGCGGCAGCGGGCTACTGCGCGCGTGCGTCACCGGATGGCTTGACGACGCTGTGGCGGCGAACTGCGGAGTGACATTCAGCGGATCGCCGGCCGAGACCGCTCGCAGCGGCAGGTATCCGTAGATAGGGTTTGAAACTTTCCCCGTGCTGGTGCCGTGGCAGCGCAGGCAGTTCTCATACTGATTGACCGCCGGATTCACAATGCTCGTGCCATCCGACGCGCTGATTCCCGCGATACCATTCTGCGAAACGCGAATGGCCGGAGGCAGCGAGAACGTGCTCACCTGCTGCGAGCTATGTCCGCTGTGGCAGTCGACGCAGGTCGCGTGCCGGTTATTGTTGAGGAGCACGCCTTCAGCAGCATCGTGCGTATTGTTTCCCACCGCGAAAGGGTGTCCCACCTTGGAGAACTCGGCAAAGACATTGGCAATCGCTGGCGTCAGGTTGGTGCCGCCGCCATGGCAGCCGGCGCAGTCCTGTTCGTTCGGTTCATGCAGCAAGCGCGCCGGTCCCAGGGCATTGTGCGACGTGTGGCAGGAGATGCACGCGTTGCCCGCAACCGTCCCGTAGCTGCCGAGGTTCACCCCCAAGGTCACCTTGTTCGTCGCCAGGTTGTGGGCGCTCGTACCCCAACCTGCAAGCGGGTTCACCTGGTTCGACATGGTGCGGTTGGGATCGTGGCAGGCCAGACACATCTGCGCCTTCGAGCTGTCGCGCACCAAGAAATTCTGCGACAGCATATCGATCGCTTGCACGTGAGCGTTGTGGCAGGACGTGCACTCGATGTTCCCGTTGATCAGCCTCACCTTCCCCAGCGGATCGCCGGTCTTACCCTGCGAGGCCAGCGACGCGATCAGGTCAATGGTGTCCTTGATCGGCAACTGCAGGCTAAAGGGATGCGAGCTCTGTAAATTCGTTCCCAGGACATCCTGGGCGTACATGGCGCCCTTCATCGTAATCTGCCCGGTGACGATCGTGTTTCCCACGGCGACGGTTCCATCATGGCAGCTCAAACACAGATTGCTATCGGATCCCAGTACCGGCTGCTGGCCCTTCTGATGATAAGTAGTGCTGTTGTAGAGCTGATAGGTGGCCTTGGTTTGAGTCTGGTTCCACAGCGACATGCCGGTGGCCAATCCGGAGTGGGGAGCGTGGCAGTAGGAACAAGATCCCGGCCGGGCGCCGGTGATCGGCGACTTGCTGCCCGGCGAGAGATCGTGAATGCCAATCACATCGCCCGTGATTTGCGCCAGCAGGGGAATCCCCACCAGCAGGAACGCGAGCAGCCATGCGCGCCTCACTGGGAGCCTCCCTTGGCCGGCTTCGCCAACCCGTAATAACGGAACACTTGCACCCGCCGATTGAACGAATCGACTACAAAGATGCGATCGTCACCATCGATGAACAGCCCCGCCGGCAACTGGAACTCGCCGGCGCCGGTGCCGCGCTCGCCGAAGGTGTAGAGCAACTCGCCTTCACGGTCGAACACCTGCACCACGCCCCACAGCCCATCCACCACGTAGAGGTCGCCTTCCGAGTCAAAACCTACGCCCTTGGGACGGAACATGGTGCCCGACTGGTCGCCGAGCTGCCCAACCGCGTACTGAAACTGTCCCGAGCGGTCCAGCACCTGCACGCGGAAGTTCATCGCATCCACCACCACCAGATTGTCGCCGTGCAGCCGCAGCTCGGTGGGATAGTTGAACTCGCCCTTGCCATCGCCGTTGCTGCCGATGGTTTGCAGCACGCCGCCCTGCATGTCGGTGACGAAGATCTTGTTGCGCAGCGTGTCGGTGACATAGATCCGCTGCGCCGCCGAATCCACCGCAATTCCCGTGGGACGCTTGAAGAAACCTTCGCCGCCCTTCAGGCTGCCGATTGCCCGCTGAAATTTGCCGTCGGAGTTGAAGACAAACACCTTGCCCGCCTCCGAATCGGTCACGTAGATGTTGTCTTGGGCATCCACGGCGACGCACTGCGGCGTCAGCATGGGATCTTTGCCCTTATCTACGCGCGACAGGAACTTGTACTTCTGTTGCTGGAAGTCGAAGATGTGGACGCCGTAGGCGCCCGGGTCGGTCACGATGATGTGGCCGCGGGAATCGGTGGCAACGCTGTAAGGCCGGACAAGACTGTGGAATTCCGGCTCGCCGGCCACGAAGTCGAGTACCTTCTTCCAGAAGGTCCGCTTGGGTTGCACTTCACGGGCGGAGTGGAAGCTACGCTCATAGATGAGCTTGCGGCCGCCCAGCAATTGCATTTCCGGCGGAGTCGGCTCGGGTGTGACCGGCTGTTTCTTTTCTTTAGACGCCGCCGACCCCGATGCCAGCAGCACCAAGATGACGGCTACGATCTGGAGTGCCTTCCACCGCAAAGCCGGACACGACCCATCAGAAAAAGTTGAAGTAACGCGATACTCCAAAGTATATCGAGTTTAAGTTACTTGCTGGTACGCCGGAGGCACTAAATCCCTGCACCAGCCGTCCGTATCCGCCGTTGAAGGTGAGCTTCCTGAACTGGTAATTGGCATTGGCAAACATCTGCTCGCTGTGATTGGCGGAAAAAGTCAATCCACTGACCGTGTTGCTGTCGGCCCGGGAATAGCTGGCGCCGATCGACAGGCGGCGCACGGGGGTTGTTCCCAGCGCAAAGGCATAACCCGAACCGCCATAATTTAGCAACCATTGCGGCGGAATGACTCCCGGAGGCAGGTTAATCGGCGGGGTGATCCCGTTTCCACCCAGCAGCCCATAACCATTGCTCTTCGCGTAGCTGGCACTGAGTGTCAGCCGCCGGGCGCCCAAGCTGGTAGAAAAACTCTCCCCGCCGTTTCCCGTATTGGGCTGATTCACGATCGCGCTATGCGAACCTCCGGCACTTGCCGCCCACACAATTCGCCCGAAGCGGTGCCGCACGCTCCCCGAGTAGATGTAGTACGAGTCCATGTAAGTGATCAGGTACGTCTGCACGTTCTGGGAATAGCCAAGACTTCCCGAAACTCCCCAAGAGGCAAAGGTACGGCTCCAGCCCGCGTTGGTGGTGAAGCTGAGCGCATTGCCACTCTGATAAGTGGCCGTGTTGTCGGCAACGTTTACCGCCGCATTCATGGAGCCACCCAACAACGCCCGGGTATAGACTGCGCCGCCTCCGTAGGTATCGGCGCCATATGTCTGCCCGAAATAGGTCTGCTGCCGGTGCTCCGCCTGCATTTGCAGTTGCAAGTTAGGCGCGACAACATAGCTGCCAAAGCCGGATATGAAAAACGAATTGGACGCTTCCTGCGACTGCTGGAAAACCCCGCCAGTCTGCTGCTGGGGCGCCGTACCGCCGGGCTGCGCCGGCGCTACGGAATTCGTCTGCGATGCCCCCGGAACGATCGTCTGATAAAGCGCTCCCGTAAGATTATTGGTGTAACCCGTGGCGAGGGAAAAGCTCAGCTTCTGCGTGGGATTGATTCCGGCAAAGCCATTGAAGTAGTCGATGTCGCCGTTGAACTTATAACCGAGATAATCGGAATCCACATAGGAATGCGAGTAACTGGCCGACGCCGAACCATGCATGGGCAGCACGTGCGAGGCGCTGACAAACCAGGAGTCAGTGCTGGAATTGGCGGCTTCCAGCGTGTCGTGCTCGAAGACCTGCGGAATCACCGATTGCGAGGTTCCGATATTGTAGCCGGCGCTCAGGTTGAAGCCGGCCACCGAGTAATAGGAGCGCAGGTTGAAACTCTTGTAATCGTTGCTGCCATTCAGGTCAGAGCCCAGCACACTGTATGCGCCGCTGCCGTCGTTGAAGGTGGCGCTCAAACTCGGGAGACCGGGGATGAATGCTCCCCAACCGATATTGAAGCCCTGGCCGTTGCCGCGAGTCGTGTAGTTCGGAATCCCGGGAATCCCGAAGTTTCCTTCACTGTCCCAGGACTTGGAAAAACCAATTGAGCCGGGAAAATGACTGCCCCCGAAGAGGCCACTGTTAAAGTCGAAACCGCTGCTGTCGAATAGAGAACGCGAGGCCGAGTTCTGTGAAGACTGATTGATGTAAGGCGCAAAATTAAAGTTCAGAAAATTGGGATTATAGTAATAGCCGGAAAGCGTTCCATTTCCACCTAAGTTCAGCGAATGGCTGGAGTCAATCGTATTACCCCAGGTATCGTTGTAGCCCATGGAGACGACACCGTTCAGATTCATCCTGAGGTCATCGCCGACTTGTAGTTGCGCGGCTGCAGGCAACGCAAGAAGTCCGGGGAGAAGGAGCAAGGCGCCGGTCTTCAGCGAACGTGAGCGCCGTCCTCGCCAACCACCGCAATCCGGAGCCTGCTTTGAAATCCTACCCCACACATTGGAAAAACTGCCCCACACGCCCTCACCCCTACAGTACTTCTACCTTGGCGTTTTGCCGTAGCTTCTTGTCCAGCGCAGCGCGTATCTCATTCGTCTTCTTGTCTTGCAATTGCTTCATCAGCTGCGTCTTTACATCCTCAAACTTCAACGTACCCGCCGGCACGTGCTTATTCAGCCGGACAATGGTGTAAGCGTTCTCGACCTGAATCAGGTCAGTGATCTGCCCCGGCTGCATAGTCAGAAGCGCCTTCACCAAGTTCGGAGGAAGCTTGGCCGCGTCCACCTTGCGGTGGTCGCCCATCATGACGCGATAATCATCGTCGGAAACTTTCTCGGCCAATATTCCGAATTCCTCGTAAGTCTTGGTCGCCTTGGCCTGCTTCAGCGCGTCTTCAGCCTTCTTGCGCGCTTCCTTCAACTGCGCCGGTGTGGCCTTATCGGGAGGAAGAATCGAGATGGTCTGGATGGCGAACGCCTCCGCATACTGGAAGCTGGCGGGATTCTTGTCGTAGTAGGCTCTGGCGTCGGCGACCGTAACCTTGGACTTGTTGTCCACGTCGCTCTTGAGCAGGGCCTCGATCAGCAGCGAGCGGCGAATCTTCTCTTTTACCGCCTGCTCCGAGCCGTTGAATTCGATTCTTACGAAGCTGATGTATTCCGTTGGGCTGGAGAACTGCTTGCGAAAATCGGCCTCGGCGCGCGCCAGGCGCTCGGGAGAAATGGTTATCTTACGCCGCTGCGCCTCTTGATAGACCAGTTCCTCGAAGATGATCATCTGCATGGCGCCATTGCGAATCTGCGGTTCCATCTCCTGCGGAACACTTCCGTTGTGTTGCCGCGCATAAGGAAAGATCGAGAACATCTCGCGTTGCAGGTCGCGGTCGGTCAACACTGCGCCATTCACCCGAGCCACCGCCTTGCCCGTCACGATCATGGCCGGGGCGGGAGCGCCGAAGCTGACCGGCTGAGCAACTCCTGTGGGAGCGTGGGAGGCGACTTGGGCGGAAGCGGTGGCGAGAGCCAGCAGAACCACTGCACAGATTGAGAGCTTGTACTTCATTTCCTCACCCCTGAAAAAACTGGGGAGAGAGTTGCTCTCTCCCCAAGGTTGAAACAACAAGTTGAAACAACAATTAGAAGACGGTTCCAGCCGTGCCGCCGTTCATTTCGTTGGACTCGCCACCATGGCACTGGCGGCAGAACTGCGCCGTCTGGTTGGTGAGCGGGTTTCCATCCGCCGGGTTGTAGGGTGCGCGGACGAAGAACATCGTCCAGTAATTGCCGGTAGGCAGACCCGACTTCGCGCCCGTCGTGACAGGCACGACGTTCATCAGGTGCTGGTTGTGGCAGGTGGTGCAGGTGACCACTGGCGTGCCGTTGTAGTTGCCGGGGCTAACGAAGAAGCCATAGTTCTGTACGAACTGATACATCTTGGTGCCCGACGGATAAGTGATGGCGCCGTTGACGATGACGCAATCCCAATTGTGCGAGCCACCGCAGCCGATCGCCGCGTTCAGGCCCACCGGGTGATCGTTGAGATAGTTGCCGGTCGTGGTGTGATCGTTTCCGAGCAGGGTCGGAATCGTGTTCCAGGTACCGTAACTGGGAGGCAGGGTCTCGTACACCGCGTTCTTCATCATCGCGCCCTGGGCGATGTTGCCATCATGGCAGCTCAGGCACAGGGTGATGTTGAGATCAGGCGTGGTAGCGGTAAATCCGACCAGCGTCTCCGAGTAACCTGTGCCGGGACCGGTTCCGCCGAAGGTGAGGGTTTGGCCGACCAGTCCAGCCACATCCTGGCCCCACAGGGCGACGTTGCCCGCAGTAGGATCGCTGTGCTTGGCTGCGCCGTTGCCGTATGCGCCGCTGTGCGGAGCATGGCAGGCCGGGCAACCACGGCCGTAGTTGAGGTGGGCGCCGAGGACGTCTGTGCTTGGCGCGGCACCGATCTGGGCCATCGCGAAACTGGCGGCGGCGAAGATCACGAGCGTGACTAGCATTACCTTTTTCATTAGATCGATCTCCTGATTTGAAACTGCAGTTTTCATGATTTATGCCTGGAGACCCTAGGCCCCGGCGGCCTCCGCACTTGGATAGTGCAACTCGGTCGCCGAAACTGAATGGCCCCTCATTTTCTATGCAAGCGGTTGAAAAAAAAGGTGTTATTAGAGGGTTAAGAGGTTGTGACGGGGGTCACACATGGGTGAAAAGAGCCAATCGGTCGGGGAATTCGGTGAAAAGCCGCAGTCCTGGTTAAGCTGAGGGTTGGCAGAGACTTGGGGCGTGCCTTGAGGGAGGATAACAATATTGTCATCCCGAGCTGAGCGCAGCAGAGTCGAGGGACCTGCGGTTGCGGGAGTAATTTCCCACTTTATCCAGCGTTGAAGCGCCAGGCTGACCATTTTCGCCACTTTCGGAGGCTGATTTTGCGTGTTTCGTACCACTGCGACCGATACTAGATCCGCGGTACAGCCTTTGAAGGGCCGCCCGACCTGTCTGCATTTTGGCCTCTCCGCTACTTCTTCACTTCCGGATTGACGGCGGCCGCCTGTGGAGTTCCGGCCGGCTTGGTGGCTTCCGCCTGTTTGGTCTGATGACTTTCGGCCCTTTCCTTCTTTATCTGCTCGGCTTCGGCATCGGTAATGTAACGGAACTGCTGCACCCGTCCCCAGGGATATTGCTCCGAGATGAACATGCGATTGTTCTGGTCGATGAAGATTCCAACCGGGTCGTTGAACTGTCCCAAGAGGCGACCCGGCCCGCCGACGTAACCCAGCAGGGTACCATCGCGATCATAGGCTTGGACGAGGCTAAGACCGTTGTCCACTACCCAGATGTGGCCGTCGCTGTCCAAGGCGATTCCCTTGGGGCGCTCGAAGCAGCCGATGGCATCGCAGTGTTTTCCGAACTGGCTGATGAATTTGCCGTCAGCGTCAAAGATTTCGACTCGCCAGTTCAAGGTGTCGGTAACGTAAATGTTGCCGTCCTTGTCGACAGCGACATCGGTGGGCAATGCAAAATCGCCGGGAGTGGATAGGGTGTGCTTCTTGCCGCCCGTGCCGATCTTGCGGAGGGGCTTAAGACTGTCGGCGTCGTACACCAGGACCTGGTCTTGCTGCGTGTCCACGACGTAGAGCAGCCGGTTTTCTTTGTCGATCGCCATACCTACCGGATCGACCAGTCCCTTGATCTGGTCCTGCGCCTGGTGCTTGGCATCAAAGACCATCACCTTGCCCTGCTTCCCATCGGAAACAAAGATGCGATCGTCGTCATCCACAACCACGCTGTTGATCATGGCAAAGTGGGCCTGGATGCCGTTGCCGATCAACTCTGTCTCCTTGGTTTCGGTGTTGAAGATGAAGATTGCACCCACTTTCTGGTCGGCTACGTAGAGACGACCTTTCGAGTCCACCGCCATGCCGTAAGGGCCGAGGAGCTGAAAGGGATAGTTTTTGACCGCGAACTTTTCGTCTTGCGACTGGGTGCCGGCAAGGCGGTCCATCCAGGTCTGCTTGGCCTTCTTGCCCTGCGTGTCGGCGTCTTTGTCGAACTGCATGCCCGCGAAATAGCTGGTGTAGCGGACTCGCGGGATGTTCGGCGCCTCGGGCCAGACCAGCTTGCTGAGGTCCTGCTGCGGTTTTTCCGCAGGCTTCTGGGCGGCGGTGGCCTGCTTCTTTTTCTTGCCGGCGGCGTGGAGAGCGACGGGCGAAGCCAGCGTCAGTCCCCAGGCAAAAAGCAGAAAGATTGCTGCCATGCGAACGCTATTTGTCTTTGCGTCGAGCTTGCACATGATTACTTTTTCTCCCCAGTCTTCATCATCTCAAATCGGTTCTTGTGGCAGGTGTCGCAGAACGCCATGTTGTTCGGCTGGTCCTTGACCAGCAGCTTCGCGTGCGCGGAGGAATGCGGTTGGTGGCAGGTCAGACAGCTCAACGGGGTCTTGACCTTGCCCGGATTGGCCGGATCCATCAGGTCCGACACTGGGTGTCCGATCACCGGATGTCCCAAGCCGTACTTGAGCGGCAGCACGACAGCCTTGTTCTTTTCGAAGTAGTCATCCGGCAGTTTCACCTGGCCGTTGAAGATCGTGATCAGGTGCTCCGCCTCCAACTTCTGCGGCTGGGTCTCATTGCCATGACACTCCAGACAAAGCGTGTTGGGGTCTTTCGCTCGCAAAAGGTGGACATGGTCGCCGCCATGCGGCTCGTGGCAGATTGCGCAGCTTTGGCCAAACGCCGGTTGGTGCAGGTGCGCCTTCTTCATCTGCTCCGCTTGTTCACTGTGGCAGGCGAGGCACGCGTTAACCGGGTCGGGCTGCAGGAATCCCGGCGTCGCTCCGGCGTGCGGATTATGGCAGGCAATGCATTCACCCTGCGCGCCCGGATGTTGCACTTTCGCCTTCTCGATCTTCTCCGCCTGCTCGCTGTGACAAGTAACGCAGAGGGCCTTGGTGTCGCTCTGGGTCAGCACCACCTTGCCGTCTTTGGCGGGCGCGTGACAGGTATCGCAGCTTCCGCTGGCGAAGGGCGCATGCGTGAACGCCTGCATCAGCTTGGGCTGCGACGACTGGTGCGGATCGTGGCACTGCACGCAATTGGCGGTGGCGAACGGTTGCCCTTGATGCGCCTTGATCAAGCCCGCGTCCTTGGGATCGTGGCAATCGAGGCACAGCGCCGGAGGCGCCTTGGTCAGGTGATAGTCGAACTCGATCTTGCCCTTCTCGCCGACCTTATGAGTGACGTGGCAAGTGTCGCAACCCATATCCAACGCCGCGTGCCGGCTGCCTCTGTCAGGAACATTCAGTCCTTTCGTGTGGCAGGTCAGACAGAGGTTCTCGTTGGCCCCGCCCGAAGTCGGCTTCAGCAGTTGGTTCTTGTTGTCGGAAGTGTGCGGATCGTGACACTTCAGGCAATCGCGAACCGCCGGAGGATGGACCGTGCCTTTCAGATCGGCGGCGTTTTTGTCGGCGTGGCAGGTAAGACAAAGCGAGTATGGCGTTGCCGTAATCAGCTTCACGCGAGTGACATCCCTGGTCACTCGCACTTCGTGGCAACTGGTGCAACCGGTCGCAATGGCAGAATGCACGAACTTGCCCTTGGCTTTGTCCTGATGGCACTCGATGCACTTGGCGGAGTCTGTGTTCTTGTCCAGCGGCACGGGATGTGTGGCCGCGCCACAGAGGCTGGCGCTGAAAATCAGGCCCAATCCCAGAAACCACCGTACTGCCCTCACAAACTACCTCCCCACCTTAACTAACTACTTCTGCACGTCGATTACCGTGAGGCCGCCAGGCCGCAGAGATTCGGCCCTGACCATGCTAAGTTGCTGTTTCGGAGAGAATTAGACGGTCGCAGGATTTCTCCGTCAGCATCCCGAAAAGTCGGATTGTGCCTCGCGGAATGGGTTTTCCTCCGCATTCAAAGGTGAAATCCCCCACCAACTCCTCTTGCCATAGATTAACGCAAGCGCCTGGCGCGGGCCATAGCACGAGCGTGGGACACGGAAGTTAGGTCAAGAACTTGTAGCCTTGAATGCGCGCTTTCATCACTGAAATGCGTGATATGCCTCACTCAAGCGGCGGACATTGAAGTGTTCCCTCTCGCGCAATTGCCCAAATCGCAATGACTTACATGTTTGTGGCGGGATGGCTTCCTACGTGCACTTATCAGTTGCTCACGGGAAGGAGCACGCATGGCCTTCAGCCTTTCATTTATTCCAAAACGCATTCATAAAACCTTCGCTAATTTGCGGACAGGCATTGTCCTGCTGATTCTGGTTGTGATCGCGTCCGCCATGGGAACATTCGTTCTGCAGCGTCCCGCCACCGACGCGGACAAACTCGCCCAAGCTTACTCGCCCAACACACTGCGCTGGCTCGATCGCTTCATGCTCACCGACGTATTCCATTCGTGGTGGTTTCTCACTCTGTTGGGATTGGTGAGTTTGAGCATCGTGCTGGTGTCCGTTGATCGCTTTCCCAATGCATGGCGCTTCTACGCGAGGCCATACCGCAGGACGGATTGGCACTTCCGCGCGGCGCTCCCCCACAAAGTTGAGCTGCCCATCAAGAACGCCGAAGACGGACTGAACGCCGCCGAGCGCGCACTCAAGAAGCTGGGCTGGCCGGTCGATCGCGTCGCCTACAAAAACGAACCCTCCTTATATTCCGAGCGGCATCGCTTCTCGGTAATGGCGGTGTACATCGTCCACGCCAGCCTGTTTCTGATCTTCGCCGGCGGCATCATTGATGGGGCCTTCGGGTATAGCGGCTTCCTGGCGCTGCACAAGGGTCAAACCGACAACGTCATCGAGCTGCGCAGCGGGGGCAAGAAACAGCTTCCCTTCGCCGTGAAGTGTTACGCCGCTGGGCAAGACAACTATGCTGACGGTTCGCCTAAGAAGTGGTGGTCGAAACTGGCCGTCGTGCAGGACGGAAAAGAGATCGAGTCAAAAGAAATTGTGGTGAACGATCCCCTGGTTTATCAGGGATTGCGCTTCTACCAGTCCAGCTACTGGCTGGACAACCGCGCAGTGGACTCGCTGCAAATCGCGTGGGTGGCGAAAGACGGCAAGGAAACGCCTCTCCAGTTGAAGATGAACCAGCCCGTCGCCTTGGATAGCGACGCCACCGTTTCCCTGGTGGACTACATTCCCGATGCATTCGTTCGCGACGGCCAGGTCTTCAAGAAGTCCGACGACATTGAGAATCCGGCGTTCGGGCTGGAAGTAAAAAATCGTGCCACCGCCCAGGCCACCAAGGTCTGGCTGGTACCAGCACAAGGCATCGTCCTTGGTGGAGAGAACCTGAACTACCAGTTCAAGAATCCGACCTCGGCCCAGGACATCGCCTGGGCGGCGGTCACCGGTCTGGAAGTCTCACATGAGCCCGGACAGTGGCTGGTGTGGACAGGAGTGCTGTTGATGAGCGCCGGACTGGGAGTTGCGTTCTACATGGTGCACATGCGGCTGTGGGTTGTGGCCATTCCGGATGCCAAGGGCAAGCTGGTGCTCTGGGTCGGCGGTCAAGCTAACAAGAACCGCGACCGCTTCGAACAGAAGTTCAACGACGTGGTCGAGGGTATCAGGAGCGAACTGGAACGCGAGTCGGTTATATCGCAGCCTGCTCGCAAAGAACAACCTGAACTAACGCTCGCCGGGGTTAAGTAATAACGGCAAGTAAGAACGGCAAGGAATAGGAAGACGGAGGAAAGAAGATGGCAACCCGCGCACGGGTCGTACGAATGGAACCACCGGCGGCAACCGGCGGCAACGCCCTGCTGGTCCTGGTCGGACTGTCGGTCATGTTCTTGCTGATCGTGGCCCTGCTGGGCGTGGCCAAGTCTGGCGGCAGCCTGATCAGCGAAAGCAATTTTCTCTATGTTGCGCTCATCTTCTACGCCGGCGCCGGCTCGTTGTACATGGGATTTGGAGTCACCGGAACCCCGCGTTATGTCAGATATGCCTCGGTGGCAACATCCATCGGCCTGGCGGCTAATACCCTGGCCGTGGCGCACCGCTGGTATCTCTCCGGACGCCCGCCCTTCGCCAGCGTCTACGAGATGCTGCTGAGTTTTGTTTGGGCGGTGGCCGCCATGACGCTGATCGCCGAGAAGAAGTTCGGCGTCAAGATCATTGGCAGCATCACCATGCCCTTGGCGGTAGTTTGCGTCATCCTGATGCAGTTGCTGCCTTCCGAAGTGCGGCCGCTGGTGCCGGCGCTGCAATCCACCTGGTTGCACGTGCATGTCACGCTGGCGATGTTGAGTTATGCCGCCTGCGCCTTGAGCTGCGCACTGGCCATGATGTTCCTCATCCAAGACGGCTTCCAAACCGAAACTTTCCTTGCCTGGACGAGCGCGATGGTCAGCGCGATCTACGTCGCCATCGTTGCCACTCGCTTCGAGCGGTGGGGCGGCTTGTCGGTCACCGGATGGAATGCCCAAACCAAGTCTGACATTTTTCTGGGCCAGGGCATGCGCCTGTTCGTCACCGTGCCCGACCTGGGTTGGCTGTTTGTAATTGCGGCGTTGGCCGCCATCGCTCCTCTTCTTCTATATTTCGCGGGCCGCGTCAAGAACGACGGGGCCTTCTACGGGACCGCCAACAAGGCGGTGTTTATCAGCATTCTGCTGCAGCTGGTGGTGGTGGCTGCTTTCGTTCTTCGCGTCCGCGATGCGGCTTACCCGTCACCCGACCAGGATGGATTCTTCCCGACCAGTCTGGCTGCCAGCCCCTTCTTACTGGGAGGCATGGTGACGGGTATTTTTGCTTCCTTGTTGTACCTGATGCTGCTGTGGCGGCGCGCCGACCTGCAGGGTCTGCTGCCCTCGGCCGACACGCTCGATCGCGTCACCTACAAGACCATCGGCATCGCCTTCCCGCTGCTGACCGGCATGATCGCCGCCGGCGCCTACTGGGCGAACCGCACCTGGGGCTCCTATTGGAGTTGGGACCCGAAAGAAACCTGGGCCGCCATCACCTGGCTGGTTTACGCGGGTTATTTACATATGCGGATCACGCGGGGATGGCGCGGGCGTAGGGCCGCGTACTTCGCCATTCTGGGCTTCGGTGTCGTGATCTTCACTTTCCTCGGCGTCACGTATCTGCTTCCCGGCTTACACGCGTACGCATGAGGAACAGGGCTGGCCGATCCGGTTCTGAGGATGGATTAGGCCCCAAGATTCAGCGCCGGTCCCCCAGCCCTGAAATTTGAGTCGTCAAGGAGCCGAGCCGTAGCCTTAAAGGAGTAGCCTTAAAGCAATGGCCGTACAGATGTCAGTCTCATCCCCATTCCGACTCTATGATGCCGATCCCCCGGCGCGAGCTGAGACTCCGCCCTGGGAGCAGCCGCCGCTGGCGCGTAAGCGCCATCTCAACTGGGCACTCAAAGCGGTATTGCCGATCGCGGCCGTGTTACTGAACGGCCTGCTGTTGTTTGTGCTGGTTTCCTTGTCGCTCGCCGAAGGAGAACGGCACGTCATCCTCGCCGTCGCCGCCGCCGGCGCGTTACTCATTTGCGTCGTGGTCATCATGATGCTGGCGGTTTCCGTTCGCCGTCCCATGTTGGAGTTGCAGGACAAGATCGCGCGGGTCCGGCTGGGAGACATGGATGTCGCCGTCAGCTTTGCCTCGCGTAACGACGAGATTGGCGACCTGGGCCGCGACTTCAATGACATGGTGGCGCAACTTGAGGCCAGCCGCGAAGAGATCCAGCGTCTGCATCAGACGCAAATATCGCGCGCCGAACACTTCGCCACCCTGGGAGAACTAGCGGCTGGACTTGCCCACGAAATCCGCAATCCTTTGGCCGGCATAGCCGGAGTGATCGAGATCATCGGCCGAGATCTGCCGCCCAACAGCCCGGCGCGTTCCGTCATCAAGGACGCCAAGGAAGAGGCGGTACAGATCAATCGCATTCTTACCGAACTGCTGGAGATTGCCCGGCCCAAGCCGCCGCAATTCCGCGTCGGCGATATGTGCAGCACGGTCGAGCACGCGGTCATGTTCGCGCGCCAGCAAGCCATCACCAAACACATCAATGTCGAGCTGGAAATCAAAGATGCGATTCCGCCCGCCGAACACGACCCCAATCAAATCAATCAGGTGTTGCTGAACCTGCTGCTCAACGCGATTCAATCCATGGACAAACCCGGCGTCATCCGCGTTTCCTTGGAGAGCGATGAGGACGATGTCCTCATCACCGTCGCCGACGAAGGCAAGGGGATTCCGCCGGAACACCTGCCCAACATCTTTCGTCCCTTCTTCACCACCAAGGGACATGGCACGGGATTGGGACTCTCGCTCGCCCGCCGCATGGTGGAAGCGCACGGCGGCCACATCGACGTCACCAGCGTGGTGGGCAAAGGGACCGAATTCCAGGTCCGCTTACCGATTGCACCTCTCCAGGCGGAAGCCTCCTAGAGTGTGATGGTAGAGCCGCGCTCTAGCTGCATTATTCAATTGAATTGTCATCCCGAGCGGAGGCGGCGCGGGATTTGCGCCGCCGGAGTCGAAGGATCTGCGGTTGTTCCGGATCCGTGTTGCTGGCAAGACACATTAACTGTGGTATCACCTAGGCCAGCGCCGACGTGCAGAACGCGCACCGCCGGGCCTCGATCGGGACATCGCTCTGGCACTCCGGGCACTTCTTCTTGTCGGGCAGGGCCTGCTTCTCGAAACGCTTCATCAAATGATTGACCGGCAAAACCACAAAGTAATACACGGCCGCGGCGATCAGCAGAAATGAGATAAGCGCATTGAGGAAGTCTCCATAAAGAAACTTCGCCCCATTGGCCTCGAAGTACATGCTGGAAAAGTCCGGCTTGCGGGCCACCGCGGCGATCACCGGAGTCAGCAAATCTTTCACGAATGCGCTGACCACGGTACCGAAAGCGGCGCCGATAACCACGCCCACCGCCAGATCGATTACGTTGCCCCGCAGCACAAAATCGCGAAATCCTTTGAACATAGGCCCCTCCTGAGTATCTTTCCACGCTGAGTTTACGCATTAAACCGGTCGACGGCGCATGAACACTGATATTTCGGTCATCATAAAGGAAATCCGGGATTAACCCCAGAGACTCACAATCGAAAACTCGGCTCTTTGGAAGTGGGTGCAATTCCCGGCTGAATCGCGCGAATCGGAGCCCGCTAGCCAGTTGCCTCACAGAAAAAGGGCCCCAAAACAGCAAAGCCCTCCGCTTGCGCGAGGGGCTTCAGCGGTTGCGCCTGCTGCTACTACTGCTATTGCTGTGACTGAGGAGGTACGGTGCCTGCCGGAGCCGAATTCATGTTGTTCGACTGCGGCTGCGCCGGAGCGGACTGGTAACTGGACGGAGCTGCGTAATTGCTGCGGGGTTCCTGCATATTCGGGTTCATCTCGCCGCTGGGCTGGTGCGCCGATGCCAGCTGATCGACACTGTTCTTCAGCAGGCTGACCTCAACGCGATTGCCGTGGGCTGGCTTGGCATCTTCAGAGGCGGCGATGCGCGCGTTGCCCATCCCCATGACGAAGACGCGGTACACGGGAATCTCATTTTTTTCCACCAGGTAGCGCACCACGGAGTTCGCCAGTGCCTGTGAGCTCTGGATACCAGTCTGTCCGCCGCTGGTGGTGAAACCCTGGACTTCGATGATGTAGCCCTTCTGGTCCTTAAGGTTGGTGGTCATGCCGTCGAGGGCTTCCTTGGCCTTCGCGCTCAGCACAGTGTGGCCTGGCCGGAAGCGAATCTCAGTTTGCGATGTGGGCTGGTACTGATCAATGTTGCCCACCACCTGCTCCACGGTATTCAGGCGGTTGCTGGCCTGTAGTGCGGTCTGGTTGGCCTGCTGAGCACGGTTACCGGCGTCGGTTGCGTGCTGGTCAGCTTCGTTGGCTTTGGCGGAAGCCTGGCGGATGCCTTCCTGCGCCCGGGCATCCACGTCTTTGATGTCCCTGGCGTTGGCGGCGGTGAGGTCGTCGAGTTCACTCACCCGGTTACGAATCGGGCTAAGCTGGCGCTGCACGTATTTCTTGCGCGCGAAGGGATTGATCTTGCCCCAGAATCCCTGCCGCAGTTCGGGTTGCAGTGGCTGGTGCGCCGTCATGTTTTGGTCCGAGCTGTCACTCTGGCTCGAATAGGTTGAAGAAGACGACGAGGACTGCGAACTGCTCTGCGACATGGCAGCGGGCTGTTGATTGTCGGCAGGCGCTTGCTGGGCCATTGCCGGCAACATCAGGCTGGCCACCAACGGCAAGGTAAACAGAATGCGAGATTTCATTAGAGAGTTCCTCCGGAATCCTTTGGCACAAAGTGCCAGACATGTTGGCCGCTGCGATTTCTGCCGTCCTAACGTCGGTTCGCCTAAACACAAGAGAAGCCGCGCGCCAACACTGTTTCTGTTACAGGTTGGTTGCCAAACCTAAGGAGCCCGAAGCCGCGCGGTAAGCCTTTTGTTTTCATCGCGCGAACTTATCGGCCACTTCCTGTTTCGGCGCTGCTTGAGTAGGAAGGGGAGGCGATAGGTAATTGTTACCGCCAACCAGAACAGCACAGGAGCGCTGCGCCTCCACAGGGCAGAAGCGGGGTCTAGATCAGCCGCGACCTCGCTGCGCCACTTGGCAAGCGCCCATCTTCTTATTCTCCCGAAGGCTCGGCGATCGAGCTGCAGGACACGGCTGAATTACAAATTCAGGTGCTGGATGGCGATAACGTGCTGCACTTCGGAAGACGTCACCATCCACTATGTCGCGTTGTCGAAGGCAGCCGAGAATTCATGGAAGGTGCGGCTCTTGGAGGCGGCTCCCGCGTTTTAACCTTTCGGTCTGCGCGACGTCCAATCCAGCGAGTGTCGAATAAGCTGCGAAGGGCCGCAGAGCAGCGCCGCCTTCAAAACAATGGAACCTGCCCGACCTGTACGACGAATTGTAGAAGCTGGGAAACAATTGTTAGAGCTTGTTTCAAGAATGTCCTGCAGCGCTCTGGGCGGAAGCGCGGGCCTTTTGGCCCGCGAAAATCGCGACTCCCAAAAAAGGGCTTTAGCCCTGGTGTCGCAAAACGGGCTTTTTGAAACACGCTCTAAGAATGTCCTTCCTGCTTTTCGCGTTCCCGGGTATTAGCAGCTAAAATATAAGAAGACTCCGCTGTGAGCCGCGGCATCCAATCGCTGTGGAGTGGCTGGTTATTGAATGACCCAGAATCGTATTCTTGTTTGTCTCGCGACACTTCTGCTCGCCGGCTCGGTGAGCGGTATCGCCCAAAATACCGACATTATATTGACCCCAGTGGCCCCCGAGCAGGCCTCGCCGGCGGCTGGTCAGGCACAACCGGGTTCCGCTGCGCCCGCGCAAGCTGAGCAGCCCGCGGCTGCAAGCCAGGACCAACCAAGCTCGGCGACGCCGGCCGAATCGACTCCTCCCAAGCCGCCGGACAAGGCGGCGGCGTATTACCACTTCACGGTGGCGCACATGTACGAGGAATTGGTTTCCATGTACGGGCGCGCCGACTACGCCAATAAGGCGATTGAAGAGTATCGGCTGGCCATCGACAACGATCCCAATTCCGATTACCTGAACGCCGGCCTCGCCGAACTGTACGCCAAGACCGGCCGCATTCGCGATGCCGTGCTCGAAGCCCAGGACATCCTGAAGCGCGATGGCAACAATCTGGAGGCGCGCCGTTTGCTGGGACGCATCTATCTGCGTTCCCTCGGCGACATGCAGGCCGGGACGCAGTCCCAGGAAATTCTGAAGCTGGCGATCGAGCAATATGAGCAGATTGTGAAGCTCGATCCCAAGAGCGTGGAAGACCACCTGCTGCTGGGCCGCTTGTATCGGCTCAACAACGAGCTTTTGAAGTCGGAAGGCGAATTCAAGACGGCAGTAAACATGCAGCCCGACTCGGAAGAAGCCGTCACCACGCTGGCTTATCTTTACAACGAAGAAGGCGACTCGGGCCACGCTCTCCAGGTGTTGAGCGCCATACCGGACAGTGCGCGCACCGCCAAGTTGTACTCCGCCCTGGGGTTCACCTACGAGCAGCAGAAGGACTATAAGAAGGCGATCGACGCCTATCGCCGCTCCACCGAGCTCGACCACGATAATCTGGATTCGGTTCGCGGCCTGGCCCAAAACCTGATGAACGATGGCCAGACCGACGCCGCTCTGGAACAGTACAAAGTCATCGCCGATGCCGACCCCTCGGACGCGCAGACTTACATGCGCATTGCCGAGATCGATCGCCGCGACGGGAAATTCGATCAGGCCCTGGAAGCGTTGAAGAAAGCCACCGCAATCGTGCCCGATTCCCTGGAAGTGCAGTACAACATCGCGGTCGTTGACGAGGCCCAGGGGAAATACGAAGACGCCATCCAGATTCTTAATCAACTGCTGCAAAAAACCGAACACGCCGACGGCGAATACAGCGTGCCCGACAAGAACAACCTGGCGGTTTTCCTGGAGCGCCTGGGCACGGTGTACCGCGAGGCCAACAAGCACCAGCAGGCGGTCGAGACCTTCCGCAAAATGCTTAACCTTGGCGATGAAAACGCCATTCGCGGCTACCAGCAAATTGTTGAAACTTACCGCGACAATAAGCAGTGGCAGATGGCAACCGATGCTGCGGCCGAAGCTGCCAAGAAATATCCCAATGACCGCGGCTTGCAGATGGTTTCGGCCTCGCAACAGGCCGACATGGGCAAGTCCGATGTGGCCATCGAGCATGTGAAAACCTTGCTCAAGGGTAACGCCGACGATCGCGACGTTTACATTGCCCTGGCCCAGATGTACAGCCGGGTGAAGGATTGGCCGAAGGCGGAAGAGAACATCAGCAAAGCCATCGATCTCTCCAGCAAGCCCGAAGACAAGGATTACGCAATCTTCGTGCAAGGCTCGGTCTATGAGCGCCAGAAGAAATATGATTTGGCGGAAGAGGCATTTCGCAAGGTGCTGGCCGACGATCCCAAGAATGCGATGACGCTGAATTACCTGGGATACATGCTGGCCGATCGCGACACCCGGGTGGAAGAAGCCCTCGGGTACATCCGCCGCGCGGTGGCGCTCGATCCGCAGAATGGCGCCTATCTGGACTCGCTGGGCTGGGCCTATTACAAGCTCGGCAAGTACGATCTGGCGGAAGAGAACCTGCGGCGCGCCTCCGAGCGCATTAACACCGATCCCACGGTGCATCAGCATCTGGGCGAGCTTTACCAGCGGACGGGACGGCTAAAGCTGGCGGCCAGCAATTATGAGCGCTCTCTGGAAGAATGGAACAAAACCATTCCCGCCGAAGTGGACCAGGACCAGGTCGCTAAGTTGACTAAGGAACTGGAGACCACCCGCGTCAAGCTGGCCAGACAAAGCGCGGCGACCAAACAATAGCTTTCGTGATGCTGAATCTGAGTTATTCGTCAGGATTTCATGTTTTGAAGGGGCACGGCTTCAGCCGTGCCATAAAGCTGTTGTCATCTTGATGGCTTTAGCCACTGAGGGACTTCGATTTTTGGGATCAAGTGTGAGTTCCCTCGGGGGCTGAAGCCCAACTAATGATGCGCGCCTAACGGCGCGGCTGAAGCCGCGCCCTTTCAAAGCTTTCTGGCGGCCCATTCACGTCGCTGCTAAACTCCTCCTATGCTCGCCAGCTACGCCGTGCGCGTGGACGATTCCCGCGGACGCCGCTATCCCGAGCCGTCGCACCCCTATCGCAATCCTTTCCAGCGGGACCGTGATCGTGTGATCCATGCCCGCTCCTTCCGCCGCCTGGAAAACAAGACCCAGGTCTTCACCCGCCGCTACTCCGACCACTTCCGTACTCGCCTGACCCACACCATGGAGGTGGCGCAAATCTCGCGCACTATCGCCGCTGCGCTTAACTTGAATGTTGATCTGGTCGAGGCGCTGGCTTTGGTCCACGACATCGGCCATCCGCCGTTTGGACATGCCGGCGAGCGCATCCTGGACCTCTTGATGCATCGCCACGGCGAGTTCTTCGATCACAACTTGCAGGCACTGCGCACCGTGGAAGATTTGGAGCTGAGGTACGCCGATTTCCCTGGCTTGAACCTGACCTTCGAAGTTCGCGAAGGCATCATCAAGCACTCGCACGACTACAGCGAAGCCGAACATCCCGAGCTGGCGGAGTATTTGCTACACGAACGCCCGCCGCTGGAGGCGCAACTGATCGACCTGACCGACGAAATTGCCTACAGCACCGCCGACCTTGACGATGGCTACGAGGCCAGGCTGCTGCGCCTTCCGCAGATTCGCCAACGTGTCCCGATCTTCGAGCGCTATTACATCGAGTCGGAAGCCAACTATCCAGAGGCTCCCGAGAAGTTGAAATTCAACGAGGCCTTGAAGCGCGTTCTCAATCGCTTTGTGACCGACTTGATCGAGAACACGCGGCGGCGCATTCAGCAGGCGGGGATCGGCAGCCTTGGCGAGCTGCGGCGATTTCCCCAGCGGCTGGCGTCATTCAGTCCGGAAGTGGAAGCAGAGCGTCGCCAGGCCAAGAGCTTCCTGCACGAGGCCCTCTACAATTGCAAGCCGCTGGAGCCGGAGAAGCGCCAGGCCGAGAAGGTGGTCAGCGAGGTGTTCGACTACCTGGTCGCCCATCCCGAAGCCCTGCCCGGCAGCTATCGCGAGCGCTGCGCAAGCGAAAAGGTGGTAAGGGTGGTGTGCGATTACATCGCGGGTATGACCGACCACTATGTGCAGGACCTGCGGAAGAAGCTGATGGCGGGAAAGAAACCTGAGTCGTTGGGTCAGTGAGAAAAACTGTTTGCGCGTCGGACGGCAGACGCGCACGAATACTGCAATGTGGTCTTAACGAGTCCGTCTGCGGCCAAACGCATTGGTCGGCTTCGCCTCGGGAGGCTCTTCCAGAGCGACTGCGGAGCTGCGACCGCCAGGTCCGCGACGAACAGGTACGCGCACCCGAGCATACGGATCCTGTGGTTCAGCCGGACCGCGCCGCAACAGACGACGCATCAGTTGGCGCAATGCTTGCAGGAGTTTCATCGGACCTGCCCTCCGGATAGCAGGGTGAAGTATGAACGCTCAGTCGCCCGCGGCCATGGCGGGCGCGATGTCTTCAACCCCCACAATGTTGGTCGGATACTTGCCGGTGTAGCAGGCGGTACAGAAGACATGCTCGTCGCCGTTGTCGCCAGCCGCCTTGCGCAGGCCTTCCAGCGAAAGATAGGCCAGCGAGTCGGCGCCGATGTATTCGCGGATTTCCTCCACCGTCTTGTTGGCCGCGATCAACTGGTTCTTGGAAGGGGTGTCCACTCCGTAGTAACAGGGCGAGATGGTCGGTGGGCAAGAGACGCGAAAGTGTACTTCCTTGGCGCCTGACTCGCGCACCAGGCGAACGATCTTGCGGCTGGTAGTGCCGCGCACGATGGAATCGTCGATCAGCACGACCCGTTTGCCCTTGAGCACATGGCGCACCGGATTCAGTTTGAGCTTCACGCCAAAGTCGCGGACGCGCTGCTCCGGCTCGATGAAAGTACGGCCCACGTAGTGGTTGCGGATCAACCCAAACTGGATCGGGATGCCGCTCTGATAGGAGAAGCCGAGGGCGGCAGTAACGCCGGAGTCAGGCACTGGAACCACGATATCGGCGTCCACCGGCGATTCCAGCGCGAGCTGGCGGCCCATGGCATCGCGCGTCTGCTGCACGGATTTGCCGAATACGATGCTGTCTGGCCGCGAAAAATAAACATGCTCAAAGATGCAATTCGATTGCGATTGTTGCGCCGAGTAGAAGCGCGAATGCACGCCTTCCGGACCAACGATCACTAATTCGCCGGGCTTGACTTCGCGCTCATAGGTGGCTCCGATCAGGTCGAAGGCGCAGGTTTCGGACGCGAAGACAATGGTATCGGGCCGGTTCGCCGCCTCTCCCGAGATGCGGCCCATCGCCAGCGGACGAAAGCCGCGGGGATCGCGGGCGGCAAAGATGCGGTCGGGGGTCAGCATGACCAGGGAAAACGCGCCTTCTACGCGGCGCAGCGAATCCGCCATGGCGTCCACCAGGGTCTGCTCGCGCGAACGCGCAATAAGGTGCACTAAAACCTCGGTGTCGCTGGTGGTCTGAAAGATGGAGCCCTGCTGCTCCAGTTGGGCATGCACTTCGTGCGCATTGGTGAGGTTGCCATTGTGCGCCAGCGCAATCTTGCCCTTATTGCACTCCACCATGATGGGCTGGGCGTTGAGCAGCGCTGAATCGCCGCTCGTGGAGTAACGCGTATGGCCGATGGCCAGCGATCCGGGAATGCGGGCCAGGGCGTCGGCGGTGAAGATGTCGGATACCAACCCCATGGCTTTGTGCAGTTGAAGCTGCTCGCCGTTGGAGGCCGCGATGCCCGCCGATTCCTGACCGCGATGTTGCAGTGCGTACAGGCTGAGGTAGGCGAGCTTGGAGGCTTCGGGATGGCCGTAGATGGCCACCACGCCACATTCTTCGCGTAGCTTATCGGAAGGAATCAGCATCGCTCACCTGAGGGCTAAAGCCCCAAATCTATAAACCGCCGCAACGCGGGCCTGAACCTGAGTTATTCACGAGCATCTCACGCTTTGAAGGGGCACGGCTTCAGCCGTGCCGTGAGCTGCTGTCATCGTACTGGCTTTAGCCACTGAGGGACTTCGTCGTTAAGACGAAGTGCGAGTTCCCTCAGGGGCTGAAGCCCAAACTCTCCTCGTACGTGCGGCGCGGCTGAAGCCGCGCCCTTTCAAAGCTTGCTGTCTTCAGCCGCCGAAGATCCAAGCAAAAACCCACACTGCCCGGACCGCGCTCTATACACGTACTTGCTCGCTAGCTCTTCTGCGGGGACCCCGGAACCAACCGTTCCTCGGTTTCCACGTGCAGAGCGCGTTCCAAGGCACCGGTCCATGCAGCCTTTAGTTCGGAGACGCTTGCTTTGACGGCAGTTTTTCCGTCAACCTGGATCTCCAATTGATCAGGCCCTGTATTTCCTATTGGTTCTACTGAGAGCCCACATTGTACCGCTATTTGTTTGATTCCTTCGAGGTTTTGCGGGTCGCAGGAAATGAGCACCCGGCTGGCATCCTCGCCGAAGAGGACGTACTCCGGCACTAACCCATCGGAACTAAGGTTGACCTCAGCGCCGATGCCGTGGGCGAATCCGCACTCCGCCAGAGTGACCGCCAGTCCGCCTTCCGAGCAGTCTTTGGCCGACTCCAGCAGACCTGCGCCGATCATCTCGACGATGGCCTTCTGGAGCGCAGCTTCCTTCTCCAACTCGAGCGACGGCGGAAAGCCCCAGACCTCGCCTAATAGCTCCTTGGCGTACTCTGAGGAGCCGAATTCGGCTTCGACATCCGAGGCGTCGCCAGGCTCAGATCCTCGGATGACCAGTAGGGCACGTCCCGGCTGGCGGAAACTGGGGCCGACGGCCTTGTGCACGTCTTCCATGATTCCGACGACACCAATCACAGGAGTCGGATAAATTCCTTCGCCGAGGGTCTCGTTGTAGAAACTGACATTGCCGCCGGTGATCGGGGTTTCCAGCTCTTCGCAGGCTTTGGAAATGCCATCGACGGTTTGCGAGAACTGCCACATGATATGCGGCTTTTCGGGATTGCCGAAGTTCAGGCAATTGGTGGCCGCCACAGGCGTTGCGCCGGTGCAGGCCACGTTGCGGGCCGACTCGGCCACCGCGTGCATGGCGCCCAGCTTGGGATCGAGGTAGCACCAGCGGCTATTGCCGTCGAGCGCCATCGCCAGGCCCCGCTGGGTCCCCTTGATGCGAATCACGCCGCCCTCGCCGCCCGGACCTTCCACGGTGTTGGTTTGCACCATGGAGTCGTACTGCTGGAACACCCAGCGCTTGGAGCAGATGTTGGGGCTGGCGAGCAATCGCGTCAGATCGTCGGTGAATTCCGTCTTGCGACCCAACTCGACGTTCGCCGGAACGTCGCGGGGCACGGGCGGCTCCCAGCGTTCCAGCGGCCGATGGTACAGCGGAGCATTATCGGTGAGCGCGGCGTTGGGAATTTCCGCGACTACTTTGCCGTGCTCCAACACGCGCATGGCGGGCTGATTGATCACGCGCCCGATGGTGACGGCGTCGAGTCCCCACTTCTGGAAGACGCGGAACACTTCTTCCTCGCGGCCTTTTTCGGCCACCAGCAACATGCGCTCCTGCGATTCGCTCAGCATGATTTCATACGGCGTCATGCCGGTCTCGCGTTGGGGCACAAGGTCGAGCTCAATTTCCAGTCCCACACCGCCCCGCCCGCCCATCTCGCAGGTCGAGCAGGTGAGACCCGCCGCTCCCATGTCCTGGATGCCGACGATGGCGCCGGTCTGCATGGCCTCCAGGCAGGCTTCGAGCAACAATTTTTCCAGAAAGGGGTCGCCGACCTGCACGTTGGGACGCTTGGCCTCCGACGCTTCGCTGAACTCTTCGCTGGCCATGGTGGCGCCGTGGATTCCGTCCCGGCCAGTCTTGGAGCCGACGTAGATCACCGGATTCCCTTCACCGGCGGCTTTGGCGTAGAAGATCTGGTCGCGGCGAACCAGTCCCAGCGCAAACGCATTCACCAGCGGATTTCCCGAGTAGCAGCTTTCGAACTTCACCTCGCCGCCCACATTTGGCACGCCGAAGCAGTTTCCGTACGACGCGATACCGCTCACCACGCCTTCCAGCACGGAGTGGTTCTTGTGCAGCGTGGCCTGGTCGAGGCCCGGCTGCGGCGTGATGGGGCCGAAGCGCAACGAATCCATGATGGCGACGGGACGCGCGCCCATGGTGAAGATGTCGCGCAAGATGCCGCCAACCCCGGTGGCCGCGCCTTGGAAGGGCTCGATGAACGAAGGATGATTGTGCGACTCGATCTTGAAGGCGCAGGCCCAGCCATCGCCGATGTCGATGATGCCGGCGTTCTCACCCGGCCCCTGCACCACGCGACGGCTGTGCGTGGGCAGCCGCTTCAGGTGCACGCGCGAGGATTTGTAGGAGCAGTGCTCGCTCCACATCACGCTGAAGATGCCCAGCTCGGTGAAGGTAGGCTCGCGGCCCAGCGACTTCAGGATGCGGGCGTATTCCTCGGCCGAGATTCCGTGGTCGCGAAGCACTTCTGGAGTGATGGTGGGTTCTTTGGCGAGACTGGTGGCGCTATCGATTGGGTGCATGGCAAGGAAGGAAGTTCTATTGTCGCACGCGCCATCGGCTTAGGGAAGGAGTTCAGCGGGCCCTCTACTCCTCCGCTTCGCGCCACTGGTAGCCGCACGCCAGGCACTTCCAGCGATGCGTCTCCCCTGCCGGAGGGTCGGGGAATGGCATGGCCGCCGACCAAAGCGCAATCTGACGCGGGTTCGCACCGGCCACTTCGCGAATCTCCAGCGATTCGCATTCCGGACAACAGGCGACTTCTTCCATGTCTTCGTCATCGCCGAGTTCCGTCTCTACTTCGCCGGATTCTTCCGGCTCGAAATCGTCGAGAACCTCCAGCGCGCGCACCATCTGGCTGTCGGGCACTTGCAGGCGGATGCCGCCCAGGGCCATGCCCATGTGCCAATTCATGGCATGCATGTTCTCGTCGCACACGAAGGCTGAAATCCCGGCAGAGATCAGCTTGCCCTGCGCCAGTTTGGCTTCGCCAAGGGTCAGGAACTTCGCAATGGTGACCGGTTCATCCGACATCGGGATTGGAGAAGCGTAGGCTAGCTCGGCGTGCGAGTCAACTCCGCCAAATGCACGCGGCGGCTGTGTTCCGCAATGGCCTCGACCACCTGCATTGCCAGGGCGAGGACCCGGCGGCCATCTTCCAACGTGACCTCGGGCCGGGAGCGCTCGCGCACCGCGCGCAAAAAGCCGTCCAGTTCCGCGCGCAGCGGTTCCTGCTGCGCAACCGCCGGCCTGAACGGTGTGATGCCGGGAAGGGCGCTGGCGGCAATGCTTGCCGGATTAAAGGGATCCATTCCGGCGGGATCGAGCGACAGGTCATCCACCGTCAGCACCAGCACATCCTGCCGCGAATAGTCGAGCGAGACATATTGCCGCGGCTGGAAGAAGCGCAGCTTGCGGACCCGCTCGGTGCTGACGCGGCTGGCGGTGAAGTTGGCCACGCAGCCGGACTCGAATTCCATGCGCACGTTGGCGATGTCAACTTTTTGGGAAAGGATCGGCAAGCCAACCGCGCGCACTTCCTTGACCGGCGATTGCGCAAACGCCAGCACGATGTCGAGGTCATGGATCATGAGGTCGAGGACCACGTCCACATCGAGCGAGCGCGGGCTGAAAACGCTGAGGCGGTGCACTTCAAAAAACATGGGCTTTGTGAGCAACGGGAAGGTGGCGCGTACCGCGGGATTGAAGCGCTCGAGATGTCCGGCCTGTGCAACCCGGTCGTGCCGCTCCGCGATGGCAATTAGCTCATCCGCCTCGGCCACAGTCGTTGCCAGCGGCTTTTCAATCAGGACATCGACGCCGTTCTGCATCAAGTGCCGCGCGACTTCAAGGTGAGCAGCGGTGGGAACCGCAACCGAACACGCCTGCACTCCAGCGGCAATCAATTCGTCGATCGACCGAAACGCGGAAGTGCCGAATTCGCTGGCTACCGTTTGTGCTCGTGCGAAGTCGGTATCCACGATCCCGACGAATTCGACATTCTGCGACGGGTCGGCCTGAAGGTCACGATAGACGCGCGCGTGATTGCGACCGAAGGCCCCGGCGCCGACGACTCCGGCGCGCTGGGCGTGGTTGCTCTGCATACTAGGATTCTCGCGTATCGGAGTGCTATTAGGCAAAGGAGATGTGCCTGGCACCTTATCTGGGACTGCGCGGCGCTCCATCCCAAAGCGTGAAACTAGAAGCTATCTCATAAATCGGTTTGTATCAGGGCACGGCTTCAGCCGTGCCGCAAATGGCCCGTTACGGATTGGGCTTTAGCCCCTGAGGTACTTCGCTTTGGGCCGCTCCGGTATTTATGAGATGGCTTCTGCTTAATGTTGGAACTCTGCCAAGCCGTCGTGGAAATTATTTGGCGGCAGGCGACGCTGCAATCCAGTTTGGCACGCAGCTGCTCGCCTCTTGCGATTCGACTTTGAAGTTCTGCACCACGCCACGATAGAGCAGCACGGCACAAATTGCCGAGCCAGCCAGCAGAAGAACTCCCATCGCCGGTTGATGCAGCAGTATCTTTCCCGTTCCGAAAAGACACAGGTAAACCATGGTGCAGCCGAGGATCCAAGCGCCCAGATTACTGCCGAGGTCCCGGTGTCCTACAATGTCAGACGCTTGCGCTGCGATGCGCTTCCAACCGCGGACATCGGGCCGCACGTGGCGATAGAAACGCAACAGGACTTGGTCCGGCTCAGGCTTCGTCAGCAGCGTCACCGTGAGCCACACGATCGTCGTCACAACAGTAGTCGCCAATGCGCCCTTCGCGAACACCAGCGAGCTGTTGCCGGTGAACGGCCGCCAGCGGTCCAGAATGACGGTGATGAGCAGGGAACAAGCCATGGCGGAAATCTCGCTCCAGGCATTGATCCGCCACCAATACCAGCGCAGGATGTATACCGCGCCAGTGCCGGCGCCAATCTGCAGCACCACCTGCCATCCCGACGCGATGGAGCTGAGCTGCACTGACACCCAGGCAGACACGATGACCAGCAACACCGTGCACAACCGCGAAACCAACACGTAGTGGTTTTCCGGCGCGCTTTGATGCACGAACCTGCGATAGAAGTCCGAGACCAGGTAGGACGCGCCCCAGTTCAGCTGGGTCGCAATCGTGGACATGAAGGCGGCCAGAAATCCGGCAATCGCAATCCCGCGATATTGGTGCGGAAGATGCGAGTTCAGCACCATCATGTAACCAGCCTCCGGATGCTGCAGCCCGGGGTACAGGACAATGACAGCGAGTCCGGTGATGATCCACGGCCACGGACGAATGGCATAATGCGCGATGTTGAACCACAAAACCGAGAGCAGCCCCTGCTTCTCATCGCGCGCGCTGAAGATGCGCTGCGCGATGTAACCGCCGCCGCCCGGCTCCGCCCCCGGGTACCAGAACGCCCACCACTGCAGCCCGATGAACACCAGGAAGCTGGCAACCGGAACCATCCACAGCGGCTGGGCCGTAAGGCCTCGCGAAAATTCGGGGAAGAAGCCGAGGGGATTGGCAGCATTTGCGCCCGCGGCCGCCTGCATCCTGCGCAGGCTGTCGAGCATGGCCGTCATGCCGCCGCAGGCAACGACTGCGAAATACGCGACCGCAATAACGATGGTCATCTTCAGCACAAACTGAAACAGGTCCGTCCACAGCACTCCCCACAGCCCGCCGATCGCGACGTATAACCCGGTAAATGGAATCAGGAAGAAGACGCAGATGGCCAGCGCCGCACCGTCGTTGCCGCTCCACACCGGGCCGAAATGCGCGCTCATGAAGCGGCTAATGTTGGCCAGCATCGGCGTATTCGCCAGCGTGGTGCTGACAATGCTGGTCATCGCCTTCGTCACCCATCCCAGGATGACGCAGTTCATCAGCAAGCCAAGGTAGATGGCGCGAAATCCGCGGAGGAATGCGGCCGGCTTGCCGGAGTAGCGAATCTCGGCAAACTGCACATCGGTCAGCAGGCCCGAGCGGCGCCACAGCCGGGCGAACAGGAAGACCGTCATCATGCCCGAGAGCAGGAAGCCCCACCACAGCCAGTTCCCGGAGATTCCCTGCGTGTAAACCAGCCCGGTGACCACCAGTGGGGTGTCGGCAGCGAACGTGGTCGCCACCATGGAGGTTCCGGCCAGCCACCAGTTCACCTTGCGGCCAGAGACGAAGTAGTCGTCAACGCTGCGCCCGGAACGGCGACGAAACCACAGCCCCATGATGAGCGTGATCGCGAGATAGCCGACGATGGCGGTCCAATCGAGGAGGGTGAAGCTCATGGCAGATTGCTTACTCGAAGTGGCTGAAGGCTTCTACCGTCGAATTTCAAAATGCGGTGCAACCTAAAATATTGGCGGAAGCGTGTGCGAGTCGAACGCACCATTGACACCGCAAGGCGCCAATCGCCGGTTTTGAAGACCGGGAGAGTCACCGGACCCCCTTCGCTTCCGCATTGGACTGGCCCAACAATACCACTGGCGGCGAAATATTTTCAGCACCTCAGCCCTCGCGGCGCATCTTGATACATTTGTGATGGAGCCTTCCAATGCCCAAGCGCAAGTTCTCGTTTGTCCAGCTTGATGTGTTTACCAGCCGCCCGCTCGAGGGCAATCAACTTGCGGTCTTCACTGACGCCCGTGGTCTCAGCGACGACGAAATGCAGAAGCTCGCGCGCGAGACCAATTTGTCGGAGACCACCTACATCCTGCCGCGCGATGCCGACGTTGAGCAGCGCGAGGGGCACAAAGTCCGCATCTTTACAGTGAACGAAGAGCTGCCCTTCGCCGGACATCCCACACTCGGCACCGCCTGGTACCTGCGGCAGCACTCCAGTGTGAATGAAATCGTACTCGATTTGAAGGTCGGAAAAATTCCTGTGCGCTTCGAGCAGCGCAATGGTCTGCTCTTCGGCGAGATGCGTCAGGCCGAGCCGCAATTCGGGGCGACGCATCCGCACCATGTTGTCGCCAAGGTTCTCGGCCTTCCAGCGACGGAACTCGACGAGAGCTTGCCCATCCAGACCGTTTCTACCGGCATGCCTTTCACCATGGTCCCCTTCCGCTCGCTGGCCACGTTGCAAAAGCTGAACGTCAGTTGGTACCAGATGGCGCCGTATCTGGCAACCATCGGCAATCCCGCCTTTTTCTATTTCGTGTGCCGCGAAACCGTGGATCCCAATGCCACGCTGCACGCCCGCATGATCTTCTACAACGGCGAGGATCCGGCCACCGGATCGGCCGCGGGATGTTGCGCCGCTTGGGCAGTGCGGCACGCTGTACTGGCGGCGGAGGCGCAAGGATTGATCGAGCAGGGAATGGAAACGCGGCGTCCGAGTTTCATCTACATCCGTGCCGGAAAGTCTGGCGACGCTGTCACCAATGTGCGAGTTGGAGGCAACGTTGTGCAGTTGGTTGGCGGCGAAGTAACCATGTGAATTTTCTGCGGATATCCTGTGCAGTCCGAAGATCCGCTCCAGCCAAGGGTTTTCAACCGATCGCCGAAATGCGAATCACCTTGCGTGGTGCTGTTTTGTTTTTTCCTGCGGGCTGAAAATTTTCTGCAGAATTGACCTTCGCAACACTTGTGCAGCGTCGTCAACGGTCGTACTATCCGGACACGCTAACTGCTCTGGCGTAAAAAAATAAGAAGCCACTTCATGATTGCCTCGCGCCGGCTCACGGGTTTGCTCGAACACGAACGCGCAGGCAGTCCCCAGAAGGCCCAACGAGGTTTATGAAACCCAAGCGCACCATCCTTTGCGTTGACGACGATGAACGGTCTCTCTCCATTCGAAAAGTTTTGCTCGAAACCCGCGGCTATCATGTCGTCACTTGTACCGACCCGGAACATGCCCTGGAGAGGATGCGGGGTGGCGGAATCGATCTGGTACTGGCCGACCTCATGATGCCGAAACTCAGCGGCGCAAAACTGATTGACCAGATCAAGGCGATTTCACCGCATACTCCCGCCCTGCTGTTTTCGGGCTCGGTCAATTGTTGCGCGGAAGACAGCCTGGCCGATGGCTGGCTGCCGAAAGGCGAGTTCGCTCCCATGGAGCTGCTGGAGCGCATACGCGTGCTGCTGGTGCGCAAACGCGGTCCCAAGCGCTACGCCGCTGCGCCCCAACTGGCATCCTGCTCCCCGGCCTTGGCAACCTGCGCGCAGGATAATTCCGCGGCGTAATGCTGGCTAAAGGCATCCGGCGGTGCACCCGCAAGAACATGCGGCCAGCCGCTTTGGGTGCGCCCTGTGCAGCGGACTAAGCAATCGCCCGTAGTTCTACTAGGGCCAAACCCTGCGCTGTTTTAGGCCAATCACCTCCACCCTCCCATCGAAGCCCCGCGTAGTCTGAAACGGGTAAGAAGATCATCCATGTCAATTCTCAGGAGGGTTAGTTTTAAATTATGCATTTCGGACCGTAGCGTTCCTATGCACGTTGACCGCGTTCTCCCTGGCCGGAGTTACGGTTTATAGTCCGACGCCCGGAAGTCAAGACCTGTCACCCGTTCATTTCGTCGCTTGCGCAAGTGGCAGCTATCCCATCATCGCCATGAAGGTTTGCTCCGACGGTCAAGTTGCGCCGGTAGTGGGCCAACCCACCAACTCAACTGAACAAATACTCCCACAACAAGGAATATGCCACTCAGCAACGAGTGGCATATCTATAACAAGACATAATCGGTGATCGTGCTTATCAGCGTTGGTACTACCGCGCCTTTTTCTTACGCTCTGCCCAACGTTGTTTCATCATCTCAGAAATGCGTTTGCGCGAGGCAGCGCTCATGTGACGGCGTTTGCGTTTGGGAGTAGCTGCGGCCGGATGACTGCCTGCCGGTCTTCCCCGACGGCGAGTACCGAGTCCCTCCAATGCACCAATAGCTCTGTCGAGGTTTTCACGTTCCTTTTTAAGGTCCGCCAATATATTGTGAATATCCATGCTTCTCCTTTCGAACTTTTACAGCCCCCAGATAGTGTAACAGCGATACTGGCGGTTTACACTACAGATTAGCTACCATAAATGGTGGCCGTGAAGTGGTAGTCTGCGCCACCAAGTAGTCGGTGGCGCGATTGCCAGGGCAATTTACAGAGTGGTTGTAGCTTGGGTAGAGTGCCCTTCAGGCGAGCAGAAGATCGGCCTGAATAGCACAACTAGGCCGCCATAAGCTCAGCTATTCGTGCCTTCTTTTATGCTGCGGACTAGATTCGGACAATCCACGGAGGTCATCATGCCGCCAGAAAAGAGCTACCACATGACGCCCGAGCAGTTTCGCCAGTATGGACGGGCCGTGGTGGATTGGATTGCCGACTATTATGAGCGCATTGAGACTCTGCCTGTGCTTTCCCAGGTAGAGCCGGGCCAAGTCCGGCAAGGGCTTCCCGCTGCAGCTCCCGCCGCAGGCGAAAGCTTCGACGCTATTCTGCAAGATATGAATAAGGTAATTCTGCCTGGCGTTACGCACTGGCAGTCGCCGAATTTCTTCGCCTATTTTCCTGCTAATGCTTCCGGACCGTCGATTTTAGGCGACCTGCTCTCTTCCGCGCTGGGCGTGCAAGGAATGTTGTGGGCCACCAGTCCGGCATGCACGGAATTAGAATCGCAGGTTCTCGATTGGCTGGTGACCATGCTGGGATTACCGGAAAAATTCCTATCGACCAGCAGCGGCGGCGGAGTGATCCAGGATACCGCCTCCAGCGCGTCCCTGTGCGCGATGCTGGCAGCTCGCGAACGTGCTACTAACTATCGCAGCAATCGCCGCGGCGGCGACGGCAAACTGGTGGCCTATACCTCCAACCAGGCCCACTCCTCCATCGAGAAGGCCGCCATGGTTGCCGGGATTGGCATGGACAACTTGCGCTTAATTGAGGTTGACGAGCGCTTTGCCATGCGGCCCGAAGCCCTGGCCCGTCAGATTCAGCGGGACCGGCAATCGGGTCTGGTCCCCTTCTTCGTTTCAGCCACGGTGGGTACTACCTCTTCTAACGCGCTCGACCCCTTGCCGGCCATCGGCACAATCTGCCGCGAGAACGGCCTATGGTTTCACGTGGACGCCGCTATGTCGGGCACCGCCGCACTGTGTCCGGAGTTCCGTTACATTCAGGATGGAATCGAATTTGCCGACAGCTACACCTTTAATCCCCACAAGTGGATGTTCACCAATTTCGATTGCAACTGTTTCTATGTGGCCGACCGCAAGGCCCTCATTGACACGCTGAGTATCCTACCGGAATACCTTCGCAACCAGGCAACCGAATCGGGTGCAGTCTTCGACTATCGTGACTGGCACATTCCTCTCGGCCGCCGCTTCCGTTCGCTCAAGCTATGGTTCGTGATCCGGCACTACGGAGTGGAAGGTTTGCAATACCATGTGCGCCGGCATATAGAAATAGCGCAGCAATTTGCCGAATGGGTAAAGCAGGATGAGCGCTTCGAGATGGCTGCGCCAGCACCGCTGAACCTGGTGTGCTTCCGGCATCGCGGCGGCGATGAGAGCAATCAGCTCCTGATGGACCGCCTCAACCGCAGTGGCGATTTGTACCTCACCCATACGCGACTGAACGAGCGCTTCACTTTGCGCTTCTGCGTCGGCCAGACACACACCGGCTTGCGTCACGTGCAGAATGCCTGGAAGCGCATTCAGGAAGAAGCCGGCAAACTGTGACGAAGAGCCTGCTTTTCTGTCTGTCATCCTGAGCGACCCCGAACGTCGTGAGGGGGAGTCGAAGGACCCCTATACCTGCGAGAAATCACAGTGTGGATGCCCAGTACCGTACGGGGAGATACACTAATCGTGAAACCGCTCTAGTAGCTCGGTTTATCCCGCGGTGGTTCCGACGCGAAGAAGTCTTGCCGGAAGCGTTGCGCGTAATTGCTAATCAGCTCTTGCACCCGGCCGGGACTGGGCGATTTCACGATCAGGCCGGCATGGTGCTTCTTGTCATTCAGCCGCCAGACAATTTCCGGATCGTTGTACCCCGAGGTGTCGGGATGCTCCTGCCGCGCCAACGAAATAAGCAGGCCGGCACTGTCGTTTCTCGCAACCGGCGGCCGGTAAGGCGCCTTGCCACCGGCAATTTCGATCTTGGCCCATTCCGCCCACAGATTGATTCCTGTGGCCGCTTCCACCAGGTCAGCGATATGCGCGCCTCCGACACGGGCGGAGGTCTCCAGAAAATACAATTTGCCATCGCGGCCCGCGATAAATTCGCTGTGCGAAACGCCCCGGACCAAACCAAAGGCCTGCAAGACTTTTTCGTTGAGCGCCAGCAGAGGCCGTTCCTCCGCCGAACCTCGGGGCAAGGTACGCGTGGTGAAAATGTCGCCCTCCTGCGCGACCTCCATGGGAGGACGGCCATAGCGGCTGGCGATGGCAAACAGCAGTTCGCGCTCATACACAATGGTGTCCACGTGGTAGATATCGCCGGGCACATACTGCTCGAGCAGGTAATAGGACTGCTGATCGCCCAAGAGTTCCAATGCCGCCCAAAGTTCCTCGGCACTGGCGATTTTCTTGATGCCTATGGAGCCCGCCAGCGATCGCGGCTTCAGCACCCAGGGCGGCGGCACGCGATTCATGAAATCGCGCAGCTTGCCGTGGTTCAGGATGTGAATGAATTCCGGCACTGCCAGGCCTTCGTCGCGCGCCTTGGTGCGCATGGCCAGCTTGTCGCGAAAGTAACGTGCCGTGCTGTCGCCCATGCCGGGGACGCGCAGATGCTCGCGCAGCATGGCCGCGGTTTCCACGTCGAAGTCATCCAGAGGAACGATGCGATCGATGTTTTCCGACCGCGCCATGTAGCTGACGCCCAGCAGCACATCTTCGATCTTCCACTTCTTCTCCACATCCGGCATGTAGAAGATCTCGTCGATGTTCTGCCGCGGCCATTCTTCGTCGCGCAGGCTGTGAGAGGTAAGTAGCAGCACGCGACAGCCTTGCCGCCGGCACTCGCCAATGAAATCGAGTCCCTTAAAGTAGCTGGCGAGGCAGAGGATGGTCAGCCGCGGTTTCGCTGGATCATTGCCGGGCGAAGTTGACATGGGGTCTCCCTAACCACGCAAGTCAGTTCGAAAGAATGTACCGCATGAGTTGCAACTCCGACAATTGCGCAGCAGGCTCATGCGCGAAGGACCGGCAGTTTTTCCTACTTCTTCTCCTGTACCTCGACGCTGGCGATGGTGTTTTCCCAATCCAGTTTCAACACGGCCGAGGTCCCGCTGGTCTTGTCCAGAGAGATGGTGAACGTCTCCATACCCGACGGCTTCTGGCCCACCTTCATGTCCACCCGCGCCAGGTCCTGTCCTTCGCTGTATTCCGTGCCCCATTGGCCGGTCTGCTTGTTGATGATCAGCTTCCAGGTGTTCGTGCCGGGCAAGGTATAAAGCGTGTAGCTGCCCGCCGGGACATGGGCGCCGCCGATGGTCAGGTCAGCGTCGGTCTTGAGACTGGTGGCGGCGTTCGCGCCGGTGCGCCACACCTGATCGTACGGCACCAGTCCGCCAAAGATCTTCCGGCTGCGCATGGAAGGACGGCTGTACTGAATGGTGACGGTCTTTCCGTCGTCGAACTTGACTGATGCTTCGCCCGGAGGGCTCAGTGGCTTCTTCTCCTGCGCCACGCAGGTTGCGGTGCATACCGCGATGGCAAGCATGACGAACATTCCCAGACGGCTCTTACGCATTGCACTCTCCTGTTGCTTGCAGATTGTCACTTCCTGTTGCCGCTCTATTATTCACGCTGGAGCGGAACGATACAATTCAATGCATGAGTATTCTGGACGAAAAGCGTGAAGAGCTGGAGCAATACGAGTTCATGATGGGTGTGCCGCGGGGACGTCTGGCGGTGGCGCTCGATGTCTTGACGGATGCGCTGACCATGGTGGGCCAGCATGGCGTCTATTGCCAGAGTGCCCGCCAGCCGGGTATGCCGGCCATGGACATCCAGATCGTGATGAAGGGCATTACCGACGCGAAAGAGTTGATCTCGTCGGTGATGGAAGAGATCAGAAAAGCGAAAGAGGCGCAGTGAACGCACGAAATGCGACTAAACAAGGTCCCGATTGCTTGTGATATGGCGATGTTACGACAACCAGGCGAGAAAGCAGCCGTGCTCCCACGTTTCGGATACTCCGACCTGCTGATGACTCAGCTGAATACCCAGAATCTAATCAGGAAAATGAAACAGAGGATCATCATCACAACGCAGGAGTCGAGAAGAAGGACGCGCCTATTTCCGGGGTAAAGTTGTTTGAATCTCTTTCGCACTTCGGTCCCCCACCAGAGGTAGGAAATTCGCTCGCTCTCGGGTACCCGTTCGTTTATCTTGCCTATCATCATAAGGGAAATCATATTGGCAAGAATGGCAGCGGATGCCCCTAGGCAACCAGCGAAGATGACCGGCCATGAAATGTGGATTGTTAACTGCATAGACGCCTCACGAGATCAGTGATCGCGAACCCACTCTGATCACTGCGAATCTCTGCGGGCGCTTCTTCCGCATGTAGTTGATTGTACGCCGCTAATTCGGATGAATGGCGAAATCAGGCGTGGCTGTTGAAAAAGTCCGTTTCTCTAAGAACCAGCCCAAGATTGGTGACCAGAAATGTATATGCAGTTGGAGATCGTCGTTTATAAGGCATCCTAGCGCGATGATTTTCTAGTGCAATTTCTGCGAGCGAGTCTTTCAACAGCCACAGGCGATTACACCAGCAACCGTGCCACAGTTGCTCTCTTCCAAGCACCGGGCACAGGGGGCGCGGAGTCACAGAGAAATCAATGTCAATTCTCTGTGTCCTCCGCGCCTCTGTGGTAAAGGTTTACGCCGTCACGTATTTCCCGGTCTCCAGCACCCGGCTGGCGATGTTCTCCTGCAGCGCGATCACGTTGACCGGGTCGTGCTTCGCCAGGCGGCGCACAATCGCCATCTGGGTGCGCAGCATGTCGCCTTCAGCAACATCGGCGATCACTTTCTTCGCCGCCGCCTCCAACTTGGCAAATGCGCCTTCCAGATAGACCTGGGTCATGGCGATAACCAGCGCGCCTTTGGCTTCGCCATTGGCCTCGACGTACTTGCGAGCACGCAGCAGGCTGGAATCCATGGCAAAGGTTTCGATCACCATGTCGGCGATGGCGCCCATGACCTCCTGATGATCGACCAGCTTCTGCATGTACTTCTGTGAAGCCGCGCCCGCCACCAGCATGGCCAGCTTCTTGCCGTTCTCCACCAACTTGCGCTCGGCGGCCAGCACGCCTTCGAGTTCGTCGGTGGATGGGCCCGCCATCACCTCGTCCATCGTCTTCTTGATGGCCGGCAGCAGCGCGAGCTGTCCGCTCATGGCCCGCTTCAGCAACCATCCGGTGATGATCAGGCGATTGATCTCGTTCGTACCCTCGAAGATGCGGTTCACCCGCGAGTCGCGATACGCCTGCTCCGCGGGATATTCCTCGACAAAGCCGTAGCCGCCGTAAACCTGCACGGTCTCGTCCACCACAAAGTCGAGCATCTCGGAAGCCGAAACCTTGATGATGGAACATTCGACCGCATACTCTTCAATCGCCTTGCGCACGGTCTCGGGACTGTGCTCGATCGCAGACAGCGCTGTGTCCATCATGCCGACGGTGCGATACACCATCGACTCACACGCGTACAGCCATGCCGCCATCTGCGCCAGCTTCTCGCGAATCAGGCCGAACTCCGCAATGCTCTTGCCGAAGGCTTTGCGCTCTTTGGCATAGGCGATGGCATGTTGCAACGAAGTGCGCGCGCCGCCAACGCAGCTTGCGCCCAGCTTGAAGCGGCCCACGTTCAGAATGTTGAAGGCGATGATGTGCCCTTTGCCGATCTCGCCGAGCACGTTCTCCACTGGAACTTTGCACTCGTTCAGGATGAGCGGCGCAGTGGACGAGCCGCGGATGCCCATCTTCTTTTCCTCGTTGCCGACGGAGAAGCCGGGAAAATCCTTCTCAACCAGGAAGGCCGTAAACTTCTCGCCGTCGATTTTGGCAAAGATGGTGAACAGATCGGCGAAGTGGGCGTTGGTGATCCACATCTTCTCGCCGGTCAGAAGGTAGTGCTTGCCGTCGGCCGACAGCACAGCGCGGGTGCGGCTGTTCATCGCGTCCGAGCCGCTGGTGCTTTCCGATAGCGCATACGCGCCAATGATTTCGCCCGTCGCCAGGCGCGGCAGATATTTCTTCTTCTGCGCCTCGGTGCCGAAGAACACGATGGGCAAGGTGCCGATGCCGCTGTGCGCGCCCATGCTCACCATGAAGCTGCCGTATTTGGCCATGAAGTCGGCGATGATCGCCGACGAGGTCTTGTCCATCTCCGATCCGCCGTACTCGGCCGGGACGTCGGCATTGGTCAGGCCCATTTCAGCGGCCTTCTGCAGCAGTTGGCGCGAGACCGCCCAGTCCTTGTGCTCCATCTTCTCGGCATTGGGCAGGATCTCGTTGGTGGCAAACTCCTCCGCCAGTTTGGCTACCATCTGCTGATCTTCGTTGAAGTCTTCCGGAGTGAAGACGTTTTCCAGGTTGTGATCTTCGAGCAGAAAACTTCCGCCCGTGGTCTTGGTCTTGGGAACTGCCGATACCGTGGTAGCCATATCTAAACCTCGCTTTTCGCTCGCGTTTTGAATGGGCGCACCTTTAGGAGCGCCGGAAACTGCGTTAATAAAATCCCGGGGCTTTAGCCCCTGTGTTTTCTCAATTCCTATCCCGGTTATCTGTCGTCCCTACGGGACTCGCTCATTTTTTCATGCTACCCAGCACTCCGCCTACGGCTCCGTGCTGGGCTAAACTATGCCGTCCCTTCGGGACTGGCCTGTGACAAGTTCCTACAGTTTTGCAAACCATGCGCTGGTACTCACATGCAGCTTCGTTTGCGATGCGCTTCTTTTCAATAACTCTGATCCACGTCATCCGTGAAATCCGTGGTTGCTTTCCTTACCTCTAGAAACTCCGTGTCTCTGTGGTGAATGTCTTACTGCAAATTCTCGAAGATGCCCGCCGCGCCCATGCCGCCGCCGACGCACATGGTCACCATGCCGTAGCGTCCATTGCGGCGCTTGAGTTCGCGGATGATGCTCGCCGTTAGTTTCGCGCCCGTGCATCCCAACGGGTGTCCCAGCGCGATGGCTCCGCCGTTGACATTGATGCGCTCCGGATCCAGCTTTCCCTCCTGGATGACGGCCAGCGACTGTACTGCAAACGCCTCGTTCAACTCGATGACTTCAATGTCGCTCACCTTCAGTCCAGCCAACTTCAGCGCTTTCGGGATGGCAAACACAGGGCCGACACCCATCTCCTCGGGTTTGTACCCTGCGGTTGCGAATGCCACGTAGCGCGCCAGCGGCTTTAATCCCAGAGCCTTGGCGCGTTCGGCGGACATCACCACCGCTGCGGCGGCGCCGTCGGACATCTGCGAAGAGTTGCCTGCCGTGACCGTGCCCTTCACATGAAATGCCGGCTTCAGAGCGAGCAGCGCTTCCAGCGAGGTGTCGGCACGCGGGCCTTCGTCCATCTTGAACACGATGTCGGTGCGCTTTGGCTTATTGCCGTTCGGGGTGGTGAGACTGACCGGCACGGGAACGATCTCTTCGTCGAACTTGCCCGCCTGGATCGCCGCGATGGCCTTCTTGTGGCTATCGACGGAGAACTGGTCCGACTGCTCGCGCGTGATGTGGTAGCGCTGGGCCATCCTTTCGGCGGTGAGGCCCATCGAGAGATAAGCGTCGGGATAATTCGACACCAGCCATGGGTTGGCCGAAACTTTGTGACCGCCCATGGGGATCATGGTCATGGACTCGACGCCTCCGGCGACTACAATCTCCGCCCCGCCCGCCATGATGCGCTCAGCGGCCATGGCAATCGCCTGCAGGCCCGATGAGCAGAAGCGGTTGATGGTCATGGCCGACACTTCGACCGGCAGGCCGGCCCGCAGCGACGCAATGCGCGCGACGTTCATGCCTTGCTCGGCTTCCGGCATGGCGCAGCCGAAGATGACATCCTCGATCTCTTTGGGATCGACTTGCGGCACGCGTTCCAGCGCGCCCTTGATGGCCACAGCGGCCAGATCATCCGGACGCGTCGCCCGCAATGTTCCTTTGTAAGCTCTTCCCACCGGCGTTCGCACGGCACTGACGATTACGACTTCACGCATTTAAAGCTCCTGGCAATTAGCAATTAGCAATCGGAAGTATGTACTTTACGCAACCTGTCTCCGATTAGCGGAAAGTCCTGATAAGCGGCGGGAACCTCGCGGCTTACTTCGGCCAACCCTCCGCTGGTTTCTTCTTTTGCAATGACCGCTTCACGGCATCCCGCCAGTTGCCCTTGATTTTGAGGGTGTCCGGCTTTGGGCCGGATTTGGCCCTGAGTTTTTCGGGCGGCTTACGTTTCGTTTGCATTGAAATCCTGCCTCTCGTGGCGCTAGAACGTGATGCCAAGTTGCTCCTCTTCAACCGCTCGTTTCGCGGCTGCGAGCACTTCTAGGCTCATTGGAATCTCAAGTCGCTTGCCTTCTTCTACGATTTCCTTAATCGTTACAATGCTGATTTTGTCGTAACTCCGGCCCATCGTCTCGTGTTGATATTGGCCAGCCGCCTTCGCCTCTTTGAGCATAGGGCCGCTCGGTTCCTCCATTGTTATTAAGACGGCCAACGCTGCTTTCTCGCGTCCCATGTCACCGCGAAGTGTGGCAATATCGCCGCGCTTCACGCCTCCAGATTTCACTTGGAAGATGATCTTTGCGTTGTCATCCTTCCCGGTCATGAAATAGGCGGTAGCATCAATCCCTGCATCCGCGCCCTTCTTCTCGTTGATGACTGCGCGGTTGTTGGTGTATGTGAGCACAGCCCACTTTTCAAATTCTTTACGTAGGCGGTCGTCTTTCTTATGAGCCAGCGCCTTAGCCGATTCCATGTCACGTGGGATACCGTCGGTCTGAATCTTGTCGAGGACCGACACACCAAAGGCTTTTTCCATTCGTCGCAGAACAAGCGAAATTGATTGGTAGGTAATATCTATGCCGATCCATTTGCGCTTTAGAATTTGGGCAACAACGATGCTCGTTCCACAACCGCAGTAGGCATCAAGCACCAAGTCGCCCTCATTACTAGAGGCTCTAATGATTCGCTGCAAAAGAGCTTCTGGCTTCTGAGTGGGATATCCCAGGTATTCGATTGTGCTCTTTGAAGCTACGGCAATCGGCCAGTAGTCTTCAGGCACCTTGCCGCCTGCATTCAATTTCACTTCAGCGGTATATGTTGAACCCATCAGCCCCGGCTTGTAGTTGGCCAGTGTCTTTTCAGAATAGGGAATACGGACCGCGTCGGCATTAAAGATGTATTTGGAAGACTTCGTGTAGAAAAAAATAACGTCATGCTTTCTGGCGAAGCGCCGATTGCCCTTCCCCCCGCTGGTGTACAGCCAAACAACCTCGTTCTGAAATTCTCCGGGTGCATTACCGCAAAAAATACTGTCTAGCACCAATTTTAGATAGTGACTCGATGTCGGATCGCAATGGAGATAGAAACTACCAGTCGGCTTTAAAACGCGGCGGATTTCCGTGACTCTCAATGCGATGCTGACGAGATAAGCAAGCAAACTGCCTTCCCGAAGAACCGAATGCAGCCCCCTGATTAGCTCTACCAACTGCGGCTGGAATCGGCCCTCTTCGTTGGCAAGTATTTCTCTGTAGCCAGCATTGGCGCGATCATCCCATTTCCACGTGTCGGTGAATGCCTGCGCTTGGGCACGATCTTCATCACCGATGTTGTTGTAGATTTGGTTGTAGTTACGCTTTGAATTGAATGGCGGGTCAATGTAGCAAAGGTCAACTGTCTCGTCCTTAATTTTCTTTCGCAGAATGTCTAGATTGTCGCCGTAATATAGCCGGTTCATGCGGACACCCTGTACATGAGCCGCTTTCCTTCCGCTGCCTTGATACCGAGAGTCGTCCGCTCGCCGTCATTCAGCTTGCGTGCGTTCCACAGGAAGTCATACTGCCAGAGATACCGATGCAGGTATTCGCGGCTTACGTTGTGATAGATGCCGACGATACCGCGCTTCACAAGTGCGTGACTACTCTCCGCCGTGTTCGTGTGAATGTCGCCAGAGGCATATTCCTTCGTCGCGTGGCAAACCGTTTCGTGACCAGCGTATTCGGAGCCAAGGCCAGCGTAAGCGATATATTCATCTGTCATCAGGTGCGCTTGCCTGTCCACTTCCTCGCGGATCGCGCCTTTAATTGTCCGGCCCGTCACATCGGCCACAACGCGGCGGCGAATCCTTCCGTTCCGCTCAACAGCCACGAACACTGGAGTCTTGCTCGTTCCGCGTCCCTTCCTACTCGTTCCCTTGTAGCGCGGTTTGCGCGGCCCGATGTAGGTTTCGTCGCATTCAACCGTTCCGGTCAGTTTAGGCTCGCTGCCATCGGGAGCCATTGCAAACCGGATGCGGTTCATTAGGAACAGAGCCGACTTGTAGCTGATCTGGCATTGGCGCTGAATTTCCAGAGCAGAGACGCCCTTCTTCGACGTGCAAGCTCTCCAGAACGCATACACCCAATGCCGTAGCTCAATGCGCGATTCCTCGTAAACCGTGCCGATGCGAACCGTGTACTGCTCTTTGCAATCGCGGCAGCGCCACAGATAGCGGCTATTGCGCTCGCCCGTCTTGGCATCGCGCATTTTGTATACATCAACACTGCCGCACTTTACACAGGCTGGCGTATTGCCCCAGCGCTGCGCCTCAAAGAACTCAACCGCCGTTAACTCATCCGAGCAAGCGGCAGGGATGTTTTCGACCGTTTGGGACTTCGCTAATTGGTGGTTCCGTTCTCTCTTTGTCATGCTTCTAATGTAATACTTGGCGCAACTTGTGTCAAGTAAAAAATCGCTTCGGGTCAAGATTTATTGGGTTACGGCTGCTGTATGGCCGAATTGACCGCATGTATCATGCCGCGAATTCCCGCCTCGGCGCTAACCTCTCCCACCACCTTTTTTGCTATGTCACAGAGCTTAGTTACTGCCTCTTCGGGAAATCTAGGCTTGCTGTACGTCTCCCACAGCTTGCGCAGTTCATTTACTTCGTTTGGCTGGACAATTTGAACGGGAGACGTGCCGAGAGCGTCATCAGGTCTGCGCTTATGGGTTACTAAGAGCACGGTGCTTTCCCCTACGCCATCGCAGCTCTCAGCGGAAAACTTGGCCGCAGCTACAGCATAAAGGGCAAACTCAACCGGGGCGTCGCGAGTGCAGCCCAGCGACATCAGCACGTTTGTTGCAACATTAGCGCCAGAGCCTATAGCGGTAAAGCCGTCAAGACTAGCCGAAACCGCTCCATCGGGAGTCATCTTGTAAATCATGGCTGACAGTTCAGCCTTCCCCCATCCGGTCACGATCACATACTCGTTAAAATTCACCAAATCCGAGCGCATGACATGATCCAGTTCCCCAAAAAGTTTCTCCCCAAAAATATTCTGGCCTTCTTTCTTGAACTCTCCCATGTCCATGTCATAAGGGGCGAGATTACGATCGGTCACCCATGCCGACTGACGCTTTTTATACGCTCGCCTCAGCGTGGACTGGATTTTCCCTCTCGATAACACGCTCGCATCTTTGACAACCTCTTGCCGTATTTCCTCCATGATGAGGTCGGCATTGCTGAGACTTCCGGCAAACGCGAAAAGCCAATCGCCGTAAAACTGCACCTTAAAAGCTGAAAGGTCGGCGGAGATGTCCGCCGACAGCATCCCATCCGTAGTGGTGATGATGTTTTTCCCATGATTGCAAATTGCGGATATTCCAATGGTCATGGGCTTATCGCTGTACGCTCGCCGCTCTGCCTCTCGCCAGACCGGAAATGGCTGGAGTTGCAAACGCCGCTGTGGGCAGGGACGAAACGTCCTCAGGGGCGTATTATTCACTCAGCACGCCCCTTGCGTAAAGTACATACTTCCGTTAGCAATTAGCAACTAGCAAAATCAACTTCGTACGATTGTCATCCCGACCGAGCCCGCCGCGGCGGGCGAGCGGAGGGACCTGCTGTTCTGCTGTCCCTACGGGACTCGGATTCTATTTCCACTCTACCCAGCACTCCGCCTGCGGCTGCGTGCTGGGCTAAACTCTTTCGTCCCGCAAGCGGGACTTGCGCGCCGCGACTCGCACATCTGCGCGAACGACCAGGGAACCAACCTTGACGTGTCAGCCTTCAGCCATCGCTAGTCAACTACCCGAGCCCGTACAAGCGCCTGCAATCGTATGCCATCTGAAAACTGGCTACTGACAACTGGTTCTCAGTTCCTCAACGGCTTGCCAGTCTTCAGCGTGTACTGTATCCGCTCTTGCGTCTTCTTCTCGCCGCACAGCGACTTAAACGCCTCGCGCTCCAGGTCGAGCAGATACTGCTCGCTCACCAAGGTACCCGGGTTCAGCGCGCCGCCACACAGCACCTCCGCCACTTTGTTGGCGATTTTGACCTCGTGATCGGTAATGAATTGGCCCTCGTGCATGATGTGCACGCCCAGCTTCAGCGTCGCCAGAATGCTCTCGCCGGGCGCGGGAATGTCCATCCGCGGCGTGGGGGCGCGATAGCCTTCATGCGCCAGTTCCAGCGCACGCTCTTTAGCGTCCGTCAGCACTCGCTCCCGATTCATAGTGATGTCGTCGCCGCTGGAAAGGAATCCAAGATTCCGCGCCTCGAAGGCCGACATGGAAACCTTTGCCATCGCGACCGTCTCGAACGCCTGCTTCATGGCTTCCATCAGCTCGACGCTTTCGCCGCGTCCGTGAGGGCGAATGTGATAGGCCTTATCGAGCGCGCGCAGCGTCATCTCTTTGCAGCCACCGCCTCCGGGCAGCAAGCCCACGCCGACTTCGACCAAGCCGGCGTAGAGCTCGGCATGCGGCTGGCGGGCCGCGGCATGCAGCGTAATTTCGGCCCCACCGCCCAGCGTCATCCCAAACGGCGCGACCACCACCGGCTTGGACGAAAACTTGATGGCCTGGGTCATGTTCTGGAACTGGCGGACGGCGAGATCAACCTCGTCCCACTCTTCTTCCTGCACCGCCATCAGCAGCATCATGATGTTGGCGCCGACGGAGAAGTTGGCCGCGTCGTTGGTGATGACAAAGGCGTCGAAATTTTCGCCCGCGCCGCCGGGCTTCAGCGTCTGAGTGATCATCTGCACGATGTCGCCGCCCAGCGCGTTCGCCTTGGAGTGGAATTCGATGCAGCCAACGCCGTCGCCGAGATCGATCAGCGACGCGCCCGCGTTCTTCTTCACTACGAAGTTCGATTTCTTGGCAACCGTGACCGACCAGACTCCCGGCGGCACTACTTCCGGGCGATAGTTGTCGCTGCGCAGGTCGAAGTAAACCCGTCCGCTGGCGGCCTTGGGATCGTCGGCGTACCAACTCTCCTCGCCCGAGGCGAGCAGCTTCTCGACGTTGGGCGAAACCGGCCTGCCGTCCACTTTCATCCGCTTGACGGTCTTGGCAACACCGGCGGCATCCCATAATTCGAACGGCCCCAGCTCCCAGTTGAAGCCCATCTTCATGCCACGATCGATCTCAACCACCGAGTCGGCGATCTCGCCGATGCGATTCGCGGCGTATGTCCACAGGTCCGCCAATGCCGACCAGAGAAAAACGCCAGCCTTGTCCTTGGACGGCGTAAGCAGCATATGGAGCCGCTCAGGCAGGTTCTCCACGGTCTTTGCCATCTCCAGCGAGGCAAACTTGGGCCTCTGCTGCGGACGATATTCCAGCGTCTTCCAGTCAAGCGCCAGCCGCTGGTCGCCCTCGGCGCTCTTCTGCTTCTTGTAGAAGCCGCCTCTGGTCTTGTCGCCCAGCCACTTGCGCTCCAGCATCGCCAGGAAGAAGTCGGGCAGCTTCAAATCGCTGCGCTCATCGTTGATATTCGCACTCGCGTTGCGTACTACGTGGCCGAGGACATCCAGCCCAACCATGTCGGTAAGGCGGAAGGTCGCCATCTTGGGCCAGCCGACGGCCTGTCCGGTGAGGGCATCCACTTCCTCGATGCTGAGGTCCATCTCCTGCATCAGGCGCATGACATTAAGCGCGGAAAACGTCCCGATGCGGTTGGCGATAAAATTCGGCGTGTCCTTGGCGTGCACCACGCCCTTGCCGAGATGCAGATCGCAGAAATGCGCGATGAGGTCCATCGCGGCGGGATCGGCTTCGGGAGTGGGAATCAGTTCCAGCAGCCGCATGTAACGCGGCGGATTGAAGAAGTGCGTGCCAAACCAGTGGCGGCGGAACTCGTCGGGGAAGCCTTCCACGATCTTGGCCACCGGCAGCCCGCTGGTATTGGTGGTGACAATCGTTCCGGGCTTGCGGACCGCGTCCACCTTGCGCAGCAGGCTGCGCTTGATCTCGAGATCTTCAACCACCGCTTCGATGATCCAATCCACCTCAGCCAGCTTCTTCAAATCGTCTTCGAAGTTGCCGATGGTGACCAACCTGGCCAGCGAGGGCTCGAAGAAGGCGGCGGGCTTCGATTTCGCCGCAGCTTCGAGTCCGGCGGCAGCGAAGCGATTGCGCGCGGGACCGTCGGCATCGGGCGGAACAATGTCCAGCAGATAGGAAGGCACACCGGCGTTGGCCAGGTGCGCGGAGATGCGAGCGCCCATGGTGCCGGCGCCTAGAACAGCGACCTTCTCAATCCGTTTCGTCATGCGATGATGATGACTCCAGCGCTAGAACTACTATTGGTTGAGAGCTTGCGTGCGCGAGCCGCGTCTTACGCCGACGCGATCCTGGGACTACGAACTTCGATTGTGGTTAATGGAGAATGGCTGCTGAATGAGATGGTTTAAGTGAGACGTAGAAATGGACAGCATTGTCCCGACAACTCTCCTCAAGGTCAAAACGGCAACGCACATAGAACGGCCCAAAATACAAGCAGCGCGCGCCGTAAGATGTGGGGTGAGGATGGCAACGGCGCGCGCCTATTAAGTTGGACTGATCGTACTGAATGAATCCTCATTCAGTCAAGAAGAATCTGCATAAATTCTTTTCCCATATTGGGTTAGGAAATCAGTTTGGCCAACAAAAAGGCTGCACCGGCAGCAAGTCCCCCAATCACAACGGTTTGGGTGGCAGAACGGCCGGGCCGCGAGCCGGTGAAACGCCCCTTGATATAGCCGAAAATTCCGAGCGCAACCAGCGTAACCACTACGGACCAGACGAGAGCCATGTGCGCGCTGTGCAACGTCATGTAGGGCGCCAGCGGGATGATGCCTCCGCAAATGTACGAGGCAGCGATGGTGAACGCGCTCTGCATGGCCCGCTTGGGATCGGGCTCCTCCAGACCCAACTCAAAGCGCATCATGAAGTCCACCCACTGCTTCGGCTTTCGCGTCAACGCCTGCACCACGGGAACGCTCTCGTCGTGCGACAGACCGTAATCGGCGAAGACGTTCTGCACTTCGAGCGCTTCCTCGTCGGGGATCTCCTGCACCTCGCGCTCTTCGCGCAGCCGTTCGCTTTCGTAGTGTTCGGCGTCGCTCCTGGCGGCCAGGTAGCCGCCCAGTCCCATGGCGATGGAGCCGGCGGCGATCTCGGCCAGTCCGGCGACGACCACAATGTGGCTGTTATCGACTGCGCCGGAGAGACCGGCGGCCAGCGCGAAGGGTACGGTCAGCCCGTCGGACATGCCGATGACAACGTCGCGGACAACTGCGCCCGCAGTGAAGTGACGCTCAATGTGTGGTGTCTGTGGCATGATCTCCCAACTCCGGATGAGCTTTCAGATATTGCAGCGCGCCCTTGGCCACTTCACGCTCGCCGGCATAGCTTAAGGCGTTGGAGGCATCCTCCAGCGGAAGCCAATAGGCGTTCTGCACTTCGATCCGCATCTCGGGCGAGATGTTTCCCAGCCGCCCTGAGCGGTAGAGCAAAAGATAGAAGCTGACAATCTTGAAGACCCGCGCGCCGTCGCCCCAGTTGCGCACGTAGTAGTACTTGATGTCGGCCAGCTTGGTCACCAGGTTCGCTTGCACTCCGGTTTCTTCGCTGACCTCGCGCAGCGCCGTCTGCTCCGGCTTCTCGCCCTTGTCGATGGCGCCCTTGGGAAGGGCCACCAGCGCCGCCGCCGCCTTTGGCGGACGGTTCGAACGCTTAGGCGTTTTCTTGGGCCGGGTCATGTGCGGCTCGATGACCGCCAGAAACCAGCGGCCGCGCATCTTGCGCAGCACCACACCACCCGCCGAGAATTCGCGCACCAGCATGAGCGTCCGCCACAGAACCGGCTAGTTTCGCAGACTCCGGGGGTCCTGACAATCAAAAGCCTGGGCGGGTAGTGGTGCAGTTTTCAACCTCTACGATCACGGCTGATTTCAAAACTGCATTGCTGTCCGGTGACCGCCGTCACAGACAGCGATCAAGTGGGCAATATTGCTCAGACAGCGATAGGCGGTTCACGGATACTGGCCTTGCAGTTCCTTCAATGTGGTAGGTATGGCCCGCAGGGATTCTCAGAGGGATGACACAAGTGCATCCGGCGCAAACTCTGTTCCTGCGGGTTTTATTTCGCGTCCCAATTTCAAACTGCTCCACTACCCCTGGGCGCAAGGCGTAGCCGGCTTGCTCTCGTAACGGATGAGTTTTGCAGTCACGCAGATCGTGGTCCTCGGATCAGCGCTACATTCCCCGGCGCGTTGATAACGCACGAAATGCGGGATTCCCGCGCTCACTTCTTCGCCGCGCCCACCTGGAAGGCCTTGATCACGATGTCGTTGGGCTGGTTGCCGACGGGAATCAGCGTGACCAGCGCGCGCTCGGCGCTGAGTTTGGAATTGTCGCGCGTCTTCACCGTGCGCACCACGGCCACATCTCCGGAGCGCGAATTCACCACCAGCAAATGCGCCTCGTCCGGGCTCAACGCCAGCCCATCGGGATGGCTGCCCACCTGCACCGCGCCAATTACGCGGCCTTCGTCGATGGCATAGACGCTGACCGTGTCAGACCCGAAATTGCTGACATAGAGCAGACTGTTATCGGAGGTGACAATTCCGCGGACCGGCTGGTCGCCGATCAGGTAGCTGCCGCCCACCTCGTTGTTGCCGGTCTCGACGATGGAAAAATTGTTGCTGCCAAAATTGCTCACGAACAGCTCACCGCCATCGGGCTTCAGCGCCAGCTGGACTGGCGTCTTGCCCGCGTCGAGTAGGGTAAGCATCCGGCCCGATGTTAGATCGACGGAGGCAAGCTGGTTCGAGCCCGGGCATGCCACGAACGCCTTGCTGGAATCGGGCAAGATGACCAGGTCCTGCGGTTGCTGGCACACCGGCACCGTGCTGCGCACCGCCAGCTTCTGCGTATCGATGATGGAAACTGTGTTGTCGGCGCGATTGCTGACGACCGCGAGCGTTCCATCGCGCGAAACTCTGGCCACACCCGGCGCCCCGCCCACTCGTATGGTCGCGATCACTACCCGCTTATCGAGGTCGATCACCGAAACATTGGCCGAGCCGGAATTGGCCACGTAAGCGCGCTTGCCGTCGGCAGAAACCGAGACGAAGTAGGGCGCGCGATGGACCCCAATGGTCGCTTCGACCACATTGCGCTCCGCATTAATGATGCTGATGTTGTTGGAGTCGGCATTGGCAACGTAGATTTCGTTGCGCGTGGGACTGGCGGCGACGCCGGTTGGCCCTGCGCCTACCGGGATGGTCTTGACGTTGCGAAGCTGCAGCAGATCGAGAACGCTGACCGAGTTGCTCTTGCCGTTGCTGACGTAGGCGTATTCGTGATAGCCGGGCTCGACGGTCTGGCGTCGATGGCAGCCGGTCGGGCCCAGCGCGAAAATCATCACGCATAGCGCCCAGCGCCATTGCCGCGCCGAAAGTTGCCGCAGCCACAGCCACATCGATGTAGTGCGCATCAGCGAGCAGCGGCCGATCCAGCGGTTACGTTGCCTCGGTGAGCTATCGGGTTGGCAACCGGCTCGGCGACGGAACGGCCTAGCACTTTCGCAATCTGGCGGACCTCAACCATGAGGTCGGCAAACTGCTGGGGGAACAGCGATTGGGTGCCATCGCTCAGAGCGCGGTCGGGATCGGGGTGGACTTCGATGATCAGGCCGTCGGCGCCTACGGCCACCGCGGCGCGCGATAGCGGCGTCACCTTGTTGCGCTTGCCGGTACCGTGGCTGGGATCGACGATGATCGGCAGGTGGCTCAAACGCTGCACCGCCGGCACGATGCTGAGGTCGAGCGTGTTGCGCGTGTGGTCGGCGAAGGTGCGCACCCCGCGCTCGCACAGAATCACGTTGTAGTTGCCCTCGCTCATGATGTATTCGGCGGCCATCAGCAATTCTTCCAGCGTGGCTGACATGCCGCGCTTCAGCAGCACCGGCTTATGCGCCCTTCCTGCGCGCTTCAGCAGCGAATAGTTCTGCATGTTGCGCGCGCCGATCTGGATGACGTCAGCGTACTTCTCCACCAGTTCGAGCGATTCGTTATCGATGGCCTCGGTGACAATCAGCAGGCCGAAGCGGTCGCGGACCTCCGCCAGAATCTTCAGGCCCTCCTCCGCCAGGCCTTGAAACGTGTAAGGAGAGGTGCGCGGCTTGTAAGCGCCTCCACGGAAGAAGCGGGCGCCGGCGCGGGCCACGCACTCGGCGGCAGCGAACGCCTGCTCGCGCGATTCGACGGCGCAGGGCCCGGCGATCACCGCCACCTCATCGCCGCCGAAGGTCGCGTCAGAACCGGGGAAGCGCACCACCGTGTCTTCTTCCTTCAAATCGCGGCTGACCAACTTGTACGGCTTGCTGACCCGGATGACCTCCTGCACCCCTTCCATTTCGTCGAAGGTGCCGGTCTCGACCTCACCCTGGTTGCCGGTGACGCCGATGGCGGTGCGCTGCGCTCCGGGCAGGGCATGTGCGCGAAAGCCCAGCGCTTCGATCTTTTCGCATACGCGCTCCACTTGCTCTTCGGAGGCGTGCGCCTTCATCACGATAAGCATCAGGACCCCTTGTTTCGTGCCCATAGTGTATCGCGGAAGCCGCGCCGCAGGGAATGAAAAGGCGGGCATTAAAGACCAGAACATGCGCTCGCGGATTTTGTCTGCGGTCAGTGTGTCATCCTGAGCGCAGCGACCGCAGGGAGCGGAGTCGAAGGAACCCTATAGCTGCAAGAATGCTGATCAAGGTTCACCCGGCTGATCGAGGCGCACCATCCCGCGCGCCCGCACATTGTAAAATCAAGGTTTACCCCAAGCGCATCAAAAACACCTATGGCCGACTCCAAATCCAAAGGGCCGAACACGAAGCCGCAATCGAGCGCGCAAACTGAAGTCGCCAATGGCGGCGTCGCCGCGCGCGCTGACCGCTACGACCCGCAGGCGATCGAGCAGAAGTGGTCCGAGCGCTGGGCGCAGAATCCCGATCTCTATCGCGCCGAGCCGTCGAGCAGCTCCCGCAAAAAGTATTACGTGCTGGAGATGCTGCCTTATCCCTCCGGCGCGTTGCACATGGGACACGTGCGCAACTACGCCATCGGCGATGCCCTGGCGCGCTACATGTGGATGCAGGGGCACAACGTGCTTCATCCCATGGGCTGGGACGCGTTCGGACTTCCCGCCGAGAACGCGGCCATCCAGAACCAGACTCCGCCGCGCCAATGGACGCTGCACAACATTGCCAGCATGAAGGCGCAGATGAAGCGCCTGGGCTTTGCCTACGACTGGTCCAAGGAAATTGCCACTTGCCTGCCCGAGTACTACCGCTGGAACCAGTGGTTCTTCCTCAAGTTCTTCGAGCAGGGCCTGGTGTATCGCAAAAAGAGCAAAGTCAACTGGTGCCCCGAATGCGCCACGGTGCTGGCCAATGAGCAGGTGCTGCCCAACGGTTGCTGCTGGCGGCACGAGAACACGCAGGTCGAGCAGCGCGAGTTGGAGCAATGGTTCCTGCGCACCACCAAGTACGCCGAAGAACTGTTGCAGGGTTTAGATACTCTGCAAGCATGGCCGGAGAAGGTGCGCACCATGCAGCGCAACTGGATCGGCCGCAGCGAAGGCACATTGGTCGATTTCAAGCTCGACGGCGTCGCCGGACCGGCGGGCGACACCATCTCCGTCTTCACCACGCGCGTGGATACGATTTATGGCGCGACCTCGTTGCAGCTTGCGCCCGAGCATCCCCTGGTGGCCGACTTGATCGCCAACGATGCCAGCCTGCTCGCCAAGGTGGACGACCTGATGGCGGAGCAGCGCAAGGCGAAGGAAGTCGGCGACATTGGCGCCATCGAAAAGCATGGCGTCTCCACCGAGCGCTTTGCGCTGAATCCGTTCAACGGCGAGCAGGTGCCCATCTGGGTGGCGAACTACGTCCTGCTCGACTACGGCACGGGCGCCATCATGTCGGTCCCGGCGCACGACGAGCGCGACTACGAGTTTGCCAAGAAGTACGGCCTCGACATTCGCGTGGTGATCTTGCCGCGCCGCGAGGGCGACGCGCCCGACGGCGAACCCGACGAGCCCGTCCTGCCATTCACGGAGATGAACAGCCTGGTGATCAACTCCGGCGAGTACACCGGAATGCCTTGCCAGGAAGCAATCGTGAAGATGTCGAAGTTTGCCGAAGAGCATGGCTTCGGCAAGGCGACGGTGACGTATCGCCTGAAGGACTGGGGTATCAGCCGGCAACGCTACTGGGGCACGCCGATCCCCATGATCTACTGCGCCGGTTGCGGCATCGTGCCCGTGCCCGAGAAGGACTTGCCGGTGTTGCTGCCCGACAACGTGAACATCACGCTGGCGGGCGGATCGCCGCTGGGCAAGGTGCCGGAGTTCGTCAACGTGAGCTGTCCCAAGTGCGGCGGCCCGGCGCGCCGCGAGACCGACACCATGGACACCTTCGTCGATTCGTCCTGGTACTTTTATCGCTACACCGACCCGTCCCTCGACAAGCAGCCGCTCGACTCTGACACTGTGGGATATTGGTTTCCCATCGATCAATACATCGGCGGGGTCGAACACGCCATCCTGCACCTTATCTATTCGCGCTTCTGGACCAAGGTGATGCGCGACATGGGCCTGGTGAAGAATTCCGAGCCGGCGGACCGGCTGTTCACCCAGGGCATGGTGATCAAGGGCGGCGCCAAGATGTCGAAGAGCCTGGGCAACGTGGTGTCGCCCGACGACATGGTGGCGCGCTACGGCGCGGACTCCACGCGCATGTACACGCTGTTCGCCTCGCCGCCCGACCGCGATCTCGACTGGCAGGATGCAGGCGTGGAAGGCATCAGCCGGTTTTTGTCGCGGGTTTACCGGTTCGTGGCGCGCAATGCGAAGCCAAACGGCACGGCGTCGGGCAGTCGCGACGGGGGACAGTTGTCGCCCGCGGCGCGCCAGATGCAGCGCAAGTTGCACCAGACCATCCGGCGGGTGACGGAAGATTTCGGCGGACGCTGGCACTTCAACACCTCGATTGCGGCGATCATGGAATTGCTCAACGAGATGTATTCCTACGAAGACAGCGTGCAGCGCGGGCAGGCGGAGGCCCCCTCGGTGCTGGTCGCCGATGCGCAGCGCAGGCTGGTGCTGATGCTGGCGCCGTTCGCGCCGTATCTCACGCATGAGTTGTGGGAGATGCTGGGCGAAACGTCCGAGCTGCTGCGCGCGCCCTGGCCGCAATACGATCCCGCGCTGGCCAAGGAAGAGGAAGTCGAAATCGCGATCCAGGTGAATGGCAAGATTCGCAGCCGCATCGTCGTCCCCGCCGACGCCGAGGAGGCGCAAGTGCGCGAGCTCGCGCTCGCCGACGAGAAGGTCAAAGCCGCCATCGCCGGCAAGGAAGTCGTCAAGGTGCTGGTGGTAAAGGGCAGGCTCGTGAACATAGCGGTGAAATAATGCGATCTGTGGGCGCCACCAGCCTGGCACCGCAGGCTCTTTCGCTGCGCAGCGGGGTTTCTGAATATCAGTCGCAAGACTCTGATTTATCGCATGGAGAAATTCGGCCTCGCGCCGCCCAGCAGCGACACCGCATCTGCCGGGTTGCTCGCTTCGGCAGGACTGACGTTCTATACGCCAGTTGCCGCAAAGCTCTACCGTCGTGTTCCGTCACGTCCCAAAGTACCCTGCGTCACAGGCACACCATACTCCGCATCACAGACATGCGTCCGCTCCGCCTTCAAACTGAGTCGTACTCTTGGGTGCTCAGGTCAGCGCACTAACTCCTGAGCGACTCCTCAGATTCACAAGGGCGAAAGCAGGAGCCAGCCAACCCAGTGTCCTCATCCTGCTCGTCCGGCAGCCGCTTCGTGCATTGGCCCTCTGAACAATATCTGCGGGAGTAACGGGAACCTCGCCTAGTAGGAGATGTTGAGCATTATGGTGGAAGGCATCCAGTCACCCGCGCAAGTGACGTACTGGTTGATAAGCGGGCGAGACCTGTTCTTGCTCCTCAATCTTCTGGGCCTAGCGTGCTTTTTCTACATTACGGCCAGGCGCATTCTGCCGCTCACGCGGGGCGAACGCGATTGGCGCTTCGATCGGCCCGTAGTTCGGGCGGGAAGGGTCCTGCAATTTTGGCTGGGGCAGTGGAAGCATCCGCGCTACCGGACCGCAGGGACCATGCATATCCTTTTCTTTGCGGGCTTCCTTATTCTGGCAACCCAGGCCTTCTCGCTGCTGATTCTCGGTGTCTCCCCGAATTTCGTGCCGGGCTCCTCTGGGCGAATCGGTCACATCTACGACATCGTCAAGGACTACGCTGCGACCATTGTCTTCTTGTGCATGATCGTCGCCGCTGTTCGCCGGATCGTCTTCAAGCCTGCCCGGTACGCGGTGCCGTCCAGGTACGGGAAAGGTCACCCGGCGGACGCCATCTTCCTCCTGGCGCTGATTGCGCTGCTGATGGCGTCGGAGAGCCTCTTTGAGGCCAGCAACGCGGCCTATCAGACACAGCAAGGCCAGCCCGCTGAATTCCTGGCTGTCCTGTCGCTGCCGTGGATGTTGAAGAATGTTGTGGTTTCAACCCCTTTAGCGAGGCTCCAGACGCTCCACCTCGGCGCCTATTTTGTGGATGTGCTGATCTTTTACTTCTTGCTGTGCTATCGGCCGTTTGGAATTCAGTTCCACGTGGAAACATCGTTATTCAATGTTTACTTCGCAAAGTTGGACCGCGGAACTGTCAAGCCGGTGCGATGGGGCGTCACCGACGAGCATCTGGATCAGGTGAAATCTTTCGGTGTGAAAGCGTTCGAGGACTTCACCTGGAAGCACATGCTCGACTTCTATTCCTGCGCCGACTGCGGGCGGTGCTCGGACCAGTGCCCAGCCAATGCGGTGGGAAGGCCGCTGTCGCCCAGGTTTCTCACCATCAAGGCGCGCGACTACAGTTTCCGGCATTATCCGATGTTCGGCCGCGCAGGCAATGGCACGCCGTTAATTTCGCCCGGCGGCATTTATTGCGAAGACGAAATCTGGTCTTGCACGACCTGCGGCGCTTGCGAAGAGGAGTGCCCGTTGCTGATCCAGTACATCGACAAGATTGTCGATTTGCGGCGGGGAATGATCGACGACGGGAATGTACCTCAGTCTCTGCAGAAGCCGCTGAAGGCCCTCGAGAGCCGCGGCAATCCCTACGGCAAGATGGAGAAGAAACGGGCTGAGTGGGCCAAGGCCAAAGAGTTCTCGCAGACGTGCAATGTCAAGACCGCGGACGCCAAGAGCAATACGGACACGTTGTACTTTGTCGACAGCATTACTTCCTACGACGACCGCATGCAGTCGATCGGGCGCGCCACGGCGAGGATTCTCGACTCGGCCGGAGTGAACTTCGGAATCCTGGGCGCGGCTGAAAAAGATAGCGGACATGAAGCCCGGCGATTCGGCGAAGAAACACTGTTCATTGCTTTGCGCGACCACAACGTGGACGCCATCAAGGCATCTGGAGTCCAGCGCATCGTAACCGCCGATCCCCACGCTTACAACGCGCTGAAGCATGATTACAAAGATGTGCCGCCCGTCGAGCACATCAGCCAGGTCATCTGCCGGGAAGTGAAATCCGGCAACCTCAAGCTCGATCCGGTGGAGAACGCAGACAACGTTTACGCCTATCACGACCCCTGCTATCTGGGCCGGCACAACCAGGTTTACGACGATCCTCGCGAGGTGCTGGATGCGATTCCCGGCTTGAAGAGAGTCGAAATGGACCGCTGCCGCGACCGCTCATTCTGTTGCGGCGGCGGCGGCCTGATGCTGTTCTACGAGCCGAAAGAAGATCAGAGGATGGGCGTAAAGAGAGTGCAGATGGCCGCCCAAGCCGGGGCCAATGTGATCGTGACTGCCTGCCCGTTCTGCATGGTCAATATAGAAGATGCGATTAAGGTCGCGGGCCTGGAAGGAAAGATGACCGCCATCGACTTGGCGGAACTGGTCGACAAACAGCTCGTGCGCCCAGCGCAAGCACAATTGGAACACGACAAGCTGATGAGTGAGGTCCTTGCGTAGGACCTCGTCAATAGCTTTCGAACCAAGAACTATTGGGGAGTGCGACCGTGGAAATTCTAGTTTGCGTAAGACGAGTACCTGACACTTCGGAAAACGAAATTCAGCTCAACACCGCCGGGAACGATATCGAACGTGACGACCTGGTGTATTCGATCAACGAACCCGACAACTACGCCGTCGAAGAGGCGCTGCAGATCGCCGCCAAGGCCGGCGGCAGCGTCACCGTGGTTACGGTTGGCAGCGACGACGACGAGGAAGTGCTGCGTCGCGAAATGGCCATGGGCGCCAACCGAGGCGTGCTGCTCTCCGACGAGTCCTTCGACGGGTCCGACGGCAGAGGCATTGCGACCATCCTGAAAGCCTACGTGCACAAGGGTCATTACGACCTGATCCTGACCGGGGTCCAGGCTGAGGACGGCGGCGCGCAGATCGGCGGGATGCTGGCGGCGCTGCTTGACTATCCGTTCGCTTCGCTGGTGAATTCCATTTCCGTCCTTGACGGCGGCAAGCTGAAAGTCAGCCGCGAGATCGAAGGCGGCAACAAGGAAATGAACGAGATCGATCTCCCCTGTGTGCTCTCGATTCAGACCGGCATCAATGAGCCGCGTTACGTCGGGATGCGAGGCATCCGGCAGGTGGCATCGCTGGACGTTCCAACCTTCGGCGCGTCCGACCTCGGTGTAGACGCCAGTGCAGTCGGGGATGCCGGAGCGAAGGTCAAACGAGTGGACTACTTCGTGCCCGCGCTCGGCAAGGGAGCCGAGATGCTTGAAGGCGACCGGGAAGAGGTGATCGCCAAACTGATTGAGTTAATGAAAGCCAAAGGAGGGTTGAACTAATGGCACGCATCTTCGCCTACATCGCACACAAGGGCGGCATTGCCGACGATTCAGCGGCCGAACTCGCAGCCGCCGCAAGAAAGATCGACCCTGCCACGTCGCCGGTCGCGGTGGTTACCGGTTGGGGCGCGGAACTCAACGCCGTTTGCGAAACCCTGCGTGGCTCCTACGCCGAGGTATGGAAAATCGCCAATCAGGCACTCGCTTACCCCAATGCCGAGCTAGTCCGCAAAGCTCTGCTGAACATCCTTCCCCACGATGGCATTGTGCTTGTCTCTCACTCTCATTTTGGAATCGATCTGTCACCGGGTCTTGCCATCAAGATGAACTCGGCTCTTGTCTCCGATGTGGTGGGCATCGAAGGGGCTGAAGGGGCCAATCTCAAACTGGTCCGGCAGGAGTTCGGTGGGCAGGTGAGCGCCCATGTGCGTTGCGATGCATCATCCGGTGCGGTCCTTAACCTGCGCCCGGGCGCATTCAAGCCGCAGGAAGGCGCTTCCATCAACGGCGTCATCGTGGACAAGTCGGCGAACGTCGGCGCTCTGACGGCGGGTCGACGCTATCTCGAGACCATCGTCGCCGAGGCGGGCGACGTCGATATTACCAAGCACGCCGTTCTGGTTTCCGTTGGCCGTGGCATCCAGGAAAAAGACAACATCGCGATCGCGGAGGAGCTGGCCGACACGCTGGGCGCGGCGGTGAGTTGCTCCCGGCCCGTGGTGGATGCCAAATGGTTGCCGAAATCCCGCCAGGTGGGCTCGTCCGGAAAGACGGTCAAGCCCAAGATTTATATGGCATGTGGCATCAGCGGCTCGTTCCAGCATCTGGCCGGCCTTAAGGGCAGCCCCTTTATCGTGGCCATCAACAAGAACCCCAAAGCTCCCATCTTTCAGGTGGCCGACGTTGGAATCGTCGCTGACATCCTGGAGTTCTTGCCGGAGCTGACCAGCAAGGTCCGTGAGATCAAACAGGTTTCGGCCTAAGAAATAAAGAGAGGCACCGCCAATGATCACCAAGAAGACATTGCAACTGAGTTTGAAATCGCTCCGGGATTTCGCGAAGAAACGCCTGCCTGATGAAGAGCTGATCGCGTTGGATGAACGCGATGAATGCCCGGTGGAGATTATCAGGCACATGAGCGACCCGGATAAGTTGGGCATTCAACTCCTGTTCATCCCGGAAGAGTATGGCGGGATGGGCGGAAGCACTTTCGACGTCTATTGCATCTGCGAAGCCATGGCGCGGATTGACCTTGGTGTCGCCACCTCCTTGTTCGCGACGTTCCTTGGCAGCGATCCCATAACTTTCGGCGCCACTCCTGAGCAGAAGAAGAAATGGCTGGGTCGCATTGCTGACGAAGGAATTCTGTTCGCCTACGGCGCGACGGAGCCCGAAGCGGGCAGCGACTTGGGCGCGCTGAAGACTACCGCCGATCGCGTCGAAAAGGACGGCCAGATCGTCGGCTACAAGATCAATGGCAGCAAGCAGTGGATCAGCAACGGCGGAATCGCCGACGTTTACACCATCCTGGCCAATACGCCCGCAGGGCCAAGCTGGTTCATCGTGGACGCAAGCACGAAGGGCTTTGCTCACGATGAACCCGAGGACAAGCACGGCATTCGTCTGAGCAACACGGCAGCGCTGGCACTCAACGATGCGTACGTTGACGCCGACCGGCTCGTCGGCGGCGTCGAAGGCCAGGGCTTACTGCAGGCGCAGGCAGTCTTCGGTTACACGCGCGTGATGGTGGCGGCGTTTGGCCTGGGAGCCGGCTGGTCGGCGCTCGATCGTGCGATCCCGTATTCCACCAAACGCATTCAAGCTGGCGCGCCGCTCTCCGAAAAGCAGGGTTATACGCACAAGCTGATCGTGCCGCACGTGGTCCGGCTGGAAGCAGCCCGTTCCTATATCGAGGAGACCGCGGAGCGCATCGACGCCGGCGAAGGCAGCTTGAACACCGAAGGCGCCATCGCCAAGTACATGGCAACGGAAGCTGGAGACGCGGCCGCTGACGCCAGCATTCAGGCGCTTGGCGGTTACGGCTACACTCACGAATACATGGTCGAGAAAATCAGCCGCGACGTTCGCATTACCAGGATTTACGAAGGCACCTCCGAGATCATGGAGATGACCATCAGCCGCGACCGCTGGCAACTGCACTTGAAAACGCGCGGGCAGTATTATCACGAGCGGGCGCGCGAATTCGAGACGCTGCACGTTCAGCATCCGGAAGTGGGCGCCAACATTGCGGCGTTGGGCATGCACGCGCTGGCCGAGGTGATGGAAAAAGCGCGGGCCTCTCGTCTGACCCGCTTCCAGCACATCCTCCTGCGGCTGGGCGAATTGATTGCCTACGCCGAGTGCGCGGGCAGTCTATCCCGGCGCGCCGCGCGTAGCGCGGAAGGCCAGCTCAACGAAAAAGCCAGCACGCGTTTCGACGCGACCGCACTAGCGGCGCTGGGCCGGATCTTCGCCCGTGAGGCGGCCCTCAAAGTGGCGGAAGAGGGTTTGCGTTGGGTGGCCGGAGCCGGTGGCGTTAGCGACGCGAACATGGCCGCGTTTGAAACGGACTTGGGGCTGCCCGCCGTCCACCGCGCGCAGGCGGGGCTGATTGCGGACATGGATTACGTGGCCGACGTACTTTATAGCCGGGTGAAGAAAGAAGCGGAACAAGCCGTCCTGGCTTAAGGAATCAGAGACAGGCATTCGGTCCGTTTTTCGCGGGCCGGATGCCTGTGCTGTTTCTCCGTAAAGCGAACGCAACCCAAAACGGTTGGGACTCCGCTTAGCAACGCTAAATACATTGTATGTGTCGTAACATGTAGTTACCGTGTTGTAACATGTAGTTACCATGTTGTGACATGTAGTTATTGTGTTGTGACACATAACTTATCACCTTGCCTTGTGGCCTGCGTCACCTAATTTCTTGGGTTACATCACTGACAATGTTCCGCTCCCTCTGTCACAGTAGTAATGCTCTCGGGCTCTTCCGGATCGCCCAGGCCGTGAGAGTGGATCGTTCTCTCCTCGTGGGAGGAACGGAACAAGACCCCAACCTCCGAACACCCGCCTCTGCGTCGCCCGAGGAACGCCGTCTTCGTCCGGCTTAAGAAATTTCCAAAGGAAGTGACCAGATATGGAAAACACCGCATATCGTGCCATTGCGATTGTGGGAGCGGGGGCAGTTCTGCCCGACGCCGTGAACGTGCTGGCTTTCTGGCAAAACGTGAAGAACGGCCGTTACAGCATCAGCGAGGTCCCAGCCGGCCGTTGGGACGCGGCGCTGTACTACGATGCCGATCACGCTGCACCCGACAAGACCTACTCCAAGATCGGTGGCTGGGTGCGCGAGCACGTGTGGGAGCCTGGGAAGTGGCACTTGCCCATTCCGCCGCGCGTTGTCGATGCCATGGATGTTGCCCAGAAATGGGCCATCGCCTGTACCCGCGAGGCCTTGGAAGATTACGGCTATCCCGCGCGGCCGCTGAATCTCGATCGCACGGCGGTGATCCTGGGCAATGCCATGGCCGGAGAAAGACATTACCTCACATCGCTGCGTGTCCACTTTCCGGAATACGCCCGTGAGCTGGCCGGAAGCGCCAGCTTCGCCGCGTTGCCGCCGGCGGCCCGCCGCGACATTACCCGCGAATTGCACGACCGCATTGGCAAGCTGCTCCCCGAGATTACGGAAGACAGCATGCCCGGCGAATTGGCCAACTGCATTGCCGGCCGCATCGCCAACCTCTACAACTTCCACGGACCCAATTACGTGGTGGACGCCGCCTGCGCGTCGGCGATGGCGGCAATCACTTCGGCAGTCGAAGGACTCGTAGAGAACGATTTTGACGTGGCAGTTTGTGGCGGGATTGACCGCAACATGGGGGCCCCAACCTTTGTCAAGTTTTGCAAGATCGGCGCGCTCTCAGCAACCGGTAGCCGGCCCTACGCCGAGGGAGCCGATGGCTTCGTCATGGGCGAAGGCGCTGCCATCTTTTTGCTCAAGCGTCTGGCCGATGCCGAGCGCGACGGGGACAAGATCTACGCCGTGCTGCGCGGTATCGCCGGGGCGAGCGACGGCAAGGGAAAAGGGATTACGGCGCCCAACCCGGTTGGCCAGAAACTCGCCATCGAGCGCGGCTGGCAGAATGCCGGGTTATCTCCCGCTACCGCGACCCTGATGGAAGGCCACGGCACCTCGACCAGCGTGGGCGACGCCATCGAGCTGCAGAGCATGACTGAAGTGCTCAGCAGTTTTCATCTTCCCGCTGGGTCGGTGGCACTCGGCTCTGTCAAATCGAACATCGGGCATCTCAAAGGAGCTGCCGGCGCGGCTGGATTACTGAAGGCGACCCTGGCGCTTCGCGATAAGGTGTTGCCGCCCAGCGTGAATTGCGAGTACCCCAATTCGGCTATCGACTTTGCTCACTCTCCCCTGTATGTCAATACCGAGTTGCGTCCGTGGACGGTCCCAGCAGATACCCCGCGGCGCGCCGGCCTCAGCGCCTTTGGCTTTGGCGGCACCAACTTCCACGCTGTGCTGGAAGAGTACATTCCCGGCAGGCTCAACGGAAATGGCAAGCGGTCGGTCGCTGTCACTACACCCTCGTCAGTCGTGGTAGAGAGAAGTTTCAATGCGGCAACAGTTACGCCTCCGTCAAATGCGGCTGCCTCCTACAAAGCTCCGTTGCGTGGCGCGCTGGTGATCGGTGCCTCGTCGGATGCGGCACTGGCCGAGCGTCTCCAGGCAGTCCAGAAAGATGCCGCGGCGGGTCGCGCGCCTGCGCCTACCGCTCCGGCGGAATCCGACCTGAGAGCGCCGGAACGCCTTGTGATCGACTATGCCGACGCCGCCGATCTGGCGGACAAATCGGCCAGAGCTTTGAAGGCGTTGAAAGCCAACCAAGTTCCGATCTGGAAGGCCCTGCGTCCACAAGGCATCTTCCGTGGACGCGGCCCTGCGGGCAAAGTGGCGTTCCTATACACCGGGCAAGGCTCGCAGTACGTCAACATGCTTGGGCCGCTGCGCGCCGCCGAACCCATCGTGGCCGAGACTTTTGCTGAAGCGGATCGCATCATGACTCCGCTACTCGGCAAGCCGCTAAGCGAGTTTGTCTTCGTTGATCAAACTAATGAAGCCGCCGTCGCCAAGGCGGAAGAAGATCTGCGTCAGACCGAGATCACCCAGCCCACGGTGCTGACCATCGACTTGGCCCTGACCCGGCTGCTGGCTGCCTATGGCATCCAGCCTGACATGACCATGGGACACAGCCTGGGCGAATACGGCGCCTTGGTTGCCTCCGGTTCCCTCTCCTTCGAGGACGCCTTGGGAGCGGTTAGCGCTCGCGGCCGCGGCATGGCGCGCGTGGCAGTGCAAGATACCGGAAAGATGGCGGCGGTCTTTGCACCGCTGGCTGAAGTCGAGCGAATCCTGAAGACCATCGACGGCTATGTGGTCATCGCCAACGTAAATAGCGGGCAGCAGTCAGTCATCGGCGGCGCCAGCAAAGCGGTCGGACAGGCCATGGAAATCTTCCTGCAAGCTGGCTACAACGTAGTGCCGTTGCCGGTTAGCCACGCCTTTCATACATCGATTGTTGCCCCGGCCAGCGAGCCGCTGCGCGAGATGTTGTCGCACCTGAACATACAACCACCTCGTGTGCCAGTCATCGCCAACGTGAATGGCGAGTTTTATCCTACGGGGTCTAACGTTGTTCCGCAGATGCTCGACCTCCTTGCGCTACAGGTCGCGTCGCCGGTGCAGTTCGTGAAGGGGCTTCAGACGCTTTATAACGCGGGCGCGCGCATTTTCGTCGAAGTCGGGCCGAAGAAGGCGTTACAGGGATTTGCCGAGGAAGTGCTCGGCGAACGCGGCGACGTGGTCTCGCTGTTCACGAATCATCCCAAGGTCGGCGACATTCCGGCGTTCAATCAGGCGCTGTGCGCCATGTATGCGGCGGGACTGGGACGCGGACTGACTGAAGCGGCTGTCGAGGTTCCAGCGAAACCTGCGTCCTCGCAATCGGCCATCGCCACTCCAGCGAACGACACCAAACCAATGCCGCTGGCGGCAACTGTTCCCCCAGCTGTCACGGCGTCATCGACTCCTACAAACGGTAATGGGTACAACGAACTTGGTCGCCTGTTTGCCGAGACTCTCCAGCGAGCCGGCTGGCAAATTAACCACGGCGAGAAGCCTGCCACCGCGAGTCTCCAAGTGGGCATCACCGGAGCGTCGTTGGGCCTGCCTGGAACCGAGCACATCTTCGACGATGGCAACATCGAACGCATCTTGCGCGGCGATCAATTCATCAGCGCCATTCCAGCGCACTTCCGCCAGGACATGTTGGACAAGAACATCTTGCGCCTGGTTAAGAGCGAGCAGGGAGAGGCCACGTTTGAATCCATTCACGATGTGGCCGACGTCATCAAGCTGGCGGGTCGCGGGGGCGCTTTCGATCTGGGAAGTGAATTCGGCGTTCCCTCGGAGCACCTGGCCGCCTTCGACCGTGTTACTCGCCTGGCTATCGGCGCGGGCATTGACGCGCTGCGTGACGCCGGAATCCCGCTGGTCATGCGCTACAAGACCACGACCAAAGGCACCCAGTTGCCGGACCGTTGGGGATTGCCGGACGCCATGCGCGACGATACCGGCGTGATTTTTGGCTCCGCCTTCCCTGGCTGTGACTCCTTCGCCGACATAATGGGGAGCTATTACAAGGACCATGAGCGCCGCCAGCAGTTGACGTTGCTGGAAGGCCTGCGCGCCCGCGCCACAGGCAACGGCCATTCGGACCTTGGGCAGGAATTAGACCAGCGCATCGGGGAGTTGCGCCTGGCAATCGAGAAACAGCCGTATGTTTTCGACCGGCGTTTCCTACTCAGGGTCCTGTCGATGGCCCATTCGCAATTCGCCGAGCTCATCGGCGCGCGCGGCCCCAACACGCAAATCAACTCCGCATGCGCGACCACTGCCCAAAGCGTTGCACTGGCGCAGGACTGGATCCGCGCCGGACGGTGCCGTCGCGTCATCGTCATCTCGGCAGACGACGTCACCTCCGACAACCTGATCGATTGGATGGGCGCCGGTTTTCTGGCCAGCGGAGCGGCAGCCACCGACGAAAAAGTCGAAGACGCCGCGATACCGTTTGACCGCCGCCGGCACGGCCTGATCATGGGCATGGGCGCCGCCGCCCTTGTGGTGGAGAGCCTGGATGCTGCGCGTGAGCGGGGAATCCAGCCGATCTGCGAAGTGTTGAGCACGGTGACCGCCAATAGCGCATTTCATGGCACCCGCCTCGACGTGCAGCACATCGGCCAGGTGATGGAGCGCCTGGTCGCCGAAGCCGAAACCTGCAGTGGCGTCGCCCGCAATCAGATCGCGCCGCAGATGGTTTTCGTCTCCCACGAAACTTACACGCCCGCGCGTGGCGGCAGCGCCTCGGCGGAGATCCACGCTCTGCGTCGCGTCTTCGGCGATAGCTCCGATCGAATCGTCATCGCCAATACCAAAGGCTTGACTGGCCATGCCATGGCCACTGGCATCGAAGATGTCCTCGCGGTGAAGGCCCTGGAAACGGGATTAGTGCCGCCCGTTGCCAACTTCAAGGAAGTCGATCCCGAGTTGGGTCTATTGAACCTGTCGAAGGGCGGTGCCTATCCCGTGCAGTATGCCATGCACTTGGGCGCCGGTTTCGGCTCACAGATCAGCATGATTCTGTTGCGGTGGGTGCCGACGAAAGATGGGATTCGTCGCGGACCGAATGCCTTGGGCTACGCCTATCGCATTGCCGACGAAAACGTCTGGAACGCGTGGCTCAGCCGGATGGCGGGCCGTCCGGGCGCCGACTTGGAAGTGGTGCATCGCACATTACGCGTGCGCGATCAAGGGCTGGCAGCGCGGATGGCAGTCACCACCAGGGAAGCCGTGATGGCACCAGCGCCAGCAGCAGCGCCCAGGCAGATCGCCAAACCTGAACCGCCGGTCCAGGTCGCTGCGGTTGCAGCTTCTGCACCACCAAAGGTTGTGAAGAGCGAGCCGCTTCAACAAATGACACCGGCCGCGGTGGCAACGGCGCCGCCGCCGAAGGTGAAAGTGGAAACGAAAGCTCCTGCGCCAACACCCGCGGTGACATCTCCTAAGAACGGCGTTGGCGATGCCGTGAAGGAACGCATCCTCGCCTTGATGGTGGAGAAAACTGGATATCCGCAAGACATGCTGGATGTCGATCTTGACCTGGAAGCCGACCTCGGTGTCGATACCGTTAAGCAGGCGGAAATGTTCGCCGCCATCCGCGAGATCTACAACATTCCGCGCGATGAAAACCGCAAGCTGCGCGATTATCCCACGTTGGCGCACGTGATCCGGTTCGTGTACGAGAAGCGGCCCGACCTGGCCGCCGCGACTCCCGTATCGAAGACGGCTGAGATGCCCGCAGTCGTATCAACTCCCGCCGCGACCCAACCGACTCCGCCAACACCGCAGGCGACATCTCCTAAGGACACCGCTGGCGGTGACGTAAAGGAACGCATTCTCGCCTTGATGGTGGAAAAGACTGGATATCCGCAAGACATGCTGGATGTCGATCTTGATCTGGAAGCGGACCTTGGTGTCGACACCGTCAAGCAGGCGGAAATGTTCGCCGCCATCCGCGAGATCTACAGCATCCCGCGCGATGAGAACCGCAAGCTGCGCGACTACCCCACGCTGGCGCACGTGATTCGGTTCGTGTACGAGAAGCGACCCGACCTAGCCAGTACAATTCCTGCGGCGAAGACGACAGAGATAGCCGCAGCCGTACTAATTCCCGCCGCGCCATTACCGGCCCCTTCATCGCCCGTGGTTACACCTGCCGACAGTGCTGGTGAATCGGTGAAGGAACGCATCCTCGCCTTGATGGTGGAAAAGACCGGCTATCCCAAAGACATGCTGGATGTCGATCTTGATCTGGAAGCCGACCTTGGCGTGGACACCGTCAAGCAGGCGGAGATGTTCGCCGCCATCCGCGAGATCTACAACATCCCGCGCGACGAGAACCGCAAGCTACGGGATTACCCGACGCTGGCGCACGTGATTCGGTTCGTGTATGAGAAGCGACCCGACCTGGCTGGCGCGGCTTCGCCAACTCCAATCACCGCCGAGCCAGCCGCTCCCGAGCCGGCACCTGTCGCAGCCCCAGCGGTCACGGACGACGCGATCAAAGACAAAGTGCTGGAGATCGTGGCCGAGAAGACCGGCTATCCCAAAGACATGTTGGACCTCGATCTCGATCTGGAAGCCGACCTCGGCATAGATACTGTCAAGCAGGCGGAGATGTTCGCCGCCATTCGCGCGGCGTACAACATCCCGCGCGATGAGAATCTCAAGCTGCGGGACTTCCCTACCCTGGCCCACGTCATTCAATTTGCCCATGCCGGACAGCGGACAACAACGGTAGCCACCGCATCTGTCCCCGCGACACCTGCTGCGAAAGCGGTGGCGCCGACGCGTCCGCCAGTCGCGAGCTTCGACGCCGCCAACCTTGTTCCACGCCGCGTGCCGGTGCCCAACTTGCGGCCGCCGCTCACTGTTTGTAAACCGACGGGCGTGACCTTCGCCCGCGGAAACCGCGTGGTGATCATGCCCGACAACGGTGGAGTGGCGCAGGCACTGGCGCAACGGCTGGAGACAATGAGGGGTGTAGAAGTCCTATGGATCAAGGACGCGCCGGATGCCAATGCGCTGAGCAATCGCCTCAAAGACTGGCTGGCCGCCGGGCCGGTGCAAGGAGTCTACTGGCTGTCCGCGCTGGACAACGAAGGCGATCTTGCCGGCATGGACCTTGCGTCCTGGCACGAAGCCCTTTGGGTTCGCGCGAAATCGCTCTATACGACCATGCGTGTTCTGTTCGACCAGGTTGCGCAGCCGGGCACATTCCTGGTGTCGGCGACGCGACTGGGCGGGCAGCACGGTTACGACGCCGCCGGAGCGGTCGCGCCCCTGGGCGGCGCAGTCGCAGGTTTCACCAAGACGTATAAGCGGGAGCGGCTGGACGCCCATGTCAAAGCGGTCGATTTCGAACCCGAGCTCAAGCCGTCGGAACTGGCAGAAATCCTTATCGAGGAAACCCTGCGCGACCCCGGCGCAATCGAGATCGGCTACAAGGACGGACAGCGCTGGACGATTGGGCTCCAAGAGCAGCCCGCAGCCGACGGACAGCCCGGATTGAAATTGGACAGCGACACGGTCTTTCTGATCACCGGCGCGGCGGGAAGCATCGTCTCGGCCATCACCGCCGACTTGGCGGCAGCTTCGGGCGGCACGTTCTACTTGCTTGATCTGGTGCCCGAACCCGATCCGGATAACCCCGACCTCAAGCGCTTCGCGAGCGACAAAGATGGTCTCAAGCGCGATCTGTTCGCGCGCATCCAGGCACGCGGTGAGCGAGCTACACCGGCGCTGGTGGAAAAGGAGCTAGCTGCCCTCGAACGCGGGCAAGCCGCCAAGAATGCGATCAACGCTGTGCGAGCCGCGGGAGGCACCGCACACTACTTCGCCGTCAACCTAACGGATGCGGATGGAGTGGCCCGAATCATCAACCAGGTGCGCGAGCGTAGCGGTCGGATTGACGTGCTGCTGCACGCTGCGGGAATCGAACGCAGCCATTTCCTGCCAGACAAAGATCCGCGCGAGTTCGACCTGGTGTTTGACGTCAAGAGCGACGGCTGGTTCAACCTTTTGCATGCTATCGGCGATATGCCCCTGGGCGCGACGGTGGCATTCAGTTCGATTGCCGGCCGCTTCGGCAACGGAGGACAGACCGATTACAGCTCCGCCAACGACCTGCTGTGCAAGATCACGTCAAGCTTCCGCACGACTCGGCCGGGTACCCGCGGCATCGTCATCGACTGGACAGCGTGGGGCGGTATCGGCATGGCTACGCGCGGCTCCATTCCGAAGATGATGGAACTGGCCGGCATCGATATGTTGCCGCCCGAAGCCGGCATTCCGCTGGTCCGCCGCGAACTGACCTCAGGAGGGACGAGCGGTGAAGTTGTCATAGGCCAGCGCATGGGCATTCTTCTGAATGAATGGGATTCCGCCGGTGGACTTGACACCGACGCCCTCGCCGCCGCCGCCGGGAAGCGAGCAGTGGCGCAAGGACCGATGGTCGGCAAGATCACCGGAATGGGTATTCACAGTGGCTTGACCATGGAGACGACGCTGGATCCGGCGGTGCAACCGTTCTTGTACGATCATCGGATCGACGGCACGCCGGTACTGCCCGGAGTCATGGGGATCGAGGGCTTCGCAGAGGCTGCTCTATGCGTGCATCCCGGCTGGCATGTCGAGGCGGTGGAAGAGGTAAATTTCCTGTCACCGTTCAAGTTCTACCGTGATGAGCCGCGGGCCGTCACGATCCAGGCCGTGTACTACCCGCAAGGTGACAGGTTGCTCGCAGATTGCCAATTGATTGGCCGTCGCATGCTGCCCAACCACCCGGAGCCGCAAGAGACTATTCACTTCACGGCCCGGGTGCGACTGTCGAAGCGAACGCCAACCGCTGTGACCGCGAAGGCCTTGGTTACGTCTTCCGACTCCATCGTGGAAGCCGCCGAAATTTATCGCGTTTACTTTCACGGACCGGCGTACCAAGTCCTGGAGCGGGCTTGGTGGGATGGAAAGCGGATGATCGGGTTGATGGCCGGAGGATTGCCCAGCAACCACCAGCCGTCTGACCGGCCGACGCTTATGGCGCCACGGCTGATCGAGCTTTGCTTCCAGACCGCCGGGCTCTGGGAAATGAGCGTGCAAAACCGGTTTGGTCTGCCACACGACGTTCATCAAGTGTCCCTGCTGCGTGCGCCGGACCTGGCTGAAAGCCAGTTGTACGCCGTGGTCACCCCCAATCCGGAGCAAGAAAGCTTCGATGCCGAGGTTGTGGACACGCAAGGAAACTGCTACGTGCAGCTAAGCGGCTACCGCACGGCAGCGATGCCCAACAGCCTCGATGCCGGGCCTTTGAAACTGCTGCACGCCGTCATGGCATAAACCAACTTAACTTGGTCACTGTGACGATCGGTCGATCGGAGAATTTATGCAGCACGAATTTCAACGTGTGGCCATCGTGAACCGCGGTGAAGCCGCGATGCGTTTCATACACGCAGCGCGCGAGTTCAATCAAGAGTACGGCGCATCGTTGTGTACCATCGCCCTCTATACCGAGCCCGACCGTCACGCGATGTTCGTTTGCGAGGCAGACGAAGCGGTGTCTCTGGGCGCAGCTCTGCGCAAGGACCCGGCCACGGGTCAATCCAAGAGCAGCTACGTCGATTACGACCTGCTGGAACAGGTGCTGACCAAAGCGCGCGCGCAGGCGGTCTGGGTGGGATGGGGTTTTGTCGCCGAGCACCCTGGATTCGCCGACCTTTGCCGCAAGCTGGGTATCGTGTTCATCGGCCCGGATGGCGACGTCATGCGGCGACTGGGCGACAAGATCAGCTCAAAACTTCTGGCTGAGCGGGCCCAGATCCCGGTTGCGCCCTGGAGCGGCGGGGCGGTGGGAACGCTCGCTGAGGCCCAGTATCATGCCGAGCGCCTGGGTTATCCGCTTCTGATTAAAGCCACGGCGGGAGGCGGCGGTCATGGGATTCGGCGCGTGAATTCTGCGCCCCAACTCGCGCTGGCTTTTGAAGGCGCTCGCGCCGAAGCGTTTAAGGCCTTCGGCAATGCCACCGTTTTCATGGAGCAACTGGTCCAGGCGGCTCGCCATGTCGAGGTGCAAGTCATCGCCGATCATTACGGGACCACCTGGCCGCTCGGGGTGCGTGACTGCACCATTCAACGCCGTCACCAGAAAGTACTGGAGGAAGCTCCCTCCCCCGCGCTCACCTCGCTGCAGGACCAGGCGCTACGCGAGGCGGCGGTGCGCCTAAGCCAGACGGCGGGATATCACAACGCCGGGACTGTCGAATTCCTGTATCAGCCGGAAAGCCACCGCTTCTCCTTCATGGAGATGAATACCCGGTTGCAAGTCGAACACCCGGTGACCGAATGCACAACTGGTTGCGACCTGGTCAAGCTGCAGATTCACGTCGCTCGCGGCGGACGCCTGGAAGGAGAACCGCCCCGGACAACTGGTCACGCGATTGAAGTACGGCTGAACGCCGAAGATCCGGAAAACGGTTTCGCGCCGGCTCCCGGCACGATTGAACGGTTCAGGCTGGCGACCGGCCCGGGAGTGCGCATCGACACCGGTGTCGCGGTAGGCGATGCCATCCCACCGGAGTTCGATTCCATGATCGCCAAGATCATCGCTTACGGACAAGACCGAAGGGAAGCACTTTCGAGACTACAGCGGGTGCTGCGCGAGAGCGTTGTCGTCATCAAGGGCGGAACCAGCAATAAAGCATTTTTGCTGGACTTGGTGAACCGGGCTGAGGTGCAGCGAGCGGAAGTGGATATCGGATGGCTGGACCGTCTGGCGGCGCATGGCGGGCATTGTTCCAGGCGGCACGCCGATGTGGCGCTGGTGCAAGCGGCAATCGAAGCCTACTTTGCCGAGTTGGCAGTGGAGCAGACGCAGTTCTATGCCTCAGCCGTCCGCGGACGGCCACACGTTCGCAATGAGCTGGGCCGGACGGTGGAACTACGCTATCGGGGACAAAGATACTCGCTCAAGGTTTGTTGCCTCGGCCCTCACCAGTACCGCGTAGAAGTGGACGGATCGCGCATCGAGGCGCTTATCCACCCTCTGGGCAAGTTTGAATATTGGCTCACCGCCTTCGGGCGGCGCTTCCACGTCGTCTCCATCGTTCAGGGTCTGAATTACCGGATCGAGGTGGACGGCGTGTCGCACTCGATCAATCGCGATGACGGCGGAATGGTGCATGCGCCCGGGCCGTCGGTAGTCGTTTCCATTGCGGTGAAAGCGGGCGACGTGGTTTCGGCTGGGGACACCTTGGCTGTGCTGGAAGCCATGAAAATGGAGATGGCGGTCGTCGCCCCATTTTCCGGAAGAGTCCGCCAGGTGATGACAATACCGCACGTGCAGGTGGACGCCGGAGTTCCGCTGCTGCAAATCGAAGCCATTGCGGATGACCAGACGCCGGCAACTACGGAGCGGGTGGTATTTGGTGAGTCGCCCACGGCGAACGAGCCCGGAAAGGACACTCAATCTCGCTGGCGCCAGGACCTGGAAGAACTGCGTCACCTTATGCTGGGCTTTGATGCTGACCCGGCCCAGACGGCGCGGCTGTTTGCGCAATGGAGCCAACTCAAGGAAGCTCCCGCCGATAGCGTCGAAATAAGACGCCGCGAAGATGAGGTCCTCAACATTTTTGTGGATATATGCTCACTGTTTCGCCGGAAACCGAGCATGCACGATCTCGCCGGGGGTGAAGCGCCCAGCACCGAAGCTTACCTCTTTTCCTACTCGCGCATGCTGGAAACGCACGGCGAGGGGTTACCGCCTGCGTTTGTGGAGGCGCTGCGTCGCACTCTGGCTCATTATGGCGTGCAGACCCTGGACCGCTCGCCCGAACTGGAAGAGAGTTTGCTCTGGATCTACAAGTCGCACCAGCGGGTAGAGCGGCAAGTGGCGCCTATTCTGGCCTTGCTGGAACGGCGTCTGGCACACGTCGACGCCTTCGCGCAGTACGCGGACGAGTCGTTCCGTTTACTGCTTGACCGGATCATTGCCATCACCCGCGGGCAGTTTCCCTCGGTCAGCGACCTCGCCCGCGAACTGCGCTACCGCTGCTTCGAGCAGGCTCTGTTTGAGCAGGCACGTAAAGAAATCTATGCGCAAGCCGAAGGTCACCTCGCCTACCTTGCCGCCAATCCCCAGGCCGCGGACCAGCGCCAAAGAATAAACGCGTTGATCGAATGTCCGCAACCGCTGGCGGGTTTTTTTTCCGGCCGGTTTGCCGCCGCGGATCCCGGCTTGCGTCAATTGATGTTGGAAGTAGTCACATCTCGATATTATCGCGGGCAATCACTGGCAAACTTTCGCGCGATGCCTATGAATGGGCACTGCTGTGTATCGGCGGAATATGTGCAGGAGGGTAGGCGCGTCCACGTCTTGGCCGTGCATGCTGAATATCAAAGGCTCTCGGAAGCGGCACGGGCAATGTGCCTTTGCCTGGAGGAAGTGCCGGCGGAGCATGACATCGTCATCGATTTCCACCTGTGGAATCACGGTTCGCTAGCCGATCCGGAGGTCACGCAGCAGGAAGTTTGCTCTAGTTTTAACCAAGCCCGCTTTCCTCGCCCCATTCAGCGCATCGTAGTGGCCATCGCTGGGCCAGGTTGCGGTAAGGGCAGGACCGGCATGCAACACTTCACCTATCAGCTTTCCGCGAGTACTTATGAAGAGGTAAAGCTCTTCCGCGGAGTTCATCCTATGATGGCCGAACGGCTGCATCTGTGGCGCTTGAAAAACTTTAGCGTTGAGCGGCTGCCGTCGGTGGAAGATGTTTACCTGCTGCATGCCAAGGCCAACGATAACCCCAAAGATGAGCGGCTGTTCGCGGTTGCGGAAGTGCGCGATTTGACGCCGGTGCGGGATGAGACGGGCCGCATTGTGCAACTGCCGCACTTGGAGCGGATGTTTGCCGAAGCGGTGGCAGGCATCCGGCTGTTTCAGTCGCGGCGCGCTCCGCACGAGCGCCTCTACTGGAATCGGATTTTCCTTTACCTTTGGCCGGTGTTCGATCTCAAGCCGGATGAAATCCACGACATCGCACACAAACTGGCCCTGTCGACGGATGGCTTGGGATTGGAACAGGTGGTGGTCCGGGCCCGTATGCCCAATCCGCAGACCGGCGAGCTACGCGATACGGTGATGCGCATCTCGGCTCCCGGCGGCGCCGGTTTGCTGATGACCTTCCGTCCGGTCAGCAAGTTGCAACTGCTCAAACCGCTGACCGAGTACGACCAGAAGGTTGTTCGCATGCGCCGGCGGGGACTCATTTATCCCTACGAAATCATTAGAATGCTAACCCCCGATCAGGAGAATGCCCGGGGCGAATTCCCCAACGGCGATTTTATCGAGTACGATCTTGACCCCGACGGTCGGCTGGTACCGGTTGATCGTCCACCCGGGCAAAACAAGTCCAATATCATCGTTGGCCTAATCCGCAACTTTACCGCCAAGCATCCCGAAGGCATGGCGCGAGTGGTGCTGTTGGGAGATCCGAGCAGAGACCTGGGCGCACTCGCCGAATCCGAATGCCGGCGCATTCTCACCGCTCTCGATCTCGCCGAAGAGCTTGGCGTGCCGCTGGAGTGGTTTCCCATCTCGGCCGGCGCGAAGATCTCGATGGACAGCGGCGTGGAAAACATGGATTGGATTGCCCGTGTGCTGCGTCGCCTGATCGAGTTCACGCAGGCGGGCGGCGAAGTGAATCTGGTGATCAACGGGATCAACGTCGGGGCGCAGCCTTACTGGAACGCCGAGGCCACCATGCTCATGCACACCCGCGGCATTCTGATCATGACCCCGAAAGCGGCGATGGTGCTCACCGGCAAGCGCGCCCTGGATTACTCGGGTAGCGTCTCGGCCGAGGACAATGAAGGCATCGGTGGATACGACCGCATCATGGGTATCAACGGCCAGGCGCAATACTGGGCGCGAGACATCGATCAAGCCTGCCACATCCTCTTGCGCCATTATGAGCACACTTACGTCGCGCCAGGCGAGCGGTTCCCGCGGCGGGCGCTTACCCACGATCCCATCGACCGGGATGTGCAGGCCTATCCGCACGCTAACGGCCCGGACAAGGGTTTCGCTCGCGTGGGCGAGATCTTCTCCGACGACACCAACGCCGGGCGCAAGAAATCGTTCGACATCCGCAGCGTGATGAAGGCCGTCGTTGACCAGGACCATCGTCCCTTGGAACGCTGGCCCGGCATGAGAGGCGCCGAGACCGCGGTGATCTGGGATGCCCATCTCGGGGGCTATCCCATTTGCCTTGTCGGCATCGAATCCCGGCAAGTGCCCCGGTTGGGTTTTGTCCCCGCAGATGGCCCCGACCAATGGAGCGCGGGGACGCTGTTTCCTCTCTCGTCGAAGAAGGTGGCTCGAGCCATCAACGCGGCCAGCAACAATCGACCGGTAGTGATTCTGGCCAATCTGTCGGGGTTTGACGGATCGCCCGAGTCGATGCGCAAGCTACAGCTTGAGTACGGCGCCCAGATCGGCCGGGCCGTGGTGAACTTCAGAGGCCCCATGATCTTTTGCGTTATCTCCCGTTACCACGGGGGGGCGTACGTGGTCTTCTCGCGGGCGCTGAACGAACAACTCGAAGTGGTGGCCTTGGAGGGGACCTACGCTTCCGTAATTGGCGGCGCGCCGGCGGCGGCGGTTGTATTTGCCAGCGAAGTCGCAGACCGGGCCCGCAAAGATGCACGTCTGGAGGCGCTGACCCAAGCGATGGCCAAGGCCGACGGCAAGGAGAAAGCTGGGCTGCGCGCTCAATACAACGAACTGTTCAAGGTCGTTCACTCCGAGAAGCTGGGCGAGATGGCTGAGGAGTTCGACCGCGTGCATAGCGTGCATCGCGCGCTCAGAGTAGGTGCGCTGCATAATATTCTTCCGCCCGCAAACCTTCGTCCGTACCTGGTTGACGCGGTCGAACGCGGCATAAGGAAGACGGAGCAATCAATATCCAAGGAAGCACAACTTAGAAAACAGGTGCAACGAGAGATCAACGTCGCGGAAATACTCATGGTTTCTCCCGTCGGGCAGGCATGATGGACGTCTATTGGCTGGAACAGACCGAAGCCGAACTGCCGGCGGAGAATGATTGGTTGAGCGGCAGCGAAGCAGTCCGCCTGGATGGCATGCGTTTTGCCAAACGCCACGCCGACTGGCGGCTGGGACGCTGGACCGCAAAACATGCCCTGGCGGCTTACCTGAACCTGCCCAGTCATCCGCCTGACCTTGCGGACATAGAGATACGCTCGGCGCCGTCGGGCGCGCCGGAGGTCTTTATCGCGAACCAGCCAGCAGAGGTCGCCATTTCACTCAGCCACCGGGCCGGCGTGGCCGCTTGCGCCGTCACGCTGTCCGGGGCGGAACTAGGTTGTGATTTGGAGATCGTCGAGCCACGCAGTGACGCATTCATTGCTGATTACTTCGCGACTGAAGAGCACGAGTTGATTGAGCGGACTCCCGCGGCGGAGCGTTCCCGGCTTTTGGCCCTGCTCTGGAGCGGAAAGGAGAGCGCCCTGAAAGCCCTGCGCACCGGGCTTCGACTCGACACCCGTAGTGTGACAGTTAGCCCTGTCGCTGCGCCGCTACACGGAGACGGGCGCGCCCAGGAGTCTGCTCTCGCCGCTCCGGCGTCATACGGGCTTACTAACTGGCGCCCACTACAGGTGGTTTATGAGGGCGGGCAAGTTTTCCATGGCTGGTGGCAAAATACAGGCGACCTGTTGCGGACCATGGTCGCCTCTCCACGTCCGGCCGCGCCGATTTTCTTAGAAACCGAGTGTTACATTGGCCTACGCCCACCCATGGCGATGGAAATTAACCACGCAGGCACCGAGATCACGGAGGAGACTCGATAGAAACCAAAACTCCGTGTCCTCCGTGTCGGAGCCTGGCCTGAGCGTAGCCGAAGGGTGGTGAATATTCTTCGACCCAGCGAAGCGCCCGAGGCAAGCGCCGCATTCGCTGGCTCTGCCCGAAACCCTGGGACTGGCAAAACATCCGTATACGTGGGGCTGTGATTAAGCCCCGAGTGAGACGTGACGCAGGGCACAGACTCGGATGGCGCTTACGTGAGATAGATATGGTAGTCGGTGTGAATACCGGTCCACCGCTGGGCGAATCGGTCAACAGAGCTCCACTCTCGCGATGCAGCTTCGAAGGAGATTGTCTTATGAAACCGGATGGATACTCAACCGCATATCTTCGCTATGGACGAACGCTGGTCAAGTCCGGAGTATCGGGGCTGCGTAGCGGCCGGGAATCCCATCTCCAGGGACAACCTCTTTCCGCAATTCTGACCCAATCGGCGCGTGCATCGTTAGGCCTGGCTACCGTTGGAGCCTGCGCCGGCGTCCTGCGCTTCTATGGGAGCGGTCGTCGCGGTCGCGTTCCAAGAACGATTGCGTGGGGTGTGCTAGGTAGCGCGATCGGATTTTGTGCCGGATTCGCCTGGAAAACTCGCGAACTCACGGCAAGCATGGGCCGCTCTTCCCTGAAGCAGATGGGGGCGGTCCGCGATCAACACTGGCTCGAGCGCCATCCGATTGACTATGCCTAGGAATTGCCAATGGCGAGCCGCCCTGGCAGCGACGTCGCTACTACGCTCGGGATATACGCTCACAGCATGAGCGAGGATCGCCTGGCAGCGCAGGATGAAATGCTGACCGCGATGATGACGCCATCCAACGCGGTGAACTGAGCGACCACAGGTGTGAAATCACAGGTGTGAAATTTTCGGGCTGGTCTGCTAAACGATTGAAAAACATGGTGGCCAGGGACGGAGTTGAACCGCCGACGCCAGCCTTTTCAGGGCTGCGCTCTACCAGCTGAGCTACCTGGCCACGGGGCGCGAGTGCGCAACGAAACGTACTGCGGCGCCTGAATTATAACAACGCAGCAACCGCTGCGCCAAACTCGCCAGTCGTGCACCAACAAAAACCCGCATCTGCAAAACTCTCTCTGCTACATTCCGTTTGACCGCAAGGCTTCAACCGCAACCCCCGGTCGTGCACTCAGGCAGCCTCGGCCAGCTTTCCCGGCGAACCTAGAGGACCAACATTACGGGAAGATGAATCTCATTGCCCGATATGAGTTGCCAGACCGGCCCGCAGAAAACGCAGAAAACAGAGATTGACGTGGCTGCCTTTCCCCGTGCTCCGCAGATCGGACCTTGGGGTTATTCGTGGAACATTCATCAGGCTTTCACAAGCTTGTAACTTTTCCAACTTACGATTCGGGGGAACCTAAATCAACAAATTGCAGTTGGCATCGACGATCCAGGGTTCGCGAAATTGGTTGTAATTCATCTGCCCCACTGAGTTCTCAGGAGAGAAGGAGAAAATGAAACGACCACTAGCCTTAGCGCTCGCGGTTCTGATCACGACGAGCGTTGTCGCACAAACACCGTCCGCGAGTCCGAAACCGAAGACTGGCCGCCACAGCAGTACCGCTCCGGTTTCGAAGACGCTCCAGGACATGAAAGAAGCCATTTCCGCGCAGCAGCAACAGATACAGCAGTTGCAGCAGCAAATCCAAAGCCGGGACCAGGCCATTCAGCAGTTACAGCAGCAGGTGGGCCAGGCGCAATCGACGGCCCAGCAGGCCCAAGAGACTGCCAACGCCGCGGTTCCCAAGGCCGAAGATTTGGATAAGCAGTACATGGGCACGCTACAGCACGACGTCGCCGATCTGACGACGGTTTCCGGCAACACCGTAAATGAGTTACAGGAGGCGCAAAAGCGCATTGCTGGACTGGAGAGTCCGCTGGCGATTCACTACAAGGGAATCACCATTACGCCGGGCGGCTTCCTGGCGGCAGAAACGGTGTGGCGGCAGCGCGCCGAGGGAGCGGACATCAATACCAACCTGAACGGGATTCCGTACACCGGTTCGTCGCAAGCGCGCATGTCGGAGTTCTACGGGTCGGGCCGTCAGTCTCGTATCTCGATGCTGGCCCAGGGCAAGCTCGAAAGCATGACCATGACCGGCTACGTGGAAGCTGACTTCCTGGGTTCCGGTACCACCTCCAACAACAATCAAAGCAACTCCTACTTGCTCCGCCAGCGGCAGGCATGGGGCCAAGCCGCGCTGAAAAACGGCTGGAGCTTCACCGGCGGTCAGATGTGGAGCTTGGTGACCGAGACTAAGCAAGGCTTGGATAACCGAACCGAAGCCACGCCCCTGACCATTGACCCGCAATATACCGTGGGCTTTAGCTGGTCGCGGCAGTATGGTTTCCGCGTCGTCAAGAATCTCGGCAACAAAGCTTGGTTCGGCTTCTCGGTGGAGAACTCGCAGGCGACGCTCACCACCCACGGCAACACTGCTGGTTCCTACCTTTTGGGCGGGCCGGGTCTGTCGGGCGGTCTGTATAACGGAGCCATCAGTGGCTGCACCAGCACCGGCACAAGCAGTGCCCCAGTCACGACTTGCTCGGCCCTGGCCAACTATTCTTTCAATCCGTCTCCAGATTTCGTCGGGAAACTGGCCTTCCAACCGGGTTTCGGACATTATGAAATCTTTGGTGTGGCCACCGAGTTCCGCGATCGCGTGTTTCCCAACGCAGGCGCGGCTACACCCAGCTCGGCTGGCGCCTACAACAACGCGACGTGGACTGGCGGCGTAGGCGGCAATGCCCGCTGGTCGATGTTCCAGAAGCATATTGACCTCGGCTTGCATGCCTTGGAGGGCAGGGGCCTCGGACGCTACGGAACCTCCACGCTCTCGGATGTAACCATTCGTCCCAACGGCACCGTGGCGCCCATCCAAACCGCCCAGGGCCTCTTGACGCTGGAGTTTCACAATCCCAAGTGGGATTGGTACGGCAATGGCGGTGTTGAGTATGCCGGCCGCACTGCCTTCCTGAACGCCAAGGGCGCGCCTGTGGGGTACGGCTCGCCGCTGTTCAACAACACCGGTTGCGGCAACGAGACTCTGCCCAGCACGGCCTTCGGTGGAGGCTTTGATCCGGGCGGCTTGTCCAACTGCAACGCCGATACCAAGGACATCTGGGAAGGCAGCCTGGGCTTCTGGTACAAGCCCTACAACGGCCCCAAGGGCAGGATGCAGTTCGGTCTGCAGTACTCGTACCTGACCAGGGTGGCCTGGACCGGATACGGTACCAAGAGGCCTGTGCCGCCGGGAGCTAATCCGACGGCCGTCGACAACATGATCTTCACTTCCTTCCGTTATTACCTGCCGTAAGCAACCAGTCGGATGGCCGGTCCTCCGCCGGCCATCCGGCATTTTTTCCCCAGCGTCTTCCCACGATTCAGTCTGGTTAAGGCAGGCTTCCGGTGCATTATTGGAAAACGAGCCGCGCAGCGGCGACATTTGTTTTAGCCGCGGGCGTAAGCCCGCGGTCAAGTGGGAAATACGACCGAGTCCCGTAGGGACGACAGAAGTTGCGACACGGCCTGTGAAGCCGTACCCCTTCGGAGCTTCCTGGGTGGTGGGCTAATTGTGTGTTGATTTTTTTGCAACGAAAAATGCAGCAGCAGAGGCGAAGGTGATTCCCGCGAGTTGTAAGGCGATAACGCGCAGGTCTGGCACCGTGGTTTGTGGGTACACGTCTTTCGATCTTGGGCCGGCCCAAATCCAGCCGTATCCGGCTCGATATTGGTCTTCGCCGTGCGACAGGTGCCACGGAACCCACAGGCAGGAAGCTGCGATTAGGCCGCAGTAAATGACAAGAATAATGCGCTGCGCTTTGTTCATGGTGCTAGAAAGGCGATTCGCATGTTACGGTTACATATTCGTCCTCGCGGAAAACTAAGACATGTCCGGCTTCACAGGTGGCTGTGGGCGAAAACTGCCAGTCTCTTGGCCGAACTGTCATCTGTAGGTCTCCGCCTGCTGCCGGACCGCTCGCTAACACGTATAGCCGCCGTGGAGCTTTGCAGTTCTTTCCGGTACATTGCGGCTCAATGTAGGCGAGGCTCAGTATTCCCCATGAGTGCAGGTCCCGCGTTTGAAGAGGACCTCGCTGGACATCTTGTGCCGAATAGGCGCACACAAGACCGCATTCGATACACGCAAAAACTGCTGTCCGAGCAGCCGTGGATTTCTCCGGCAAACCTCCAACTTTTTCTCCTTGGGTGGGATGCGGCAGAGGAATGGCGTGACCGTTCGGACACAGCAGATAGAAGGGAATTGGTCCAAGCATGGCGGACGGATTATACCCCTACCGCGCCCAGTAATTCAGTGATGCTCCAAACGCGATCAGCAGACGCCCGACGAAAGATTCGGGAGCTAGAGGCTGCGATCAGAACCCTTGAAGCGAACAAGGAACGCGGGGAGCCGTGGCCGGACGGGGTAATCTCGGCGGGGGTGGCGAGTGATTAGTTCACGTCCTTGTTTGCGGGGAAGATTCGCAGAAACGCCTCAAGCAGGCGTTCAGGCTCGGCTGATTGCTGAGCTTCGGCCCGCAGTGGAGCGAATAATGCATGAACACGATCCACTGCCCCCCGATTTTTCTTCGCGTCTGCCAGAAAACTATTCATCTGTGGCCAGCGGGGTTCAACGGCGGCTTTCAGAAGCGTGTTCTCGAAGTACAAATCCTCAAGCACGTCCAACATCCGAATCATCAAGGGTTTTGGCATTGGATTAAACTCCGTGTGATTATATGTCCCAAATTGGCCAGCAACACACAATTAGCCCACTACCGCTTCCTGCCCTCAGCTACTGAAACAGATGAATAATCTAGGATCACGTATGCGGCTTGGTGAGCGCTACACCCTAACAATCATGACCTCGGTGGACTTTATCAGGGCCGCGGCCTTGTCGCCGCGCTTGAGGCGCATCTCGCGGGCGGCGTCGGCGGTGATGATGGACGTGATTTGCTGTCCCCCGATCGAGAGCTTCACCTGGGCAAGCAGTCCTTCGATGCGGACCTCGACGATGCGCCCGACCAACTGATTCCGCCCGCTGATACTGCGGAAACTGGCGCGCCTCTCGGCAGGTTGCTTGCCGAGTGACTTGAACAGATAGCGGTCAATCTCACTTTGCGGAATGCGATGATGTCCGCCCGCGGTTTTTGCCGTGCGCAGCTTGCCCTTGTAGATCCACTGCTTGAGGCTGGCGTAGCTGACGCCCAGAACGGTGGCAGCATCGCGCGGTCGCAACAGTTCTTCGGACTTGGGGCTCATACATTCACTCTATGGTGCATTCTAGTGCAGTTCCAGAATGGGTGTAGCTTAGCAGTGGCGATTGTGCCCGAGGGTCCAGGCGGCGACCACGGGAACGGCAGCGGCGGATACGGGCGCTGCCCCGCGGTTACTTGTGCTAAGGGCTGGTTACAACAGCTATGATCTACGGCAAGACAGCATTTGATCCGCCGGTTATCAATTCTGGGCAAAATGCATTGGGAGAAGTCCTATGAAACCAGCCGTAAAGACCGCCCGACACGCCCCGGATGAGGCGGAAAAGCAGTTGCAAAGTTTCATTAACAAATTCTCGCCGAACCACCAAGCGCTAATCCGCAGTCTGCGGCAGGCGCTACGTAAACGGCTTCCCAGTGCGAACGAACTGGTCTACGATAACTACAACTTCTTCGTCATAGGCTACTCTTCGACGGAGCGACCTTCCGACTCCATTGTCTCGCTTGCTGCCGGAGCAAACGGAGTAGGCCTTTCCTTTCCCTATTGTGGTGCCACTCTTCCTGATCCGCACAAACTGCTGCTCGGCTCTGGTCATCAAAATCGGTTCATCCGCCTTGACTCGGCAGGGGTATTGGCTCGTCCCGAGGTCGAGGCGCTGATCGCCGCTGCCGTGGGAATGGCCAAAATGCCGCTGCCGACAAACGGAAGAGGAACACTTATCATTCGGTCAGTATCGGCGAAGCAGAGACCACGTCGCAAATAAGGCAGCTCAGCGCGCGTCGAGTAGATTCTGCCACCGACTGGCCTCCTCGCATGTGGTGAACACTTCTGGCACAATGGGGGCTCATGCTCAAAGTGAAGAAGCTCTCGCCTGATGCTGTTCTGCCGACCGTGGCCCACTCCGGAGAAGACATCGGCTACGATCTCTACTCTTGCGAGGACCTCACCATTGCGGCGCACGGCGCGGCCGGGGTGCATACCGGCATTGCCATCGAGTTTGTGCCGGCGGCGGGAGGAATTGTGAAGACCAGGTCCGGCCTCGCCAGGAAGCGCCTGCTGTGCAATGCCGGAGTCATTGATGCCGGTTATCGCGGCGAGATCATCGTGCTCATGGAAAACCTGGGCGACGAGCCATACTCCATCCGCAAAGGCGACAAGATTGCCCAACTGCTGGAGCATCCTTTTCTTGCCCATGAGGTTGTGGAAGGCGAACTGAACGATGCAGTCCGCGGCGCCAAAGGATTCGGCTCGTCTGGTTCGTAGTTATCCCAAGCCCTGCTGCGTCAGATACGCAGTCATGGCCTTTCGTCCGCCATCGATCAGAAGATTCATCCTGTCCTGAGACATGCGAAACTCGGTGGTGCCGTATCCCTTGACCGGCAAATGGCAAATGAGATTGGGATACTTCCGCATTATCTCGGCATCGGAGCTTCCCGTCATGGTGTCGATGAGACGAGTGACGCGGTCGGCGGTGCGTAGCCGCGGACGAGGTGTCTGAGAACTTCCAGCGCCCGGCACGGCCATAGTCTCGTCCAGCAGCAGTCCCAAGGTTCCCGCGCCATTAGGATCGGTGTTGCCCATGATCTCGATGATCTCGGGATTGCTTTCCACGACCAGCTCCAACGGAAAGTTCGACAAGACGCCGCCGTCAACGAAGATGTGGCCGGTTTTATCGCGGCCGCGGTAGGTCCCCCACGCCGCGTCCCAAATCATCTCGTGCCACACGAACGGAATACTCATCGACATGCGTACCGACAGGGCAACCGGGATTTGTGGCGCGGTCCGCTCGTTCAACACCAGCATCTCCTGCTCGGTCACGTCGGAGGTGACCACGGAAACGTCTGACCCTGTCTGGGCGGCAAACTGGGTCCAGGTAAGGTTAGGATCAAGTCCCTTGGCTTGCAGCTTGTTTCGAAACCAGGCCAGAAAAGCGTTACCAGTGTAGAATCCGCCACACTCGTTAAAGGAGAAGATCTCGCGAAACAGATCAAGCCGCAACGCCAGATCGAGCATCCCCTTGGCCATTGATGATGGGACATGGGCTTTCTCCATCAAATCCACGGTCTGGCTATTGGCGATCTGTGCCGCGTCGAAGTCACCCTCCTTGGGCGCGTCCATGAAGGTGGTAAAGACCGGATCGGTGGTCCCCGGCAAAGTTTCCGACGTGGCTTGCAATAGCTCCGCCGCAGAATAGCCGGCTCCGAGCAAAGTAGCGGTGATGGCGCCCGCGGAAGTTCCAAGCAATCTCCGGTGGGTGTGTCCGGCTGCCACAAGCACTTCCAGGGCCCCTACGAATGCGGCGCCCTTGGCGCCGCCGCCTTCAAACACGAGATCAAAAGATGCCATGGTGCGCTCTCCTACGATACAAACACTTGAACAATACATGCCATCGCAGCAGGGAGTCGCCCTGACTGCCACAGCTTTCCGGGCAAATTCTTGGCCGTGAAAACGTCGCGGCCCCGCACCAGGCGGAGCCGCGAGAAAGGGCCGCTCGGCGGTTGAAACTTCTACTGCACCGCCCTTAGCAGGTTGAGCAGTCCATAGCCAAATGTGTTGTCCTTCAGGAAGTTCGGACCAAGGCAGTATCCCAAGGCCTGAACGTCGATCAGGTGCTGGGCTGTCTGCTCCATCTTCAACTCAGTCGCGTCAATATTTCCGTCCAGACTGGGCTTGGCTTGCCACAGCAGGGCAAGGCCGCCGGCGACGTGTGGGGCAGCCATGGACGTTCCCGACCACCCGGAAGTATAGCCGCCTCCAGACGCCGCGCCACGAATGTTGACACCGGGAGCGGACAAGTCAGGTTTGGTGCGGTGACTGCCGTCCGCGACAACCGGACCGCGGCTGCTGAAGCCGGCGATATTGTTGCTCGAGTCAAGGGCCCCCACATCTATCGAGCTGGCGTAAATGGCAGGCGGCTCTTGAATCGTGGAGCAGGCAGGGCCGTAATTGCTGGCGGCCATGACCGGGTAAATACCTGCCGCGCGTACCGCGTCCACAATACTCTGCAGGGTATAGGTCGAGCAGCCTTCGCTGGGCGGGCAAGTCCAGGAATTGTTGACGGAATCCGGCGCCTTGGAAGGGTCTCCCTGGCCGCCGCTGATGGGATAAGGCGCAATCAGGAATTGGAAGCACTCCGTGTAGCGCGCCGGGGTACCGTTGCCGCCGGCATCCATGTTGCGGCAGGCAATCCATTTCGCTCCCGGAGCCACGCCGATCTGGTTGCCTAGTCCGTCATCGCCAACCATCTCGCTGACCGTGAACGTTCCGTGACCATGCGGGTCAATGGGCACCGGCGAATGATCGGGGGTGGCGTCGTGCCAGTTGTAGTCGTGGTTCGCCTGGTGGCCGTCCCAGCCGCGATATTGATTCTTGAGCGCCGGGTGGTCCCACTGCACGCCGGTATCGGCGCCGGAAACTACCAGACCCTCGCCATGGAAGCCCAGGGCCCAGACATCCGGCGCCTTCACTCTCTGAACGTTCCATTCCACGCCGGTGGTTTGCAGAGTCGAATCCATCCCCTGGGCGGCTGGCAAAGGATTGTGAATGGTCGGATTGGCGTCGATCCGCGCCACATCGGCGCGCGCTGCGAGTTCTTCCATCAGGTTGCGATCGCCCGTCACTTTGATCATGTTGACAATGAAGAAAGACTGATAAGGAACGCCGCGCTGCTGCAGTAGGCTCAGGATCGGACCCTGCGTACGGTTGGCGACGGTGCGAAGCGAATTAACTACAAAGTAGCCCTTCTCCAATTTGGTTTTCAGGGTAGCAGCCACGCTAAGGTCGGCCTGCTGCGTCAGCACAACTAAAGCTTCGGTCGAGCTGCCGTTTGCGGTCCCGGCCAGAACGCCGGCGGCGATCTTGCCATTTGTTTCGCCAGTCTGAATTGACCAGCCTGACGGAACTATTGCAGCTATAAGTGCCGTCAGAATTGCCCCAAGCAGAAATTTACGCGAGTTCATGAGTAGTAATCTCCAAAAAGAAAGTCGGTAGAACCGAGGTGCATGGTGGAACGCCAGAACAAGAGTTGAGGAAAGTACACAGCTTACCTCTGGAATGTAGTCCGTAGCAGGCCCCCCGTCAACCTTCGCGGGAGTTTGGTAGTGGTGCAGTTTGATTTCCACAGGGGTTAGCCAGCCGTAAATGTCGTGGCAGCGCCAGATTTCAAAAATGTAGTCGCGAAACTCTCGCCAGTTGGCTCCCTAACGACATCAAAAACGCAGTTTGCAAAATACACATTCGACATCTTCAGCGGACCGCCATGGTACACGATATGAACACCACGAAATATCACGTTTTTCATATCCATACCGTCAATGACCACACCTCCGCCGTCAAGGATGAAATAAGGATTGCCCTCCAGTAGCCCTCTGTTTTGATCTTCCCCTATAGGCGAAAATCGGGCGGCTTGTTCTATGGGAACCGCCGTGCCATTGGGGACACTTCCTGTTGGCACTTTATCTCCTAGAGGAGTAATTCCCTTGTAGTGCGTTGTAAGGGGTTTGGCGGCTAAGTTGGCCGGGAACTGATCAGACGAAGCATCCAAGAATGATTTGTAGTTCAGGAAAGCGGTAGCCGTATCCCATGCGGCGGGATCTTTCTGCGCAGCCTCTACAAATTTAACGCCCGCATCCCTAATGACATGCTGATCAATTTGTATTTTGCTTGACACAGCTTCTGCTAATATGTTCCTGGCTTCGGTGATGGTCTTTGGGGTTACTGGGTTCTCAGAAATTTTCTTGAGAGACATCCCGGTCAGTTGGTTCCGGATGTCTTTAACACCATCCTGTAGTTCCTTCAGCGCGTCATTCGTGTGCGTCCTAAACTCGGTTTCCTCCTTGACGTGTCCCCACGATTGGTAAAGTGCCCCCAATGTAATTGCGCCCAGCGCAACCACAACCCCTATAACTGTCGCAATTGGGCCTAACTCTCGCAGCAATTTGACTGCTTTTCGCCAACCACGTGGCTTTAACGAATCGATGGCCGATGAGATCTCTTCGCTTATCCACTCACGATCTTCATTTCGTAGTGCCATATCCTCGTCTACTTCCAAGCACGCTTGCATCGGGCACACTCCAAATTCGTACGCTTTTGGAAGCGTTGCCCGACGCGATATTTTTGAACGACGAGATGCCCGCCTGCCAGCGGGCTGTTCTTGTCTGCGAGAATGTTACTCCCCGGAGAGGGCTTTCAGTAGATTCTTTTCCGTCCGCTTCGCCGCCAATTACGCTTTGGGAAGCAGTGCGCACAGTTCCTCGACACTCCAAACGTGATCGCTGATTCAGGCCCCCATCGCTGGCGTAAGACAGCCCCCCATAGGGCGTTCCATGGAGACAATGGTGTCCTTCGATTTGTTAGACTTCCAGCACGCCTCAGTGGCGTGGCGCGTGCGATTAGAATTGTTCACGCCCCCTCAGTAGGTGAGTCATGCATCGGCTAACGATTAAGACCCATAAGAAGCGCGAGATCGTGGATATCACCAAGCAACTGGAGGCCATTCTGTGGAAGCAGTATGGCGACAAGACCGGAGTATGCCAATTGAGTTTGCTGCACACCACGGCCGCATTGACTACCGCCGATCTTGACCCCGGAACCGATCTGGACATGCTCGATGCCTTCGAGCACCTCATTCCCAAGCTGGAGTATCGCCATCCCCACAACCCGGGGCACGTGCCCGATCACATCCTGTCTGCCCTGATCGGAACGTCGCTGACGCTGATGTTAGATCGCGGTTTGCTGTTGTTGGGGACCTGGCAGCGGGTGGTCCTGATCGAGCTTGACGGCCCCCGCGAGCGCGAACTGGTGCTGGCGTTCGTGGAAACAGCGTAGGCAGTAGCCAGTTGCAGCCGTCAGCTTTCGGCTTGGACCGTGACTGTGTCGCAACCCGCCGTCCCTAGGGAGTCTCTGTCGCAGCTCGTGGCGCCGCTGCGCGGCTGGTTTCTTTTTTCTACTTGACCGCTGGCTTACGCCCGCGGCTAAAGCAAATGTCGCCGCTGCGCGGCTGATGCTGATGGCTGAATGCTGACGGCTGACAACTGGCTACTGACTACTGGCAACTGACAACTGCTACAGCATCTGCGTGCCCCACAGATCGTGCAGGTGCAGCACGCCCAGCAGGCGTCCGGCTTCGTCCACCACGGGAAGCGCAGTGATCTTCTTCTGCTCCATGATGTCGAGCGCGGCGATGGCGAACACGTCAGGGCCGACGGTGCGCGGCGAGCGCGTCATGCATTCCGCAGCGGCCAGGTCGAACACCTTCTTGCCGTGCCGTTCCAGCAGGCGGCGCAGGTCGCCATCGCTGATCAATCCCACCAGCTTCTTGCCATCGACCACGGTGGTCATGCCCAGGCCTTTGCGCGACATTTCGTAGATCACGTCGCTCATGGTGGTCCCGGGTTTTACTCGCGGCAGAGCGTTCCCAGTGTGCATAAGGGCAGAGACGCGCAGGAACCGCTTGCCCAGTTTGCCTCCGGGATGCAGGCTGGCGAAGTCCTCTTCCTTGAACCCTCGCCGTTGCGAGAGCGCCACCGCCAGCGCATCGCCCAAGGCGAGCATGGTGGTGGTCGAGGCGGTGGGCGCAAGCCCAAGCGAGCAGGCTTCGTGGGCAACCGAGCAGTCCAGCGCAATATCCGCGGCTTGCCCCAGCGTGGACAGGCTGCGTGGCTCGTCGGAATCGGAACGCGAGTGCAGCTCATCGCAGGTCAGGGTGATGAGTGGGACGCCGAGCCGCTTGACGGCTGCCAGCAATTGCAGGACCTCCGAGGTCTCGCCGCTGGCCGAGAGCGCCACCACCACGTCGCCACGGACCACCATTCCGAGGTCGCCGTGCAGGGCTTCGGCAGGATGCAGAAACAGCGCCGGGCTTCCGGTAGAGGTCAGAGTCGCGGCGATCTTGCGCGCGATCAGTCCGCTCTTGCCCATGCCGGAAACTACGATGCGGCCGGCGCATCCGTAGAGCAACTCGACCGCCCGTTCAAAATCGGCCGCCATCGGCCCGGCCAGACGGTCAGCCAGAGCGCGCAGCGCTTCGGCCTCAATGCGCACTACGTTTTCACCAAGCTTCTTGCTGGTGGGCCGGGTTGAGGGTGCGCCGCCAGAGCGCGTCATTGGGGGGCCGACGGTGGCAGCAGTCCGCGTGAATTGAAGACGAGCACGCGCTCCTCATTTTCGCCGCCGGTCAGAGGAACGCTCTTGCCATTAAAGGAGACTTCCACCGCGCCCGCGTTACCCGTCCAAAAGACCACCTGGTCGGTGGCGCGGACCGTCTTCACATCCGGCGGCTGGATGATGCCGCGAACTACAAACTTACCGTCGGACTTGATGGAAACCCAGGCGCGATTCCTGGGGCGGACCGTCAGCTCGAAGGACGTAGCGCCTGCGGGATTCGCAACGTTGTTTGTCCCCGCTGCCAGACTGACGGGAGCCGTTGCTGGTAACTGCGTGCCGGATCTCTCCTCGACTGGCTTGGCGCTGGCGATAACGCCGGTTCCTGTATGAGCACTCGTGTCAGAACCGGCCGGAGGCGACGGCGATTTTTCCGCAGTGGAAATGCTTGCCGGTGGAGGGCTGGAGGTGGACGGGCGCAGCGCCGCGTCCCGCGGCACCGTGATCGCGGCTTGCTGCTTGCGATCGAGTTGACGCTCCCGGTAAACTCGCCAGCCACCGACGGCCCCCGCCACCAGAACCAGAGCGATCAGTATGGGAACCACGGGCAAGGGAGATCGGCGCCCGGCGCCTGCCTCTTCGTGGCTGGATCGCTCGAATCGGCTGGCAGGGTTTTGCTCGGCAACCGCATGGCCGCCCGGTGCAGCTTCCTGCACGGCTTGCAAATAGCCGGCGATGGCCTTCTCCTCATCAATGCCGACGTACTTCGCATAGGCGCGAACATAGCCCTTGTTGAAGATGCCGCCGGGGAGCAGATCGAACTGTTCCTCTTCCAGGGCGCGGAGCAGGCGAGTCCCAATCTTGGTGGTGGCGGCGATTTCGTCGAGCGAGATGTTCCGCATCTCGCGCTCGCGACGCAACCCTTCGCCGAAGGCAACCATCTCAGTCAGTCTGCTCCAGCCACTTATGCACTTGAAATTACCAGGCTCTCTTGCCGATCATAGAAAGTGGCGCAGGCAGTGTCAAACCGGCGGGCAATCGCTACGAGGGTGAGCTTGCCCTGCCGGAAATTAGGCCACCAGCCTGGGTTTCCGGTAAAATACCTGGTAGGCGGGCGTGTATTGGTTGGGCCCGGACCGTTTTGGACAAGGTCCGCCGAGGCCTGATTCACTTTTCCGGATGCAGTCGGGATCTGCCGCAGGTTCTTGCATGTCGCTTCCAGCCACAGACAATGATCGGCAGTTTTACGAGCTGAAGATATTTCACGACGTCGCCAAGGCCCTGACCTCGTCGCTTGATCTGGACACCATTCTGCAAACCATCATGCAGAAGATGGCCGCGTATTTCGAGCCGGCGACCTGGTCTCTGCTCATGCTGGACGAGGCCTCGGACGAACTCTATTACGCGGCTGCGGTCGGCAAAGGTTGCGAAGACCTCAACGCCTTGCAATTGACCTCGGGGGAGAGCCTGGCACGATGGGTGCTCAACCATGGCGCGCCGCTGGTCATTCCAGACCTGGCCCTGGACGAGCGCGTCCAGCACGTTAGCGGTCACGATTTCTTCGAAAAAGGCTGTTCGGCGGTCTGCATGCCGGTGCGGACGGGTGGCAAAGTCCTGGGCATCATCCAGATGCTGAATATTGATATGCAGGTGTACACCCGCAACGAGATGTTGTTGGGGACCTTGGCCGATTACGCCGCTATCGCCATCGAGAACGCCCGCGCTGTCCAGCGCATCCAGGAACTCAGTATCACCGACGACTGCACCGGTTTGTACAACGCTCGTCATTTGTTCACGACGCTCTCCGACGAGGTACATCGTTCGCAACGTTTCGGCTATGAGTTCAGCCTCCTGTTTCTTGACCTCGACCACTTTAAGCGGGTGAACGATGAGCATGGACACCTGGCCGGCAGTAAGCTTCTGGGTCAGGTGGGACACGCTTTGCGCGAAAACCTTCGCTTGATAGACGCCGCCTTTCGCTATGGCGGCGACGAATTCGCCATTCTATTGCCCCAAACTTCAATAGATGGGTCTCTCTTAGTGGCGCGCCGGCTGATGGCAGTTTTCCACTCCAGGCAATGGCTCGCGGCCGAGGGTGTGCCGCTCTCCGTACGGGCCAGCATCGGTATTGCAGGTTTTCCAGCGGACGCAGTTTCCCCGCAGGCGCTGGTGCAACGCGCCGATGAAATGATGTATCAGGTGAAGCAGGCGGGGCGTGACAACATTGCTTTATCGGGTGTGGGAATCGTGGGATCCGAGGAAGCCCCCACACCCTAATCCTGCGGTGTGCGACTTGCGTTTCCCTTATTTCGGCAGCGCTTCCGCGCTGGGCTTGTCTGGTTGCAGGGTGTCCGGGTTTGCCGGCGCGTTGGGATTAACGCCGAAGTCCCACACGTAAAGGTTCATCTCCTGCGGGTCGAGCATCTCGACCACCGCGTACTCGCCAGCGGCGAGGTCCTGTGCCGGAGTCAGCTTCACCCATTGTCCTGTGCCAAGCTTCTCCACGTTGGCGGGCACCGATATGCTCTGCTCGCTCGCCTTGCCGGTGAAGGTAATTTTCAGGTTAGCGACGATACGCGTGTCTTTCTTGACTGCAACGCGTACCAGCCGGAAGCGGTCCGCGATCTCCGTGCCGCTCGGGGGCCCTTCGTCGATATCAATGTAGATGGCCGGACGTGGCAGGTGAGATTGGATCTTCGCGTGTTCCCCTTTCAGTTCAAAGGACTGCTTGGAACCGCCTACCGGATTGATCGTAGAGCGCAAAACACTCTTCTTGCTGTTCTTGTTTAGTTCGCTGCCGTTCTGCACGATCTCCGCCAACTCAGGTTTGCCCTGATACTGATCGAACAGGAACACCCCGCCGCTCCCGGGCAGGTGCAGACCGGGCGCGATCTGCGGCGAGTTGGCGTCCTCTTTCTCGCGCTCCTCTCTTTCCTCGGCGGTTTCCACTCGCGGCTTGCGAAGCTTGCCGCTGCTGAGGTCGGCTTCATACTTCTTGGTTGCGTCCCAGTCGATCAGCGAACTCGGAATGTCTTCCCACTCATACCGCTCCGCGCTGAGATAGTGGACGCGGTCGCCCTGGACCTCATATTTCACCACGGACTGGTAGGAACCATCTTTCAGGATGAGGCGCATGGTGCTTTGCTGCGCCTGCACAGCCGTCGGATGCTGCACCAGCAACACTGCCGCTCCTGTGAACAAAGTCAGGGAGAGAAGCGCATTTAGAAAGGGGCGAGACATTGACACTAGTTTAGACCCAGCCCGCTCACTGCGTTTTGTGACTGCAAGCATTGCGCGTTGTGGCCTCGCTGCTGAACAATAGGACGTACGTTGTTCCCACCGCCGTTGCACGCGGCACAAGGCCGCGTAATCTCCGGGAGCAGCGTTTCCCAGCGAGGGTCCATGCATGGATAGCGCACTCTTGATCCACCGCCTGCACTTCGCCTTCACCGTGACCTATCACTACCTGTTTCCCCAGTTGACCATGGGACTGGCGCTGTTGATCGTGATCTTGAAAACCCTGGCGCTGAAGACCAAGGACGAGAGTTACGACCGGGCGGCCCGCTTCTGGGCCAAGATATTCGGCATCAATTTCATCATCGGTGTGGTGACGGGAATTCCCATGGAGTTCCAGTTCGGCACCAACTGGTCGCATTTTTCACGCTACGCCGGTGGCGTGATCGGGCAAACCCTGGCCATGGAAGGCGTCTTCGCCTTTTTCCTGGAGTCCACCTTCCTCGGGCTATTTCTTTATGGTGAAAAGCGGCTCACCAAGACCCAGCATTGGTTCGCCGCCTTCATGGTCTTTGTCGGTTCGTGGCTATCGGGTTACTTCATTATTGCGACCGATGCCTGGATGCAGCATCCGGTCGGCTATCAGCGTGCGGCCGACGGTTCCCTGCAACTGTCGAGCTTCTGGCGACTGGTGCTGAATCCCTGGGCCTGGTGGCAGTATGCGCACAACATGAGCGGCGCAGTCATCACCGGGGCGTTCGTGATGTCGGCGGTCGGCGCATTCTACTTGCTCAGCCAGAAACATGTGCAGCAGGGGCGCATCTTCGTGCGCGTCGGCGTGATTGCGGCGTTGATCGCGAGCGTCTTGCAAGTGTTCCCGACGGGCGACGCCCAAGGACGCCTGGTGGCGCTCAACCAGCCCGTTACCCTGGCCGCGATGGAAGCTTTATGGGAGACGCAACCGGGAGCGCCGCTGGTGATTATCGGCCAGCCCAATGTCCCGGCGCAGAAGATCGACAACCCAATCATCCTTCCCAAGATGCTCAGCTTTCTGACCTGGCGCCGATGGAACGCGGAGGTAAAAGGTCTCAACGAGGTGCCGAAGCAGGATTGGCCCGACAGCATTCCCCTGCTCTACTTTTCCTACCACGTGATGGTTGGGCTGGGGACAATCTTCATCGCTGTGTCGGTAATCGCAGCCTTCCTGCTGTGGCGCAACCAGCTCTACCATGCTCGCTGGATGCTCTGGGTGCTGTTGTTGCTGTTCCCGTTGCCTTACATCGCCAACACGGCTGGTTGGATGACAGCCGAGCTGGGGCGGCAGCCGTGGCTGGTCTATGGTTTGCTGCGCACCGTGGATGGCTATTCCAAGATGGTGTCCGCCGGAAATGCCTGGTTCAGCTTCCTCGGCTTTCTGGGGATGTACACCGTGCTTTCCATCTTGTTCCTCTTCCTGGTGCGCCGCGAAATCGAGCATGGGCCTAGTCCCGATCCTGGGCCTTTGGCGCAAAAACCCGGTGTAGTTGCGGCAGGTCCCGTGGAGGTGCGATAGCCATGTCAACCTTATGGTTCATGATCGTTGCGGTGATGGTCGCCGCTTACGTGCTGCTGGATGGCTTCGACATCGGAGCGGGCGCGGTCCACCTCTTCATCGCGAAAAATGACGCGGAGCGCCGCATGGTGCTGCGCGCCATCGGCCCGGTGTGGGACGGCAACGAAGTGTGGCTGCTGGCCGCCGGCGGGACTCTCTACTTCGCCTTTCCTCTGTTGTACGCGTCCAGCTTCAGCGGCTTTTACCTGCCGCTGATGATGGTGCTGTGGCTGCTGATGCTGCGCGGCATCGGCATTGAGTTCCGCGCCCATATTCAGGATCCGGTGTGGAAGGGCTTCTTCGATGTCATCTTCGGAATTTCGAGCATCCTGCTGGCCATCTTCTTCGGCGCCGCTCTGGGCAATGTGGTGCGCGGCGTCCCGCTGCAAGCCGATGGCTATTTCTTCGAGCCGCTGTGGACCAACTGGCGCGTAGGCGCGCAGAACGGCATCCTCGACTGGTACACCGTCATCTGTGGCTTGGTCGCGCTGGTGACGCTGGTCGTGCACGGCTCGCTTTATCTCGCGATCAAAACGGAAGGCGAATTGAATGCGCGGGCCCGCAAGGTTGCCAGCTGGTTCTGGCCGGTGCAGGTCGTGCTCACGGTGGTCAGCCTGATCGCCACCGTGTACATCCTCCCGCACGTGCTGAACAATTACAGCCGCTGGCCCATTGGATACCTGGTCCCGGCGCTGGTGATCGGCAGCCTGATCTATCTGTACTATGCGCATTCCAAGCAAAACGACAAAGGCGCGTTCTTGGCGTCGTGTGCCTACATCGTTGCCATGCTGGTAGGAGCGGCCTTCGCGCTCTATCCCAACGTGCTGCCCGCCAGCACCGATTCCAGCTTCAGCCTGACGATTTACAACACGGCTGCCGGGGCGCACGGGTTGGGCGTCGGCCTCGTGTGGTGGACGATCGGCATGATTCTGGCGCTGGGATATTTCATCTTTGTCTATCGCATGTTCCGGGGCAAGGTGAAGCTGGACGGCGGTAGCGAGCACGGATATTGAGTCGGACGAAAGTAAAGGAAGGAAGGGCTCCGAAGTAATTCGGAGCTTTTCTTTTTGGGCTGGGTAGGGTCTCAGTTTGAATCTTGGGGTTTGCTTGGCTTGTGCCTTTGGTCGCACTCGTGAGCGGATTCGATCACGTTCAGTTCCTCTGCGTTCACCCTGAAATTACCCCACGTGCGGGAGATTGTGAGGAAGCAGTTCGTGCAAATTGATTCGACCGAGCCATTACCGAGAGGACGATGTATGAACCCGGGCGACAGCGGGGAGGTGGTCGTTTGTATGCGTGCGCCATTGTGGGCCAGCATTTGAAACCCCCTTCAAAGAAAAAGAAATGATAGGGTGCTGTCGACTGTGCTGTCTGTGCAATATTGCACATTTGCCCCAAGAAAACTGAGCATCCTGCGGAGTGGCACACCCGAGGTTGTGGGAGTCTGCGACCTCTGCAACATGCGGATCGGATCTTCGCTCCCGATACATCCCGCGACTTTCCGCCAGTGCCCGCGATTTCGAACTGAGACACTACCTTGGGCTGTCTTTCCTTGCGCTGGAACACTTCTCCGGTGTAACTTTTGCCTCACTCGCCAATCTAATTAGCAAGCTCGTTCGTATCGAGATAAGTATGCCCGACGACATCCGCGGAGAACCGAAGCCGGCGGAGCCTGAGGAGCACCCGCAGCCGCCAACAGAGCCGGCTGACCACGGCGCTGCTCAAGCCGACCAGCGCGTTCCCCAAGCCGCCGCACAGTCAGACGCCGCCGCACAGCAAGAAGAAGTCGCTGCCCCTGCCGTGCGGCGCAACGCCGGTCCGGCGGGCGAAGAAGTGCGCCGAGTCGCTCCCGCCGAGCGCAAGCGCATGAATCGCCGCGAACTGTTGAAGCTGGTCCCGGTCGTGGTGCTGGGAGCGTTTGCGGTGCCCAAGCTTCGCGGGCCTCTTCTGAACGACGGACTTCACCTGAGCGACTGGGCCTCGGGAAAGCTCTTCGGCCGCGCTCGCCTGGCGCAAACTTTTCCCAATCGCGATGTCGTCGCCTTCGAACGCTTCCCCTACAACTTCTACGACGTTGCCGATCCGGGAGTGGACCTCGACAGGTGGACGCTGACGGTGGAGGGACTGGTTCAACATCCCGGCGAATACAAGCTGTCCCAGATCCAGGCGCTTCCCAAGGTTACGCAGAACACCCGGCACGTGTGCGTGGAAGGTTGGGACGTGATCGGAAATTTCGGCGGCACGCGCGCCTCCGATTTTTTGCGGGCCATCGGCGCCGATACCAGCGCGCGCTTTCTCGAGGCCGAATGCGCGGACGGATATTACGAATCGATCGACATGGAGACCATGCTCCATCCGCAGACATTGTTCTGTTACGAAATGTATGGCAAACCGCTCGACCGCGGACACGGCGCTCCGCTGCGGCTACAAATGCCGACCAAGCTCGGCTACAAACAGGCGAAATATCTCGACACCATCCGCGTAACCAACGTGCTGAGCGCCGACAAGCGCGGCTACTGGGAAGACCAGGGCTATAGCTGGTACGGCGGACTCTGAGGCAGGTGCGGATGGCAACGACTGTGAATGTGCGAAAACAGAATGTGGCGGAAGTCGCGGCACCGATCACCATTGCCTATGAGCATCCCTGGGTGGTGCGCTTCGCCCACTGGGTGAACGCGGTCGCCGTGCTGGTGCTGGTGGGCACCGGTCTGCAGATCCTCCGCGCCTTTCCCAGTTTCGGTCCCAAGATTCCGCAGAAAAACTTGCTCGACGTTCCCCGGCTGATCACGCTCGGCGGCTGGTTGGGGGGCGCCTTACAGTGGCACTTCACTTTCATGTGGATTTTCGTGGGAAGCGGCTTGCTGTATGTGATCTACCAGATCGCCACCGGCCATTGGCGGCAGGTATTGTTCACTGCGCGCGACATCAAAGGTGTCAGGCCAATGGCGCGCTATTACTTTTTCTTCGGACCAAAGCCACCGGTTGACGCTGCCTACAACCCGCTCCAGAAGCTGGCTTACACGTCCACCGTTTTCTTCGGCGTGCTCTCGACCCTGACCGGCCTGGTGCTCTACAAACCCGATCAATTCTGGTGGCTGGCCTGGCCCATGGGCGGCTTCCATTACGCGCGCATCTGGCACTTCGTCTCCATGTGTGGATTTCTGGCCTTTGTCCCCGGCCACCTCATCATGGTGCTTCTGCACGGGTGGAATAACTTCTATTCCATGGTCACCGGATGGAAGCGCGATCCCGAATACGTGGAGTAAGAATCGTATTCACCACGGAGGCACGGAGATCACGGAGAAGACTTGAAGCTATCTCATAAATCGGTTTGTATCAGGGCACGGCTTCAGCCGTGCCGTAAATGGCCCGTTACGGACTGGGCTTTAGCCCCTGAGGTACTTCGCTTTGGGCCGCACCGGCATTTATGAGATGGCTCCTCGATAGAAAACTAGAACTCCGTGTCCTCCGTGTCTCCGTGGTGAATGATTTTCGCCGGAGTCGAAGGGACCTCTATGCCTCCGCAGATTATTTGCTATTAGCCGCGGCGTTGATCGTGGCGATTAGCGCGTTGGTCGTCGGAACGGCTATGCCGTAGCGTTTACCTCCACGCACGATTGGGCCGCCGACGGCATCGAGTTCGAGTTGCCTTCCCGCGGCCAGGTCTTTCTGCATGGAACTGCGTATGGCCGGCGGCAAACCGTCGAACGTCTCCTGCAGCTTCGCGAGGTTGACCTCCGCCCCATCGGCCTTGGCCACCGCGCAGGCCTCGGCGACCGCAGAATCGAATTTCCCCTTCCATGCCGCGTCCGCGTAGAACTCGCCCTTGTTTTTTCCCGACGCTGAAGTCACCAACGCCAAGGGCGCCAGGAAGCACAGCTTGCTCCACAGCAAGGTTTGCTCGTTCAGTATCAACTGGCAGGTGAATCCCAGATTCGTCAGCCGCACAACCATTGGCCCCAACAGCGGCTCCAAGCCCGCGCCCAGGTTGAAGCGAACGAAGGGCGAGCGCTGAACGAAGCGACCGGGCGCAAGCCGCTCGGCCTCCACCGCAATGGTTGCGGGAACCACGTGGTCGTGCCCGAAGCGAGAACGCAACGCCGCGACGTGGTCGATGCCGTTCAGCAGAGGAACCACAGTGCCGGGCGCCGCCTCCACGGCTTCGAGCGCGGCTTGCAGTTGGTAGGTCTTGGTCGCGACCCACAGCACATCGACGGGCTGGGTCAGTCGGGCCACGGCTTTCGCCGGCGCGGTGATCGTACCGGACGGGCGTTCCAGCGACAACTCTGCGGGATAGCCCGCCAGTTTGTCCGGCCGGACGATCACGGTGATATCTTCACCGAGCGAGCCCAGCACAGTTCCAACCAGCCCGCCTATTGCTCCCGCTCCCAGGATTGCATGTCTCATCGCAGCGCCTCCGCAACGACTATACGACACTGGGTGCCCCATCCTTATCGCCTCCTTTGGCGAAAGGGTGGGAAACAGGTCCTCATGGTGCTGCCGCCGTCGATGGTGGGTAATGCAATGTGGCTGCCCCGATGATCGGACCACCGTCCGAGTCCTGGATCAACACCGCGACTTTAAGATTGGCGGCGTTCCATCCGGAATGTCGAGTGGCCTCGGCGGTCTTCTCAAACGATCCGTCTTTCACGCTGCCCAGCTCTCGCAACTCCCGCACGACCGCCGCATGTTGCAAGGTCCGGCCGCTGTTTTCGCCACCGGAGATCGCGGTGGTCAGCCCATCCTCGGTCACCGCGAGAAAAACGTGGGCATGGGTTTTCGCCGGAGCCTGCACCGCGATCTTCAGATGATCGCCGGCTTCCCACTGCAATGAGACCTGCGCGGTTTTCGGCTGGGCCGACGCCAACTCAAGATTGTGTTGCAAAGCTGCGACATCGTTCCCGACAAATTGCAGATGGCCGTCGATCACCATCTGCGGGGTGTACGTCCCAGCCACATGAAGATGCTCCTCGTAATCGCTCTGCCGCTGGCTGAATTGCGACGAGGAGAAGCGATCGCTCCATCCATCATGGTTCCAGTAATCAACGTGTTCGCCCAGGAGGATGAGCTCCACTCCGGGCGGAGTCTTCTGGCTCAGTTGCACCAGCAGCGCGTCGGCGGGCGGACAACTGGAGCACCCCTCCGAGGTGAACAGCTCCACTACGACGGGAGTCTGCGCCCAGGCGCGGGGGAAAAAGCACAGGCCGAAAACGACGGAGGCGATCAGTACGTGAAAAGCTTTTTTCATGACACAGGATAGGACGCGCGAGCGCACGGTTTTGGTTCAGGCAAGTTGTGTCGCCACGGTCCTGTGAGCCGTCCCCAATCGCAGCTCCGGATTGCATGTAACTTTTGCGCCAATTGCGACTCTAACGTTAGGAGGGCCTCGGAGCAGAATCCGCGAGAGGATGGTTATGTCGAAGTCTCGTTTCAGTCTATTGATTTTTTCTTTATTGCTTTGCGCAGTCTTTTTTGCGATCGCGCGTGACAGGAGTCCTGTGGTTCTGCCCAACCCCGCCGCCGATGAATCAACCCCTGCGAAGAGCACTCAGGAGACCGCCGTTTTTGCCGGCGGATGTTTCTGGGGGGTGCAGGCGGTTTTCCAGCACGTGAAGGGCGTCGTCAGCGCCACCTCCGGATATTCGGGCGGCCCTTCCATGGCCGCCGAATATGAAGTGGTCAGCACCGGAACTACCGGGCACGCCGAGTCGGTGAAGGTGGTTTACGATCCCGCAAAGATTTCCTATGGGCAGCTCCTCAAGGTGTTTTTCTCCGTCGCGCATAATCCTACCGAGTTGAACCGCCAGGGCCCGGACACAGGGACGCAGTATCGCTCGGTGATCTTCTACAGCAGCGATCAGCAGAAGCACATTGCGCAGGCCTACATCGCGCAGTTGGACCAGGCCAAACTCTTCCCGCACGCGATTGTGACCCAGGTGGCGCCGCTGAAGGCATTTTATCCGGCGGAAGCCTATCACCAGAACTACGCCACGCTTCATCCTGACAACCCGTATATCAAGTACAACGATTTACCGAAGGTGGCGAACCTTCAACAGCAGTTTCCCAATCTGTATCGCGCGGCGATCAGCGGGAACTGAGAAATTTAAAACTGGCAGGTCCATCAATATGAGTGACCGTCGAAATTTTCTCAAAACAGCTTTTCTAACCCTGTCTGGAGTAGCGCTTATGAGCGTGTTGAACGATAAGGAATCAAACGCCGCGCCCGCCGCGGATTATGTCGAGGTGGTGGAGTTCAAGGATTCGGGAGAGAAGGTCGGTCGCGAGCGCGTGAAGAAGGTGGTCAAGACCGATGCCGAATGGCGCGCCCAATTGACGCCTGAGCAATTTAACGTGACCCGGCACGCGGGGACCGAGCGCGCCTTCACCGGTCAGTATTGGGAGCTGCACGCCAAGGGGATTTTCCGTTGCGTGTGCTGCAAGAATGCCCTGTTCAGCTCGGAGACCAAGTTCGACTCGGGCACGGGCTGGCCCAGCTTCTGGGCGCCCATTGCCAAAGAGAACGTCAAGGTCAACAGCGACCGCAGCATCGGCATGGAGCGCTCGGAGGTGCGGTGCGTCGAGTGTGACGCGCACCTGGGCCATCTCTTCGATGACGGCCCCAAACCCACCGGCTTGCGCTACTGCATGAACTCGGCCTCGCTCAACTTCGTGAAGAGCTAGAGTCGGTCGCAGCTATTGCTTGAAGATCACCATTCCCAGCGGCGGAATGTCGAGCAGCAAGGAATGGCCCTGTCCGTGAGTAGGGACCGCATCGGTGTGGCATCCTCCCAGGTTGCCTTCGTCGGTGCCGCCGTAAATGGCGGCATTACTGTTCAACACTTCGTGCCAGTGTCCCTCGTGAGGCACGCCGACGCGGTAGCCGCGCCGCGGTACTGGCGTGAAGTTACAGGCCATCACGACGGGGCCGGTGCCATCTTTGCGAAGCCGCATGAAGGTCAGCACGCTGTTGTCGGAGTCGTCGGCGTCAATCCAGCGCCAGCCTTCGGGCAGGAAGTCAGTCTCGTAGAGCGCCGGCTCGCTGCGGTAAAACGTATTCAGGTCGCGGACCCAGCGTTGCACTCCCAGGTGAGGAGCGAATCCCAGCGCATGCCAGTCAACACTGCCGTCGTGGTTCCACTCGCTCCATTGGGCAATCTCGCAGCCCATGAACAACAGCTTCTTGCCCGGCTGGGTGAACATGTAGCCGAATAGCAGCCGCAGATTGGCATACTTCTGCCAGTGGTCTCCCGCCATTTTGCCGAACAGCGAACCTTTGCCGTGTACCACTTCGTCATGCGACAGCGGGAGCACGAAATTCTCGGTGAACATGTACAGTCCGCGGAAGCTCAGCTTGTTATGGTGATATCTGCGATGGATGGGGTCCTTCGACATGTAGAGCAGGGAGTCGTGCATCCAGCCCATGTCCCACTTCATGCCGAAGCCGAGTCCTCCAATGTAGGTTGGCCGCGAAACCATCGGCCACGCCGTGGACTCCTCCGCAATGGTTTGAATATCGGGAAAGGCCTTGTAAGCGTCGGTGTTCACGGTTTTCAGCAACGACACGGCTGCCAGGTTCTCGCGGCCGCCAAACTGATTGGGAATCCACTCGCCCGCTTTGCGCGAGTAGTCGAGGTAGAGCATGGACGCGATGGCATCCATGCGCAGCCCGTCGGCGTGATAGCGATCGAGCCAGAACATCGCGTTGCTCAGCAGAAATCCGCGCACCTCGTTGCGGTCGTAGTTGAAGATCGCCGACTTCCAGTCGGGATGAAAACCCTTGCGCGGGTCGGCGTGCTCGTACAGGTGCGTGCCGTCGAAGTAAGCCAGGCCATGTTGATCGTTGGGAAAATGCGATGGCACCCAATCGAGGTACACGCCGATGCCGCGCTGGTGCAGATAGTCCATCAGGTACATGAAATCCTGGGGCGTTCCGAAGCGCGCGCTGGGAGCGTAATAGCCGGTGACCTGGTATCCCCACGATCCGCGGAACGGATGCTCCATCACCGGCATGAACTCGACATGGGTGAACCCCATGTCGTGGACGTAATCCGCCAGCTTGGGGGCGAGTTCTCGATAGGTCAGCGAGCGGTTGCCCTCTTCGGGGACGCGCATCCACGAGCCAAGATGCACCTCGTAGATGGAGATGGGCGCGTCGAACTTATTGTGCTCGTGGCGGGTGCGCATCCACTCGCTGTCGTTCCACTCGTAATCGAGGTCCCAGACGATGGAGGCGGTGCGCGGTGGCACCTCGTGGTAGAAGCCGTACGGGTCGGCCTTGTCCACTTCATACATTTGATACCGCGAACGGATGTGATACTTGTACACCGTGCCCTTGCCCAGGCCGGGCAGGAAGGCCTCCCAAACTCCTGAGCTTCCCCGCGGAGTCATGGGATGAGAGTCCGCACTCCAGCCGTTGAAGTCGCCGACCACCGAGATGCGTTCGGCATCGGGGGCCCACACCGCGAAGTACGCGCCCTGCTTGCCATCGAGCTCGGCCAGGTGCGCGCCAAACTTCTCGAATAGCCGGTTGTGTTTGCCTTCATTGAACAGATGAAGGTCGAAGCTGGTCAGAAGCGTTGAAGCCTGCTCTCCAGACGCCGTTGGTGCCATTCGCTCGTTCTCCTTATGGCTTGGATGCGCTCCGCTGCGCCATGATACGAGGAACCGGGAAATCCCCGGACTTTATTGCCGGTAGACCTATTCAGTGTAGAGGAACAGCGCGGTAATGGGCGAGAAATGCGATCGGGCGGAAGTGGCCGTCTGTGACCTGCATTACGGGTGAGTGTTTGGAGTCGCTGTCGGTGACGGCGCTCACGGCACAAATGTCTGCAATTATTTCAGCAAAACTACGGCCGTTATGACCGCGATGCCCAGGAGAACAATAAGGGGCACCGACCATGAGAGGCGCCCAACACTACCTCGAAGTTCCGCCACATCTCGCGCAAGCGCACCGAGGGTCTTCATCACTTGGCCGAGTGTCATCCCCTCTGTCTCGACCAGCTCTTGAATATCCCGTGCGCTAATGCCTGTTTGATGTTGACGCGGACCAGAATAAGGTTTGGTTACTGGCCTAGACAAGCGGAAGAATTGAATTGTCAAGAAAGGGGCTTCAAAAGGCAGAGCGATCGGTTTTGGTGCGAGATTAACAACCCTAACCGTAAGGATTCCGTCAAATCCAGGATCGATCTGGGGACCAGAAAGCATGAGAAGGCCACGCTGCGCGTATTCCGAGCGGAGTCCGAGCTGCCCAGCGGTCTGATTATTCAGCGTTAACTTTTCGCGGGTTTCCAAAACGGCAAACTCACCCGGTTCGATAATAAGCACGCCCTTTTCGCTCAGGTTAAGCTTTTCTTTGGATGAACTCGAAAAGGCCCATACTCCGACACGACTGTCGTAGCTTGCTGGTTCCAACTTGTCTGGGTCGAATGGTTCAATCGAGATTTCGCTAGCAGACAACGCAGCCTGGATTTGTGTGTCGCTCATCATTGGCGTGTCTCCCTCAGTTTCGCCATTCCTTCGCCCTGTTCTTTGCAATCACGCTAGACTTATTGCGCCGCTCTTGTCAATAGCAATCTGGAATCCGTGCTCACACAAGGCTAACACAGCCCACGATATTCAACGCCGCGTTCATATTATAAATATAACATTTATCATACGTATCATAAAAGTGTAAAATTGATGTCCTCACGCGATGCCCAAGAATCCAGACATCGAACGAACGGCTACGGGCTGGAGAATACCCGCTGTGCTTCGGAACCGACTGGTGTCGTGGGCTAGGGGAGAAGGGCGGAATGTCGAGGATGTTGCCTCAGACTGGCTTGAAGAACGACTGCTGATCGAGGAAAAGAAGAAGCTAAAATCGCTCGGTAAACCGATCCAAAAAGGCTAGATTTCAAATTGAGCCACTACCGATTGGGCCCGGTCAATCCCCGGGACCGGCGTGCCGCGGCTCCGCGGCCCTACCGCACACATCTACGTGACGCCGGTTACTGCCTTTCCGCCCGCCTGGTGTTTTCATTGGGTTGGCGACGTGCGCTAACCGATTCGTACCGCGGCAGACAACTTGCTGCCGCCACGTCGACCGCATAGTGAGGAGAACTGCATGGCGGACAAGAAAGCAGACCTAGCTGGCCCCGGAATTGGCGATTACACAGAGCTGGAACGTGTGCTTCCGGCGGATTACAGCTCGCTGCTGTCACCCAAAGAAACCCAGAAGGCAATCTTCGAGCTGAAAAACTATATCGAAGCAAACCTCTGCAAAGAATTGAACCTGATGATGGTCACCGTGCCTCTGATCGTGGACGAGGAAACCGGCGTTAATGACTATCTTGACCGGGATGGCTCGCGCACTCCGATCCAATTCCACATCTCCAACGATCGCGACAAGCACCCCATCAACGCGCAGGTGGTGCAGGCCGCGACCAAGTGGAAGCGGATGGCGCTGAAGCAATTCAACCTGCAACCGGGCGAAGGGCTGTGCACCGACATGCGCGCCGTCCGCAAGGACTACTTCCTCGATCACGATCACAGCGCCTACGTCGATCAGTGGGACTGGGAGCGCGTGATCACGCCTGATCAGCGCAGTCTGAGCTTCCTGAAGGAAGTCGTGAGCAAAATCTGGAAGGTGATCGTCGGCGCTGAGCGCCACGCGCAGGAGCTTTTCCCGCAACTCAAGGATTCCAGATATCCCAATTTGCCGGAGCACCTCACCTTCCTTCATGCCGAAGAAATTCTCGACATGTATCCCGACCTGCCGCGCAAGCAGCGCGAGACCTCCATCCTGCAGAAATATCCGGCGGTGTTCATCATCGGCATCGGCTGGACGCTGAAAGACGGTTACCCGCACGAGATGCGGGCCGCCGATTACGACGACTGGGTCACCGAAACCAAGGATGAGGGCCACGTGCGGCACGGGCTGAACGGCGACATTCTGGTATGGAACCCGGTGACGCACCGCCGCCATGAGCTGACGTCGATGGGCGTGCGCGTCAATGCGCAATCGCTCAAGAAACAACTGGAACTGACCAACCAGCTCGATTTCCTGAATTTCCCCTACCACAAGGCCATCGTGAATCACGAAATTCCGTTGAGCGTGGGCGGCGGCATTGGGCAGTCACGGACCCTGATGCTGCTGCTGCGCAAAGCGCATCTCGGCGAAGTCAGCGTGACCGTGTGGCCGAAAATACTAAAGGAGATGTGCGAGAAGAAGAACATTCATGTATTAAACTAGGACGTGTTTCAAGAATGGTCGGGGGTCAGACTTGGCGGGCCCCTAATTTGTACCAATTCAAGGATGTGCAATGAAACGTTTGTGCCTTTGTATTTGTCTCATCACGTCGTTATTGGGAACTGTAAGCTCTGCCCAAGCTGTCAAACAGCCGCACATTACCATTACCGGCAATTCAATCGCCCAGTTCATGGGAGGTTTTCAATCGCATTTATTTCCGGCCTATCAACCGTCGAACGTGGTGATTCGTGGCTGGAGCGGTTATACCTGCCAGATGTTTTTGCCTGTACTACTGGCAACGGTTCCGGCCAACACAAATGTTGCGGTCCTGATCGACAGCACAAACGACATTCTGCATGACACGCCTTTGTCGGATCACATGAGCTGCATCAACCAGACCCTTAACGCATTGACCATGAGAAACCCACAAATCAAGATTGTGGTCGCGCTTACACCTCCATGGGTAGAAGGTAACTACGGATGTTCAGTGGCTTCCGGCTACGGTGATAAGCGGGCTGCTATCGAAGCTTTTAACGCCGCCTACCGCGGCGATCCTGACTCTGGTTATCCTGGTCTGGCCCAAAGCTATCCACATACGGTTGTGATTGCCGACGTGTACACCTACATGGTGTTGCCCAACGGCTATGCCGATCCCAATTTGGAGATCGGGCCGTGTGGAATCCATCCAGGTTACGCCCAGCAATGGTCGAGCCCTTGGAATGCATTTGGAAACGTGCTGGTCTCGGCCGTTCAAAGAGCACTGCTCTTGCGGTAAAAGGCTGGCATAACTGGCGCTGGAGCGACAGTATGGAGAAACAGCAGATCCCTCACGGCCTAAACTCCACCCCAACAAGCGCAAAAATGGCGCTCGTTGGGGACCCCGGTTCGGCCGTGCGTGATGACAACTTAGAATCACTGAGCCTTACGGCACGGCTAGCCGCGCCCCGTTACAAACCGATTTTTGGAGGACGCCTTAGGATCGGGTTCGCCACAGAGATACCGAGGCACGAGGAGCGCATTCTCAGCTAGAGAAAACGGGTGTCAACCCAAACGACTTCGTGCGGTAAGTGTCTCTGTGGCGTATTTAGATTGAAACTCCCCGGACCCGGATGAAGCGGCGTGCTGGCGCCGGCCCCCACGACCAGCCCAGGTGGTCTCTCGGATGGAAGTGCTTACCCTCGACAAGTTTCCCAAACGTGTCCTGGCGAAAATTGACATCCAGAGGGCCTTCATCCTCTCTCGCTTGATCATCGCGGCGGAGAGGCTGCAACTGTTTCGTGCCTTGCACGACAAACCCATGACCGCCGCGCAGATCGGGAAGTCCCTCAAGCTCCACCAACTCTATCTCTTGCCCTTTCTCAACACCATGGTCGCGCTGGGACTGCTGCACAAACAGAATGACAGCTACTGGAACACGCAGTTTGCCGAGAAGTACTTCATCGCCGGGCGCTCCATCTACTGGACGCGGCAGTACTCCCAGGAGTGCGTGAGCGACTACGAGACGCTCACCGTTCTGGAGCAGGCCCTGGCCTCGGGCAAAAGAGATTACCAGATCAAGGGCCGCGCCGAGCCTGATTACTTGGAAGGTATGAAGCGGGACCCGCGCGAGGCGGAAGACTTCACCCAGATGCTGTTCCACCTGCACCAGGGGGATGCCGCGGCGCTGGCGGGTTATCTCGATCTTTCGCAGCACCGCAAAGTCCTGGACGTCGCCGGCGGCTCCGGCGTGATGTCGATTGCGCTGGCTAACGCTAAGAAGAACCCGCACTTGCAGGCTTGCATTCTCGACATTGCACCGGTTTGCAGAATTGCCGCCGGGAACGTGCGCGCGGCAAAACTGTCCCGCCGAATTCGCACGCAGGCGGGAGACATACACCGGGGGCTGCCCGCCGGCTACGACGTAATCATGTTCTGTGACATAGGTCCGATAGCAAGCGGACTCCTGCAGCAGGCTTACGAAAAACTGCCTGCGGATGGTTTGGTGGTTCTCGTGGACCGTTATGTTTCAGACGACGGCACCAGTCCGTTGGACCGCCTGGCTGCGCACTTTGTCGGGTCGGGTTTCGGATTGGCAACTCGCGGACAAATGGTGGAAGCGCTGAAATCGTGCGGCTTTCGCAGCATAAAGTCGAAAAAAGTTTACCAGGACGTCTGGTTCATCACCGGGGTCAAGCCAGTTGGCAGTAGCCAGTAGCCAGTAGTCAGTAGCCAGTAGTCAGTAGTCAGTACGCAGCACCTGCCAGCACCCAATCCGCAGTGGCGGGTGGAAAGAGTGTAGAGAAGTGAACAAATCATATCGTGATCTGATTGCTTGGCAGAAAGCTTTGGATCTCGTAACCGCGATATATCAAGTGAGCGCGTCTTTCCCCAAGGACGAGGTTTACGGGCTCACGGCACAGCTACGCAGAGCAGCCGTCTCAGTGCCAAGCAACATTGCCGAAGGACAAGGACGTCACGGCAGGGCCGAGTTCCGACATTTTCTGCGTCAGGCTAGCGGTTCACTGATGGAATTGGAAACCCAGATCATAATTGCCGAACGACTGTGTTGTGTCAGTTCAGAGACGGCAAGTCGGCTGCTGTGCAGCTCATCTGAGCTGGGGAAAATATTAAACGGCCTGATCAATTCTCTGAACTGAAATAACTGGCAACTGGCAACTGACTACTGGCTACTGACTACTGGCTACTGACAACTGGCTACTTCTTTTTCGGCTTCATCATCTCCCAGGCCGCGTCCGGTATTTGTCGCCCCATCAGGCTGAAGGTGCTCGCCCCCGCCAGCATTTCGCCGCCGTCCATGTAAACCATCTCGCCATTGATGTAGCCCGCCTGGTCGCTGATCAAGAAGGCTCCCAGGTTGGCAATCTCCTCCAGCGTCCCGAGGCGGTGCAGGGGATTGTGGTCCAGCAACATCTTCTCCAGTTGAGGCGTGGGCAGCAGTCGCGAGAATGCGCCTTCGGTGCGAATTGCGCCTGGGGCAATGGCCACGAATCGAATTCCGCGGCCGCCCCACTCCACCGCCAGGCTGCGCATCAGCGCAACCACTCCGGCTTTGGCGACAGCGCTCGGCACCACATAAGCCGAACCGGTGTCGGCATACGTGGTTGCGATGTTCAGCACCACGCCCTTATGCTTGGCCGCCAGCCAGCGCCGCCCGCACGCCAGCGTCATGTTGATGGTGCCTTTGAGCACAATGCCAATGACGGCCTCGAAGGCACCGGCCGACAACTCTTCGGTGCGCGCCAGGAAGTTGCCGGCGGCGTTGTTGACCAGCACGTCGAGCGGGCCCTTGGCCCATAGTTGCTCGATGAGCGGCTCGACTTGTTCGGGATCGCGCACGTCACACGCGAAGCCCTCAATGGTTCCGCCGGTCGAGGCCGACAGCTCTGCCGCCGTCTTCTCCACCACCTCGCGGCGCCGTCCGCAGATGTAAACCGTGGCGCCCAACTGCAGAAATCGCTCGGCCATGGCGCGGCCAATCCCGGTTCCGCCGCCGGTGATGAGAATGCGTTTACCCTTCAGAAGATCGTTGGTGAACATGGCCCTCCCTCGGAAACCTACAAACCTAACACCGGAAGCGGGTGCTTGTCTGTGTTTGTTGCGGAGCTGAGGGACGGCACAGTGTCTTACACGTCGCTCGCGGTCCTGCTGGGGGCAGCCGAAAGAAGGAGCTCTAATCTCATCTTTCAATGCACCACTTAAGTGGTAAGTTGCTGCCACGAATTTGCCCAACACCATTTTCCTAGTTTAGTGTACCCAAGGAGTGCCAGTTAAACGTCCGCAAATGCCCCTAGAATCGATTTTGTGGGTAATAAAACGGTTGACGCACATGTGCGTCTCCGTGATAATCGTCCTTGCCGTGACGGGGCTGTTGTTTTTAGGTGTACTCATTAAAACTCGCGGGAAGCCGAATCAGCTCTCGGTTCTCGGCAAGATAACATCCGAAGCAAGTTCTCCTCTCCCGGCGGAATATGTCTCGATACCTCAAGACGCCGTAGATGACAATAGTTTTTGCGGTCGGATTGCTTGTGTTGAATCGCGAGGTGGTATCGAGACTTTCGTTTGGCGCGACCGGGCGCGGAGTTTTCAGGCTCTCAGTAAGATCGGAGTAGTCCGGTTTTTCGGGAATCCTGTCAAACCAGTTCCATTTGAGCCAGATGCCATGTACCCAAGCGGGGGTCTTGCCTCTGTTTACAAAAGTAATGTCGGCACCCATTGCGCCATCTCCAAAGAAGCGTGGAGAGATATCTATCATCATCCAGGCGCGTTCAATTTGTCGGAGCGTAATAACCTGATTCCAAACAACGATGCTCGTGGCGAGCGTGAGAATGCATATGATTGGGCCAGAGATCAAATACGTTCTATAAAACCAATCGTGCGGCTCTGGGTCGGGTATGCTTTGCTGCTGCTTGGCGCTGGTCTTTTGTGGATTGGGTTCTGGGGTGACACTTGGGGACGCTTGATATTGTTCCTGCTGCTTAGCTACATCGGACTGCTTGGGGCGGCTGCTTTCTTGGGAAGCTGGGCTGTGTACGGCTGACATCAGCAGGAAGGCGATAACGAGTTTACTTGCGCTCATGGGGAGTGGCAGATGAAAGCAGAATACAAAGAAGGCCCGGAAGCAAGAGAAAACTTTGAGCGACTGGCAAGGGCTGTTCTTGCGGTCCCGCCGAAGCACAAGAAAGGGCAGAAGCCCAAGAAAGCTACTGCCCGCAAAACGTCCGGCAAGAAACGGGATTAGAACGGCTCCTCTGCCCCCGTCCCTGCCGCCGGGTGGTGGAGCGCGTCAACCTCTTTGCCCGTGAGTTGGGCATAGGTGAGCCGTTTGTTGGCGACCTTGGACATCAGAAAAGCAAAGCGGTCGGAATCATTCAACTGGTTATCTTTTGTGGCACGGTTGTTAAAGCGAAATACTTGCTCATCAACGTAACGATCAAGATGGAACGGTTCTACAGCAACGTATGTGCCCTTCAGGGTGCGTTTCAGGAGACTCCAGAAGTTCTCCAAGCTATTCGTGTGTACGCGCCCATTAACGTACTGTTCCGCGTGATTGACCACCTCATGGGCGAAGTCTTTTACCAGCGTTCCGTAGCTGTGAGCCTGATCGGTGTACAGCCTAGAGCCGCGTTGCACTTGTCTCAATATCTCGTTTTGCAAGGTTTCGCGCTTGATGTCAGGAACAACCTTGCAGCGGATTTGCCGCAAGTCACGGTCAAGTATCCCCATCACGGCGGTTTTACCTTGCGTCCCGCGAAGGTTCAAGCGGCGTTTCTTGTCCTTGTGCATGTTCGCGGCCCGCGCACCTATGAAGGTCTCGTCACTCTCTACTTCGCTGCTAGGCCCACCAAATTGGAACGTCGGGTCATCCTTCATCGCTTCACGGATTCGATGAAGCATGAACCAAGCCGAGTTCTGGCGAACTCCGATAGCCTTGCCAAGCTCATAGCTGCTGATTCCGTTCTTGCAGTTTGCCAGCAGCCAGAGCGCCATCATCCACTTGTCGAGTCCAAGCGGAGAATCTTCCATGATGGTTCCAACCTTGACCGTGAATTGCTTTTGGCAGACGTAGCAGAACCAGATGCGCCGCGTCTTGATAAACGAGTGCTTGGCCTGCCCACAGCGTGGGCAGGTAACATCTCCGCCCGGCCAACGAAATTGAACGGCAGCATCAAAGGCCTGTTGCGGGGCGCTGAAGTAGGCGATTGCACCTTGCAAAGTCTTGAGGTGTTCCATGCCTAGAATAGTACACTACGCGCACATGTGTGTCAAGCGTTTTATTACCATTTTGTGAGTGGAGAACTAGGTAAAAGGCCGTCCCCGCACGAACGGTGGCCTCCTAGGGCTTCTAAACGCAAAATCGACGATTCCGTGATTTATGGCACTAAGATGCTATCAAACATGCGGCTCGCTGACGACGCAGAGCCCGAAGGATGAAGGAGCGCGCGCTGGTTGGCTCCGGTAGCCTGAGCCTACTTCTTCTGCCGCAGGCCGATGCCTTTGGGAAGATGCTTGGGGTCGTAGAGAAAGTCAACCAGGCCGTCGCGGTAATCGATCTTGACCTGCAGGATGCGCAGCATCTCGAAGCCGAGGATGCCCGATATCTCGGTACCCGTGGATTGGCTGATGGCCGACAGGTCCAGTGTCACGATGTCCTGGTTCTCCTGCGAGTAGTGGCCGAACTCAAGCGTAGCTTTGTCGGCGCGGTAAACGTTGGCCACCTTACCGCTCAGTCCTTTCACTTGCGTGCGGGAATCCGCCCTGACCTTGGTTACCTCGCGTGCCGCCCTGGTGGAGAGAATGTTGGTGAACGAGCCGGTGTCAATCATGAACAGCATGGGCCCGAAGCCGTCCACCCGCGTGGGAATCAGCAGCATGTGGCCGAAGCGAAAGACCTTGGTCCAGCGGGCCATCTCGGGAGCGACGTAGGCATCTTTCGGCAGGTGCGGGTTTGCCGCCAAGTTTGCCGGTTTCGCCTGGTTGGGCGATGGCTGCTCCTCGCCGCCATTCTCCACATTGTCCTCAGGGGCGCCGCGGGTCTCGCCGGCACTGTTCAGGGCCGTTGGGGCAGCGGCCTCATCCGGACGCTTGGGCAGTGGCGACAGCCTTAGCTTTTGCCCGGGAATGTCGATATCGATCAAATACGCGCCAAAGACATCGCTACCAATCAGACCGTCGATCTCGCTGGGTCCGGGTGCATCCACGACGCGCACCAGGCAGTCTTCAAATTCCAGGTCGCCGACGCGAATATGAGCGGCGACGGCGACGTATCCACTCTGCCCGCCCTTGTCACCCAGGCCGCCAATGCGCTGTTCGCCGCCGATGCGGGTGAGTCCGGCCTTCTCCGCCGTCGCGCTGCGGACCAGGATTCCGCTGGTACCGGTGTCCAGTGCCAGGCGATTGCTGTGTCCGTTGAGTTTCACTTCCAGACCGGTAGCGCCAAGGTGGGATGTGGCGGAGGGCAACACCAGCAGCTTGGTATTGGTTTGCTTGACCTTGCTGACCAAACGGCAGGGATACGCCGGCTTGTCCACCATGGCCTTGAGGAAGTCGAGATCACGACGCAGTAAAGCCGTTTCTTCCGGGTCCTCAGAGCGCCCACTTGCCAGATAAGCTTCAATCGCCGCGATCCGCTCACGCGGGGGCAGAGTCGCTAGCCACATGCGCTGCATAGCGGGGCTGTCGGGGGCGATCCGGTGCGCCCGCTCCAGCTCATCGAAGGCGCGACGGTAGTGCGAGTAGGCGCGGTAAACACGGGCCAGAGCGATATAAGGACCGGGGTCCTTGGGATTCAGATTCAGCGCCTTGAGATACGAGCGTTCCGCCTCCGGCATTTCTCCCAGCCGGAATTGAACGTCTCCCATGGCGGTCGCCAGCGGGGCGGCATTGGGTTGCAAGGTGAGCGCCCGCATGGCGGCGGCCTGGGCTTCATCGATTTTTTCTTCGCGCAACAAGGAATGGACCAACCCAACCTGCGCCAGCACCAGCTTCGGATCGGCCTTCACCATGGCTTGAAACTTGGCCGCCGCCTCGGCAAACTTGCCCGAGCGATAGAGCATCTCGGCGCTGCTGAAGTCAGCATTCTGCGGGGCCGGCCCAGCGACTGCGGGGAAGCCCTGAAGCGGGAGCCCTAGCAGCGCAAAAACCATTACAGCGGCGAGAAAACGTCGGGTCATCGGATTGAGTTCCTGAGGTTAAGCAGGGTAGCACGAAGCCAGGTGCGGCGAAGGTCTTCTACTGCCTGCCAGGTTGAAAGCAAAGTGAATTCGACCGATCTGAGCGTGACGTACGTCACCGTGCGTTGTTCAAGCGCAATTAAGTGTGATGGCAAGTTGCCGATTCCGCTCTACAATACCAGCCAATGTGAGAAATGGGGCCAAACCTCACATTACAGTTCTGCGCGAGCAGTTCATGCAGCAACCGAAGGCAGTTCAGCTTCGGAATTTTGTTTATTCAAAAACTAAGGAGATCCTATTTCTATGAAGCGTTACTTGATGATGTTGACGGCAGTTGCACTGGTATCAGGCATGGCGTGGGCCCAGGATGGGGCCGCCCTGTATAAGTCGAAATGCGCCATGTGCCATGGGCCGGCGGGTGAAGGGAAAATCGGCCCCTCGCTGCAGAAGACCAAATTGGATCAGAAGCAAATTACTGATTACCTCACCAAAGGCGAAGCCGGGAAAAAAGCGCCGCACGCCAAACCGGTTGCGGGCTTGACGGCCGACCAGGCGGGGGAAGTTGCCACCTACGTCGGGACCCTCAAGAAGTAATCTGCCCCTCAGAGCACGCAGAGAAGCCGGCCCGTCTTCGGCCGGCTTCTTCGTTGGCGCACTATTGTGGTGAATGATTTTTCTCTAGAACGGTTCCGGGATTAGTGTATCCGCCCGCACTACCCATGCAAACCGGACACATCTATTGCGGAACCGCTCTAGAAAGTCGCACGCACCCCGATTTGCGCCGCAAAGGGAATTCCCACCGTAGTTCCAGGACCGAAAAAGTCGCCGAGCGCGCCCGCCGGCACCAGGAGCTGGTTGGGGTTGGTGATCGGCACGCTGCACGCTGGAGTCGGGCACAGGTGAGTTGCGTTGTAAAGGTTGTCCACCGGCGTCGGCAAGGCAGAGATGTCGGTGACGTAGTTCGCGCCGGGATTGTTGCGGTTGAACAGATTGAAGAACTCGATGAACGGCAGGATCTGCCAGCGTTCCGCAATCTTGAACGGCCGGGTGACCCGCAGGTCAACCTGGACATACGGGGTCCCGCGGAACTGGTCCATGGTAGTCTGTACGCCATTGATGACGGCGCGATCATTGGTCGGATCGCCAAGGCCGTTGACGTCCACCGGAGTGGTGAGCGTAATCGGGCGGCCGGACTCGGCCTGAATGATCGTCGACACCTGAAAACCGCCGGGCACGTACACCACGCCTGCCAGCGTGAAGCGGCTGGTGACATCTTCTCCCGATGGGCCGTAATCGCCCGGAGCGAAGGGGTTCAGAGGATTGCACACGCCGTTCACGTAGTCCCAGAGCTCGCCCAGGACGCAGCCCCAGGTGCTGGCCCTCGACAGCACATAGTTCGCCGTGAGGTTAAAGCGCCGGTTAACGTTCCCCTGCACGTGCAGCATCATGGCGCTGTAGCTGGACCTATTGTCCGATTTGAAGACGGACAGATTGGGCACATTGGCCATCTGGGTGGCGGGGTCTGGCGCAAACAGCGGCGAGAGCAGTGTGGTGCCTGCCGTGTATTCATAGCGCCGGTAGCCATGGACGCCCTGCTCGTGGACGTAGTCGGCGCTGAGCGTCCAGTTCTTGTGCCATAGGTACTGCACCCCGCCGCTGACCGTCAGCGCGTAAGGCGTGTGGTAGTTGGGATCGATCACGGCTCCGGCGCCTCCGTTTGCAGCTCCCGGCAGGCACCCGGCATCGCCCGGCGCGTTGCAGGGCAGAAACGCAGACGGGGTGTTCACCGCCTGGAAAGCTGTCGCCCAGCCGTTCTGGGCCAGGTCGTTGTAGTAAAGGCCGATGCCGGCGCGGACGACCAGATCTTCAATGCGGTCGGGATTGTAGGCAATTCCCAAACGTGGCGCAAAAGCCTTGCGGTAATCATGAGGCACGCCTGTCGGCAGGGGCAGTTGCAGTCCGCGGATAGTCTGCACGGCGGGATTCAGTGCCTGGCTCACTCCTGAAGCTTGGAACAATCCAAAGGTCGTGTCGTAGCGTAAGCCGTAGTTGACGGTCACCTCCGGCGTTACCCGCCAGGCATCCATGGCATACAATCCCAGCCGCTGCACGTTCTGCGAAAAGTTGCCGTTGCCGGCCGGGGTGGAAGTGGTCTGGCAGTTGGTGCCGTCAAATGGGGGCTGGCAGTTTAATTCCGCCGTAAGCTGGCTCGGATTGCTCAGATAGAAGGTCGGGTTCTGGGTGAGCACGTACAGGGTTTCCGCCTGACCCGGGAAGGCGCCGCTGAGCACCGGCTCGTGAATGAAGTCGACGCCGAATTTGGGAGCGTGCCGGCCAACCGAGCCGCTCACATCGTAGCGAAACTGATACTTCTCCTGATTGCGAACCACCGGGAACGCGGTAATGGCGGTGACGAACTGGTTGTCGCCGTAGGTTTCGAAGCCGGAGATGGTTTTCGAGGTGGAGCTGAAGGGGAAGGCCAGCGCAAAGCCGAGGTACTGGTTGCGGTCGGCAGTGCCGTGCAGGTAACTGGTTCCCACGGTTAAATTCCCTACCCACGATGGGCTGAAGGTGAACGTATTGCTGAGGACTGCGTTCTGATAGTTGTAGTGCGTGGTCGCGCCCGTGGACGGCAGCGTGGCTTGCTGGACTAGGGCGTTGTCGGTGGAGTTGTTGTCGAGGGCCCAACGCACGAACCACTGCGAACGCTGCGATTGCGCCCAGTCGAAGCGCAGCATGCCCAGGTAGGAAACGAATGGCACGCGGGCGTACGGGGGGACCGCGATCGAAGTGGTGTTGGGAATCAATCCGGCTTGCGCCAGTTGTGCCAGCGCGTTGAACTGGGTCAGGCTGTCGGGGCTGTAGTTGACGCTGGCGTGCTCGTTCACCATCTCGAAGCCAGAAAAGACCCACACTTTGTCCTTCACCACCGGCCCACCGATGGTGCCCACATAGTTCTGCCGCGAGAAAGGCTGCTTGGGCTCAGGGGCCGGGTTTTCGATGGGAAAGCGCGCATTCAAGGCTGCAGCGCGCTCATAAAACGCCAGGTCGCCGTGCCAGTTGTTGGTGCCGCTCATGGTGCTGATCACCACGGAACCCGCCGTGGTGCGCCCGATGTCGGCATTCTGCTGCGAGGTCTGCACGGCAAACTCGCGAATCACGTCGGGCGAAAAGTTTTGCAGGAAGCCGCCGATATAGTCGTCGGAGTTGTCAACGCCATCCACCGTGAGCTGATTGTTCAGTCCCGAGCTTCCCCCGGTGGACACTGCGGTGATGCGCGCCTTGGTGGGATCGGAAGGCTCGACCGGCTCCGTGCCCGCTACCATGTAGGCAATGTTGGCGAAGCTGCGCGCCGCCAGAGGAATGGTCTCCAGGTCCTTGCCGGTAACCACTCCTCCATTAATGGCGTCGGTGGTATCGAGCGCCTGGGTAGTGATGGAGGAAGGTTCCGCCTTCACATTGACGGTCTGCTGCACGGCTGCCGGACGCAAGGTCACCAGCACGTCGCGCACGTTACTCACCTGCACCGTCACATCGGAGCTGGCCTCGGCAAATCCCGTGGCATTGACGGCCACGTGGTAGGTCCCGGGCAGCAGATCGGGAAATCGAAATTGTCCGCGGCTGTCGGAGGCCGCTGTGCGCGCGACCCCGGACCCGTTGTCGGTGACCACGACGTTGGCGGATTTAATCCGTGCTCCGCTGGCATCCTGCACTTCGCCCAGCAGCGAGCCGGTTGCATTCTGCGCGCGCAGCGCGAACGGAAGCAGGGTGAAAACACAAATTGTCAGCAGAGCGCTTCGGAGTAACCGTCCATTTATTCTTGGCAGCATCATCAAGCTTTCCTGTACTGCGGGATTTAGTTGGATAGAGACTAGAATTTTCAAGGCTATCGTGACGCTGTAGTTACTACCATTGGTAGTACTTGACGAAAGCAGGTTTCCGACAGCAGGAGGCGCGGAAACAGCGTCAACTCCGTCGGCAGCAGGCTGCGTGAAGGACGAAGAGCCACGTTCAGAGTCGCGGACGAAGTGGATAACTTGAGGCTGCTCAATACGGCGTCCGCCGTTTTCTGCCCGCCGCCGCAAGCCAAAGCATAAGTCTTGACAAAATATAACATTAGATATAATCTAAATTTGTCATGGACGCCGAGGCGATTAAACGGTCCCTGGAAGGCAGCGGGTTGCGGTGCACTCCGCAGCGTTACGCCGTGATGGCATTCTTGATGGAACACAACCGGCATCCCACGGCTGCGGAAATCTTCGAAGCCGTGAACCGCGTGGATCCGCGCTCTTCCAGGGCCACGACTTATAACAATCTGCGGGACTTGGTGCAGGCGGGTTTGGTGCGTGAAGTGGCGGTCGAGGGCCGCGCCGCGCGATTCGATGCGAAAGGCATGCGGCATCACCACTTCATCTGCGACCGCTGCGGCAAGGTTGAGGACATTGAGTGGTGCGACGTGCCCAGGCCGGCCTCGGGCTCCCTCGGTAAGCGGATCCTTCGCGAATGTGAACTCATTTTCCGGGGGCTGTGCACGAAGTGCGCTCCGCGGCACGCTTCCCGCTCCGTGTCGTAGGCTCGTGGATGCCGGATGAATGGCGCGCGTCAGCCAGCGCGGCCAGCGGCGATTGCGCGAAGAGGAAAGCCAGGATGGATTCGTAGCTGGTCACAGTTATTTTAGATAATTCGAAGAAAGGTATACATCATATGGAGAAAAAACTCACCACCGCAGCGGGGGCTTCTGGCCCCGAGAATCAGGAGCCAAACTTGTCAACCGAAAGCAAGTGCCCGGTCGCTCACGGCGCTCGCAGATTCCAGACGAATGCCGACTGGTGGCCGAATCAGCTTAACCTGAACATCCTGCACCAGCACTCCCCGCTGTCCAACCCAATGGGCGAGGCGTTCAACTACGCCGAGGAGTTCAAAAGCCTTGACTTGGATGCCGTGATCAAGGACCTGCATGCCTTGATGACCGCGTCGCAGGAGTGGTGGCCGGCCGACTTTGGCCACTATGGGCCGCTCTTCATCCGTATGGCGTGGCACGGTGCAGGCACCTACCGCATCGGCGACGGCCGCGGGGGCGCGGGCGCCGGAGCACAGCGATTTGCGCCGCTCAATAGCTGGCCGGACAATGTGAACCTCGATAAGGCGCGCCGCTTGCTCTGGCCGATCAAGCAGAAGTATGGCCGGAAAATCTCCTGGGCCGACCTCATGGTTCTCGCCGGCAACGTCGCCTTGGAGTCGATGGGGTTCAAGACCTTCGGTTTCGGTGGCGGGCGCGCGGACGTCTGGGAGCCGGGAGACGACATTTATTGGGGCCCCGAGGGCAAGTGGCTGGCAGACGAGCGCTACAGCGGCGATCGTGATCTTGCGAATCCGCTCGCTGCCGTGCAAATGGGTCTGATCTATGTGAATCCGGAAGGGCCCAATGGAAACCCGGATCCCATCGCCGCGGCACGCGACATCCGAGAGACTTTCGCCCGCATGGCGATGAATGACGAGGAGACCGTTGCGCTCATTGCCGGCGGGCACACGTTCGGCAAAACCCACGGCGCCGCCGATCCGAACAAGTATGTCGGCCCCGTACCCGAGGCCGCCCCCATCGAGCAGCAAGGCTTGGGCTGGAACAACACCTATGGCAGCGGCAACGGCGATGACACGATCGGCAGCGGCCTGGAAGTTACTTGGAGCACGACGCCTACGAAGTGGAGCAACAACTTCTTCCAGAACCTGTTCGGCTACGAATGGGAACTGACCAAGAGCCCGGCCGGTGCGCATCAGTGGAGACCGAAGAATGGCGCAGGCGCCGGTACGGTGCCGGATGCGCACGATCCGTCAAAGCGTCACGCGCCGACCATGCTGACCACGGACCTCTCTTTGCGGTTCGACCCTGCTTACGAAAAGATTTCACGGCGCTTCTACGAGCATCCGCAGGAGCTCGCAGACGCGTTCGCCAAGGCGTGGTTCAAGCTGACCCACCGCGACATGGGGCCTCTCTCGCGCTACCTTGGCCCGCTGGTTCCGAAGGAGCCCCTGCTGTGGCAAGACCCTGTTCCCGCCGTGGATCATAAATTGATCGGGGAGCAGGACATTGCTGCTCTGAAGGCGAAGATCCTCGCCTCCGGACTGTCGATCTCCCAACTGGTCACGACGGCCTGGGCGTCGGCGGCCACATTCCGCGGCAGTGACAAGCGCGGCGGGGCCAACGGGGCGCGCATTCGCCTGGCGCCGCAAAAGGATTGGGAAGTCAATCAGCCGGCCGAGCTGGCGAAGGTCCTGCGGACGCTGGAGGCGATCCAAAAGGATTTCAACGGCGCGCAGTCCGGTGGGAAGAAGGTCTCGCTGGCTGACCTGATCGTTCTGGGCGGCTGCGCCGCCGTCGAGGCAGCTGCCAAGAAGGCCGGCCACGACGTGAAGGTTCCCTTCACGCCGGGGCGCATGGACGCGTTGCAGGAGCAGACCGATGTGCATTCGTTCGCCGTACTGGAACCGACCGCAGACGGGTTCCGCAACTATCTCCGGAAGGGAGACGAGGGACCGGCGGCTGAGCTGGTGGATCGGGCGAACCTGCTGACCCTGACCGCTCCCGAGATGACGGTCCTCGTCGGCGGCATGCGCGCCCTGGAGGCAAACTTCGGCCAGTCCAAACACGGTGTTTTCACCAAGCGGCCCGGAACCTTGACCAATGATTTCTTCGTCAACCTGCTCGACATGAACACGAAGTGGCAGAAGTCCGCCACCTCGGAAGGCGTGTTGGAGGGGCGCGATCGGACGACGGGCGAACTCAAGTGGACGGGTACTGTCGTTGATCTCGTCTTCGGTTCCAACGCCCAGCTCCGGGCCCTCGCGGAAGTCTATGCATGTAATGACTCGAAGGAGACGTTTGTGAAAGACTTCGTGGCTGCGTGGAACAAGGTGATGAACCTTGATCGCTTCGACCTTGCCTGAGCTCGACGGAGATTGGAAGTTGGAGTCGTTCCAGGATTGGTCTATCAGCTTGTACGGGCGGCGCAGGCCTTTTGAGCCGCGACAACGCCGCCCGCACAATTCCTGGGTTCAGCCGCTGAGGGCATAGACCTCAGCGGCTGAACCATTTCTTCTTATTGTCCGGCCACGCCTGCCCGTACGTCACCGACCCCTATGATCTGCGTCACAGCACAAGGGTTGAGCGCAAATCACAATGAGTCATTGCACCTGGAGGTGAGCGCATGGCAACCACTGTGCCGAAAGTGCGATCCGAAACCCTGCGTACGCTGCCCGACGACAACGTGCGCCAGATTCTGTGGCATTTCGCCGACCGCTATGACCTGCAGATGCTGGTGCAGTCGGCGCGCGAGGTGGCGCGCGGCCCCGTGGCCCGTCTGGTCTCCGAGGGCTCTCGCGGCACCCACGAGTGGACCAGCAAGAAAGCCCAGTTGCTCGAGGCGTTCGACCAGTCTGGAATCACCGCCGTCTTCATGGATCCCGAGCACGGCGGCTACCTGGTTGGACCCAAGAATCTTGCGCTCGCCCTGATCGCCTTTGAACTGGCCTGGGTGGACGCCGGCGCCGCCACTTGCAGCCTGGCAGGATGCCTGGCCCTGGCGCCGATCCACGAGCGTGGCACGCCGGAGCAGCGCGCCCACTACATGGCGCTGGCCGCTCCCGCCGCAGCCGGCGAAGATCGCCAAACCTATCGCGGAGCTTTCTGTCTCACCGAGCCGATTCCCTATGTTGGCGTGGACACCGGCATGTTGAGCGGCAAAGTTAGCGTCACCGAATGGGTGGACGGCCAGGAGCCGCTGCTGCACGTGGAGAAGCGCGGCCGCTTCATCACCAACATGGGCTTCGCCAACTTCGTTACCGCGGCGGTCGATTCCGGCGACGATCGCATCAAGGGCTCGTGCATGGTGATCATCGAGGAAAGCGACCCGGGCGTGTTCGACCGCGGCACCCCCACTCGCAAACTGGTGCACCAGCTTTCCTCGACGTGCGACCCCATCTTCAACGTGCATGTGCCGGCCAGCCGCATCGTCGGCGGATACACCATCAAGGACGGCGCCATCATCCCCAACTACAGCCACAGCGAGGTCATCGAAGCGGTCTTCAAACGCACGCGTGTGACGGTGGCGTTGATGACGTCGGCCAAGCTGCTGTCGGCCGTCGAGCCGATCATCCGTTATCAGCGCGGGCGTTTTCGCGGCTCCGAGCAGGCCAAGCCGGGCATGCTGCGTTACGAACTGGGCTTGCAGCAGCGCCAGGATGCTCTGCATAGGCTGGCCAACTTGTGGGCGATTGGCGAAGCGGGCGCTGCGCTTGGATTTGCCGCGGCGCGGCTGTACGACGAAATCGATCCCCTGGAGCGCGAGAAAGTTGTGATCCTGGCCGCCAAAGGAATTCGCGGCGGCAAGGCGGAGTTGAAGTTCTTCCGCGACGTGGACCAATCGGCGCTCGAGCTTTTGCGCCTGGAGGCCATGCCGGAGGAGAAGCGCAATCGCGATGTGTATGACACGCTGAAGAATGACCGGCTGGTCGAGTTTGCCTTGAAGGATGCAGTGGCGAACGTGCTTTGTCCGGCAGCCAAACTGTGGAACACCGGCACCGGCGCAAACTCCATGCGCGAGGCGCTGAGCCTGATGGGCGGCTATGGCATCACCGAAGACTGTCCCGGCTTCCTGGCTTACAAGTGGATGGACTCGCAGCTGGAAGCGACCTACGAGGGCCCGGAGGCGGTGCAGCGCCGCAATCTCAGCGTCACCATGACCAACGAGTTGTTCCTCGCCCAGTTCCGGCAATGGATCGCCGAAATGCGCCGGGTTGCCGAGCACCGTCCGGGAACGGGCGCGTGCACTCTTGCCACTGCCATGCAGTTGTGGCTGTGGACCTATCGCCACCTGCGGGTCACCACCGACGCTTACGGGGGCGCGCTGTATCAGAGCGCTCGCCAGGGCGTGACTTTTCCGCTGGCCGATGCGCTGGGATGGTTGCTGGCCACGCGCCAGCAGGTGCTGGACTTGATTGAGTTGGAAACCGCGGGTCCTGAGAACCCGGTGCTGGCGGAAGGATTGGCAAGCACGCTCGGTTTCTTTACTGACCTTTGCCACATACAGGCGGCGCGGGCCGCCGGAGAAGTGGGCCGCATCTGCGCCGAGCTGGTCTTTGGATACAACCGGCATCCGGCGTGGGATGACGAAGGTTACAAAGGCTGCTATCAGAGCGATGAATTGGACTCGCTGGAAGGTTTGATTCCGGGCATTGCGTCATGTGCGACGGATGTTGTGGGGGCGAACGGAAGCCATCCCGCGAAGGCAGGGCCGTGCGTTTCATGCCAGGGTCTGGAAGGATTTCAGCGCCTGCGTTCCAAGTTGGATGGCTGTCTGACCGGCGCGCAACTGGCGAAAGACCGGCTTGCCGAGGCGCTGGCGAAGGTGATGATTCCGGAAGCGCTGGATTACCCGCGATAGCTGTGATCGAGGATCGCTTTATCCCGTTGTCATCCCGAGCGGAGCGAAGCGGAGTCGAGGGATCTGCGGTTGGCCCGTGTCACATTCGTGCTGAGGACCGCAGATCCTTCGACTGCGCGCTCGCCCGCCCCGCGAAGGAAGCGGGTCGGAAAGGCTCGGCGAGCGCTCCGCTCAGGATGACAAAACTAAACGGAAGATCGTACGGCGCACCTGAAGGTGCGCCCCTTCAAACGCACATTGTTAAGGACATTACTTGACCATTGCTGACCAACCCGCCATCGAACGCGCGAGCATCGACGTTGACATTGCCTGCGTCGGCTTTGGGCCTGCCACGGGCGGCTTCCTCACCACGCTCTCGCGCCAACTGCTCAACGACGATGGCAGCCCGGCAATCGAGAGCAAGGCCGCGCCGGGTATGCCACTCCAGGTCATCTGCTATGAGCGCGCCGACGACATTGGTTTCGGCGTCTCCGGCGTGGTCACACGCGCGCGTGGCATTCGCGCCAGCTTCCCTGATTTGGATCCCGCACAAATTCCCATGGCCGCCTCGGTTGTCAACGAGAAGGTGGTGTACCTGCTCGATCCCGTGGGCGCCAGCCGGCGCTCTCGCGTGCTGCGAACCGGAGACCGCTGCCTACGGATGTTTGGCAAGATTCTTGGTGTTAGTAACGACGCATTCGAACTGCCGTACACGCCGAGTTTCCTGCACAAGAAAGACGGGCTGGTGCTTTCCATCGGCCAGTTCAACCAGTGGGTGGGCTCGCAATTGATGTCGAGCGGCGCAGTGCAAATCTGGCCAGGGATGCCGGTGGACGAGGCACTCATCGAGGACGGCAAGGTGCTGGGTGTGCGCCTAGTCGATCAGGGTGTGGATCGCCAGGGAAGCCCGGAGTCCGGCTTCACTGCCGGAATGGACATACGCGCGGCGCTCACCGTCATCGGAGATGGGCCGGTCGGGGCGGTCGGCCATGACATCGACGACCGCCTGGGAACCCCTCCCGGCAACGAGGTGCGCGAGTGGGCGTTAGGCATGAAGTTCGTCATCGAACTTCGGCCCGGGATTGATCTGCAACCTGGCACGGTCTTCCACACCTTCGGCTTTCCCGAGCCGGAGATATTCGGCTTCTTCTATGTTCATCCCGGCGGTGTGGCGTCGGTTGGCATCTTTGTTCCGTCGTGGTTCGATTGCCCGACTCGCACCGTGTATCGCTACCTGCAGCATTACATTCAGCACCCATATCTCTGGCGTTATCTCGAAGGCGGCAGGCTGCGCTCGTGGGGCGCCAAGTCTTTGCAGGAATCGGGCAAGCGCGGCGAGCCTTATCTAGTCGGCGACGGTTACGCGCGGATTGGTGAGTCCTCCGGCAGTACCAATGTGCTCACGGGTTCGGGCGTGGACGAGGCCTGGACATCCGGCGTGCAACTCGCCGAAGGCGTGCTGGAGTTGTTGCGAGCCGGAAAGCCGTTCACGCGCGAAAACCTGACTCAGGCCTACGAAGCGCGGCGGCGAGCAAGTTGGCTGGAACGGGAGGCCCGCATTGCGGAGAAGTCGCGTGACGGATTCCAGCGCGGCGTCGTCACTGGACTGATCGGCATGGCTGTGACGGCGTTCACAAAAGGGCGGCTCTCGTTAGGCAGCCATCCTTCCAAGCCGTGCGAGCGGATCGTGTCGCCGGGACAGTTTTATCGAGGCAAGCTCAAGCCGCCGCAGATCGAAAGCATCCAGCATGAGTGCAACGTCGGCGGCACTTCGCTCCATGATTCCTTGATGGATGCCTGTGGCTGGCCCGCGATTGCTCACGATGGCTCGCTGCTGGTATCGCATCAGGACGTGCTGCTGATGGGCGGCAAAGTCCAGGCCGCCGCGGGATATGCCGACCACGTTCGCTTCCGCGACCTCGAGGTGTGCGGCCGCTGCGGGACCAAGCTGTGCGTGGAGATGTGTTCCGGACAAGCAATCACGCGGAGCCTGGAAGGGCCGCCCAATTTCGATCGCGAGAAGTGCGTGTTCTGCGGCGCGTGTATGTGGAACTGTCCGGAGAGCGTCGAGGGGCGCCCCAATTTGCAATTCCGCGCGGGCGCGGGTGGGCTGCATTCGGCGGAAAACTAGGGCAGGTTTCACGTGTACAGGGTGGGGGCATCACCCGCATTATTCAGGAGATTCTCAACGCTTTGAAAGGGCACGGCTTCAGCCGTGCCGTTGGGTGGGCGGCGAGAGTTGGGCTTCAGCCCCTGAGGGAACTCGCCCTTCGTCGCAACACCGAGGTCCCTCAGTGGCTAAAGCCACCATAACGACAGCATCTGGCGGCACGGCTGAAGCCGTGCCCTTTCAAGCCAAACACGCGCGCGGAGTTTTTCGCAGACTATGAAGCGGTGTGAGGCCGTGCCCTTTCAAAGCTACCGAAATAGATGAATTATTCTGATTCACTGGAAAACCGAAGATGCCGAATCCCTATCACGTTGTAGTTTGCGCCAGCGTCGTTCCCGACCCCTTGCAAACGCTGGAACCTGTCACCGGACCATCCGGACCGGCGCTGAAGAACGAGATGATGCTGCCCGCGATCCTCGATCCCTGGGCGTCGCACGCGCTGTACGAAGGCGCCAACCTGGTGAAGCACATCGCCGGCAGCAAGCTGTGGCTGGTGAGCATGGCGCCCAAGGCCAAGCTGCAGCAGGTGATGATGACCGTGGCGCAGAAAGTTCCGCTGCAACTGGTTGCCGTGGACGGCCCCTCCAGCGGTTTCGCCGATGCTCATCAAACGGCACGCGCGCTGGCGGCGGCAATTCGCGGCATCGCGGGCATTGATCTGTCGCGGCTGCTGCTGTTTGGTGGATGGGAATCGGCCAGTCGTAGCGCGGGCGTGACCTTGCAGCTCATCGGTGAAGAACTCGGCATCGTCGATCAGTTCCAGGGGGTTGACGCAATAACTCCTCAGGAAGACGGCTCGTTTGAGGTGTTGGAACGCGTGGAAGGCGCGCGCCACCAGGTTTCGTTGTGTGCCGGGCCGCCGGCGGTGCTGGGATGGGCCACGGGAAATCTCGGCGAACCGCGCAACGATCCGCAAGTCGGCATGGCCAACATGCGCACCATCATGCCCGCGTTGCAGCGGGCCACGGTCGCAGCGATTTCATCCGATGGACTGCAATACTCCAACGTCGCTACGCCCAAGCAGCAACGTCAAACCCGAATCGTCAAGGACCTTCCCGCCGAAGACATCGCGCGCGAAATCGTGCAGTGGATCAAACAGGAGTAGCGAGAACTATGGACACCATTCTCTTTCTGGCGCAAACCGAAGAAGACGGCACGCTGGGCAAACCCGCGCTGGAAGCCCTCGGCGCCGCAGTGGAATTGACTCAGGCCTTAAGCGGAACGTTGGTCGCCGCTCTTTACGGAGCCAAGACGCAGCCGGCGGCCGATGCCATCGCAAACTGTGGGGCGTCGCGGTTCCTCGCCGTCGCCGGAGAAGACTTCGCGTCCGCGCGCTACGCGACCGATGCCGCCGCTTGCGAAGCCCTGCTACGCGCGGCGCAGGCGACGCTTGTCATCACCGCCGCCACCTCGCGGTCATCGCGCGTCATGGCAGGCGTGACCCTTCGCGTGGGCGGATGCGTGGACACGCATGTTTCCGCTATCGCTGCCGATTCCGCCTCGGTGACCTTGACGCGCTGGTTTTATCGCCAGCGCATCGAGGCCTCGCTCACTCGCACCCAGCGTCCCTGGGTCCTGCTGCTCGATCCGGGCGCGCATGCGGCTTGGCAGGGCGAGAACGGCTCGGTTTCGCCGGAACTGATCACTGTACCGGTGACCGAGAGCATGAAGCGCATGGCCGTCCGCGGCATGATTACTCCACCCGCAGACCAGCAAACCATTCGTCCTGACGCCAAGCTGCTGTTCGTCGCAGGCGCGGGCTGGACCAAGAAACAAAAGGACGGCCAGACCCACGTTCCCGAAGCCGAGGCGCTCATTGTGGATTTCCTGCACAAGTCCAAAGCATCGCTCGGCAGCAGCAAATCCCTGGTCGAACTGACCGGCGAGAACCAATCGGCGCTGCGCTTCATGAGCCACCTCAACCAGGTGGGACAGACCGGGGCCACGCCGCGCCATCCCAAGGGGCTGTCCACGTGCTGCCACGGCGAAGAGCCGCACACCGTGGGTTGGCGATTCATTGGCGAGCGGCGCGCCATCAATCTCGATCCGAATTGCGGATGGGCCCGCGGCAAAGCTGACGTCCTGTACGTGGCCGATGCCTTCGAGGTGATGTCGAAGGTCAATGCGCTTTTGCTACCCTCAGGATGTTAAGGTAGGGCACCCGCCGGGAGGATAGGGTATCCATTGACCCCTGTAAAGAGGCGGGGCTAACATGTGGGAAGGGTAAGCCATGAAAACGACTGAAGCAGAGAAGGCTGAAATCCCGGTTACCGAAGAGGTCGAGCAAACCGTTCGGGAACGGCTGGAAACCGTCGAGCAAGATAAGAAAACCGCATCGCCGTGGCCTGATGTGAAGCGCCGTATCCTCTCGCGTCAGCCACAACCTTGACTCATCCCGTCCGCCTCACACCGCTCGCGGAAGCCGACATCGCAGAGGCTTTCGATTACTACGAATGGAAGAAAGAGAACCTCGGTTTTGAGTTCATCGAGCGTGTTGAGCGGGCCATCCAGAGAATTTCAGAACATCCGCTCTCACATCGCAAAATCATTGAAAACGTGCGCCGATGCAATGTTGAACGATTCCCTTACGGCCTGTGGTATCGAGTAGAGCCGGATGACTCCATCGTCATTGCCTGCCTTCATCACAAGCGAAACCCGAAACTTGCCATGGCACGCGCCAAGCGAGGTCTGGATCCAGGTCTGTAATTGGGTTGATGCTATTTCGAGGTGGCTTGCTGAGCGATCTCCGATCGCGCCGCAAATCCTACCCGAGAGCTCTCTCCACAAACATGGTGCCTTTTTGGGAACACGCAGCAGCAATAAGTGATATCTACTATTGCGTCCCGGTGTGCTGGGGAGTATGTTCATCGACACGCTACTTCATAAACGCAGCCCGGATCAGGGCCAGCGAAAGCCACTAAGGCGCCATTTCCGGCATTCGACTCAGGCGGTCACGCCGGTCGCAGCCAGTTCGAAAGATCACGGTTTTGGAGTAAAACCCATGCGAACCACCCGCTATGTCCTCTCGTCAGCTTTTGCGCTCGTATTCATGGCAATCAGCAGCCTTGCCCAGGCGCAAACGGCCTTGCAGTTAGTGCCCGTGACCCCCTGCCGTCTGGTTGATACCCGGCCGCAGTACGGTGGCAACGGCCCGATTCAAGGGGGAACCTCCCAAAGTTTCGTCCTGACGGGAAAGTGCAACATTCCTGCCACGGCGGCAGCGTTTTCGCTGAACGTAGCGGTCGTTCCGCAAGGACCTCTGGGGTATCTGACGATATGGCCCACCGGACAGACGCGGCCCGTGGTTGCCACCTTGAACTCACTGGATGGCCGGATCAAGGCCAATGCGGCCATCATAGGGGCGGGCACTGGCGGAGCCGTCAGCGTGTACGTCACCAACACCACGAATGTCGTGTTGGATATTGACGGCTACTTCGAGCCGGCCATCGACAGCGCGCTGGCGTTTTATCCCTTGACGCCTTGTCGCATCGCAGATACGCGGCCGCAACACGGTGGCGGCGGTCCCATTCCGGGCGGAACGACCCAGAATTTCCCCATACTCGACATTCCTGGCTGCTCCGTGCCGGCCACGGCCCAAGCCTATTCGCTAAACTTGGCCGCCGTGCCACCCGGCCCGCTGGGATACTTGACGGTGTGGCCGGCGGGTGGTTCGCGGCCAACCGTTTCTACTCTGAATGACCTAACCGGAACCATCGTGGCCAATGCAGCGATCGTGGGGGCGGGCACGGGCGGAGAGATTTCTGTTTATCCCACGAACGACACGAACCTGGTCATTGATATCGACGGTTACTTCGCGCCACCGGCAACGGCCGGGCTGGCACTTTATGCCGTGACGCCCTGCCGGGTGATCGACACCCGGAGTGGGGGTGGGCAGCCGTTCAATGGACTGCTGAATCCTCCGGTGGATGTGGAACACAGTCCGTGCGCTCCGTCTTCGCAGGCGCTGGCCTATACGCTGAACGCAACCGTCGTACCGCAAGGACAACTGGGATATCTCACGCTCTGGCCTGACGGCGTAATGCAACCCCTGGCATCGACGCTGAATGCCCTCGACGGATTCATCACCAACAACATGGCGATTGTGCCCACCGATCTGGGCCCGGATTACGGAAAGATCAATGCTTTTGCGTCCGGCACTACGCACCTGGTGCTGGACATTTCCGGCTACTTCGCGCCGCTCCCGCCTTTGAGCGTTACGACGACGTCGCTGCCCGGAGGAACAATCTTTACCCCCTATTCTCCCACTACGCTGGCAGCGACCGGGGGAGAGCCACCCTATAACTGGAGCGTTATCGGTGGCAGCTTGCCGCCGGGCCTGGGGTTAAGCTCGGCGGGCGTGATCTCCGGAACGCCGGTCGCAGGCGGGGTCTTCAGCGTCACGGTGCAGGTGGCCGACACGCTGGCGAACGCAGCCAGTAAAATGCTGAGCATCACCATCGAGACTGGATCTCTGGTGATCACTACGACCCAATTGCCTGCGGGGACGGTAAACGTGCCGTACAGCGCCACCTTAGGCGCCAGCGGTGGAACGCCACCCTATGCCTGGAGCATCACATCGGGTACGCTGCCGATCAACTTGAGTTTGGACGGCGCCAGCGGCCTGATTTCGGGGACGCCGACGGTTGCGGGAGCTTCCAATTTCACCGTACAGGTGCAAGACTCATCGTCGCCGCCGGTGTTTGCCACTGCTCCTCTTGGCATCACGATCGACGCGGCAGCCAACGCTGGCGCTCTCAGTGGGCCTTACGCCTTCTCGTTTAATGGCTACAACAATGGAAGCCCGGTTTTTATGGCCGGAAGTTTCATTTCGCACGGCGACGGCAACATTACCAGCGGCGTGCTTGACATAAACAGCGCGAGCAGCCCATGGCAGCAGTCGACCCCCCTGCTAACAGGGAGCGGGTATTCCATTCAAGCGAATGGACTGGGCACCATGACGTTGCTTACTTCCCAGGGGACCTTTGTCTTCGCGGTAGCGATTTCCAACAAGGGGATTTCGGGCACGGCCCGCAACGGAAATCTGATCCAGCGCGATCCGGCCAATCCGGCTTCGTACGGTTCCGGCGTCATCCTGGTACAAAATTCCCTCGCCTTCAATCTTCCCTCTCTTCATGGCAACTATGCGCTTGGCTATTTCGGGGTTGACCCCTCGCTCAAGCGCTTTGCCGGAGCAGGCGCTTATGTAATGGACACCAACGGCAACCTGTCAAACGGCGCAGGCGACGTGGATGACAACGGCGTTCCCGCCAGCACGACCTTTACCGGCACCTTTAGCGCGGTGGACACCCAGACGGGCCGTGGTACGGCGACGCTTACCATCAATGGAAATCTCACTCACTATGCGTTCTATGTTGCTTCCTCGGTACAGATCATCATGGTCGCAACCGATGCGATCAGCAGCCCAGCCAACTTGACGGTCTGGTCGATAGCGCAGCAACATTCCTCTGCGTTTAGCGACTCGTCCCTGAATGGCGTGGGCGTTGTCGAAGTCACCGCAAGTGACGTGGTCGGGGGAAATCCTGTTTCGGAGGCCGAGGCAGGGTTGCTGACGACCGATGGCCAAGGCAATGGGAGCGTTAGCCTCGACCAGAATGACGGCGGGACGCTGACCCAGTTGCACAACTCCGGAACTTACACCGTGGCGGCGAATGGGCGGGTCACTCTGTCGTCGAGCTTCGGAGCTAATCCGCCGGTGTTCTACCTCACCGACCGCAACCAGGCATTTGTGGTGGGCACAGACAGCCTGGTTACATCGGGAATTCTGGATGCGCAATCCAGCTCACCCTTTACCAACGCATCGATACTCGGGACCTACCTGGGAGGTACGGTCGCTCCGGCCCTTTCCTCGGACACGAATGCTGTGAGCTGGGGCTTTGCCGACGGGAACGGTAATATCAACCTGTCTGAAAATACCAGCGGTCCCAGTGGCCCCGGCTCCAGCCAGTTTGCGGGCACTTACCAGGTTGACGGTACCGGAAGGGCCGTACTGACCTTGAACGGAAACCCGGCGGGCGTCATCTACACGGTCAACCCGCAGAAGTTTGTGGTGCTTCCCAACGGCGCCAGCCCGGTGCTGAGCACCTTCACTCGCGGATCGATAAACTAGAGGCGTGAGAAAGCCCCGGCTGGCCGGGGCTTTTGTCTTGCTTGCGCAGCGGTGGCGGCGGCCATCGCCGCTTGCAATCCTTCTTGCACCTCTTACAATAGTTGCGGCATCGCTTCGGTGATGGTTCGTACTTGATATCGCGCCCGGAAAAAGAAGGAGATCGTCATGTCCGCTTCGATTCCCGAAAATTATCTCGACCTGTTCAAGAAAAAAGCGTTTGGCAGCTTGAGCACCCTCATGCCCGACGGAAGTCCGCAAACCAATCCGGTGTGGGTTGACTACCAGAACGGCGAAGTCTGGGTGAACTCCGCCTTGGGCCGCCTGAAAGACAAGAACATAAAACGCGATCCCCGCGTGTCTGTTGCCGTGATCGATCCCGACAATCCCTACCGCTTCGTGGAAGTGCGCGGGAAGGTCCGCGAGATTACGCAGGAAGGAGCGCCGCAGCACATCGACAAGATGGCCAAGAAGTATCTCGACAAGGACAAATATCCCTTCGCGCAGCCGGGCGAGCAACGCGTGCTCTACAAGATCACGCCCGAGCACGTGCACACCATGGGGTAGAAAGAATAATTCACCACGGAGGCACGGAGATCACGGAGAAGAGTCGATAGGAACCAAAAACTCCGTGCCCTGCATGTACTCCGCGGTGAATGATTTTTGACGCAGCGGAGTCGAGGGACCTGCGGCTTGCTGGTGTCATTACTCTGGCGGGGACGGCTTCGGCTCAGCCGCCTCGAACCCATACGGACAGTGCCGGCACCCCGATTCGCAGCAATATCCTCGCTGGCCCAGGTACAGCGCAGTAAATACCATGGAGCCATTTTCCATGTAATAGTGGACGCCCTCGACCAAATCATCCGGCATTATTGCGCAGCAGCCTCAAGCAGTGCGGTTGAGCGCTCCCCATCTTCGACAGCAACGCCATCGCGGAAACTAACATACTTGCCGGAGATCGCCGCCACGCGCTCGCCCGGCACGATGAAGCCCACCAGGTTCAAGGGATCGGCAGCGGAGATGGTTACGACTTCACCGCTGGCCGGGAGGTTGCGCATCGCCCGCAATGACTCCACCGCTTCCGGCAGGGCAAACTGCTCGCCGAGAAATCCGTTGACGAACCGTCCGCCGCGCACTTCGCCGCGATCTTCCAGGCGGCGGAACGCAATCAGCAGCTCGCGCCACTTCGGCAGATTCGACTCGCGCGCCAACGTTTCGCGGAAGACGACACCGTAGCGGCGCAGCAGCATCCAGCAGGTGGCTTCGACGACCTTGGAGCGGTCAGCGCCCTCGCCGGGATAAAGCAGAGACCAGCGGCCGCCGGTGTGGCGAGGCCGGGTGAGCTTGGGCGTGCCGGTCGCATTGCGGCGGCGCGGATTGATCAACGAGCGCAGATTTTCGAAGCCGTCGGCGGTGACCATGCCGGCCGCCACCAGTTCCCAGAGCGCAGTTTCGATTTCCGCTTTCAGGCGTTCGGTTCCGCGCACGATGTCGGCGAAAAACGACGCGCCCCGGCGCCGCAGAAATTCCAGCACGCTGCGGGCGGCCTCGCTCAGCACCCTTTCAAAGGTCTGCTCTTCACCGCCGAGCCGCGGCTGCATCCAGTCGGAATCGTCGCGCACAAAGAACGTGATGGGCGCGACACTGGTTGGCACCACACGGCGGCGGCCTTCGCCCGAATCCTCCAGCGTGGCCGGATGCGGCGAGAGGCGTCCCCAGCCAACTGCTCCGGTCAGGCAAAGCTGATCGAGCGCCGCCGGATCGTAATTGTTCACCCGCGCCGCCAGGATGTGCTTTTCCCAGGCGTTCGCTGGAATTTCGAAGCCTTGCAGTTGACGCAGGGCCTCCAGCAATCCGCGTTCGCCAGCCAACTGCGATTGCGGAGTTACATGCTGCCAGCGCAACAGCCAGCGCATATACTGCGCCGCGGTGACGGGCTCGACCTGCTTGCGCAAGGTGGCGACCGTGAGGTGGTGAATGCGCGCCAGCAATCGCCGATCGCACCATTCGACCGTGCCTGGTTCGTTGCTTTGCGCTAGTCCGGTGAAATTTCCGCGCAGCACCGAACCCGACGCCTCCATGCGGAGCAGCGCTTGCTCTACCTCAGCGGCGGACAGTCCCAGCCAATAGGACAACGCGCCCGCCGTGACGGGCCCGCAGTGCATCATCCAGCCAGTCACCATGGCGAGCAGAGCATCCTCGCGCGAGGCTGTATTCGACGGCAGCTCTGGCGGCGCGACTTCAAACTTCACTTCGGGAAAGATCAGCGCAAAGTCTTTCGCGCGTTCGGACGCGACGAAATAGCGGCGTCCATTTGTCTGACCGCGCAACACCCGCCAGCCTTCCATCAGTTCGGCGAGAAACGGCGTCCAACTCGCGATCGCGTCCTGCCACTCGCCGTCGCCGATCTCTTCTGGGACCGCAACCAGCGTTTGCAATACATCATGCAACTCGTCGCTGTCGCGAACATCAGGCCGGGCCTCCTCGCGGACACGCGCAATCGCCGTCTGGTCGAGCCGTCCTACTTCCTGCAACACCGCTTCCGGCAGCACTCGCCGCATCTGCACCGCACGGGCACGGCGCTCTTCCAGCGGAGCATCGTCGAGAAACGCGTATGGGTTCGCGTTCAGGATTTCGTGCGAGAACTGCGATGGCACCGGCGTATCGATAGCCAGCGTGCGAATCGCCCCGCTGCGAATCCCGTCGAGCACTCGCCTCAGGCCGTCGATATCCATGGCCTCGGTGAGGACATCCTTCATCACTTCCTGCACCAGCGGATGGTCGGGGATCTGGATATCGCCAACGATGTTTTCCTGGCACGCGGCCACGTCGGGGAAGACCGACGCCATAAGATCGTCGCTGCGAATGCGCTGAATCTGTGGCGGAACTTTCTTGCCGCCCTGGAAGCGCAGCAGGGCCAGCGAACGGTTGGCGTCCCAGCGCCAGCGCGTGGCGAAGATGGGCGACGCCAACGCCGCTTGCTCCAGCACTTCCTGCACTGTCTCGGTTTGCAGGTAGTGGAAGACGTCGCTGAGCGGAAAGCTGTGCTGTTCGGCCAGGGCGATGTTCAGCCCGTTGTCGGTGGCGGCAGCCTGCAACTCAAAATTGAACGAGCGGCAAAAACGCTTGCGCAGCGCCAGTCCCCAGGCTTTGTTGATGCGGCCGCCGAAGGGCGCGTGGATGATGAGCTGCATCCCGCCGCCCTCGTCGAAGAAGCGCTCGGCGATGATGCAGTCCTGGGTCGGGACCTCGGTCAGCACCGCGCGGCCAGTGACGATGTACTCCACCAATTGCTCAGCGCCGGAATCGTCAAGCCCGCACTCGTCCTTCAGCCACGCGACCGCGTTCTGCACTTCGGGGCTGGATTCGATGCCGCGCAAACGGGCTTTGGTAGGTTTCCCCTCGCCGTCGACAGCTTCGGAGTTGAGCGGAACTGCTAGCGGCGCCGTATTCGGCAGCAGTGCGCTGACGCGCTCGCGCAATTCGGCCACGTGATGCGAAAGCTCGTCGGTGCGCGCCGGAGCTTCGCCGCGCCAGAAGGGAATATTCGGCGGGGCGCCATGCGCATCCTCCACCAGCAGACGTCCGGAATTGGACTCAATGCGACGAATCCGCCACGAGGTGTTGCCCAACAGCATGATGTCGCCTGCGTTGCTTTCGACAGCAAAGTCCTCGTCAACAGTGCCCACAACAATTTCGTCCGGCTGCACAACCACCGTGAACAGCGCCGTGTCCGGGATCGCTCCGCCGCTGGTGATCGCCGCCAGGCGCGCCCCACGCCGTCCGCGCAGGCGGCGGTTGACCATGTCGCGAAACAAGTAAGCGCCGTAACGGCCGCGCTTGGCTGCGATGCCTTGCGACAGCATTTCCAGAATGCGGTCGTACTCTTCGCGCCGCAGGCCGCCATAGGGATAAGCGCGGCGCACGCAATCGAACAGCGCATCTTCGTCCCAATCCTCGCAACTGCACATGGCGACAATCTGCTGCGCCAGGATGTCGAGCGGGGCCACGGGAATCTGAATGCGGTCCAGATCGCCTTGCTTGATGGCCCGGACGGCGGCAGCGCATTCCACCAGATCGTCACGGGTGGTGGCGAACAGGCGGCCTTTGGGGACGGCCCCGCGCCAGTGCCCGGCGCGGCCCACGCGCTGCAAGGCCACCGCAATCGCACGCGGCGAATTGATCTGGCAAACCAGGTCAATGTTGCCGATATCGATTCCCAACTCCAGCGAAGCGGTCGCCACCAGCAGGCGAATTTCGCCGTTCTTCAATTTGCGCTCGGCGTTGAGGCGCAACTTGCGCGCCAGGCTGCCGTGATGCGCCGCCACCAACTCTTCGCCAATACGCTCGCCGAGATGAAGCGCCACCCGTTCCGCCAGCCGCCGCGTGTTGACGAAGACCAGCGTCGAGCGATGTTGCAAGGCCAGCTCCGCGATGCGGTCGTAGATCTCGCCCCACATCTCGTTGCTGGCGACGGGACCAAGCTCGGACGGCGGGACCTCAACCGCCAGGTCGAGCTTGCGGCGGTGGCCAATGTTGACCACGGCCGGGGCAGGGCGTCCCGCGCCAGTCAGGAAATGCGCGATCTCCTCAATCGGCTTCTGTGTGGCCGAGAGCCCGATGCGGGTTGGCCGGTTGGCCAGCAGGTCAAGCCGCTCCAGCGAGAGCGTGAGGTGTGCGCCGCGCTTGTCATCGGCGACGGCGTGGATCTCGTCCACGATGACGGTCTCGACATCGTGCAGGATGGCGCGGCTGCCGTTGGCGGTGAGCAGAATGTAGAGCGACTCCGGCGTGGTGACCAGGATGTGCGGCGGACGCTTGAGCATGTCGCGGCGCTCTTTCATCAGCGTGTCGCCGCTGCGCACGGCAGTGCGGATTTCGGGCATCAGCAGGCCGCGCTCGGCGGCCAGCGCCAGGATTTCGCTCAGCGGTCCGTCGAGGTTCTTCTGAATATCGTTGCCCAGCGCTTTGAGCGGCGAGACGTACAGGACCTCGGTGCGGTTGTGCAGCGCGCCTTCCAGCGCTTTGCGCACCAGACGGTCAATGCAGATGAGAAACGCGGCCAGCGTTTTGCCGGAACCGGTGGGAGCGGAGATCAGCGTGGTGCGGCCGGCGAGGATCTCTGGCCAGCCTTGCTCCTGCGGCTCGGTAGGCGAACCGAAACGTCCCAGGAACCACTCGGCAACCAACGGATGCGCCCAGGCCAGCGCGACCGGAATTTCCCCCAAAGGCATCCAATTATTTTAGCAGATGTTCGCCAATTGTTCGCCAGTACGATTTCACCACAGAGACACAGAGAGCACAGAGGAAGAACGAAACAAGTCAAAGAGCGAGAGAAGCCAAAGAAGAACGTAAGCAGGAATATGCGCCGTTACGTAGGACTCTATCGTCCTCTTGGTTTCTGCATTGAATGCCATGGGTACAACGGTCAGCCTAACGGCTTTTCGTCGTTGTTAGCTAGTTTGTCAACCGTCCAGAATTCAACGAATATCGCGTCGAACCGGTCCTTCATTTCCAGGTCGAACTCTGAGCCTATCAAGGCCGATGTGTGTTTTCGGCGCGAAAAAAGTGGCCCTCATCGGGCCACTTGGAGAGTATCGAGTTGCCTATCTTCCAAGCTTCCTGCGGAGAGGCCAATACAAACCAGCCAACCCGACGCCGATTAGCGTGAGCGACGAAGGTTCTGGCGTGGTGCCGCCCGTGGGGTTGCCGGTTAGCTGATAGCCCTGGTCCCCTACCCCAGTGAAACCCACGAAGGTCCCGCCGTCAAACTGTGCCATCCGCCCGTCGCCTGGGTCTCCTGGCCCCAAGAGGCTGGCCTGCCCCGCCTCGAAGCCGTTGCCAGAGGCGCCAATCCAGTATTGCACTCCCGCCAGCACATCAATTGGCGCAAGGGGCAACACGGCCTCGTAAATGGCGTTTCCATTGAGGTTCCCATAGAACGTGAAGCTCGACGCGCTGACGTTCTGCGAATCGAGGAGGACGCCGGGAGCGCCACCGCTGTCGGCGTACAGGTGGAGGTTATACGTGCCGCTCGGTGGGAAATTGCCCGTGAAGAGGTTGAAGCCGGTTATGGTCGTGTTCACCGACAGTGTGAAGTTGTCGGCAAAATTCTGCAACGCCGTCTGATTTTGCCAACAACAAACAGCGTCGGTGTTAATGGGCGCGTAGTCCCAAACTGTTCCGGCGTATGCTGCCGTCGCGCATAGGCCGATGAGGAGTAACAGCGCAATGGGTTTCATGTCATCCAAAGCCTCCAAGGATCTAAGCTGGAATTTCGAATTTGGTCCCAGCGGGTCTGGAAATCATCCGTTATCTAGGTGCAATTTAAATGCCAATCTCTGTGTAATGCGTTCATGAGCTTAGAGTTGACATTGCTACGAGAGTGAAAAGTATTGCGATGTATGGGAAGCGGGTTACAGTTTAGGTAAGACGTCTTGGTGATGACTAAAAATTTCTCCGTGTCCTCTGTGCCTCTGTGGTGAAAGGTTTTTTCTGATTTCCTGCTGCTAAGATGGCGCTATGCCCGATGAGCGCGCAAAGAAGATCAAGATGATGCTGTTCGACGTGGACGGAGTGATGACCGACGGCACGATTTTCCTCTTGCCAGCGGCGGGCGCGGGAGCAGGTCAGGACACTCACGACCATCGCGAAAAGATGGCCGACAAGGGGGGCTTCGGAATCGCCAGCCGGGACGTATTCGAAGCCAAGGGGTTCAACGCGCACGACGGCACAGGGTTTTCGCTGGCCCGACTGGGCGGGCTGAAGACCGGCATCATCACCAAGCGCATTTCCGAAACCGTGGCGCTGCGGGCGCGCGACCTGAAAATCGAGCACGTCTATCAAGGCCAGCAGGACAAGGCGTCGGCGTTTTACGAAATTCTGGAGAAGGAAGGCCTGACGCCGCAGCAGGTCTGTTACGTTGGCGACGATGTCATCGATCTGCCGGTGATGCGGCTGTGCGGGCTGGCCATCGCGGTGAAGAACGCGCGCCCGGAAGTGCTGCGCGAGTCGCACTACGTGACCCCGCATGAAGGCGGCAAAGGCGCGGTGCGCGACGCCATCGAGTACGTTTTGCGCGAGCAGGGCTCGCTGGATCGTGTTGTGGAGGAGTACATCCGATCACGGGCTGGCGCCCCGGCCAGCCAGCAGGAATAGCCGCCGAATCCGCACAGAAAAATCCCCTCTGAAGCACAGGGGCGAATTGCGCTTCGGAGGGGTAGCCGTGTTTCACACGACCATTCTCAGGGTTGTTACCGAGTGAAACACTCTGCTTTTGGAGAAGTTTCGCGCAGCGGGAAAAAGCTATCGGAATTCGACAAGGTGCGTCTAGACAAGCATTTTGGATGTCGCTGCGCTCGTCGCTCCGTCGAAAATCATTCACCACGGAGACACGGAGGACACAGAGTTTTTAATTCATCTCGAGTTTTTCTCCGTGATCTCCGTGCCTCCGTGTTTGATTTTTCATTCCCACGACGGAGGGCGCTGTTCAAACCGGGACGCAAATTTGACTGCTCCCAAAATCGCACAATCTTGCCGGGGAATCAGCTTTGCTACGGCTCCCAAAGCGGAAAGTGTGATAAATAATCAATTGGGAACTGGTAGGGGGTCGGCGGTTGGCAGATGTGCTGATTCGCCGAGTTCCACAACTCAGGCCTGGGGCATCTGTTGTGTTGGCTACGACTTTTTTGCCACTGCGACAGCAGTTTTAGGTTGAGTCCGGGCCGCTGAATCCCTACTATGGAAACTGTCCCAGCGGAAAACGGCCAACCGTTGGGAGCAAAAATTTTGCCGGCGGGTTATCAATGCTAAAGCGTTTCGCCATTATCGCGATGAATACTTTGTTGGCGCTGTTTACCTGCGCCAACGCACCCGCCGCCACCATCTCCACCCACAAGGCCCACAGCAAGACCCATCGCATCACCGAGACGGCAACGGCGCAAAAGAAGATGACGCGCCTGCGCACCAGCAGCAGGACGGTGGCGCGCCGCAACCGTTCCACGCATGTCGTGGCTTCTACCCATCGGAGGCATCGTTATTACGAGCGCTTCTCGGCCAGCTCGTTTGCCGACAACCAGGTGGAAGGCGACATCACCGCGGGTGAAGATCCGATGGTGCGCGCGGCCGCGCTGGAAGCGCTGGGCAACATGAACGGAACCATTGTCGCGGTCGATCCCGACAGCGGACGCATCCTGGCGATGGTGAATCAGAAACTTGCGCTGTCGGCCGGAGCGCAACCGTGTTCGACCATCAAGGTCGCGGTGGCCTTGGCGGCGCTCAGCGAAAACGTCATCACCAAGGACACGGAAGTTCCGCTGGGCAAGTACTGGCGCGTGGACCTGACCACGGCGCTGGCAAAATCCAACAACGCCTACTTTGAGGCGGTGGGACGCAAGCTGGGCTTCGAGCGGGTGAGCTATTATGCCCACCAGTTCGGACTGGGCGAACTAGCGGGCTGGCAGATCGACGGTGAGCATCTCGGCACATTCCCCCAGACCGAGCTGGATGCGAAGCTGGGCGGCGTCGGCAAGATGTGTTCGTTCGGCGAGAGCATTTCGCTCACCCCGCTGCAACTGGCGGCGCTGATTGGCTCCATTGCCAACGGCGGCACCCTGTATTACCTGCAACATCCCACCACTCCCGAGGAAGTGACCAGCTTCACGCCGAAGGTCAAGCGCAAGCTGGATATTGGCCCGCTGATTCCGGAAATCTCCGACGGCATGTCGGGAGCGGTGGAGTACGGAACGGCGCGCCTGCTGCGGACCAACTTCATCGAGGAGCCGGTGCTGGGCAAGACGGGCACCTGTTCCAAGGATGGCACTCGTTTCGGCTGGTTTGGTTCCTACGCCAACACGCAATACGGGCGCATTGTGACCGTCATCTTCCTGGAAGGCGGACGGCCGACGTTTGGTCCCAAGGCGGCGGAGTTGGCGGGCCACATGTATCGCAATCTGTATGACCACGAATTCTTCGCGGTGAAATCGCCGGCTATGCCAGTTAGGACGGCGGGCTCCGAAGTGAATCCCGCTACCGTTGGCGCTCCACAGTAGATAGATCAAACCTACGGACAGCAAAGGCCTCCCATGCGCGGGGGCCTTTGCTGTTTGTTGCTGCGCAAAGCTATTTCGCGAATGGCGAAGCCGACTGGGCCTGCAATTTCTGCACTGCTTCCTGGTAGAGATTTTTCGCGGCTGGGTCCTGGGTCGCGCTGATCTGGTCATTCAGCCACTTCAACATGGCCGCGCGCGAGGGATGGGGGAAATTCGGTTCGGCATCGTCAATGCGCCACTCGTCGTTGGCTGCGGTGACGACGTAGTCCACGTCCTCGTTGGAATTCGCCGCCTCTGGTGAATAACCAATGCCGGTTTCGAATCGTCCCAGAAGCCGATAGTGGACCGTGATGGTGTACTTGCCGTGAGCCACCACTGGAGCGGTTTCGACGGTGTATCGTGAGATGACGTTCATCTGTGTGTAGTCGGGATTCGTCTTCCACCACACCAGGGCTGAAGTTTCGGCCACCCCTGGGGGCCCATTCGGGCTCCCTCATAATCCAGGCGGCAATATTTGGAGACCAGCTCACGCATTTGCTCGGCCCTGGTGTCTTGGTCCACGCGGCCCAAGGGCAGTGGAAATTGCGCCAGAGCAGCACTCCCGAGTGCACACAAGAAAACTATAGACAGCGCAAAACGGCGAAACCATGACAACAGCATTCGACCCTCGTGTTCAGACGGATGGTACGCGTCCCCTTCCAGCGTACACCGGTTTGAGGCAAAACGAAGCGCCCGGCAGGAACAGCAACCTTCTGCCGCGCCATGATCTCCGAGGCCCATGGCTGAATGGCCGCAGTGCCACATTTGCCTGGACAGCAATGTATTTTGCGCTTAGCCAAACGCGACTGTGCCGTCCCTGAAGGGACAATGCTGTGCGCCAAGTGCTCAGCGTTTCAAAGGAAGAACTGCTCAGGCGGGAAACGCGGGAGAAGAAAACGCGGGAGCGCAAGAGGCGATGCAAGAACCGCTAAAACCCCGATCACCAGTAATCTTCCACGACCTGCGACATTCGGAGTACGATGCTCTTCGTGAAACCTTTCGTTATGTGTGGTATCGGAGTTCTTCTGACGTCGGTGACGACTGCCCAGATTGCTTTTGGTCAGGCGCAAAGCGGGAAGTCCGATTGGGAATTAGTCCGATCCGTGCCGAACCCCTCGGGTGGCACTGTAGACCTTGTGCTTATACCAGAAGCAAAGCAACGCGATCGTGCATATTACACGCAGGTGGCCGATGCTGTTTGTGGCCAACGAACGAGTTGTATAGTGAATTTTTGGACCGATCGAAAGCACATCCCGCAGACTCAAACGGCGTGGTTGCCAGTGTCTGATCTCGCAGTCATGACGGCTTCGTATGAGCGGTATCCCACATACAAGAGCCCCGTTCTTAACCTTGCATGTTGGCTCTATCCGAACAAAGCTGCGGGAGAGGCAGACAAGTGTGATTACGAACCCGGTGCAAAAAGGCCGCCGGACGAGTGAACTGGCTGCTCAGATTTGGGAACATCCCATCGCTTACCGTCATCTCCCGCCATATCCCACCATTTTGCGAAGTATATTATTACCGCTGGATTTGCAGCCGGCAAATTCCACTGGCAAATATCACGTTTGGTTTTACGTATCTAAACTCTTTATCCAGATACACCGATTCTGAAAACGGCATGGCATAGGCTCGTGTTAGAAGACTTCACTGGTTTTGGGGCAAGAAAAAAAGCGCCCGGCTATTAGCAGGGCGCATGGTTCTGAATGGAGCGGGACCTAGGCTCGTGCGGTTTTCTCATCGCTGAAGACCTGGCCGTCGCGAATGTGGATGACGCGATGGGCGTACTCGGCGATATCGTGCTCGTGGGTGACCAGGACGATGGTATTGCCCTGATCGTGCAGGCGATCGAAAAGCGCCATAATCTCCACGCCGGTCTGGGAATCCAGGTTGCCGGTGGGCTCGTCCGCCAGAATGATGGACGGATTGTTGACCAGGGCGCGGGCAATGGCCACGCGCTGCCGCTGTCCGCCGGACAGTTCGTTGGGCTTGTGGTGCATTCTCTCTTCCATTCCCACCGATGCCAAGGTCTTGCGAGCGCGTTCCAGCCGCTCTTCGGCCGGAACGCCGGCGTAGATCAGGGGGAGTTCGACATTGTGCAGCGAGGTGGCGCGGGCCAGCAGGTTGAAGGTCTGGAACACGAAGCCGATTTCCTTGTTGCGAATGCGCGCCAGCTCGTCGTCGTCGAGCTCGCTAACCAACTGCCCATTCAGCCAATAGTTGCCCTGGCTGGGCGTGTCCAGGCAGCCGATGAGGTTCATCAAGGTGGACTTGCCGGAGCCCGAGGGACCCATGATGGCCACGTACTCGTTGGGCTGAATGCGGACACTGATCCCGCGCAGAGCGTGCACCTGCTGTTCCGATCCCATGTCATACGTTTTCCAAAGGTTCTCGGTGCAGATGATGCATTGCTCCGGCGTCGCCGCGGTGTGTGCTTCGGCTAGGCTCGCCAATTGCGTCGCCATCCTCTTCTCCTCGTTGGGTAGCTGGTTCGGGTTGCTCATGGATGCGGATTGTCGCCTTCCTGCCCGGCGGCCCGTTCCTCCTAAATTGTTAGGATTCTTCCTTCTTGCTGGCCGTCGAGTTGTCAACCTTCACGCTGGCGCCATTTCGCAGGGTCCGGAGCACCTTGTAACTTCCGGTGACGATCTCGTCGCCCTCTTTTAATCCGTTGGTCACTTCGATGTCCGTGGTCCCACTGATGCCCGTAACTACAGTTACGAAGACGGCGTCCTTTTTGTTCTTGAGAACAAACACACCCTGCAACTCTTCCTTGGGATCTTGTCCGGCGGCAGTCTTAGCCGAAGCCGGAGCCGGCGCGGGCTTCCCCTTACTGTCGGTCGCCAGGTCGGCGCGTTGGCGAATGGTCAACGCCTGAATCGGAATGGCCAGCGCACCGCCGCGGGTAGCTGTGGTGATGCGGGCCGTTGCGGACAATCCGGGCAGAAGGTTGGCCGGAGGATCCTGGAGGGCCACAACCACCTTGAAGTCCTTGGCTTCCTGACTGCTGGAGGTGGTCTGCGCGGTGGAGACTCCGGTGGAACGCAACACGGCGTTCCTTCCGATCTCGGTGACCGTGCCTTTGAACTTCTGCTTGGGAATGGCGTCGATGGTCACCTCAGCCGGCTGTCCCAGTTGCACATTTACGATGTCGGTCTCGTCAACTTTTACCTCGGCGGTAATCACCGACATGTCGGCAATCGTCATCAACGTGCTGCCTGGTGAGTTCTGGATGCCGGGGACCACGGTTTCGCCTTCGCGCACGGGAACATTGGTGATGACGCCGTCAAACGGCGCCTCATACTGGGTTTTGCTGAGTACATCGGTCACCCGGCGGAGATTGGCGGCGTTCTGGCTGATGTGGCCCTGCGCCGAATCCTGGTTGGCCCTGGCCTGCGCGAGTTTGGCCTTCGACATCCCCAGTTGCGCAGTAGCCGTATCGAACGCCGCCTTCTTGGTATCGTAGTCAGCCTTGGCGATCAGTTGAGAGTCGTACAAAGCCTTATTGCGATCATAATCGAGCTTGGCGTGTTCAAACTCGGCCTCGGCCGAATTCAGGTCGGCGGCGGCGGTATTGACGGCCGCCTGTGCGGCCACGGCGTCGGTGCGGGCCGCGTGCAGGGCCGAGTCATTGGCGGAGACGTCGGCCGCCGGCTGAACATTGTCCAGCAGGGCCAGCATCTGTCCCTGCTTGACCCGATCGCCTTCCTTGACATACAAGTGCGTGATCTTGGCGAACGCGTTGGAGCCGATGTTGACCTGCACCTTGGGCTTGATTTCACCCGAGGCGGTGACCACCGACGTCAAATCTTCGCGAACAACTTTCCCGGTCTGCACCGTCACCACGCCCTTGCGGCTCTGCTCGACGGTAAAGCCAACAATGGCGAGCAATACGATCACGCCCCCGGCAATGAGAGCGATCTTCTTCCATTTCTTCATTGGTCCTCGATTGGGAAACCGCTACTCGGGCGCACGTCCGCCCCCCAACGATAATACGGAGTCAGACGGCCCAAGGTTCCCTTGGAGAGCAAGGACCTTCGATATTCCCTTGCCGTCCGGTAATGGCACACTGGCACAAAGCAGTCCACGCGGCAGGCAGTTTCCGAAGCTCTCCCGATTGCTTGATTATAGCCGTTAAGTTGGGCACTCTTGTAGGACGACTTAGTGGGAGAATTTTGGCTGCGGTTACAGTTTGGGAACATCCGCGAATCTTGTGCTGCAATTCCTCCCCGAACCGCCGCGAGCAGGCGCGCTGGCGTTGGTCACATTGCGTGCGACTTTTTCCGGGAGTAAGGGTTGGTGATAGGGGTGAACTGGGGCGATTCGAGGTTAAATCGAGGCAGGAATCCCCGTCGGCGACCTTGCTTTCGTCCGTCCCAGAACATACAATTTAAACGTCCAAACTTGTTTCTTGAGAGTGCGTTGGTACACATGAAGTTGCGCAGTTTTCGCCTGTTATTTTCGTTATTTTTGGCCGGGGCCCTAGCCACCGGTTTAGCTGTGGCCCAAAGCTCGACTCCTTCCACTGGCGATAAGTCCAGTGCTTCCCAGGACCAGGCAGCAAAGGGTACGGATGCCTCCGCGCCGGGACAGGCGGGCAACCAGCAGGTTGATCCGCTGAAGCGTCCGCTGACCGAAAAACAGAAGAAAGCCAACGCCAAAGCTTTAAAGCAGGAGTTAAGTTCCACCTACAAGAAGTGGCTCAACGAAGACGTGCGTTACATCATCACGTCGGAGGAAATGACCGCCTTCAAACAGCTCTCCAACGACGAGGAGCGGGACCAGTTCATCGAGCAGTTCTGGCTGCGCCGCGATCCAACTCCTGACTCCCCGGAGAATGAATACAAGGAAGAACACTACCGCCGCATTGCCTATGCCAACGAACATTTTGCGTCTGGGATCCCCGGGTGGAGGACCGACCGCGGACGCATTTACATTGTGTACGGTCCCCCCGACTCGATTGACGCCCATCCTTCGGGCGGAACTTACGAACGTCCGATGCAAGAGGGCGGCGGCGAGACTTCGTCGTTTCCCTTCGAGGACTGGCGGTACCGCTACATCGAGGGAATCGGCCAGGAGATCAACTTGGAATTTGTCGATCCCTGCATGTGCGGCGAGTTTCATTTGACTGCGGATCCCAACGAGAAGGACGCCCTGTTACATACTCCGGGCGGGGGGCAGACGCTGTACGAGCAAATGGGCATGGCAAGCAAAACTAGCCGGGTCGCCGGCGACCCCTTTGCCGCCAATGCCGGTCCGGAGCAAATGATACAGAACAACAATGAGTTCAGCAAACTAGAAATGCTGGCCAAGATCAACACCCCGCCCAAGGTCAAGTTCAAGGACCTGGAGGAAGTTGTCAGCCACAAGATCAACGTTAACTTGATGCCGTTTGAAATTCGCACCGACTTTGTGAAGGTGACGAGCGATACGGTGCTGGTTCCGGTGACTTTGCAGGTCAAGAACAAGGACATCACGTTTGTCAGCAAGGATGGCATTCAACGCGGCACGGTGAACATCTTCGGGCGCGTGACCGGCATCACCGGGCGGGTCGCACAGACCTTCGAAGACACCGTGCAGGTGGACGTGCCCACGGAGCTGCTGGAAAAAACCATGGAGCATTCGTCGCTGTACTGGAAGGCCATTCCCCTGCGCGCGGGCCGCTATCGCTTTGACGTGGTGGTCAAAGACGTGAATGGCGACCGGGTGGGGACATGGAGCCGCGGCGTTCAGGTCCCGGAATTCGGCGAAGACAAACTGGCGTCTTCGTCCATGATCCTGACCGACCACTTGGACAAGGTGGCCAGCAAGAATGTTGGTTCCGGCAGTTTCGTCATCGGGGAGACCAAGTTGGCGTACCCGCATCTCGACGCGGCCGACGGAAAGCCGGCCAGCTTCAAGCGCGATCAGCGCATGAACCTGTGGATGCAGGTCTATAATCTTCAGGCAGACGGGAAGACCAAGAAGCCTTCCGCCAAGATTGAATACGAAATCGTGAATGTGGCCAGCAACAAGGCGGTGCTGCAATCCTCGGAGTCCACCGATACCATGGGCAACGTGGGCGACCAGATCACCCTGGAAAAGAGCCTGGCCTTGAACGCCTTTTCGCCGGGCATCTATAAGCTGACGGTGAAAGTTGACGACAACATTTCCAAGCAGCAGATCGCTCCCTCGGTGCGGTTTGCGGTCGAGTAGATGGATGGAAGTAGGGGCCCGCGGACGGGTAAATCCGCCCGCAGTATTTGTGATCCCGGGAACCTCTGACGGGAGGTTTGAGTGATGACGCGAATACTGGGATGGTTTGCCGTGGTGGTCGCGCTGTGCGTTACAGCGGTTGGGGCCACTCCCGGCTCGATCAGCGGATACGTCAGAAACTCGGCCGGTGTGGCGCAAATGGGCGCAACCGTTGAACTGCTCGGTACGGCCGGGCAGAGCCAAGTGGTGTACACCGATGCCAAGGGTTTCTTCACCCTGAGTGGGCTGCTGCCGGGCAGCTATGACGTGCGCGTGTCCGCCGCCTCGTTCCTTCCCGCCTTGCGGGAGGACGTGGCGCTGGCCGCCGGCGCCAGCAAGGTCCTGAACATCACGCTGAACACTTTGTTTGAAGCCGTGCGTATGCTCCCCACGCTCAAGCGGGGCAACGATGAAGACGACAGTTGGAAGTGGACCCTGCGCTCCAACTCCAATCGGCCCATCCTGCGCTTCGACGACGGGTTGCCGGTTATTGTAGAGACCGCCGCAGATGACAAAGGGACGACGGGAAGCCTGGCGTTTATGGCGGGCGGCTCCAGCCAAGGGTATGGCAGCGCGGCGGACCTGGGAACGGCCTTCAACGTCGAGCATTCGCTGTTTCACACCTCGACCATCGGGCTGGAGGGAAATCTCGGATACGGAACAGGTATTCCGGACGGGGTGGTTCGTGCGTCGTATCGGCGGCCGGGCAATGAAGGCTGGACGCCGGAGATTGCTTTGATTGTTCGCCGCTTCGCCACGCCTGATGCGGTGCCGCATCGCGGGGCTCTGGAAGCGGTGGCGATCACGTATTCCGACGGCTTCTCCATTGGCGACCTGCTCGACTTTCAATTTGGCGGTGAGGCGCAGAACATTCAATTTCTGGGCCACGGAGCGACTGCATTCCGTCCTTCTGCGGTCGCCGATTGGCACCTGGGATCCAATACCATCCTCGAATACCGTTACGCCACCAGCGAACCCAACACCCGCGCCAGCAAGGGTTTCGATTCGGCCCCCGCCGACCTCAGCGAAACGGGTCCGCGCGTGACCATGGTCGATGGCCAGCCCCTGCTGGAGAACGCGCATCATCACGAGATTTCGCTGTCGCAACGCGCCGGGGACAACAAACTCCAGGTCGCTTACTTTCGCGATCGCATCAAGGACCCCGCTTTGCTGGGGGTTGGCGATGTGGGCTGGACCACCGAAGACATTCTGCCGGACGTCTATTCCGGGACCTTCAGCTTCAATGGTGGCGCCCTGGAAGCCCAGGGCGTTCGCCTGGTATTTCAGCGGCGGATCTCTGACACCGTTACCGCGACCTTCGATTACGCCTACGGAGGCGTACTCGAACTGGAGCAGCCCAACGTAGATTGGAATGTTGTGCGCAGCAGTCTTCAGCATGGCTGGCGGCACTCGGCCGCCCTCAGGCTGAACGGTTCCGTGCCGCGCTACAAAACGCAGTGGATCGCGTCCTATCGCTGGACCAGCGGCGACAACACGCTGACCGGGGTCGATGTTTTCAACGCCTCGGCAGGACAGACCGACCCTTTCCTCAATCTTTTCGTGCGCCAGCCGCTGCCCCATATGCGTTTCATGCCGGGCAACATGGAAGCGCTGGTGGACCTCCGCAACTTGCTGGCGCAAGGCTACGTGCCGGTCATCGGGCCCGACGGCAAGACCGTGTACCTGATGCAGTCGGCCCGCAGCGTCCGCGGCGGGTTGGCATTCACGTTCTAAGGGCTGAGCTGCGCTTCATTCAGCGCTACGCCTGACGATGGGCTTCCACGACAAGACTGTGTGCTCATCAGAGTTACGAAGCACCGGCCCAATCCTTCGGCCTGAACTCTTAGTTCTCACTGGCCCTGGTGATTTAGGTCACAGAGTTCCGGGTTGCCGAGCGATATGGTAGCAACGCCCTGAGCGTCGCCGTAAAAGGCGGTCCGGGGGAGGGGATTTCCTGTTTGTCATCCAACGAGGCGGCTACGGCTACCGTTTGACTGCTCCTGCTCAACCGCTGGAGAGATACGAATTCCTCGCGCTTGAGCCGCGGGCTGGCGAGGTGGTAGTAGAGGTTGCCGGCTGCGGCGTCTGCCATACCGATGTCGGCTTCGCTTTCGACGGTGTACCCACCCGCGCCCCGCTGCCGCTGACTCTCGGACACGAAATCTCGGGTCGCGTTGTACGAGCGGGCGAGGGCGCAACCCAATGGGAAGGTCGCAGCGTAATCGTTCCTGCGGTGATCCCCTGCGGCGACTGTGCTCCCTGCCGAGCCGGCCACCCCACGATTTGCCGGCAGCAGTTCATGCCCGGCAATGACGGTGACGGAGGGTTTGCAACGCACGTTCGCATTCCCGCCCGCGGGCTTTGTCCGGTTCCTGAAGACCTGCCGCTAGGCATTACACTTGATCTCCTGTCCGTGGTCGCCGACGCCGTCACCACGCCCTTCGAGGCGATTCGCCGTTCTGGCTTAGGAGCGGAGGACGTAGCGGTGTTTGTTGGCGTGGGAGGAGTGGGCGGATTCGGCGTGCAGATCGCTGCCGCCATGGGTGCGGCAGTTGTCGCCATTGACGTTGACCAAACCAGGCTTGAACTGGCGGCCCAGCACGGCGCTGCGCTGACCTTGGATGCCAGTGCGGCGAACGAGAAGGAACTGAAATCCGCGGTACGCTCGTTTGTCAAACAGTCCGGGCGCAAGGGCATCGGGCTGAAAATCTTCGAGACCAGTGGCACACCGGCGGGCCAAACCATCGCGTTCGGGCTGCTCGATTTCGGCGGTTACCTGGCAGTGGTCGGGTTCACGCCCAAGAAGGTGGAGCTGCGGCTCTCCAATCTAATGGCGTTCGATGCCACCGCGCGCGGCAATTGGGGTTGCCCGCCAGAACAGTATCCGGCTGCGCTGGCGCTGGTGCTGCAAGGCAAAGTGGTCCTGGGCCCTTATGTGGAGCGGCATCCGCTGGACCAGGCGCCCGCTTTGTTGCAGGCGGTGGCCCGCCATGAAATTCGCAAACGCGTGATTCTGGTCCCGGATCGCAACGGCCCGCAGTAGCAGCAAAGGAGACACCATCGTGCAAGATCACAATCTAGTGGAGTCGTTTCCCACACGTTCCATCCTGGTAGAGCAGCGGGTGGTGAAGGACCGGTCGGGCGCGGCGGCTGAAGGACTGCACAACGTCTGGATCACGCTGAACAATCCCTCCGAACTCAACAGCTATACCACCGACATGCTGAAGGAAATCATTCTGGCGCTGCGCGCCGCCAGCAACGACCGGGCGGCGGTGGCTGTGGTCGTGACCGGCGCCGGATCGCGCGCTTTCTGCACTGGGGGGAACACCCGCGAGTACGCGGAAGTTTACGCCGGCCATCCCGGCGAGTACCGCCAGTACATGCGCTTGTTCAACGACCTGGTGACGGCTGCCCTGCAATGCGACAAGCCGGTGATTTGCCGGGTGAATGGGATGCGCGTCGGCGGAGGTCAGGAGTTGGGCATGGCGTGCGATTTTTCCGTGGCCAGCGACCTCGCCTTGTTCAGCCAGGCCGGCCCGCGGCACGGCTCAGCGCCCGATGGCGGGTCCACGGATTTTCTGCCTTTATTTGTTGGGATGGAGCGGGCCATGGTCAGCGGCACGTTGTGTCAGCCCTGGAGCGCGCACCGCTTCTACTGGCTTGGAGGCCTGACCCAGATTGTCCCCGCGCTCAAGGTGGACGGGCAGTGGACACCGAATCCACTGGTGGTTACCGATCGCGTGATTGATGAATACGGCCGGCTGTTGATCGGTGAAACGAAAACCGGAGAGCAACGCGAACAAGGCAAGTCGCTGCTGGCCAAAGGTTCCGTCGATCTGACGCTGCTGGATGAAGCCGTAGAAGCGCTGTGCACCCAACTGCTGTACACCATGCCCGATTGCCTCATCAAGACCATTGAGAGCCTGCGCAAACATAAGCTGGAACACTGGGACCGCAACCGCGAGACCAATCGCGCCTGGCTGTCGTTGAACATGATGACTGAGGCGCGCGCCGGCTTCCGCGCCTTCCATTACGGCAGCAAGGAGCAGCGTGAGGTGGATTTCGTGCTGCTGCGGCGGCGGCTCGCCGAAGGGGTGCCGTGGAGCGAGGAACTGATTCAAGAGATCGCGCCCTGGACGGCCCAAGCTGCGGGCGCGGGTAAACAACGATGAACGCCGCCATCAAAGCGAGGCTGGCGTGAGCCCAGAACTCGTCAGCCTGATCCAGCGCGCGCAGGAGTTGAACGATGACTTCGAGCTGACGGCGGTGCGCGCCTGGAAGGAAGCCGGGGCGGGGCGCAAAGCCATCGGGCACATGCCCATCTATGTTCCGCGCGAGCTGATCCATGCCGCCGGGATGCTGCCGGTCGGCATTGTGGGCGCAGGTGAGCGCTTGGAGATCATCCGCGGCGATGCATACTTCCAGAGCTACATCTGCCACATCCCGCGCAGTACCATCGAACTCGCTCTCAGCCACCGGCTCGACGTGCTGGATGGCATGTTGTTTCCCTCCATCTGCGATGTGATCCGCAACCTGTCGGGCATGTGGACCATGCTGTTCCCGGAGCGCTACGTCCGCTACGTGGATTTGCCGCAGAATTTTGAGCCCGGGACAGGCGGTGTTTACTGGCGTCGTGAACTGGAGACACTGCGCGAGGACTTTGCCCGTCTGAGCGGCCGCCCGATCGAAGATGACGCCCTGCGGCACAGCATCGCCGTGTACAACGAAAACCGCTCCACCATTTGCGAACTGTATCGCGCCCGCAGCCGCCAGCCTTGGGTGTACCCCACCTCTGAGGTCTATGTGCTGGTGCGAGCAGCGAACGTGCTTCCGCCCGAAGATCACACTACGCTGCTGCGGGAATACCTGCGGCTGGCGCCTTTGGAAACCGATCGCCGCGATCGTGACCAGAGCCGAGTGGTGCTGGTGGGAACATTCTGCGAGCAGCCGCCGCTGGGTCTGCTGCTCACCTTGGAACGCGCAGGTTGCTGGGTCGTGGATGACGACCTGCTCCTGGGGCTGCGATGGATCATGGGCGACATCTCGTGCGACGGCGATCCATTGCAGGCGCTGGTCGAGGCCTTCCTTACCCGCAGCGTCGAGACGGCCGCACGCTACCTGCCCGAAGGGAAGCACGGCGGTGCACTGGTCGATTCGGTGCGGCGCAATCGCGCCGAGGGAGTCATCTTTTGTGCGCCCAGTTTCTGCGATCCCGCACTGTTGGAGCAACCCATGCTGGTGGCAGCCCTCGACCGCGAGGGCATCCCCCACACGCAATTCAAATACTCCGAAGACACCGGCCAGTTTGCCGTCATCCGCGAGCAGGCGGGCACCTTCTCCGATTCCATCCGCCTGTGGAGCCAAGCATGACCGCTGCATCCCCCAGCCCTCGCGTCCCCCCGGAAGCCGGCAAGGAACGCAGCATGTCTCTGCAAAAGCAGATGATCGCCGGCCATTACACTGCGCTCGCGCGTGCTCCGCAAGAGGGCCGCAAAGTTGTTTACACTTTCGTTCCCGGCAATCTTACCGAACTGTTGCGCTCCTTCGATCTGCTTCCGGTGCTGCCTGAAATCAACGCGCTTCAGTCCGGCATGAGGAAGCTGTCGGGCGACTACATTGCCGAAGCGGAGAAGCACGGCCACAGCGAAGACGTCTGCACCTATGTGAAGTGCGACATCGGAATGCTGAAGAAGGGCAACATCGGCCCTACCGGCGAAAGGCTGCCTCCACCGGACTTGCTGCTGCTCTCCTACACCGGCTGTTTCACCTTCATGAAGTGGTTCGAACTGCTGCGCCAGGAATACGACTGCCCGGTAGCCATGCTTCATGTTCCTTACCAATCGGAAGGCCGTATTCTTCCGCATCATGTCGAGTACATCGTTCAGCAGTTGCGCACGGAAGTGATTCCCAAACTTGAAGCAGTTAGCGGCCGTCGCTACGACGAGGACCGTCTACGCGAAATGCTGCGGCTGTCGGCACAGGCTGAAGATGATTTGGTCTGGGTGTTGGAGTCGGCCAAGCACGTGCCTTCCCCAATCGACGCTTATTTCGGCGGCGTGTACTACATCGGACCAATGTTTACCGCCTTTCGCGGGACCGCTGAGGGTGTCGCGTACTACCGCGTCCTGCGCGAAGAAGTGGAGGCTCGTCTGCGCGCAGGCCTGGGTCCGCTGACCCCGGAGGGATCGCAGGGGAAGGAACGTTATCGCCTGGTGATGGAAGGTCCGCCGAATTGGACCAGCTTCCGTGAGTTCTGGAAGATGTTCTACGACGAGGGCGCCGTGGTAGTGGCCAGCAGTTATACAAAGGTTGGAGGCCTGTACGATGGCGGCTTCCGTCACGATCCCAAACGCCCATTGGAGACGCTGGCCGAGTATTGCATGGGCTGTTACACCAATCTCGGTCTGCCCACTCGCCTGGCATTGCTGGAGCGATACATTCGCGAGTATCGCGCCGACGGCTTCATGATCAACAGCATCAAGAGCTGCAATTCCTTTAGCGTAGGCCAGCTCCTGCTGCTGCGCCAGCTGGAGCAGAGCACAGGCGTTCCCGGCGGCTTCATCGAAAGCGACCTGGTGGACCCGCGTTACTTCTCCGCCGCCAACATCAAGAACCGCATTGAAAGCTATTTGCAGATGCTGGAACAAAAGCGCACCGGCGTGAACGCATGAATGCTCTACGGACCTATGTCGGCATTGATCTCGGCTCTACCACCACCAAGGCAGTCGTGCTCAACGACGCCGGCGAGGTGATTGGCCGCGGCATCACCAACAGCCGCAGCAATTACGATGTCGCCTGTCAGGTGGTGCGGGAGGAAGCCATGGTCCGCACCCGTTTCACGCTCACCCGCCAGGCGATCACGGGTGATCCGGCTCTGGCCCAGGTCGAGAAGGCTTTCCTTTCCTCGCTGCAACGAAACTTTCGATTTCGCCAGCATCTCGATCAACTCGCGCGACTGCGGGAAGCATTGTTCCGCGCCGCCGGCGATCCCCGCCACACCGCTCATCGTCGCGAGCTAAATACTGCGCTCGAAAGCATTGTAGATGGAATGGTCGAGCGAGCTGGGTTGCACTTCAGCGAATTGGCGGTGCGCAAGAGCGACTTCTTCCGCGATCTTGCCACCGCCGATTACATGCAACTGGCGGAACAACACAGCGATCCCCGCGGAATCACCTTCGACATGCTGTGCGGGCTGTTCGACGCCGCCATCCTCGTGGTCGAGAACGCGACTGCTCAGGGCAGCTTCGAAACGCAATTGCGGGGTGCGCTGGAACCTACTCTGGCGTCGGCAACATCGGCGGTGCAAGAGAAGGCGTCGCGACTGCGTGAGGTGGTGGAAACGACCTGCGACGCGCAGATCGTAGAAGCCGGGACCGTGGGTACAGGCTATGGCCGCCAGCGCTTGCCCTTTCCCAAGGAACAGATTCGCAGCGAGATTCTTTGTCACGGGCTGGGCGCGCATGCCATGTTTCCCGCCAGCCGGACGGTGCTCGACATCGGCGGGCAGGACACCAAAGCCATCCAAGTGGACGGCGACGGACTGGTGGTCAGCTTTCAGATGAATGACCGCTGCGCTGCCGGATGCGGGCGCTACCTGGGGTACATCGCGGACGAAATGAACCTGGGGCTGCATGAGTTGGGGCCGCTTGCCCAACAGAGCACGAGCCGGGTGAAGATCAACAGCACGTGCACGGTCTTCGCCGGTGCGGAGTTGCGCGAACGCCTCTCGCTAGGCCAGAGGCGTGAGGACATCGTGGCGGGGCTGCATCGCGCTATCATCTTGCGTGCCATGTCGCTGCTGGCGCGCTCGGGGGGCGTCCGTGACGAGTTCACCTTCACCGGCGGAGTGGCCCGCAATCCGGCGGCGGTGAGCGCTCTGCGCGAGTTGGTGCAGGAGAATTACGGCGAGCGGACGCTGAACATTTCTGCCGATTCAATTTACACCGGCGCTCTGGGCGCGGCTTTGTTCGCCCGGCGCGCTGCGCAGGCCAACGCATGACAGCCGCTGCCATCTCGCCGAGGACTCGGTCTGCTGAGGACCAGATTACCGCTGGCGTCGATGTGGGCTCCAGCGCCGTGAAGATTGCGGTCCTGCTGACGACCGGCGGTGAGACCGAGGTGCTTGCGCTGCTCAACGAGCGCATCCGCCGCCGTGAGTTACGCAAGGTAGTGAATGACGGGTATCAGGCAGCTCTGTGCGCGGCTGGCGTGGCTGCCGATGACGTTTGCTATGTGGCCAGCACCGGCGAAGGCGAGCTGGTGGATTTTCGTCGCGGACACTTCTACGGCATGACCACCCACGCCCGTGGCGCAATCTTTCTTATGCCGGAGGTCCGCGCCGTGCTCGACGTTGGGGCCTTGCACGCGCGGGCCATGCGCATTGATGAGCGCAGCCGCGTGCTCAGCTACCGCATGACCGGGCAATGCGCTTCCGGCTCGGGCCAGTTCCTGGAAAATGTCGCGCGTTATCTCGGTATAGCCTTGGAGGACGTAGGCCCTCTGTCTTGCCGCGCCGGCGATCCGCAAGTGGTCAGCAGCATCTGCGCGGTCCTGGCGGAGACGGATGTGATCAACATGGTCAGCCGGGGAATCACCACGCCCGATATTCTCAAAGGTATTCATCTTTCCATGGCCGGCCGCTACACCAAGCTGCTGCGGGCGATTGACGCGCATGGTCAGGTGGCAATCACAGGCGGTCTCTCCGCGGATACCGGGCTGGCACAAGCTTTGCAGGAGAAATCGCGCGAGGATGGTCTGGACCTGGAAGTTCGCACCCACCCCGACTCCATCTATGCGGGCGCGCTGGGAGCAGCTTTGTGGGGGGCATATCGCCATCGCATGCTGGCCCGTCATGCGGAGGTGTTGGCATGAGCGGCGTCAACGAACTGGCGGGCAAGTATGCGGTTGTCACCGGCGGTTCGGGAGGAATCGGCAGCGCCATCGTTCGCAGTTTGCAAGAAGCCGGCGCGGTAGCAACTTCTCTCGACCTCTCGCCGCCGCCCGGCAATGACATCCCCTGGCTGCATTGCGATGTGCGCAGCGACGATTCCGTCGGCTCCGCCGTGCAGCAGTTTTTCAAGCAGAATGGACGGCTTGACCTGGTGATTCACGCCGCCGGAATTTCCCGTGAGGCGGTCGTCTGGAAGCTTGCGGTCGAAGATTGGGACAGGATCCAGGCGGTCAATTTGCGCGGCGCATTCTTGCTGTTGCGGCACGCCATTCCCCTGATGCGCCAGGGACAGGGTGGGCGCGTGGTCTTGATCGGGTCCATCAACGGATCGCGCGGCAAGTTTGGCACCTCGGCTTACTCCGCCAGCAAGGCGGGACTGCTGGGCCTGGCCAAGAGCGTGGCCCGCGAAACCGGCCGCTTTGGAATTCTGGTGAACGTGATCGAGCCTGGCTGGGTCCGCACACCACTCACAGAAGCAATGCCGGCAGCCGTCCGCCAAGCCGCCGAGGCGGAAACCCTGCTGGGCAGTTTGCTCGAGGTTTCCGACGTTGCCGCCGCCGTGCTGTTTTTATGCGGTCCGGGCGCAAGTCGTATCACCGGCCAGATTCTGCGGGTGGACGCCGGGCAATTCCTGGGAGGCGGCAGCTAGAGCGAGTTGGGAGGAGAACCATGGCGACAGACGGCATGGAAGAAACCGGTGTTTTGGAGACCGATGCGGTGCTGGTGCGCACCATGCGGCAGGACGATTTGAACGTGATTGTGGCGATTGATGCTGAGGCCAGCGGGCGCCGCCGTCCTCGCTATTTCGAGCTCATGCTCCAGCGCAGCATAACCCAGGCGGGCCTGCAAATCTCCCTCGTTGCGGAACTGGACAACCGGGTTGTAGGCTTCGTCATTGGTTCCCTTTACTATGGTGAATATGGGGTGGCAGAGCCTACAGCTTCCATTGACGCAATTTCAGTGGATCCCGGCGTTCGCGGAAAAAACGTCGGCAAGGCGCTGATGCGACAGTTGCGCCTCAATCTGGGGGCGCTGCGGATCACCACCTTGCGGACCGAAGTGTCCTGGGACGACTTTGGCCTGTTGGGCTTCTTCCGCAGTCAAGGGTTCAAGCCTTCCACCAGAATCTGCCTGGAATGCGCTCTGGATCCAACCCGGCCGGACGATTCCGCCGGCAGCTAGACGGGCCGCTGCTTGTTACACTCAAAGTGAGACTTGCCATGACAAAGACAAAAAAGAAACCTGCTCGAAAGGCCACGAAATCCGCCGCACCAATCACAAAACCGCAGCCCGCGCTGCGCTGTTCCCGCTGCGGCCGGCCGGCCGCGAAGGACGACAAATTCTGTGCCGAATGCGGGCTATTCCTGCGCGATGCCTACCTCGATCACCGGCTGCTGCTGGCGCTGGTGGAAGAAAAGGACGGCCACAGCCGCGAAGCTCGTCAGATCCTGGAGCGCCTGTTGCAAGCCGAGCCGGACCATGTGCTGGCCAACCACATGTTAGGCACCTTCTACTTCCATCAAGGCACGCTCGACCTGGCCATCGAGCGCTATCAGCGTGCGGTAGCGGCAGCTCCCACTTTTGTCTTGGCGCATTACGATCTGGGCGTGGCCTGGTACCACCGCTGCAATATGCCGGAAGCCATCCGCGCCTTTCGCCGTTGCCTGGAGCTTGACCCCAACTACAACGCCGCCCACTATCGGCTGGCGGTGTCCTTGTTTCACGCCGGGCGGCTGGAAGAAGCCGCGAATCAGTTCAAACAGTCCATCGCGCTCACCCCCGAGTACTTGATGGCCAATTACCACATTGGCGTGATTCACGAGCGGCGGGGCGAAATCGAAGCCGCCGAGCGCGAGTTCCGGCGCAGTCTCGACGAGGCCGTGGGAGAAGTGAGCAGCCTGTTCCATCTCGCCATAATTCGGCGCAGCAAAGGGGACAACAAAGGCGCGGACGACCTTCTCCGGCGGGCCCATGAGTTCGGCCGGGCGCAAAGCGCCACCTCGTGACTGGGGAGACACCATGAACCCAGGCGAAGAAAACAAACTCATCCACGATTGGGCGGCAGCCGGCCCGCGCACGGCGCATTATCCGCGCCACGTCATGCTCGACGACGAGACCTTGCGCGACGGCCTGCAAAGTCCATCGGTCACCGATCCTGCGCTGGATACGAAAGTCGAACTGCTGCACCTGATGGAAAGCCTGGGCATCGAGGCGGCCGACGTTGGCCTGCCCGGCGCCGGGGTGCATCAGCGCGACGCTGTCCTGCGCCTGTGCCGCGAGATCTCCGAGCAGCGCCTGCGCATCCGGGCCAACTGCGCCGCGCGCACCCTGATGGTGGACATTCAACCCATCGCCGAGGTCACGCAACTGACGGGCGTGCCGATTGAAGCCTGCGTCTTCATTGGCAGCAGCCCCATCCGCCAGTACGCCGAAGAGTGGGAGCTGTCGGACATTGTCCGTCACACCCGCGAGGCCATTCGCTTCGCCGTCCGGGAAGGGCTGGAGGTGATGTACGTTACGGAGGACACCGTCCGCTCTTCGCCTGAGCACCTGCGCGTCCTGCTGACCGCCGCGGTGGAAGTCGGGGCCAAGCGCCTGTGCCTGTGCGACACCTGCGGCGCGGCCGTCCCGCAAGGTGTGTGGAACCTGGTCACGTGGGTGAAGGCTTTGGTCAAGGAACTCGGCGTCGAGGTCGGCATCGACTGGCACGGTCACCGGGACCGCGGTTTAGATTTGGCCAACAGTCTGGCGGCGATCGAGGCCGGCGCCACCAGGGTCCACGGCACGGCGCTTGGCATCGGCGAGCGCGTGGGCAACACTCCCATGGAGCAGCTTCTGGTCAACCTCAAGCTGCTGGGCGTGCGCGACGACGATCTTTCGCGCCTGCCGGACTACGTGCAAACCGTCTCTGCGGCTACCGGAGTTCCCCTGCCGATCAATATGCCCATCGTGGGACGCGACGCCTTCCGCACCGCCACCGGAGTTCATGCCTCCGCCGTCATCAAAGCCCAGAAGAAAGGTGACGCATGGCTGGCCGACCGGGTCTATTCGGGAGTGCCGGCCGCATGGATTGGCCGAAGGCAGGAAATCGAAGTAGGTCCCATGTCGGGCGCCTCCAACGTTGTCTGCTATCTCAGCGATCGAGATCTTCCGAACACACCCCAAATCGTGAAGGCCATACTGGACCTGGCTAAACGGTCCAGCCGCATTCTTGCCGAGTCGGAGATACTGGAGGTTGTGCGGGGGATGAATGAATAGGATTGCGCCCCGGCGCGGAGCGGTGGTGAGATGGGGATTTTACGCAAGTTATGTCTGGTGATTGGAGCCACTGCGCACTTTGACACCCATCTTCGGCCAGTTCAAACGGGCGAATGCGGGGACCGCCCCCAATGATCGACGGGGTATTACCTGGTGCGGGAAAAGGCTGAACTGTTGTCAGATCACAGGACAGCGTCCGTACTTCTTACGGCGCGAAGTAGCTGGAGATGTCGAGGATCAGTTGCGTGATCCCAGACGCAAACGCATCGACCTTTCCGTTGGTGGTGGGCACGATGGCCATGTTGTTGGTGATCGAGCCATCCAGTGCGTTCAAGGTCGAGACCAGCGGTTTCGGGTCGCCGTCGGGCCATAGCGTCAGGTAGCCCAGCGCGCCGGTCGGCACCACCGTCGCGTTGAAGACATAGGCCTTCGCCGTGACTGGCGGTTCACACTGACTACCCACCACATTCACCGGAGGAGTCAGGGTCCCGCTGAAGGGCTGACCGCTGCCCACGTGGCGGGTGTCGATGACGCGGCAGGGGGCCACCGGGTACAGCGACAGTCCATCCGGACCTGCCAGCGCGAAGTAGCCGTTGATATCGATGACCAAGTCGGTGTCACTCGAGGGATAAACCGAGACGTTACCACTACTACCGGCGGGCACAATCGCCGCATTAGCGATGATGGTTCCGGGGACGTCGTTCAAGGTTGAAACCAGTGGCCGCGTCTGGCCGGTGGGCCAGACCGTCAGATAACCCAGCCCGCCGTGGGGCACGACGGAGAAATTCAGCGAATAAGCTGCTGCGCTGGAAGGAATGTTGCAGGTCGTGGCATTGAGTATGGGAAAATCGCGTTCCTGATGGCCAGGCAGGTAGGGCGCTCCCAGACCCTGAGGAAAATTAGTCTTGCGGGTGTCCGCGATGCGACAAGGCGTCAACGGATAGAAGGCCAGCGTGGAACCCGACACTGGCGCGAAATAGCCGTTGATGTCGAGGACCACGTCGGTCGTGTTGGTGACATACACGCTGACGGCGCCGTTGGTTCCCGCCGGTACGATCGCGGCATCGGCCTTGATGCGGCCATCCAGCGAGTTCAGGGTGGCGACAACAGGCCGGACTTCGTCGGTCGGCCAGATGGTCAAGTAGCCCAGTGGCCCTTGCGGCACCACGGAGACATTTAGCGAAAAGGCCTCTGCCGTGGCAAGACTTGCGCAAGGCGGGTTCGCCGATTGCGCCAACTGCGGAAGGTTAAATGTCCGGTAAGTGCCGCCCGGAATCGGACCGCCGGTTAACCGCGTGTCCATCAGACGGCAGGGGATAATGGGAACAAATTGCTGTGCTTGCGAAAATATGCCGTCAACCGAAAAGGATTGCGTCATGGTAAGTGTGCAGGAAGCAGTGCCAACACATGCGCCATTCCAGCCGCCAAAAACCCATCCCTGGCCGGGAGTGGCATTCAGCGTCACCTGGGCGCCCAAAGAATAGGTATGCGAGCAGGTGCCGGGACAGCTTATGAAGCCGTCAGTGCTGGCAACGGTTCCGTCGCCGCTGGTCGAGACGGTTAGCGTGTAGCTGAATGCCACTTGAAGCGAGAAGGCGGTGCCGCCAAGATTAGGGCCGCCGCCCTGAGTGGTAACGCCGTATAGCTTTCTGTCAGTGGCTTGGATCAATCCGGCCTCGGGGTAGGCGCCGTCAGTGCAGTTTGTCCCACCCAGTGAGCAGAAGCTGTAGATCAAACTGTAAGCCCCGTCGGAGGTGATGGCGAAGATCGTACCATACCCGTGAGCGCCGCCTCCCAAAGTTGTCCCGTAGAAATTTCCGTCGCTGGCTTGCAAAAGCCCGGCTTCAGGCGCACTGCCGTCTCTGCAGTACTGCTGAGAGCAGAAGCTGTAGAGCGTGGTCAAGGTGCCGCTGGGAGTCATCTTGAAAACCGCGCCGCCGCCGTTGGCGCCGCCCATAACTGTTGTCCCGTAGAAGTTGCCGTCGCTGCCTTGCACAAGTCCGCCAACTGGCTCACTTCCGTCCGTGCCGTTGAAGCTGTGCAGCGTGGTCAGCGTGCCCGAGGTGGTGATTTTGAAAACAGACCCGGCGTTATTTGCCCCTCCAAGGGGGGTCTCGCCGTACAAGTTCCCGTCGCTGCCTTGTACCAGCCCGGCGTGAGGGCTGGCACCGTCAGGGCAGCCGGATTGCAGGCAAAAGACGTGCAGGAGGGTTTCGCTCCCCCCAGTCGTGATTTTGAAGACCGTTCCGCAGCCATCCTGGCACACCGTCGATCCGCCGCCGAGATAAGTCGTCCCGTAGAAGTTGCCATCGGCCGCCTGCACCAGTGGCCCATCTGGCTGGCATCCATCGCTTGCGCCACCCGCGAACTCATGCACGGGGGTTAGGGTGCCGCTTGCAGTGATTTTATAGGCCACGCCGCAGACTCCACCTCCTTCAGTAGTTCCGTAGAAATTTCCGTCGCTGGCTTGGATCAACCCGGCCAAGGGCACACCTCCGTCTGACAGACCGGTGAAGCTGTGCAGGGTCGTTAACGTTCCGCTGGAGGTAAGTTTGTAAACCGTGCCCTGGCCAACAAATTGGACATCGGACGTCGTGCCGTAGAAATTCCCGTCAGAGCCTTGCACCAGCGTGCCCAAAGGGTCCGCACCGTCAGGACAGGGGTACTGCAAGCAGAAGTCGTAAATCGTCGTCAGAGTTTGTGCTGACGAGCTGATCGCGAATGCGGCACACATCAGGACCGCGATGATGGCGACTTTCCATGCGCTGTAGGTCTTCATAGATAATCCTTTTCCGTCAGGCCGGAAGTGGGAGAGAACACTATTTGGGAGGGATTTTTCCGATCCAGGGCTCACCCGCTGCAAACACTATACCCGAAACCGGGCGCGACTGAGCGTTGCATAGCGATTACGGTTTTGTGCCACAGGACTTCCAGTTCGTACCATACCGCCCACCCGTTTGACGGAGTAGTACCTGCTGGAAAAATTCGGCGTCGGTATGAACTCACGCTAGCAGCTAAGCTTGGATGACCATTCCTCAGGCAAGTAGCGCTTCGAACTCGGGATCTCCGTGCAGGCACTCGAAATCGGAATCCTGGCGGGTGTAGCCCTTGTTCAAATGGCCCATTTCGTCCAGCTTCTTCAGCAGCCTTAACGCCTCCGGCTTATTTTGCAGGATCGCGTAAGTACACGCGGCGTTGTAGAGGATATTGGCGTCGTTGGGACGCAATGCGATGGCGATCTGCAACGCCGCCGCTGCGTCCTCGGTCCTGCCAAGCCAGGCAAGGTTGCTGGCCAGCAGAATTCGGGCACGGACGTCTTCCGGCACCAACGAGAGCTGCTGTTCGAGCGCCTCCAGGCAACGTTGACGCAGGCGGCGCGCGGCCTCCGTATCCCCAGCGCGCTGGGTCGCGACCATCAATGGAACATAGACGTTGTAATCATCGCCGTTGGCCGCCACGGCTGCGTCGATGATGGCAATAACCTTCTCAGGATGTCCTGAGGCGATATAGGCCCGCGCCAGCACGAAGTAGGCCCCATCGCAATCAGGTTTGCGCTTGATGGCTTGGAGCGCAAACTTAATACCTTCTTCAAAGTGTTTCACCGCGTAGGCTATGCGACCCTGCGCCAGCAGCGCCTCGGCCAAGTTGGGCTCGAGCAACAGAGCATTTTCTGCTGCGGTGCTGCCCCTTTCAAGCCAGCGATCGCTGTGTTCGTGCCACTCGTAATACTCGCCACAAGCGTTGGCCACGCCGGCATGCGCTAAGGCGAATCGGGAATCCAACTCGATGGCCCGCTCGAACATTTGCATGGAAAATTCCAGGTCAGAGCGGGTGACGCGACGCGCCAGGCTGCGGCCACGCAGGTAGAAGTCATAGGCTTGCAGGTTCTCCGTCGGCTTGCTGGCGATGGCGGTTTCTTCCTGGGGTGACAGGGTAATGCGCAGCGCCTGGGTGATGCTGCGGGCAATCTCGTCCTGCACGTCGAAGACGTCCTTCAACTCGCGGTCGAAACGTTCCATCCACAAGGCGTGGCCGCTACGCGTCTCCACCAGTTGGCCGGTGATGCGCAGCCGGTTGCCCGCCCGGCGTATGCTGCCGGTGAGCACGTAGGTGGCGTGGAGCTGCTGTCCGACTTGCGGCCCCGTGACCGGCTGGTCGCGGAACGCCAGCACCGCAGCGCGCGGAAAGACTTTCAAGGTCTTGATGTGGGACAACTCGGTAATGACGTCTTCCGTCATTCCATCGCGGAAATACTCGTCTTCCTTGGCGCCACTGAGATTCTCGAAATACAACACCGCGACGGAACACTCCGCCTGCACATTTCCAGCTGCAGTACGGCCCGAATCGCTAGCCGCGTTGCGGCCCGAATCGCTGTCCCGCTTCAGCCGTTGCAACTCGGCCTTAAGCCGGGAAGCGCTCTCATAGCGATCTTGCGGACTCTTCTCCAGCATCTTGTTGAGAATGACGTCCAAGCCGGGCGGTAAGTTCGGGTTCAGCCGGAGCGGATCGGGAGGGGTGCGGTTCAAGATGGCATCGAAGACCACGGCCGAGGTATTGCCGGCGAAGGCTTCCTTACCCGTTGCCATCTCGTACAGCACCACGCCCAGGGAGAAAATGTCGGTCCGACTATCCACTTCCTCGCCGCGTGCCTGCTCGGGAGACATGTAGGCGACGGTGCCCAGAGCGGTACCGGGATTGGTGAGATTCTCGGCAAATACCGCAGTATTCCCCCAGTCGCCAGCGCCTACCGCGAGTGCCGCCCGCCCGGTCCGTTGTTCCATCAGCTTGGCCAAGCCGAAATCGAGGATCTTTGCCTGGCCGCGAGCGGTAACGAAGATGTTCGCGGGCTTGATGTCGCGATGAACAATGCCGCGTTTGTGAGCCACATCGAGCGCATCTGCGAGTTGAATTGCAAGGTCGAGCAACTCATCGGCCGGAAGAGACCCCAGCGTCAGGCGGTTCTTTACGGTCTCGCCTTCGAGAAGCTCCATGACCATGAAAGGTTGGCCCTCGCACTCGTCAATGTCGTAGATGGTGCAGATATTGGGATGGTTGAGCGCGGAAGCAGCGCGCGCCTCGCGCTTAAAACGCTCCACCGCCTGCTTGTCTCGAGCATAGCTGTCGGTGAGGAACTTCAAAGCAACGGTGCGACCCAGCCGGTCGTCCTCGGCGCGATACACAACGCCCATGCCGCCTTCGCCAAGCTTGCCCGAGATACGGTAGTGGGAAATGGTCTTGCCTATCATTTTTTTTCTGGTTCTGGATCCTGGAAGGTGAAGTAACGCCCTTTGATTGGCAATCTTAGGGTGTGCAGCGAGGGGTGTCAAGCCTCATTTGTAGAGTATCCATTGGATCGTTCGACCACCTTCACCGTTGTGGAGAGGTTCCTTTTGCAACCAGGGACGAAGCCACGACACAAACCACCCGCTTTGTCGCCTGCCGTGCTCATTCAGTATGATCGGAAAACCAACTTTCCCGTGGAGACAAAACCGGTGCACCGAATCACCCTGGGCGACTTTGAACTCACCATCCTTTCCGACGGCAACTATCGCATGGACGGCGGCGCCATGTTCGGCATCATTCCGAAGATCATGTGGGAAAAACGCATCCAGCCGGACGAGCGCAACACCATTCCGCTGGCGCTCAATTCGCTGCTGGTCCGCACCGGCAAGCAGAACATCCTGATCGAGACCGGCATCGGCAGCAAGCTCAGCGAAAAAAGCCAGTCCATCTATCAGAACCAGGCGCGCCTGCTGAAAAGTTTCGAGGAGGCCGGGGTTTCGCCCGATGAGATTGACGTGGTCATTAACACGCACCTGCACTTCGACCACTGCGGCTGGAACACCTATTACAAAGACGGCAAACCCGTGCCCACGTTCCCGCGGGCCAGGTATTACGTGCAGGAGGGCGAGTGGCGGCACGCCCGCGAACAGCACGAGCGCGACCGCGTCAGCTACATGACCGACAACTACGATCCTCTGGTCGCCAGCGGACAGATGCAGTTGCTCAAAGGCGACGCCGAGATTGCCCCCGGCATCGCGGTGAAGGTTTATCCCGGCCACACTCGCGACTTGCAGGCGGTGGTGGTGCGCAGCGGCGGCCGGGTGGCTTGCTATCCCAGCGACCTGGTGTCGGACGCCAAGCACCTCGATCCGGTTTGGACGCTGGGTTACGACCTTTATCCGCTGGACAGTATCGCCAACAAGCATCGGTTCTATGACGTGGCCATTCCCGAGCAGTGGCTGGTGGTTTTTACCCACGACCACGAGACCCCGTGGGCCTACCTGGAAATGGGCGACCGGGGACGTCCGGTGGCCAAGCCGGTGGGGGAAATGTAAGTTCACCACGGAGGCACGGGGGCCTATGACCACCAGCGAGCTTGGACTGGTTGCTGGGCCACGCGGCTACGCTATGATTTCTGGCAGCTATAGGGGTCCTTCGACTCGGTCGCCGCGGCGACCTCGCTCAGGATGACAGACAGAAAAGCAGGTCCCTCGGCCCGCACCTACACCTAAGCGCTATTTACATTGCATCCTCTAATGTCCTACATTGTCTGATGTGCCACATTGTCGTAGCTAGGGGGAGCAATGAGCAAGAAGAGTAAGAAGAAAGGGAAGAAAAACAAGCGCGGGAAAGAGGGGCCCTCCGGAAAAACCTCGGCCAGCCTGGACCTGCGCGCGGTGGAGATACCAGCTCGTCCCCGGCCGCTAAAGGCAGGCGAGATCCGGGCCATGCGGGCGGCCATGAATGCCAGCCAGGCGCTGTTCGCGCGCCTGCTGAACGTCAGCTCCAATGCGGTGGAAAGCTGGGAGCAGGGTATCCGGCAGCCGCGGCAGGCCACGCTCAAGTTGCTGCACATCGTCCGCAAGGACCCCGGTGCGCTGCTCCGCTAACCAGGCTGCGGAAAGAGTCCGAACCGCAGATCGCTCGCGGGCTGAAGAGTCTGTGTCGCAACCTCTGTCGTCCCTACGGGACTCGGGTCACATTTCCCACTTTACCCAGCCCGCCGCGGCGGGCTGGGCTAAGCTCTTTCGCCCCATTCGGGGCTGAATTGTGTGTGATTCCTTCCACTCCTGCAAACCAATATGGGTTGCGACACAGTCTCTGAAGCCCCTCGGGATGACAAAAACAAAGAGCTTAGGGGCGCACCTAAAGGTGCGCCCCTTCAAAACACCGATTGAGGATGACTTTTCCCGCCGCCGCTAACGCCGTAGCGCGAACTTTCCAGGCGCCGTCAATTCCTGAAACCACTGCAAAAAGAAAAACAGCCGGAGCTGGTTGGCTACGGCTGTCAAAGTGAACTACCGAAAGGTTAGCGATTCAACTTGCGACGAATAACGCCGAATGCTCCCACCAATCCGGTGCCGAGCAACAATAGGGAGCTAGGCTCCGGGGTCGGGGTGCCACCGGTCTGTATTTCCATGCCGCCCAAAAGTTGGCCTCCAAACTGGTTCCAGCCGCTGCCTGTGTTTTGATCAAGCTGTCCAAGGATGCCGTTTCCATTCTGATTCCAGGCGTCCCAAGTGCTGCTGTCGGCGGTGACTACGAGAAAATACTGTTGTCCGGCGATAAGAGTACCTCCGCTACCGAACACACTCAGCTCACAAGCTGGACAGGGTGTTCCGAAGGTTAGGGCTGGGGGCAGAGCCATCAAGCTCCCAACGAGCGTTCCCGGCGTTCCCGGGTCAATAGTTGAGTTGGTGTATATACCTACAAAGGCCCCGTTGTCGCCCGCCGCCCATCCCAAATCTACGGAAATCTCTGAGACCGTGCCACCTTGCCCAGCGGCGACCGTGAACATCTGGGCGTCCTCGACGAGTCCGACAAGGGAGCCCGAACCGCCTATTGTCCAGCCAGAGCAGCAATTGGAGGGGTTGGGAAGCGTATTATTGTAGGCGACACCGGCCATTGCCGGTAAACTGCTGGCGCACAGAGCGAGGGCCAGCAGGCAAAACATCCATCCAAATTTCCTGTTCAAGTTTGTATCCTCCGCAGTTGAGAGTCTTGATTCTCGAGATTGAAACTTTACTCGAACACCTTTACGGTGCTCATGGGGCCGGTATTGCTCAACGAGCGGGTTCGAACCTACAAGACGCTCGTTGCCGGGCCCTCTCGAACCTGCCATCCGACACAGAACCTCCGGCAGTCCGAGACAGACCTTACGCTCATCGTTGCAATTATGTCTCCGCTGTAACTTGTTGGAAAATATGGAGCCGAAATTATCGAGGGTGCAAAGACTTGCAACTTAAGTGGCCAGACTGCGTGCTCCGTTCCCTGGGATTGGCGCCAGGTTTGCTCTCCTCCTGGAAGGGTCAAGTTGCCGCCTTCACCCGCATTCATTGCTGGCGACGTCCACGGTCGTCATCAGCCGAGGGAGGAAGCGGCGGCCTGCTGGCGCGCCTGGATCTCGATGTACACGTTGATCAAAGATACGGCGGCGGGCGTGACGCCCGGGATGCGGCTGGCCTGGCCCAGGGTGCGGGGGCGGACGCGCGTCAGTTTTTCGTTCATCTCGCGCGACAGGCCGCTCACTCTGGCGTAGTTAAACCAGTCGGGAATGAGGCGCTGCTCGGAGCGCTTCAAGCGTTCGATGGCCTTGCTCTGCTGGTCAAGGTAGCCGGAGTACTTGATCTCGGTCTCGACGGATTTCAGTTCGTTGCGGATTTCCGCCGGCAGGCGGAAATCAGTTGTCAGTTGCCAGTTGTCAGTTGTCAGTTGTTCTGGCATTAGGCTGTGGCTGACAACTGACAACTGGCAACCGACAACTTCTTCCCGTTCGAAGAAGTCCGGCATCAGCCGCGCCAGCAGCGGCGCGAGCGCTTCGATCCGGACCTCGGGACGCTTTAACACTTGCGCCAGGGTCAGGCCGAGTACGCCCTCCAGCTTTTCAGCGTCAAGGTCCTCAGGCTGGCCCCCCTGAGTGCTTTCACTTGAAACTGGAAACTCGAAACTTGAAACTTCTCTCCTTAGCGCGTTCAGCATCTCCCCACTTACACGGGTGCTCTCCAGCAGATCGCGCATGGCCCGCATGCGCTCCTGCTTGGCCAGATGATCGGCCCAGGCAGCATCGTTAATCAGGCCGACGCGGCGTCCGTGCGGGGTAAGCCGGCGGTCGGCGTTGTCAATGCGCAGGTGCAGGCGGAACTCCGCCCGCGAGGTGAACATGCGGTAAGGCTCGTTCGTCCCCTTGCTGATGAGATCGTCGATAAGGATGGCGGTGTAGGCCTCGGTGCGGTCGAGGATGAGCGGCGGCTCGCCCTTCACCTGCAGCGCTGCGTTGATGCCCGCCATGATGCCCTGGCACGCCGCTTCTTCGTAGCCGCTGGTGCCGTTGATCTGGCCGGCCAGGAACAGGCGCGCAATCTTCTTGGTCTCCAGCGTGCGCTGCAGCTCGGTCGGGTCGATGGAGTCGTACTCGATGGCATAACCCGGGCGCAGCATCTCGGCGCTCTCCAGGCCGGGAATGGACTTGATGATGGCCAGCTGCACGTCGATGGGCAGCGAGGTGCTCATGCCGTTGACGTAAATCTCGTGGGTCTTCAGGCCCTCGGGCTCGAGGAAGAGCTGGTGGGTTTCCTTGTCGGGAAACTTGACGATCTTGTCTTCGATCGACGGGCAATATCTTGGCCCGATACTTTGGATCTGCCCGCTGTACATGGGCGAGCGGTGCACGTTCTCGCGGATGATGCGGTGCGTCTCCGGGGTGGTGAAGGCGATGTAGCATGGCACCTGCTTGTCGTGGTGCGCCACCCGCCGGGTGCGGAAGCTGAAGGGCGTGGGATCGTCGTCGCCAGGCTGCACTTTGAACTTCGACCAGTCGATGCTGCGGCCGTCGAGACGCGGCGGCGTGCCGGTCTTCAGGCGGCAGCCGCGCAGGCCGAGCGCCTTCAGCGATTCGCCCAGCAATACCGCGTTGGGCTCGCCGCTGCGCCCAGCGGGATATTGCTGCTCGCCGCAGTGGATGAGCCCGTTGAGAAATGTCCCGGTGGTGATGATGACGGCTTGCGCGGAGACGGTGCGTCCATCGCACAGCTTTATCCCAAGAACAGTTGCCAGTGGCCAGTTGTCAGTTGTCAGTTTCGAGTTGTCCGTTGCTGGATGCGGTGGAGAGCCTTCGCTGACAACTGACAACTGACTACTGACAACTAGTTCTGCCACCTCCGCCTGCTTGATGTGCAGGTTGGGCTCCGATTCCAGCAGCTCGCGCATCTTCAGCCGGTACTGCTGCTTGTCGCACTGCGCCCGCGGAGACCACACTGCCGGCCCGCGCGAAGTGTTCAACAGGCGGAACTGGATGCCGACCGCATCCGTCACCTCGCCCATGATGCCGCCCAGGGCGTCCACCTCGCGCACCAGATGTCCCTTGGCGATGCCGCCGACAGCGGGATTGCACGACATCTGTGCGATCAGGTCGAGGTTGAGGGTGTAGAGCGCGGTCTTCAGGCCCATGCGCGCCGCGGCCATGGCGGCTTCGCAACCGGCATGACCGGCGCCCACCACCACCACGTCGTAAGTTTCGGTGAATTGCAACGGCAAAGAAAAGCTCCCCCGGTTGGGACAGACGTAACCCGTAAGCCAATTTTATCAGTCGCCCTGGCTGCTTCTACGCGCTTGTGCCTGCTGCCGTCCGTCCCGTATAGTGTTCTCACTTCCTAAACCGAATTCTTGTGCGGGGTGAACCATGGAATTGCAGGCTTTTCTGAGCGCGCTCGAGGAGCGCATCGCTGGTTACGATCTCCTCTGCCATCCGTATTACAAGGCGTGGACCGCGGGCCAACTGACGCGCGAGGACCTGCGGGAGTACGCCTCCGACTACTACCATCATGTCGCGTCGTTCCCGGCGTACTTGAGCGCGCTGCATTCGCGTCTGGAAGACGGCGAGCTGCGCCGTGCCGTGCTGCGCAACCTGTGCGACGAGGAGATCGAAGGCCGCCCGCACAGCGAGCTGTGGCTCGACTTTGCCGAAGGCATGGGCGCCGATCGCGACGAAGTGCGCGGACGCGAACCTCTGCCGGAAGTGCGCGAGCTGATCGCCGAATTTCGCTGCGTCGCGCGCGAGGGCTCGACAGCGGAGGCGCTGGCCGCGTTCTATGCGTATGAGTCGCAAGTGCCGCGCGTGGCCAAGGAGAAGGCGGATGGCCTGGCTCAACGCTACGGCGCCGATGCCAAGACCTGCGGCTACTTCAAGCTGCATCAGTTCGCCGACGTGGAGCACTCCCATGTTTGGCATGAGCTGCTGAGCGCGGAGATTGCTGCTCATCCTGGAGAGGCCGAGGCTGCACTGGATGCTGCCGAGACCGCTGCGAAGTCACTGTGGCACGCGTTGGACGGCATGGAGGCGCGGAGGACGGCAGTAGCGGCGTAGAGCGCTTACCTATCTCTAATGCGGGTTCCCTAGGCCCGCTCAAAGGCGTGCTTGGCGTGCAGCTCTTCCAGGGCGCGATCTTTGGCTGAATGAAACGCCTGGGCTTGCGCCAGCAATCCATCGGTCGCGCGAGCGTAATCGCCGGCCAGCTCGACCATGCCGCGCACCGCCAGATCGTTGGCCGCGCCCAGCAGTTTGTCCACCAGGTTGGGATCGGCGGCGCCCAGATACTGTGCGTCGCATGGATCGGCGATCATCACCGCTGCGCGCTGCTCAACCAGAAAACTTTGCGCGCCACAAACTCTTCCACCTGTTGCGGCGTGGCCTGCCAGAAGCGGAAATGCTTGTCGCGAAGGCTGTAGCAGCGGCTCGACACCGGCACCGGTTGCCGCTTGCTCGACTTCAGCAACTCCAGTTGCTTATCGTCGAGCGCCTTGCGCGCGGTGTTGATGGCGAGCCAGAACGCCAGGTCGCTGTCGAGCGAGGGCAGCACCTCGCGAATGGTCTGCGCCAGATTGAGCGCAATGTCGGCGTACAGCGGACCGCCGTCGGCCAGGCGCAGCGTGCCATGCAGCACGTACCAGTCGCTGCCTCCACCCGAGGAATGAAACGGCCATTGCAGCTCGATGCGCACCGGCATGCCGTGCAGCGTAACTCCGTCGAAGGTCTTTTGTGTGGCCATGAAAACCAGCTATTGAGGGTTGCAAACTATAGTGCCACACCAGCAAGCAAATGGATTAGGCGTGATTCATGAATTGTAATTACACGTGCCCATTTCTCGGCGCCGAGAGGTCGTTTTTTCCATAACCGTGCGGGTGGCCAACGTCATAGGATATAGAGGGCCCGTAAGTCGACAGCGCAGTGTGGTTGCGGTTCGCGACCAGCAACGCGAGAGGTGCTCAATGCAACGCCGATCATTCTTGAAGGGCGCGGGAGTTGTTACCGTCGCCGTGGTGGGTGGCGGAGTCTGGCGCGCCTATGATCAGGGTATCTTCAGCGTCGGCGAAGGGCCGGCTTACGAACCCTGGAAGGATTGGCGCAAGGATTCGAATGATGGATCGTCTCTCGCGCTGGTGCGCGCGGCGATTCTAGCCGCAAGTCCGCACAACACACAGCCTTGGCTTTTCAAGGTAGCGAATTCGTCCATCGAGTTATACATCGACCCGCAGAGGAACGTTGGGGCGCTCGATCCCTATCTGCGGGAAGAGCACATCGGGATGGGTTGCGCTCTAGAGAACCTGATGCTGGCTGCAGCTGCCAATGGCTACGCCGCCACGGTCACACTCGTTCCCGGAAAGCTTGGGCCGATTCCCACCGATCCCAAGCCGGAGCTTGTGGCGCGCATAGATCTGGCCACGGGCACTCGCGAGGACAGCGAGCTTTACGATGCGATCCCACGGCGCCATACGAATCGCGGTGCCTACCTCCCGCAGAAACCGATCCCGCCCCAGGTTCTCGACACTCTGGGCCTCTTGGCAAGCGACGAACCAGACATTAAAATTTTTCTCTTAACTGCCGATGCAGACCGAAAAAAGATCGTGGACATAAGCTCTGCGGCGAACTCCGAAATCTATTCCGACCCGGAGGTAGAGCGTGGTAGCGATCGCTGGATTCGGATCAACTGGAGTGAGGTCCAGAAATATCGCGATGGCCTTTCGATTGATGCCTTCGGGCTGCCGCCAATCGCGACCGGGATTGCCAAGATGATGCCCCTGTGGATGCTGAAATGGGCTGCGTCGCGGGGAGCAATGGGCGGGTATTCGAATCTGATGCTGAGTGCGCCCCTGATCGGCATCATTGCGGTGCGCGATCGTTACGACCGCGAACACTGTTTACGCGCAGGGCGAATTTGGCAGCGGGCGCACTTGCTGGCCACTGCTCGTGGCTTGGCCGGTCGGCCCTGCAATGAGGCAGTGGAGATGATCGACCACGAGAAGGCGTTGGGAAAACCGGCGCGGCGGGCCGAGCTGCTAGGTGAAGTCATAGGTGACGCCGCGTGGCAGCCAACTTTTGTTTTTTACATCGGCTATCCGACGTTGACGGCCCGAGCCAGTCCACGGCGGCCAGTTGAAAATGTAGTTGTTTGACGCCAGTTTTTGTCCAGTAACTGTGTTCTCCGTGCCTCCGTGGTGAAAAATACTCGCTACAATCGTCTGCGATGTCTTTTCGCTTCCAGGTCGAAGCCCGCGATGGCGCCGCCCGCGCCGGGCGCTTCTTCACGCCGCACGGTGAAGTCCAGACCCCAGTCTTTATGCCGGTGGGAACGCTGGCCACGGTCAAGGGCGTACCCCAGGACACGCTGGAAGAGCTCGGCGTGCAAATCCTGCTGAACAATACCTACCATCTGTATCTGCGGCCCGGCGTGGAGGTGGTGCGCCAACTCGGCGGGGTGCAGAAGTTCATGGCGTGGGACCATCCCATCCTCACCGATTCCGGCGGCTTTCAGGTGTTCAGTCTCAGCGATCTGCGCAAGGTGACCGAAGAGGGCGTGGCGTTTCGTTCGCACCTTGACGGCTCGTCGCATTTCTTCAGTCCGGAGAGCGCCATTGCCGCCCAGATCGCTCTGGGCGCCGACATCATCATGGCGTTCGACGAGTGCACCGAGCATCCGGCGGAGTACGCGCGCACTCAGGCGTCGATGGAGATGACGCTGCGCTGGGCGGCGCGCAGCAAAAAGTATTTCGAAGATCACAAACACGAGGTGCCTTGGTTTTCGCGCGGACTGAAGTCCGCGGGAGAATTTAATGGGGAGCTAAACGGCACGGCTGAAGCCGTGCCCCTTCAAAGCGGAGCTGAGACCCAGACGTTGTTCGGCATCGTGCAGGGTGGGATGTTTCCCGATCTGCGTCGCGAGTCAGCGAAGCGGACCGTGGAGCTTGATTTTCCCGGCTACGCGATTGGCGGCTTGAGCGTGGGCGAACCGCGCTCCATGACCTACGAAATGGTGGACGCAGCCATGCGGTTTCTGCCGGAAGACAAGCCGCGCTACCTGATGGGGGTGGGCACTCCGGAAGAGATTGTGCACTACGTCGGCATGGGTGTGGACATGATGGACTGCGTGCTGCCCACGCGGGCGGCGCGTCACGGGCTGCTCTTCACCTCGGAAGGGCGGCTTACCATCAAGAACGCGCGCTACGCCGCAGACGATGGTCCGCTCGACCCCAACTGCGCTTGCCGGGTCTGCGCGCGCTATTCACGGGCCTACCTGCGGCACCTGTATGCCTCCAATGAACTGCTTGCACAGGTGCTGAACACCGTCCACAATCTGGCATATTACCTTGACACCATGCGTAAGGTGCGGCAAGCTATAATACTTGGGGAAGTCGCGAATTTTCTTTCTGGCGTCCGGCCACCGCATTTACCACCCCAATCCGCCCGCCGCGGCGGGGCACGGCTTGGGGACCCCGGAAAGCTGAGTGTTCCTTAGCAGCCTTCGCTGTTCAGGTCCCCGGCAAAAGCGCGATAATAGAAAAATCAGGGCTGCGTCCCTGACGTCGCGTCGGTACGCTGGCAGGTGGCATCCCCGGGGTTCCGCTGGAATTTGTGCCGTCCCTGAAGGGACTCGTGGATTCTTTTTTTGCACCTTACCCAGGGCTTACGCCCTGGGCTAAAAGCAATTCCGCCCCTGCGGGGCTGGAGTTTGCGCAATCGTTCCACCGTGCCGACTCAAAACGAGTCTGCACACAGGCTCTTTAGCCTAAGTTTTCTGGAAAGTCGAAGGCAAAATGGCCACACTGGCAGGTATGTTCGCGCAAGGCATCGGCGGCTCCACCCCGATCCTGATGATGGTTGCCATCTTCGCCATCTTCTATGTTCTTTTGATCATGCCGCAGCAGCGCAAGCAGAAGAAATGGCAGGCGATGCTGCAGCAAATCAAGTCCGGCGACCGGGTAGTCACCAGCGGCGGCCTAGTCGGCGTTATCATGTCCGTTAAGGATGATGCGGTCGTCCTGCGGGTTCCCCCGGACAACATTAAGATTGAAGTTGCCCGCTCCTCCATCGTCACCTTGACGACCGCGGAGGACCATGCCAAGTCCTAAGGGTTGCAGTCTCTCATGAACAAGAATCTCCTCCTCAAAACAGTTTTGATCGTTGCGGTGCTGATCTTCTTTCTCATCGGCATCATCGGCATCCCCGGCAGTGTCACGGCTGAGGGCCTGCGGTCTGCGGTGCAGAAGCGCATCCACCTGGGCCTTGACCTGAAGGGTGGCACCCACCTGATTCTGCAGGTGCAGGTGAACGACGCCATCAACGCCGACAGCGACCGTGCGGTCGAGCGCCTGAAGGACGCCCTCAAGAGCGCCAACGTCGCCTTCGGGGAAATCTCCAAGCCCGATCCGCAGAACCACCCTGAACTGGTCCAGATCAAGGGCGTGCCGCCGGAGTCATCCTCGGAGCTGCGGCGCATCGTCAACGAGAAACTGGGCGACTACGATCTCGCCTCGGGCGCCGAGAACGGCTACACCCTGGCCATGAAGAACTCGGTGGCCAACGACACCAGGAAGAAAGCGGTGCAGCAGGCCATCGAAACCATCCGCAACCGAATCGACCAGCTCGGCGTCTCCGAGCCGGTGATCCAGGAGCACGGACTGGGCGACTATCAGATCCTGGTGCAGTTGCCGGGGGTGGACGATCCGGCCCGCGTGAAAGAGATCATGCAGTCCACCGCCATGCTGGAGATCCGGCAGGCGGTCAAGGGGCCCTATCCCAACGAGCAGGCGGCCATGCAGGACAACGGCGGCGTGCTTCCGCCCGACACCCTCCTGATGAAAGGCACCACTCCACACGCGCAGAATCCTGAGGAGGCTGCTGAGGTGTACTGGCTCATCAGCCGCTCGTCGGCGGTGAGCGGCGCCGACCTGCGTTCCGCCGATTCTGGCCGCGATGAGAATGGCCGTCCCGATGTCAATTTCACTCTTACCGGAGACGGCGGACGGCGCTTCGCCGCGTTTACCGCGGCCCACGTAGGCGACAAGCTGGCGGTGGTGCTCGACAACAAAGTGAAGTCGGTGGCCACCATCCAGGAGCAAATCCACGATCAGGGGCGCATTACCGGCTCCTTCAGTCCGGAGGAAACCCAGGACCTGGCGCTGACGCTGCGCTCCGGCGCGCTGCCGGCGGGAATCAAGTATCTGCAAGAGGTCACGGTGGGGCCATCGCTGGGCGCCGATTCCATCCGCGAGGGTGTGCGGGCAGCGGTCATCGGCATGGTCGCGGTGCTGATCTTTATGCTCTTCTACTACCACGCGGCCGGCATCAACGCCGACCTGGGCCTGGTCCTGAACCTGGTGATCCTGTTGGGGTTCCTCGGCTACAGCGGAGCCACTTTGACCTTGCCGGGAATTGCGGGTGTGATCCTGACCGTCGGCATGGGCGTGGACTCCAACGTCCTGATCTTCGAGCGTATTCGCGAGGAGTTGCGGCATGGCAAGACGCCTTCCTCGGCGGTGGAACAGGGTTTCGCTCACGCCTGGACGACCATTATCGATACCCACGTGACCACGATCGTGTCCGCCGTTATCCTGTTCCTGTTCGGAACCGGTCCGGTGAAGGGATTTGCGGTGACCCTCAGCTTCGGTCTGGCGGCCAACCTGTTCACCGCGGTGTTCGTATCGCGGGTGATCTTCGAGTTCATTCTCAGTCGCCATCAGCGTGGCGAGCCATTGAGCATTTAAGGGGCTAGCGGTGGAGTTATTTCGCAATACCAATATCGACTTTCTCGGCAAGAAGTGGTATTTCCTTGCCTTCTCGCTGGTGTTCAGCGTCGCCGGAATCTGTTCCATGTTGTTCTGGCACCACATCCCGCTAGGGGTGGAGTTCCGCGGCGGCACGCTGGTTTACGTCAAGTTCGCGCAGACGCCCGATCTGGACCAGATTCGTAACGACATGAACCGCGCCGGGCTGCACGATCCCCGCATCCAGCGCTTCGGTCCAACCTCCGACAATGAAGTGCTGGTGGACCTGGGCATCCAGGAAACCAGCGAGGCCGCGCTCGACCAGGGCAAGAACACCATCATTCATGCCTTGCAGGCGCGTAACCCGGTCGCCGAAGGCAAGCAGGACCTGAATAACACCGGCGCGCCCAGCTTGCAGCAGTCTCTGCTGCAAAAAGATCCGCTGCACGTGGGCGTGGACGCCGCCCCCAAGTACGAGACCATCGCCCAACAGATTGAGGATTTCCGCAACAAGGAGCGCGGCGGCATTCTGACTTCCGTCGATGAGCTGCGCGGCATCGTTCCTCCCGAGGTGCTCAGCGCGCTGCAGCAGGACTTCTACGCCTCCAACTTCGTGGTGCGCAACGTGGAGATTGTGGGCCCGCAGGTGGGCTCGCAGCTTCGCAAGCAGGCCATCTTAGCCACGCTTTATTCGTTGGCTGGAATGCTGGTTTACCTATGGTTCCGTTTCGAGATGATTTATGGCGTGGGCGCGGTGGTCGCCTGCCTCCACGACACCATTATCACCGTGGGCTTCTTCTCGCTGCTGGACAAGGAAATCAGCTTGACGGTGATTGCCGCCATCCTCACGCTGATCGGCTATTCGATGAACGACACCATCGTCGTCTTCGATCGCATACGCGAAAATATTAAGCTGCTGCGCCGCGAGCCCCTGGCCGACATCGTCAACAAGAGCATCAACCAGACCCTGAGCCGGACCATTCTTACCTCCGGCCTCACCTTTCTGACCGTGCTTTCCTTGTACATTTTCGGCGGCGAGGTGCTGCGGGGATTTTCTCTGGCCCTGGTGATTGGAATCCTGATCGGGACCTACTCGTCGATCGCGGTGGCGGCGCCGATGCTGGTCGCCTATCAGGACTGGCGGGCCAAGCGGGCCGGCCGGTCGGCCGTGCAGCGTTTGTCCTCGGCCCGGGACAAGTCGCGGGAAAAGGTGAAGGTCAAAGCCTAGGGGGGTGTATACTTCGGTTCGCCCTGCTGAGGCAGCCGGCCCGAAGGCCCAGCGAAGCTCCGCCGGCTACGAAGTTAGGAACGGTTGGCGGCCCACCTGGGAGCAAAAAGCGGATACCCGGTGTCTAAGTAATTGAAGTGTTGGATGGAGAGCGGTCTATGTTTGAAGACAGCCTTATAGAATCGGGCGGCAGGTTCAAGAACAAGCGCGGAACAACTACCTTACTCTCGTTTGTGCTCCAACTCCTGCTGATTGGCGTTCTGGTGTTGTTGCCCTTAATTTTCACCGAGGCCTTGCCCCGGCAGCAACTGATGACCTTCCTGGTTGCGCCACCGCCTCCACCCCCGCCGCCACCACCACCGGCCGCTGAAGTACATATTGTGAAGAGGATCCAAAGCGAGCTGGACAACGGCCAGTTGCGGACACCCACCGCCATTCCGAAAAAGATTCAGATGATAAAAGAGGAAGATCAACCGCCGTCCACCGGAGTCGCTGGCGTAGTGGGCGGCGTACCGGGCGGCGTACCCGGGGGCAGCATGGGTGGTGTTCTGGGCGGAATGCTCAGTTCCACGCCCGTGGCCATTCCCAAGGCCGCCCCGCAGCGGGTGCGCGTATCCCAGGGCGTTTCGCAGGGATTGTTGATCCGCAAGGTGACGCCTACCTATCCGGCACTGGCCCGCCAGGCCCGTATTCAAGGGACGGTCGTGCTGCAGGCCCTGATCGGCAAAGATGGCGCTATTCAGAACCTGCGCGTAGTCAGCGGCCACCCCATGCTCACGGGCGCGGCGCTGGATGCCGTAAAGCAATGGAGGTACAAGCCTTACTACCTCAATGGCGAGCCCGTGGAAGTCGATACCACGGTCAACGTAATTTTCTCGCTGGCGGGTGGTTAGACGAATGTGCGGATGAGCCTTCCGCGCATCTAACTCGCTGCCGGACCCGCGCATTGGCGGAATGCAGTCCAGGCATGGTTTTCTTGGTTTTGTAGATTGTGAACTGGTCAAAAGCTCGTAAATCGTTTTCGAGTAATAGGCTCCGGAGATTCGAACCACTTGCACGACCAATAGCCAGCAGGCTGGTCGGCTGTAACCAAAGTTCTGAGGAGGAAAAGTCCACCCATGTTCCTAGCTAACCTTGCCACCTATACTCTCAGCCACGTACCGACGGCTGCCGCCTGGATTTTCCAGGAAGCCGCCGTAGGCTGGGATCCCATTTCCCTCTGGAAGCAGATGGGAATTTTGGCCAAGATTGTTGTCTTCATCCTGTTCGTTATGTCGGGCTGGTCGATTGGGGTTATGATCGACCGCGCCATGGCATACAGTGCGGCCCGCAAACAGTCGCGCGCCTTTGCTCCCGCCGTGGCCGGCGCCCTGCGTGAGGGCAAAATCGAGGAAGCCATCCGGGTCGCCGAACGCAACAAGAAAAGTCATCTGGCCAAGGTCGTGGTCGCCGGCCTGCAGGAGTTCAAGGCCCACGGCGATTCCAACGACATCCCCGGCGAGCAGATCGAAGCTTCCCAGCGCGCTCTGGAGCGTGCCGAAGCCATCGTCCATGCCGAGTTGAAGCGCGGTCTGGGGGGCCTGGCCACCATCGGTTCCACCGCTCCCTTCATTGGCTTGCTGGGCACGGTGGTGGGCATTCTCAACGCCTTCAAGGAGATTTCCACCCAGAAAGCGACCGGCTTGGGCGCCGTCGCCGGCGGCATCTCGGAAGCGCTGGTGACCACCGCTATCGGACTATTCGTCGCGATTCCGGCCGTCATGATGTTCAACTACTTCACCAACAAGGTGGAAGCCTTCGACGTGGAAATGGACAACAGCTCCAGCGAGCTGATCGACTATTTTCTCAAGCGTCGCACGGTCCGCCGGTAACTGGAACTCAGCGTCATCGCTTGGCGCTGGGGCCGGTCTGAAGGAGGTTGAAGATTATGGGAATCTCAGTACGCGCCGAAGGCAAGAAGGTCAACTCCAACATCAACGTCACCCCCATGGTGGACGTGATGCTGGTGTTGCTCATCATTTTCATGGTCATCACGCCCATGTTGCAGAAGGGCGTGAGCGTGGACATGGCCAAGGTCAATAACCCGGTGCCCATGCAGGACGCGGACAAGGAAGATGCCTTGCTGGTGGCCATCATGCGTGACGGGCAGATCTTCTTTGGCACCGATAAGGTTTCCGCGGACCAGCTCACCGCCAAAGTGAAGGACCGGCTGGCCAATAAAGTGGACAAGCGGGTCTTTATCAAAGCCGACGCTCGCGCCAAATACGGCGCCGTGGTGGACGTGGTGGACAATGTGCGCTCCGCCGGCGTGGATGATGTTGGTCTGTTGACCGAACAAAGACAAACTGGAGCCGCCGGGAAGAAGCCGCCCACAACCGGTACCAGCACGGGCGCTGGCGCCCAGTAACGGGAGTTCCTTATGAGTATGGCAATGGGGGGGCCCGGCGAGGGTCCCAGAGCCGACATCAACGTAACGCCAATGATTGACGTCTTGCTGGTGCTGCTCATCATCTTCATGGTGATCACGCCGCTGACTCCGAAAGGTCTGGACGCGCTGGTTCCCCAGCCGCCCAAGGACCAGAAGGCGCAACCGCCCAGCAACGACCGCACCATTGTGGTACAGGTACTGAGAGGCGGCGGCGATAAGCCGGCGCTGAAGATCAACCAGGACGACGTCACGTGGGAGAATCTGGAAGGCCGTCTCAACGACATCTTCAAGACCCGCGCGGAAAAGGTCATGTTCGTTAAGGCCGATCCGGAGCTGACCTTCAATGATGTGGCCCAAGTCATCGACATCGCCCACGCAGCGGGTGTCGATAAAGTTGGGCTGATCACGGCCAAGATCGAAGCCGGCGGTTAGCCACTTGCGAGCCGGGGCCCTCCGGGCGCGCCGAGGTTGCGCGTCACCGAGGGGGGAACCCGGCGGCCCCTTTGCGCGCCCCGCCACCGCGGTCGCCTGAGGGGTAAAGAACTAGGAACCTGATTCGGGCTGCCATCTTCCTGCTGGAGAAGCGGGGCGTCGCTGAGCGACAGCCCCGTGCATCCTCGAAACCCGAATTACGGCAACGGAGAGTGATACCAAACATGAACAAAAGCGGACGAGTACTGACGCTACTTATGGTCCTGCTTGCGTTGTTCTCAATCCTTGGCTGCAGCAAGCTGAGAGCGCGCGATCAGCTCAACAAAGGCGTTCAGGCCTACAAGAATGCGAAATATGAAGCGGCGATCGAACATTTCAAGAATGCGGTGGACCTGGATTCCAACCTGGTGACGGCCCGTCTTTATTTAGCCACCGCCTACGCCCAGCAATACATTCCCGGCGCCGACTCCCCCGACAACAATCGCTTCGCCGAGCAGGCCATCGAGGTCTTTAAGCAGGTCCTGGCCCAGAATCCACCCAAAGAACAGCAGGTCAATAGCCTGAAAGGCATCGCCTCGCTGTACTTCGGCATGAAGAAGTTCGATCAGGCCATGGAGTATTACCAGAAGGTCGCTGACCTCGATCCCAAGGATCCGGAGAGCTACTATTCGCTGGCGGTCATCGACTGGATGCAGGCCTACCAGCCCGACCAGACCGTACGCGCCAGTCTCGGGATGAAGCCGACGGACGAACTCAAGGACAAGAAAGCGTGCGCTGAGCTTCAGGCGAAGAACGAGCAGAGGGTGGAAAACGGTATCCAGAACCTGCAGAAGTCGTTGCAGCTTCGGCCCGACTACGACGACGCCATGGCTTATCTGAACCTGCTGTACCGCCAGCGCGCCGAGTACGAGTGCGACAATCCTGAGGCCCGCAAGGCCGATCTGAAGACCGCCGACGACTGGGTTGACAAGACCATGGCCACCAAGAAGGCCAAGGCCGAGAAAGCCGGTCCCTCGGGCATCGTCACCACCGAAAACCCGCAGTAGGATGGCACAGTTGCAGCAGAAACTTGAACGCCCCTCCGCGCGGAGGGGCGTTTCTGCTTACGCTGGCAACGGAACTGTCGGCACTCGCCGCTCTCCATCACACACCCCGGTGACGCCGCTCCTCCCCGCCGCCCGCCCATGCAGTACAATCCATTCTTCTGTGGAGTGTGCGGGTGGGCTGCCCTTCTTGTGCCTCGGTCCCGGCACTATTCCATGAAGTTGCGGCTTAGCGCCAGTCATGTTCAAACGAGTCCTGATCGCCAATCGCGGTGAAATTGCGGTACGCATCATTCGCGCCTGCCGCGAGATGGGCATCGAGTCGGTCGTGGTCTTCTCCGACGTGGACCGCAAGGCGCTGCACGTCCTCAAAGCCGATTACGCCTACCATGTCGGCCCCGCCACGGCCAGCGAGTCCTATCTCAACGTAGACAAGATCCTCGACGTGGCGCGCCGCAGCCAGGCCGAGGCCATCCATCCCGGCTACGGCTTCCTTTCTGAGAATGCCCGCTTCGCCAAGGCCTGCGCCGACCATGGTTTCAAGTTCATCGGCCCCAGCCCGGAGTCGATGGAGATGATGGGCTCGAAAACGCGCGCCCGCCAGAACATGAAACGCGCCGGCGTGCCCTTCGTTCCCGGCTCGGAGCACGGGTTGGACATCGACGCCGCCGAACGGCTGGCGGAGCAGATCGGCTATCCCGTCATGCTGAAGGCGGCGGCCGGAGGCGGCGGCAAAGGCATGCGCCTGGTGCAGTCGGCCGGGGAACTGCACTCCGCCTACGAGAACGCGCGCAGCGAGGCCCAGCGCTCCTTCGGCGACAACGAAGTGTACCTGGAGAAGTACATCATCAATCCGCGCCACGTCGAGATGCAGATCTTCGGCGACGAGCACGGCAACGTTGTTTACCTGGGCGAGCGCGAATGTTCGGTGCAGCGCCGCCATCAGAAGGTGATGGAAGAGTCGCCCTGTCCGATCGTGGACCAAGACATGCGCCGGCGCATGGGCGAGATCGCGGTGCGCGTGGCCAAGGCCGCCAACTATTACAACGCCGGCACCATCGAGTTCCTGGTGGATGCGCAGCGCAACTTCTATTTCCTCGAGATGAACACCCGCCTGCAGGTCGAGCATCCCGTCACCGAGTTCGTGACTGGGCTGGATCTGGTCCACCTGCAGATGCGGGTCGCCGCGGGCGAGAAGCTGCCGTTCCGGCAGGAAGACATCCGGCTGCGCGGGCACGCTATCGAGTGCCGCGTTTACGCCGAAGATCCTGACAACAATTTCTTTCCGTCGCCGGGGCAGATCACGCGATTGATTTCGCCTTCGGGACCCGGCATCCGCCGGGATAGTGGCATGTATGAAGGCTGGAACGTACCCATCGAATACGATCCGCTGCTGGCCAAGCTGGTCGGTTACGGCGAGGACCGCGAGCAGGCGATCAACCGCCTGCTGCGCGCTCTGTACGAATATTTCGTGGGCGGCATCAAGACCAACATCTCGCTGTTTCGCCGCATTCTCATGGATCCCGACTTCCGCGCCGGCAACCTGGACACGGGCTTTCTGGATCGGCTGCTGGCCAAACCCAGCAATGAGACGGACCCGCGGCGTCCGATTGTGGCGGCCATTGGCGCGGCGATTTTTGCGAGCCTGGAACCCAAAGCGACATTGCCGGGAGCCAACGGCGCCGCTCAGATGAACGGCAACGCCGCTCCGCCGCCAGCCTCGAATTGGCGGCGCGCCGCCCGCGTCGAAGCCGTGCGGGAAGGATGATTGTCATTCACCTATAATCAACGCGGAGAAATTTATGGAAATGGTGCTGACCGCTGTTTTTGAGGAAGTATCCGAATCCGAGGGCGGTGGTTACGTCGCCTACGTGGAGGAATTGCCGGGCGCAATCTCGGAAGGCGATACCCTGGGCGAAGCGCGCGAAAACCTGCGAGACGCGATCTCCCTGTTGTTAGAAGCAAATCGTGAGCTGGTGCGACACCTGCTATAACAAGCTGATTGCTGATTGCTAAAACATGACCAACGACGTAGTGGTAGACGGCAAAACGCAGCAAGTGGAGCTGAGGCGCGGCGACAAGACCTGGCTGTGCAAGGTGGACGGCCAGGAAATTGAAGTGGACGCCGCGCTCACCGCCCGCGACGTGCTCTCGGTGCTGGTCGGCGCCAAAGCCTACGAGATCAAACGCGAGCGCTCGCTGCAAGGCGAGCTGCACATGGTGATTGGCAGCGCCCGTTATGCCGTGGATGTCCAGGACCCGCGCTCTTTGCGGACTCGCCGCGCTGTCGGCGGCGCCGAGGCCGGGCCGCAGAAGCTCAAGGCGCCCATGCCGGGTAAGATCGTCCGCATCCTAGTCAACGAGAACGATGAAGTGAAGGCCGGCCAGGGCATCGTCGTGATGGAAGCCATGAAGATGCAGAACGAGATGAAGTCGCCCAAGGATGGCAGGGTACAGAAGATCCTGACCGCGGAAGGCTCCATCGTGAACGCGGGCGACACCCTGGCCATCATCGAATAGCGCAGGACATCTCAGCGTCAAAAAAGCGGAAGCTCGTCGCCCCCGCTATTCTTGGGTCGATATCGCGCAACTACTTCATGGTTGCCGCCTTCTTCAAAATTTCATCGGCAAAGTAATTCTCCACCGAGGCCTTGTCGCGGATGGATTCGTAGTACGCCGCCTTCAGCAACTGCTCGCGGCGGTCACGCAGCTGCTCTCGTATGGCTTGTTGCACGCGCGGGTCCTTGAGCTCACGCTGACCGGCAATCTCCTTGCTGATGAGCTTGACGATGCGGAAGCCGTAAATCTGATGGCTGTTGGGATCGGCCACCGGCAGCACTGCCGTGTATTGTCCGGGCTTCAGCTTGTTGATCGCATCATAGGCGGTGCGGTCCGCCTTCAGCGACGATTCCGGAACGAAACCCAGGTCGCCGCCGTTCTGCGAGGTCTCCGGCTGCTCCGAGTAGTTCATGGCTGCGGTGGCGAAGTCCTCGCCGCTATCCAGGCGATTGGCGATCATCTGGATCTTCTTGCGCGCGTCGCCCTCGTTCTGCGCCTTCATGCTTTTCACTTGCGGGTTGGGCTGGGTCGTCACCAGGACCTGCGCCAGGCGGTACTGCGGCTCGATCAGGTTGAACTCGGCCTTGTGCTGGGTGTAGTAGCTGGTAATGTCATCGTCGGTAATGTTGATCTTCGAGGTGACTTCCTTGTTGAGCACCTTGTCCACGGTGATGGAGCGGCGCAGGTCGCGCTTGAAATCGTCGAGCGTGAGATTGCGCTCCTTCAACCGTTTGTCGAATTCCTCCTGCGTATAGGGCGCTTTGATTTCCGCCAGCTTGCTGTTGACTTCCTCATCGGTAGCCAGCAGACCCAGCTTTTCCGCGCGCTGCATCAGGATTTCGTTATCGATGAGCTCGCGCAGAATGCTCAGCCGCAAACTATCCGCCTGTTCCTGGCTGGGCTTTTGCGGCGACTCGGCAGTCTGGTTGTCGAAATACTTCCCCACTTCGGTGCGGGTAATCTTGTGGCCGTTCACCCGCGCCATTTCGTCTGCGCCTTCCTGTTTTCCGGAACAGCTCACGCTCGACAGCAGCGCAATAACAGCCATCGACAGGGTGGCTATCATCGCCACACTCTTGGGTTTCAATTTCAAACTCCGCTCCTTGTGACCACCCCATTTCGCCCGCCGCGGCGGGGCGCGAACTGGGGACCCCGGTACGCCTGGGGTTAAAAGCAATTCCGCCCTACAGGCTTGATTTTGCGCAACACCGCATCTTCATGTGCTGCCTCGCATCCTATTTGCTGGTCGCTGGCGGCGATGCTGGGGCCGGCGCCGGCGCGGGTGGCTTCACTCCCGCCGCCAGCAACTGCTGGTCCAAGGCCGCTCTCACCTGGTCAGTGTCCAATGCCCCTTCCAGCCGTTCGCCGTTGACAAACATGGTTGGGGTCGCATTCACTCCCACCGAGTCACCCTCGGCCATCGAGGACTTCACCGCGCCGTCCGCTTGGGCCTTCACGCACGCCTGCAACCGGTTGGCATCGGCCCCATTCTTTTTGCCGATGTCCAACGTGATGCGGTCCAATTCGCCGAAAGACTGTTGCACGTTCTTCTGCGCGCCGCTGATGGCATGCTGATTGGCGTGCACGTAATCGGCGAACTCCCAATAGCCCTTGCCGCTCTCTTTGGCCAGGCAGTTGGCATCGTTGGCGGCGTGTACCGCCCAGGGATGCATGGACAGCGGATAGTCTTTGTAGATGATCCTTATCTTGTCGCCATATTGCGGCAGGATCTCGCTCATGAGGGTGCTGTGCATGCGAGAACAGAACGGACACTCGAAGTCGTCGTAGTTCACGATGGTGACCTTGGCGTCCGGATTTCCCCGCACCGGACGGCCGGCTACGTCGATCTTCTTCATGGTGTCGGCATAGGGGTCCTTGGTCAGGTCCATCCTGGTTATGCGAATCAGGCTGCTGCCGTCTTTCGAAAGAATGAAGTCAACGGCTTGCGACTTTCCTCCATGACTTAAGGTGATGGTGAGGTTGTCATAGTTGGGAAACTCGCTTGGCGTCAGCGGTCCCAGCTTGATGTCCACATCGGGAGGCATATTGAAATAGGACCGGACCTGGCGCTGCACCTTTTGGGCCACGTCCGCAGGAACGGGGGATTTCGACTGCGCCGAACACCCGGCGCAGAACAACAGCAACAAGACAGCCAGTCGCAAGGGCAAAATAAAAACCACCTTCGAGGTAACCTAAGACTTGATTATCTCATGGCGAGCGCATTCCCAGCATCCGCGGCGAGAACGGGAGATGGGGAAACCCCTTAAATAAATAACCCCGCCCGAGGCCCAGCGGCAAGTCGGACGGGGAGCAGATAAAAAAACTGATACTAACAATGCATTCCATGTTCCTTAAGTCCGAAACGTTGCCGTTCCATGTGCTCGTTCTCCGATTTCAATCCTTCCCCGCAACTTTCAGCAGCGTGCCCACCGCCAGCACAGCATTCATCGAGCCCGAGCGAAAGCCTTCGAGATCGAGCGTCACGTAGGTAAACCCCAGCGCCTTGAAGATCCGCGTGAACTCGGCCGCCATTTCCATGGTCATGGCCCGCGACAATTCTTCCCGCGCGATCTCGATCCGCGCTATTTCGCCGTGGTGGCGTACCCGCACCTGGCGGAAACCAAGTTCCCGCAGCGCATCTTCGCCCTGCTCGACCGCCGACAGCGCCTCCCGGGTGACCCCGCGCCCGTACTCGATGCGGGATGACAGGCACGCCGATGCAGGTTTGTCCCAGATACGCAAGCCGGCTTGCGAGGCCAGTTGCCGGATGTCCGCCTTGGTCAATCCGGCGGCCAGCAAAGGCGCGGCCACATGGTGCTGACGGGCTGCCTGCTGGCCGGGCCGGAAATCGTCCTGGTCGTCGAGGTTCACGCCGTAGGCAATGGCATCGAACCCCAAACCTCGCCGCCGCTCTTCCATGACGGTGAACAGTTCGTCTTTGCAGTGATAGCAACGCGCGCCATCATTGCGCAGATAGTCGGGGCGCTCCATTTCTTCGGTGGCAACCACGCGCAGCGGGATGTTGTGTTCGTCGGCGAAGGCAACGGCATCGCGCATGTGCCAGCGCGCCAGGCTGGGGGAGTCGGCCAGCATCGCCAACATGTCGGCGCCCAGTTCGCGGTGCGCCGCCCACGCCAGGAATCCGGAATCCACTCCACCGGAATAGGCCACCAGCAATCGCCCGAGGGAATGCAAGTGTTCCACCAGAACTCGAGACTTGGCCGCAAGATCTCCGGCCTCGACTGGAAGGTTGGAATTCACCACCGACATCCCTCAATTGTAAGACACTGCCGGGGGAACAGAAGGTCGCGAGCTAATACAGTCTTTGCAGCCGCCGGATGGTGCCGAAGGTTCCAATGTTGGAAAGGCTGAACGAGAAGCGATAACTGTTCTCCCGGCTGATGGTGGGGGCATAGGCCCAGCGCGAATATTCGAAGGCCACGCCACAGCAGTCCCAGTTGTAGTTGCTCTGTACGGTGGCCGCCTGCACGTAATTGAGACGGTCATCCACGGCGATACCTACCGCGCCACTCAACCCCCTCATGGCAACGTTCCCGTACTGCGCCATGACGCGGTACTGGTTGTAGATGCTGAGGCCGAGCGTTGGTTGACCGGCAATCGGGACGGTTTCCGCGGGCTCACGCATATAGGTTTGCCCACCCGCGACGTACCACTTGCCACTCTCGCCAATCCTTCGGCCCACAAAGAGGGTGCTGGCATTCAGCTGATGCAGCAGCGGGTCATAATCCACGGCCCAGGAGACGTCCGTTTTGGCATCTTGCACCCGGAGACGGGAGATGACGGGCGAAAAGCGGCGCGGTCCCGTGAGAAACGCAATGCCGGTAAAATCTACGCTGCTGTCGAACACATTACGCTGACCGGGTACTAACGCTCCGCCGAAAGTCGGATCGAAGAAATACTTCTGCGCGAGTTCCCAGGTGACGACTTCACGCGCCGGACCTTGCTTGTCATCGCAGGTACCGGGCTGCGCTTTGGTCGTCTTTGTGGCCGCGATTTCTTTCTGTTCGGACAGCAGGGCGTATTTGGGATGGTGAAAACACTCGGCTGGCGACTTCGTTTTCTTGGCGAAGAGCCGGTTGACCACGCCGTATTCCACTTCATTGGTATCGGCCAGAATATCGCGCTGGTCGAAACGGATGATCTGGCTGAAGTTGTCGATGCCCGTCTGGTAGCGATAGACAACCTGCGGTTCGATGGTGTGCTTTATCGCGTAGCCAAAGAGTTTGCGATCGAAGATCTTCGATAGCGTCGGTGGCCTGATCTCCATCGCTGCGGCGAGAACATTGCGGTTGATGGGATCGCTGATCGCCCTCCCCACCGCCGCCTCGCCTCCGCTCTGCAGCCTCTGGGTGTAATAGGTCTCGCGCACCCCGGCCTCCGGTCGAAAGGTCCAGCCGTGAAGAAACGTAGGCAGGGAAATGTAGGGATGGGCGTCGATGCGGCCGACCACCGGCGCGGTTTCAAATCCCACCTCGGACCGGGAAATGCCATCCGCAGCTATATCGTAGGCATATACCAGATTGGAGCGGCTGAAAGGGCGTTCCACCGAGGAAAACTCGAGCGTGGGAGTGTGGGCGATATCGATCACCTCTCCCGGATTCGTGCTCTGGTAGGACTGATAGAGCCCGGCCACGATGCCTAGGGCGTATCCATTCCAATTCTTGCTGAGAAATCCGTAGGAGCGGACCTCCGAATCGATGGATTGCAGGGCAAAACCTTCGGCGAACGCCGCGCGAAACAAATACGAGCTGAGATAGTCAACCGAGAGCACCCCGCGAAAACCCTCCGGCAGCTCGATCGATCCGTTCGCTCGCAGTTCCTGGCCTCCCTGCTTCTGCCCCGGGTTCGGTTGCCCGCTGGGGGCGCCTTGCTCGTCAATCACTCCGAAATATTCGGCCCTGAACTGGTACTTATAGCCGACTGAGCGAAAGACCCCGTGTTGCGCCCATCCCCGCGCGGAGTAAAGGGAGGCGCCAATGGTGGCGTCATTGCTGCGATTAATGGCCCAGTAGAACGCGTCTCCCAGGATGGTGCCCCGGGTGCTCGACTGCCCAAAAAGGGGCATCAGAAAGCCAGTCTGCCGCCCCAGGTTATCGACGGGGTGCTCCACCCACGGAAAATAGAAAACGGGAATGCCTTGGACACGCAAGATGGCGTGATGCATAGTGGCTTCGGCGCCCACTTCCACGAATGCCGTCTGGGAGTCGAACTGCCACTTGGGTTTCGGTAACTGGCAGGAGGTGACGTAGCCGTGGTTGACCCGGTAATGGTCGGGGCCGAGCTTGTCCACGACCTTTCCCGTGAAGAAGAAAGGAGTCGAGGAAGTAAGGAACATGTCTTTGGTCTTGACCTTGACCCCGGTCGATCCGACTACGTCGTAAAACGTTCCCGTGTCACGGCTGACGTCGTAGGTGGCGTGGGTGCCCACCAGGTGTTCGTTGTGGGCGCCCCCATCGAAGACCACGTGTCCGTTGGCCGTGACCTGCCCCGTGGTGGAATCGTAAGTCACCCGGTCGGCGTGCAGCGTGTAGGTGCGGAAGCGCATCACAACGTGGCCGGTCGCCGTATAGATGTCCTGGTTCTTCTCCTGTTGGTCGCCGCGAATCAGCACTTCATCCCGGCCCAGGGCCACGTTCATGGATGGACGCGGAGGTCCCAACTCCTGCTGGTTGCCGCCCGACTGAATTTCTTGCTGAATGATGTCTTCGGTTTGTTTGTCTTCCTGGCCGGTATCGGTTTTCACCGTGACTCCGGGCTTGCCCGGCGGAAGTTGCTGCGCAGGCCCAACATCCGAGGTTGAGTCGTTCGGCAATTGCGGTCCGACAGGAGTTTCAGGGGCCGAAGCTGCAGCCGACGGACCTGACGGTGGCGCAGCTTGCGCCGAATTATTGGGCGGCTCGGGCGGACGCAACTGGCTGGTTAACATGCCAGGCTGCAGAAACAGGTGACATGCCACCAGCGCCGTGATAATCATTCGAGTGCGGGCAATCATCGAGAAGCGGGCGTCCCCTCACCGGGTTCGGTTGAATTGAGCAGAACCTTGCAACTTAGCACGTTGCCTACGGAGAGGTAAAACGCAATCCGCTGTGCGCTGGTTCCTCGCTGCTCTGGATTTTCTCCGAAACCCGCTCGATGTCCACTGGTTGCGCGATTCTGGCGATCCGGTGTTCAGCTTGCCACGTCTCCTGGACGCGAGCCGACGGCCTCTTTTTCTCATTTTCGTTCATGATTTGATTCATCCGCGCTCTTGAATGCAAAACACGTTGTGTGCATTGCCCAGGAAGCGGGAAGAAAGAATAGTCGCGCCACGACATGACCGACCAGCAAGCCTTGCATTCTGAAGCGTCCGGAGATTTATCGCGGACCGCCGCCCCTGACATCTGGAGGAAGGAGATTCACGCCCGCGTGGCCGGCTATCGCACACGCCGCGGGCGCCGTATCGAGGGAGCGTTTAGCATGCGCTTTCCCTTCCCTCCTCTTGAGCACGATGTGTCCAGCTCAGTAAGCAACCCGCCGGCGGACTCGGAGCAGGTGGAACAGTTGGTTGCTGCCGGCATTGCGGGCCCTGAGCAAACCAGCGCTGAGCAAACGTCCGCAACCGAAGTTGCCAGTTTCGAGACCTGCGATCTTGCACCGGACGCCGTCGCTGCGGAATCAGAAGAATCGCCCACGGAATCCCCAGCGCTTCCAGAATTGCCGGCAGAGAATCAACCGCCAACTCTCCCGGCGGTGCTGGTTGACACTGATCGTGAACCGCCTCCACCTCCTCTGCCGCGCCCCAGAGCCCAGCGCAAAGTGATCGCCTTCCCCCGCCAGGCGACGGGGGCCTCGGAGATGCACCGTCTGGCCGATCCGGTCCTGCTGGAACAGCCGCGCATCCTGGATGTGCCGGAGGAACTGGAAGCGTTGCCCACCACGCCTTTCCTCGACGGATTGCAATTCGGACCGGCTACGCAACCCGTCATCGCGGTCCACGCCGACAACGTGGAGCTACCTTTCCGGGCTGCCGGCAGGGCGCACCGCCTGTACGCGGGCTTGCTGGATTGTCTGCTCGTCGCGGCAGGCACGGCCGTCTTCGCAGCCGTGAGTTACAAGATGCTGCCCAAGCTAACCTTCAGCAAGCCCGTGCTAGTGACCGCGGCCACGCTGCCGCTACTGCTGTGGGCCGTCTATCAGTACCTGCTGCTGGTTTATGGCGGGGCCACTGCCGGAATGCGAATAGCCAGCATTCGCCTCAGCACCTTTAACGGAAAATCGCCGTGCCGGCGTAAGCGTCGCCAGCGCGTGATGGCCCTCTATTTCTCCATGGCTTCCTTCGTTATGGGCTTGCTCTGGGCCTTGGTTGATGTGGATTCCCTCTGCTGGCATGATCGCATCAGCCGAACCTACTTGACCGATCGAGAGTAGCTGGGGGTGAGTCTTCACGCCTTCGGTTTCGCCGTCTCGCTCACGGTTAAGACACGGGCCAACTCGGCCGGCGTATCCACCAGCACGTCGGGAGGGACCTGCTGCAACGTCTGCGGCGCAAATCCGTAGTTCACTCCCACGCTCCATAGCCCCGCATTGCGGGCGGTGAGCACGTCCACTCCGGAGTCGCCGACCATCACGGTTTCGCCGGGAACCGCGCCCGCTTCGCGCATCAGGGTGTTGGCGCCGAGGGGGTCGGGCTTCTTGGTCTCGAAACTGTTGCCTCCGTAAACCTGGGTGAAAAAATCGGCGAGTCCCAGCCCGGCCAGAATGTCGCGCGACACTCGCACCGGCTTATTGGTAAGCACCGCCAACTTGCGCGGCACGCCGTCGCCCTGCCTGGCCTGCTGGAGCATCTTGTTGATGCCGTCGTAGGGGCGCGTGTTGTCGAGCTTGTGTTCGCGGTAATAGAGCAGAAAATAGTTGAGCGCCTCCTGCAGGAACTCGCTATGGGCGGGATCGCCGAGGGCGCGGCGAATCAGCATGGGAGCGCCATCGCCGATGTAGGTGCCAATGACCTCGAGGGGCAGCTCCTTGCGGCCGTAGTGAAGCAACATGGCGTTGACCGCGGCCACCAGGTCGAGTTCAGAATCGATCAGGGTGCCATCCAGATCAAAGATGACGAGCTTGATGTTCTTGACCGGAAGCGGGCGAAGCGTGCGTATCATTGCCTTCCAGTATAGCCATGCGACATTCTTTTGGACTTGTCATGGCGAGCGCAGCGAGGCATCTGCTTTTCTCTCTTGGCTCGAAGAAAGGCTTAAAAGCAGATCCCTCGCTTCGCTCGTGATGACAATTCGGTTTTCGGCCCAAAACTCTGCCCCACAACCAAGAATTCAAGAAACCCCGGCAGAACATTTACAATGATGAGACGTTCGTCGCGCGGGTTTGCATCTTACACCTGAGGTAAGGGATGGCCACCACAAGAACAGAGCCTAAACCTGCGGTAGCGCACGCCGCTCCCGGCAACAAGTATGAAGGGCTCAGCAACCAGCAGATGATCGACATCTACCGGCTGATGTACCTGTCGCGCCGGATCGACGATCGCGAGATCCTGCTCAAGCGCCAGCAAAAGATCTTCTTCCAGATCTCGGGCGCGGGACACGAAGCGCTGCTGGTGGCCGCCGGACTGGTGCTGCGCCCAGGCTACGACTGGTTCTATCCCTACTATCGCGACCGCGCGCTGTGCCTGACCCTGGGTATGACGCCTTACGAGCAATTGCTGGAAGCCGTGGGCGCGGCCGACGATCCCAACTCTGGCGGGCGGCAGATGCCCTCGCACTGGGGGCACAAGAAGCTGAACATCGTGACCCAGTCTTCGCCGACGGGAACGCAGTTTTTGCAAGCTGTAGGCTGCGCCGAAGCGGGACGCTATTTTAATCGCAATCCCCAGGCGGCGGAGAAAGCCACCGGCGATTATCGCCAGTTCAAGGACGTACAATTCCACGGCGACGAGGTGGTTTATGTTTCCGGCGGCGATGGAACCACCAGCGAAGGCGAGTTCTGGGAGTCGCTAAACACCGCGTCGAACCTGAAGCTGCCGATGTTGTACCTGATAGAAGACAACGAGTACGCCATCTCGGTGCCGGTGGAAGTGGGCACGGCCGGCGGCAACATCAGCAAGCTGGTCAAGGGATTTCCCAATTTCCACTTTGCAGAATTCGACGGCACCGATCCGCTGGTCAGCTATGCCGCGCTCAAGACCGCGGTCGATTACATTCGCGCCGGCAACGGCCCGGCGTTCGTGCACGGCCACGTGATCCGTCCCTACTCGCATTCGTTGTCCGACGACGAAAAACTCTACCGGCCGGAATCGGAGCGCAAGCAGGAAGTGGAACGCGACCCCATCACGCGCTTCCAGCTTTTCCTGATACGCGAAGGCATTCTCGACGAACAGGGCATCGACAATCTCGAGAAGGACGCGGACGCAGAGATCCAGGACGCGGCGGACCGGGCCGTCGCCGCGGCCCTGCCCGCGCCCGACTCGTACAAGCAGTTCGTGTACTCGCCTGATCTCGATCCCACTTCGGCGGCGTTTCAGACCGAGGCGGTCCATCCCCGGCCCGCCGAAAAGGGTGCGCTCGCTGCTCCCGAAAGGACGATGGCCGATCTTGTCAACGCTTGTCTGCGTGACGAGATGAAGCGCGATCCGCGCATCGTGATGTTTGGCGAAGATGTGGCCGATTGCAGCCGCGAGGAATATCTCAAGGACAAGCAGGTGAAAGGCAAAGGCGGCGTTTTCAAGCTGACCGGCGGACTGCAAGCCGAGTTCGGCAGTGACCGGGTCTTCAACTCGCCGCTGGCGGAGGCCAACATCGTGGGCCGCGCCGTGGGCATGGCGACCCGCGGACTGAAGCCGGTGGTGGAGATCCAGTTCTTCGACTACATCTGGCCGGCCATGCATCAGCTTCGCAATGAGCTGCCGCTGATTCGTTGGCGCTCCAACAACGCTTTCTCGTCGCCCGCCGTTGTGCGGGTCGCGATCGGCGGCTATCTCACCGGCGGATCGATCTATCACTCGCAATCTGGCGAAAGCATTTTCACCCACACGCCGGGCATGCGCGTGGTCTTCCCGTCGAATGCGCTCGACGCCAACGGATTGCTGCGCACCGCCATTCGTTGCGACGACCCAGTGCTCTTCCTCGAGCACAAACGGCTGTATCGCGAAACCTTTGGCCGCGCGCCCTATCCCGGGCCGGATTACATGGTTCCGTTCGGCAAGGCGAAGATCGTTCGTCCCGGTCATGACCTGACGGTGGTGACCTACGGGGCCGTGGTCCCGCGCGCGCTGCAAGCGGCGCAACGCGTCGAACGCGAGCATGGCGTCAGCGTGGAACTGATTGACCTGCGCACTCTCAGTCCCTACGACTGGGAGACGATTGCGACCTCCGTGGCCAAGACCAGCCGGGTGCTGGTCGCGCACGAGGACATGCTGAGCTGGGGCTACGGCGCGGAGATCGCCGCGCGCATCGCCGATGAACTCTTCGACAAGCTCGATGCTCCGGTGAAGCGCATCGCGGCAAAGGACACGTTCGTCGCCTATCAGCCGATTCTGGAGGACGAGATTCTGCCGCAGGCGGAGGATGTGTTCCAGGCGATGGTGGAGTTGGCGGGGTATTGAGGCAGAGGCTAGGGGTCAGGGGCTAGGCGTCAGCGCCCGCCCTTAGTCCCCCACAGCCAATCAATGGCGATGGGGCCGGCGCCGCTCCAGATCAACGAAAACGCCGCCGCAGCGCACATCATGGGAAACTCAAAGCCGTTGTTCTTGGAAAACAGCCCATGCTGCAGATGCACCTTCGAGATGGCAACGGCCATGTCGAGGAAAATGGCGATGGCCGCTATTCGCGTCAAAAATCCAGCCACCAGCAAGATGCCGCCGCCAAACTCCGCCGCAGCCGTTAGGTAGCCCATCCATCCCGGGATTCCCATGTGCGACAGCATTTGCATGAACCCAGGCATGCCCCCAAACACCTTCTGATAGCCGTGCGCGATCATGACCGTGCCCAGCGCCAGGCGCAGGACCAGCAGTCCCAAAGGTTGCAGGCGATTTGCGAAGTTCAATCAGTTCTCCTGTGCCGCGGCCAGAACTTCCGCGCGAAGCTCCGGCACGGACTCGATACGGTAGCTGATCGCCACGCCGCGCGAAGCCATTTCATTGAGAAAGAGCTGCGCCGGAACGTCGATCTCCTGGCGCACAGTTCCGCGCTGGGAAATCTCGCCGCCAATCAGCATTTGCAGCACAATCGACGCCGGCCACGCCGTGGTCCGCATCATTGAGGTTATGCCGGTCACCGGGTCAGTGTAATCCACCATGCTGAACGAGGCGACAACGCCATCGTGGTGAGCTTCGACGCGCAGCAGCGTGACCTCGGGCTCTGCGCTGGCAAATTTTTCCTCGAACAAGCGCGCCATCATCTGGCGCGGCGCCACCTGCGTCCCGTTCACCACGCGTTTCACGCTGGAGAACAAGCCCAGATCGTAGAGCGAACGCAACATGCGAACGTGTCCCGGATAGCGCAGTGTCTTCTCGAAGCACTCGCCAACCTTGCCCTGGAAAGTCTCGGGCAAAGTAGATGTGCCACCCGAGGTGTGGAACGCCTCCAGCTCAGGAAAGCCATTCATGCGGAAGGATTCAACTTCGGTCAGCGGCTCGACCGTGAGCAGCTTGCCGTCGCGCAAGATCTTGGCAGGCTCGCTGTACTCGTTGATCAGGCCTTCCACGGAGAAGACGAGCTGGTAATTGAACGGTGGGAGCGGCTTTTGCGGAAGCCCGCCAACGTAAATCTTCAGCGCGTCGGCCTTGCCGCCGATGCGGCGCAGCAGTTCGCCTCCGAGGATTGACGCCATGCCCGGCGACAGACCGCAATCGGGAGCAATGGCCACGCTCGCAGCTTGCGCCTGGTCGTGCAGCGCAAATTCCTGTTTCACCACCGTATTGTTGCCGCCGAGATCGGCGAAGTGGCACCCCGCTTCAATCGCGGCCTCGGCCAGTTCCAGATTGAAGAAGTACGGAACCGCGGAGAGCACGCCATCGTGACCGCGCATGAGCGGCAGCACCGCCGCGGTATCAGCGGCGTCCACCTGCATGGGCGTCACTTTGTGATTGCCGGTGAGTTGGTTAATTCGGGCGACAGCGTCATCTAAGCGCTGCAAGTTGGAATCCGCGAGCGTGACCGCCTCGACTCGGGAGCTGCGGGCCATGTCAAACGCCGCAGCCCACCCCATCATGCCTGCACCCATTACCAGAATTTTCATGAGGCCCTTCGATGAAACAGAATATGAGTATCTTGCAGAAACGCGAGCACTTGCTTTATGAATTTCGGCCAGTACCAACAGGATAAATCAATAAGCGGATTTGACAAAGCTCGACAAGAAATTCGGTGGTGTCCTAAAGTTGCGTTGATGAACTTTTGGCTATCTTCTTGGCGGGAATCCCTCTTCGTTCGCTTTCTTGCTTTCTTCTTCACACGCCCAGCATTCCATCGACGAGAGGGACGGCGATTTATTAATGTCTTCCGGATGAACCGTGATCATGTGCCCGCACTTCAGATAGCAATGTACCAGGGGATATTCATGCACCGTGCGCATGATTCGCTGCATAAATCTTGGTTTTGCGGCCATCAAAGTACCTTACTACGAAAATCCGGGGAAGGTCACGAAAGCAACTCCCTGATCTTCCAGGCATGATCGGCCAAGCCTGCCTCCATTGCTGGTGTTACCCGCAGGCTTTTGTGTATCCGGCAGAAATTGTAATACGCGGAGTGCAGGTCGTCAGCAACGCACTTTTAGGACACTACCCGAAATTCCGCTATTCTTCAGAATCACCCGATTCGCGTCCCAGACCCCATTTTGCCCCATCGTATAATGAAGAGATACCCACTCGCCGAAATTGGCTTCTGTGCAGCCACAGAAGCAATTCGCCGGGGAATCAGGCGCAGTCATGGAATTCAGGTTAGTCAGTTCGTACCAGCCGCAAGGCGACCAGGGGAAGGCCATCGAGTCGCTGACGCGCGGCATCCTCGACGGCGACAAGCACCAGGTGCTGCTGGGAGTCACCGGGTCGGGCAAAACCTTCACCATGGCCAAGATCATCGCGGAGCTGAATCGCCCCGCGTTGATCATGGCGCACAACAAGACCCTGGCGGCGCAGCTCTACCACGAGTTCAAGTCGTTCTTCCCGCACAATGCGGTCGAGTACTTTGTATCGTATTACGACTATTACCAGCCGGAAGCCTACATTCCCGCGGGCGACATTTACATCGAGAAGGAAGCCACCGTCAATGACGAGCTCGACAAGCTTCGGCTGGCGGCCACCAAGTCGCTGTTCGAGCGGCGCGACTGCATCATTGTCGCGTCGGTGAGCTGCATCTACGGTTTGGGGTCGCCCGAAGCTTATTACGGCATGCTGCTGTTCCTGGAAAAGGGACAAAAGATCAAGCGCGACGACATTGTCCGCAAGCTGGTGGAAATTCTCTACGAGCGCACCGAGGGCGATTTCCGCCGCGGGACCTTCCGGGTGCGCGGCGACATCATCGAAATTTTCCCTACCTACGAGGACAACGCCTATCGCATCGAGTTATGGGGCGACGAAATCGAATCGCTGGCGCAGATTGATCCCCTGTTCGGAACGGTGAAGCAAAAGTACGGCCGCCTGCCCGTGTACCCCAAGACCCACTACGTGATGAAGCCGGAGCGCAAGCAGGCGGCAGTGCAAACGATTCTGGAAGAGCTGGCGTGGTGGGAAGCGGAACTGGAGAAGCAGGGGCGGATTGTCGAGGCGCAACGCATCCATCAGCGCACGCGTTTCGATCTCGAGATGATCAAGGAAATGGGCTATTGCCACGGCATCGAGAATTATTCGCGCCACTTCACCGGGCGCCTGCCGGGCGAGCCGCCGCCGACCCTGCTGGATTATATGCCTCGCGATTACATGCTGTTCATCGACGAATCGCATCAAACGGTCCCGCAAGTACACGGCATGTGGCACGGCGATCGCTCGCGCAAGCAGAACCTGATCGAGTACGGATTCCGCCTGCCCAGCGCGCTCGACAACCGTCCGCTTACGTTTGAAGAATTCGAGCACCGCGTGAATCAGGCGGTGTATGTTTCGGCGACGCCCGGCCCTTACGAGCTGACGAAGTCGGCGGGCGTGGTGGTGGAGCAGATCATTCGCCCGACCGGCCTTGTCGATCCCGAGGTGGAAGTCCGTCCGGTGAAGGGGCAGATTGACGATTTGCTGCACGAGATTCGCCGTCGCGCGGAGATTAATGAACGTGTGCTGGTCACCACCCTGACCAAGCGCATGGCCGAAGACCTGGCCGAGTATTACAGCGAGGTCGGCGTTCGTTGCCGTTACATGCACTCGGAAATCGAGACGCTGGAGCGCATCAAAATTCTGCGCGATCTGCGCAAGGGCGAGTTTGATGTGCTCATCGGCATCAACCTGCTGCGCGAAGGTCTGGATTTGCCCGAGGTTTCGCTGGTGGCGATCCTCGACGCCGACAAGGAAGGCTTTCTGCGCTCGGCGGGATCGTTGATCCAGACTATCGGCCGTTGCGCGCGCCACCTGAGCGGCCGCGCCATTCTTTACGCCGACAGGATGACCGACTCCATGCAGAAAGCGCTGGACGAGACCAACCGCCGGCGCGCCATTCAACACGCCTACAACGAAGAGCACGGCATTACGCCGGAGAGCATCGTGCGGCCGCTCGACATGACGCTGGTGGCCGTCGCCAACGCAGACTATGTCGATCTGACCAATGAGGCGGAGGGTCTGCCGGAGTTCCGTTCCCAGGAAGAATTAGACGCTTACATTGCCAAACTGGAGAGTGACATGCGCGAAGCGGCCAAGCGCTTCGAGTTCGAGCAAGCCGCCCGGCTGCGCGATACCATTCGCGATCTGCGCACCAAGGAATTCATGTTCACGTAGAGCGATACATCACTGCGTCACTACCATCATGGGCTGCTGCAGCGCGCAGGAAGCGGTACAAGTAGGGTCTTGCGGAGGCGCGGCTATGGTCGCCGACACGGTGTCGTTCACGGTCTGGATGACACTGGTGGAGAAGCCGCGCGGGTTGGTCACGTAAACCTTGGTCGATCCGGGATCGGCAGCGACGAAGGTAGGACCAACTCCCACGGCAACGGTCTTCAGCACGGCAAAGCTGGTGGCGCTCACGACCGACACATCATTGGAGCCGGAATTAGCCACGTAGAAGCGCGTCCCGTCCTGCAGCGCGGCAATTCCCGAGGGCGTCGTACCCACGGCCACCGGCGCGGACAGCGACGGGATGGGCGGCGAATTGGCAACATTGACATTCGAAGCGTCGAGGACACTGACGGTGTTGTCGCCCGCGTTGATGACGTAGAGCCGGTTGAGATGCGCGTCGAGATAGGAATACGTCGGCTTCACGCCCAGCGGAACCGACGCGGCCACCGCCGGGGTGAGACCCGGCGTAAGGATGTCGAGCGCACCGGGATGGACTCCGTCGCCCTGGGTCACGACGAAGATGTAACTGCCATCGACACTGGAAGTCGCGTAGACGGGATTGAGCCCCAGCCCGTCCGCCGGGTTTAAGGTCTTCACCAAAGCCAGCGTCGCCGGATCCAAAACAGAGACCGAGCCCTGGCCCAGGTTGTCGCCCTGGTTCAGGACGAAGACTTGCCCGCCGCTGGCCGCCTGGACCATGTTGATCGGGTTCAGTCCCACGCACGCGGTATTCGTAACCGTCGCCGTGATCGTCGCGATGGAGCTGACGGACCCGGTGGTCGTACAGGCCGAATTGAAGCCCGAATTGAGTGCGTACACGGTGGTATTTGTGCTCATCGTCAGGAAGAGGGGATGTGACCCCGACAGCAGCCCGATGGTCGTAACCGCGCCGCTGCTGTAAGCCGGGAAATCACTCACCGTGTCACTGCCGCTATTGGCGATAAAAAGGGCGGTCGAAGAGGACGGCAACGCCTCATAGATGGAACCGACGCCCATGGGTTGCAGCCAACTGACGGTGTCGCCGGAAACATCGATCGTGGTGGTTGAGCCGTTGCCGTTGGGGTTGTTATTCACTACGTAGGCAAAGTGCGTGTTCTGCGGCTGGCCGCCGGGACCGACAATGGGATTGGCGACCGGACGGTATTGATCGCCACAGCCCAGCTCTGCCAACAGTATGAGAGCAGCCAACAGCAAAAAAACGGTTCCGCGCGAAACCTTCATCCACACTCCTGACGGTGAACTGCCACTCCTGCCCGAATGCCAAACAGGAAAATACATTGTATAGGGAGCGCCCGCTGAGGTATAGAGCACGGCTGCCCTCGCAATTTGGAACCCGAGTGGGTTGCAAGGGTTGCGGTCAGGCATTTTTTTGGCGGAAAAGGTAAATGACCGTGAGCGTGGGGTTAGAAATTGCCGCGCAAAAGCAAAGCCCTGTCGGTGAGGACAGGGCTGGTGAAATGCGACGCGCAATTAGACGCTAAAGGAAGATCCGCAGCCGCAGGTGCTCTTGACGTTGGGATTGTCGAACTTGAAGCCGGCGCCTTCGAGGGTCTCGATGTAATCGACGTTGACGCCCTTCAGATACATCAGTGAGGTCGCGTCAACGTAGACCTTCAGGCCTTCGAAGTCGAAGGTCTTGTCCATCATGCCGGCGCCGTTCTCGAATGACATCGAGTACGAGAAGCCGGAGCATCCCCCGCCGACCACTCCCACGCGCAGTCCCGCCGGAACCGGGTTCTGTTGCGCCATGATCTCTTTCACCTTGGCGATCGCCGTCGGGGTGAGATTGAGGGGCTTGGTTGCGACATTGGGTGCGGTGGTGGTGTTCGGTGCGGTGGTTGTGGTAGCCATTCTCTCTCCTCTGAAACTAGCGCGATTATAGCAAACTGCTGCAGATTTGTGGTCAGCAGCCCGCAAGCCAGGCGCTGCCGCAAACATGCCAGTATTTTGGATGCAGCGGAACGGCCCTGCGTCGCAGGAGTTATACAAGCCATCCCCTGCCGCGAGCCTCAAAGGGGCCCAATGAAAAGGGCTGCCCCGCCAGGATAGCAGCCCAGGTACCGTGCTTCGCTCAGCACCCCAAAGGAGAGTAATTTCGAAGCTGTGACCTTGTCACCAATTCTTAACAGAGTCAAGACCGCTGATGGGGTGCCCGCTCACGCCACTTTCCGCGCATTGAGTCGTTGCGGGCACATATTTTCTTCCCGGTTTCGCGGGAAAAACGATGGCTAAGCCCTGTGCCTGGCAGCCTTGTTTGCCGGCGGAGCTCCGGGCCCGTAACCGGCGCGAGGGCGGCGGGGAGCCTATTCGGGGCCCGGTTGCCGAATTGCAAATAATTGCGCTTGTCCGTCCCAGGCCGGAGATATAATGTACACCAGTGAGGGCCCCCGTCGGGTCGGGCGGCACAACCGCCTGGGACGCGGGACCGGTTGGTTGTGAGCCGAGGTGGCTGATGTCAACGATAATGATGTTGCTGATCGCGTGGGGTGTTCTGACGGGGCTGCTGGTTCTGCTCCTGATCTACCGTAGCACCCTGACCCTGCACGAGGACGATCAACTCTTCTTGGACGATGCCAGTGCCAACCTGCGGAGGGAACAGGAGGAGCTGCAGCTTCGGATGAAGAGAGTGACCCCGTACGTGCGCATACTGTGGGCGGCGTCGGGGCTGTTGATCTTGTTCATCGCCGGCATGGCCGTGTGGCAGCAGATGAACAAGGTGTACTGAGTCCTTGGTGCGGAGCGCCGCCTCACCCCGGCGAAATTGGCCGGCAATTCGTTCCCACGAGTAAGTCTCCGGGGACGCGAATGTGCTGGGGCCTGAAAAACATGAATCCAATAACGCGCAGCGTCCCAGTTGCGCGTTTGCCGTTGTGGGGTGGTTGAGGGACGGCACAGTTCTCGCACGCCCTCAGGCGGTCAGGACTCAGCGCCCATGTTCTGAAAGATGAAGCGATTGGTCCTGGCGCGCATCTCTAAAGTAGCCGGAGAGAAATAGTCGGAGATTGATTCTTCGCAACATCGAAGTGGAACGCCTTCACCCCCGAGGCGCAGCCATCAGCTCGCAGATCGCAGAGGTCAATGTGGCAACGCAGGAAGTCAACAATCGAATACTGGAGTTTCCGTTGCAACCGGAAGCGGATACGGAAGAGGAAGTCGCGGAATGGTTGGAAGCTTTCGATCAGGTGGTCGAAAACCAAGGCACCAGCCGCGGATGCGAACTTCTGCAAGCGCTGATTGAGCGGGCGCGCGAGTCGGGAGTCGAGATTCCCGTGCAGTTAAACACGCCCTACGTCAACACCATTCCGGTGAGCGAGGAAGTTCCCTATCCCGGCGATCGCATGTTGGAGCGGCGGCTGAAGAGCTTGACCCGCTGGAACGCGATGGCGATGGTGCATCGGCAAAACAAGAAAGACCCGGGGATCGGCGGCCATATCTCGACCTACTCTTCCCTGGCGACGTTGCTCGAAGTCGGTTTCAATCACTTCTTTCACGCCCGCTACGGAGATCAACCGGGCGACTTCCTTTATTTCCAGGGTCACGCCTCGCCGGGAGTGTACGCGCGCGCCTACCTGCTGGGACGAATCAGCGAGGAGCACGTGCAGAATTTTCGCCATGAGTTGCGTGGACTCCCAGCGCTATCGTCGTACCCCCATCCCTGGTTGATGCCCGACTTCTGGAGGTTCCCCACGGTTTCGATGGGGCTGGGGCCGCTGAACTCCATTTACCAGGCGCGTTTCATGCGTTACCTGGAACATCGAAGCCTCATTCCCAAGACCCCGCGCAAGGTATGGGCGTTCGTCGGCGATGGCGAGACGGATGAGCCGGAGTCGATGGGCTCGCTGACTTTGGCTTCGCGCGAAAAGCTCGACAACTTGATCTTCGTCATCAACTGCAACCTGCAACGTCTGGACGGGCCGGTGCGCGGCAACGGCAAAATCATCCAGGAGCTGGAAGCGGCCTTCCGCGGCGCAGGCTGGAACGTCATCAAGGTGATCTGGGGCTGCGATTGGGACCGCCTGTTCGCGCGCGACAAGTCCGGGCTGCTGGTAAAGCGCCTGGGCGAGGTGGTGGATGGTGAGTACCAGACCTACAAGGTGAAAGGCGGCGAGTATATTCGCCGCGAATTCTTCGGCAAATATCCCGAGCTGCTGGCGATGGTCGCGGACATGAGCGACGAGGAGTTGCACCGCCTGACCCGCGGCGGCCACGATCCCCAGAAGGTTTACAACGCTTACAAGCGCGCGGTTGAACATGAGGGTGCGCCCACCGTGATTCTGGCGCACACCGTGAAGGGCTATGGCCTGGGATCGGCGGAGGCGCGCAACGCCACCCATCAAGAGAAGAAGCTTGCCGACCAGGCGCTGACCGCATTCCGCTCGCGCTTCGCCATTCCGATTCCTGAGGAGGCGGCAAGGGAAGGACGCTTGTATCGTCCACCCGACGACAGTCCGGAGATCGTTTACGCGCTCCATCGCCGCAAGGAACTGGGTGGATTCGTGCTGACCCGGGAGGTCCCTCCACCCAGCTTCCAGGCCCCGGCGCTCACGGAATTCGCCGACGCGCTGGCGGGATCCAAGGGACGCGCCGTCTCCACCACCATGGGCTTCGTCAGCCTGTTGCGGCAACTCATGAAAGACAAGGAAATCGGCAAGCTGATTGTGCCCATCATTCCCGACGAGGGGCGCACCTTCGGCATGGAATCCATCATTCGCCAGGTGGGTATCTACGCCAGTCAGGGACAGCTTTATAAGCCGCACGATCAGGACATGCTGCTCTATTACCGGGAAAACAAGGACGGGCAGATCCTGGAAGAGGGAATCACCGAAGCCGGTTCCATGGCTTCGTTCACCGCCGCCGGAACGGCGTACGCGAACTACAAAGTGCCGACCATTCCGTTCTTCACCTATTACTCAATGTTCGGGTTCCAGCGCATCGGCGATCTGGTGTGGGCGTTTGCCGATTCCCGCGGCAAGGGATTCATGATGGGCGGCACGGCGGGAAGGACCACGCTTGCCGGGGAAGGCTTGCAGCATCAGGACGGCCACAGCCTGGTGCTCTCCAGTACCGTCCCCACCTGCCACAGCTACGATCCCGCTTACGTGTACGAGATTGCCGTGATCATTCAGGACGGCATACGCCGCATGTACCAGGAGCTGGAAGACCGCTTTTACTACATCACCTTGTACAACGAAGACTATCCCATGCCGGAAATGCCGCCGGGCTGCGAGGAAGGAATCTTGCGGGGCATCTACAAATACAAATCGGCGGCCAGCGGCCAAGCCGTGATGCAATTGTTTGGCAGCGGGTCCATTCTGAATGAGGCCGTGCGCGCGCAAAACCTTCTGGCGGAAAAGTATGGCGTGCAGGCCGACGTCTGGAGCGTAACCAGTTACAACGAACTGCGGCGCGACGCCCTGGCCATCGAGCGCTGGAACCGCCTGCATCCCGCCGAGCCGGAGAAACGGCCGCACATCCTGACGGTCCTCGAGGGAGCGGAAGGGCCGATCGTCGCCGCCACTGACTTTATGAAGGCGGTGCCCGACCAGCTATCGCCGTGGCTGGGCCGGCGGCTGGCCACGCTGGGCACCGATGGCTTCGGACGCAGCGATAACCGCCAGCACTTGCGGCGGCACTTCGAAGTGAACGCCGAGTCGATGGTCGCGGCGGCACTGTCGCGGCTGGCGCGCGACGGAAACTTCGATGTGCAGCGCGCCCAAAAAGCGTTCGCGGAACTGGGCGTGGATAACGAGAAGATCGACCCGGCGATTGCGTAAAGTCCCTCGCCGTCGAAACTTCGCAACTTCAGATCGCGGATCTATGCACTCCTTTCCAGCAAGCCCTGGCGATCTTCTGTGGTGGGAATGGCTGCTTTGGGCCGCCGGATGCTGGAGTGCGGCCGCGGCGGCAAAGTTCATCCTGCGCGACTTTCTAGGAGACCTGGCCGGGCTTTTGGCTTTTGTAAGCGTAGTAGCAGGAGTTTTCTGTGCCCTGTTCGGAATCGTCCGGTTAATCGAATTGGTCGGATGACCTACGCCTTTGCTTAGAGCGTGTTTCAAAAAGCTCGTTTTGCGACACCAGGGCTAAAGCCCTTTTTGGGGAGTCGCGATTCTCGCGGGCCTAAAGGCCCGCGCTTCCACCCCGAGAGCTGCAGGACATTTTTCAAACAAGCTCTAGTCACTCCAGCCCTCTAACTTTCCCCTCGCGCACATAGGCCTTGCGGAGTTACCATGGGCCACAACTCTTTTCACTGAAGCGTCGCCCGGCGGGGCTGCAACTGGGTTGGTCGCGTTGGGCGAAGAGTGGTGTACGCAAGCAGGTCTCTGACACTACACTTCCGGCTTTTCCCGATCCAGCGTGTAGAATGCCAGTCGGCTTCTGTGATGGGAGTTGGCCGGAGCACGCAATAGCAGGCCCACAAGGAGATCCGATGGCATCAGGTAAGGCAGTTGCAGCATTAGGGTTGGCACTTATTCTTTGCGTGTTCCTGGCGGCTTGCGGTGGCCACTCCAAGGCCGCCCCAGCGGGTTCGCCGGTGATCTTTGAATCGAGTTTGCCCAGTGGCGCGGTCAATGTTCCCTACAACGCCACCGTGCATGTGACCAATGGAACCGGCACACCCCCTTTCACGTGGAGCATCACGTCGGGGAATTTGCCCACCGGATTGAGCTTGAACGCCGATACCGGGGCAATCACTGGAACCCCGACCACGATTGTGAATGCCAGCTTCACCGTGCAGGTGACGGACGCCAAGTCCCTCACCGGGAGCAAGGCCCTAAGCATCAACATCCGCGGCGCGGTATCGATCACGCCCCCCACGCTGCCGGGAGGCCAGGTAACGTTACCCTACAGCGCAAACTTATCGGCGACCGGCGGAGTATTGCCTTATACGTGGAGCGTCAGCAGCGGTTCTCTGCCGCCTGGACTCACCCTCACTACGAACGCCGACAGCACCGCCACGATTTCCGGTACGCCTACTCTGCTGGGGACCTCGACGTTCACCCTCCAGGTGGCTGATGCGGAGATCCCCCCTGCCACCGGATCCTCTGGCACGTTGAGTATCTCCATCCTTGGGTTTGTCACCATCACCAACACTTCCCTACCTGATGGCAATGTGGCCATCTTCTACGACACGCAGCTAATTGCCACGGGCGGACTGGCGCCCTACACCTGGAGCCTGACCTCTGACTCCGGGCCCTTGCCGCCCGGATTGTCTCTGACTACTACCACCGGAGTGATATCGGGAACGCCTACAACAACCGGCAGCTATCCGATCAGGGTGCAAGTGACCGACTCGGAAAGTACTCCCCAGACGGCGACCGGGAACTTCACCATCACCATCAACCCGACACCGCAGCTCCAGGTCACGACAAGTTCGTTGCCGGCGGGCACGCAAGGCGTCCGTTACTCAAATTCATTGGCCGCCACCGGCGGAGTTCCGCCATACTCCTGGAGTCTTACCTCGGGACCGTTGCCCGCGGGCTTGACGCTGAGCGGCACCGGCATAATTTCGGGAACGCCCACCGGCCACAGCGGTACCTTCCCCATCACCGCGCAGGTGACCGACACCCTGGGGAATACGGCCTCTTCTTCCGGCTTGACGCTGGCCATCAATTCCGGCCCCTTGGTGATTACGACCGCCGCGGTGCCCGCGGGCACACAGTCGGTGCCCTACAGCGTCGCGATGGGTGCTGCCGGCGGAACTCCACCCTACACTTGGTCGCTGCGGTTTGGGACCTTGCCCAGCGGTTTAACTCTAAACCCCAGCACGGGGGTGATCTCGGGAACGCCGACTACGAGCGGCGTTGACTCCGTCGAATTTCAGGTGCAGGATTCGGCTTCACCACCGGCCATCATCTTCTCGCCGCCTTTTGCACTCACCATCAACCCTGCCCTCACCAATGCGGTCCTGACTGGCGATTACGCCTTCTCGTTCAGCGGCTACAACAACGGAGCGCCAGCGGTCGCGGCCGGCCGATTCACGGCTGACGGAACTGGGTCAATCAGTAATGGCTTGCTCGACTCGAATGGGGGCGGCGCCCCTCCGGTGATCGGCCTGTCCTTCACCGGGACCTACTCGATCACCGCGGATGGCTTGGGCACGATGACCTTCAACGACACCCAAGGTCCGGTCCTCGTTCTGGCGGTAGCGGTGGACAGCACCGGCGCCGGAATGCTCATTCAGAGTGATCCTTCTAATCCGCAGGAGTACGCGTCCGGTGCGATTAAGCGGCAAACGATTGTTTCGCTTGCTGCCAGTAGTTTTGCCTTCGGCTCGAGCGGAGTCGATGTGGGGGGCAATCGGTTCGCCAGCGCTGGAACGTTCCAGATCAATGCCTCCGGAACTTTGACGAAGGGTACCATCGACACCAACGACGGCGGCACAGTGATTCCCGCCGCTTTCTTGGGCGGCTCGTACTCTGCGCCCGATCCCAGCACCGGCCGGGGCACGGCCTCCCTGAGCATTAACAGCGGCCAGGCCCAAAACTTCAGCTACTACTTGGTGTCTTCTTTGGAGATGATTCAGGTCAGCATCGACCAGATATCGAGTACTTCTCCTCTGACGCTGACTTCGGTGCTCAAGGGGAGTGCGGGTGGCGCGAACCTCACCAACCTGGCCTTGAGGGGGGTGAGCATCGTCCAAACCAACGCCGTCAATCCCAATGGAGGGAGCCCGGAAGCGATTGGGGTTGCCGGGTCGTTCACCGGCGACGGCACTACCGACGGAAATGGTTTCGGTAACGCCACCCTATTGTTTGACCAGAACACGGGTGGGACGCTGGCCCAGCAGCAGATCGCTGGCGGCCAATACAAAGTCAACCCGCTGAATGGACGAGTAATCTTGAACGGCTTCGGCGGTACCCCGCCTGTCCTGTACCTGGTGAGCCAGAACCAGGCGTTCCTGGTTGGCAGCGATGGGAATGTCACATCCGGAGTGCTGGCGCCACAAGCGGCAGGTACGACGGGCGTGCCCCTCAACAACGTTTCGGTCTTGGGCGCTTATGTGGGAGGCTCGGTCCTGCCGGCCCTGCCGGCGGTAACCAATCAGGTTGACTGGCTGTTCTCCGACGGGAATGGCAACATCAACGTCTCGCAAGACAGCAGCGGCCCCGGTGGTCCGCAGACTCATCAGTTTGCTGTCACCTACCAGGTTGACGCTACTGGCCGGGCCCTCGTCGAATCGAACCCGGGCGGCACACTGCAGGGCATCCTGTTTGTGATTTCGCCGACCAAGATCGTCATTCTCTCGACCGACACGAATCCGGTCTTGTCCACTTTCAGCGCTGGGAAGGCAGTGAATTAGCTATTAGCGTCGGGGGCGACAAAGCATCACCAGTATGCCAGCGGGAACTGAAGCGGTTTCGTTTCCTGCTGGCACACCCTGGGTGCGCCGCCACTGCGCTATTTGCCTGTCGCGGCTGGGGCTGACGGGCGGAATCCCACCAACTTCATGGCCCGCCGCGCTTCGTGGTTCTTCATGAAATGCTCCCAGATGAACCCCGTGCGGTAGTTTTCCGCCATCCCGGTCCTTGTGTTGCTCGCGCGCAGGGTTGGGGTTGAGAATTCTGCCGATGGCGCAACTGCTCCCTGGGAGATGGGAACTAATCCGGCACTCTGGTGCAATCTGTTGCACCTGCCGCTGGCCAATCTCTTATTTTTTCAATAGTTTGCAGCGGAAGCAAAATTGCAACACTTTAGGTGGCTGAGTTTGTCCATCCGGCTAAAGGCCCTGAACAGACCCACCTTTGCAAAGGTGGCTGCGTCTATAACTGCTTTAGGCGCGTCCACGGGACCCGTAAACACCGTAAGCGTTTGAGTTAAAGCTTCAACCTCGCGAGTCATGACTCTGAACGGAGGTAACAAACTTGAATAAGAAACTTGCATGGTCGCTATGCTTGTTGACTCTCGCCCTCTGCGTGAGCAGTCTTCCAGCCATGGCGGATACACTCTTCAGCGATCTCGGACCTCCCGGTAACGTCTACAACGGCGGTACCGGGTGGACGATCTCCGGAAGCGGAACCGTTGGCACTAGCTTTACCGGTGCCAACCTTTTTACGGTTGGTGGCAGCGGCAACTTCAACGTCACCTCCTTTGACCTCGGCGTAGGATACGTGACGGGCACCAACTCGTTCTTCGCCAGCATTTGGACCGACAACGCTGGTCTCCCGGGAACCGAGGTGGGTGGCGCCTATTGGGGTAACCTGTCGAGCAGCCAGACTTTCGGAGGCTGCTGCGGCCTGGTTACCGTCACTGGCATTAGTGGAGTCACGCTGACCGGCGGACAGTCGTATTTCATGCTCCTCGGTCCGATGAGTGGCTCCAGTACCACTTGGGAAGCGTGGAACTGGAACAGCCAGGGCGTAAACGGTCTGGATCTATATGCCACCAGCGGATGCCAGGACGGTGGCGGGACCGGTTGCGTCTGGAACAGCAATGGCACGGGGAACCCGCTCGGGGCCTTCGATATCCAAGGCACACCGGGCGGAGGCACCACGCCGGAGCCCAGCTCCCTGTTGCTGCTCGGCACGGGATTGGTTGGAGCGTTCGGGGCGATTCGCCGCAAACTCCGCTAGTAATCCTCCTTGCAGTTCACTTCGAAAGCCGGAGCCAACCAGCTCCGGCTTTCGGCTTTCTGGGGCAGTGGTGGAAGCCCCCGCATTTATGCGGGGGAAGAAGAAGTAGGGGGCTCCCACCGCAGAGATTAACGATGAGGCTCGGCCTCCCCCGGGCTGGGCGGAGGTGGCGTGGTTCCCTGCGGCGGCGCGCCAGGCGGAGCCGGGGTCGCGCCCGTTCCCGGAGGCGCCACGTAGGGCGGCGTCGGCGAAGTCAACTCTTGCACATTGGCCGGAACAACACCCTTCACCGCCGGCGCATGCTTCACCTGGCCCGCTTCCGCATCCGACATATCAATGCCCAGCTTGGACAGGGTTTCCGCCGTGTACAGATCCAGCTGTACTTTCGACTTCTCGTAATTGGCAGCAGCGTTGAGAACATTGGATTCGGACTGGGTCAGGCTGCTGGAGGCCTGCAATACGAGAGTAGGGGTGGAAGCCCCATAGCCGAACTTCTTCTGCTCCGCCGCCAGGCTCTCCTTGGCATAGTCGCGGGCGGCGATCGCCGCCTGCAGGGCGGCATAGTTCTGCTGCATGGTAAATTGCGCATTGCGCACCTGCAACGATATCTGGTTCTCCGTTTGCTGCAGGGCAACCTGCGACTGACGGTATTCCAACTGCGACCGCACCTGTTCGGATTGCGCGGCACGGTTGCGCAGAGGAATGTTGAGGTTCACTCCGACTCCTTTGTCGGGTGCTGAACTGTTAAAGAGATCGTGAAAAGCGTTGGGGTAGCCGCTTCTGGGAATCGTACCGGGAGGCAGGCAGTTTTGTCCCGGAATTCCACCCGGACCACAGGCTGGGAAGCCCGGATTCTGGTCGCCCGCCAAACTCGAGGCCCCGTAAAACGCGTACACGTCCAGTGTCGGCCGCAGCGCGTTCTGCAGCGACTTACGCGAGATCTCGAGATTGGTCAGGTTGATGCGCGCCACCGCGATTTCGGGACGCGCCTGCAGGGCCTCCTGAATCAGGTCTTCGACGGGACGGACCTCGTACTGTTCGTTGAATCGCAGGGTGTCGGTTGGAATGACCGGTGCCACCGCCAGGATGGGATCTCCCATGTTCTTGGTAATGGCGTTCTTCATCAGGAGTTGCTCAAGCTGAAGATTGGATTGCGCGCCGATCAGGTTTTGTTTGGCAGTGGCAACCCCGCTCTGGGCCTGGAGCAAGGTAATGGGAGCCAAGGTCCCAATCCTGATCTGCTCCTGATCGTCGGAAAGCGTTTTCTCTGCCAGTTGCAGCGCGCGCTCGTTCACCTTCACGGCTTCATAGGCAGTCACCAGGTCCCAGTAGATATTTTCAACCTGCGAAACGGTTTGGATAATCTGCTGGCGAAACACCACGTCCTCGATCTCGCGATTGTTGCGGGCGATGCGGATGTAGCGCAGATTGGGATCGAACCCGAAGCCTTGCAGCAGATGCTGCCGCAATTGGAACCGGAAGCTTGGGTTCAAGGCCGGCGAAACCAAGCTGAAGAGCGAGTTCGTGGTGATGCGGTTGTTGTTGAACCCCACCGTCATCAAGGTACCCGTGGAAAATCCCTGCGTGTAACCGAAGTTGTAGAGGTTGGTGTTTTGCACCAGGGTGGGGGTTCCGGTGAAGATGATGTTGGACTGCGGCGTGGTGGCGCGCTCGCCCTGAATGTTTCCCGTGAGGGCCGGGTCGAAGCTGTCAATCGGAGGGCCAGCCCCGAGGGTGGATGTCACGATGCCAAGAGCGCCGGCCCCGGCCCCGCCTGTACCCAGTTGCGTGCCGCCCGCGCCGGTGCCCGTTGCCCCGGTTGCAGAACTGCCGGTTCCTCCCGCCGAGGTAGCGCCGGTGGCGCCTCCCGGGGTGCCTTGCACCACGTTGGCGTTGACCCCCAAGGCAACTGCGCCCGATTTTGTGCGCAGCAGATCGGTGTCCGCAATGGAGAGGTTGTAACGCTGCAGGACGATGTCCAGATTATTTTCCAGCGCCATCGCCACCGCATCATTGATGGACAAGTACATTTTGCCGTCGCGGAACAGTTGATCGGTCCGTGCGGAGTTGCTCAGGTTCGGCGCCGGCACGCTGCGCGATGTGTAGGGTGCGAGCACACCTGGGAATGGAGATTTTGGCTTCGAGTAGTCCTGGTCAGAATACAAATGAGCATTGTGCTGCGGCACCGGAGCCTGCGTCAGCGGCGTCAGCGGTGGCATGCCCGCCTGGGCGCTTTGTGGAGCCGCATTTTGGGCATAACTCGCTGTTACAAGCAGACCCACGATCCCCAGCGCGACCGTCTTTCGGAGCGCGCCTTCAACCAATCTGGCAACCAACATTTCCTTGTCTCCTGAAACCGGCATTTGCGTCGGTTTGTGTTTCCCGCGGTTATGAATTGCTGTGGCCTCTGTGTAATACGCACCAAAGTGCCCAAAGGTTCATGTTGAGACGAACAAGGCCCCCCGTTCCGACAGGCAGACACGACCGGCGGGCAAGCCCGACGTACATGGACTCATTCATGTCACAAATGTCAACGTAATAAATGGTGAAAAGTGTCTGCCTATGGGCATAGACGCCCGCTGCTTCGAAAGCGGCGCCTCGGCACTCAAATCTGCTGCCGCTTCCAGCGACCGCGCTTGAACAGAACGGCGCTCGCAGCCGCGATGGCCGTCTCCGCGATCACGATGGCGACGAACACCCCATTCGAACGCAGGTGCGCCGGAATTGCCAGCCAATAAGCCAGCGGAATTTCCAGCAGCCAGAAGCCGAACAAATACACATACGTTGGAGTCACCGTGTCACCGGCCCCGTTGAAGGCTTGCAGCATCACCATGCCATAGGCATAACCGATATTGCCGTAGCTGACGATGCGCAAGCAGGCCGCGCCCAGCGGCACCACGGCGGGATCATGGCTGAACAACCGTATCAACGGCTCCGCGAAGAAGATGAACAGCACTCCCACGCTCCCCAGGAACACCATGTTGTAGATTCCGGTCCGCCACACCGATTGTTCGGCGCGCTCCGGCTGCCCGGCTCCAAGGTTCTGACCCACCAGAGTGGCGGCGGCATTGCTCAATCCCCAGGCCGGCAGAATGGCAAAGATCACGATGCGAATGGCTATCGTGTATCCGGCAAGCGCGGCCGCGCCAAACATGCTCACGATACGCACCAGCCCAATCCAACTGGTATGTGCAATGGCAAATTGCAGCACGCCGGTGACCGACACGCGGGCCAGACGCAGAAGAACGTGCAGGTTGATGCGAATCTGCCGGCGAAGAATACGGATGCGCTCGGTGCCGCGCAGCAGGCGATAGAACTGATACCCCAGTCCGATGCTTCGGCCGGTAAGGGTTGCGACTGCCGCGCCCGTGACACCCAACCGCGGAAACGGTCCCAGGCCGAAGATGAAACAGGGATCGAGGACCAGGTTGATGATGTTGGACACCCACAAGATCCGCATGGCGATCGCCGCGTCACCGGTGCCGCGAAAGATAGCGTTGTTCAGAAACAGCAGCAGCAGGACCCCGCTTCCGCCCAGCGCAATTCTGGCGTAGCCGCTACCCACGGCGACGATCGCGGGTGAGGCTCCCATCAGCCGCAGCAGATCAGGCGCAAAAATCAGGCAAGGCGCGCCAATGGCGAGCGAAATCGCCAGCCCCAGCGCGATCGCCTGCACCCCGGCCACGGCCGCTCCAGCCGGGTCCTTCTCCCCGATGCGCCGCGCCACCATCGCCGTGGTTGACAAGCTCAGCCCCAGGCCTACGGCGATTACCAGGCTGAGGAGCGATTCGGTCAACCCCACCGTGGCCACGGCGTTGGCTCCCAGATGTGCGACCCAGAAAACGTCAACCACGGCAAACAGGGACTCCAGCGCCATCTCCAGCACCATGGGCACGGCGAGCAAAAGAATCGCGCGGTTTAGATTGCCCGCGGTGAAATCCTGATGCGAACCGCGAATGGACTCGCGCAACAAGCTCCACAGGCTGGGCTGCGAACTGGGCGTGGCTGGGGAAACAACATCCATGACGACCTACCATCTTGGCGCCACGCCATGCAGTCAGACCGGCGACAGCGCGTTGTTATTCGTGCGTGAAACAGGACTCCGCGGCAGCAGATTAGGGTCAGCGGATTCGCAAGGATGGCGTACTACTGCGGGTCGAACATCGACTTGTCTCCCTGTTCTCGGGGCCCGGCGCCAGAACTTCGCTAACAGCAAGCCTGACCGGATACGGACGATGGATCGGTGAAAGGCATTCTAGCCGATTCCGCCGTAAGCATCAAATCGAGGTGCGCGTCCGATGCAATGAAAAAGGCCGCCAGCCCGAATGCGCTAGCGGCCCTGAAGTTAAGTCATCCTAGCCGTTATTTACCTGGAGGGGTCGCGCCGGGATGCGCCGGAAGTTCGTTGTCACGATCCTCGGGCCTTCTCGCCGGATGGTCAGACTTGGCGCCCGGTATGGGCTTGTCGTTTTGCGAACTCATCCGCGGCTCCGTCATCTCATCCGAGGTGAAGCCGTAGCCTTCGGTATAGACCGCCTGTTGGAAGAGGCCACCCGCCGGCTGGCGGGCAATGACGTAGATCGGGAAAGCCCTGCCGCCCGCCGGGTACACCGTCGCCACGTAATCGGCCACCATTCTGCCGGAGAAGGTTTGCGGCAGCCAGCTTAGCTGCATGGCGCCGGAAAGCTGCCGGCCTGCGGTCCACGTCTGTCCGCCATCATTCGACAACGTGAAACCGGCGTATAGCTGACAGTTGCTCCCACAAGCCGAAACCGGATAGTAGTAGTAGGTGATCGCCATATGGGCCGAAGTACCCGAGGTCCGGATGTCAATCCCCATGCCATGAATGAAGTGGTCCACGCCGCTGTTGATGGGATTGATGGGGACCCGGACAACCGAGCTCCAATGGATTCCGTCGGTGGAACTGCTGTACACGATGTCGTTGGCAGCGCAACCGCTTTCGAAGCGGCAGTCCGGCCACGATACATACACTTTGCCCGCGCCATCGATGGCCGTGGAAGGAAGGCCGGCACTGCGCAGGCCGCCTGCTTCGCCGTGGCTGGGAGCGTTGGAGATGCTGATGGCTGCGTTCCAGCTCTGGCCTCCGTTGGTCGTGGTGAAGGCCGACATGCCGCCGTTGTAGTCACCAAATCCTACGACGACAGTACCGTTGGGCTGCACCACAGGATTCACCCCGATACCGTAGTCGCCGGCCGCCGTGGCTTTCGCTGCTCCCCAAGTCAGTCCGCCGTCGCTGGAGGTGCTCATCTGGATCAGGGGGGTGTCCCATCCCGCGTAGCAATTTCCGTAATAGGGGCTGGTGGACGTGTCATCGCACATGATCCAGTTCTTGTCGTCACCGCCGTCGCGTGAAATGTAGATCGGGTTGCCCCAATGGATGCCGTCGGTGGAGCGGCTCACCGCGACATCTATACCACTTGCAATCGGCAGGGTGCAGATTAGCCACACGCCATGTTTCTTATCGTAAGCGACCGACGCGTCACTGGCCGCGCTATTGGTTCCGCCGCCACCGCCGTAAACGGTAAGGCCGGGCAAGACCCCGTTAGTCCAGCTGATCCCACCATTCAGCGAGGTCGCCCAACCGATATCGTCTCCGCCTCCGCTGGAGATGCGGGCCACCTGAAATGCGGTGACAATCACCGGTCCGTAAGAAAAAGCGCCCGGTTCCACTTCGGTCATGTGCTGGGCGGCCGGATCGGTGAAGCTGTCTTGACTGAGCTGTCGAAAAACGCCCTGAGCGGAAGCCGGCAGGCGCCTGCCAGGCTGATGGCCAGTCCCAGAGCAGAGATAAACACTGCCCGGCGGATGCCAGGCGAGGAAAGCGAATACAAGGGTTTCATTAGAGCTCTCTTCCTTCTTTGTGGCTAACTCAGATTAGTGTGTCGTGTAGGCACGAGGAACGTTGTTTGCACCGGACAGGGGGACGGGCAAAACCACCGGTCGTAGCTTTCAAACTTTATCGTGCGGGGTCGCTGCATGTCAATGAAACTTGGCGGCCGGTGGTGTCCTAATTTGAAATCCCAGCACAAAAATCAATGCAGCGGCGGTTTTTGCCCGATTACGATCGACACGCCATCAAGGGGCGCGTCGGGGTCGTCGTATCCCGTAAACGGAATACCGGAAGCATTGAACGCCGTCCAAATTGCCGCCTCGCATTTCGGAGGATTGCGACGATCTCGCATTCCGATAAAGAATCCTTCCCCTGTCATTGCTAAAGCAGCCACATCGGAGACATCAGTCCAGCCAGCGGTCTTAAGTATTTCCTTTAGCCGGAGCACCAGCGGCCATGCGTCGGGAGTCGAAGTGGCCCACTTTATTAATACCTTCCCTCGCGGAAAGCCCTTCTTAAACATTTCGTCGAGTTTCGCAACCATGGCGTCGGCTTGGCCATTAGAGATAGTCCTGTCTTTCATCTGCTCTTTGAACTGGAGAAGATTGCGCTCGGCGGTTGCTGCGAGTTCCTGTTGCTTGGCCAATTCTATCTCGACTTTTTGCTGTGCTGCTTTGGCGTTTGCTGCGTCTTTCTGCAAGCCAGCCACTTTACCCATTTCCGTATTTAGATCAGAGCGAAGGACAATATTTTCTTTCTCAATCTTTGCCGTCTGCTCTTTGGCTTGGTCTGCCTTGGCATTCGCCTCGCCAATTCGCGCATTCGCTTCGGTTTGTAGAGCATCCTGTACTTTGTTTCCCGAGTCCCAAACTAACCAAGTAAAGAGCGTTACAACGAGTGCCGTAACGACCAGCGCGACAATGTACGCAGCAAATATTCTGCCGTGGCGTTCCGTTGCGGCCTCTATGCCAGATTGGACTACGGGATTCGTCGCCATCGCCATTACCATACTTATAATTGGCCTCGCACTTATAGGGATTTCGGTAGTGTCCTAACAGTACGCAGTGTTAGGACACTATCGGCGGCCTCGCCAGATTGCGTAGCCGCATCGCTGACCCGCTTTTCCTGGGCTAGTACCGATAAAACCCGCGCCCGGACTTGCGTCCCAGCCATCCGGCATCGACCATCTTGATCAGCAGCGGACACGGCCGGTACTTGGGGTCGCCGAGGCCGGCCTGCATCACGCGCATGATGTCGAGACAGACGTCGAGTCCGATGAAGTCCGCCAGGGTCAGCGGACCCATGGGGTGCGCCATGCCCAGCTTGAAGACTTCGTCCACGGCTTCGGTTGTGGCCACGCCTTCCATCACCGCGTACATGGCTTCGTTCAGCAGCGGCATCAGGACGCGGTTCGCGACAAAGCCGGGCGCATCGTTCACCTCAACGGGAGTTTTCTCCAATTTTTCGGCGAGTGCTTTGACCGTCGCGAAGGTCTCGTTTGAGGTGGCCAATCCGCGGATCAGCTCGACCAGCTTCATCACCGGTACGGGATTAAAGAAGTGCATCCCGATGACCTTGTCGGGCCGCCCGGTCATCGCTGCCAGCTTGGTTATCGAAATGGACGAGGTGTTGGAGGAGAGAAGGACCTCGGGGCGGCACATGGCATCGAGATCGCGGAACAGCTCAATCTTGATCTCCAGACGCTCGCTGGCGGCTTCCACGATGAAATCGCAGTCGGCCAGCCGCTTGCGATCGGTGGTGCCCGCGACGCGGCCCAGCGCCAGGTCGCGCTGCTCGGCGGTCAACTTGTTTTTGGCAACTTCGCGTTCCAGGTTCTTGGTGATGGTTTGCAGGCCGCGGTCGAGGAAGCGCTGCTCCACCTCGACCAGCACTACGTTGTATCCACTCTTAGCGAAAACGTGAGCAATGCCATTGCCCATCGTGCCCGCCCCGATAACTCCGACTGTTTTGATGTCCATGATTGCCTCAAATTAAAGTATTTGGCGCGTCCAGGCGCGCCGCAAAACAACCGAGTGTAGCAGAGGCTGAGCAGGCGGGCAGTGATATCGAATCGGCCAATCGGTTAAGATCTGGCTCTAGAAAGTCATTGTCCCTCCTTCGTGGACGCCGATGAACGTCACAACTTCCTGCTGCTCTCCGCGGTGGGTGCCGCAAGCCAGACAGGCGACGTCATTGTGCCCTCACACTATTCGCCCGTCAGGGCCTTGTACTGTGCCAGCGTCAATGGCACGACGGAGAGCCTTCCCTGACGCACCAGGGGTGAATCCGCAAACAGCCGGTTGGCTTTGATCTGTTGCAATGGGACCGGCTGCGGGAGGGTTTTTCCGGCCTTAATCATCACCATCGGCTTTTTGGGATCGGTGGCATCGACGGAAACGACCGACGCGGCGCCAACTGCGCTCTTGCGATCTCCGGTCTCGTAGATGATCAGTCTCGCCCCGGGTGTCATTTCCCGCAGATGTTTCACCGCGACCGGATTGGTTACTCCGTCCCACACGGTCACTTTGTCCCGCTGCAGATCGGCGAAGGAGTACTCCGAGGGTTCCGTCTTGAGCAGATAGTCCAGCGACATGAGATTGCCCTTCCTTTTTCGATCAAAACGCGTACTGCAGCGCGAGCGTGGTGTCGTTGGCGTGGAAGTAACGTGGGGCCGTAGGTCCCACGAACGATCCCTCGCCGTACTGATAATAGTTCCAGGCGGCTTTGAAGGTCACGTTCTTGTGGACCAGGAAATCCACTGCGGCGAGAGGTGACTGATAAGTGGAGGACAGCGGCCCCAAAGGCAGCAGCGTATTCAAGGACGTCGTGTTGCCTTGGTTGTCGACAATGTTGTAACCCAGGCGTAGGGTGACCCGCTCGACGGGAGTGAGCGTCAAGGCGAAATAACCGAATTGGGTATGGGTGTTATAGAAGCCATACGTCTGCAACAGAGTCGGGTCTCCGGCGCAGGTCGTGGTGTCCGGCGGGGTCACCGTTCCCGCAAAGCAGAGGAACATGTTCTGCTGAATGGCATCGAAGTTGTACGCCATGTCCAGTCCCCAGTATTTGTTGGGATTGATCATGGCGTTGAGCACGGTCGAGTAGTTGTGCTGGTTGAACCGGATGTCGCTGGTGTTGTTCCTGGCCTGTTGGAAATTAAGATTGGCGCCCACCGTCATCCAGGGACGAGGCGAATACGACACATTTCCGGAAACATTCAGAGAACTCAGGGGATCGATGCGATAGATCCAGTTGTCAGCCCTGCCATATTTCGCATTGAAGTTGGCATGCAGGGTACTTCCCTTCCGGAACCAAGCCCCGACCACGCCGGAGTAATTATTGATCTCGGTGGTCGGATTACCAAACGGCGCAATGACTCCGCTGAACGTGCAACTGCCATCCGGGTTCAACGGCAAGCCGACGCAATTGCCGCGATTGGGCAGATTGGGGTAGTAAATGTCTCCCAAAGCGGCTTGATAGGTGTTCCCAGGCTGAATGGTGGAATTGGCCCACACGAACCCGGCGCGCACTCCAAACCAGCGCGACACGTCGTACTGCACCTGGAAATCATTCTGCTTCGAATTCTGGCCGATCATGTTGATCGTCATCTCGTTGATGATGTCGGCCGGAGAGCTCGAGTTATGAAAGAGAAGGGTAGGCGGAAACGTCGCCACCGGGTTGAGCAACGAGGCGGAGCCGAAGGCGGCGGCATTGAAGTAGTTGGCCTCAAGATCAAGATAATCGCCGGAGACACTGAAATTGCGGAAGCGGAAGGTCTCCACCAGGCGAAACTTGTCAGTGACGTGAATGGTAGCCGAGACGTCCGCTGAGGCAGAGTTCCACTTGGCGCTGGAGTTACTGCCGGTCGTGTTGGAGCCCAGACTGCCGCTCCGGCTGGTTAAGCCACTGAGAATTTCTGTGAACGGGGTGTTCATTTGCGCATGGCTGTACTGGAACTGGCCATTGAAATCCAGCCATTTGAGTGAAGATGAGGTCAGGTTGAACTGTTCGGTTGGGATAAAAGTGTTTATGTGCTGGTCCAGGCTGTAATCGAGAAAACCATTGCACGTTGGATTGGCGGTCCCATTGTTGAGCGGCTTCGCGCAGGGACTTCCGCTGTTGAACCAGGAGAGTCCCAAGCTGACTGGCGTGCCATTGGGAAGGGGCCAGGAATTGAACGGGTTCAGGCCGTAAGTCGTCCCGCCATCATAGTACTGAAACAGTTGGGTGTAACTGAGGGTGGTCTTCTTGGTGGCGCGGAAGTCGGCTCCAAAGCGATATCCGTTGAGCGTATTGTCAGTACTCTCGTTGAGCAGTGCTTCCGTACCTTCATGGATGCTGCTGAACGCAGGTCCATCGAAGCGGTTTCGGTTGTAGCCCGCCCGAAACGATAAGCGGTGCATCGGCAGCACGACAAGATCGAAGTTGTAAAGGTTTTGCCGGTTGTAGTAGCCGTGTGGTGAGTTCAGGATCGGAATGAACGGTGATCCGGTGGGCGGATTCAACGGGTTGGCAAACAAGTCGTAATCGAAATAGTTTTGCATGTGCTGATAACTGCCGCTGAAGGTGTACCAGCGGTATTTCGACACGCGCATGCGCGCCGCCTGCTGGGGATCGCCACCCCATCCAAAGCTGTTGAGCGTCAGCGTGTCGAAAATGTCCTCGTGTGTCAGCGACTGCATGGTGAGCGATTGTTCCAGGATGCGAGCCCCTGTCTGGTCATTGACGAGGGTGTCGTACATCGGCTGGCTGCCATTGACCTCGGAGATACGGCCGCCCAGCTCGATGGACTGCGTTACCTGAAAGTCACCGATCTTTTTACCCTCTCCTGCGCCCGCGCTCGAATCGGCAGACACGGGGGCTGCCGTCTGGCCCGAGCTCTGCCCAAGCGTGTTGCAGATCAAAGACAGGCAGACCGTCAGCAGGGCCAATCCAAAAGAACAAGCGCCGAGACTCCTTTGACAACCCATGGGCATGCCTCTCCTTTAACGGAAGAAGAAGGGATCGAAGTTGGAACCATGAATTTGCGTGTGGCACATCGTGCACGCCTGATACTTGGTGGCCTGGTTGTGGAACGAGGGCGCGCCCGGCGCTGCTCCATTCAGGTTCGCCGTATGGCAGCGAAGGCAAAGAAAGTTGACATTATTGACCTGCAGCAGCCGCGGGTTGGTAGAACCGTGTGGCATATGACATGACAGGCAGCCTTCGTCAGTCTTCACCGGGGCATGTTCGAAAACGAACGGCCCCATGGTGTCAGTGTGGCACTTGGTGCAAACTTTGAATTGACCGGCGGCAGCTCGCACCTGGTGACCGGTCTCGGTGCCGTGAGGATTGTGACAGTCGCTGCATTGGATAAGTCCGACATCGACGCGGTGGCGATAGGGGCGGGCAAATTCGGCTTTCTGCGCGGCGTGGCATCCGTAGCACAGCTCAGTCTGCGGTTTCACCAGCAGGAAGTTGACGTCCTTGGATCGGTGCGGACTGTGACAGCTGGTGCAACTGACGCCATTCGCCAGGTGTTCGGACTTGGAGAAATTCTGCGTTTCCGGGGTCGATTGGTGGCACTTCGTACAGATCGCTGCTGTCTCCGCCGGACTCAGCTTCTCAAAGCGAACGATCTTGGTGGGATCGCCGCCGCCGTCAACATGGGCTTGCGCCGGACCGTGACAAGCCTGGCATCCGTGCTGGTTGCCTTTGAGTAACGCCGCGTGCGGAGTGTTGGCAAAGTGCTTGTCCCAGACTTCCTGGTGGCACGTCTGGCAAATGTCAGTGTCGGCATACTGGCCGCCGGTCGAACCGGGTAGCACCGCCGAGCTTTGCGGAGTCGTATTGCCCGACTGTTGTGGTTTCTTAGCTGCTGCCCCAGGAATCGCGGCATAGGCCAACAGAAATGCCAACACGAACAACGGGAGAGAGGTTCTGCGTTTGAGGCGAATCATCGTCGCTCCCAGGTCATCTTAGAGACCCGCGTAGTACAAGACGTTGTCTCAGGTCTCCGATTCAGACCGCAATCGATAATGCCGCAGTCATAGAGGTCGCACATTTTAGCACACAGAGCCCGCTCTACCGCAAGCCGGATACGGCAACTCTGGAACTGCCCGATTGTGACCCGCCTCACTGAAATGCAATGCTCGCCCGGGCGAGAATTAGGTCATGATCTTGAGCACTGCTGTACTTGCCAAACAGGAAATAACGAACTTCGCCGAACTCCGCCGCCGCGCTCAGCCGTTGGGTCCCAAACGCGTTGCGATCGTCGCGGCTGACGACGAGGTCGCGCTGACCGCAGCCGATGGCGCACTGCATCTCGGGATTGCCATTCCGGTGCTGATCGGCGACGAGCGGAAAATCCGCGCCAAGGCGGAGGCGCTCGGGCTCTTTGGCTTGATCGCCGGAGCAGAGTTTGTCAGCGCGGATGATGCAGCCGCCGTCGCAATCCGCATGGCGCATGATGGCCGCGTGGACCTCTTGCTGAAAGGCCATCTCCGCACCGATGAACTCCTGCGCGCCGCGCTGGACAAACAGGCTGGACTGCGGACGGGGCGCCTGTTGAGCGACGTGCTCCTCTATGAGGACAAGCTGGCGGGCGAGCTCAGGTTGGTGGGCATCACCGATGGGGGGCTGAATGTTTTGCCGAACCTGGAGCAGAAAAAGCAAATCGTGCAAAACGCCATCGAGGTCATGCGCTCCCTGGGACTGGCGAGCCCGAAGATCGCGCTCATGAGCGCCACCGAAGCGGTCAGCGAGTCGGTGCCCTCGAGTGTGGATGCCAAGCTGCTTACCGGGATGGCCGAAGCCGGCGAGTTCGGCGATGCGGACGTCTTCGGGCCGCTCGCCCTCGATTGCGCACTTCTGGAATCTGCGGCGCAGGCCAAGGGCATCGAGCATCCCGTGGCCGGTCACGCCGACTGCATGGTGGTTCCGAACATCGAGGCGGGCAATCTCCTAGGGAAATCCGTGAAGTACCTGGGCGGGTCGCAATGCGCGCACGTGGTTGCCGGCGCGAAGGTCCCGATCCTGATTCCATCGCGGGTGGAGAGCGTGGACGACAAGGTGAACTCCATCGCTCTGGGGGTGATCTTTGCCGCCCGGTGAATTCAGGATTCTGGCGATTAACCCCGGCTCCACGTCCACCAAGATGGCCCTGTACGTGGACGAGCGCGCTGAGTTCGTCAAGAACATCCGGCATTCCGATGCCGAGATGGCGCAGTTCCATGGACGCCCGGTTCTCGATCAGCAGCAATTTCGCTCGGCGCAGATCGAAGCCGCACTCACCGAGGCAGGGCACAAAGTCCACGAGCTTCATGCGGTGGTGGGACGCGGCGGCCTTCTGCCCGCCTTGGCCAGCGGCACCTATGTTGTGAATGAGGAAATGCTGGAGGAGTTGCGCCTGGCCCGGCGCGGCGAACATGCTGCCAACCTGGGCGCCTTCCTGGCCTACGACATCGCGCAAAAGGCCAGAATACAGACACAAGCTTACGTCGTCGATCCCGTGAGCGTGGACGAGTGGCCGGAGTGTGCGCGCCTGTCGGGATCGGTGCTGCTGGAGCGCCAGTGTTTGTCGCACGCTTTGAATTCCAAGGCGGTGGCCAAGCGTTACGCTCGCGAGCGCGGCGAACGCTACGAGTCGCTACGGCTGATTGTGGCCCACCTGGGCAGCGGGATTTCGGTTTCAGCGCACGAAAACGGCCTGATGGTGGACGTCACCAATTCGCGCGAAGAAGGGGCATTTTCCACGGAGCGCGCCGGCGGAGTGCCGGCGATGCAGTTGGCCGATCTCTGCTTCAGCGGCAAGTACACACAGAAGCAAATGGAAGGGCTGCTCTTCCGCGAGGGCGGACTGTACTCTTATCTCGGCACCAAGGACCTGGTGGAAGTGGAGCGCCGCATTGCGGGGGGTGAGGCAAAGGCCAAGACCGTGTTCGATGCCATGGCCTATCAAATCGCGAAAGAGATCGGGGCGATGGCAGCCGTCCTGCGCGGACGCGTGGACGCGGTGCTTTTCACCGGCGGCATGGCGCATTCGCAGCGGTTGGTCTCGCGGCTAACCGAATCCGTAAGTTGGATCGCTCCCGTCACCGTTTATCCGGGCGAGGATGAGCTGCAGGCGCTCATGGAAGGCGCACTGCGAGTGCTGCGCCATGAGGAGCAATCCAAGACTCTAGCGCTCGGCTGCAGTGCCGTCGAGATTTAAGGCGACCGCCTCAAAGGTCCGAATCTTGGGCTTCCCATCAATCACCTTGGAAAGAATCTTCAGTACTTGGGCGTAAACGTTGGCGTCGTACGCTTCTGCGTTGCTCTTGTTGTCCCACAGGCTCATTGAAATCCGCTCCAGGTTGCCGGGATTTGACAACGTGATTTCGCCCTTGAACCCTTTCTGCTTGCGCAGCAAAGGCAGCACCTCGTTCTCGAGCGTACGGGCAAAGTCGGCAGCCATGTTGAGCGATTTCACGCGGAAATGGGCATTTCGTGCAAACATCTTCGGCCTCCTCTTAGCGACAGCAATCGGTGTTGCACGGCCAATGCAGCGACTGCGTGACCTTTGCGGCAATCTCCCAGAGCTTTCGCTATTCGTCTCGCATTATAGCGTTACGGCGAAGCGGCTCAAGAGTGCTGCTATGCTTTACCCATGTCGCATCCCGGCAGCGAGGGTTCGCCGTTCAAGGATGGCTTTGCCGCTCTTTGGCACGAGCCCGCGCTGCTGGCGGCTGAACTTGCGTGGCGCTGGTGCTTCGGTTTCGCGGCGTGGGCCCTGGCCATCATTTCCGGCGGGCTGTTTCTTGACAGCCTTAAACTCTCACGGGCCGACGAATTTCTGCTCGGCACATTTCAACCGCAGCTGCTTTCCGAGGCCGTCCAGCACATCTTCCGCGGCAGCCTGACGCGCTTCGTGCTGGAGCAATCTGTGTTGCTGCTGGGCGTCACCCTGTTGTGGTGCTTTGCCGCCACCGTTGGCCGTGCCGCTACGCTCCGCCGCTTGGTGGCCATGTTCAGCGCCGACGACGAACCGAGCCAGATGACCTGGCAATTTGTGCCCATCTTTGTCCTGCATCTGCTGCGCGCGGCGTGGTCGTTGATCGCGGTCTTGGTCGCGATCGCATGTTTGATAATCGGCGGCGTCATGGCTGGAAAGAACGACGCCGGGCTGGCCGCGCTCTGGTTAGTCTCCGGAACCGGCTTGGCATGCTGGTTCGGGGCGGCATTGAATTGGTTCTTCGGGGTCGCCCCGCTGTTTTGCATTCGCAATGGCGCGTCGGCGATGGACGCCTTGGGGCAAGCGGTGGACTTCGTCTCGCGCAGAAGCGGCCGGCTGTCTCTGCTGGGACTGGGCTTTCTTCCGCTTCGCCTGGTATGGCTTGGGACGATGACGCTGGCGATGTTCGCGCCGTTGAGTTTGGCGCGGCATCTCGCAGTTGGCTGGGTCCTGCTCATCATGGCAGCGATCGCGTTGCTCTATTGCGCGGGCGCCGATCTGCTGCAGCTTGCGCGTCTGGCAGCCTACGTTTCCTTGGCGGAAGACGATGCGCATCCCGTGCCTGCGCCGCAGGCCGGCAGTCCTCCCGATCCCGTGCCCGCGCCGGAACCCGAACAGCCGGCGGAGATTGCGCCGGCGGTTGATCAGGCATAAACAATGCTGTTCCCTTGCGGGCACTGCACTCCGTCGGAGATCACTAGACGCTATCTCGTGAACTGGCTTCTGAATGTGCACGGCTTCGGTCGTGCCCCAAAACGGCCATCCTGAGAATCTTCTAGATCGCGGCCCCGCTGTCTTCCATCTGACGCCAGCGATGTCCGCAGGAACGGCATACCCACCGCTCGCGATGAAGGGCAATGGGAGCGAGAACATAGGCGCTGACCCAGGCCACAGGCTGATTCAAGTCCTCAAAAACGATATCCAAGGACTGACATTTCGGACAGCGCGGCTGCTCATACGGTCCGACGCCGTCCACCTCGAACTCCTCTGGAATGGCTTGCTCCAACAAATCCAGAGCCGACTCAGCGTCTTCCTGCTTAACGCACAGCTTAATGCCACCGACCAGGTTCGAATAAAACCAGTCCATCCGAATCATGTTGTCGTCGACCAGGAAGGATTCGATTTCCGCCGAGTCCAATGCGCCTTTGGCGAGCAGCGCTTCGTGCAGGTCTCTAAACTGGCGAATGCTAACGACGTCGGCTAATTCGAGTAAATCGCGTCCCGGATCGGCGCCTGTGTCTGCCAGGGCACCTTCCTCTGGGTGCCTGCGAGCGAGCTCATCAGTTAGAGCTTGGCGCGCGATATCGGTCAACTCTGCCGAATCCTCAGCAACGGCTTCCAACTCGCCGTCCGACATCCCGGCATAAAGCTTGCTAAGCCGCTGCCGTTCCTCTTCGGGGTCTTGACGCGCCACGTCAAACACTCCTGTTCAGCCGCTCTGCCGCGGCATTGAATATTTCTCTCCCTACCGCCCTCGTGCCACGATCAACGTCATGTCGTCCGCCTGTTCGCCCTGGCTAAATTCCTGCACCTGGCTGAGGATGGCTTCGAGAACTTCGTCGGCTGAGCAGTTCCGATGGCTGCGCGCGGCCTCGATGAGACGTTCTTCCCCAAACTCGTCCTCTTCGTTCGGCGAAGCTTCCGAGATCCCGTCGGTATAAATCACCAGAACATCTCCCGCCGCCAGTTCGAGTTCGGCGACGGAGCAGTCCCACTCCTCGAACAGACCCAGCACGGTCGCTGTAGCTGCGAGCCGTTCCACGCTTCCATTGGCCCTCGCGAGGAACGGAGGATTGTGCCCGCAATTGACGTAACGCAAGCGTCGCGTCTCATCGTCATAGACCGCAAAAAACGTCGTGGCGTAGTGGTTGTTCTCGGTGTTCTTGTAGAACAGGCGATTTACGGAACGCATCAGGCGAGGAATGTCCTCCAGGGCCAGCGCGTATTGGCCGCGCAGATTGGCCTGAAGATTGGCCATCAGCAGCGCGGCCGACATGCCCTTTCCCGAGATGTCGGCCAGCACCAGGCCGACGCGGCCCGAGCCAAGATCGAGAAAGTCGTAGTAGTCGCCGCCCACGGCGCGCGTCTGGATGCATTTGCCGGCGCACTCCAGCGTCGCGAGCGATGGCGCCTCTTGCGGAAGAAGCCGGCTCTGCACCTGGCGCGCGATTTGCATCTCCTGTTCGCTGCGGCGCTCCCCCTCCATGGTTGCGGCCATCTTCTCCGCCAGGGTAATGCTGCGCATGGCAATACCGGCTTGACTGGCGACCGATGCCAGCAAACGCTTGTCGCTGGTGGAGTACGGTTCCTCCGACAATCGCGGCCCCAGCACGGCCACGCCCTGCAACTGGCCTTCCCTGGAGCCGCGAATTGGCACCAGGCACTCCGGGTGCAGCGGCTCCAATTGTGTTCCGTGCATGACTTCGGGGAGCAATTCCAGCGGATCGCTGCGGTCTGCCAGTTCGGCAATTCCCGTCGCGCTGGTCGAGAGTGTCATGGCCTCCGCCGGAGGATTCCCCGCGTAGGCCTGCAATTGTCCGTTGGCGGCCTCAAGGTACACATACATTGCGCTGGGATGCAGCGCATCGTGAATCTGGTCGTGCAACAAAGCTGCCAAGCCTTCGCGGCTGCTGACAGTCAGTGTCTTGGCCGCCAGGCTCTCCAGAATCTGCTGGGCGTCGTAGGAGCTGCGAAAGAAGGCGCGGTCCAGCCGGGTTCGCACCCGCCGATGCACCTGGGTCGCGCCCGAGATCAGCAGCACCCCAAAGGTCGCGCCCACCGGAATGGCGGCTTTCGATCCGGCGGAGAAAAGGCGGGAGAATACCTGCGCCAACCAGAAGGTCGCCCCCACCGAAATCGCCAGGATGAGGAAAACGAATCCGCGCTCCACAAGGAAATATCGGGCGCTGCGCTTCAGCAGCACCGGCACGTCCAGCACCCGGTGTTTCACCACCGCGTAAGCGAACGAGAGGGGAAAGAAAAACAGCAACATGACGCAGAAGAAGCCCAGCCAGAAAGGCGTCTGGAAGTGCACCGTGTCTTCCGCGGCTTTGACCACGGCCACGGGCGTGACCCCGACCGTCGTGCCCCAGACAATCACCTTGAGCTTGCGCCGGGCCTCCGGGTTGGAAGTGCCCAGCAGGTTCAGGATGAGCGAAAGTATGCCCAGCAGAATGGTTCCGTAGGCATACACAAGCCTCATGTTGTGGCCCGTCCGCTGGCTTAATACCGCCTGTAAGAAGGGCAGCACCGCAAGATCGCCATACCGGACCCCTCCGTATCCCAGGCAGATGCCAATTCCTGGAAGCAGCCACTTCAGCCACGGCGCTTTGCGGTCGATGGGAGATCGGGTGGGAAATACAGCGAAGAAGAAATAGAACAAGGCCGGAAGCAGGCCGCCAACAATGGTGTGGAACGCGAGCAGGAAATGCCGGAGCCCGTCCGGCGCTACCCAAAAGGAACGGGGAAGGCCGGGCGCGGTGAGGAAGCTGGCAAACACCATGGCCAGCAGCCAGGCGTCGCGATTGTCCACGCGCAGAAACAGTACGGCAAGTCCCACGATGAGAAACAGCACTGGATAGGAGCCCAGAATCTGTTCCGCTACGGTTCGTCCCAGGGTCCTGGTGTCGCCAGTCCCTTTTATGACGCGAAAAGTGGCCGTCACGGTGAGCGGATTTGCCTCTCCGGGCCGCTCGATTCGCAGAATCACCTTGTCGCCGGGCCGCGACTTTACCCAGATGGACTGCAGAACGTCGAACCCGGTCTTCTTGGGGGAAATGGGTACGCCGTTGATGGCGGTGATCCGGTCGTGCGGCTTCAGCCCGGCCTTCTCCGCCGGGCTGTCATGGTAAACATTGGTCACCTCAATCGCTTGATCGAGGTAGTTCGTGTCAATACCGATCTCTACCGTAGGTTCGCGGCGAATGTAGTACATCCACGCCGCGCTGTAGAGGATGGTTGCGGCCGCAAACAGGACAGCCAGCGCAAGCAGCGCCGGCCGGTACTTGTGCGATCGCGGGCCTGGGGGTGCCACGACGGATTGGGCCACGGCTGCAGACATGTCGGTGTGGTGCGCGCAGGAGTAGTGTAGTCCATCCCGCAGGCCGGATTCTGTACCGCCGCTTCAAGATTAAGTGCACGGCGCCTGCCGTGAGCGGCCTTTCTGCGCTCCCGCAAAGTTGTATTCCTCCCGGCGACGATTCGCCCTCTGGCCATGCAAATGCGAGTAAAATGACACAACGAGCTTCAGGATGGCATTCTTGTTGCCGGAGTCCGGCCCGAAGCGTTACAGGTACTAATTTTCATGCCGCTAATTGGAAGTTTTGCACTGCTACTGGCCCTGGCGCTGGCGGCGTATTCGTTCGTCGCGGGCTCGCTCGCGTTATTTCGCAAGGACGATCGCCTGGGTGAGACCGCTCGCCGGGCCGGTATCGCCTGCTGGGCCGCGGTCACGGTCGCCGCCGTGGCACTGGTAATAGCTGCGCTCGGCAACGACTTTTCCGTCGCTTACATCCTTCACCACAGCAACCGCGATCTCCCTATTGCCTACAAGTTCGCGGCGCTGTGGTCGGGACAGGAAGGTTCGCTGCTGTTTTGGGCGTGGCTGTTGTCAACCTACGCGCTGGTGCTGCGGTTGCGCTACAAGGTCGATCCACAACTGACGGCGTATGCCTCGGCGATCATCGCCGCAGTGCAGGTGTTCTTCCTCCTGCTGGTGAACTTCGCGGCGCACCCGTTCGGCCTGGTCAGCGGACAGATTCCCGCCGATGGCAACGGCTTGAATCCGCTGCTGCAGTATCCCGAGATGGTCATCCATCCGCCGATGCTCTATCTCGGCTATGTCGGTGTGACCGTTCCGTTCGCCTTCGCGCTGGGCGCGCTCATTATGAAATATCCCGGCGAGAAGTGGATCCACATCACCCGCCGCTGGACCATGGTGGCATGGCTGTTCCTCACCTGCGGAATTTTTCTCGGCGCGCACTGGGCCTACGCGGTGCTGGGTTGGGGAGGCTACTGGGGATGGGACCCGGTGGAGAACGCGTCGCTGCTGCCGTTCCTCACCATGACCGCTTTCCTGCATTCGGTCATGATGCAGGAGAAGCGCGGCATGATGAAGATGTGGAACATGTGGCTCATCTTCACCACGTTTCTGCTGGCCATCTTCGGGACGTTTCTCACGCGCAGCGGCGTAGTGAGTTCGGTGCACGCCTTCGCGCAGTCGGGCATCGGCATCTGGTTCGTGTGGTTCCTGGCGCTGACGTTTGCCACCTGCGTGTTCTTCGTCGTGCGCAACCGCGACACCCTGAAGAGCGAGCACCGGCTGGAGTCGCTGGTCTCGCGCGAATCCAGTTTCCTGTTCAACAATCTGGTGCTGCTGGTGGCGTGCTTTGCGGTGTTGTGGGGCACGTTGTTCCCGGTACTGTCGGAGGCGGTCACGGGCTCGAAGGTCACGGTGGGGCCGCCGTTCTTCAATCGGGTCAACGTTCCCATTGGGCTGTTCCTGATCTTCCTCACCGCAGTGGGACCGCTGCTGGCCTGGCGCAAGACTTCCCTCGACAGCCTGAAGCGCAATTTCTTGTGGCCGACAATTCTGGCAGTGCTGACGGCGATCGCGCTCATGATCGGCGGTATGCGTCCGTGGGAAGACGTCGCATACTTTTACTCCTTGATGGCGATCGCGCTGTCGGTTTTAGTGGCGGCAACGGTGGTGGGAGAGTTCTGGCGCGGTGGACGCGTCATTGCGCGCCAGACCGGGAAGAACATTCTCGACGGCATGGTGACCATCACGCGCCGCAACACGCGGCGTTACGGCGGCTACCTGGTGCACTTCGGCTTCATTGTCATCATGATTGGCTTCGCCGGTCTGCCCTTCAACCTGGACAAAGAGCAGGAGATGGGTTTCGGCGACAAGATGCAGATTGGCTCCTTTACCCTGGTGTGCGACTCGTACACACAGGACGACAAGCCGAACTACTCCAGCGAGTGGGCCGTGATCGACGTTTACCGGCACGGCAAGAAGATTGACACCATGTTTCCCGAGCGCCGCTTCTACAAGGCGAGCGAGCAGACCTCGACCATTGTCGCCAATCGCTCGCGTCCCAGCGGAGACTTGTACCTGGTGTACACCGGCCGCAACCAGGACACGGGCAAGCCGATCATCAAGGCGCACGTAAATCCGCTGGTGATGTGGATCTGGTCGGGCGTGGTCATCGTGGTTATCGGGACGTTGATCGCGCTGCTGCCCAACCTGAAGCCGGTAAAGATCACCGTGAAAGAGAAGGAACGCGCGGAAGCCGAGGCGGCGGTGTCAGGGGCTAGGGGCTAGGAGCTAGAAATTGTAGTTCTCCGGAGTGCGGCTTTGCTCACGGTTTTAGGCGCGCAAGATTTGACTGTAGCCTGCGCCGAAGTTTGGAGTGGCACGAGACGGGCCCGGAGGGCGAAACAAACTTAGCCCAGGGCGTAAGCCTTGGGTACGCGCACCCTTTTAAATCCGAGTCCCGTAGGGACGGCAGAGTAAAGCAGGTCCCTCGACTCGCTCGGGATGACAGAGTATTAGTGATGAAAGTTCGTTCTAGTTTTAGAGATCCTTCGACTCGCTCAGGATTTCGGCTGGCGGCTCAGACGCCGCCAAGGCGCCTCAACTTGAAACTCAAAACTCGAAACTCGAAACTTCGCATTGCCCAGCTCCTGCTCATCGCACTGCTGGCCATCGTCTTTCTGGGCGCTGACGGCGACGCCCGCTTCAACAAACTGGGACACGGCCTGATGTGCATGTGCGGCTGCAATCAGGTTTTGCTGGAGTGCAACCACGTCGGCTGCACCTACTCCGAGCGCATGCGCAATGAGCTGACGGCCGCCATCGAGCGCGGCGACAGCGATTCCCTCGTCCTGCAGAGCTTCGTGCAGAAGTACGGCAACACCGTGCTGTCTGCGCCCACCACGACCGGCTTCAACCGCGTGGCGTGGATCATGCCGTTCGCGGTTTTCGTGGCGGCGCTCGCGCTGGCCATCTGGTTTGTGCGGATGTGGAAGTCACGCGCCGTCGCGCACCCCGTGCCGCCTCCCGACCTCAACGCCGCTGAACTCGACGAGCTTCGCAAGAAGGCCCGTCAGGAGACCGATTACTGATGTATGCACTGATTGTCTCTGCTACTGCCGGACAGGAGACCGCCTTCGTCATGTTTGGCTGCGCGCTGTTTGCGGCGCTGCTGTTCTTCTACGTTTTCTATCAGCCGGGCGATGTGGAAGCCGGCGAAGAGAAGACCCGCCTGATGTATTTGCAGGAACGCAAAGAGGCAACCTACGAAAATCTGCGCGACCTCAGCTTCGAGTACAAGGCCGGCAAATTGAGCGAGTCGGATTACGCGGTGCAGCGCACCTTGCTGGAAGACGAGGCGGCCGCCATTCTCGCTGAGATGGACAGCATCGAGAAGGCGCGCGCCATAGTCCGGCGTGGCACGCGGCGTACCGGAAGCGCTCCCACGAACGGAGGCCGCGCGTGAGCTCTGTGCGAATTGCGAGCCGGCGCCAAAGTTGGGGCCGGTCAGCTTTGAAAGGGCACAGCTTTAGCTGTGCCGCAAAGTCTATTCTAGGTTTCAGGGCTTTAGCCCCTGAGGGAAATGATGGATCGGGAATTCCCTCAGCGGCTAAAGCCGTCAATCTTGAGCGGCATACGGCACGGCTGAAGCCGTGCCCCTTCAAAGCGCGCTTTGTTCAGCCAGTTCACCGCGCTTGCCTTCTTGCATGCATTCTTGGGCTCGGAATGTTCGCCGCGGCCCAGAACATCACCGGCACCGTCACCAACGCCACGACGGGCAAACCTTCCGTCGGAGACGAGGTCACCCTCCTGTCGCTGTCGCAGGGCATGCAGGAGGTCGGAAGCACCAAGAGCGACGCGCAAGGGCGATTCTCGTTGCCGGCGCCCGCGGGTGATGGTGGGCCGCACATGGTGCGGGTCACTCACAACGGCGTGAATTACTTTCCGGCGAGTGGGCCGTTGATGCCAGGTACGACCACGGCCGCGCTTACGGTGTACGACTCCGCCAAGAAAGTGGATGGCCTCAGCCAGACGGTCGAGGTGGACCGCTACCAAAGCGACGGCAAACAGCTGGAGGTGATCGCGCTGTACGCGATTCGCAACCAGTCGCAGCCGCCACGCGCCGTGGCCGATGACAAGCACACGTTTGAGTTCGTGTTGCCCGATGGCGCTGAACTGGAGTCGGCACAGGCCAAAGGTCCGGGCGGCCAGCCCATCGCGGTCGAGGCTTTGCCGGGCCCGCAGAAGAACCGCTACGCCTTCAACTACCCTCTGCGCCCCGGTGAGACGCAGTTCCAAGTGTCGTATCACATGCCCTACAGCGGCGAGGCCGCGATCTCGCCCAAGCCGCTCGGCGAGGTGCAGCACTTCGTCGTGATGACGGCAAAGGGCATGACCTTCACGCCCAAGAATCCGCAGCAGTTTCAATCCATGCCCGACGAAACTGGCGCAGGCATCATGGTGGTCACCAACGTCAAGCCGGGACAGGACCTGAGCTTCCGCGTTGCCGGCACAGGAGAGTTTCAGGCGGAAGGCCAGCAGGGCGCACAGTCCACAGGCCGAGGCGATGCCAGCGGCGGCGGCGCCATGGGCGGAGCGCAAGCCGCGGCCAATGACAATCGGCCCGGCGGTGGACTAGGCGCTCCCATTGACGCGCCCGATCCGCTGCACGACTACCGTGCCTACATCCTCGGGGCATTCGCGCTGGTGCTGGTGATGGGCGGCGCATACGTGGTGTCGAAGTCAAACGTCAGTCCTCATCCCGTGACTGCCGCTGCGGGAGCATCGGGCCGTGGCGCAGTTGACGCGGGAGAAGCGCCCGCCGATTTCGCCGACTTCAAGGAGCCGGCCGCGCCGGTCCGCGATCGCAATGCGCAGTTGCTGGAGGCAATGAAGGAAGAGTTGTTCCAACTGGAGATCGATCGCCAGCAGGGCAAGATCAGCCCTGAGGAATACGCCAAGGCCAAGTCTGCGCTCGACGAAACCATCAGGCGCGCCCTGGCGCGGAACAAGTCAAGTTAATTGTTCACCACAGAGACACGAGAGACACAGAGAAGACGATCGATCATGAATTCGGGCCATCGCTATCCCGGCGAGCGCTTTCTGGTCTTCGGCGACGTATCAGGTTGTCCTATCGCAATCGGCAGCAGCGAGCCCAGCGGGCAAACCTCACATTTGGGCTGCTGTTTCAGGCAATAGTGTTTTCCCACCTGCACCAGCAGTCCGTGCATTTCGTTGTAAACCTGCGCCAGCGGACTGCGTTGCGCGGTGCTCATCGCCGATGCCTCGTGCGCCCGCGGCTGTGCTTGCCGGCCCGGCCGGTGCGACTCTACTGGCTGTTCTCGCTGCAGGGCACGCTCGATGAGGTTGCGTATCTCGTCATATTTCGCGCTGGCGCTCACCGCCAGATGCCGCTCCAGGATGCGGCGAGTGTAAGCGTCAACCACGAAGATTTCGTGACCGCCCGCATACAGCAGGATCGAGTCCGCGGTTTCCAATCCGATTCCGTTCTGGGTGAGCAGTTCGGCGCGCAACTGTTCCGTGGGAGTAGCGAACATCTGCTCCAGCGATCCACCGTGGTGCGCATCGAGGAACGCAACGAAGTTCTTCAGGCGCTGTGCTTTCTGCCGAAAGTAGCCGGACGGACGGACCAACAATTCCAGCTTTAACAGCGGCAATCCGCGAATGCCTTCCACGTTGAGCACTGCCGTCGCGCGCAGGTTAGCCATGGCGCGCTCGACGTTGCTCCACGAAGTGTTCTGAGTGAGGATCGCGCCAACGATCACCTCGAATGGAGTCTCCGCCGGCCACCAATGCTGCCGTCCCCAGGCGCGCGAGAGCTTGCGATAGATCGCGCGCGCCGTGGCTTCCGGCCTTCTCGCTGATCGTGGATTCACTCTGGCGACTGCTTGCCTTGTTTCAGTTGCTGCTTCCATCCCAGAATGCGCGCCTTGTTGGCCTCCGCCTCGGCTTCCGGGACCATGCCCTTGCGCTGATACAAAATGGAGAGGCTGGTGTGCGCCAGCACATCGTCGGGATCGAGTTCGGCAATGCGATTAGCGACCTCGATGGCTTGGTCGAACTGCTCGGTGTCCTGGTAAACCCGCGCCAGGCCGTGCATGGCGTCGAGGAAGGAAGGATCGGCGGCGATGGCCGCTTCGTACTGCCGGATAGCTTCCTGGTGATGCCCCTCAGCGTACAAATCGAGCGCCGCGTAGTAATGGTCCTCCGCGGTTTGTCGGGATTGGTCGTTGGTCATCCGGCGTTTCGCGGCTCCGGCCCTGAGTTTAGCAGCATGCCCCAAGCTTGGAGAAGCGGGCATGGGAAGCGAAAAATGTTCGGTGTCAGGGAGCGGCTCCTCGCCGCCGATATACTGATTACAGCCATGCATTACATCCTGCGCTTTTTGTGGAATGCGACTCGCGGCCATCGTCTCGCGCCTTGGCGCAGTCCCTATTTGCGCTGGAGAATCGAAACCTACACCGGCATTAAGATGCAGAGCATCGGCTTTCTGGAATTTTTCGGATTTACCTGGCGCGAACGCGTGGAGCTGTTTCGCTTCTTGAAGTGGACCGGAGAAATGGAACGCTATGCCCGCGTCAAACCGAAGAACCCGTGAACAACTGAGTCACCTCAAGCAACAGAGGCCAGTTTACCCTCCGAACACCACTCCTACCGGCGTTCCCACTCCTGCCGCAAGTTTCTCCGCGGCTGACGCCTGCTTGGCCGCGATCTCCAAATATCCCGAGCTGCCAACGATAGCGAAGAACTCATCCTCTCCGCCTTCCGCGTAGGAATGGCACACGCGCGTAATTGTCTGGCCCGCAATCAATATGCTCACCGCCGGAGGCGCAGTGGTGAACAATGGCGGCGCCTCCTGCTCGCCGATGTTGGTGATCAGATTGCCGAACTTGTCCACCTTGAGCACCACGCCCCGCAGGCCGTTTTCGCCGATGCGCTCCACGGCGGGCAGCGCGAGGCGCGCATAGTCGGAAATCTCCGGACCGAACTCGGCGGGCGCAACTCCCTTGCTCAACCATCCGGCCACCGGCGAGAAGACGTCCCGCCCATGAAAGGTCCGGCTCACCGGCTGCAGGAAATAGCGTTCAGCGGTGACGTGACGCACGGTGAATTTCGGCTCCCGCATCTCGACCAGCGAGAGCACGCCGTTGTCGGGCGCGACGAAGACGTAGTCGTCGGTTTCAACGATGATGGGCCGGCGTGTGCCGCCAACGCCGGGATCGACCACCACCACGTGCACGGTGCGCGGGGGAAAGAAGCGGTACGCCTGCGCGATCGTCCAGGCGCCGTCGAACACGTCGTAGGAAGCGACGGCGTGACTGATGTCAACGATGGAGGTTTCAGGATGGATGTTCAGCACCACGCCATGCATGATGCCCACGAAGGGATCGTTAAGCCCGAAGTCGGTGGTGAAGGTGACAATGCGCGTGTCGGACATGCACTGGCAAAGTATTCGCAGCGGCTGCCGGAGTCAAGCCCGCCACCGATGACGCGCCGCTTACCACGTCCCCATGCACAAGATCAACGCTTGTGTTCCTACCGTATATCTACATCTCCCGAGCCGGTGGAAACTTCCACCTCGGGGCCACCACCACGCACCGTGCCTTTCAATTCATGTCGGCCCAGCGAGCCTTGCACGGTAATTGGGAGATCGGAGTGAATCGAACCGGAACTGGTGTGCACATTCAGATTAAAGCCGCTGCCCGAGCCGATTGCCAGGCGAATGGATCCTGAGCCGGTGTGCAAGTTCCAGGGACCGCCCACACTGCCATCGGCACTGAGGTCGCCGCTACCGCTGCGGGAGTGCAGGCCGCCCTTGACGCCGCGCAGGTGGATTCCGCCTGAACCGGTTTGAACATCCACGTCGCCCGACCCGGTGAGATCGGCGTCAATGTCGCCGCTGCCGGTATGCGCGTAGAACGGGGCGGCGACGTTCTCGGCCCGGATGCTTCCGCTTCCGGTCTGCACCCGCGACCGTCCTCCGACGTCGCGCACCCGAATCTCGCCCGATCCGGTCTGGGCCTGCACTTCAGCGCGGACCCCCTGGACTCCAACACTGCCTGAGCCGGTGTGAGCTTGCAACGTAGTGTCGGCTGGCACGATTATCTCGTAGCTGATCGAGACGCGCCTGCGGGCTTCCTCGGGCAGGTTATAACCGATGCGAATGCTGTTCCCGTTCTGTTGAATCGGGGGATTCGATTCGACGGCGTGTACCGCGCTTTCGGCGCTGGAGAACCATTCATTGTTGGCGTGCACGGTTCCGTGTACCACGACCTTGTCCGTGCCGCCGTCCTTGATGGTGATGTCGCCTAAGCCGGTGGTGACATCGAGGCTGACGGTCCCGGAGACCGTCAAGGTGCGATCAAAGTGCCCTTCGGCGCGGGCGTGCAGCAGCGCCGGAGCTAACAGGAGAGCAAGAAGAACGGCAGTGCAATGCGTTTTCATGTTGCCTCGCCGTAACGTTGAAATGACTGCGTTGCAAGAAATCGGGCTGCCGTTGCCGGCAGCCCAAGGGAGTATTAACTCATGCTATTGCTGTAGAACAACCTGGTCGCCTTGTTTCAGGCCCGATAGTACCTCGGTCTTGGCGCCGTTGGAGATTCCGATGTTGATCGCTACCTTGCGCATTCCATCCTTGCCCTTGGGATCGGGCACATCCGCGGATGCCTTCTTGTCTTTGTCGTACAGGATGGCGCCTTCGGGAATCATCAGCACGTTCTTGTGCTCGTCGAGGATGATCTCCGCGTTGGCGGTCATCTCGGCCTTCAGTTCGCCGCCGGGGTTGTTGATGGAGACCCGTACTTCGAACGTGGTCACATTGTCTTTCTCGACGCCCATCGGCGAAATCTTGGTTACGTGCCCGGTGAAGGTCTTGTCCTTGAACGTCTCCACCCGGATGCGCGCTGGTTGCCCGAGATAAACCTTACCCATGTCGCTCTCGTCCACCTTGCCCTTCACGTACACTTCGCTGGTGTCGCCCAGGGTCATCACCAGGGTGGCGCCCGAGCCTAGCACCAGGATGGAACTGACTGCATCGCCGACTTCCACGTCGCGCGACAGCACCACGCCGTCAATCGGGGCCGTAATGGTGGTGTAGCTGAGCTGCTCTTGGAGCTGGTTCAGGCTGGCCTGGTCTTTCTTGACCTGTGCCTGGGCCTGCGCCACCTTGGCCCGGTTTACCGTGTATTGCGCCCGGGCAAGATCGCGTTTGTTGACCGCCATGATGTAGCTGCGCTGAGCGTCATCCAGGGCCGATTGCGACACCACGCCGTCCTTCGACATTTCCTGGGCACGTTCGTAGGCCCGCTGCAAGGTGGGAATGTCCACGCCCTGGGCGTCCACCTCGGCGCGCTTCAGGTCGGCTTCGGCGCCCTTCAGGTTGGCATCCGACGACAGCAATTGCGCGCGACCCGAGTTGACCTGGGCCTCGATCTCGATCTTGTCGAGCTCCGCCAGCAACTGGCCTTGCTTGACTTTGCTGTTGGTGTCTACGTAGAGCTTTTTGACGATGCCGCTGGCCTTCGACTTGATCTCGACTTTGGTGATGGGCGTGACTTTGCCCGTCGCCACCACGCTCTTGGCGAGGTCGCCCTTTTCCACCTTTGCCAGCTTGGTGGGGTCGATCTTGGTGCCTCCGCGGGTGGCTGCCACTGCGACGATCACCAACGCCAGGACCGCAACTGACACAATCGAAATGATGATCCAACGCTTCTTCTTTTTCTTGCCGTTGCCGTTCGCCACTGCAGACCTCCCAAACTGGGCAGGATTCCGTTCTGTTGAATGGTACGTGTGAGGCCAGGATTTTGTTCCGTGGGACGACCGGAAAGCGGACGAGGCTCGTCGTCACTGTTTTAGACAGCCAGGCCAGGAATTTTGGTAGCAGAGCTGTGCGAAAAAAGGGTTAGTACAATGTGACCGTCATCGTCCAAAACCGGAGGGTGCCCACGGGAGGAGTTTGCTCCAGGCTTGCTGGTTCTGAGGATTGAGACCAGAGCTTTCGCCCTGGTCTCCAAGTACAAGCCTTACGAGAACACCTCACCGGCCATGGCCGAGAGGGTGCGAGAGGGCAGAGTGTTGTGCACCGGGCGATCAGACACAAATCGGTCCGCGCCATTCAACTGCTTGCGCGTGATGCGCAGCTTCAGGGCCCGTTCGATGACGCGAAGTTCGAGCCACCTCGGCGCCCGCGACCAGCGTGGAAGCGCGGCCGCGCAATCCTGCCCGACCGGTCCGGCCCACGCGATGGATAAAGTCCTCGGGAATGGCCGGCAAGTCATAGTTGATAACGTGCGCGATGTTCTGCACGTCGATGCCGCGTGAAGCAACGTCGGTGGCCACCAACACCTTGAAACGGCCGGCGTCAAAGCCCGCGAGCGCGCCCGTCCGTTGCGACTGAGTGCGGTCGCCGTGAATCATCGCGGCGGTGAAACCGTCGCGCACCAGGCTCTTGGCCAGGCGTTCGGTGCCGCGCTTGGTGCGGGCAAACACCAGGGTGCGGCCCTTCTCGGCGTAGAGAAGCTGGCGTAGGACCTCTGACTTCTCCGATAAGGAAACTTCAAAGGCGTGGAGTTCGACCGTGTCGGCCGGCTTCGAAATGGAACCCAGCGCGATGCGCACCGGTTTGCGCATGTAGTCGTTGACCAGCCCCGCGACGGAGGCCTCCAAGGTTGCCGAGAAGCACAGCGTCTGACGATCGCGCGGCAGCACCGCCACGATCCGCCGGATGGCCGGCAGAAAGCCCATGTCGAGCATGCGGTCGGCTTCGTCGAGGACCAGGGTCTTTACCGCTTCCAGGCGCACCAGCCGACGGCCGAGGAAATCTTCCAGCCGCCCGGCGTGGCTACGATGACCCGCGCTCCGGAGCGCAAGGCTTGAATCTGCGCCTTCTCGGCCAGACCGCCGATGACGAGGGCTGCGGGCGCAAGTTTCTTGTCGCGCAGCTTTTCGTATTGTTCGTGGACCTGCATGGCAAGTTCGCGCGTGGGTACCAGGATCAGCGCTTCCGGGTTGCGCGACGTGGTCTGCAACAGGCGCTCGATCAAGGGCACCAGGAAGGCAAGGGTCTTGCCCGTGCCGGTTTGGGCGGTGGCCAGGACGTCTCTGCCCGCAAGTGCGTGCGGGATCGCTTCCGCCTGAATGGCGGTGGGAATAGTGAAATTAGCAAGGGCCAACTTCCGCTGAAGATCAGCGGAAAGAGGCATTTCTGTAAATTGTGTCAATCGATTCTTACTTTCTGGAGGGGCGTCTCGCGATTGCATTTTAGTGCCATGCGATTCGCGAAGATACTTCGGATGCCGCTCAATAGTTTATTGGGCGCTGAAAACAAACGGGAAGCAGGAAAGGCGGGAAATCAGATCGAGAATTCGGATCGGACTGTCGCACCACAAGCGAACCGTGGCTAATAGCGTCTAACAGGAGTGTACCACAGGTTCCCTGAGAATGCCGGGGAGAGCAGCGGCGGGGCCGGCCGCTGCCGTGGAATTACTTGGCAAAGTCATGAAAATCAAAGCCTTGCGGCTGACCTTCCTCGTCGTGCGTGACCACCAGGTCGGCCACCGATTGGGTGGCGGGAGCTTCCGTCTCATTGTCCGATTGCTGCTTGCGCTGCTGCTTTTTCTGCAACTTTTCGGCCTGTTTTTCCTGTCGTGAGCGTTCTTTCTGGCGCTTGGTAAAGGATGGACGCGAGTTGGCCATAGGCGGCTCCTCTCAGCTCAATCAATCTGATATCTCCATCATACATGGATGTTGGCACTCTGAGTAACCACGCGATTCCTCGCTTCGCTCGTAATGACAACTCCAGAGACGAATCCTCGATCATTCCATGGCGCCAACTAGAGCGTCTCCCGCACGCTCCGAAAGCCCTCGGACGGACAACAGCGCTCGATGCCTGAGTGCCGACCGCTGTTCGCGGTGTCCTCACTCACACCACGCTGTGACCGATATCACTTCGACTTAGGCAGCGCGTGGTTAAGAATCGAACTATCGTTCGGTAGGTGGATAAAGCTCCCAACCGCAGCGTAATTCCAAGCGCCGCCAAGCCTACTCAAGGAAGATGCCGCCGTCCAGGCTGCCTTCCTCCGGCGCGGCGCCAAGAAGAAAGGGCAGCAATGGCCAAGGGTTCGGTGCAGATTGTGGTTGAGCGCTGTAAGGCCTGCGGATTCTGCGTAGAGTTCTGTCCCACGCACGTTCTGGCGCTCTCCTCTGCTTTTAACGCCAAGGGATATCACACTCCTTACATGGTCCACCCGGAGAAGTGCAGCGGTTGCGATTTGTGCGGCATGTACTGCCCCGACTTCGCGATTTTCGGGTACAAGCAGCCGGCGGCGGCCAAGGAAGCCCAAGCCGCAGCCGCCCCACCTCCCGCTGCCGAGACGAAGGAGGACCAAGATGCATGCTGAAGCTGCTGGTGTGATGACCGGCACTTATTTCATGGACGGCGACCACTCCTGCTGCGAAGGCGCACTGGCCGCCGGAGCCCGCTTCGCTTCCGGCTATCCCATCACGCCTTCAACCGAAGTGGTAGAACGCTTCGCCGCCCGCGTGCCCACGGTAGGCGGGACCTTCATCCAGATGGAAGATGAACTGGCCGCCTCGATTGCCCTGCAAGGGGCGGTGTGGGGTGGCGCCAAGGCGTTCACCGTGACCTCGGGTCCGGGATTCTCCCTGATGATGGAGCACATCGGCCTGGCGGTCATGACGGAAACGCCCTGCGTCTTCATCAACGTGCAGCGCGGCGGCCCTTCCACCGGATTGCCCACCCTGCCCGCACAAGCCGACATGATGCAGGTGCGCTGGGGCTCGCACGGCGATTACGAGATCATTGCGCTGTGCCCCAATTCGCCGCAAGAGTGCTTCGACCTGACCATCACCGCCTTCAACTACGCCGAGCAGTATCGCTGCCCGGTGTTTGTGATGATGGACGAGGTGGTCGGTCACATGACGGAGAAGGTTGTCATCCCTCCTCCCGAGCAAATTGAAATCACTCCGCGGCGCTATACCACGCTTCCCCCCGACGAGTTTCTCCTCTACCAGCCGCGCGAAGATCTGGTGCCCGACATGCCGCGGATCGGCGAAGGCTATAACGTCCACGTTACCGGCTTGACCCACGATGAGCGCGGCTATCCCGATATGACGCCCCCCACCCAGGACAAGCTGGTAAGACGCCTGAAGGACAAGATCACGAAGAATGTCGACAAGATCACCCTGTACGAGGAAGAACAGATCGAGGGCGCCGACGTGGTGGTGGTGTCGTATGGCATCACTTCGCGAGTGGCGCAGCGGGCCATCGAATTGGCGCGCAAGAAGGGCGTGAAGGTGGGCAAGTTCCGCCTGATCACCGCCTGGCCTTTCCCCGAAAAGCAGATTGCGGAAATCGCCGCCAAGGTGAAGGCGTTCGTCGTCGTAGAGCTGAATCTGGGACAGATGGTGCGCGAGGTGGAACGCGCCGCGGCCGGCAAAGCCATCGTCCGCTTCGTGGGACACGCCGGAGGCAGCGTACACCGTCCGGAAGACATTCTGCAGACCATCCTGGAGGTGGCGCGATGAGCGAAGTGAGCGAACTGACTGAAGTGACTCCCCAAAACCCAGTGGAACCCTTCCTGCGCATGGACCGCATTCCCCACATCTGGTGTCCGGGCTGCGGCATTGGCACCAGCGTCAACTCCTTCGCCCATGCGCTGATTGACGCCAAGATTGACACCCGGAACGTCGCCATTGTCTCCGGCATCGGTTGCAGCGGGCGGGTTGCCGGCTACATGAAACAGGACTCGTTCCACACCACGCACGGCCGCGCCATTCCGTTCGCCACCGGCTTGAAGCTGGCCAACCCCAAGCTCAACGTGGTGGTGTACTCCGGCGATGGCGACCTGTTCGCCATCGGCGGCAATCATCTGATCCATGCCGCGCGCCGCAACGTGGACATCAAGGTCATCTGCGTCAACAACCTGATCTATGCCATGACCGGTGGACAGACCGCCCCGACTACCCCGAACGATGTCATTACTTCGACCAATCCTTACGGGACGTACGATCCGGCGTTCAACCTGCCCTATCTGGTGGAAGCGGCGGGAGCGGTTTACGTGGCCCGCTGGACGGTCTTCCATGTGAAACAACTGGCGCGCGCCATGCAGGAGATGTTCGCCAAGAAGGGGTTCAGCTTCATCGAGGTCCTGTCGCCTTGCCCAACGCTTTATCAGCGGCGCAACAAAATGGGTGACGGCCTCGACACCATGAAGTTCTACAAACAAGTCAGCAAAATCAAGAACGGCGCAGCGACCAAAGACGTTGCCTTAAGCAAGAGCGGCGAGATCATCGTGGGCAAGTTTGTCGATCGGGAGCGCAGCGACTATGGCGGTCTCATGCACGATAAACTGCTCGATTCTCTGGGAGACGATTACGTGGAAACGGAGGCCTGTACATGCCAGTAAGCGAGATCCGTATCGCAGGATTCGGAGGCCAGGGCGTCATCCTGTCGGCCCTTATCATCGGCAAAGCGGGCTGCATCTATCAGCCGGGCTACGCCACCATGACGCAGAACTTCGGGCCGGAAGCCCGCGGCGGGGCCTGCAGCGCGCAGCTCATTCTTTCGGACACGCCGGTGCTGTATCCCTACGTGCCCCGGCCCGACATTCTGGTGGTGATGTCGCAGGAGGCGTACGTAACCTTCGCCCCTCAGCTCAAGGACGACGGCATTCTCATCATTGAAGAGGACCTGGTACGGATTGGCGAGCTGTCGGCCGGTGTGCGCGTTTACAGCGTGCCCGCCACCCGCATCGCGGAAGAACTCGGCAAGAAAATGGTGCTGAATATCGTGATGGTCGGATTTTTTGGGGCCATCTCCCAGGTGGTCGAGCGAGAAGCGCTGCGCAATGCTGTGGGCGCTTCCGTGCCGCCAGCTTATCGCGAACTGAACTTGAAGGCCTTCGACCGGGGATTCGAGTACGGCGCCAAGGAACTCAAGGAAGTCGTCGTGCAGCAAGACTCGGAGGTCGAAGTCGCCGCGCTGGAAAACTAGACTCATTCATAGCTCATACCAAAGCCGGCGGAGGGTCGCCGGCTTTTTCTCTTTCTTACGATATTACGAACAGCAGGTCCCTCCACTCACCCGCTGAAGCGGGTTCGGTCGGGATGACAACACAAAGTAACCGGGATAACAAGATTTAAGATAAATCGCCAGCATCGCGGACGAACGGCGCCGGAAACCGAATTCTGCTCTGGCTAAGGGCTGGGCAGGTTGTGGAGCGTCCTGGCGGCGAACCTAAATCCCTGCGGCGCAACCGTCAGTTCGCCTTGATAGGGTTGATCAATGTCCGCGATGGCCACCAATATCAATGCAATCAAGAAGCTCAGCACGATCACCTGCAACAAGTGAAAACGGAAATTCGGCACTCCAAAGAAGCACGATGACGCAACCGTAATGATGCCTCCGGCAACCAGCACCGCCCAGAGAATGCCAGGCAGGCCTTCGCGCACCTGCATGGCCCGCAGGCGGCGGTATTGGGTCAATCCTCGCAACTCCTCCATGAGCTGGTAGACCGCGATGGCGCCGGGCTGCGCATGTGCCTCACTCTCGCCTGCCAGCGTCCAGAGCTGGTTAATCATCTCCTCGCCTTCCGGCGGCATCCGTTGCTTTTCCATAGCGGGCCACTCGCGTTGCAAGGCGTTGTCTACGTAGCGCACGCATAGCTCCCGGATGGCCTTGTCGTTCGGGTCGTTCAACTGGCCGGCAATGCGGAAGACGTTCACCAGGGCATTGGCTTCCTGCTCTTCGTTGGCTTCGGCCTGCTGGAACATTGTCCAGACGCCCGCCAGCGTGAAAGCCAGAATGACCGCGTAAGTGGTGCCGATGACGGCAACCACCGCGCCGGTAAAATCGTTGGACTCCTTGCGAGACGGCGCGGTTGAGGTGTGGGTCACCAGGAAAAGAAATGCGGTTCCCCCCGCGACACAGGCGATGATGATGAGAATGTTGGCTAGCACGATGATCTCTCGCGGCTAACTAATTTGGTCCGGCGGTTAACGAGCTTACACTGCTTTGCCAAAAAGCGGGAGGGGATTCTACCGGGAGCGGCAAACTTAGCTTAAAGTCAGGACTTTGTGCTCGGGGCAGCGGGCTTGCGCCAGCTCGATCAAGCGATCGATCAACTCCGGACCATGGTTCGCGTAGAAATAGAGCCCGCCGATTTCGCGCTCCTGAAGAGCCTTGTTGGGATACAGAGCGTTCTCGATTTGGGTGGCGTGTCGCGACAGAATTTCCGTTCGGCGCAACTCGGCTTGCGCGGCCCGCTTCTCCAGACGATTTACCTGATAGTGCATCTTGCTGGCGGCCCGACTGGCGGCTTCCACCAAGCTTGGATCCAGCGTCTTTAGAGACTCGCTGATCCGCGCCATAGCGGCTTCAACCGATTGGCGCGCCTGCTCGAAATCCTGCTTGAGTTCGGCAGGCAGCGAGCGGGCGGCAAGACAGTCGCGAAGCTGACATTCGCCATGAAACAATTCCGGCAGCTCCACTTCGTATTTATTGAGCAGGCGCTCGATGCGCGGCTCGATCAACGTGGCGCTCATGCGCGGAAGAATCGGCGTGATTCTGCCGAGCAGCTTCTCGTACACAACCGCAGCCTGCGCAAAGTACGCGATCTCGGCCGGGCCGCCGATGTAGGCCAGGGTGGGAAGCCAATAGTCCTGAAGCACTGGACGCAGCAGCACGTTGGCGCTGAAGTTCTCCGGCGCCGTCGCGATGCGCCTCTGCAACTCCTCGGCGGAAACGGCGTCCTTCGCAATCGTGAAGGTCCCATTGGCACGATGCACCGGGACGCGCGCTCCATCCACCAGGGCAAACAACGGAGTGGATTCTCCCGTCACCTTTACCTGTTCGTGATAGTCGCCGTCACGCAACTGCTGGTCGCGCTCCAGCACAGCCTGGTCGAGTTCGGCGGAGCGCTGCAGCGCCTCCAGGAACAACGGCGCGGCACTGCGATGCAGCTCCGGGTCAGCCGGGTCGAGGAAGATAAGCCCGTGCTCGTGCCCACTGAAGATGCGCGTGTAAAGTTTGGCGAATGCGTTGGAGAAGGTCTCGCCCTCGGCGTAGCTCGCGCGCAGGTAATCGGCAGCCAGCGATTCGCCCAGCAGTTTGGCGGCTTCGGCGACGATATCGTTGGTTCCCTCGGCAAAGCGAAGGTGCGCCACCGGAGCGCCCGTAATCCCCGCCGTCTTGGCGGTGAAAGGCGCAAGTTGAAAATCGTGGGTCAGCAGCAACGCCTGGTTGACTTCGTCGAGATCGTGGTCTTCCGAGGCCATCCAGAACACCGGCACACATTCCACGCCTGACTGTTCCACCTGCCTGGCCAGCGCCAGCACCGATGCGGCTTTGAACAGCGACATCAGCGGGCCGCCGAACAGTCCCACCTGCTGGCCGGTGACTACGGCGTAAGCGCCGTCACGCAGCCGCTGAATGTTGTGCAGCGTCGCCCCCGAAGCTCCCCAGGCGCGGTTCTGTTTCTCCAGCGCGTCGGCGACGCGGGCCTGCCGTTCGCGATCGCGGGGCACCGACTTGGCGAATGCGGCAACATGCTCCAGGTCCGGCTGCGTGGGAAAAAACTTGCGGACCGCGGCAGAGTAAGAAAGGAAATCGCTGAAGATGCGGGTGGTGTGCGGGATGGAGTTGAACGAGATGCAGTCGGGAATCACGCCATCGTCTCCCGACAACAAGTCCAGCACAAGCAGGCGCGGCGCATGGGGCCGCAATCCAGAAGCGGCCGACAGTCGTTTGCCATCGATTGGTGAACCAGTTTGGCCATGCGCGCCACTCGTATCAGACTAACAGGCAGCCAACAGGTTTGGATGACTTCCCGGCCAGGGGGATGCAGGATTCGCCCGGCCGAGTCGCAGGGCTGATCGTTGGCATCTATATGCTGGCGATTGACTTCGCTAGCTGGTAGAGTGAAGGAGATCGCGGTTCACTTCGGGGGCGTCACGGCTTCGACGGAAGTGATTGCGGTAAAGAGGCATACCGGAGCGCACACATCCGTAATCGCGTGCAAAAACACAATTGCCAATCAAAACCTGGCATACGCAGCTTAATTAGTTAAGTTGCCGTCCTCCTCGGCTTTGCTCATGGGCTGAAAAAGGGCGTCGCACAGTGAGCTGGCTTCGAACTCTCCACCTGTGAGTTTGCGGCGAGATTATCAGGTTGGCTGGCTGCGTTTCTTGTCCGCTCTGAGCGCGGCCCGCGAGAGTGCCGGGTAACTCCGGCGCATGAACGTGACTAAGTATGTAGGCTCTTTGCCAGCAGCATTTTCGGACGCGGGTTCAACTCCCGCCGCCTCCACCATATAACCTGTTTATTTTAATAACCTTACAGGTAGATGGCTGCTGCTTGCTCCCGAAACGTGTAGATGATCCCAGCAGGCCTCTGCTGACGGTGAATCAGCTAATCGACCACCAATATGTCCGGTTCTACGATGATTTCCGACTTCACGGAGTTGGCGACGAGACTGTATTTCTGGGCAGCTTCAAGGGCTCGCCGCGTTCTTGCTTCCACCGCTTCTTTGTTCTCATCTCCGCGTGCAACCCGGATCACGGGCCGGAAATGCAGACGGGTAAAGATCTCCGTTCGATCCAGTTCAATCAGTTTCGTGCCTTCGGTGCGGCACTCAAAAGACAACAGTTTGAGGCGGAAGCGCTCGGTCGCCCAGATGAACATCATCATCACGCAACTGTTCGCAGCCGCAACGAACGCATCTTCCGGGGTGAGAACGCCAGCGTGCCCCTGGGCATCGGGGGGAGCGGAGAACTTCATCTCGGGGCCGTTTCCCATCTCAATATGTCCCCAGTGGTCGCCGGTCCATCTGACCGTGGTGTGATACGTCGCAGTTTGGCTCATCGCATTCCTCCCCGGCAATATGCGCCATATTCACGGAGGATTTCAGTCCGGTAAGCGGCTTTCGATTCGGCAGGAACGGCGTTATAGATTTCCACGCTCGCCATCAGTTCGTCTGCAACCACTTCGGGCGCGCGTCCACGCTCGCGCAAGTTCGAGAAAATCAGGGGCAGGGCCAGCAGCTCTACTGGCTGCCCCTCAATTGAGAGCGTCTGCACCGGCATGCCAGATCCGCAGGCACATCCCACCACCTTAGGCTTCTCGGGCGAAGCGGCAATCGAAACCAGCGGTTTCGCTGGTGCTTTGGTGGCGAGGATTTCATCCACGAGGCTGGTCAGGCGCTCTGCCGTAAGCTCTACCGCTTTCTGTCCCGCCTGGTTGAGTGTTCGCCGGCCGTCGATGTGTCCCATGCCGTTCTTAGCCGCAAGTTCGCTGACCACAACGCTCGCAGTGGGTTTGCCCGAATACATCTCGGTGCCTCGTGCGGCGCAGCGCAGCTCGCAGCCGTCAACTGTGATGGTTGGATGGAAGCGCGCAAACGCCCGATCTCCTTCGCCACCTGCAAGAAAAAGCGGCAGGCAGATCGTGACCGTCTTGCCAGGGCGCAATTCATGCAACACCTTCAAGGTCGCGAGACGAGAAACCGTTCCTACCGCCAGCTCTTCGCCGGAGCACGCAATGATTCCAACTTTACGTTCAGGCAGATTAGGCATGATGGCCTCCCTGGCTCTCCGCCAGGACCTCGTCCAAGGTCTCGGAAATCTCGGCGGCGATGACCCGCGCGAGTTTTTTGCCGGCCTGATTCAGTTCGGCGATTCCTTTCGGCTTGAGGTCCTTGTATCTGCGAAACACATCGAGAACCGAAACCTCATGGGCGACCGTTCCACCACTCAGCTTTACCAGCTTTGACGCACACATGAGCTTGCAGCCGTCGATGGTGACCGCAGCGTTGCTACGGACTCGGGATTGCGCATCTTCCTCGCCAAGGACCAGCTTCGAGAGTGCGACAAGATTAGTGTCGGCGGGGCGGAAGTTCTCGCAAAGCTCGTAGGCGGCTTCCCGGCTGACCGTGCCGAAGGGTTTGCCGATTCCGCTACATGGAATAACAACGACACACGGATGATGGCTCATGATGTCTCCTTCAATTCCTCGTCAACCTGAGACCGCATGAGATCAAAATACGCGTTTGGATCGAGTAGGCCGGCACTAGTAGTATCCCAATCGGTTGGCTTGACAAGCACGAGCCAGCCTTTGTCGTACGGATCCTGATTGACCAGCTCGGGGCACATTTCGAGCGCCTTATTCACTTGCACAATGGCCCCCGCAACCGGCGACGGCAAACTCACATTGACCTTGATCGTTTCGATCTCAGCAAACTCATCGCCGACATTCAGTGGGGTACCGATTGGCTTCAGGTTGGCGAATGCGGCGTCGCCACTGTGCTGCTGGAGGTAATCGGTCAACCCGACCCGCACCTTCACGCCTTCAGGACTCTCGACAGGCAAGATCCACACCCCATCCTGCGTGTACAGGCGGTCCCGAGCCACCTTGAATGTGAACTTATCGGCTGTTGTTTCCAGATACTCCGGCATGTTGCCTCCTTCGAACGCGCCACAGCGTGGCGTGAGGGCCTTACTGCTTCATTGCAGCCGTTGCCAGCCAAGTTGTTATCTCGGCGGCGCTGGGGATGCGACCTGCCGATTTCACTGCACCATTGATCACCAAGGCGGGAGTGGCCAAGATCTTGTAGGCCATGATTTCTCTAATGTCTTCCACCTTGGTGAGTGTGGCAGGGGCAGAGAGCTGACGTACGGCCTTCTCGGCTTCCTCGTAAAGTCTCTTGCAGTTCGCGCAGCCGGAACCAAGGACCTTAATGTCTATGCTCACCTTGATTTCTCCTTTATGACTTGCGTAGCGCATGCAAAGAAGTTGCACACGCAGGGGGTAAGCAGCCTGTAAAACACCGTCGTTCCCTGACGGCGGTCTTCAACGATTCCATTCGCCCGCAATAAAGCGAGGTGCTTGGAGACGGTGGAAACATCGCTGCCGATGAGTTCGGTGAGTTCTCCTACGGAACTTTCACCGCGATTCAACCGATCAATGATGATAAGTCGGGAATCGTTTGCCAGGGCCTTCAGCACCCGCGCTTGCTGTTTGAAAAAGCTCCGATCCTTCATGGAACTAGTATATTGCTATTTGGCCAAATAGACAAACATCCGCTCGTTCTGATGGCAAATTGGCCCCCTTGCCGCGCTTCTTTTTCAACAATTCTGCTCTCCACGGCATTATTCCTGCGTGCATCGGGTACTCGGTCTATACTCTCTTTTCGACCATCAGGGAGGAACGCCAATGAAGACATGTTTGCTTGCTTTATCGTGCTGCATCGCCCTGGCTGCGATGCTCGCCTATGCGCAAAACGCGGACGAAGGCTATCAGATGGCCAAGGTTGTGGCTTTCGAACGGGTCGCCGCTAACGCCCAGCACATGGAAGGTTCGGATGGCTACAAGATCTCCATGCGCATGGAGAATACGATTTACGTTTGTCGCACCAGCGGACCGGCGGCAACGTTTATCGACTGGACCGCCGGCAAAGAATTTCCTGCCAAACTAAATGCTCCCAACGGCAAGGTATTGCTGGTGAAAAATCCAGATGGCCAGATCTTAGAGCTGAACATTGCCGGCCGGAAAACACCCAAGTAGAAACACTCATTGGGCCGCAGTTTCGGCGGGTGTCCCGGGAGGCAGCGCGTCGCGCGTTCGTCTCGTTCAGGCAAATTAGCCCGGTGCCGGGGGCAGAGGGAGGTTCGGGCGCGTGACAGAAACTGCTCTATACCCAATCTTCTGTGTTCCCCAGCTCAAATCCGCTCCAGCACCGCCTTCAGGTATTTCCAGAAGCTCTCCACCGAAGAGATCTGCACGCGCTCGTTGGGACTGTGGGGATCGACGATGGTTGGGCCAAACGACACCATCTGCATGCCGGGATACTTCTCGCCGATCACGCCGCACTCCAGACCGGCGTGCATGGCAATCAGCTTGGCGGGCCCGCCGAACAGCTCTTGGTGCACCGCCTGGAGCTTGCGCACGATTTCGCTGGTGGGCTCGGGCTTCCAGCCGGGATAGCTGCCGCGATGCTCAACTTCGAATCCCGCCAGCCGACATGCGGTGGCAACCATGCGCGCGGCCGCCTGCTTGCTGCCCTCGATCGCGCTGCGCTGGCTGGTGACAATCTCGATCACGTCGCCCTTGGTGGCGATGATCGCCAGGTTGGTCGAGTTCTGCACCAGTCCGGGAACGTCGGGGCTCATCGCCAGAACGCCGTGAGGCACGGTGACTAGCAGGGCGACGGTCTGCTTTGCGTCAGTAGAGTCCAATACCTTTTCTGGGCGCTCGGCCTTCTCGACCGTAATCTGCAAATCGGGATCGAAGCTGCCAAGGTCGGCCTTGTATTCCGCCTCGGCCGTCGCAACCAGCGACTTCAGGTCCTTTTCCCGCGTCGCGTCCAGCACCACAATCGACGATGCCTCGCGAGGAATTGCATTTTGCGCGCTTCCGCCTTTGATGTCGGCGACTTCAACCGGCAGATTTTCCAGCGCCTTCTGCAGAACGCCGCCCAAAATGCGCAAGGCGTTGCCGCGGCCTTGATGGATATCCACACCGGAGTGGCCGCCCTTCAGACCAAACACCTTGATGCGCCAACCCGCGCCGGCTCCCGCTGGCCGGAGCGTGATCTTGCGGCGCGCCGTCGTGGTCACTCCGCCGGAGCAGCCGATGCACAGCGTGCCCTTTTCTTCGTTGTCGAGGTTCAGAAAATAGCTGGACTTGAGCACGCCAGCCTGAAATTCCGCAGCGCCCGTCAGACCGGTCTCTTCGTCGATGGTGAACACGAACTCCAGCGGACCGTGAGCAATATCGGTGCTCTCCATTACCGCCAGGGCCGCCGATACACCTACGCCGTTGTCGGAGCCGAGGGTGGTTCCGTCGGCCTTCAGCCAGTCGCCATCGCGCACCACCTTGATGGGATCGGTGTCAAAGTTGTGGGCTGTGCCCTCGTTCTTCTCGCAGACCATGTCGAGGTGGCCCTGCAACAGGGCCTTCGTCGCGCCTTCGCGACCGGCGTGCGCGGGCTTGCGGACAACAATGTTGCCGGCCTTGTCTTGAACGACCTCGAGGCCCAGGCGGGCGGCCTGCGCCAGCACGTATTCGCGTGCGGCCGCCTCCTTGGTCGAGGCGCGCGGTATCGCTGCCAGAGCGTCAAAGTGCTTCCATATGGGTTTGGGTTCCAGCTCTGCAAGTGCAGGTACCATGACATCCTCCGTCGCATTTGAATGCACTGCCATGGTACAGCGACGGAGGAAAAGTGGCGAGGTGAGGGGCCGAAGACAAGGAGTCAGTGGGCCAGGCGTAAGTTTCTAACTCGCCACCGGCGAGTCGCGGTGCACGACTTTGATGTTGTACCCGGCTTTGGACAGGCGCTTCTTCACCTCTTCGGCGATCATCACCGAGCGATGCTTGCCGCCGGTGCATCCGAAGGCGATGGTCAGGTAGCTCTTGCCTTCGCGGATGTAATGCGGGACCAGGTAGATGAGCAACTCGGAGATGCGCTGGATGAACTCCCGGGTTTGCGGAAACGAGCGAATGTATTTGGCCACTTCCGGATGTCGCCCGGTCAGCGGACGGAACTTGGGAATGAAGTGCGGGTTGGGCAGAAAGCGCACGTCGAACACCAGGTTCGCATCTTCCGGGACCCCTTCGCGATAGCTAAAACTGACGCAGGAGATCAACAGGTTCCGGTCGCTGTTGCCGCCCTGAAAACGCTCGGTAAGCTGGGCGCGCAATTCGTGGACATTGAACCGGGTAGTATCCACCACCACATCGGCCAGCACGCGCAGCGGTTGCAGGCGGCGGCGCTCTGCGGTCAGCGACGACCTCACGGAGACGTCGCGTCCCAGCGGGTGAGGACGCCGCGTCTCGCTATAACGCCGAACCAGCACATCGGTGTCGGCTTCCAGGAAGACCACCGTGGTCTTGAGCATTCGCCGCAAGGAGGCAAGGACCTGTGGCAACTTGTCGAGCCGCGCCCCTTCGCGAATGTCCACCACCAGGGCGGCCCGCTGGATCTCCACCGAATCCAGCACCAGGTCGGCAAAATTGGAGATGAGTCCAACCGGCAGGTTGTCCACGCAGTAGTAGCCCAGGTCCTCGAAGGTTTTCAGGGCCGAGCCCTTCCCCGCCCCGCTCATCCCGGAGACGATGACCAGCTCATGCTGGTCGCGGGTCTTAGGCGGGCGAATCGATTTCTTCTTCAGGCCGGTCACCTTCCCGGAACCCTGTTTCGCATTGCAGTTTGGCGCATGTAGGCTGCCTCGTTGAGGCGAGAGTACCAGAGTTGCTCGCTGCCGTCAGCCGAAAACCTTAGTCACGAAATGGATGCAACAAAGCCGGGCGCGGTCTCACCTTTCTCGTCGCGCCCGCGCTCGTTGGGGACCCCGAAAAGAAGCGGGCCGGAAATTCCTTGCGGGCGCTCCGCTCGGGATGGCAGCGTTAGAATTACCGAGGAACACCATGCGCCTCAAGATCGTCAGCGTCGGTGAAGCGGTCCTGCGCCAGCCAGCCCGGCCTGTGACCGCCGCCGAGATTCACAGCACAGAAATTCAGCAACTAATCCAGCACATGCGCGAGACCGTGAACGACGCTCCGGGTGTCGGCCTGGCCGCGCCGCAGGTGGGATTGCCGCTGCAACTCGCCGTCATCGAAGACAAGCAGGAGTACTGGGCCGGCCTGACCGCCGAACAGATCGCCGAGCGCGAGCGCCAGCCGCTTCCTTTCCATGTCATCATCAACCCAGTGTTGCACCCGCAGCCTGCGGGCGAGATTGAGTTCTTCGAGGGATGCCTCAGCGTGCCCGGCTTCACCGCGATTGTGGCGCGCTCGCGTCGGGTGCGTGTGGAGTGCCTGGATGAGACTGGCGCAGCGCGCGTCATTGAAGCCTCGGGCTGGTACGCGCGCATCCTGCAGCACGAAATCGATCACCTGCGCGGGACGCTGTATCTCGACCGCATGCAGAGCCGCACGTTTTGTTCTCTCGATATCTACGCTCGCTTGTGGAAGAACAAAACAACGGCGGAGGTGAAAGCGGGCCTAAGCTGATTTCACAAACACGGTCGTCGGCAATTTGCTATGCTCACCTCGGACTATGCTGGAAAAGCTGATGACAAAATTGCACCTGCTCTTGCTAGGGATATTGACGCTCGCAACCGTCGCCGCAACAGCGCAAACGAAACCCGCCCCGCCCTGGGGCCCCGAACTCCTGCAACAATTGCGTCATTTGCACCAGGCCGCTCTTGAGGACGATTATGCCTATGGCCAGGCGGCGCACCTGACGGACAACATCGGGCCGCGTCTGACGGGCTCACCGCAGGCCGCCGCCGCGGTTGAATATGTTGCAGACGAACTGCGCAAACTCGGGCTGCAGGTGACCCTGGAACCAGTCAGCGTACCCCACTGGGTGCGCGGCGAAGAGCATGCCGCGCTAGTCAGCTATCCCGGCCAGGTGCCAGGCACTCAACAGAAGATCGTGATAACGGCATTGGCTTCGGTGGACAACGCGACTCCGGCCGAAGGGATCACGGCTGAAATCATTGTCGTCAACAACTTTGCGGAACTTGCGGCGATGCCGCGCGAGAAAGTTGCCGGCAAGATTGTTGTCTTCAATGAACGCTTTGACCACCAGATGGCGGCGGCAGGATTCGGACTGGCGGCCTACGGACAAGCAGTAGCCTATCGCGAGGACGGACGCGAGGCAGCCGCGAGCAAGGGCGCCGTGGCCGCGCTGGTGCGCTCCGCAGGCGGTGCGCAATTCCGGCTGCCGCACACGGGCGAGACTGGCTACGATGCCAAACTGCCGAGCATTCCCGCGGCTGCCGTTACCGCAGAAGATGCTGAGTTGATGGCCCGGCTTGCCGCCCAAGGTCCGGTACGCCTGCACCTGGTGCTGACGCCAAAATTGTTGCCTAATGTGGCGTCCTATAACGTGGTTGCCGACTTGAAGGGCAGTGAACATCCCGAGCAGGTGGTGATTGTCTCTGGCCACCTCGATTCGTGGGACTTGGGTACCGGCGCGATTGATGATGCCGCTGGCGTCGCGGTGTCGATGGAAACCGCGCAACTGCTGAAGCAATTGCATCTCCAGCCTAAACGTACCATTCGCATCGTGGCGTGGATGGCCGAGGAGACGGGAATCTTCGGAGGCAGGGCTTACGCCAAGCAGCACGCCAGCGACGTAGCCAACCATTTCGCAGCGATCGAAACGGATTTGGGCACCGGGCATCCGCTGGGCGTCAATGTTGACGGGGACGAAGCGGCCCTCAAGCTTCTCCAGCCCGTCGCCGACGTACTCGCAAACTCTGGGGCCGGGCTCTTGCGGTCATCGGATGAAACTGGCGCCGACATCATTCCGCTGAAGGTCGCCGGAGTGCCAACCTTCAGCCCCGTACAAGACGTACGCACCTATTTTGATTATCACCACACCGCCGCGGACACGCTGGACAAGATCGATCCCCGCGAGTTGCGCGAAAATGCCGCGGTAGTTGCGGTGTTGGCCTATGCGCTGGCCAACATGGACGCGAAATTGCCCCGCAAGCCGCAGCCTCTGCCAGACTGGTTGAAATAGACAGCGCAAGACCTGAGAGATTGGCTTCACTATGCAACCTTCCACCGAAGGATCGATTCTGCGCCACTCGTTGATCGCCGCGGCTATTGCGCTCTTGCTTTGCAGTTTTGCCTACCCGCAGCAGAAAGCAGCCGCGCCGGACAAAACACCTGCGCCCGAGAAAACATCCGCGCCGGACAAACCGCCGGCGCCAGAGAAGCCGCCCACGCAGGCGAAGGCAATGATTCCCGCAAGTGCGGAACGGCACTTCCACGCGGCGGTCGCGTTCGAAAAGGATGGCAATGCGGAGAATGCCATCGCCGAATACAAGACCGCCATCAAGGAATATCCCGATTACACGGCCGCACACTATAACCTCGGGCGGTTATACATTGACCGCAAGGGTTATGCGGACGCAATCACCGAGTTCAAGACAGCCGTGCGTCTGAAGCCCAACGATGCCGACGCACACAATAACCTCGGTCTGGCGTTGAAGCACAACGGCGACGTCGTCAACGCGGCCATCGAATACCGGGAGGCGGTGCGGCTCAATCCCAAGATGGCGTCGGCCCACAACAACCTGGCCAACCTGCTCTATGCTCGACGGGACTTCGCGGGCGCGATTGAGCACTATCGCGCCGCGGTGGCGATCGACTCCAAGAACGCGCAGACGCGCATGAACCTGGGCAGCGTGCTCGACGATTCCGGCAAGACCGATGAAGCCATCGCCGAATATAAGGAAGCCATAAAGCTCCAGCCCAAGAATGCCAGCATTCACTACAATCTTTCCATCGTGTACCAGAAGAAGCACGACATCCCGGCGGCGGTGGCTGAACTGCGGGCAGCGGCCAAGCTCTCGCCCGACTGGCCCACTCCGCATCTCATGCTGTCCAACCTGTTGAAGGACACCGACCCTAAAGCAGCGGCGGACGAATGCGTCATCGCCGACGGGCTGACCGACGATGCCAAACTGCACAACCGTTGTCTCGAGCTGGAGAAGAAGGCGCAATAAGAGTACGCGAAACGGAATTGCTGAAGCTGACCGTTACACCGCAACCGCGTGCGGAATAACTATGCGTGGGCGCGCTGGTAGTGACGCCGGGCTTTCTGGCGGTTGCCGCAGGACTTCATGTCGCACCAGCGGCGGCTGCGGTTGCGGCTGTGGTCGAGAAAGAGCCACTCGCAATCGGGCGCGCGGCATTCGCGAATGGCGGCGCGAGCGTCCGAGGTCAGAAGCTCGGCAGCCGACTCCGCCACCGGCCACAGTATGCGATCGAGAAGATCGTTTTCGTTGGATTGCCATTCCCAGCGATAATCGCCGTTCCTTTGCGCCAGTTTGCGGTGCTGCAGCGCCTCCAGCGCAAAGTCATTGATCTGCTGGACGTCTGCCGGACGGGCATGTCTGCCTGCGGCGATGGCGGAGAAGGCGCGATAGAGGCTTTCGCGGAGAACGATGGATTTGCGGAAGACGCTTCGCGCTCCGGCAGGGTCGCGGCTCGCGCGGGCGCGCAAGCTGGCGGCCAGCTTCGGCGGCAGTAGCTTGGACTGATCTGCGAACGCCACCAGATCGGCATAGCTGCCAAGATGTTCGGCGCGGCGTTGCGGAAGGTTGCGATGGCTTACGGTGTTGGCGAAATCAAGGCAAAGCGCTCCGCCGCTTAGATCGAAGTGATAGCCAGAGTGTGGCTTGGCGTTGTGCACTGCTTCTATTATAACCTGCCTTTTACGTATAGCAGGTTAGAGTGCTTTTTCCCTTCGTGTACATTCTCGCAGTGGAATGGAGCGGGCCAATAAACGAGCCCCGCAGGGGCGAAAGAGCTTAGCCCAGCGCGAAAACTGGATTATTCATGAGGATCTCACGCTTTGAAGGGGCACGGCTTCAGCCGTGCCGTTATGAGTGTGGAGAGTTGGGCTTTAGCCCCTGAGGGAAGTCGCACTTCGTTTTAACACCGAAGTCCCTCAGTGGCTAAAGCCACTATAAGTGACAGCGGTTACGGCACGGCTGAAGCCATGCCCTTTCCCTAGAACTTCTTCGCGGTGATGCGATCGCTGCCAATGTACGGCCACAGCACTTCGGGAATGAGCACGCTGCCGTCGGCTTGCTGATAGTTCTCGACGATCGCAACCCACGTTCTTCCGATCGCCAGCCCGCTGCCATTGAGCGTGTGCACCAGCTCCGTTTTCTTGCCGCCTTCAGGGCGATAACGGATGTTCGCGCGTCGGGCCTGGAAATCCGTGAAGTTCGAGCACGAGGAAATCTCACGGAAGAGACCTTGTCCCGGCAGCCACACTTCGATGTCATAGGTCTTCGCCGCCGAGAAACCCAAGTCGGCGGTGCAGAGCGCCACCGTGCGGTAATGCAGACCGAGCTTTTGCAACACGGCCTCGGCATTACGCGTCAGCTTCTCGTGCTCCTCCCATGACTGTTCAGGCTTAGTGAACTTCACCAGCTCGACCTTTTGAAACTGGTGCTGGCGAATAATGCCGCGCACATCTTTGCCGTACGATCCGGCCTCGCTGCGGAAGCACGGCGTGTACGCCGCCAGCGAGATGGGCAGGCGCGTCCCGTCAAGGGTTTCGTCGCGATAGAGGTTGGTCACGGGAACTTCGGCGGTGGGAATCAGGTAGAGGTCCTTGTCGCCGTGGGGGACCTTGAACAAGTCAGCTTCGAACTTCGGCAAATTCCCGGTGCCGTACATCGAGTCGGCATTGACCATGAACGGCGGCAACACCTCGGTATAGCCGTGCTCGCGGGTGTGCAGGTCGAGCATGAAGTTCATCAGCGCCCGCTCCAGCTTCGCTCCCATGTCCCAGTACACGGCAAACCGCGCGCCTGTGAGCTTGGCCGCGCGTTCCAGGTCGAGCACGCCGAGCTCCTCGCCCAGTTCCCAATGGGGTTTGGGCGTGAAGTCAAACTGGGGAGGCGCGCCCCAGCGCCGCACCTCGACATTGTCGGCCTCGCTCTTGCCGATGGGCACGCTGTCGTCCGGCAGATTGGGAATGCCGGTCAAGATGTTGCGCAGTCTTGCGTCCGCTTCTTCGGCGATCTTCTCGGCTTCGGAGATCTTCTCGCGCAGCTCTTTGGTCTGGTTGATCAGCGCCGTGGCGTCCTGCTTGTCCTTCTTGAGCTTGGCGATTTCTTCCGTCGCCTTGTTGCGCTGGGCTTTCAGGGTTTCGGACTTGGTGATGGCGGCGCGGCGCTCGGCATCGATGACGTGGAAATCCTCGAGAACGCCAGCGGGATTCATGCCGCGTTGGCGCAGCTTTTCTTCGACGAGAGATAGATGATCGCGTACAAAGCCTAGATCGAGCATAAGGATCAGGTTACTCGAAGACGCTGCCGATCACCAAGCAGAAGTCTTCACCACAGAGACACAGAGGCACAGAGTCTTAGAAATCTTTCTGTCTCTGTGGTGAATCAACTCTTCCCCGTCACCGACTCGAAGTCCTGCTGCTTGTTCGCCAGTTTCTTATGCCACTCGGCAGCCGCCCGCACAAAGGCGCGGAAGATGGCCCGCGAACCTTCATCGCTGTCATAAGTCCGTTCGGGATGCCACTGCACCGCCAGCACAAATTGATCGGGCGCCGTCCCCTCGACCGCCTCTTTCACTCCGTCCTCGGGGCACCACGCCACCAGCCGCAATCCATCGCCCAGGGTTTCGGGCGCCTGATGATGGCTGGAATTCACCGGCATGACAAGTTCGTTGCCGGCGGGCAGAGCGCCCGCGTCGCGCAAGATTCCGGCCAGCCTCGACTGTGGATCAAGCTGCACCCGATGCGCCTGGGCGACCCGGCTCCCAGCCTTGTGGTTGACCCCCGCAGGCAATGCCTGGTCGAGTGTGCCAGTCCGCCACACGTTCAGCGATTGCAGTCCGTAACAGATGCCGAAGACCGGCTTGCGCATGTTGTAGGCATCCTGCAACAGCAGCTCATCGGCGTTATCGCGAAAGGCGTCGGTGGGCGCAGTCTCGGGATGCCGCTGTGCGCCATATTTTTCGGGATCGACATCCGCCGGACTGCCCGGCAGGAGCACGCCGTCGCAGCGCTTGACGGCCTGCGCGATCTCCGCGTTGGTAGCATTCGCCGCAATGATGACGGGATCTCCTCCAGCCGCGCGAATCGCCCGCTCATATTGAGGCAGGGCGCGTAACACATAGAGTGGCCGCGTCGAGTTGGGGGTCGGAATGGCAATCCGCGGTTTCATGTCGGTTCTTTTCGCGGGAGTTCCGAGTTGGGCGCCAGCAACGGTTGGGGCTGGGCTTCGCCGCCCGCTTCCGGTAAAGACGCACTCTTCGAACGCGAATAGTATATCTCTGCAATCGCCTGTCGTAGTTGCATTGTGATCCTGTCCATGTCACGCACGCGCAACCCGGTGGTGGGAATCGGTTGCCCGATGATCATCTCCACCTCACCCGGCACCAGATGGAAGCTGTTCATGGGCAACACCCCGTCCGTTCCCACGATTGCGATGGGCACGATCGGGGCTTGCGCCCTGATGGCAACGTAAGCCGCGCCACCCATAAATTCCTGAAGCTCCCCGGTGAGGGAGCGCCCGCCTTCGGGAAACACCACCAGCGGGGTGCCATGGCGCAAGGACTCGCTCGCGTGAGTGAGACTGCGCAGCGAAGCGCGCGCATCGCCCGGATCAATTGGGATCTGACCGGACCGTTTCAGATGCCAGCCTAGAAACGGATAACGGAACAGCTCCTTCTTGGCCATGATACGGAACTGCACCGGCAGGCTGGCGTAGAGCACGGGAATGTCGAGCGCCGACAGATGATTGGCGGCATAGATGGCCGTCTGCTCCGGACTGACATGGTCGAGTCCTTCGACGCGCACGCGGACCAGCGCCGTCTTCAGGATCATGCGCGCCCAGGTGCGCGCGAACCCGTGTTGTATGCGCCCCTCGCGGTCCGACAGCGATGATAGCAACGAGAGCGTGCCCAGCACTCCCGTGTACAGATAGATCAACGGCGTGAAAAACAGGTAGGAACGCAGACGGCTCAGCAGCGAGCCCCGGCCCGCTTCGCGGCTTGCGACTTGTGGTTCAGGGTTCGTCATCGCGTCATGCCGGAATACCCATCGCCGACATGGCCTCGCCCACCAGGAAGATGGAGCCTGTCACTACGATCAGTCCCTGCGGTTTGCTGACCTCGCGCGCGCGGGCGAGCGCGGCAGCGACGTTCTGCTCTTCGTATAAGGGCGTTCCGGTGCGCGAGCCGGCTTGCGCCAGTTCGCTGGTGGTGGCCGCCCGCGGGTTGGTAACTTTCGTCACGATCACTTGCTCGGCAATGAGGAACAGTATCCCGGCCATCTCCTCGAGCGCCTTGTCGCGCATGGCGGCGAAGACCATGGTCAACTCGCGTCCGGGAAAATTCTCCGACAGCGCAGATCGCAACGCCCATGCGCCAGCCGGATTGTGCGCCACATCCAGCACCATCTCGCGTTGCTGGGTCGCCGCCGACGGTGGCAGCACCTGGAAACGGCCCGGCCAGTGGGTCTCGCGAATTCCTTGCTCCATTTGCTGCGGCGTCACTTTGAACCAGAACTGCGCCAATTCTTCCGCAGCAGCGACCGCCAATGCCAGGTTGCGCAGTTGATGCCGTCCGGCCAGCGGCGAGTCCACGTCAATTTCTTCGCCCATCACGGTAAGCGGATAACGGCTACGGCCGCGCTCGGGCAGCGGGCGTCCTTCAAGATAGGTCTTAGCGCCAGGCGACACCGGCGGCACATACTTCACGGCGCTCACGCCTCGGGCATGCTTCTCCAGGATGGCCTGGCCGATCACGTCGTTCGCCTGGGGATGTTGCGGCAGCGTGACCACAATGCCGTTCTGCCGGATGATGCCGGCCTTCTCGCGCGCGATTTCGGCAAGGGTATCGCCGAGATACTTCTGATGATCGAGCGCGATATCGGCGATGACCGAGATCATCGGTTCGACGACATTGGTCGCGTCGAGCCGCCCGCCCATGCCCACTTCCAGCACCGCGATCTCGACCGCAACACTGGCGAAATATTCAAAGGCCATCACCGTCAGCATCTCAAAGAAGCTGGGGTGCCAGGGCAACTTGCCGGAACCTAGCAGGTCTTGCGCGGTGCGCTCGACGCGATCGTGTATTTCGCCGAACTCAGCGTCGGAGATGGCCTCGCCGTTAACGCGAATCCGCTCGTTGATGCGGACCAGGTGCGGCGAGCTGTAGAGCGCGGTCCTGTATCCGGCAACCCGCAGCATCGAGGAAAGCATTGCGGCAGTCGAGCCTTTGCCGTTGGTTCCCGCAATCAGCACGCTGGCGAAACGCCGCTCGGGATGGCCGAGGGCGTCCAGCATCTCGCGCACATAGGCCAGGTCGAACTTGTGCGCCGGCGTGCTGGCGAGCTCGTGTCCCAGCGCGTAGAGCTGCTCCACGGTGCTTTGGTAGGTCATGCGGGCAGTTTCAGATTACAACATTCGGCGGGGAGAAGAAGGACATCGGCAGGGAATAGCTGGCACTTCGCACTTGGCCTTTAGCACTTAGTGCTTCGCATTTAGCAGGTCGGACTCATCGGGTACGCTGACTTACCTTGAATTGTCATCCCGAGCGAGGACTTTAGTCCGAGTCGAGGGACCTGCTGTACCAGAACGTTTACCCGCGACTTGCTAGTCGCTAGCTGCTCGCCGCTAGTTGCTTCTTCACCGCCTCGCTCAGAAGCTTGCCGTCCACGCGCGCGTCCCCGAACTTGGCCTTGGCGTTCTTCATCACCGCGCCCATGTCCTTCATTGTGGGAGAGCCCATCTCGGCGATGACGGCGCGGACGGTGGCGACGATCTCCTCTTCCTCAACCGCCTTCGGCATGTAGCCCTCGATGATCACGATCTCCTGGGCCTCCCGGGCAGCCAGCTCGGGGCGGTTGCCCTTCTCGAACTGTTCGATGGAGTCCTTGCGCTGCTTGATCATGGTGGTGAAGACCTGCAGCTCTTCTTTTTCGTCGAGGTCGGCGCGTTTGTCGATCCGCTTGTTCTGCAACGCAGCTTTCATCATGCGCAAAGTTGCCAGCCGTAGTTCTTGCTTGTTGCGCATGGCGTCAACCATGTCTTTTTGTACCTGCTGGGTCAAGCTCATGCCGTAATTATAGAGTAGCGGGTCACTTTGCCTGGTGATATGGAGCACACAGCCACTACTCACGTGTGGTGGCTTGCCCGCCCGCGGAAGCCTATGATTACAGTGTCGGCGCTTGTCTGCGCCGGCAATCAATCTGCAGAGGTAACTGCCATGCTTCGTAAAACACGGCTATTTACTCCCGGTCCAACTCCTCTTCTTCCAGCCGCTCAAAATGCCATTGCCGCCGCGGACATGCATCACCGCACGGCCGAATTCCGTGAAATCTTCACCCGTACACTTGCCGACCTCAAGACCTTCATCGGCACCACCAACGACGTTCTCATTCTCGCTTCCTCCGGCAGCGGCGCCATGGAGGCCGCGGTTTCCAACCTCACCTCTCCCGGCGAGAAGGTGGTCGTGCTCACCGCCGGAAAGTTTGGCGAACGCTGGCGCGATCTCGCCAAGGCCTTTGCCTGCCAGATCGAGCTGATTGAAGTTCCTTACGGGCAGACCTTCGACCTGCGCGAAATCAAGTCCAAGCTCGAGGGCGCGCGTGTGCTTTACATGCAAGCCACCGAGACTTCCACCGGCGCGCGTCACGACGTGAAGGCCATCGCCGCGCTGCTGAAAGGCACCGACACGCTCTTCGTGGTTGACGCCATCACCGGGCTGGGCACCACGCATTTCGAGGTGGACAATTGGGGCATCGATATCCTCATCGGCGGCTCGCAGAAGGCAGTCATGATCCCGCCGGGACTCGCCTATCTCTGTGTGAGCGAGCGCGCCTGGCAACGTATGGAGACGGCCAAGCAGCCGCGCTATTACTTCGATCTGCGCAAGGAGCGCAAGTCGGCGGCCAAGGGCGAATCGGCGTTTACCCCGGCGGTCGCGCTGGTCTGCGGACTGGCTGCGGCGCTCGACTACATTCGCCGCTGCGGCAACGGCAATCTTGCCGATGGACGCGAAGCCCTCATCCACAATGCGGAAACTTCGGCAGCCATGGTCCGCGCTGGCGTCAAGGCCCTCGGCCTGAAGCTGTTTGCACCCACCTGTCCTGCGGCCGCGGTCACGGCAGTGCTGGCCCCGGCGGGCGTGGATTCCAGCGCCATCGTGAAAGAATTCCGTGAGCGCTTTGCCATGATTGTCGCCAACGGACAGGGCGACATGAAGGGCAAAATCTTTCGCATCGCTCATCTTGGTTACTACGACTATCTCGACGCACTCGGCGTCATCGGCGCACTGGAACATGTGCTGCTGAAAGTTGCGCCGTCCCATCACATCGAACTGGGCGCAGGCGTGCGCGCCGCGCAAGAAGTTTTTGCCGGCCAATTCGCCGAGGTGGCTAGCGTATGAAAATCGTCATCGCTGACAAAATCTCCCCTTCCGCGTCCGCCATCTTCGGCGAACACAAGGATTGGAAAGTGGTAACTACCGATAAAGAGACGCTCCCGGGTGAGCTCGCCACAGCGGATGCCATACTGGTGCGCTCTGCAACGTTCGTCGATGCCGCCATGATGGACAAGGCCCCCAAGCTGCGCGTCATCGGACGCGCCGGCGTGGGCGTGGATAACGTCGATCTCGACGCGGCCACCAAGCGCGGCATCGTGGTAATGAACACGCCGGGCGGCAATGCCGTAGCGGTCGCCGAGCACACCTTTGCTCTCATGCTGGCCCTGGCGCGTCACCTGGTGCGCGCCGACTCAACCATGCATGCCGGCAAATGGGAAAAGAAGACGCTGCAAGGCACCGAGCTTCGCGGCAAGACGCTGGGCATCGTCGGCCTGGGCCGTGTCGGAGTCGAAGTCTCCCGGCGCGCCATCGCCTTCGGCATGAAAGTGGTCGCGCACGATCCGTACGTGGCGCCCAGTCTGGCGCAGCAATTGAACATCACCCTGGGATCGCTGGATGAGGTCTTCGCTCAGTCCGACTACATCACGCTGCATGTCGGCCTCACCCCGCAGACCCAGGGAATGATCAATGCCGATTCCATTCGCAAGATGAAGAAGGGCGTGCGCCTCGTCAATTGCGCTCGCGGCGAGTTGCTGAATGAACCCGCTGTCATCGAAGCCCTGCAATCCGGACAACTGGGTGGTGCTGCGCTGGATGTTTACAGCCATGAGCCGCTCAAAGATTCTCCCCTGGCCACTCTCCCCAACGTCATCCTGACGCCGCACATCGCGGGTTCCACTCATGAGGCGTCGGAGGCCGTCGGCGTGCAGATCGCGCTGCAGGTCCGCGAGTATCTGCTGAAGGGCGTCATCCAAAACGCCGTCAACGTGCCCTCGATCAGCGAAGAAGAGTACCAGCAGATGTTGCCGTACATCTTGCTGGGCGAGCGCCTGGGCGCATTTCTGGCGCAGTCCAGCGAAGGCGGCGTGGAAGAGATGGGCCTGAGCTACAGCGGCGACATCGCCGAGTGGAAGACCGCGCTCATCCGCAACGCCGCCGTCGCCGGCGCGCTGAACCAGATCGCGCACGCTCACGAGCGGGCGAATTTGGTGAATGCGGCATCGCTCGCCGAGGAGCGTGGCATCCGCATCACCGAGCGCAAGAAAGCGCGCGACGCGGGCGGCGCTGCCTCCAACGTGCTGCGCATGACCTTCAAAACCGGTCAGCAGGAAAACACCGTGGCCGGTTGCGTTCAGCCCAGCGGCCTGCCCAGACTGCTGGAAATCGATGGCATCAACGTAGAGGCGCCGCTGGAGGGCACCTTCATCTACCTGCGCAATCTCGACGTGCCCGGCGTTGTGGGCCGCGTCGGAACGGTGCTTGGGCAACACAATGTCAACATCGCCAACTTCTCGCTCGGCCGCCGGCAGAGTGGGCAGGAAACGTCGGCAGTCGCGGTGGTGCAGGTGGACGGTGAGATCAGCGATAAGGTGCTCGACGCCTTGCGTTGCATCGAGACCATTCTTCTGGCCAAAGCGATTCACTTCGCCGCGCCGCAACCGAAAGCGGTTTCGGCCTGATCGCCGAATTGTGATCGCAAAACCAAGCCGCGCTGGATTTCCATCCAGCGCGGCAAACTAAATTTCCAGTGATACGTCAGTGCGCGGCGGTCTGTCCAGCGCGGGCGGCGACTGCCAGGCGAACTTCAGCGCGGCGCAGCGCGTAGAGAGTCGCGTCATAGTCGAGATCGGCGGCGCCCTGGCGCAGAGCTTCCTCGGCCCGGGCCTTGGCCTCCTGCGCACGCTTTACGTCAATGCCCTCAGCGCGCTCGGCGACGTCGGCAAGAATCGTCACCTTGTCCGGCAAGACTTCCGCGAAGCCCCACCCGACGGCCAGATACTGCGTGGTTGTGCCTGCCCGATAGCTGATCTCACCAATTTGCAGCTCGGTAATGAGCGGCGCGTGTCCGGGTAAAATACCGAGTTCCCCGTTCTTGCCGGGTATCTGGACCTGGACACAATCCTCACGGACGACGAGCCGATCAGGAGTCACGATTTGTAAGTGCAGCGTGTCAGCCATGGCAGATTACGCTTGCGCCGCCTTCATCTTCTCAGCTTCTTCCAGCACTTCGTCGATCGAGCCCTTCATGTAGAAGGCCTGCTCGGGAATGTCGTCGTGCTTGCCGTCCACAATTTCCTGGAAGCTGCGCACGGTGTCGTCGATCTTGACGTAGCGCCCCTCCAGGCCGGTAAACTGCTCGGCCACAAAGAAGGGCTGCGAGAGGAACTTCTGCACCTTGCGGGCGCGCGACACCGTGAGCTTCTGGTCTTCGCTAAGCTCGTCGATACCCAGGATGGCGATGATGTCCTGCAGGTCCTTGTAGCTCTGCAATACGCGCTTGACGGCTTGCGCGGTGTTGTAGTGCTGCTCGCCGACCACGCGCGGATCGAGAATGCGCGAGGTGGAGCCCAGCGGATCGACCGCAGGATAGATGCCCAGCTCCGAGATCTGGCGCGAAAGCACGGTCGTCGCATCCAGGTGAGCAAAGGTCGTGGCCGGGGCCGGATCGGTCAAATCGTCAGCGGGCACGTAGATGGCCTGCACCGACGTCACCGAGCCCTTCTTGGTTGATGTGATGCGCTCTTGCAACTCGCCCATTTCGGTGGCCAGGTTGGGCTGATATCCCACGGCGGAAGGCATGCGGCCCAGCAGGGTGGATACCTCCGAACCCGCCTGCGTAAAACGGAAAATGTTGTCGATGAACAGCAGCGTGTCGGAACCCTCTTCGTCGCGGAAGTACTCGGCAACGGTCAGCGCGGTGAGGGCCACGCGCAGGCGCGCTCCGGGCGGCTCGGTCATCTGGCCATAGATAAGCGCGGCCTTGGACTTCGCAGGTTCCTTGATGTTGACTACGCCCGACTCCTGCATTTCCAGCCAGAGGTCGTTGCCCTCGCGGGTGCGCTCGCCCACTCCGGCAAACACGGAAAAGCCGCCGTGCTTAAGGGCCACGTTGTTGATGAGCTCCATGATGACGACGGTCTTGCCGACGCCGGCGCCCCCGAACAGGCCGATCTTGCCGCCCTTCAGGAACGGCTGGATCAGGTCAATGACCTTCACGCCGGTCTCGAACATTTCCATCTCGGTGGACTGCTCGTCGAACGCAGGCGCCTCGCGATGGATGGGCATGCGCTTGTCATATGGCACCGGGCCAAGCTTGTCCACCGGATCGCCAATCACGTTGAGCACGCGGCCGAGGGTCCCACGGCCAACCGGCACAGTGATGGGGCCACCCAGGTCGAGGGCCTTCATGCCGCGCACCATGCCTTCGGTGGGCTGCATGGCAACGCAGCGCACCCGGCCTTCGCCGAGTTGCTGCTCCACTTCCAGGATGACGTTGATGGGCTGCGGCACGGTGAAGCCGTCACTGGTGACGCGCAGCGCCGAATAGATGGGCGGCAACGCCTTTTCGGAGAACTGCACGTCCACCGCAGGACCCGCGATCTGAATAATGTGTCCGATATTTTCAGGCATATGAATTCCGCTCTTCGCGATTCGCTTTTGGCCGTCAGCTTTTAGCCATTAGCTCTTAGCAAGATGTTCGTCCGCAGAGACAATTCTTGAGACTAGAGCTAGTTGCATAAATGCCTCAAGGTGATGATGAGGCAAGCACAATGAAAGAAGCCTTGATACACGCTCAGGATGCGGTCATAGCGTACTTGGACACGGCGGAAGTTCTGCAGCCAAGCATTGGTGCGCTCGATTTTCCAGCGCCGCCGATAGCGGCGTAGCTTGCGTTTGTCTTCAAAGCGGCGCTGTTTTCTGCTGCGCAAGTAGGGAGCGATCAACTCCGTGCCTCGATCCCACAACCGCTGGCGCAGCCCATCCGAATCGTAACCGCGATCCGCAATCACACGGCGCAACCGCTTCCGCGGGCGGCCGCGTCCACCGCGCGGTACTCTTACCCGCGCCAGCGTGCTTTCCGCGAGCCGGAACTCGGAGATCTGCGCGGACGCAAGTTGCGCTCCGATAGGTATACCCTGGCCGTCGACCACCACCATGCACTTCGTACCTTTCCCGCGACGGGTTTTTCCGACTGCGCAGCCCCCTTTTTCGCCAGCACAAAGGTCGCGTCCAGAAAGGCCTCTTCCCAGTCGAGCAACTTTCGTTCATCCAACCGGGCCAGCAACGCTTGCCATGCCCGCAGCCACACCCCCTGCTCTTCCCACCGCCGCAGACGACGCCAGCAGGTGCAGCCATGGGGATATTCGCTTGGCAGGTCGCGCCACCGTGCGCCAACACGCAGAACCCAGAGAATGCCTTCGAAACAGCTGCGATTCGGTGCCCAAGGTCGGCCCCGTCCATCTTTCCGTCGCTGCGGTGCCGGGAACAAATCCTCAATCTGCTTCCACTGCTGGTCGGTCAGCATCATGACAACAGCTAATCTCAATCAGCAGTATCTCTTGAAGTACCAACTCTGAGTCAGAACCTATTTATGCAACCACTTCTAGCCACTATCCCCTAATCCCTAGTCCCTAGCCCCTGCTCCTACAACGCAGCTGCGCCGCTCACAATCTCGATAATCTCTTTGGTGATCGCGGCCTGGCGCGCCCGGTTCATGGTCAGCGTCAGGGAATCGATCACGTCATTGGCGTTGTTGGTCGCCGAATCCATCGCCGTCATGCGGGCCGCGTGTTCGGCAGCCACCGATTCCAGCAGTCCCTGGAAAAGCTCCATGGCCACGTAGCGCGGCAGGATGTCGGCAAACAGCTCCTCCGCGGGCTGCTCGTAGATGTAGTCCACGGGCGCGGTGCCGAACTTCGCGGCTTCCTGCTCCGCCTCGGTCGTACCCGGTTGTTGCAGGCTGATTCCCGCCGCGCGGGCCGCCTCTCCCATGCGCTCGCGTTGTTCCAGGGAGAACTCTTCCGTCAGGGCAACCTCGCGACGCCCGATCTCCTGCACCGGCAGAATCCGCTGCGCGATCAGGCGCTGCGCGATCACAGACTTGAACTCGTTAAAAATGACATAGACGGAGTCGATCTGTTCCTCCACGTAAGCCTTGGCGATGCGGTCCGCAATTTCATCCACCGATTCGTACTCCACCTTGGCCAGCAGGTTCAGGTGTTCGCCGACAATTTGTGTCTGCCCGGCGCGTTCCGGGCCGCCCGGCTTGCCTACCGGATAGCGGCGGCGCAGGAAGTCGCGCCCTTTGCGGCCGACCGCCAGAATGTCAACGTTCTTGTCGGAAAAGAATTGCAGGAACTTGGTTACTACTTTCAGGACGTTGGAGTTGAACGCGCCCGCCAGTCCGCGATCGCCGGTCACCAGCACCAGCAGAATGTTGTTCTCGGGACGGACCGCCAGCAGCGGATGCTTGGGCAAGCCGGTAACGGGATCGATCACGTCGGCGCGGTCCATCGCCGAGGTCAGCACGTTGACCAGCATCTGCGCGTAGGGACGCGATGCCAGCGCGCGTTCCTGGGCGCGCCGCAGCTTGGCCGCCGAAACCATCTTCATGGCCTTGGTGATCTGCCGCGTGTTCTTCACGCTGCGGATGCGCCGCCGAATGTCGCGTATGTTCGCCATGTGATCTTAGGCGCTCGCCTTCGCTACAGCCTGCCGCTCGCTGGCAAAACGCTCCTTGAATTCCTTGATGACCTTGGTCAGGGCCGCGCGCAAATCGTCATCGAGGATTTTCTTGTCCTCGATGGACTTCAGCACGCCAGGATTTGTGGTATCGACGTAGTTGTACAAACCCTTTTCGAACTCGCCCAATTGATCGATCGGCATGTCGTCGAGCAGGCCCTGGGTCCCGGCATAGATGATGAGAATCTGCTTGGAGAACGGCAGCGGCTGATATTGGCCCTGCTTCAGGAGCTCGGTCAGGCGGCCTCCACGGGCGAGCTGCGCCTGGGTCGCCTTATCGAGGTCGCTGCCGAACTGCGAGAACGCCGCCAGTTCGCGGTACTGCGCCAGGTCCAATCGCAAGGTGCCGGCAACCTGCCGCATGGCCTTGATCTGCGCGTTGCCGCCGACGCGGCTGACCGACAACCCGACGTTCACGGCCGGACGTACGCCGGAGTTGAACAGGTCGGTCTCCAGATAAATCTGGCCGTCGGTGATGGAGATGACGTTGGTCGGAATGTAGGCGGAAACGTCGCCGGCCTGGGTCTCAATGATGGGTAGAGCGGTCAGTGAACCACCGCCGAGCTCGTCGTTGAGCTTGGCGGCGCGCTCCAGCAGACGCGAGTGGAGATAGAAGACGTCGCCGGGATAAGCTTCGCGTCCCGGCGGACGGCGCAGCAGCAGCGAGATTTCGCGGTAGGCGACGGCGTGCTTCGACAGATCGTCGTAAATGCACAGCGCATGCTTTCCGTTATCGCGGAAGTACTCGCCGATGGCGCAGGCGGCGTAGGGCGCGATGTACTGCATGGGAGCCGGGTCGGAGGCCGACGCCGAAACCACGATGGTGTATTCCATGGCGCCGAAGTCTTCCAGCGTCTTCACCACGTGCGCGACCGAGGAACGCTTCTGGCCGATGGCGCAGTAGATGCAGATGAGGTCGCGGCCCTTGCTGTTGATGATGGTGTCAAGCACGACCGCCGTCTTGCCGGTCTGACGGTCGCCGATGATGAGCTCGCGCTGACCGCGGCCGATGGGAATCATCGAGTCAATGGCCTTCAGTCCGGTGGCCATGGGCTCTTTCACCGGCCGGCGGTCGATCACGCCGGGCGCCAGCCGCTCAATCGCGATGAACTTGTTCGTGCTGACCGGGCCCTTATCGTCAATGGGCAGACCCAGGGAATTGACCACGCGGCCGATCATGGCATCGCCCACCGGCACACTCATAATGCGGCCCGTGCGCTTGACTTCGTCGCCCTCTTCCACTTGGGTGTATTCGCCCAGCAGCACCACGCCGACCTGGTCTTCTTCCAGGTTCATGGCGAGGCCGGAAACATTGTGAGGGAAGGACAGCAGTTCGCCCGCCATGACCTTGTCCAGGCCATAAACGCGGGCAATGCCGTCGCCAATGGACATGACGGTGCCGACTTCATCGACGGCGATCTTGGTTTCGTAGTTGTCGATCTGCTCGCGGATGAGTTTCGTGATCTCGTCTGCTTTGATCTGCACCATAGAATTCGTTCCAGTATTGCTAGTAAGTTTTATGAACCGCGATTACGCGCTAATGAGATCCTGCTTCATCTTCTCCAGTTGACCGCGCACCGAGCCGTCGTAGATCGTGCTGCCCACGCGGACCACAACTCCGCCCAGCAGTTCGGAACGTGAGGAGTAGGTGGCGCGCACTTTCTTGCCGGTCAAACGCTCCAACTGCGATTCCAACTGGCGCTGCCCGTCCGCGGAAAGCGGTCGCGAGCTGGAGATTTCCGCCTCCACCAATCCCAACTGCGCGTTCAGTTCGGTGTCAAACTGTTTGGCCACGTCATCCAACATCGCAATCCGCCGGTGATCGATGAGGATCGCGATGAAATTGCGGACCGGCTTGATCGCGCCAATCTGCCGGACCAGGGCATCGAGCACTGCCCGTTTCTGCTCCGCCGAGACGGCCGGCGATTCCCACACGCGGCGCAGGTCGGCGCTTTCGTGGACGGCATTCACGATGGCATTCAGTTGCTGCCGGGCGACGTCGGGAGCAATCTTCTGCTCGAGGACAACCTCTACCAGGGCGCGGGCGTATCGGCTGGCAATGGCGGCCATGGTTATTTGCCATCCTTTCCCAGTTGCCCCACGAACTCGCGCAGCAACGCCTGATCGGTGGTGTCGTCCACCTTGATCTTGCGCGCCGCCAGATCAACCGCCAGGGTGGCGGCGTACGTCTTCAATTCGCGGCGGGCGTTGCGCGCGATGGCCCCGACCTCGGTCTCAACCGACTCCAATATTTTGCGCTTGTCTTCCTCGGCGGCCTGGAGGATGCGCTGTTCTTCGGCCGCAGCCTCACGCTCCGCCGAGCTACGAATCTCCGCCACCTCGGTGTCCAGCTTCACCAGACGGGCTTCGATATTGCCTAAACGCTGCGTGGCTTCTGCGCTTGCGGCCTGCGCCTCGCGTATTCCCTTCTGAATAGTTACGGTGCGATCGCGAAACAGTTGCAGCACCTTGGATTTCACGAGCAGATAGAAGAGGAATGCAATGATCGCAAAATTGAAAGCGATCGATATTGCGAAGGAGGTGTCGTGGCCTAAGCCCACCTTGCGTCCCCACTTCTCCGATGTGGAAGCGGCCCGCTCGGAAACCCCGTCTAGAATCTTGGCCACCGCGCCATTAGGATCTGGAGAGCTTGAGGCGGCCGAGGCGTCGCTGGGTTCGGCCTTGGGATGACCCGAATCTTGCGCCCAAACATTACCGAGGGAACAGGCCAGAAGGGCAATGAGTGCCAGACGGCCGATTCGAGTGGTACTCACGCTTGACCGCCTGCTGCGGGAGCCATGCCCGCAGGCCGCAGAATGGTGCGGATGATCTCTGCCGCCAGCCGCTCGGTTTCCGCCTGTAATCCTCCTCGGGCGGCAGCCATGTCCTGCTCCATGGCGGCGCGCGCTTCGCGGACCTGTTCATGGGCGCGGGTGCGCGCTTGCAGGACGGCATCGGCACGAGCTTGCTGGGCCTGTTGGCGGCGGGCTTCCTGGGCTTTGAAGATGACCAGGCGCGCCTCCCGCAAGCGCTGCCCGTACTCCTGGGTGCGGGCTTCCGCGGCCGCTATATCGGCGCGCGCTTTCAGGAAGGCCCCCTCGGTGCGCTCGCGGCGCTGCTCCAGCACGCGCTTCAGCGGCTGGTGGAGCAATGCGCTGTAGATGGCATAAAGCAGCAGCAGCAGGACCGCCGTCGGGACGGCTCCGAGCAGGAGTTCGCCTACCTGTTTGAGAGTCTGGTCCATTCCTGGTTCGTGAATGCCTACTGCTCGTGAATCCTACTGCTGAAGAAACAATGAGGGCGCTACGACAATAAATATAACCATTCAAATTAACAGAGAATCAGTCTCGATGTCAACGACCGGGAGTGGTCGGGTAGTGGCTGAATTTGCAGCCACTATCGAGTGCTCTGGCGAGCTTGTCGCGTCCGGTTGACACAGGCCCCTTAGAGTCCTGGCATATTTACAAAGCAGCTTACGCGCCGCCGCGCCTGCAGGCCCACTCTACCCTGGGTACAGCCACTCTGGAGTTGCTCTGCGGGAATTCCTGTTCCAAGCGCTATTTCCGTCTGGTCGCGCGCTTCGTCTTCCGCTCCCGCGTAGCGTTGGGCCAGCAGTTGCACTTGCTCGGGATCGGTCAGCACCTCGGCCGATTTCGGGGGGCCAAAACGTCCCGAGAAAAAGTAGGTAGCCACTACGCCGGCAGCCAAAATGGGATGGATGACCGCCAGCGGCGCCAGAGGAATGGCGTATTTCTTGCTCTTCAAGAGTGTCTCGACCACGCCGTGCGGCGTATGGCTGCGCCCCACGCTTCCCGGCACCTGCGGAATCACGGCGGTGGTCAGATCCAGCCGCTCGTGATGTTTGCCGTATTTGGCCAGCGACTTGGCCAGTTGCTTGGGAGTCGTGATTCCCAAGTCCGCGCTGAGACTCCTGCGCGTGGCCCCGGGATAATAGAAGTCGACTACCTTGCCTGAGAAGTCGGCGCAATTGCGGTAGAACAAATTGAAGTGCGACCGGTTATTCTTGGAGTTGAGAGTAGCGATGAGCTTCTCATCCTGTTCCGCCGTAGTCTCAAAATGAAAGATATAGATTTGCCGGTCAAATGCGGCCCCCACTAGCTGCGTCCAATCCGCCGTCGGCAGGCCGCCATCCGCAAAGTCCGGAACGATATTCCGCAGGTGGGCACGCCGGTATTCGTCTCGCAGCGAGCGGACCGTTTCCGGGCTGACGAAGACCGGTACATCCTCAATGCGATCCACCGCATAGAGGTATGGAAGAAGAGGTATGGCAAGCCAGTCGCGGCCGGCGACGTGGCGATACCGGCTAATGACAACCCCCAGTTCTCCCGGATTGCAGCGCCGCAATTCGGTGGGCGTGGCGGCGCAGACCTTAGGCAGGTAAATGGCAGCGTGTCCCATGGGGACGCCGCCTCCGAACTTGCCATAGGGCTCTTCTACGAGCAAGGCCGCATCGGCGTTGGCCAGCAACGGGTGAATGAGCCCGCTCAGCAGCAACATCGAGATTAGAAGTTTCCTCACTGCCAATTCCGCCTCACGTTCAGTTCTTAGACACAATGTAAAAACACGACTGCGCGACAAGAGTTGGCCAAATTCCTGTAGGCTTCCGATGCCGCTGTCGAAGAATTATCGAGAATATCATCTCCAAGGGGAAAGTTGTGGTGAAGGTCGCGCGCTGGAGATTGATTATGTCGATTACCACTGAAGGAGGCTGAACCATGCCGATGAAGGACCCCCCGCACCCCGGTGGCTTTGTGCTGCGCCAGTGTATCGAGCCTTTGGGCTTGACCATCACGCAAGCGGCGGCGCCCCTTGGCGTCACGCGCACCACGCTGTCAGAACTGGTCAACCAGAAGCGGGGGATTGCCCCCGAGATGGCCGTACGCCTGTCCAAGGTCTTCGACGGCAGCGCCGCAACCTGGCTCACGCAACAAGCGCATTACGACCTTGCCCAAGTTCGCGCCGACCGCATCAAGCTGAAGCGGCTTCCATTCGCCTAAGGGGCTAGCGTCTGAAAAGCAGGTCCCTCGACTGCGCCGCCAAACCCTGGCGGCGCCGCTCGGGATGACAGCATCAGGAACTGACGGCTGACAACTGACAGCCGCCTGCTTCCTACCGCAGCAACTGCCGCAGCACATACTGCAAAATCCCGCCGTGCTGGTAGTACTGCACTTCCTGCGGCGTATCGATGCGCACCGTGGCGTCGAACTCGGTCGTCGTGCCGTCGGCCTTGGTGGCGCGCACCTTCACGGTCTTGCCCGGCGCGAAGTTCTTCAGCACATCGGTCAAGCCGACGATGTCGAACGATTCTTCGCCGGTCAGGCCGTTGGCTTCGGCGGTCTCATCGTCGAGATACTGCAGCGGCAGGATGCCCATGCCCACCAGGTTGGAGCGATGGATGCGCTCGAAGCTCTCGGCCAGCACCACGCGCACGCCCAGCAATCTTGGCCCCTTCGCCGCCCAGTCGCGCGACGAACCTGAGCCGTACTCCTTGCCGGCAAGTATCATCAGCGGAGTGCCGTCGGCGCGGTACTTCTCCGACGCTTCGAAGATGAACATTTCCTTCCCATCCGGCAGGTGGCGGGTGTACGCGCCCTCGCGCTCGGGCGTCAGCTTGTTGCGCAGCCGCACGTTGGCGAAGGTGCCACGCATCATGACTTCGTGATTGCCGCGGCGCGATCCGTAGGAGTTGAAGTCGCCCACCGTGACGCCGTGCGCGATCAGGTACTGTCCCGCCGAGCTGTTGGGCTTGATGGAGCCGGCGGGCGAGATGTGGTCAGTGGTGACGCTGTTCCCCAGATAGCAGAGCACGCGCGCGCCGGAAATGTCCTTCACCGGCGCAGGCGTCTTCGGCATGTTGTCGAAGTAGGGAGGATTCTTCACGTAGGTTGAGCTGTCCTGCCACGCGAAGGTCTCTCCCTCGGGCACATGCAGACTGCGCCAGCGTTCATCGCCCTCGAAAACTTTGCTGTACGCCTTTTGGAACATATCGCCGGTCACGTACTTTGCGAGCACGTCGTTTACTTCCTTCGACGTGGGCCAGATGTCCTTCAGGTAAACCGCGGTGCGTTTGCCGTTGCGGCTGTAGCCGAGCGGCTCGTTGTACATGTCAATGTCGGCGCGGCCGGCGAGCGCGAAGGCCACCACCAGCGGCGGCGACATCAAATAGTTGGCGCGGACTTCGGAGTTGATGCGGCCTTCGAAGTTGCGGTTGCCGCTGAGCACCGACGCCACCACCAGGTCTTTCTCCGCGATGACATTCGACACTTCCTGCGGCAGCGGGCCTGAGTTGCCAATGCACGTGGTGCAACCATAGCCGACGAGGTGGAACTTCAGCTTCTCGAGGTAGGGCATCAGACCCGAGCGCGTGAGGTAATCGGTGACCACCATCGATCCCGGCGCCAGCGAGGTCTTCACCCAGGACGGCACCGACAGCCCTTTCTCGACGGCCTTCTTGGCCAGCAATCCCGCCGCGACCAGCACCGACGGATTCGAGGTGTTGGTGCAACTGGTGATGGCGGCGATGACGACACTGCCGTGGGTTAGCGCCTGGTCCAGATTGACGTGCTCTTCGACAACGTCTGTCTGCGAGTCCATTCCGGCGGGATGTCCGCCTTCACCTTCCCAGCGGGCAGCCTGCTTGGAGGGGACCTGCTGGCCCGGCTTCAGCAAACTGGGCAACGCCTGCTCGAACGACTTCGCAGCCGCCGACAGCGCTATGCGATCTTGCGGACGCTTTGGCCCGGCGATGCTGGGCTCAACCGTTGCCAGGTCGAAATCCAGCACGTCGGTGTATTCCGCCTCAGGCGTATCGGCGGTGTGGAACAGTCCCTGCTCCTTGAAGTAGGCCTCGACGATGCTGACGTGCTCCGCGGTGCGTCCGCTGAGGCGGAGATAGCGCAGCGTCTCTTCGTCCACCGGGAAGATGCCGCAGGTCGCGCCGTATTCGGGGCCCATGTTGGCGATGGTGGCGCGGTCGGCGAGCGGCAGGTTGTGCAAACCAGGGCCGAAGAATTCCACGAACTTGCCGACGACACCTTTCTTGCGCAGCATCTCGGTCACGGTGAGGACAAGATCGGTCGCAGTCGAGCCTTCGCGCAATTGGTTCTTCAAGCGCACGCCGATGACCTGCGGGATCAGCATGGACACCGACTGCCCCAGCATGGCGGCCTCGGCTTCGATTCCCCCGACGCCCCAGCCGAGCACGCCGAGACCATTGATCATAGTGGTGTGCGAGTCGGTGCCAACCAGCGTATCGGGATAAGCCATCGGCTTGCCGGATTCGCCGTTCGCTCCGACAAACACGACGCGCGCCAGGTATTCGAGGTTGATCTGGTGAACGATGCCGGTGTCGGGCGGCACAATGGCGAAATTCTTGAACGCGGTCTGCCCCCAGCGCAGGAAGGCGTAGCGCTCTTTGTTGCGCTGGAATTCCAGTTCGGCGTTGAGCTGAAACGCCTGCGGGGTGCCGAACTCATCCACCTGCACCGAGTGGTCGATCACCAACTCCGCCGGTTGCAGCGGATTGATCAGCTTGGGATCGCCGCCCAGCGCCTTCATGGCATCGCGCATCGCAGCCAGGTCAACCACCGCAGGCACGCCGGTGAAATCCTGCAAAAGCACGCGGCTGGGCATGAACGCGATCTCCTGCACCGGGACGGTCTTGCCCGTCCACGAGGCGAGCGCGCGCACGTCGTCGGCCTTCACCGTCTTGCCGTCTTCGCGGCGGAGCAGGTTCTCCAGCAGAATGCGGAGCGAGTAGGGCAGGTGCGCCACCGAGCAGCCCTGCTTTTCCAGCGCGTCAAGGCGATAGATTTCAAATTCCCGCTTGCCCACGCGGAGGACGGAACGACTGTTAAAGCTGTTCATGGATGAGTCCCTTCTATATAGAGGAGCTATGACTGGGCGCAGATTATTAGAAAGTGAAACTAATTATCTTAAACCGCCGGGGCGGTTAGTGGATAGGGCTGTCAGTGCAGACTGACTTTGTGCGGCAGCAGGTAGGTGAATCCGGCAAATGCTTCCCAACGCGTGGATGTACTGGTCAGTCCACGATTGAAACCGCCATCGAGCACGAGGTCCTTTCGCACATTGTAGTTCAGCGCCCACAAGTTCCCGACGGTATTGCTGCGCAGAAAAGGCTGGGTGAAATGCCATATCTCTCCGGAGATCCCGAGTTTCTTCGTCAGTGAGTGTGACACCGAGAGCGTCTGCCCAAACTGGGCCCGGCGGACCGCGCCGTTGACGACTTCATTGAAGAGATAATTGGTGTCGTAGTGGAAGCCCTTCACGTCCGCGCTGACAAGAATGAGACCTGAGTTTCTGAAGCTGCCGATGTCAAGGTCAGGCGCGTCCCCGCTGTAAACTCGGCCGAAATAACTCAACGCGACGGTCGGTTGCGCGCCTTCCCCGTGATGGACAATTCCTTGGACCCCCAGAGCCACGTCTCCCGGTGCATTTGTAGGTTGGCCTACAGCGCTCGAATGCGCATACGGCTCTGAGCTGGCCAGCAATTCGATCCAGCGCGACACGGAAAACTTTATGACTTCGGTGAGATTCTCCTGCGACGACAACGCTGGAGAGTTCCACGCCGCGAGAACTCCAGTCTCAAATTGAAAATAGCCAACCGGCGTGAGGGTTGCGGGCGTTGAGACAGTTGGTCGGCCGGGATTGGCTACGGCGTCGTCCGCGGCAGTGCTGGCGGCTGGATTCTTGGACGGCTCCTGCTGCTGCGCCGCAGCTACCAGCGCCACGGCCAGAAACAACGCCAGTAGCAGTAAAGAGAAGCCCCGAGTCATTGCTTTTGCGCTTTTGCGTCCAACGGTTATTTCGCCTTGAGGAGGAGGACAGGCACGCTGACGCTATGCCGGACTTGAGTGGCGGTGGTGCCGAGAAACAGGTCGGCCAGGAAACGGTGTCCGTGGGTGCTCATCGCCACCAAGTCGCAATGCTTTCGCTGCACCCATTTGATGATTTCCTTGACCGGCTCGCCGTACGCCAGTTCTGCTTCGGTAGGAATGCCGATGGCCTGAAACTCCGCGCGCACTTTCTCCAAGTACGCAGTGTCCTCCGCGATTTCCGGACTGATCGCGTCCGGGCCATAGGTCCGGGCCGCCCATCCGTCGGCCACATGCAGCAACACCAAATGGCTGTGCGCCAGCTTCGCCAGCTGTTTGAGGTGCTCGATGATCGCGCGGTCCGTCGGAGTGCCGTCCAACGTCACGAGAATGGTGTCGTACATGGTCGTCCCGTTAGTGTCGTCGCCGGGTTACGTGCCGACGATGACTTGCCACGCAGCTTTCAGCGATTCGGGCAAGCTGTAAACGTCCATCGCGGTGATCAGGATAGCACTGCCCCAACCCGCCAGCAGCAGAAACCAACCGTTCGTCCAATTCCCCATTCGCTTGCGGGAACTGGTGAACTGCAAGAGCGGAAACATGGCGAACGGAAGCTGCAACGCCAGCACCACTTGGCTGAGGATCAGCAGGTCGGTAACGCTGCTGTCGCCGCGCAGGCCAATGATAAAGACTGCCGGCAGAATGGCGAGGGTGCGGGTGATGAGCCGCCGGACCCACGGTTTGATTCGCCAATGCATGAAGCCTTCCATCACCACTTGCCCGGCGAGCGTGCCGGTGATGGTGCTGCTCTGGCCGCTGGCCAGCAGGGCCACCGCAAACAGCGTGCTCGCAACCGCGGTCCCCAACAACGGCGCCAGCGTCAAATAGGCAACGCGAATCCAATCGCTGTCGGGCCTGAACTTGACTACCTGGCCACCGGTCATGGTCACGCTTTCCTTGCCAAAGAACACCATGGCCGCCAGCACGAGGATCGCCGCGTTGACGAAGAAGGCGATGGTCAGCGCCACAGTTGAGTCGATGGTGTTGAAGCGCACCGCGCGCCGCATGGACGGTTCGTCCTTCTGCAGCTTGCGGCTTTGCACCAGGGCCGAGTGCAAGTACAGGTTATGCGGCATCACCGTCGCCCCGATCATGCCGACGGCGACGTACAACATCCCCGCTTGGCGAAGGCGCGGCGAAATCAATGCCCGTCCCATTTCCAGGAAACTGGGCTGGGTCTGCGGCAGAACGAAAATTTCGATGAAGTAGCACACGCCGATGGTGACTATCAGCAAGACGACAATGGCCTCGATGGTGCGCATCCCAAAGTGCTGCATGGCCAGCAGCAGGAGCACGTCCAAGCCTGTGATGATGACCGCCCACAGCAGCGGGATATGGAACATGAGGTTGAGGGCCACCGCACTGCCCAGCACCTCCGCCAAGTCACAAGCGCCGATGGCGACTTCACTCATCAGCCAATTGGGCCAACGAGTCCACTGGGGATACCAGTCGCGGCAGCACTGCGCGAGGTCCTTCCCGGTTACCACGCCCAGGCGGGCGGAGATGACCTGCATAAAGATGGCCATCAGGCTGGCCAGCCCGACTACCCACAAAAGCCCGTACTTGAACTGAGCGCCGCCTTGCAGGTCCGTCCCCCAGTTGCCCGGGTCCATATAGCCGACGCTGACCAGAATCGCCGGCCCGACGAAGGCCCGCCACTGCTGCCAGAAGCCGGCCTCATGGTGCGGCACCGCGACGGTGCTGTGCATCCCCTCCAGCGACACATGACCGAGGTCGGCGGCCCGGAGTTCATCCGGTCGCGCGTTCTGCGGGCTAGGCGGTGCCTGGGGTTTCGTGTTCAAAGCTCACCGAAAAAAGGAGGCGGCGACGACACGACGTCGCCACGAATTCCACATCCTTAGCCGAAGTATACAGGATTTACTAAACCGTGGTTAATTCTTTTTTTGGGGAGGAACTGTCGCCCTTGGCCGGCGCAACCCACACTTTTTCTGCGGCGCTGCGGCCCAGCGATACCTTGCCCGCCGTGGTGACCAAGCTCAGGGTGTCATCATAGTTCCGGAGATGGACCGCGATCTCTGCCCCGGGGCGAATACCAAGCTTCTCCAGAAATTCTCCCAGCCTGCGGTCGCGCTCGTAAACGCTTTGCACCGTATAACGGTCGCCGGGCTGCGCTTCGGAGAGCAGCAGCAAGCCGCGTTTACGCTTTCTACGCGGAGACTCCGGAGTGGGCGAATTGCCGTGCGGACAAGGCCCCCGGCGCCCCAATTTGCGCGTGAGCATGGCCTCGAAGTCGCTGGAGACAGCATGTTCCAGGCGTTCCGCTTCGTCGTGCACCTTGTACCACGCCATGCCGAAGATCTCGTGCAGCATGCGTTCGATGAGGTGATGGCGTACGGCCAGTCGCCGCGCGATCTTCCGTCCCTCTGCCGTGAGTTGTACCCGCCCGTCGCTTCTGACGGACACCAGTCCGTCGCGCTTGAGCCGCCGCAAAGCCATGGTGACCGCCGGAGCGGAAACCGAAAGCCAGTGCGCCAGGCGGGCCGAGATGACCTGCTCGCCTTCGCCCTCCGCTTCCAGGATGGCCTTGAGATAATCTTCTTTGGAAACCGTGATCATTGGACTTGTTAAATCTTAGTTAACGACAGTTAATAGAGGATTGCAAGGCAATCCCAGATTTGTTACCGGGCGAGACGGCGACACAGCGACCCTCCGGCTATAGGGGTCCTTCGACTCGGCCGCCGCGGCGACCTCGCTCAGGATGACAGATGGAAAGGCAGCTCCATTGTAAGTTTGACATCGGGCGCACTGCGCCCTACTCTTTTCTTTCGCTTGGCATCTCAACTTCGTCAGTAGAAGAGTCGTGCGGAACCTGGCCCCATGAAAGTCCTCGTCCTCGGTAGCGGTGGTCGCGAGCACGCGATGGTATGGAAGCTGCGGCAGTCGCCGCGGGTCACGGAGCTTTACTGCGCTCCTGGGAACGGCGGCATTGCAGCCGAGGCCGAATGTGTTGCCGTGGACCTCAAGAACCTGGATTCACTGGTGCAGCTTGCCAGCCGGCTTAGTCCCGACGTGACCGTGGTCGGTCCCGAGCTGCCGCTGACGCTCGGCGTGGTGGACGAATTTCAGAGGCGCGGCTGGCCGGTCTTCGGACCGACCCGCGCCGCCGCGCAGTTGGAGTCCAGCAAGAGTTTCGCCAAGGAGTTCATGCAGCGCCACCGTATCCCGACGGCCAAATACTCGGTCTGCGTCAACCCGGATGAGGTTGGTGAGGCGCTCAAATTATTTCATGCGCCGGTCGTGGTGAAGGCCGACGGTCTCGCAGCCGGCAAGGGCGTGGTCATCGCGCAGAGCAAAGACGAAGCGCAGCGCACCGCCGAAGACATGCTCAGCGGCAAGATGCTGGGCGAGGCCGGATTGCGCGTGGTGCTGGAGGAGTGTCTGGAGGGCGAAGAGCTGTCGTTCCTGGTGATGAGCGACGGCGAGCGGGTAGTTCCGCTGGTGGCGGCGCAAGACCACAAGCGCGTCTTCGACAACGATCAGGGCCCGAACACCGGCGGCATGGGCGCTTATTCGACCGACCAGATGGTCGATGCTCAGATGCGCGACTGGCTGGTGACCCACATCGCGCGCCCGGTCATCGCCGGCATGAAGGCCGAGGGCGCGGAGTACAAAGGCATCCTCTATTGCGGCATCATGATGACCGCACGCGGGCCCATGGTGTTGGAGTTCAACTGCCGCTTCGGCGATCCGGAGATTCAGCCCATCATCATGCGCATGGAGAGCGACCTGCTCGAAGCGATTGAAGCGTCCATCGAAGGACGCGTCAGCGAGGGCGATTTTCGCTGGACCCAGGATCCGGCGGTCTGCGTCGTGATGGCATCCGGCGGCTATCCCGGCGGGTTCGAGGCGGGCAAACTCATCAGCGGGATTGATGAAGCGGAGCGAATTTATGGGGTGAAGGTCTTCCATGCCGGCACCAACCGGCGTGATGGCGCCTATTACACCTCTGGCGGCCGCGTGCTGGGCGTGACCGCGCGCGGCAAAGATCTGCCCGATGCGGTGGAGCGGGCTTACGATGCGGTCATGAAGGTTCGCTTCGACGGCATGCACTACCGCAAGGACATCGCAGCGCGGGGGCTGAAACATCTGCGCGCGGGGAAATAATCACCCATGGCCAAGCATCCTCTCGTCTCCATCGTGATGGGCAGCGACTCCGACCTCGAGATCATGAACGAGGCGGCGAAGGCGCTCGCCGAGTTTGGCATTCCGTACGAAATTGACATCACCTCGGCGCACCGTTCGCCGGCGCGCACCAGCGAGTATTCGCGCGGACTGAAAGCGCGGGGCGTGAAGGTGGTCATCGCCGGCGCGGGCGGGGCCGCGCATCTTGCGGGCGTCATCGCCGCCGAAACTACGCTGCCCGTGATTGCGGTGCCGATCCCTTCGACCGCGCTGCTGGGACTCGACTCCCTGCTGGCGATGGTGCAGATGCCGGCGGGAATTCCGGTCGCGACCGTCGCCATCGGCAAGCCGGGCGCGACCAATGCAGGCATTCTCGCCGCGCAGATGATTGGACTCTACGACAAAGAAGTGGCCAGAAAACTCGAAGCCCACAAGAAGAAGCTGGCGAAGGGCGTGGAAGCGAAATCACGCAAACTGAAGAACAGCGAAAAGCAATGAACGAGGTCGAGGGACTGTCCCCGCTTACAGTTCCAGCGTCTTCAGATACTCCCGGAAATCGGCGCCGAGATCGTCGCGCTTGAGCGCAAACTCCACGGTCGCTTTCAGAAAGCCCAGCTTGTCGCCGGTATCGTGTCGCTTGCCTTCGAAAGTGTATCCGTAAATCTTTTCGTGCTTGAGCAACTGCTTCAGGCCGTCGGTGAGTTGCATCTCACCGCCTGCTCCGTGCGACGTTGCTTCCAGCATTTCAAATACTGCGGGCGTCAGAATGTACCGTCCGACGATCGCCAGGTTCGAAGGGGCATCTTCCACCCTCGGCTTCTCCACCAGGTTTTGCACTTCGAAGAGCCGGCCCTTCCATTTGCCCGGAACCGGTTTAGCATCGAGCACGCCGTACGAAGAGATGGCTTTACCCTCGATGACCTGCGTCGCCAGAACGGAGCATCCGGTCTCGTTGTAGATTTCGATCATCTGCTTCAGGCACGGAACTTTAGCGTCGATGATGTCGTCGGCCAGGATCACCGCGAACGGTTCATCGCCGACCAGTTCGCGCGCCATCAACACTGCGTGACCCAGGCCCAGGGCCTCTTTCTGGCGGACGTAGGCGATGTGGATCATCTCCGAAATCTGGCGCACGATGGCCAGTAGATCGGTCTTGCCGCGCTCCTCCAGCATCTTCTCCAGCTCGTAACTGACGTCGAAGTGGTCTTCGATGGCGCTCTTGCCGCGCCCCGTCACGATGATGATCTGGTCGCAGCCGGAAGCCAGCGCCTCTTCGACGCCGTACTGAATGATGGGCTTGTCCACCAGCGGCATCATCTCCTTAGGCTGGGCCTTGGTGGCGGGCAGAAATCGTGTGCCCAGTCCCGCCGCCGGAAAAACCGCCTTGCAAACTCGCTTCTTCATGGGTCCTCGTGCGGTGAAATGAACAGCAACTTGAACTCATCTCATAAATCGTTCTGGGTCTGTAATCAGGGCACGACTTTTAGTCGTGCCGAACGAAGTGCTACTAAGCTCCGGGCTTTAGCCCCTGCAAAATAGGACCCGCAGGAGCTGAAGCCCAAGTCATTATGGACCCTGCTGCGGCACGGCTGGAAGCCGTGCCCTGATACAAAACGATTTTGTGAGATGCGTTCTTCTCACGCAACTGCCTGCTGCTCTCCCGCCAACTGTTCGAGCAACGACTTCAGTCGCGCCAGCACCTGTTCCGGCTGCTTTTCTTTCAGGTTGAACTTCAGCACGCCCGCCGGCGTAAACTGGCTTCCAGTTTCTCCGGCAACGAATCGCGCCAGGCGTTCCGGATCGACCGAGGCGCTCTCCGTAAAGCGGATGCTCACGGCCTCGCGGCGGCGCTCAATCTGCGCCACCCCGATACGCTGCGACAGCAATTTTAGAGTTGCATACTCCAGCAGGCTGCGGACCGGCGGAGGCGCTGCTCCGTAACGATCGCCCAACTCCGCCGCGACATCCTCCAGTTGCGCCTCTGTCTCCACCCCAGCGACGCGCTTGTACATGCGCAGCCGCTGGTTCTCTTCGGGGATGTAATCGGAAGGAATGCGGATGTTCAGCCCCAGGTTCAACTGGGTTTCGGCGGTCTCCGGTTGCACCTCGCCCTTCAGCTCGCGCACCGTGCGCTCCAGCATGTTGGTGTAAAGCTCGAAACCGACCGCTTCGATGTGCCCGCTCTGTTGGCCGCCCAGCAGATTTCCCGCGCCCCGCAATTCCAGATCGAGCGCCGCAATCTTGAATCCTGCGCCCAGATCGCTGAACTCCTTGAGCGCCGCCAGCCGCCTTCTTGCCAGGTCGCTCAACTCGCGGTCGGGCGGAATCAGCAGATAGGCATAGGCCCGGCGGTCCGAGCGGCCAACGCGTCCGCGCAACTGGTACAGCTCCGACAACCCGTGCCGATCGGCGCGGTTGATGATGATGGTGTTGCACAGCGGAATGTCGAGGCCATTCTCGATGATGGTGGTGGCAACCAAAATGTCGGCTTCGTGCCGCATGAAGGCGAGCATGATGCGCTCCAGTTCGCTCTCCGCCATCTGGCCGTGGCCAATCAGGATGCGGGCCTGCGGCGCCATCTCGCGCAGCTTGTCGGCGATCTCGTAGATGCTTTCCACGCGATTGTGCACGAAGTAAACTTGCCCGCCGCGTTCCAACTCTTTCTCGATCGCCGAACGCAGCAACTTCTCGTCCCACGCCGCCACCACGGTCTGTATCGCCATGCGGTCTTTGGGCGGCGTCTCGATCACGCTCATGTCGCGCAGCCCCAGCAGCGACATGTGCAAGGTGCGCGGAATGGGCGTGGCCGACATGGTAAGCACGTCCACCTCTTTGCGAAGCTGCTTCAGCCGCTCCTTGTGGCGAACACCGAAGCGCTGTTCTTCGTCCACGATGACCAGCCCCAGATCGCTGAACTTGACGTCCTTCGACAGCACCCGATGAGTGCCGATGACGATGTCCGCCTGGCCCGCTTCGATCTTGGCGATGGTTTCCTTTTGCTGCTTGGTGGTACGGAAGCGGCTGAGCATCTCGATCTTGATGGGAAAGGCCGCAAAGCGCTGGCGGAAGGTGTTGTAATGCTGGAAGGCGAGCACGGTAGTGGGCGCCAACACCGCGACCTGGCGATTGTCGTTGACCGCCTTGAACGCCGCGCGCATCCCGACTTCCGTCTTGCCGTATCCCACGTCGCCGCAGAGCAGGCGGTCCATGGGCGTGGCCAACTCCATGTCGCGCTTGACGTCAACGATGGCGTTCATCTGATCTTCGGTTTCGCTGAACTCGAAGGTGTCTTCGAACTCGCGTTGCCATTCGCTGTCGGCGGCAAACCCGTGTCCCTCGGCGGTCTTGCGCACGGCGTAGAGTTTCAGCAGCTCCTCGGCCATGTCTTGCATGGCCTTCTTCACGCGCGCCTTGGTCTTCTGCCACTGCTGCGTGCCCAGCCGATTCAGCACGGGCTTCACCCCTTCGGAGGAGCGGTACTTCTGCACCAGGTCCAGCCGGGTGAGTGGGACATACAGGCGCGCACCCTCGGCGTATTCCAGGATCATGAATTCGACAGTGCCGCCGTCTTCCTGCGGAATCTCTTTTAGTCCCTGGTACTGCCCGATACCATGCTCGACGTGCACCACATAATCGCCGATGGCCAGATCGCGAAAGTCGGAGAGGAAGGCCGAGACTTTGGACTTCTGCCGTTGCGGATGGGCAAGTGAAACTTCCGGCTCATCGAACAGATCGCGCGCCCCGAAGAGGACCAGGTTCGCCTCAGGCAGCGCGACTCCTTCGGGCACATACGCCTTCACGATGGTTGTGGCCACTACGTCTTCCGCGAAGTACGACGACTCGTCCACAAACACTTCGCTGCCCGGCTTGGGGGTGCGGCTGCCGATGCGGAACGACAAGTTGTATTCGTTAAAGACGTCGGCCAGGCGTTCGACCTCGCCGGTGCTGGAGACGGCAAAGACGACGCGCTTGCCTTCCCGCGCGAGGCGTCCAACTTCTTCGGTCATGGCAGCGACCGAGCCGTGAAAGCGCGTTGTCGGCTGGGTTTGCAGGATGAGATGTTCTTCGTCGCCGGCGGTCTCGATTCCCAGTTGCTCGACGGCGATGGTGGCTGCGTACTGCAAGCGCTCGTGCCATTGTTCCGGCGTGAGATACAAATTTCCCGGACGAACCAGATTGCCGATGAGGCTGCGTTCGTGCGCTTCAGTCACTTTCGTCCACCAGGCATCGTGCGCGATATTCAGAGCGTCAGGTTCGTCGAGAACGATGGTCGCGCCCGGCAGCAGGTCATCGACGAAGTGCTCTTTCGCCCCGGCCGCCGGGGCGTAGAGTTCCCAGCCCGGAAACACGGCAACGCCGGTCGCGCGGACCGCCTCCTCAATTACCTGTTCGTCCCCCGCCAACCGGGCGCCGGAGAGCCGGGCATTGATCGCGGCCAGCGTCTCTTCTTCCACGGGCGTTTCCGTCAGAGGAAGCAGAATGGCTTCTTCGGTCACCGCCGCCGAGCGCTGGGTGCCGGGATCGAACTTGCGAATGGACTCTACTTCATCGCCGAAAAGCTCGATACGGACCGGCCGGTCCAATTCCGGCGAATATACGTCGAGCAGGCCGCCGCGATGCGCGAACTCGCCCGGCATCTCGACTACGTCCACCTGGTTGTAGCCTACGATTCGCAGATGCTCGACTAGGCGCTCGGGATCGATCATCTCGCCGCGTCGCACCACCTTGGCCAGGTCGGCGTAAAATTCGGCGCCGCGTAAACGCATCGCTGTCGCGGCCAGCGGCGTAATCACTACGCTGGCGGCTCCAGTAGCAATCTTCCATAAGGCAGTGGCGCGGGCCTCCTGAATTTCAGGATGTGGCGACAGGTTCTCGAAAGGCAACACGTCGTAGGCGGGCAAGCCGATGACCGCGTCCGGCGCGACGGCGCCCGTCAGATCGCCCAGCGAGCGCACCACCGGCAGCAATTCATCCACCGCGCGATTGTCAGAAACGATGACGATGACGGGCCGCGAAGTCGAGCGATGCAATAGTGCGTAGAAGAGGGCCTTGCCCGTCGGAGTGAGTCCGGAGACACGAGTCCGCCCCGCGCCACCCTTTACCCGGGTCACAGCACGCGCTAAGGCGGAAGACTTTTCCACGTCCGCGAAGAGTTCGCGAACGAACGGGAGGATCATTGCCTATTCAGTTTACCAGCCAATCAGTAGCCAGTAGTCAGTAGTCAGTTGCCAGTTGGCCACTGGCTACTGACAACTGCTCTTAGAATTCCAGATGCAGCCGCAACCCCGGCACCGTAACAGGGCCGCGGACCTGGTTATATCCGGGATTGTTGATGTGCTGCAGGTCAAAGGCGAAGAAGACGCCGCGCCAGATGTGGGTGGTGTAGAAGGCTTCCTCGATGGTTTCGCGGCCGTATGTGAGTCCGCCATCGCCCAGAAGAAACCCCAGGCCGCCGTCGGCCAGATATTGCTGATGCGCTTTCGAGATGCCGCTCGACACGAACGCGACACCAGCGCGGTCGAGGCTGCGATGCCAGCGCGTGCCCTTTGCATACGCCCCCAACTCCACGCCTTCGTTATCTTCTGTGTAAGCAAACGACTCGTGTTGCCCTTCGTCCCATCCCCACCGGCCGAACGCCCAAATGTCGCTGGACAGCTCCTGCTCGAAATTCAATCCGAAGCCATACTTGACCGTCCCCTGCTTGCGAGTTGCGGTGACATCGGGCGTGGGCGTGACATGGTCCAGATAAAGCTGCACTGCCTGCTGGTAATCGCCCATGTTGGCGTGATTGACGTAGTTCAGAATGCGGATGGTCGTGTCTTTGTTCTTCAGCAGCTTCGGACGCAGTTCCAGTTCGATGTTCTCGGAGCGGGCACGGGCCACGTCGGCATCCAGGTTGGGGCCATTTGCCACCTTCGGCATCAAGGTCTCCGCGAAGCGCAGGCCCCAGTTGCGGTCTTCGTAGTCGAGAATGGCGCCGACGGTGTAGCCGCGGGTATCGGCCGCATAGTCCCATGCGCCATTGTTGTCGATGACCCAGTTCAGAAACTGGTAGTGGCTATCGGTGGCGCCAACGTTGAGGTCGAAGAAGTCGGCCAGCGAAAATTTCCCGAAGCGCATTTCCAGTCGCCGCACCGGGACTTGGGTTGGGAGTGACAACGCGGTGCGCTCCACTTCGATCCTTTCCTTCGAGAGCGGAATGATCTGCTCCATCATCAGCCGCGCGATGTAGGGCTGGCCACCAATAGAAGGATTACGCACTACATCAAGGTTGGTGAAGCCAGCCAATCCCAATGCGCCGCTGATGCCGCCCCAACCTGTCTCCTCCACATCCAGGTAAGCCATGGTGTTGGGGTTGAACTCGTAGCCGCTGAAGAAGGTCAGCACCCGCGAGGTCGCGTGCTCGGCCTTGTTCTGGAGACTGTTGGGGCCACTGTAGAGAGCGTAAAAGTCGCCGTGCGCCTGGAAGACGATGTTTGCCTGTCCGGAAAACCACCACTTCGAGGTCTGCGAGTGCTCGAAGAAAGTTGCCTTGGGATCGGAAGTAGGCGCTTGCGGCGCGTCGCCGGTCGGGCCATCCTGACCGAAACCGGTTGCGAACAAGGCCGCGAACACAAGTCCGAGCATCACGAGGCTCCGGCGGAAACCCTGGGGAAGCCAACGGGTACCCGTCGGAAATCGAAATGGTCGAACAGGAAGATGACCGCGCATGGCTCCTATTTCCCGCACATTGTAAGGGATCGCATCTGTTCCCCTTCGCGAGCGAATCTTGAAGTTTTACACTTCTCGATTACAGCCGCGTTACAGACTCCTGATAAGTCGGGTGTTCTGATCATCGGCATCTCGTCCGGCATGTCAAGCGACCAACGTGATATTAGCGGCCTGAATGGATCACCGGTCAGGATCCAGTTGAGTTGTAGGATGCGCTCGGATTGCTTGCGTGCTGGGTTATTGAACATGGCGTCCCTCCCTTCGGGCTTGGCATCGTGGGCAGGAGCGTCCAGGGGAGATCGCTCTCGCGCACTTCACGGTTGTGATCGCGTGAGGCGTGCAAGAACCGACGTGAATTGTTACGCTGGCAGCACTACTGGCGGCGATCGGAGATTTGCTGGCTACTCGGAGGCTCTTGGCGATTCATATTCCTCGTGAGTCGTAGATTATTTGTCGTACCAGATTTATTTATAGCATACTAGGGTAGGGTATAGGTCAAACAAAAAGGAGCTTGCCGTGAAAAAAGTTGACCACCAACGTGCGAAGCTGCTAAATCGGGTAAAGAGGATCAGGGGACAAGTGGAAGCGGTAGAACGCGCCTTGTCCGACGATCGCGAAGAATGTGCCGACACTCTCCAACTCCTGGCTGCCTGCCGCGGGGCGATCAACGGACTCATGGGAGAGGTCCTGGAGGGCCACATCAAAGATCATATCGCCGGCGGGAAACCCTCCCGTGAGGTGACCGACGACTTGATCGAGATCGTGCGAGCGTACTTGAAATGATGGAGTCTGGCGCCAAGTCACTGGGACCCTGCCGGAAGCTGCGGTTTGACAGTCCCTAGGGCCGCTTCTAGAATCGAGAGTGGGCTGGACGCGGTCACGTCCGGCCTTTCGTGTAATCGAGCGCGGTACGCGTTTTTACGCCCTCAGGCGTGCGGCAGGTTCTCTGCTCACGTCCTCTGCGGTCCCGACGCGGCGGGCCGCTTCCGACCGTTTGGCGGTGTAGCTCAGGTGGTTAGAGCGACGGTCTCATAATCCGTAGGTCGCAGGTTCGAGTCCTGCCGCCGCCACCAATCCAACCAACCACTTCAGCCTGGTACTTGACATCCTGCTTCGCTTCCATCCCACTCTTCCCGCCAATTGACGCCAATTCCGGTGTAGCATGTATGCCAACCGATGTTTCAGGTCGTGGGGACCGCCGTCTCAGCAGGAACTGTGCCATGAATGTACTCCTCCTTTCCATGCCCGACTCGTTCGAGCACATGCCGACGGTCGCGGTGCGGATGCCCAATGGCGCGCTGTGTTCCCTGGCCGGGAACATCGATGCGCACCACCGAGTGGCAGCGGCCGACCTGATCCTGGTGCAGCACAAGGTGCGCGAAACGGTGGAGCGGCTGGTGCGCGAAATCCAGCCGGACGTAGTGGGCCTGTCCGTCATGACCTTCCAGCGCAAGACGGCGCTGCGCATCATTCAACTGGTGCGCGCGTTGCGGCCCGGCGTTCGCGTCGTCGTGGGCGGCTACGATCCCAGTCTGGCGCCCGAAGCCTATATGGAAGCCGGAAGCGGCATCGATTACATTGTCCGCGGCGAAGGCGAGATTACTTTTCGCGAACTGCTGCGCTCGCTCGAAAGCGGCGAGGGTTTGGCTGCGATCCAGGGACTGTCGTATCACGCCGCGGATGGCTGGCATCAGAATCTTCCGCGGCCCGTGCATACGCTCGAGGGCGATGAAATCCGTCTGCCCAAGCGCGACGCGCGCGTGCTTAGCGGCTACACCATGCTGGGGCGCGGGGTGGATGTGGTGGAGACCTCGCGCGGATGCACCTTCGATTGCGGCTTTTGCTCGATCATCGAGATGCGGGGCCGCAACTTTCATACTTACTCGTTCGATCGCGTGCTGGCCGACATTCGCGACGCCCGGGAGCACGGTGCGCGCTCCATCTTCATTGTGGACGACAACATCAGCCTTAACATTCGCCGCTTTGAAGCGCTATGCCGCGCCATCATTGACGCGGGTTTGAACGACATCGATTACACCGTGCAGGCGATGACGTCGCCCATTGCCATGCATGGCGAGACGCTGGCTCCGTTGATGCGGCAGGCGGGGTTTCGCTACGTTTTTCTCGGCATCGAGAACATCCTCGAGGACGATCTCCACTTCCTGAAAGCGGCGGCCAAGAATGAGTTCCGCGAAGACGGACGCACCACGGGCAATGCAACTCTTCGAGCGATTGAGCATTTGCACCGAAACAGAATGTATGTGGTGGGCGGCCTCATCGTCGGCAATCCCGATGACACGCGCGAATCCATCCGCGCCAACCTGGAATTTGCCGGCAAGTATGTGGACTGGCCCTACATCCAGCATCCGACTCCCTATCCAGGCACGCCGATGACGAAAGATTTTCGCGCGCGCAACTTGATCGTCATCGACAACATGGAGGAGTACGATGGCACCACCGCGGTGGTGGCCACGCAGCACTTGCAACCCGAGGAAATTGAGTACGAGCGATGGCGCGCCGAGCGCTGGATGAAGATCCGGCACATGCCCGCGGTAATGGCGCATGAACCGCTGTTCGTGTTGCGCAACTGGTGGAAGATGCTGGGGCACACCTTCCGCGGAACATCCATCCAATCGCTGCTCGGCCTGGAAAGCGACAAGAGAGTTTTCCAGCGCTACAGAAATCTGCGCAGCGCCGAACGGGTGTACCTGTAGGGCCCGCAAGTTTTGTTGTGGGGCATTGGCCTTCGTAAGATAGTTCTTTGAATTGTCATCCCGAGCGAGGGCCCGGCCCGAGCCGAGGGATCTGCGGTTCGCTGGTATGGGTATGCCATCGGGGACCGCAGATCCTTCGACTGCGCTCCCGCCCGACCCGCAAAAGAAGCGAGTCGGAAATTCTTTGCGGGCGCTTCGCTCAGGATGACATCTTCAAGTTCGTAAATAATCCAGAATTCTCGCAGCCGACGGGCTTTTCCTGCCCCACCATTTCTGCTGCCCCACACACGTGGAATCGCTGTAGAGTAAAAGCAAACAGGATTTACCCTCATGCCGCCGGATCCTCGCACACACGACAACAAAGCCGGGCTCGCCTACTGGGCGCAGCGCACGCTGGAGGAGTGTGGCAAAGCCAGCCATGAGTTTGCCGCCGATCCCGTGCACGATCTTCGGGTCGCCATTCGCCGATGCCGTTCGATGGCGGACGGTTTCCTGTCCGTCGATCCCGATCCCGCATGGAAGGAGATGAAGAAGCTGGGCAAGGCCCTGTTCAGCAGCCTCGGCGATCTGCGCGATGTGCAGGTCATGTTGGAATGGGTCGCTCGTCTTTCTGCGCCTGACGATCCTGTTCGCCTGGTTCTGCTGGAAACCCTGGGCCAGAAAGAGAGCCAGCTCAAGGCGGCTGCGCAAGAGGCGCTGCACAACTTCGACCGCAAGCGATGGACTGCGCTGAATGCGCGGTTAGCGAAACGGGCGGGCCGGGTCCCAGTGGAAGGGCTGGTGTTTCAGCATCTCGCGCTGGAGCGCTGGATGGACGCACACGCGTTACACCGGCAGGCCCTGCGAAACCGCACGCAAGTCGGCTATCACCGGTTGCGAATCGGCATCAAGCGCTTCCGCTACACCTGCGAAAATTTCCTCCCGCAGCGCCACGAACAGTGGGCCAGGGACCTGCGCGAACTGCAGGACGCTCTCGGCGAGGTGCACGATTTCGATGTGCTGAAGGCGACGATCAAGGCGCATCCCGGGATTGAGGCCGAAGATCGCGAGCGCTGGAACCAGAGAATTGCCGAGGAGCGGCAGCAGCGACTGAATCTTTATCGGCAGAAAATGTTGGGCAAGGATTCGCTGTGGGCGGTGTGGCGCGCTGAACTGCCGAGCGGTCCCTCCTTGCAACGGGCCGCCATGGAAAAGCTGCGGACGTGGGCTTCGTTCCTGGATCCTGACGTGAACCACTCGGCGCATGTAACCCGGCTAGCGCTGCAACTTTACGACGGCTTGGCGAAGCAGGGGACCGTGATTGCTGAAGCCGGGGACCGCCGTATCCTGGAGGCGGCCGCCATGCTGCATGAGGTGGGACAAAGCCGCGGCCCCGAGGGCCATCGCAAGCGCGCTTATTCCATGATTCGCCGGCTCAAGCCTCCCCTGGGATGGAGCGCGGAGGAACTTCAATGCGTCGCCGTGATTGCCCGCTATCATGGCGGGGCGCTGCCGCAAACCAGCAACTCCGCGTTTGTGGGACTCACGCCAAAACGGCGCAGGGCGCTGTTGCCCATCGCCGGTATTCTCAGGCTGGCGGATGCTTTCGATTTCTCGCACGACCGACAGATCGATCGGGTCGCGGTCGAACGACGGGACGGAATGCTGATTATTTACGGACGGGGCCTGCAGAAAATAAGCCCGGTGGCGGAACGTCTGGCGCGCGCGCGATACTTGCTGGAAACGACCTGCGGATGCCCGATTATGGTCCGTCCTCAGACAATCAAACCGGCGGCTGCATCCCCGGTTGCGGGACACGCGCGCAAAGTCGCCGCTGGTCCGCGATCAAGCGCCTGATTCCGAATCAGGCAACCGATTTCTTCTTGTAAGGATTTCCAACCATCACAAAAGGATATTTGCGGAGCGCCTGCACATCGCCGGCGGCGGCGTAGCCCTCAACTTCTGCCATCAGATTCGCAACTTCGTCCGGAGGCATGTTCTCCGTGGCCCGCCAAAACTTGTCCGGGAAAAACCAAATACGTTCTCGAGGGTTGGGCTCCGTAGGATTACCAGAATTCGTTGTCATCGTTCTCCTCCCACAATGTGGGATATGCAGAAATCTCGGTGCGTTTGGAAAGGTGAGTACCCTGGATCGACCACTTGCTTAAACTCAATTATGAACTGCGGCGGCCCGCTTGTAAACCGCCAATGGCGCGCATTTGGCCCCTCCATCCCCTTTTAGGAGCTGCAATTACATTTCCATTTGCTAACTGCAAGAAATTAAAGGAGACGAGTCTTCCTCGTGGCGGCAAAAAAGTGGCGCGCCCTCAAACTTAGCAGGTGATTTTCCAGAAGCTGTCGCATTTTTTCCACAGCAGACGCTGGGGCACCACTCTCCTCGGCAGGTCGAGGCGCACTTCCCTGCACTATTCGCCGATGTCTGACATTGTGGGATATGGCGAAATGTCTGCGTGCCCTTAACGGGCGACAATCAATAGTCCAGCTCGGCGGGCCGCCCGGTAAGCCGCTCGATGCGCTTGGCGATGGGCGGATGGGTGGAGAACAGGTTCGCGAAGGTGACGCCGCTGAGCAGCGGCGCAACGATGAACAGATGCGCATTCGATGGCGAAGCCTGCATGGGGATGCGCTTCGAAGCAGCATCGAGCTTTTTCAGCGCGCTGGCCAGAGCGTAGGGATTGCCGGTGATCTGCGCGCCAGTGGCGTCGGCCTGGTATTCCCGCGATCGCGATACCGCAAGCTGAATGAGCGTGGCTGCGATGGGGGCGAGGATCAACATCAGCAGCCCAACCAAGCCGCCGCCTCCGCGGTCGCGATCGTCGCGGCCTCCCATGCCCCCGAAGAGCGAAGCCCAATAGCCCATGCGCGCCAGCATGGTGATGGCGCCCGCCAGAGTAGCGGCGATTGAGCTGATGAGAATGTCGCGGTTCTTCACGTGTCCCAGCTCATGCGCCAGCACGCCTTCCAGTTCTTCGTCGCTGAGCAGGTTCAAAATCCCTTCCGTCATCGCAACCGACGCGTGTTGGGGATTGCGTCCGGTGGCAAAGGCGTTGGGCGAATCGGTGGGGATCACGTACATCTTCGGCATGGGGATGCCGATCTTTTGCGTCAGCCGCTCCACCACCTGGTAAGCGCGCGGCAGTTGTTCGCGGGTGACGGGCTGCGCGCGATACATGGCCAGCGCGATCTTGTCACTGTAGAAATACGAAACGAAATTCATGACGACGGCCAGCCCGAGAGCGAGTTCCATGCCTCGCTGGCCGCCGAAGATTTCCCCCATCAACAACAGGAAAAGCGTCAATGCGGTCAGCAGTAACGCGGTCTTAAAGGTGTTTCCCATATCTGACAGAATAGATGATGGCGGCGGCGTCCGGTTGCTAATTCAGTTGTCAGTGGCCAGTGGTCAGTTGGCCAGGAAAAGCCGAAGCAGGCCCGTCAAGGCTGCGTCGTGCAACTGACGACTGGCAACTGGCAACTGGCAACTGTACTATTTCCCCATGCCCGAGTTACACGTTCTTCACCACCGGCCGCACGAAGAACTGATCCTCATCGGCTTCCGTGTGGACGGCAGTCATGATGGTCCGCAGTTTTACACCTTGCTGGCAGTGGGCGGCGAGGATGAACGCCCGCTTACATGCGACGGGCGCATCGTGTTCTTCGCTCACCCCGGGTTAGCGGCGAAGGCGCTGGCACTCGATCCGAGCATGGCGAAGCTTGGCCCTCCGCCGGACGCCATCGAAACGTTTTGCGACGTGGCCGAGGCACTGTATCGGGTCAACTCGCAGCCAGCCGATCCCGACGGCGTGATCCTGGATTGCCTGCTGGTGTTTGACGACCTGGTGCGCGCCACCAAGCTACACATGCCGGACCGCTATCAGGGCGTCTTGACCGAGTTGGCGGCGCGCCTGACCGAAGGCGCGCGACTGGGAAATATTTTTACCAACCCGTCGCTGCGAGAGCACGTAGAAGATGCCTTGCTGTGGTGCGTGGGTGCGGTGGCGATGAAGGCGCGGATGATAAGCGAGTGAGGCGGCGCGTCGCCCCGGCAATCCGACTTCACTCCGAGGTGAAGTAATCCACCGTGACCGGGTTCTCGAACAGCGAATAATCGCGCGTCACCACGGTGATGCCACTGTCGGTCACGTGATACTTCTGGCGGTCGGCTTCGGTGTCGTAGCCGATAACCGTTCCCTCGGGGACATCCACATCGCGATCGATGATGGCCTTGCGGATGCGGCAATGCCGGCCGACTTTCACATGGGAAAAAATAATGCTGGTATCAACCTCCGAGTAGGAGTTCACGCGCACGTCGGGCGAGAGCACGCTGTTGCGCACGGAGCCGCCAGAGATAATGCAGCCCATGGAGACGACCGAGTCATGCGCTTCTCCGGTGCGGTCGGGATCGCTGAACACGAACTTGGCCGGAGGATACTGCCGCATATGAGTGCGAATCGGCCAGGCCGCGTCATACACGTTGAAAACCGGCGCCACCGAGACCAGGTCCATGTTGGCCTCGTAATAAGCTTCCAGGGTCCCCACATCGCGCCAGTACAGCGCCTCTTTGCGGTTCTCGTCGATGAAGTTGAAGGAGTAAACCTTGTAGTCGTCCACCATGCGGGGCAGAATGTTGTGCCCGAAATCGTGGCGCGAAGTTGCGTCTTCGGCGTCTTTCAGCAGCGCCGGAATGAGCACATCGGTATTGAACACGTAAACGCCCATCGAGGCCGAAACCATGCGCGGATCGTAAGGTGAGCGCAGATCGGTTTGCTCGGGCTTTTCCTGGAAGCCGACGACCCGGCCGGTGCGATCGATCTCGACCACCCCAAACAGCTTGGTTTCCGCCGGATCGACCAGGATGGTGGCCAGGGTGACGTCGGCGCCCGAATCCTGGTGCTGACGCAGCATCAGGTCGTAATTCATCTTGTAGATGTGATCGCCCGACAGGATGAGCACGTAGCGCGGCTGCTCAGAGCCGATGGAGTAGAGATTCTGATACACCGCATCGGCCGTTCCCATGTACCAGTTCTCGCTGACCCGTTTCATCGGCGGCAGGATCTCGATGAACTCTCCCAGCTCGCGTCCCACAATGTTGCCCCAGCCTTCACGGATGTGCCGGTTCAGGGAGAGCGCTTTGTATTGGGTCAGGATATAGACTTTTCGCAGATCGGAGTTGATGCAGTTGGAAAGCGTGATGTCAATGATGCGGTAAATGCCGCCGAAGGTGACGGCCGGCTTGGCGCGATCGCGCGTCAGCGGATATAAACGCTCGCCCGCTCCTCCCGCCAGTAAAACTCCGAGGGTGTCTCTCATCCTGATGGTTTCCGCTTACGAATTTCCCCGATGGGCTAAAAATACTCGTTTGTTGGAAGGGCTGACGGCGCCTTGGCGGCGCGTGCCGGCCCACAGGCGAATCGAATGTTAGCACACCGCACGCGAGGCGAGCGTGTCAGGCCGGGACGCCAGGCTGCGACGCTACTTCTCCTCATCGACCTTGATGCGAAGGGACTTGAGAAACTTCACATCCTGTGACGTCACCTGAAGATCGGCGGCTGGGCGCCGGTCGTTGACTGGTGTCGGCTCGGCGGCTTCGTCGCGCTCGTTGAGTCCTATGGTCGCTTCCAGTACGAGAAATACATCGTATCCCCCGGCTTTAATACGAGTGATGACCTCCGCGATCTGGTCGGAATCGGAAAGCGAGTTGTTGATCGCTTGCCCCAGTTGTTCCATCAGGCTTTTTAGTCGTTTATCCACAATTGCACCTAAGCTAGCTGGCTGGCGACGGACCGCGCAATGTTTTTTTCGATGGTGCTGAAAGTCTTAGCCCCGGCCACTCTACCAGCTTAATACGTTGGATGCTTCCTGTGGAGGCCGAGTTTTGTGATTATGGGGGCGCTCTTGCGCCGCAAGGGGAGCCATCTCCCGCGTTAGTCCGCTGATAGAATGAGGAGTTAGGCGGCAACAGCGCTGAGCGAAAGGTAAGAAGCGTGCCATCCCACAATTTCGGTACTCAAGGCCGGGCGTTTCTGCGCGTTGCGGGCCGCAAGACTGGGGAGAACCGTTGGGTGCGGGCCTTTTACCGGGGAGGCAGCGTCACCCTCGGCAGCGTAGGGCGGGTGCTGCATGTGCTCTGGCTGGAGGTGGCAGGACTATTCTTCCTGGTGCTTGCGGTGGTCGGGGGCGGGGCTGCCGTGCGCGAATACCATCGTCATGTTAACGGCACCGCCGGAGTGGGCAAGGTGCTTCTGGCAGCCGCATTCGCGCTGGCGTTTTTGTACTTCGGCGTGAGTTCCTTCGCCAGGTCGCGAAGAAGATAGTTTCGAGTTTCCAGGGGGAACGAGAACTGGAAACTCGAAACTGGAAACTCGAAACTGGAAACTCGAAACTGGAAACTCGAAACTGGAAACTGAGATGCCCGAAAACAAATACAAAGCGTCCGTGGCGACCAAGCTTGCGCCCCAGCAAGAAACCTCCTCCCACATCAGCGTTCATCCGCTTTACACACCGGCCGATCTGGAAGGCTGGGATTACGACCGCGATCTCAATTTCCCGGGGCAGTTTCCCTATACCCGCGGCGTGCAAGCCACCATGTACCGCGGGCGGCTGTGGACCATGCGGCAGTATGCCGGCATGGGCGATGCCGAAGAATCGAACCGCCGCTACAAGTACCTGCTGAGCAATGGCACCACCGGATTGAGCGTGGCCTTCGACCTGCCGACGCAGATCGGCCTCGATTCCGACAACCCCCTCGCTACGGGAGAAGTGGGAAAGGTCGGCGTGGCCATCGATTCCATCGAAGACATGATGCGCCTCTTCGACGGCATCGACCTGGAGAAGATTTCCACCTCGATGACGATCAATGCCACCGCGTCGATCTTGCTGGCGCTCTACATCGTGACCGCACGGCGCACCGGTCGCGACGTGCGCAAGCTTTCCGGCACCGTGCAAAACGATGTGTTGAAGGAATACATTGCGCGCGGGACGTATATTTATCCGCCCGCGCAGGCCATGCGCATCATCACCGACATTTTTTCCTATGCCCACCAGAATGTGCCCGAGTGGAACACGATTTCCATTTCCGGTTACCACATGCGCGAAGCCGGATGCACGGCGGTGCAGGAAGTGGCCTTCACGCTGGCCAACGGCATCAGCTATGTGCAGGCGGCCATTGATGCGGGACTGGGCGTGGATGATTTTGCGCCGCGGCTGTCGTTCTTCTTCAATGCGCACAGCAATTTTCTGGAGGAGGTGGCAAAGTTTCGCGCCGCCCGCCGCATGTGGGCGCGCATCATGCGCGACCATTTCGGCGCCAGGAACCCAAAATCCCTGATGTTGCGTTTCCACACGCAAACGGCAGGCTCCACGCTGACCGCGCAGCAGCCCGAGAACAACATCGTGCGCACCGCATTGCAAGCCATGGCGGCGGTCCTGGGCGGGACGCAATCGCTGCACACCAATTCGTTCGACGAAGCCCTGGCGTTGCCCACCGAACAGTCGGCGCGCATCGCCCTCCGGACCCAGCAGATCGTCGCCTACGAGTCAGGCGCGGCGCAGACCGTTGATCCGCTGGCGGGTTCGTACTACATCGAATCGCTGACCAACCAGATCGAAACCCAGGCGCGCGAATACCTGGACAAGATCGACGCCATGGGCGGCACCCTGAAGGCGATTGAGCGCGGATTCATTCAGCAGGAAATCCAAAACGCGGCGTACGAGTATCAGCGGTCCGTGGACAAGCGGGAGGCAATCGTCGTGGGCGTGAACGCCTTCGAACAGGAGAAAGAAAAGCCGATTCCGCTGCTGCACATGGACGAGTCTCTGGAGCGCAAGCAGGTGGAGCGTTTGCGCGCCGTGCGCGCCCAGCGCGATCCGGCGAAATGGCAGGCGGCGCTGAAGAAGGTGGAAGACACGGCACGCGGCACTGGCAACTTGATGCCCCCGATTGTGGAAGCGGTTGAGGCCAACGCCACGGTCGGCGAAATCTCCGACGCCATGCGGCGCGTGTACGGCGAGTATCAGGAGACGGTGGTGATTTGAAGGGCCGCGTTTCGGTCTTCGCTATTCGTTTTGGGGAGATCTCGATCTTGCCGTGTCGTGCCAGCAAGGATAGAGCGGCACTTAGCGTCGGTCCGCCGTGAACAAGATTGGTTGTGCGCGCTCAAAGAAAAACCCGCTTTAATTGGCTAGAGCGGGGCGTGCCGTCCGCTGCGAATCATCTCAACTGCCGCAACCCATGCCTATTAATACCTTCCGGTTTCGCGCATAATACCGGCGCGCCACCCGAGCATGAGCGCTATTACGACGATAACCATCCATTGAATGTTTTGAGTGAGTCCGGGCTCGGAAGCGAAATCCCGCCAATAGCGACCAAGAAGGAGGAGAGCGCCGGCCAGTCCCGTTCCAACAATAAGTACGTTGTAGCCGACAAGCATAACGCCAACGGCCACAACTACAATGGCAACCGCTGAAAGCAAGCGCAACATACCACAACTATAGGACTGCTGTGTCCCGGAATCAATGGATATGTGTAGAGAAAAAGCGCACGGCACTAAGAATGGTAATCATAGGCATTAGTTGTGGCCGGCACAAAATAGCCATCCCTACCCAGCAGGACATCAGTCGCTGAAGACTGAACAAAAGGCCGGCGTCGGAAGGCGCCGGCCATGAGTTCAAGGCGATTGCTCTGCAAAGCTCAATGCGTAGACACCAGCACTCTCGCGTCCGTCTCTGACCGCAGGATGACGAACTTGGCGGGTGAGATCACGTAAACAACAGACGGAGCCTGGTCGCCTTGCGCCTCTGCCGTGCCCCTGCCATTGGAGGCGATCGAGTAGCTAACGATTGTGCCAAGCGATTGACCAATCCCGCCGGATTGGCTGTAGTCTCCATTCAATGTAAGCGTACCCAGGCCGTTCGCCGGTCCCACGTCCACCTCATTGCTTCCATTTGCATAATCCAGCGGGGGGAGTGTGCCTGCAGCGTAGGTCCCCGCGATCGATGCGTTCGAGAATGGCGCGCCGCTTTGCGGTTCGATGGTCCCGAAGATGGAATTGGAGCCAGTACCCACAAAGAATCCGTGGTTCTGGCTGATCAGGAAGCCCGCCGGATTTCCCGTGCCGAGGCTTAGGGCGCCATTGGCAGCTACCGTGTACGTCCCCTGGAATGGCGTTTTCTGGGTGATGACACCGGCGAGGTCTTCGTCCGCGGCGATACCATTAGCGTTGCCGTTGCCGTTGAAGTTGATGATCATGGCGCCGGATTGGTCGGCACCTTCCGCGGCGTGGATGTCCTGATAATAGAGAACACTTAAGCCGTTCAGCGAGCCGTTGTTGAACGGGCCGGTTTGCTTCAAGACCGAGCCCACCTGCAGCGGATTTTCTGCGTCAATCTGCTCCATTACCAGCTCGCTGGCCGAGACCACATAAACCGCCTGGTGACTGGTGCCAAAAGTGCTTTGGATTGTAGCTACGCCCCGACCCGTTTGTGCATCGATGGATGACACGTTGCCCGAGAACGTAATCGTGGAATAGGCCCCTCCCTCATTGATGTCGCCCGTTCCATTGCTAATGCTTCCATTGGCAACAGACATTTGACCCGTAACGACCTGGCGAGACTGCCCTGTACTGTTGACCCCGGTCATCCCCATTACCCAGCCGCCGTTCAGTGCATTCAGCGAGAAGGCGCTGGGGTCTGCTTTGCGCAACACGCCGGCGCCGCGGCTGCCCGAGCCGGTGGTGTCGTCGTACTCGATGATTCTCCCGCTGCCGGAGGCAGAAAGATCAAACGCAAAGGTGACCGGCCCGAACGACTGGCCCTGAATCGTGAGCGTGTTCAAGCCGTTGGCGGCGATCCAATAGGTTCCGCTGACGGTGGTATTGAACGGCTGGCCGCCGACCGAATTGCGATCCACGACGCCGCTGGTAATGTGGCCATTGCCATCGGAGATGAAGCTGCCCGCCAGCGTCCACGCGCCGCTGGAGTTGAAGCCGTTCAAGAAGAACGCATAGTTGCCCGTAAGGGCGCCTGGATTGCCGCCGCCTCCCGGATTGATAACGATGCTGAGTGGCGCGCTGGCCGTGGCGGGCGGGGTTGCCGAGTCGGCAACCTGCACCGTGAAGTTCGACGTACCCGCCGTGGTCGGCGTGCCCGTAATTGCTCCGGTGTTCGCGTTCAAAAACAAACCAAACGGCAAGCTGCCGCTGGTGAGGCTCCAGGTATAGGGATAAACTCCGCCAACCGCTGTCAGGGTTGCGCTGTAGGCGGTGCCCGCCGTGCCCGACGGCAAGGAAGTCGTGGTGATGCTCAATGCCACCGCCGGTGCAATGGTAATGCTCAGTTGCTTGCTGGCGGTCGACAACTGGAGGTCCGTCACCTGCACCGTGAAGGTCGATATCCCCGCCCCGCTGGGCGTGCCGGTGATGGCGCCGCTGTTCGCGTCCAAATGCAAACCCACCGGCAAGCTGCCGGCCGTGATGCTCCAGGTGTAAGGAGTAAGCCCACCGGTAGCGGCCAGCATCACGTTGTAGACGGTGTTCTGCGTGCCCGGAGGCAGCGACGTGGTCAGCACCGTCAGTTGCGTCAGGGTCGGGTTCACCGTGATGCTGAGCGGCGCCGACGCGGTTGCCGGCGGCGTTTGCGCGTCAGCAACCTGCACGGTGAACGGATACGTGTCCGCGATCGTGGGCGTGCCCGATATCAGGCCGCTCGCGGAGTCCAGATTCAACCCGGGCGGCAAGTTGCCGACCGTTACGCTCCAGGTGTAGGGCGGCACGCCGCCGCTGGCGCCCAAGGTCGCGCTGTATTGGAAATTTAAGGTGGCCGAAGGCAACGAAGTGGTGGTGATGTTCAAAGGACTAATGGGCGCAAAGTAGCTGAAGATGTCGGCCACCAGGTCGGTGGGCGTGGTGGCGAAAGCGTCGATGGAGCCGTTCAGCGTGGGCACAATCGCCATGTTGGAAGTAATGGCCCCGTCCAAGGCGTTGAGCGTGGCCACCACCGGCTTGCTCTCGGCGTCGGGCCACAACGTCAGATAGCCCAGCGGCTGGCCGTGGTAGGGCACAACGGTCGCGTTCAACACATAGGCCTGCGCGCTGGGCACCTGGCACACGCTGGTCAGCACATCGACCGGTATGGTGCCACTGAAGGCGCCGCTTCCGTGGCGCGTGTCCAGCACCCGGCAGGGCGCCAGGGTGTACAGCGATAAGGGTTGCGGTCCGTCGGCGGGTTGCGGTCCCGATAAGGGTTGCGCGAAGTAGCCGTCCACATCAATCACCAGGTCGGTGGCGCTGCTGGGATACACGCTGATGGCGCCTTGCGTTCCCGAAGGCACCAGGGCGGCGTTGGCCGTGATCGTGCCCGTGAGTGCGTTCAAGGTGGAAACCAGCGGCTTGGTTTGCCCGGTGGGCCATACCGTCATGTAACCCAGCGGACCGTGGGGGATGGCCGCGAAATTCAGCGAGTAGGCTTGCGCCGTGTCGGGTATGTTGCAGGTACTGGAGAGCACGGGGAAGATACGCTCATGGCCTCCCGCCAAGTAAGGCCCGCCTAACGGCCCGATAGTCCAGCGCGTATCCGCCACCCGGCAAGGCGTCAGCGGGAAGAAGGCCAGCGTCGCACTGGTCGCCGGCACAAAATAGCCATCGATGTCCAGAATGACATCGGTGGTTTGGGTGGCGTAAACACTAATGGCCTCGTTCGTGCCGGCGGGAATGATGGCGGCGTTCGCCTTGATGCGGCCGTCGACCGAATTCAAGGTAGCTATTACCGGCCGCGGTTGTCCCGCCGGCCACACCGTCAGATAGCCCAAGCCGCCGTGCGGCACCACGGCCACATTCAGCGAATACGCCGCCGCGGTAGAGGGAATGCTGCAGGCGCTCTCGGGGATGGCGAAGTCGCGCGAGGTCTGGCCTTGCAGGGCCGGCCCGCCGAACGGACCGGGGGCCAGGCGGGTGTCCGCCACCCGGCACGGAGTAACGGCAACGAACTGCAGCGGCACCTGCGCGACAGCCAGCGGAGAAACCGTTAATGCGGCGAATAATAAGGCGAACCCAACAACAACCGATAAGACGACGTGGCGCATGGAGTGCATGGAGTTTCTCCTAAAACTGGCGAATGAACTTTCCTACAACTGGGGAATCGACTTCCGATCTTGGCGTCTGCCGGCAGCACGTGGACAGCATCATCGGGTCCGTCGCCGACGTTGCGGTGCTGGTTCGAACAACGGCATCATCGGTCTGTTCCCGAGGTGACGGTGCTGGTTCGAAGCCGATTGAGTAGCTCGTAACTGTGTTTGTCGCGATGCGACCCCGATTCGGTTTGTGGCAGATACGCTCTTGTGTAGGGCGGGTTTCTCTCGGGGCCTCATAGAAGACAAGAGCCGCTAGAACTTACCGACCCAATGGGTTAAACGTCGTGGGAGGGTGCCTACCAGAATCATTGTGTCGGTTCGCCAGCCGGGTTGCCAGCAATTTCATTATGGAACTGGTTTTTCCATTCCCAAAATGGGAACGCATCCTTGCCGCCAAGATCATGTTCTAGCTACCGCCGCTTCTTGTTGAGGATGCCCAGAATCTCCTGCAAACCCTGTCGGACTTTCTTCAGGGGGTCCGCGGAACGCGGCTTGGGAAAGGGCAAGCCATTCTGCCGATGCGAAGGTTTGAGCTCGGCCTTGAGATGCGCGCGGGCCCCGGCGATGGTGAAGCCCTCATCGTAGAGCAGCTTCTTGATGCGCAGCACATTTTCCACGTCACGCTGGCGATACATTCGCTGTCCGGTGCTGCTCTTGACCGGCTTGAGTTGCGGGAACTCAGTCTCCCAAAAACGCAACACGTAAGCCGGCAGACGGCAAAGGCCGGCCACTTCACCGATGCGGAAGTAGAGCTTGTCGGGGATGACGGGATCGGAGGCACCGCGGGCCTTGCTGCGTTTTTTCTTCTCAGCAGTCATCGTGTCGGATCGTGGCGTCCCTCTGCCGTCCCAACAAGCCCGCCGCAGCGGGGCGATCGTTGGAGACTGTGGCGACAGACTCGGAGTCCCATTCTAAGCCTACCCAGCGTGGCTGGACTACGATTATCTCGCCCTCGGGCCCTGCCGGAATTAAGACGGTGCTCGCAATGCCGGGCGCGCGCTGCTTACGCCGGAGGAGGCTCCAGTCGAAGGGTGACCCGAAACAGCCGTCACCCTGAGCAGCAGGCCGCTGCCTGCGGGCACGTGCACATTCTTATCTGACGCGAGAATGATCTGCCCGACTGGATCTTGCCTGCCGGCATGAACGATCTTCAGGTCGGCAAAACCGTAAGGTCCGCAGGCTGACGGGGAGAACAACCAAAGCGCCTGCACGCGGTCGTTCTCGGCCGCCGCCCCGCGGCAAGCCCCGTCCCGAGAGGCTATCAGCTTCGCGCTCACGTCGCCGGCAACCGTTGATTTCCCGACTATCTGGCCGTCAGTCATTACGGTTCCGTTTCCGCGATAGACGGCATCGCCTCCGATTTGCATAGTGACCCAGTCGGCTGTTGTGGTCCCATAATCATCAATCGCGTTGGTGGGCAGTTGCGCCTCGAATACTTCCATCATGGAAGCCAACGAACGCAGGCTCGTGGTGACCGGGATTGCGGCGCCGCCAATCATCAGGCGGTCGAACGAGATTGCGATGCGCGATCCTGAAGTTGGGCTCGGCCGCGTCACTTCCACGACGTGTCCGACCAGCTTGGCGCCGGCTCGAATCCGCGTCTGTGAAGACAGCGGGACGTCCTGCATAACTCGGGCTTCGATTTTCTGGCCGACCTTGGCTTTTCTGGCGTCCAGCGTGGTCCGCAGCATCACTGGCAGAACCGTCCCGGCTGGAATTTCTTGCGCGATCAAGGATGAAGCTGCCAAGAATAGGGCCGCCATAAGAAGCTTGAGCCGTCGCATGTGCTGCACTCCTTCGCTCATTCCCAGATGTCACCGTGTCCGCTTACGATGCATGAACTCTGTGCCGTCCCTGAAGGGACTCCGTTCAATTCTTCACTTGACCGCGGGCTTACGCCCACGGCTAACACAAATGCCGCCCTTCGGGCTGGTCGCGCTGCGAACCAGCGCGTGACACATTTGCTTCTGTCGTACGAATACAATCCGGATGTCACCCGAGCCAGCAGCCTTCGTGCACGTCTGATGTCAGGCCGGAGAAATCCTGTTGCGCAAAGAGATTGGCTCGGCGACAAAGTATCAGCTAACCTGAATACATGTCGCAAGCCGTAGAGCAGGCGCTGGAGCTGATTCGTGAGGACCAGCCGGAATCGACGGACCGGGCGCTGGCGCTGCTGCAGAACACGGTCTATTCCTTCAGCATGAAAGTCTGCGGCCATCCCCAGGACGCGGAGGACACCATGCAGGACGTATTGCTGAAGTCCATCCCGCACCTGGCCAAGTTCGACAATCCACAGGCGCTGACGGTGTGGCTGTACAAGGTGGCGCGCAACCGCTGCATCAGCAGCCATCGCGGAAGCCAGCACTCGCCCGCCAAGAACTTGTCGCTGGACGAATTGATGCCCGACAGCGGCGAGCTGCAAGACCTGATGAGAAGCGGAGAACCCAACCCCGAGGTGGCGCTGCTGAATAGCGAAGCCGCCGAGCAACTGAAGCAAGCGATTCTACAGGTGCCTCCGCAGTACCGCATGGTGCTGGTCCTGCACGACATGGAAGAGCTGAGCACCGCCGAAGTGGCCAGGATCATGGACTTGCGCGAGGGCACGGTGCGGGTGCGGCTGCACCGCGCGCGGTTGATGGTGCGTCAGGAGTTGGCCAGGTTGTCGCAAGCCCGCCCCGCCACCGGCTTGACGCTGCATGCCGCCGCCGAGCCGCCCCGGCCGCAACGGTGCCGCCGGTTGTTTGCCGCGCTCTCCGATTACATGGACGGCGTCATCGACGATGCGGTGTGCGAGGAAATGGACCTGCATCTGCACGACTGCCAGCCCTGCCAGGCGTTCCTGGCGAGCCTGAAGAACGCCGTGGCCCAGTGCCGGTCGTATCAGCCGCGGTGCGACTCCGGGCGCGCCGAACAACTCCGCAGAGAGCTGTTGCCGAAATACCAGCAAGCGCTCGTTGCTTTGGGACGCAAGAGCAAGGCTGTCCGCAATTAGTGCCGGCACGCTCCCTGACCCGGCCTTTTCCCGAATTGGGAATCACCCGAAAGTTCCACAGAATTCCTGTAACGGTGCGCCTTGTCACTGCGTTTATCCGTGTGGCCCGGATGTAATAGGCCATGGGGCCCAAAGGCTCCCACGGAGAACGACATGATCTCGGCAAGCGTAACTTTGACTCAACCCCTCAGTACTCATAGGCAATTCGTTGCTACCAGCGGTACCGGCCACCATTTCCTCCTTGACGACGCTGCCGGAAACACCGGGGCGAAGCCCATCGAACTTGTCGCCATTGCGCTGGCGGGCTGCACGGCGTTCGATGTCATCACCATCCTGCGCAAGAAGCGCCAGCAGGTCACCGGCTACGAAGTCAAGGTAGAAGCTGACCAGACGCCGAACCCGCCGCAGGTCTTTGCCGAGGTTCGCATCCACCACATCGTCAGCGGGACCGATATTTCGGCGCAGGCGCTGGAAGACGCGATCAAGCTCTCCGAAGAGAAGTACTGCTCGGTCGGCGCCATGGTCAAGCTGAGCGCCGAACTGCACACCACGTTTGAGATTGTGCCGGCGCTGGAAGCTGCTCTGGTCGGGGCGTAGGGATGTTGGGAGTCTGCCGCACAACGATGTCAGTCCTCCTGAGAAGCCGCGTGTTGCAATCGCAGAGAATTACTCTGACACACATCGTGCGGTTGGTTGCGCTCGCGGCCATGCTGGCGATGCCGCTGGCCGCGCAAACCGCGACGCCGCTCACCTTGCCGCAAGCCGTCAGCATGGCGCTGGACAAAAATCCCCTGCACAAGGCCGCCATGGCGGACACCCGCATTTCGGCAGCAGGCATTCGCGAAGCCCGCTCGCCGCTCATGCCGAAAATCATGTTCACCGAGAGCGCCCTTCGCGGAAACGATCCGGTGTTTGTTTTCGGCACGCGACTGCGGCAGCAGAGCTTCACCGCCGCCGACTTCGCGCTGAACAAGCTGAACACGCCAACCCCGATCGGCAATTTCTCCAGCCGTTTCTCCGGGCAATGGAGCCTGTTCGACGGGCTGCAAAGCTGGTTCGGCGTGAGCCGCGCGAGATACATGCAGCAAGCGGCCGAGCAGCAACTCGATCGCGCTGACCAGGAACTTGTGTATCAAGCGGTGCAGGCTTACTTCGGAGTGCTGCTCGCACAGAAGGAACTGCAGGTGGCCGAGGACGCCTTAAGAACCGCGCAGGCGATTGAGGAGCGCAGTCGCGCGCGCGTCGAAAGCGGCATGGCCGTGGACTCGGACTGGTTGAGCGCACAGGTGGTGACCTCCCGTCGCAAACAGGAGTTGATCCAGATGCGCAACGGCCTGGCGCTGGCCCGCGCGCAACTGGCGCTGGCTCTCGGGATGCCTGCGGATACCGCCTACGAACCGCAGGAGGCGTTGGCGGAGCGCCAATTCCCAGCTGCGACTGCCACGGAGTTGGAACTGAAGGCGCTGGAAAAGCGTCCCGACCTGAAGCGCGTGGAGTCGGAGCGTAGCGCGCAAGCCAAGGCAGTATCGATGGCCAAGGGCGCACTGGCTCCGCGGCTGAACGTCTTCGGCTCGTGGGAGACCGACAGTGCTTCCGTGGGGTGGAACGGCGGCAACAACTGGATCGCCGGCGCCGAGTTGCAGTTCGATCTGTTTGACGGCGACAGCAAGCGAGCGCACATCGCCCGCGAAAAGGCGGTGCAGGAAAAAGCGGCGGCGATGCGCGATGCTTACCGCGACGAAATCCGGCTGCAAGTGCGCAAGGCGTACTACGAATTCGACGCCGCACGCCAGCAGGTCGAGGTCGCCCGCGGCGCGATCGCGCAAGCGGACGAAAGCCTGCGCATCAACCAGAACCGCTACGACGGCGGACTGAACACGGTCAGCGATTTGCTGCGCGTGGAAGAAGCCGCGCATCGTGCCCGCGCCGACTACTGGCAGGCGGTGTACCGCGTGCAGACCAGCTACGCCGGTGTCGAGTTGGCGACCGGCACATTGACTCCCGCTTCTCCGGTGGTGGCGCAATGAATCGTGCTAGGACCCTCTCCGCGCTTGTGCTGCTTCTCGCGTTCACCGCTTGCTCCGGCGAGAAGCCGACGCCGGCGCCGGCACCCGAAGTCGTGCGCGACGTCACGCTCTTCACCGCGCAACGCACCACGGTTCCAGATTTCGTGGAGGCCACGGGCACGGTGCGCGCGGCGCAATCGGCGCAACTTTCCAGCCAGGTCATGGGGACCATCACGCGCGTCAACGTACACGAGGGCGATCGCGTACGGCGCGGCGAAGTCCTGATCACCATCGACGAAGCCCAGCAGCGTGCCGCTTACTCCGGCGCCAATGCCGGGCTGCAAGCCTCGCAGGAAAACATCGCCGCCGCCAACGCCGACTATGCGCTGGCGGACGCGACGATGAAGCGCTATCAGATGCTGTACGACAAGAAGTCGGTGAGCCCGCAGGAGTTCGATGAGGTCAAGGCCAGGCTGGCGGCGGCCAAAGCGCGACGCGATGCCGCCCACGCTGGCCGCACGCAAGCCGAAGCTGGAGTCTCGCAGGCCAGCACGGCCATGGGGTTCACCAAAATTCGCGCGCCCTTTGGCGGGCTGGTGACCGCCAAGCTGGCGGACGCCGGCGCAATCGCAACTCCGGGCGTTCCGTTGCTGATCGTCGAAGACCCGGGCCACTTCCGCCTGGAAGCCACGGTGGACGAGAGCAAGATGGGCGCGGTCCGTCTGGGTGAGGCAGTTCCGGTCGTGATTGATGCGCTCGGCGAGCAGACGATCGCCGGCAAGGTTGTGCAGATTGTGCCCGCGGCCGATCCGGCCAGCCGGACGTTCACGGTGAAGATCGACCTTGCGACGAATCCACAAATTCGCTCCGGGCTGTTCGGTCGCGCGCGCTTTCCACGCGGAGAGCGCCAATCCATCCTCGTTCCGCAAACCGCGCTGCTGCATCGCGGACAGTTGGATGCGGTGTACGTGGTGGGGAAAGACCAGCTCGCCAGCCTGCGCTATGTCACGCTGGGCGCCGCTTCCGCGCAACAAATCGAGGTCCTCTCCGGACTCGAAGCTGGCGACCAGGTTGTCGCCCAGCCCAACGATCGCGAGTTGAGCGGCAAGCAAATCGGAGCGAAATGACGATGGCGGCTGGAGGAAAAACTCCGCTTCGAATCGCCGGGCTGATCGCTCGCTCCTTCATCAACTCGAAGCTGACGCCGCTGTTCGTGGCCGCCTCGCTGTTGCTGGGCGCATTCGCCATCTGGAAAACCCCGCGCGAGGAGGAACCGCAGATTGTCGTGCCCATGCTCGACGTCTTCGTGCAGATGCCGGGCGCATCGCCCGCCGAAGTCGAGCAGCGCGCCAGCATTCCCATGGAGCGGCTGCTGCGCGAGGTGCCGGGCGTGGAGTACGTGTACTCCATCTCCCAGCCCGGCATGAGCCTGCTGGTGGTGCGCTTCTACGTGGGGACGAAGGAAGAAGACGCGATCGTCAAGACTTACAACAAGCTGTACTCCAACTTTGATCGCATTCCGCAAGGCGTTTCGCAGCCGCTGATTAAAGTTCGCTCCATCGACGACGTGCCGATCATGGCGCTGACCCTGTGGGGCAAGAATTACGACAGCTATCAACTGCGGCAGATCGCGGGCGAACTGGAAAACCAGCTCAAGCAACTCGACAACGTTTCCGAGACCAAGATCATCGGCGGCCTTCCCCGTCAGGTGCGCGTCACCCTCGACACACAGAAGCTGGCGGCGTACGGCATGACGCCGGGAGCGGTGGTCGCGCAGTTGCAGCAAGCCAATGCGCGCGGCGATGCCGGCAGCTTTGCCCGCGACAACCAGCAGTTCGCCGTCGAAGCCGGACGTTTCCTTGGGACCGCAAGCGACTTACAGCAGATCGTCGTCGGCGTACACCAAGCACGGCCGGTCTATTTGCGCGATGTTGCTGCCTCGATCACGGACGGCCCCGCCGAGCCGCAGGATTACGTTCTGTACGCCAATGGGAGTTCAGATTCCCACTCACTCGTAAATGCACGAATGAGTGGGGCACCCGAAGACTATCCGGCGGTGACCATCACCCTGGCCAAACGCAAGGGCACCAACGCCACCGACATTACTCAGGCGGCGGAAAAGAAGATCGACTCGCTGCGCGGCTACTTGCTGCCGCCGGACCTGAACGTCACCGTTACTCGCAACTATGGCGAGACGGCGAAGGACAAGTCCAACGAATTGCTACAGCACCTGTTCCTCGCGACACTTTCAGTCACGCTGCTGATTGCGCTGGCCCTGGGGTGGCGCGAATCGGGCGTGGTGCTGATCGCAATTCCGGTCACCCTGGCGCTCACGCTGTTCATCTTCTACTTTTTCGGCTACACGCTGAACCGGGTGACGCTGTTCGCGCTGATCTTCTCCATCGGCATTCTGGTGGATGACGCCATCGTGGTAGTCGAGAACGTAGTACGCCACTTTCGGCTACCGGAGAGTCGCGGGCGGGCCTTATCCGAGGTCGCAGTCGAAGCGGTGGATGAGGTTGGCAACCCCACGATCCTGGCGACCTTCGCCGTGATCGCCGCCATTCTGCCCATGGCTTTCGTGCGCGGGCTGATGGGGCCCTACATGCGGCCGATTCCGGTGGGCGCATCGGCGGCCATGCTGTTCTCGCTGATCGTAGCGTTCGTGGTTTCGCCGTGGGCGGCGCTGCGCCTGCTGCGCCATTACGCCGAGCGCGTCATCAACGAGCACGAAGCCGAAGGCTGGACGACGCGCCTCTACCGGCGAATCATGGATCCGCTAGTTGCGCACGCAAGACGGCGCTGGCTATTTCTGGGCGGCATGGTTGTGCTGCTGCTGCTCGCCTGCTCGCTGGTGGCATTCAAGCTGGTCAAAGTCAAGATGCTGCCCTTCGACAACAAGAGCGAGTTCCAGGTCATCGTTGACATGCCGAACGGCACCACGCTGGAGCAGACGACGCGCGTCGCGCAGGAACTGGGACAGTATCTCGGCAAGCAGCCCGAAGTGGTGAACTACCAGATCTACGCCGGCACTTCCGGCCCGTATAACTTCAACGGGCTGGTGCGGCATTATTTCCTGCGGCACGGCGCCAACCAGGCTCGACATCCAAGTGAACTTGCAGAATAGTCATCAGCGCCGCACGCAGAGCCACGAGATCGCCAAGCGGCTGCGGCCGGGCCTGGTCGAGATTGGCAACAAATACGGCGCGCGGCTAAAGCTCGCCGAGGTGCCACCCGGTCCGCCGGTGCTGGAAACGCTGGTCGCCGAAGTGTATGGGCCGGATTACCAGCAGCAGATCGAGATGGCGAAGAAGATCAAGCAGATCTTCCAAACGACACCCGGCGTAGTGGACGTGGACTGGTATGTCGAAGATCCGCAGGTGAAGTACGACGTCAAGGTGGACCTCGACAAGGCCGCGCTGAACGGGGTTTCCGCGGCGGCGGTGGCCGAGACCGTACACATCGGGCTCGACGGCGCAACCGCGGGCTTGCTGCACGATCCCAAGTCGCGCGAAGACGTTCCCATCCGCGTGCAACTCGACCGCCCCGGACGCTCGGCCATCGAGTCGCTGACTGCGATGCGCATGCCGACCGCGAGTGGCGGGCAGGTTTCGATCGCCGAGGTCACCAACGTCGAGAAGAAGACCATCGACATCACTCGCTACGGCAAGAACCTGCGCCCGGTGGTGTACGTGCTGGGCGATGTGGCGGGACAGGAAGAGAGTCCGGTTTACGCCATCATGAAGATGGGCAAAGCCATCGACCAGTTGCGGACTGCCGATGGATACCAGATCAAGCAGTACAACGTTGCCATGCCCAGCGAGACGGACCGCCTGGCGATGAAGTGGGACGGCGAGTGGCACATCACCATCGAAGTGTTCCGCGATCTTGGGCTGGCTTTCGCCGCGGTGCTGGTCCTGATTTACGTGCTGGTGGTGGGGTGGTTCCGGTCGTTCATTACGCCGCTGGTGATCATGGCGCCCATCCCGCTGACGCTGGTGGGCATCCTGCCGGCGCATGCGCTGATGGGCGCGTTCTTCACGGCGACGTCGATGATCGGCTTCATCGCCGGGGCGGGAATCATCGTGAGGAACTCGATCATCCTGGTGGATTTCATCGAGCTGCGCCGGGAGCAGGGCATGACGCTGGAACACGCTGTCGTCGATGCCGGCGCGGTGCGCTTCCGCCCCATGCTGCTGACCGCGGCCGCAGTCGTGGTGGGCGCCAGCGTAATTCTGTTCGACCCGATTTTTCAGGGCCTGGCAATTTCTCTGATGGCCGGGGAAGTGGCTTCCACGCTGTTGTCGCGCATGGCCGTCCCGGTGCTGTACTACATGGTTGAAAAACGCAAATTGCCGGCGCCACCCGCCTTGGAGTCCGCGCCGGCCCCTTCGGAGGTACAGGTATGAACATCGAACGCGCAGTGCGCCTGATCGCGGGCGCTTTTGTCCTGATCTCTCTCGCCCTCGGCTATTGGGTCTCGCCCTACTGGTATCTGTTCACCGCCTTTGTCGGGCTGAATCTCTTTCAGTCGGCCTTCACTAATTGGTGCCCCATGATGACCTTCCTGCGCAAGTGTGGCGTTAAGCCGGCCGGTGGAGTGTAATAGAAGCATGGCTGGCTGGGTCCCAATAATCCTGATTCTGGTTGCCTACGTCGTGCTGACGCAATGGCTCTTGCCCAAGCTCGGCATTCCCACGTGACGGAGCCAACGCGCCGGGTCCCGGTGCGAAACTAAGCCTGACGCCGACTCGTCGATGGGTCAGGCGCCTCCCGCGAAAGAAGAGCGCGGAACATAACGCTTTCCCTGCGATTTGTATTTGGCTGGCTCCGGCGTTTATACTGCGCTCCCCGACATGAAGGTCATTGTCATCATCCCCGCAGCCGGATTAGGCACGCGCATGTCCAGCGCTGCCGGAGCTCCCAAGAGTAAGAGCAAGCAGTTCTTTGAGCTGGACGGAACTCCGATTCTCTTCCATACGCTGCGCAAGTTCGCGCAATGCCCGGCGGTCAGCGAGATCGTGGTGGCATTGCGCAAAAACGAAACTGCCAGCTTTCAAAAGCAGATCGAAAAAGAGAAACTGAAGAAACCGGTCCGCGTAGTTGAGGGCGGCGAGCACCGGCAGAACTCCGTGGGCAATGCGCTGGCGGCGATCCACGCGGCCGACGACGACATCGTCCTGGTACATGATGCGGTGCGGCCCTTCGTTGACCAGGACACCATCGTTGGCGTGATTGAAGCGGTGAAGAAGTATGAGGCTGCGATTGCCGCAGTGCCCGCGGTTGACACCGTGAAGCAGGTGGAGCGGACGGCCGATGGCGCCGTGGTGATTGCGACCGTCCCGCGCGAGCGCATGGTGCTGGCGCAGACCCCGCAGGGGTTTCGCTTCGGCCTGCTCAAGAAGGCGTTCGACGAAGCCACTGCCGACGGATTCATGGGCACCGATGAAGCTTCGCTGATCGAGCGCAGCGGAGGGACGGTGCATGTGGTGATGGGTTCTCCGCGAAACATGAAGATCACCTCGCCCGCCGATCTGGAGTTGGCGGAATTCTTTCTCTCGCAGGAGAACCGCCGCAAGGCCAGCCTGGGCGGGTGAGGAAACAGTTGTCAGTAGCCAGTTGTCAGTTGTCAGTAGAAGCAGATCCCTCGACTCGCTGCGCTTGCTCGGGGATGACAAAAAACAGTTGTCAGTAGCCAGTTGTCGGTTGTCAGTAAAAGCAGGTCCCTCGACTCGCTGCGCTTGCTCGGGATGACAAAAAACAGTTGTCAGTAGCCAGTTGTCGGTAAAAGCAAGTTCAAGGAATAGCAGAAGACTTTGTCCAATCCACAACGCACACCGCGCATTGGCTTTGGCTGGGATTCGCACGAATTTCAGCCCGGCATCCCGCTGAAGATCGGCGGGGTGCTGATTCCACACGACGCTGGCCTGGCTGGGCATTCTGACGGCGACGTATTGCTGCACGCTCTGACCGACGCGCTGCTGGGCGCCATCGCCGCCGGCGACATCGGCACCTACTTCCCGCCGACGGATCCGAAATGGAAGGGCGCCGACTCAGCGGTCTTCGTCCGCGAGGCGCTGAAGCAGATCAACGAAGCGGGCTACGTAGTGGGAAACGTGGACAGCACGCTCATCCTCGCCGCCCCCAAGATCGCTCCCCACGCGAAGGCAATCCAGCAGCGCGTCGCCGCGTTACTCGGCGTCGATCCCTCATGCGTGGGCATCAAAGCCAAGACTCCCGAAGGCATGGGCACTGACAATGCTGCCATCGCGCACGTGGCCGTGCTGCTGAACGAGATTTGTTGGCCGTAGGCCGCGTTGCAACGCCTCCAACCCAATCCTGGCGAATACACACCGCCGCGACCACGTAAAATAGAAGTTTTGGTCAGCGGTGCTCGCCCTGCCGCCAACGGATGGCGACATGTGGGGTTCGCTGGGCTCAGAAGGAATCATGACTACCTCAAACCACAATGCGGACACGGCTGCCACGCCGCAAGCCGGCTCCCCCGATCGCCCATCGAATTTCATACGCGACATCATCCTCGAAGATCTGAAGACCAACAAATTCGGAGGGCGGGTGCAGACCCGCTTTCCGCCGGAGCCCAACGGATATCTGCACATCGGCCACGCTAAATCCATCTGCCTCAACTTCGGGCTGGCGGCCGAGTTCGGCGGCAAGACCAACCTGCGCTTCGACGACACCAATCCCGAAAAAGAAGAGCAGGAGTACGTTGATTCCATCATCACCGACGTGCGCTGGCTGGGCTTCGATTGGGAAGACCGGCTCTTCTACGCCTCAGATTATTTCGATCAGCTTCACCAGTGGGCGGTGCAACTGATCAACGCCGGCAAGGCCTATGTCTGCGATCTAAGCGCCGAAGACGTTCGCCAGTATCGCGGTACGCTCAACGAGCCCGGCAAGGAGAGCCCATATCGCAGCCGCTCCGTCAAGGAGAACCTGGAACTGTTCGCCAAGATGCGCGCCGGCGAGTTTCCCGATGGCTCGCGGACCTTGCGCGCCAAGATCGACATGGCGTCGCCGAACTTGAACCTGCGCGACCCGGTCATGTATCGCATTCTTCATGCCGAGCATCATCGCACCGGCGACAAGTGGTGCATCTACCCGATGTACGATTTTGCGCATGGGCAATCCGACTCCATCGAGAAGATCACGCATTCCATTTGCACCCTGGAGTTCGAAGATCACCGCCCGCTGTACAACTGGTTCATTCAGCAACTGGGCATTTTTCCGTCGCAGCAGATCGAGTTTGACCGGCTGAACATTACCTACACGCTGTTGAGCAAGCGAAAGCTGTTGCAACTGGTCCAGGATGGCCATGTGCGCGGCTGGGACGATCCCCGCATGCCGACACTCTCCGGGCTGCGGCGGCGCGGCTACACGCCTGAGGCCATTCGCAACTTCTGCGCCGCCATCGGCGCGTCCAAAACCAACGGCACCATCGAACTGGCAATGCTGGAGCACTTCCTGCGCGAGGACCTCAACAAACGCGCGCCGCGGGTGATGGCGGTCCTGCGTCCGTTGCGGGTCGTCATCGACAACTATCCCGAAGGCCAGGTCGAGGAGCTTGAGGCGCTGAACAATCCGGAAGATCCAGCCGCCGGAACGAGGAAGGTGCCGTTCTCTCGCGAGCTCTACATCGAGCAGGATGACTTTCGCGAGGAGCCGCCGAAAAAGTTCTTCCGGCTGTTCCCTGGACAGGAAGTCCGTCTGCGCGCCGGGTACTTCATCAAGTGCACCAGCGTAGTGAAGGACGAAAAGAGCGGCGGGGTGGTCGAGGTCCATTGCACTTACGATCCCGGGACGCGCAGCGGCAACGCGCCGGATGGCCGCAAGGTGAAGGCGACCATCCACTGGGTGTCGGCGCAGCACGCCATCAACGCCGAGGTGCGCCTGTACGAAAGCCTGTTCAGCAAGGAAGACCCGAACGATGTGCCTGAGAGTCAGGAGTTCACCGCCAATCTCAATCCCAACTCGCTGGAGACGTTGACCGCCGCCAAGTTGGAACCGTCGCTGGCCAGCGCCAAGCCGGGCGATCGCTATCAGTTCGAGCGGCTGGGATACTTCTGCGCCGATCCGGACTCGACATCGGAGAAGTTGGTCTTCAACCGGACGGTGCAGTTGCGCGACACCTGGGCCAAGATCGAGAAGCGGGAAAAGGGGACAGCATGACAGACAACAACGTCACGAGCACTGCGGACGAACCGCAGATCCTTCGACTCGCTTCGCTCGCTCAGGATGACAGCATTGCATAAGGACTTCGCTAGTTGATTGATGATGAGCTCTAATCTACGAACATCTCCCGCTCCGCGCCTTCGCTTTGCGCCGTCGCCGACCGGCTACTTGCATGTCGGCGGGGCGCGCACGGCGCTGTTCAACTGGCTGTTCGCGCGACATTACAAGGGCACGCTCGTCCTCCGCATCGAGGACACCGACTTCGAGCGCTCGACTGCCGAGATGGTGGAGGGCATTCTTGTCGGGCTGCGCTGGCTGGGCATCGATTGGGACGAGGGCCCGTACTTCCAGTCGCAGCGCATGGAGTTGTACCGCGAGGCCGCGCTGCGCCTGGTCGAAAGCGGCCATGCGTACTACTGCTTCTGCACCAAGGAAGAGCTGGAGCAGCGGCGCGCGCAGGCGCAGGCCAAGAGTGGCGATCCGCAATACGACCGCAAGTGCCGCAGTATCGCGCCAGAACAAGCGAAGGTGCGCCGCGATGCAGGTGAGCCCGCTGCCATCCGCTTCGCTGTGCCGGAAAGCGGCAGCACCTTCTTCGACGACGCCGTCTTCGGCCGGGTGGAGTTCGCCAACACCGAGTTGGAGGACTTCGTCCTGCTGCGCTCCGACGGCGTTCCCACCTATCACCTCAGCGTGGTAGTGGACGACATCGACATGCGCATGACGCACGTCCTGCGCGGCGCGGACCATCTTTCCAATACGCCCAAGCAGGTGATGCTCTACCAGGCATTGGGCGCGCCGCTGCCCGTCTTTGCGCATGTGCCGCTCATTCTCGGCCCCGACAAGACGCGGCTCAGCAAGCGCCATGGCGCCACCAGCGTGATTGCTTACAAGGAGGAAGGCATCGTGCCGGAGGCCTTCCGCAATTTTCTGGCGCTGCTGGGATGGACGCCGCCCGACTCTTCGAAGGAGATCATGGACGACCGGGCGCTGATTGATCTCTTTGATCTGAGCGGCATCGCCAAGTCGAATGCGATTTTCGATCGCGGCAAGCTCGACTGGTTCAACAGTGAATACATTCGCGCCTGCCCCGCGGTGCAGTTGTTGCCGCTGATCGAAGAGGAATGGAAGAAGGTCGATCTAATTCCGTTTCAGACCAGCCGCGGCGCCATGGCCGCCACGGTGGACTTGGTAAAGCCGCGGGCGCGCAATCTGAAGGACTTCGCAACTCTGTTTCGCGCTTACTTCAGCGATAGCTTTGAAGTGGACCCCGCGGCGGTGCAGAAGTTCCTGAAAGACAATGCGGTGCGCGAGATGCTGGTGGAGTTGGCGTCGCGTTACGAGCAGGAAACCGAGTTCTCCGAAGCGAGCACCGAGAAGGTGCTGCGCGAGTTTGCGGCGCAGAAGAACGTGAAGGCCGGCCTGCTGATCAATGCAGCGCGGGTCGCGCTCACCGGGCAGGGTGTCGCTCCCAGCTTGTTCGCAGTGATGGCGAACCTGGGACACGAGCGGACGGTAGCACGGCTGAGGAAGGCACCGTCCCTGTAGCTGCTCCGTTGAAAAAAATTTACCACCCTTCGGCTTCGCTCAGGGCAGGCTCCGACACGGAGATCACGGAGAAACTAAGAACGTGCCAGGCGAGACTGAGAAGCAGTATAGGGGTCCTTCGACTCCTCGCTACGCTCGTCGCTCAGGATGACAGGCTATGAAGTTTTTCTCATTGGAACCGACGTTTTGACCTATTTCTTGACCACCGTCACCTGGAACTGCACCGGGATCGAGCGGGGGGGATAACAGGCGCTATGGTCGCAGGCCTGGAATCGCAATTCGCCCTTCACCGGATAGCTGCCAGCGGCAGCCTTGGTCGGCGCCTTCAACACGGCATTGATACTGAAATCTCCGCTATAGACGCTCAGCTTGTCGTTGGGCGCGAAAGCAAACGCCATTTCCTCTCCTGCGGGATACTTCACATCGGCCACGGTAAGCTGCTCCGGCGCATTCAACTTGAGGACGGTTGGAATCAAGTAGTCGGCTTTGGGGTGATGGGAGTTGATGTGAAACTCGGGACCAATCCGAAAATCCATCTCCACGCTGGCGCTGGTGCCCACCCGTAGTTGCACATTGCCTACCGGCGCCATGATGACGTAGGACTGCTTTTCACTTGGGGCTTGTGCCAGGCCAAGAGTAGCAAGGAACAATACGACCGTCGCTAGGATTCCCGAGCGCTTCGTCATTCAGCAGCCTTTGTTGCCCGCTTCCTATGCGCTGGGGCGTTCACGATGGCTGCGCGGCTGGTCTGGGCGGTTCCAGGGTTGTGGCTACTCGCCAGAATTTTCTTGATGTCGTTTTCGATCTCGTCGCGGCTGAACAGTCCCGCCGCTTTGTCCACGATCACGCCGTTGCGATCAATGTAGAAAGTGGTGGGAAGATATTGCACGTCGCCATAATCGTCGGAAACCTGGTCAGTGCCCAATAGAACTTGATAGTTCACGCCCATCTCATGAGCAAATTCCGCAATCTTAGGAGGTTCGGTGTCATCCATCGCCACGCCCAGGACCACCAGGCCATCCTTGCCGTATTGCTTTTGCAGGTCTACAAACCACGGCATTTCGATCTTGCAGGGCGGACACCACGTCGCCCAGAAATTCAGCAGCACGGCCTTGCCACGGAAGTCGGAGAGCTTCACTCTTCGGCCATCCAACGTGGGCAGGTCGAAATCGGGCGCCTGCAGCCCCTTGACATTGCCTACCATCTTGAGAGGTCCGTGCTTGCGGGTACGATCCAGATACTTGCCGGCAGCCAGCATTGCGATAATGGCCCCCACCAGAACCACGAACACCAGCCCATTACGCTTCACAGAACACCTTTACAACGCAAACCGGTTGAGGAACGAAAGATAGCCGGAAAGCAGTCTCAGATTATTCAAAAAGATAAGTACACCCACCGCAATCAAGAGCACGCCGCTGATGACTTCGACGGTGTGCAGGTGGCGGCGGAAGCGCCCGTAGAACGCCAGAAAGCGGTCCACTCCCAACGACGTCAGCAGAAAGGGTACGGCCAGTCCCAGGGAATAGATGGCGAGCAGCAAAATTCCTTTCAGCACAGTGTCCTGGGTCTCCGCCAACACTAGGATAGCGGCTAGGATGGGACCGATGCACGGGGTCCATCCGAAGGCAAAGGCAAAGCCCACCAGGAAGGAACCCGCCACGCTGGAACTGCCCTTCACATTATGCAGGCGCTTGTCGGCGTAAAGCGCCTTGATTTTCAGCAGACCGGTCAGGTGCAGCCCAAAAATAATGACAACCACGCCTGCGATTTTCGTCAGCAAGGAGTGATACTCGTTGGCGAATTGTCCCACACTGGTCGCGACCGCGCCCAAGGCAATGAAGACCACGCTGAACCCCAGCACGAAGGTAACGGAGTGCAGCATTACGGTTCGGAGCAGGCGCCGGTCCGACGATTGCAGGTCCTCGACGGTGGCCCCCGAAATCAGCGACACATAGCCCGGCACCAGGGGAAGCACGCACGGAGACAGAAACGACAACAATCCCGCCACGAAGGCGGCGATTGGTAAAGGAAGGCTATGCATAAAACTCTATTGTACCAATTCGGCCATCGGGCGCGGGTTACGACGGTAACCCTGTATCAGGCGCTCTTCTAGAGACGCTCAGGGCTGCCTAAAGTTACCTCACAGTGCTGGCCTTGGTAACGGCGCCGGCTGGCACCCGAAGAGGCGATTTTCGCAGTCCAGACCAGGTTTCGGAGATAACGATTGAATCTCCCGGATTGTGGGGATCATATTTGACCGAAGCCGGCAAGCCCAGGCGGGAGGAATATAAGTCAATGAACTGCCGCAGGTGGGTCACATCCTGCGATGCCTCGTAGGTCACGCCCGCGACATCGTACTTGTAGATCAGGAGGATCATCTGCCGGACGGATTCACTCTGCTCCAGCTCCAAAACATCGATGACATTGCCGTCAATGATGCGGCCACGCAGCGTGAGCTGGGTCCTGCGCTCGCGTTCAAGCTGCTCCGCCGGCTTCTTGTTCCGGCGTGAGAGCAGGGCGTAGCCAACGATGGCGGCAGCGGCCCCGAAGGCTAGAACTGGATACAGGCGGAGTGCGTTCATGGCTGGGCCGCTAAACTTGCTGACTCTTCCCCCCAAGATAATCGCATGGGGTGCAGGAGGGGAATCGAAAAATTGCCGTAATCCTGCGTTCACATGCGCGGCAGCTCCGATTGCACTTCGGCCGGGCAGAATTATTTGCAAGCTGTGGCCTACTCGAGGTCCAGCACGGGATTCTTCAGCGTGCCGACGCCTTCCACAGTGACCTCGACGGAGTCTCCCGGTTGTAACGGTCCCACGCCGGCGGGGGTTCCGGTGGCGATTAAATCTCCGGGTTCGAGCGTCATGACTTGCGAAATGAAGTGAATGAGCACATCGAGCGGGAAAAGAAAGTCCACGGTCGTCCCATTCTGCCGCAATTGGCCATTCACGCGGGTTTGAACGCTTACGCCGGTCCACGGATCAAGGTTCGCCGCCACCACCGGGCCGACCGGACAGAAAGTGTCGAAGCCCTTGGCCCGGGTCCACTGCCCATCTTTTTCCTGCAGGTCGCGCGCGGTCACGTCGTTGACGCAGGTATAACCAAGCACGTAAGGGCGCACGTTGTCCCCTTGGCGCAAGCGGTAACAGCGCTTGCCGATCACCACTCCCAGCTCACCTTCGTGGTCCACGCGCTGGGAAAGCGTATTGGGGCGGCGAATGGCGTCGCCGGTGGCAATAACGGAAGATGGCGGTTTTAGAAAGATCAGTGGCTCGGTGGGAATCGGATGCTTCAACTCGATGGCGTGCTCGCGATAATTGCGGCCGATACAAACCACCTTCGACGGTTCCACGGGAGACAGCAAGCGCGCTTCGCTCAGGGGCAGATCGCTGCGTTCAGCGCCCTCCAACTCAGGCCAGGAACGCGGAGCTGTCGCCATGGTGCGAATGATGGTCTCGACGCCGCGCACCCTCTCGATGAGTCCGTAGCGGATGGCATTCTGGTATTGAAATCGGCAGTAAGACATACGACCTCGATGAACTCTTACTTGTCAGGAACTGCTTCGCTGGCCTCGGCGGAGCGTTGGCTCTCGTTGCCCCGCAGATCCACGGCAGAAACAGAATAAACATATTTCTTGCCAGCCTCGACATTCTCGTCACGGAAGGACGAGGTGGTCACCAATTGCTGGTTCAGCTTTTCAAACGGCGCGCCCTCGACCCGCCGGAAGACGTTGTACCCGGCCAGATCGCTCTCCAGGTTGGGGGCCCAGGTGAGATCGATGAATGGCTTCTGGCCCACGCTGGAGAAAACCGCTTGCAGTCCGGCGGGCTGGCCCGGGGGATAAATGTCGCGGGTGAACACCTCAACCGGCTGCGAATCGTCACCCTCGACCGCGGTGTTGATGCCATGCGAATCGACCTGGGTAAGCGTGGTGATGCGATATTCGTACTTCTGCTCCCATGCAAAAGTGTTGTCGAGATACGATCCCGTGGCCGCAGGTCCTACATCGGCCAACCCGGTGTAGGCGGGAGCGCCAACTGGCTTCCGCATGATGCGGTAGCGGTAGCTTAGACCCGCCGGGGCCGCCGGTGGAGCGGGTCCGGTCCAGGAGATCCGCACGCCTTCCCCGCTGACCTGGGCCGACAACTCGTCGGGGGTAGCGATGGTCGGAGCCACCGGAATCGGCACTTGATTGGAGAGCCCGGCACTGCGTCCGTGAGAGTTGATCTCTTCCACCGCATAGGTGACGAAGTCCGCAGGATTCTCCTGCCCCAACTGTGGCGGCAGCGAATCCACGTAGCGCATCCGAATCGCCGGTTCCTCCGCCTGCTGCTTTTTCTTGGGCTGCGGTTGGGGCTTGGGTGGAGGAACTTCGGCGACCACGTCACAGGTGCTCATTAGCCCAGTGCCTTGGTGACGGCAGATGCGGATTGCGGGCAGATGCTTGACCAGGGTACGGTCGGTATTCTTGCGCTGTAGCGTCCAATCGAGTTCGACGTGGTTGCCCTTGCGCGAGGCGGTCAAGTCGTCAACCGGACGCGCCAGTTGCAACGACGGCGGTTGCGGCGCGCCGGGAGTTCCGCAGCCGGCGAGTGTCGCGAGCGCGAGCAAACTGGCGGCCAGGCAATAGAGGCGCATTCTCATAGAAGCTAACAGGGTAACAAATCCCCGGCAGTTCAACTCGGTGGTGGTGTGCGGAACATGTGCCGGCGCCGCTGGACAGTCGAAATAACGTTGTTGGCTGACGGCGAACTACCCCAGCTTCTCAGCCAGAAGCTCGTTCACCAGCGCGGGATTGGCGTTGCCCTTCGACGCCTTCATCACCTGGCCGACAAAGAACCCGATGACGGTCTTCTTGCCGGCGCGATACTGCTCCAACTGCCTGGGATTGGCGGCGATCACCTCGTCGATGATCTTCTCGATGGCGGCGGTATCGGTAAGCTGCTGCGGCTTCTCCTTTTCGTAGATCGCGGGAAAATCTTCGCGTCGCTCGAAAGCCAGGTCGTAAAGCTCTTTGAGCATCTTGCCGCTGATGGCGCCGCTCTCCACCAGGTCAGCCGACATGGCAACCCCCTTCATCGAAATCGGCGACTGCTCGATTTCCAGCCCCACGGCATTCAGCCGGCCAAGCAACTCGCTCTGCACCAGGTTGGCGACGCGCTTGGGATTCTTGGCGGCTTTCGCGGCCTCTTCAAACTGATCGGCCAGCGAGCGAGTGCCGGTCAGCGTGATCGCGTCGTATTCGGTGATGCCATATTGCGCCACCATGCGCGCGCGCCGGGCCGCCGGCAGTTCGGGCAACTGGTCCGTGATCTGCTTGCGCCATTTCTCGTCCACCACCAGCGGCAGCAGGTCGGGCTCGGGGAAATAGCGGTAGTCATGCGCCTGCTCTTTCGACCGCATGCTGTAGGTCTTGCCCTCAGCGGAATTGTAGAGGCGCGTCTCCTGCACAATCCTGCCGCCCGAGTCGAGCACCTGCTGGTGACGCTCGATCTCGTATTCCAGCGCGTGGCGGATAAAGCGGAAGGAGTTGACGTTCTTCACCTCCGCCTTGGTGCCGAACCTGGTTTCGCCGCGCGGCCGAATGCTGACATTGGCGTCGCAACGCAGCGAGCCTTCTTCCATGTTGCAGTCGCTGACGCCGGTGTAGAGGATGATCTCCTTCAATCGTGTGAGGTATTCGTGGGCTTCGTCGGGCGACGCTATATCGGGCTCGCTGACAATTTCAATCAGCGGCACCCCGGAGCGATTCAGGTCAATCGAGGTCCATTCGCCGCTGTCGGGAAGGCCATCGTGCAGGCTTTTGCCGGCGTCTTCTTCCAGGTGCACGCGCGTGATGCCGATTCGCTTGGGACCGGTCGCGCTCTTGATTTCGATGTAGCCATGTTCGGCGAGGGGCTTGTCGTACTGCGAAATTTGGTAGCCCTTGGGTAGGTCGGGATAGAAATAGTTCTTGCGGGCGAAGATCGACGTCTGGTTGATTTTGCAGTTGAGCGCCGTGGCGGCCAGCACGGCAAACTCAACCGCCCGCTGGTTCAACACCGGCAACGGCCCGGGCAAGCCCAGGCACACCGGGCAGACATTGCTGTTGGGCGGATCGCCAAACTGGGTCGAGCAGCCGCAGAAGATCTTGGTGCGAGTCAGAAGCTGGACGTGGACTTCCAACCCGATGACCGGCTCGTACCTGGACTGCGCTGCGACCGGGGCTTCCGGCGTGGTGACCATGATTGTGATTATAACGGGCTGGCGCGGAGCCGAGTTTCTGTCTACTTTCCGCCTGGCGCCGCCGCATTCGACGGAGTCAGCGCGATTTCGAAGTACATCAACTCGTTGCCATTACTGTTGCGGATTCCGGTGAGATAGATGTGCGCACCGTCCACCGGTTGGCTTACGCCCAGCACGTCGAAGAACAGGAAGCCCGACTGCGTGGAGTGCGGCTCGATCGCCGCAGCGGTAAATTTCGCGCGCGTGAGCTCGTCATACTGCTGCTGCGCCTTCTTGTTCTTGGTCCCTCCGGGAAGCGGAATGGGGCCGGCGTGCGGACCGGGATTGGTGCTGTTTCCCTTGATGTGGGCCACGCGGCGGAAGACGTCGTCCACGTCGAGCACTTCCAGCTTGGTGCGGCGCCCCGTTACCAGTTCCGCTTGCATGCTATTCACGGCGATCGGCTGGTCACCGTCATTGGTGATGACCAGAAACACGGGCAGTATTCCCTCGTCGCTGAAGTGGGTGATAAAGATGTCAGCCTTGGGAGAGCTGTTGTACACATCCACAGCGGCGGTGACGTGCTCGGTGGGGTGTGTGTCCTTGCAGGGATAGGTGCTTGCGTTGCCGGCCCTGGGAGGAGCGAAGTCCTTGGCGCCCCAAAGCGCCGCGGAGGACAACACGATGGTCAGGGTGGCAAGGCAAAGGAAGACGCGATGTGGAGAGCGCATAGCGGGATTATCCGCTATCGGCAGGCGGCGCTCAACTGGACTCCGGTTTGGATGATTGTTCTGGCGCAATTACAATCGCAGCGTGTATTCCCTGTACAGCATTCTGCTGCTATTGGCGCTGGTAGTGAGCGCGCCCTGGTGGCTGCTGGAGATGCTGCGCCACGGCAAGTACCGCGCCGGCTTAGGCGAGCGACTGGGCAAGGTCCCCGACCGGCTGCGCCATCCGGCCGCGGCCAACACAATTTGGATCCACGCCGTCTCCGTCGGTGAGGTGCTGGCGATCTCGCGGGTCATCGGCGAGTTGAGGTCGCAGTTGCCGGCCTGGCGCATCGTGGTCTCAACCACAACCGACACGGGGCAGAAGCTGGCGCGCGAGCGCTTCGGCGAAAACAACGTTTTCTATTTTCCCGTCGATTTGCCTTTTGCGGTGCGCGCGTACTTGCAGGCGCTAGGTCCCAAGCTGCTGGTGCTGGCGGAAAGTGAATTCTGGCCCAACCTGCTGCGTTGGGCGCGGCTCTCGGGCGCGGCCGTGGCCGTAGTGAATGCCCGCGTTTCTGACCGCTCACTGCCGGGTTACCTGCGATTCCAGAAGTTGCTGCGGCCAGTCATGCAAAACGTGCAACTCTTCCTGGCACAGAGCGAGGAAGACGCACGCCGGCTGGTCCGGATGGGCGCCCCCGCCGAGCGGGTACAGGCCAGCGGAAATCTGAAGTTCGAAGTGAAGCCGCCGCTGCGGCCGCCGATTGCGGCGGTATTTACCACCATCAAGCGCGCAGAGAACGCTCCGTTGCTGGTGGCGGGTAGCACTCTCGATGGCGAAGAGGCCATGCTGGTTGAGATGTTCCGGCAGGTGTTGTCGCGTTATCCCAAGGCGGTGATGGTGCTGGCGCCGCGGCATCCCGAGCGGTTCGATGCGGTCGCGTCGCTGCTGGAATTATCCGGCGTGCGTTACCAGAGGCGCTCGCAATGGAAGGCAGAGAGGCCAATCGCCGGAGGCGTTTTCCTGCTCGACAGCATTGGCGAGTTGGCCAGCCTGTATGAGTTTGCCGACGTGGCGTTTGTTGGCGGCAGCCTGGTGCCGCGGGGCGGACACAATGTGCTGGAAGCGGCCCAGTTCGGAACGCCGATTCTGGTTGGCCCCTACACGGAAAATTTCCGCGACATCATCGATGTCTTCCGCGATGCTGATGCTTTGCGCGTGGTCACTCCACAGTCGCTGACCGCGACCATGCTGCAATTGCTGCAGGACCCCGACGAACGCGCTGCCCTCGGCCGCCGGGCTTTCGAGGTCATGCGCTCGCAACGCGGCGCAACCGAGCGCACCGTGAGCGCGCTGCTGGAGTTGCTGGCGGAGCAGGGCGCTTTGGGCCGGGCAGAAATCATCTCGGAGCGGCGCGTGTGAATCCGCTCGCCGCACTCTACGGCGCGGTCGTGCGCGCGCGCAACGAACTCTATGACCGCGGTACGCTGACCCTCAGCCACCTGCAAGGACCGGTGGTGAGTATCGGCAACATCACGGTTGGCGGTTCGGGCAAGACGCCGTTCCTTATCTTGCTGGGCGAGCTGCTGAAGCAATACGGCATTCCTTGCGATGTCCTCTCGCGTGGCTACCGGCGCCTGACCAGGGGGACAACGCCGGTCGATCCCGCGGGGTCGCCGCGCCAATATGGCGACGAGCCTTTGCTGATCGCGCGCAAGTTGGGCGTGCCGGTCATCGTCGGCGAGTACCGCTACGCCGCCGGGCGATTGGCCGAGGAGAAGTTTGGTCCCCGGTTGCACTTGCTGGACGATGGCTTCCAGCATCGCCGGCTGGCGCGCGAATTCGACATCGTGCTGGCCTCTCCCAGCGACGCCCGGGATTCGTTGCTGCCCACCGGCCGGCTGCGCGAGCCGCTCTCCTCGCTGACGCGCGCCGATGCGATCGTGCTGACGAATGACACGGGGGGAGACGGTCTGCGGCTGGGGCGCCAGCAGGTGTGGCGAGTGACCCGCGACATTGTCGCTCCCCAAACCGAGGAACCCTGCCTGGCGTTCTGCGCCATCGCCCGTCCGCAGAACTTTGTGGCCCAGTTGCAGGCGGCGGGAGTTATGCTGGCCGGCACCTGCAGCTATCGCGATCATCATCGCTATTCGGCTGACGACATCCGCCACCTGTTGCAACTGCGCAAGCAGCTTGGCGCCAGGGCATTCGTCACCACCGAGAAAGACGCGATCAACCTTGAGGGGTATCTGGAAGCGCTGCAACCCATTCATGTGGTTCCGGTGAGAATGCGGTTGCACAATGCGGCCGCCGTTCTGGAGTTCATACTGGCCACGGTTAGCGAGCGAAAGCGGCGGCCCGCGTGAGACAATCATCGGTTGCCCCGCGCCCGGTGGCTCGAATTAAGCGCCGGGCGTTCATCTGAATTCATGACCAGGCACCTAAAAGATACGGAGCGATGGAAGAAGATCGTCCAGTCGTTCGGTGACGTTTCGGTCACCGTGCTGGCCGATTTGGTGGCCGACGAGTTCATCTTTGGCGAGATCGCGCGGGTGTCACGCGAAGCGCCGGTGCTGATCCTGAAGCATCGCGAGCGCACCGTGGTTCCCGGCGGCGGCGGCAATGCGGTGATGAACCTGGCTTCCCTGGGCGTCAATGTTCTGCCCGTCGGAGTGGTGGGCGATGACGAGGTCGGCAGCCTGCTGCTGGAACGATTGCACGAGAAGAAGATTCCCACCAGCGGCATCGAGCGGGTGAAGCACCATATAACCACCACCAAGAGTCGCATCCTCGCGGGCATGTCGCACACCAGCCGGCAGCAGGTGGTCCGCCTGGACCGCGAACCGGAACCGTTGGACGAATTGCATCCTGTGCTTTTGAACCTGGTGAATGCGGCGCGCGAATACGCGAGCGCGTCGGACGCCTTTCTGATTTCCGACTACGGATACGGTGCGGCCACACCCCGGCTGCTCAACTTCATCAAGTCGAACCGCTGCCTGGCGGACAAGCCGGTCACTCTCGATTCGCGCTATCGCATGCTCGACTACGAGGGAGTCACGGCGGCCACGCCCAATGAGCCGGAGGTGGAAGAGGCGTTGGGCATCAAGATTGGCCATGACAACCAGAAACTGTTCTGCGCCGGCGAGCGGCTGATGCAGGAGATGGCGCTGGAGTCGCTGGTGATCACGCGCGGCCGCCATGGCATGGTTGCCTTCGAGAAAGATGCGCCGCCGCTGGTCCTGCCCATCCATGGCTCCGACCAGGTGGTGGATGTGACCGGGGCCGGAGACACCGTGATCGCCACCTTCACCGCGGCGCTCGCCGCCGGGGCCGATACCGCTTCGGCAACGCGGCTGGCCAACTTCGCCGGCGGCATCGTGGTGATGAAGCGCGGCACGGCCACGGTATCGAACCAGGAATTGCTGGCCGCCATCGACCAATATTCGGCAACTACATCTTCGTGAACGACGACACACAAAAAATCCTTTCGCGCGACGCCTTGCGTGACCGCGTGGCCGAGTGGCGCCGTAGCGGCCAGCCGATTGTGCTGGCCAATGGCTGCTTCGACCTGTTGCACGTTGGGCACATCCGCTATCTGCGGGGCGCGAAGGCGCTGGGCGGAAAGCTGGTGGTGGCGATAAATTCGGACCAGAGCGTCGCCCGGCTCAAGGGAGCGGGCCGCCCGCTGATGCCGGCCGCGGAGCGCGCGGAGATCGTCGCCGCACTGACTGCCGTGGATGCCGTAGTTCTCTTTGACGAGCCGGACGTGCGCGCCCTGATTCGCGAGATTCGCCCCGACGTGCAGGCCAAGGGCACTGACTACACGCGGGAGAATGTCCCCGAGCGCGACGAGGTCCTGGCTTATGGCGGACGAGTTGAAATTGTGGGCGACCCCAAAGATCATTCCACGACGGACTTCCTTGCGCGACTGCAATCCTGGAGCGGAGGACGTGGCCAACGGTGAGCACTCCTGTATCACCGGAGGAGCAGACTCCCATGCTTACCGAACACCGTTCGGCCATCGCCTCGACCGACCGGCTCGTGGTGGTACGACTCAGCGCCATGGGCGACATCGTTCACGCGATGCCGGCGATTGCCGCTTTGCGCCTCGCCAAACCCGATCTGCAAATTGGATGGCTGGTGGAAGAGCGCTGGGCGGAGTTGCTGTGTGCGCGTGATTCGGAACGATTGGCTGCGCCCTCGGAGCGCAAGCCGCTCGCCGACTGGGTGCATGTGGCCAGGTTCTCCGGTTGGCGCAGGGCGCTGCTGTCCCATGAGACGTGGCGCGAGATCCAGTCGTGCCGGCGTGAAGTGCGCGCAGGGAAATACCAGGTCGCGCTCGACCTCCAGGGTGCGATACGCTCGGCGCTGGCAGCGTATTCTACAGGCGCCGCGATTCGCATCGGGGCGTCGCAGCCGCGCGAGGCGCCGGCGCGCATGTTCTATACCCACGCCATTGACGTGCGAGGGGCTCACGTGATCGAGCATGCGTTGTCTCTGGCTTCGGAGATTGCAGGCCACGCGCTGGAGTATGTTCAGCCCCCATTTCCTGTTGATCCCGCCAGCGAGGGGTGGGCCGATCGTCAATCTGAAATGTTGGGCGGCAAGCCGCTGGCAATTCTCAACCCCGGTGCGGGTTGGGGAGCAAAGTGCTGGCCGCCGGACTGCTTCGGCGCGGTGGCACGCGCGCTGGCGGACCGGGGCATGGCGGTACTCGTCAACCATGGTCCCGGAGAAGAAGCGCTGGCCGAAGCGGTCCGTCACTCCAGCGGTGGGGTGGCCGTGCCGTTGAAATGCTCGGTCGGTGAATTGATTGCGCTGACGCGGCGCGCCCGCCTCTTCATCGGCGGAGACACGGGCCCCATGCAACTGGCGGCGGCGGTACGGGTTCCCGTGGTCGCGTTGTTCGGGCCCACGCGACCGGAGCGTAATGGCCCCTTCGGCACGCCCAGCGTGGTGCTGCGCAGTCCTCAGAGCGTGTATAACACGACGCACACCGACCGGCGCGATGAGGGCCTGGTTTCGATCGGGCCTCAAGCGGTGATACAAGCGGCTGAGCGGTTGCTTGGGGAACAGCATGGCTGAGCCACACGTCGCCAAGCCGCATATCGCGTGGGGTCGTGTGGCCCGCCGCATTCGGGTGCCGGTTGGATTTGTGTTTGCGATTTTTTACCTCTGGCGCGCAAAACCAACATGGAGTTTTCTCGTGCTTGGCGCTCTCATCGCGATGCTGGGCATCGTGCTTCGCACCCTGGCCTCGGGACAGGTCAAGAAGAACCAGGAGCTGACCATGACCGGGCCCTACGCCTATGTGCGCAATCCTCTTTACCTGGGCTCGATCATCATGGCGATTGGATTCGCCGTCGCCGCTCGTGACCTCTGGGTGGCGATCGCGGTCCTGGCGATGTTCGCGCTCATTTACGTGCCGGTCATTCGTGGCGAGGAAACATTCTTGCGAAATCAATTTCCAGCGTATGACGACTACGCGCGCCGCGTCCCCAGTCTGCTTCCCCGCACCTTGCTGTTGCGTCAAATGAGGGACGGCTTTTCGCGCGAGCTATATTGGCAGCATCGCGAGTACAATGCCTTGCTGGGCGCCGCGGCCATGTTGGCGGCACTGGCAGCAAAGATCCTGTGGTTGCACGGGTGAAGGTGAATCTGACTAAGCGTAGCAGTGCCGCACTCACAATCCTGTTGGCAGTTGCAGCGTCGCTGGGACTCAGCGCGCCAGCCGTTTCCGGTGCGCAAGCGCCGCATGCCGGAGCGCAAGCGCCAACAGAAACGAAAATTGGCGCCTCAGCGCACATCGAGCCCCTGCGTCCCGGCTACGAGTTCCCGCATGGACAGACGCTGCATTACGAAGGCGAATGGCGCTTCTTGCCCGCGGGCGTAGCGACCGTGCGCATTGAGCGTGCCGGATCGCAGGAGCACGTAACCGTAACCGCCGACTCCACCGGCGTGGTGGCCCTTCTCTATCGCGTGCAAGACGTCTTCAACTCCTACTTCGACGCCAAGAGCCTGTGCTCGTACAAGCTGTTGAAGCACACGGAAGAGGGCTTGCACCGGCGCGACACCGCAATCTCGTACGACTACGCGCGCGGCAAGGCCGTCCTGGAAGAACGCAACCTGAAAGACAATCAGCAGAAGAAGACCGAGAACGATATACCGAGCTGCGTGACCGATGTGCTGTCGGGAATTTTTTATGTCGGAAGCCTGCCGCTGCAGCCAGGGGCCAACTATCGCTTCCCACTCAACAACGGAGGTAAGACCGTAACCGTGCAGGCGCACGTCGAGGGTAAGGAGCAGATAAAGACCCCGGCCGGGACGTTTCAAACCATTCGTGTGGGACCGGAAGGCGACTCGGGAATTCTCAGCGGGCGAATCTGGATTTGGTACACCGACGACGCTCGCCATCTGCCCGTGCAGATGCGCGCCAAACTATTCTGGGGGATGTTGACCATTTACCTGACCAGCATCGGCAAGTAGCTTCCTCACTGCATGCGAAAGCGTTCCGCCATCAGCCGCTGCAGGCGCGGCTTGTAGAGGATGTCGTAGGCGAATTCCTTGTCCGGGAACATGGCCAGCGCGGCGCGCTTGGTGTTGGCCACCAGTTCGGCGGCCTCCTCCACGGTAAGGTCCTGGTCCTGGCTAATGACCGACATCACCATGTTCATCATCACCTGCAAGCGGCGCAGCTTGCGGCGTTCTTCTTCCTGTTCCTGCTGCTCCCTGCTGATTTGCGGTCCAACCTCTTCCCGGCGTTCCGATAGCCCCATAGATTCCTCGAAAGAAAAGCCGCCATCCGCGGCCGCCTGAAATCGTGCTCGCTCACTTTTCCGCTACAATTTGGATGTCAGACCTGACCCCACTGTTGCGCTTGAACGTGGTGGGCGGCATCATACACCGAAACGGGACGATTTCAGCCGGGAAACAGAGCCATTGCAAATGGATACCATTTGCATTGGATCCATTGGAGGCACCATGGCAGAGGCAGCAAAAGATCACGAAGAGCTGGTAAAGGTTTTCGATACCGACGAAGAGTCCGAGGGGATGGTAGTGCGTGGTTTGCTGGAGTCGGCAGGTATTGACGCCATGATCCAAAACCGGGAAGCTCCCCAGGACATCCTGCCCGGCGTAGGTGGCGTTTGGGTGATGGTACGGCCCGATCAAGCCGACGAAGCACTGCAGACCATCGACGAGTACAGAAGGAATCCCACCACCGACGCAGACGAGGCGGTCAGTGAGAAACCGGCCGAGCCGTGATATTGGCGCCGTCGAGGTAGAAGGAGACGGCGCCGGACAGGTCGGTGCGGTAGGTTGGGATGTGGGCGTCGGCGTAACGCTCCATTACGTCGGCCCGGGGCAGTCTGAACGAGTTGTAGAAGCCTACTGAAACCACGGCGTAGCGCGGCTTCACCGCTGCGAGGAATTCGGGCGAGCTGGAGGTCGCGCTGCCGTGATGTCCCACCTTGAGCAAATCGGATTGCGGAGCTTCGTCCACCAGGAACTTCTCCGTCCGCTTATGCGAGTCTCCCACCAGTAACACGGAATTCCCGCCATACTGCAGGCGCAGGACCAACGACTCGTCATCTTGCGGCGGATCGCGGGGCTGCCATCCCGGCTGAGGATTCAGCACCCGCACGTGAAGGCTTCCGAACGCAAACGATTCACCGGCGACGAACGGCTTCAGGTCCATATGATTGGAGCGCGCCGCCTGTTCGACGTCCTGGAAGCCGCGGCTCGGAGATTCCACCCCATACCAGAGTTCACGCGGCTGAAAGTTCGCAATCACGCTGCGCATGCCGCCCATGTGGTCGGCGTGGGCGTGCGAAATCGCCACCGCATCCAGCCGGCGAATGCCGCGTGACCACAGATATGGCGACACCACCTCCTCGCCAACATCGAAGTCAGATCGTGCATTGCCGGGCATGCCGCCGGCATCCATGAGCAGGGTTTTGCCCTCCGGAGTAATGAGCAGCAGCGAATCACCCTGGCCCACATCAATGGCCGTGACCTCCAGCACTCCGGGCTGCCATCGCGGCTTTGGTGGAAAGAGCACAATCCAAACCGCAGCGACCAGCAGGCCAGCAAGCCCAACGCTGGCCAGGACCGCCCGCCGGCGCGCCAGCAGCAGCGCCAGCCCGAACGCGCCCGCAGCCGCACAGCAGACCAACAGCGCCGGCGTGGGCACGCGGACCTCGGAGATGCGTAGATGGCCGATCGTATGAATCGTGCCCGTCAAGGCGTCGAGGGCGTAGCGAGTGATAAGCGCCGGCAACCACGCCAGCCAATGAGCGACGTAGGAAGCCGCAACCGCAACGACAGCGGCGGGTAACAGAATCCCGGCGATTGGGATCACCAACGCGTTGGCAGGCAACGCCATGGTGGTGGCGCGGTGGAAGTACCATGCCATCGGCAGCGCCAGCGCGATCTGGATAACGGTAGAAGTGAAAAGCAGCTCGACGGCCCCGATGACGAATCGACTGACGCCGACTACTACCAAGTTCGCGACACGCCGGTTGGAGATGCTCTCGACGAAGTCGCGAGCCAGCCGCATGTCGAACCGAAATTGCGCCGCTCGAGTCGGAAGCGCGAAATCAAAGGCAGGCGAGTCGAGGTTGCGAAGCGCCCTGCGAAATGGGTACACCGTGCGCCGCAATACCGGCACTGCAATGCCGGCAACCGCGATCACGGAAAGAAATGTGAGCTGGAAGCTGGCTTCGAACAGGGTCCGCGGATTCACCAGCAAGATGCCCAGGGCGGCGACGCCGAGTCCGTTGAGCGCGGCCCGTTCGCGAAACAGCAGACGCGTGACCATGTAAATCCCCAGCGTGATGGTGGCGCGCACGATCGGTGAGCCCAGATCGGCTAGGAAGGCGTATCCCCACGAGAGCAGGATGGTAAGGATAGTGGCCCAGGTCTCGCCCAAGGGCAGCTTGCGCAATGCCCAGAAAACCGCGAAGGCGAGAATGCCGACGTTGATGCCCGACACGACCAGAATGTGATACGTGCCAGTGCGCTGAAATTCCGTCTTGATGTCGCGCCCGAAGAATGCGCGTCCGCCGATGAGCATGGCCTGCATCAGCGCGCCGCGTTCGCCGGGCCAGAGTTGCATGATGTGGGCCAGCACGCTGCGCCGCGCAGCGCTCCTCCACAACCCGATGCGGCTGCCCACGAAACCCGGCAGGACCTCCACACTACTGGCGCGGGAAGAACCCGTCAGGCGAATGCCTTGCGAGGCCAGATAGCCGGCCATGTCCATGGCGCCGGGATTGCGATAGTTGCGCGGCAGCCGTAGCTTCGCCATGAAATGCAGACGCTGACCGTAGGTGTACACGTGCAGCGGCGAGCCGGCCCCTTCCTCGCGAGCTTCGTCCTCCTCCGTCTGTTTGCTGTAGATCGTAAGCCGAATGCCGACGGCCGCGTTGAGCACGTGGTCGCCGAGCTGAAGTCGCTCGGCGGTGACATCCACCGACTCCTGGTTACCGCCATAGGAGCTGTCGCGCACCAATCCCTCGCGGATGACATAGGCGGTCACATCAACCTGGTCGTCGCCGTTGGCAAAGGGCTGCAGGTTTTCGGCGATCGTCGGAGCCGCAGCATCGCGCGCTTGAAGATAAAATCCGCCGAGCGGAATCAACGCCACAAGCGCCAACCCGAAAGCCGTCTGCGGCGAGCGGCGGTAGAAGAATGCCACGCCTGCAAGCGCCACCAGACACGCGATCAACCAGGATTGGGGCGAGCGCCAGAGATAGTCGGCGGCGATGATTCCGACGGAAAAATCCAGGGCTGCAAGGAAGACCGGCTCTTTGCCGCCGCAGTAGAGCAACGGTGCCGCAGGTGCGGGCGCCAGCACGGTGATCGTCGAAGAGGAGGTTGTCGCCACTGAACGTCCAGTCGCGCTACCTCAGCTACCTGGGTGATTACAGCCGGTCCAAGTCCTCCGCGCCAAAGGCAGGGGCCCAGGGCCATAGTTCGTATTGCGCGACCCCGAAGCGGGTGAACGGATCGTTGTCGCGGATACTGTCCAGCGTTGCCTGCGCTTCGTCATCGGGGACCCGCAGCAGCATGGCGCCCCCGGAGCGCGGCACCAGCGGCCCCGAAGCAATCAACAGTTTCTCCTGCTTCAGGCCCTGGCAATAGGCGCGGTGAGCGTCCACGTGCTGCAAAACTTCTTCCAGCGGCTTGCGATAGCGAAGGATGGCGAGCGCGTACATTGGTCCTCCGGGCGAGTCGTCGAGGGTCAGCGCACCAGATGCAGAACGGTTTCCAGGTGAAAGGTCTGCGGGAACATATCCACAAGGTGCGCCTGCTCGACCCGAAAACCTGATTCTAACAGCAGACGAAGGTCGCGCGACAGGGTTGCCGGATCACATGAGACGTAGGTCACATGGGAGACGGACATGCGGCCCAGGGCGGCGGCGGTTTTTTCCCCCAGCCCGGCCCGCGGTGGATCGACCACGATCAGGTCGGGCGCCAGCTTGGGACCGCGCTCGAGCAGAAAGCGTTCGGCGGTCGCATGAGTGCATTTCACATTGGTGGGAACGTTGAGGCGCAGATCGGCTAACGCGTCCTGGGACGATTCCACCGCCAGCACCTGGTCGAACTTACCAGCCAGCGGCAGCGTAAACAGGCCGACACCGGCATAGAGATCGAGTGCTAGCTGTCCACCGCGGTCGGCTGTCGCCACCTGCGCCAGCGTGTCCACCAGGTGGCGATTGGTCTGAAAGAACGATCCGCCACTGACCCGGTGCTGCTGTCCTACAGCGTGGTACATCAAGCAATTATGGCCTACGGCCGGCGCAATTTCGGGATGATTGGCGGTGCGCAGGGCACGCTCCCGGCTCTCGCTTTCGATGGAAGAGGCCGGGAACATTACGACTCCGACCACCCCCGGCAACGCGCTGCGCAAGGCTGCGGCCAGCGGCTGTAATGCTGCCGGATCCACGCCGGGCCAGATGTAAGCGTCCACCAGAAGCAGCGTGTCATCGTGGTTGGCAAAGAATTGCAGGCCGTGCAGGATCTCCGGAACGGCGCCATCGCGACCGAGGGTCCACACTGCAGCGACCGCCTGGTTGATCAGGGGCGAACTGATGGGACAGGCCTCCACCGGAAGCACATCGTGGGAGTTGTAACGGTAAAAGCCCAGCGCAAACTCAGGCGTGTGCCGCACATGCATGCGGGTGCGGTTGCGATAGTTCCACGGCGGCGAAGGGTGGAGCTGAATTTCCTGCTGAAGTTCAAGCTTGGCGGTGCGGCGCAGCGTCTCGTGCAGAATTCCGGCCTTCTGCCGCAACTGCACTTCGTAGCTCATGTGCTGGTAATGGCAGCCGCCGCAGCCGCCGAAGTACGGACAATCCGGCTCGATCCGATCGGGGGAAGGCGTCACCACCTTTTCCAGTTTGGCGCGAGCGAAGCCGGAGCGGCTCTCGATGACCGAGATTTCGACCTGCTCGCCCGGCAGCACAAACGGCACGAAGACCGTTTTGCCGCGGCCCTGGGCGTCGGCGGGCATGCGTGCCAGGCCATCGCCACCGTATATCAGTTTTTCGATCTCTATGTGCAAAGGCGGACCATACCAGACGGCACGTCGGAAGACGCGCCCCTTTACAGCATACCTTCGACTCCTACATATAGAACAAGCTTAATCGGGGGACGTGGTACTGCTCCAATACCCGCTTGTGGACATATTGTTTGTGAAGCTGCTCGATTTGCGGCGCGCTCATCTTGCGGCGATAGGGCGCCAAGTCACGGTCAGCTTCGGTGCGTACCGCGAGTAAAATGTCATCCGGCGTTGCCGCCAGCAGCGCGGCCAAAATTTTTTCTTCCGCTACAGTCAGTCGCCGCTCCAAGTCTTCCATCGACAGCAACAGGCGGTCCTGCGACAACGAACCCGCCAGAGTGCGCAAGGTCGAGGCAGTCTCTTGCGCCAGCGTTTGCGCCGTCGCTGGTAATTGTAGGCGATCGAGCTGCTCGGCGTTGCGATTCAGGTACTCCACCACGGCCGCGTGGTCCAGTCCCGTGTTCTTCCTTTCGCTTGGGGCCGCACCTACGGCGGCTTCCTTCATCTCATCCGTCGAAGTCAGCACTTCCTGCGAGCAGTAGGCAAGGCCATTCACCTTTTGAAATCGCTTCGGACGCCGTTCCCACTTTTCGAAGGTGGCATCAATGCCGCGCAGCACGGCTTCCAGCGGAACGCCTGCATTCTTCCAGGTCTCCATCAGCGCCCAGTCGAGCGGCGACAGCAGCAGCAACGTGCCCCGGCGGCGCTGGAAGTGCTCCTCGATCTCGGTAAAGTAGTTGAAGTAGGTTTCCATCGAGAGGCCCAGCGGAGCTGAACAGACGGCTGAAAAGTCGTTGTAAAGGAACGAAACGCCTCAATCGGGCTTGGGCACAGTACATATCGTCTCGCGCGCGCTGCTGCCTTCCGGCGTTTCGTCTCCGGCGGCGTGCTCATTACGGCGGCGCGCATGCGCCTGGTTGCGCTCGTAGATAATGCGCAGTCCCTCCAGCGTGAGCAGGTCGTCAATCTCGCGAATATATTTAGATCCTCCGCCCATCAGCGGCGCCAGGCCGCCGGTGGCAACAATGTTGACGTTCTCGTCCAACTCGGCAATGAGCCGCTCCAGAATTCCGTCGATCAGCCCGAGGTAGCCGTAGTAAAGACCCGACTGAAGACTGTTAACGGTGTTGGTTGCCAGCACCCGGGGGGGCTTGCGGACGTCCACGCGAGGCAAGCGCGCGGTGTGCTCAAAAAGTGCCTCGGCCGAAATCCCGATTCCCGGAGTGATGACACCGCCCAGGTACTCACCCTTGCGCGAGACCACGTCGAACGTCGTTGCGGTGCCGAAATCCACCACGATGCACGGGCCGCCGTACTTCTCGAACGCGGCCACGCTGTTGACGATGCGGTCGGCGCCCACGTCCGCGGGATTGTCGTAGTGCACCGGCATGCCGGTCTTGACGCCGGGTTCGATGAACAGCGGGCGCGTGTGGAAGTAGCGCTCGCACACCTCGCGCAAGGTGGAGTCGAGCGGCGGCACCACCGACGAAATCACAATGCCCTGCACCGAGCTGACCTCGAGCCCGTGCATGGCAAACAAGTTGCGAAAGAGGACACCGTACTCGTCCACCATCTGGGTCTTGATGGTGGAAACCCGCCAGTGCGCGAGCAGGCGGCCAGCGCCCGGTTTGGCAGACTTGGCCTCGAAAACGCCCAGCACCGTGTTGGTATTACCTACGTCAATGACAAGCAGCATGGCTTATTTCCCGCTGAGCGCGCGAACGTCTCCCGAAAGCACGGTGCGCAGACCCGACTCGGTGCGCACCAGCAGAAAGCCGCGATCGTCCAGCCCTTCCGTGACCCCGTCATAACCGCCGCCACTCGCTTCAACGTGCACCTGACGCGAGCGGGCATACGAGGAGCGCTCTTCAAACCTTCGCAGGATGGAAGAGCGCGCAGTGGGGCCGCCTTGTGCGAGCTTGCGGTACTCGCTGTCGAGGGATTTTAGCAGAGCCGCGGCCAGTTCGACGCGCGACCAAGTGCGCCCGCTTTCCATGCGCAGCGATGTCGCAATCGGTTCCAACTCGCCCGCGAACGACGCCTGGTTTACGTTGATCCCGATGCCGACCACCACGTAGTGCACCCGCGTGGGCTCGGAATTCATCTCGGTCAGAATGCCGCAAAACTTGAGCTCGCCGAGCAGGGCGTCGTTGGGCCAGCGCAAATCGGGATGCAAACCGGTGGCGTGTTCCACCGCTTCCGCCACTGCGATGCCGGCGATCAGCGAGAGCAGCAAGGCATCAGCCGGCGACAAGACCGGCCGCAGCACCACCGAGCAGTAGATGCCCACCGACTGCGCCGATTCCCAGCTATGGCCGGCGCGTCCACGCCCGGCGGTCTGCTCCTCGGCCAGAAAGACAGCGCCTTCCGGCTCACCGCTGCTCGCCGCTTGCATCGCCGTCACATTGGTTGAGCCAATGCGGAAGTAATGATGAATGCGCGAGGCGAAGATGGTGCCCTTCAGCATTGGGCTCAAGATGTCGGGAAGCAGAAGGTCGGGCACAGATTCCAGTTGATAGCCAGTCGCGGGATGACCCGTGATCTGGAGGCCCATCTCGCGCAGATGCTGCACCGCGCGCCACACCTCGGAGCGGGTGGTGCCCAGTTCCTCGGCAATGCGGGTGCCGCTGATGACGACCGTCGCGTTGTCGCTGAGCAGGCGCACAATGCGGCCCAGGCGCGCGTCGGTGGAACCGTCGGGCGGCAGGTCGGTGCGGGTTGGCGCGGTCCGGGCGATAGAACGATTATGCGCGAATAGGGAGAGATTGGGTAGGATCAGTTGTGATATGGGGATATTACGTCGATTGACTAGGGGCAGTAGTGTCCGATGAACTGTATATTGACGATATCAGCAGAAAATGGACATGCACCCGGCACTTGCTGTGCCCAAGGCAGCGGGTCAGTTCGACCTGAGGATGACCGCTGTGGTCACGGTCGCCATAGGTGTGATGCCAAGGGTCAGCGCACCTGCTACGATGACCGCAATCGTCGCTGTGGCGAATGTGACGCCGATAAGGATTGCCCATTCTTTGGCCGAGGCGCGACCGTGCAGAATCAGATAATACGTTGGAACAGCCACTAGCAATCCGAGTACTCCACCGGGCATCCCGCCTTCTACGGATGCAAACTCTAGAGCCTTCAAGTTCCATAATTCAGATCCGCCGCCCGAGAGTCCGAAACCCAAATAATGGGCGAGAGTGCCAACTGCAAAGCCAACAGAAGCGCACTGGATCACAAGAAGCAGGATCTTTATTGAGCGCCGAATGTACGTGTACTCGGGCATTCTTGACCTGTCCAAAGCCTAGGTCTGACTGCAATAATACCGCAGTACTGGCGGAAAACCTGTGATTACTGTTGTGAACAGCCCCCATATCACAACCAATCCCGACCGCAGGCCTTCGGCGCGGTAAAGATCAGTAGGGAATATAGGGCTCCTTCGACTCGCCCGTTGAGCGGGCTCGCTCAGGAGGACAGAGTTGTAGGCCGAGAGCTGACGGCTGACAGCTGAAGGCTGCTTACGCCGGAGCGATCCTCATGCTCAGGTCCACCGCCGGGGCGGAATGGGTCAAGGCTCCCACCGAAATGAAGTTCACTCCAGTTTCGGCGTAGGTGCGGACGTTTTCCAGGGTGATTCCGCCCGAGGCTTCCAGCGGCACATCCCGATCCAGTTGCCGGACGCGCTCCACCGCTTGGCGAACATCCTCCGGAGACATATTGTCGAGCAAGACCGCTTCGGCGCCATGCTCCAGAACAGCCTCAAGTTCGGGTAGCGAGCGCACCTCAATTTCGACGATCTGCGGGCCGCGCCGATTGTGCAGCGCGCGTTGCAGCGCAGCCACGGCCCCACCGGCGAGCGCAATGTGATTGTTCTTGATGAGCACACCATCGCTGAGGTCGAGGCGATGGTTGATGCCCCCGCCGCAGCTCACCGCGTACTTGTCCAGCACGCGCAGGCCCGGCGCAGTCTTGCGGGTGTCCAGGATCACCGTGCCGGTGCCCTCAACTGCGTCCACGTAGCGGCGTGTCAGCGTAGCAATGCCGCTCATGCGCTGCATGAGATTCAAGATCACACGCTCGCAAGACAATATCACCCGCGCATTGTGGACAATGACCGCAATCGATTGTCCTTTGCGCACGCGCACGCCGTCGAAGATTTCGGTGTGACTGGTGACCTCGGGATGCGACGTGACGGTGCCGTCCAGCCTGGCGAAGACGTTCAGGATGCGCGGGATGCAGCCCAGCCCGGAGAGCACGCAGTCCTGCTTGGCGAGAATGATGCCGGAGGCGCGCTGGTTGGGATCGATGCACGCGTAGGTGGTGGCATCACGAGTGGCGCGATCTTCCTGCAATGCGTTTTCCAGGATGGCGGTGATCCTGCGGCTTGCCCAATCCATGATCGATCTCCCCGGAGGCTTAAGCGCCTAGCTCTCCCAACGCTTCGTTTGCCTTCTGGACCAACATTTCGACTTCGCCTTTGCGCTTCCTCAATCCCTCGACCACGTGTGCCGGGGCTTTGGCCAGGAAGGCGTCATTGTTCAACTGCGCAGTCGCACGCGTCAACTCCTGCGTCAGCCGCGTCAGCTCTTTGCTGAGGCGGTCGCGTTCGGCGGTCGCATCCATCTTGCGCTCATAGAGCACCCGCACATCGAAGCGGGCGGTGCTGCGCGCGCCCGCAGACTTGGACAGCGACGACCCAACGAAGGTAATCGCTTCTACATTCGCCAACCGCTCCACCGCCCCACGGTTGCGCTCGATCAAGGAACGAATGTCGCTGTCCGCGAAGATCTCAATCGCCACCTTCTGCTTGGGTTCGATCTTCAATTCAGCCCGGATGTTGCGCACGCCTTCGATCAAATCCTGCATGATCGCCATCTCGGTTTCGGCGTCTGCGTCCACCTGCGACGGGTCAATCCTGGGATACGCGGCCAGCGCAATCGATTTGAGCGGCGGTTTGCCATCGTACACCGCATGCCAGAGCTCTTCGGTAATGAAGGGCATGAACGGCGACAACATGCGCAGCGCGCCTTCGAAGATGCTGATCAGATTCGCATACGCGGTGCGAACTTCCACCCCGCCGCGCGCAAAACCGGCGCTCGTCGGGGACCCCGGTTGATCGCGATCGGTGCCGGCCAGGCGCGGCTTGATCAGCTCCAGATACCAGTCGCAGTATTCGCCCCAAAAGAAGTGATAGACCACGTGCGCCGCTTCATGGAAGCGGTATGCCTCCAGCGCTTCGTGCATCTGTTGCGCAACCCGATTGAAGCGCGAAAGAATCCAGCGGTCCTCGAGGGTTCCAGCCTTGAAGCCGGAAACTCCCTTGGCGTTGAAGTCGGCACTCGAATTCGTTAACGATTGGAAGTCTGCCAGCGACCACAGGCCGGCCTCCTGCGCCCGGTCCACGTTCATGAACAGGAAGCGCGCGGCATTCCAAATCTTGTTGGCGAAGGCGCGATAGCTCTGGGTGCGGCTCTCCGAAAACGCGATGTCGGTGCCCGGGGCTGCCATCGAGGCCAGCGTGAAGCGCACGGCGTCGGTGCCGTACTGCTCGATGATCTCGATGGGATCCATCACGTTGCCCTTGGTCTTCGACATCTTCTGGCGCTCGGCGTCTCGCACTAGCGCGTGGATGTACACGTTGTGGAAGGGCACGTCACCCTGCTTGTGCCCACGCATGAAGTGGCAGTTCAGCATGATCATGCGCGCCACCCAGAAGAACAGGATGTCGAAACCGGTGATCAGCAGCGTCGTGGGATAGAAGGCGTCGAGGTCCGGCGTGCGGTCAGGCCAACCCAGCGCCGAGCACGGCAACAGGCCCGACGAAAACCAGGTGTCGAGCACGTCGCTGTCTTGCTCCAGAAGGCTGCCGCCGCACCTGGTGCATTGGGTGGGCGTCTCCCGCGCGACCATGATTTCGGAGCAATCTTTGCAATGCCAGGCGGGAATGCGATGTCCCCACCACAATTGCCGCGAGATGCACCAGTCGTGAATGTTGCGCATCCACTCGAAATAGGTCTTGGAGTAATTCTCCGGCACGAACTTGACGTCGCCGTTCTCCACCACCGCGATGGCACGGTCGGCCAGCGGCTGGATCTTGACGAACCACTGCGTCGAAAGCCGCGGCTCGACGATGGTCTTGCAGCGACCGCATTTGCCCAGCGGAACAACGTAGTCCTTCGTGCCGACCAGGAAGCCGCCTTGCTCAAGGTCTTCCAGCACCTTCTGCCGCGCCTCGAAGCGGTCCAGTCCCTTGTAGGCTCCAGCATTCTCGTTCATCTGCGCGACTTCGTTCATCACGCCAATCTGCGGCAGGTTGTTGCGGAGGCCTGCCTCGAAATCGTTGGGATCGTGCGACGGCGTGACCTTCACCGCGCCGGTCCCGAACTCAGGATTGGCGAGGATGTCGTCGGTGATGATGGGGATCTCGCGATTCATCAGCGGCAGCAGAACTTTCTTGCCGTGAAGATGACGGTAGCGCTCGTCGGCGGAGTTCACCGCGACCGCGGTGTCTCCCAACATGGTCTCGGGACGCGTGGTGGCGACCACGATGTACTCGTTTGTGGAACCGACTACGGGATAACGGATTTCGTAAATCTTGCCCGGCGTGTCTTCGTGCACGACTTCGAGGTCGGAGACGGCGGTGACGCAACGCGGACACCAGTTCACGATGTACTTGCCGCGATAGATCAGCCCTTCTTCATGCAGCCGGACGAAGGCCTCGCGCACGGCGCGGGACATGCGCTCGTCCATGGTGAAGTATTCGCGTGACCAGTCCACCGAAGCGCCCAGGCGCTTCATCTGTTGCAGAATGACTCCGCCATAGTGCTGCTTCCAGTCCCAGACGCGCGCGATGAACGCCTCGCGGCCCAGGTCGCGGCGGTTCTTGCCTTCGGCAGCAAGCTGGCGTTCCACCATCAACTGGGTGGCGATGCCGGCGTGATCGGTGCCCGGCAACCACAGCGTGCGCAGTCCCTGCATGCGCTTCCAGCGCACGATGATGTCGATCTCGGTGTGCTCTAACATGTGGCCCATGTGCAGGTTACCGGTGACGTTGGGCGGCGGCAGGGTCACCGTGAAGGTGGGCTGGCCAGGGTCGCTGGGGAGTTCCACGTGGAACAGCTTTTCGTGCACCCAGTATTCGGCCCAACGCGGTTCAATGGCGCCCGGTTCGTAGGCCTTGGGAAGATCGTGAGGCATTGCAATCCGTTCTGCGAGTGAAGCTTCGACTTCGATATTACAAGGAAGGGTGGTCAGTAGTCAGTAGCCAGTAGTCAGCCGGCAAGATGCAAAAGAAAAGCGCAGCCGAAGCTGCGCTCTCGACCAATCTCGCCGTCAGAACGGCCAATGATGCTTCTTCTTTTTATTCGATGAGCTTTCCTTGTTGGCATCGGTTGGGGGCGCGGACTGTTGCGCTGAACCACTGCTGGCCGCGGGCGCCGGCTGCGTGCTGTTGTCGGAACTGGAGGACGCAGCAGCGGCATCGTTACCTTGTCCAGGCGGCGGAGTAGTCGCGCCGGACGGAGGAGTTGCGGCTGCGGGCTGCAAGTCGTTCTTCATTTCAGGAACTGCGCTACCGTCTGAGGCTGGGTTGGAGGGTGCGCCATTCCCAGCGCCGCTCGATGCAGGCTCGGCCGGCGCAGTCCCGGGGGTAGCGCCAGCAGCATTGCCCGTGGTGGGAATGGACCCGGCAGGCGCCGCTCCTTCGGCGTCAGAGCGCGGAACGGGAGCGTTCGCGGCGGGAACGGCGCCGTTCTCTACGCGCTCGACTCCTACCTTATTGGAACCGCTCAGACTGCCGACGATGCTGCTATTCGCAGCGCGCACCATATCCGGCGCGCTGACCTGCTTGGGATCAACCAGTGTCGGTTCGCCGACCTTGGTAGCATCCGATACGTCCGGACCCTTGTGGAAGTTCTCCATCAACTTGTCCAAATGTCCCAGCGAGCCGCGGCTGGCCATCTCAGCTTTATCTTGAGCAATGGCGGCCTCGGTGGCATGTGGGACCGGTTGCTTCATTGCCTGCAACCGCTTCTTGGCATCGTCGGCGCGCGCTTCCAGAGGGTAGCGGGTAAGGATACGGTCGTAGGCGGCGATAGCTCCTTCGGTGTACTGCTTGATCAACACACCTTTCGACACTTCCAGCAGTTTCGAGCGGCGAATGAGTTCGACTTCCTTTTCGTAGGAGTTGCCCAATTCATACAGGGCCTGGTCAGCTCCGCTGTATAGCGGGTAAGTATCGGCCACCGACTTCAGGCGCGCAATGGCTGCCGGATACACCTCGCGCAAAAAGTAGAAGTGCCCGACCATGTACTCGCGATCGGCCAGCACTTCCTGCACCTCCAGCAGGCGATGCTTGGCCTGTGGCACCAGCGGGCTGTCGGGAAACTGCAAGATAAGCTGGCGATACTCCTCCTCGGCGCGGCGGGCGTGCGTGGGATCGCGGTCCGCCTTTTCCATCTCCTTGTAGTGGATGTTGCCGATCTTCATCTGCGCTTCGGCAGCCTCGGGCATATTCGGAAAGAAGGTAATGAAGTCCTTGTACTCGCTTTCCGCCTGGGTCATGGCAGCCGCGCCGCCTTCCGCATACCAGGAGTCGCCAATGGCCAGTTTGGCGCGCGCCACGTACTCGGAATCCGGATAGGTATTGATCAGGGTCTGCAGGCTGAGCCGGGCGACGTCGTACTTGTTGTGCTTCATCGCGTCCATGGCGCGGTCGAACAGCACCTTGTCCGGCTGCTTCGAGTCGATGTGGGCAATTGGATTCTGGACTTTCTTGTTGCTGCATCCGAGGGTCAGCAGCATGGCAGCTATCGAAAACGCGATGATGACGCGACGAAACATCCTAAACACCTCTGGGAAATCCTGCATTCCACGACTAGGCGCGCAACAAGGTGGCTTCCTGGGCCGCCTTCAGCAACCCCTCCACCTTTCGGGCCGGATCGCCGTGGCCGAACACGTAACTGCCGGCAACGAAAATTTCTACTCCGGCGCGGACCGCCGGTCCGATCGTTGCCAGGTCCACGCCGCCATCGATTTCAATGCGGTAGTTCAGTCCCTTGGCGGCGCGCATGGTGGCCAGCTTACGGACCTTTTCCAGAGCCCCGGGAATGAACTTCTGCCCGCCAAAACCCGGATTGACCGACATCACCAGGATGTAGTCCACCAGGTCGAGCACCTCGCCGAGCGTTTGTACCGGTGTCGCTGGATTGAGCACCACGCCGACCTGCATGCCGTGGCTCCGAATCAGGTTCAGAGTGCGGTTCAGGTGGCGGCACACTTCCTGATGCACCGAGATCCAGTTGGCCCCGGCGTCGGCGAAAGCCGGGATGTAATCATCGGGATTCTCGATCATCAGGTGACAGTCCAGCGGAACGTCCACGGCTTTACGCAGGGACGCGACCACGGGAGGCCCGATCGTGATATTGGGCACAAAATGGCCGTCCATGACATCCACATGGAGCAGGGTGGCGCCCCCTCGCACCGCCTCCTTGGCATCCTCGGCCAGGCGGGCGAAATCAGCCGACAATATGGACGGCGCTATCTCGATCAAGACAAAACTTCTCTCGCGAGCATTTGGTCAAATTTTAGCACGGGAGGAGGGTCTCAGTTAGAAACAAACAGTTACCGAAAGCGACGGTCGTACTCACGAGAGACCCGCGTCAAAAGGGCAGAGTATTCCATGATTGTCACTGCCTCATTCACCCAGAAGAACGGGTACGGAGGGACATTAGTCGCAGTGAAAGGAATAATTAGCAGTTCGTCAAAGGTTGTGACACGCTGTCGGAGCCTTGCAATCGCGTCATACGCTTCCTGCGCCGGATGCTTGTATTTCTTTCCATCGGTTTGAAACTCGCGGCTACCTTCATAAGACGTATAAGCGTCCGCGCTGTTGACACCCACGATGGCTACGCAAATTGGATTTCCGCCTCGCAGCTTAAATTGTTCGGCTTGTCTCACCAGATCACCGATCACGCGATCAATCTGCTTGATCATCGCCTTGGCGAGGATCTTGACTTCCGTTCCGATCTCGATGGTAGCAACAGGACCACGTGAGACATGGAACCCTGGCTCAGGAATAGGCACTTCTGAAGGAACCGCCTCACCGAAGGTGCCGTCGCCGCGCCGTCTCACTATTCCAACGGTTGTATTCTGCACGTTCACGACTGTCAGACCATCTCGCACGCGTTCGGCTAGACGGTCCGACTTGTTAAGCCCGTACAGGTCCTCGTACAGGTATGAAGCAACCCAGTCTCCGAGGTTTGATTTTCGATGAAGGTAGCGCGTTTCTGCGAAGAGGTTTTTGAAAGCTCGGAGGAGCGCATAGTCCGCGGAAGTCATCTCGTACCAGAAATCGCAAGATGCAGCTGGAACAACGGCTGCGCGGGCTGAAGCATTAAAGTGCGACGCATGCGGTCGGCGGCAATGGCAAGGTATTTGGGTTCAATATCGATTCCGATGCTATTGCGACCCGAGCTCATCGCGCCAATGATGGTGCTGCCAGTACCAACAAAAGGATCAAGCACCGTGTCACCAGCGAAAGAGAACATCCGAATAAGCCTTTCGGCCAATGCCGTGGGGAACGGAGCGGGATGGCCGTTTCTTGTTGATTCGCCCTTAATATCGCCCCAAGCGGTCCTAAGCCAGCTTTTCATCTCGTCGCGGTTAAGCATGGAAAGTACTTTTTGAATGTGCGATGGAGATCGATAAGCTCCGCCCTTTCGCAGAAACAGAATGTACTCAAAGTCATTCTTGACGATGGCTCCCGGTTGATACGGTTTGCCATAAAAACCTGAACCGTTTCCTTCGGCCTCGGTAGAGCCATTCGCTATCTTGAACCAAAGAATGGGAGTGAGCGCGTCCAAACCCAAGGCGCGAGAGCGTACGAGGATATCAGCATGCAGAGGTACAACGTGATGCCGGCCAATTTTTTTGCGAGGGATGCAAACATCGCCGACCACACAACAAATCCGGCCTCCTGGCACCAATACCCTCACGCACTCGTTCCACACCTTGTCGAGCTCACCAAGGAAAGCTACGTAATTGTCCATTGCCCCCAGCTGGTTCGGATTCGGTGCGTATTCCTTGAGCGTCCAGTATGGAGGTGACGTGACGATCAAGTGGACGCTTTCGGATGCGATCGAGGAAAGGTCGCGTGCGTCACCATGGGTAAGTCGGTGCGTTGTGTTCGCGTATTCTCCTGGCCAAGGGTGCTCCCGGTAATACCGATTCAGTTCAAGAAGCTCTTCGAGCGCGCCTTTCGTATTATCCGCACCCTCGAACGAGGGCCGAGCCGTCACGGTTGATTGTGTCGTCGTACCCAAGAGCTATCCCTCGATCCTGTGCGTACTATAAGCGCACTCCTGCTGTTCGACAATAACAGAATGGCTCCAAGTGGGACGAGGCCCAGAGTTGGTTGGCCGGAAGGTAAACACCGTGCGTCGGGCTTGTATTGATCACAAAATAATCTGCCTACTCACCGAAAGCAACAGGACGGAACCCGTGTCCCGCCCCGCTTGATCACATCGGCCAAATGGCCGCGAGTTCTTACTCGGTGGTGGCTTCCGCCGCCTTGCTGATGGCGATGGTCTCGCCGACGTCGCCCACCTTGAAGCGGGCGAACCGCCGCACCGAGATGTTCTCGCCCAGCTTGCCTACGACGGTGGCGATAAGCTGGTGCACGGTCATGGTCTGGTCCTTGATGAAGGGCTGCTCGTACAGGCAGACCTCCTCATAGAACTTGCCCATCTTGCCTTCGACGATCTTCTCGATCACCGGCGCGGGCTTGCCCGTCTGGGCCGCCTGGGCGCGGTAGATGTCCTTCTCTTTTTCGAAGGCATCGGCGCTCACGTCTTGCTTGCGGATGTAGCGCGGATCGGTGGCGGCGATGTGCATGGCGATATCGTGCACCAGGGTCTTGAAGTCGTCGGTACGGGCCACGAAATCGCTCTCGCAATTCACCTCCACCAGCACCCCGATCTTTCCTCCGGCGTGGATGTAGCTGGTCACCGTACCCTCGCTGGTGGCGCGGGTCGCCTTCTTGGCGGCGGTGGCCACGCCCTTCTTGCGCAGAATGACGATGGCGCCTTCCATATCGCCCTTGGATTCGGTCAGCGCGTGCTTGCAATCCATCATGGGAGCGTTGGTCTTCTCCCGAAGTTCTTTCACTTGTGCGGCAGTAATGTTCACGGTTGTAGTGCTCATCTTTCGGCAAATCCTTTTCGCTCTTCGCCATTCGCCGTTCGCTTCTCGCCGCGAAGAGCGCAGGTCGAAAAGCGTCTTCTATAACAAACAGCCCGCGCTGCAATGACGCGCGGGCCATGGAACCACTCGTCGTCTCGAACTGTTGCTAGGCGCTGGTATTCTCAGCGGCGGCGCGCCGGCCACCCTTGCCCAGCACTTCTTCCATACTGACTTCTTCGGCCTCGCCGGTCTCCTCGGGAGCCGCAGCCGTTTCGCCCTCTTCCGGACTGGCAGCGGCAGCCTCGGCATCCGGGCTGTACTGCACACCGGAGGCGATGTCTGCCATCTGCTTGTCGGTGGCAGCCTGCGAACCCTCGACCACCGAATCGGCAACCTTGGAGGCGAACAGGCGGATGGCACGCAGGGCGTCATCGTTGCCGGGAATAATGTAATCCACCTCGCTGGGATCGCAATTGGTGTCCACCACGGCAACCACCGGAATTCCCAGCTTGCGCGCTTCCTTCACCGCAATCTGCTCCTTGTTGGAGTCGATCACGAACAGCGCGTCGGGCAGGCGGTTCAGGTTCTTGATACCGGCCAGGTTGGCCTGCAGGTGCTTGCGCTCGCGTTCCAGCTTCACCACTTCTTTTTTCGGTAGCAGCTCGTAACGGCCGTCGGTGGCCATCTCATCGAGTTCCTTCAGCCGCTTCACCGATTTCTGCACGGTCACCCAGTTGGTGAGCAGTCCGCCCAGCCAGCGCTGGTTGACGTAGAACATGCCGCAGCGCGTCGCTTCTTCGGCGATCGCATCCTGCGCCTGGCGCTTGGTGCCCACGAACAGCACCAGCTTGCCTTCGGCAGCCATGTCCTGCACGAACTTGGACGCCTCTTTGAACATCTTCAGCGTCTTCTGCAGGTCGATGATATAAATTCCGTTGCGCTCGCCAAAGATATATTCCTTCATCTTCGGGTTCCAACGTTTCGTCTGGTGCCCGAAGTGAACGCCGGCTTCGAGCAACTCCTTCATCGTGATATTTGCCAAGCTACCTCCTAGGTTGGCTTGCATCCTTTGCGGCGGCTGCGGCGTTGTGCACCTGGCCGGGTCGCTCTGGATTGCTTTCCCGTAACCCGCCCCGTTCGTCGCTTACAGCGGGTGCGAGAAGAATGAAATGCAGTTGCCGGTTGCCAGTTATCAGTTGTCAGGAAAATCAATTGTCGGTCTTCTGACAACTGGCTACTGGCTACTGGCTACTGACAACTGCTTTTTTACCGCTTCGAGAACTGGAACCGCTTACGAGCGCCCTTCTGCCCGTACTTCTTGCGCTCTTTGCCGCGAGCGTCGCGACGCAGAAAGCCTTCGGCCTTCAACTTGGGCCGCAGCTCGGGATTAAACTCCTGCAGCGCGCGCGCCGTTCCCATGCGCACCGCGCCCGCCTGGCCATTCACGCCCCCGCCGTCAACCGTGCAAAGCACGTTGAAGCTGGTGGTGGTTTCGGTGAGCACCATCGCCGACTTGGCCATAATGCGCTGGGCCGCAGTCACGAAGTATGCCTCAAACGGTTTCCCGTTGACCGTGAACTCGCCGCTGCCGGGGCGAAGAAACACCCGGGCCACGCTCGACTTGCGGCGTCCCGTTCCGTAGTACTGAACCTGATCTGCCATCGTTTGTCCGTCGGGAGACGCGTGCTCCCTTTGATCCTTCCCTATAAAATTGATCGGCGAAGCCGGGCCTCGCCCTGAATCGCGCTAGGCGCGCTTGGCGGCTGCGGCAGCCATGACTTCGGGCTTCTGCGCCGCGTGCGGATGCTTGTCGCCCCGGTAAACCTTCAGCTTGCCGGCCATGGCACGTCCCAGCTTGGTATGCGGTAACATGCCGGTGATGGCCTCTTCCACAATCTGCTCCGGCTTGCGCTGAAAGCGCTTCTTGTATTCCTCGGCTTTTATGCCGCCCGGAAAGCCAGAGTAGTGGTAATAGATCTTGTTGTCGGCCTTGAGGCCGGTGATGCGGACCTTGTCGGCATTGATCACGATGACATGGTCCCCGCAGTCCATAAAGGGCGTGTACTTGGGGCTGTCCTTGCCAGAGAGGATGCGCGCGATACGGCTGGCCAGCCGGCCCAGCGTCTGGCCGTCGGCATCAATGACAAACCACTTGCGCGCAATTTCCCCCTTGGGGAAATAGGTTGACATCGGTTGAATCTCCCAAAATAGTTGAAAACCGCGAAAGAGCCGCTGAGTTCTGGCGCTGAACGCGCTAGGAAACTTACTGGCGGGCAAACGCAGGACTACGAAAGATTTAAGGATAGACCACGCGGGCCGCCATTGTCAATGAAAGGGTGGCAGCACGATGGGTCGCAACATGAGAATCGGCGCCTCGCGATTGACGTTCTGCCTAGCCACCATGCCTCCGGGCGATAAGAGCTCCGAAGCCGAGGTGCGCCAGTCCGAAACCCGCGACCAGTAAGATGTTTGCCCACATCCACGGCATGGGCAGGGCAAGGACGCCGAGCACCACAAACACGATGCCCATCGCGGGCATCACACGCACCGAAAACGCGCCCGCTTGCACCACTCCGATTCCGTAGAGCAACAACCAGACGCCGGGGATCAGCCGCGTGGAGCCATCCCAGACGATCGCTGCCGTGAGCACTCCGCCGGCGGCCAGGGCCGGCAGCATTCCCATTAACAGCCGTCGTCCCGCAGTGGACAGCAGGTCCGCTCCCTGCCGGGAAGCCTTCCGCTGCATGCTGAACAGCGCGATGGTGAACGCGACCAGCGCTTCCGCCAGCCAGACCGCCAGCCAGGCATCTATGGTTCCCTGACGCATCGCCACTGCCGTAGCGACGAGCGCAGTAGCTCCCATGGCGCAGAGGCCCCAGCCGGGGACGGTCGTGAGTGTCGAACTGCGCTCCATCGTCTGCCCAGTGACCTGCGGGTGCTCGAGCGCGCCAGGTTCATCGGAGACAGATGGTGTTGCGGTCCTGCGCCGGCCTGAGCGTAAATCGAACATTGGCAAGAAGCATACCTCGCTCTGTCAGGCGTTCGTCAAAACCTCTGGTCCTCCCGCGGCTTGCGATTCTCTTCGCGGAAGAACTACACTGCCTTGCGAGCCGCCCGCCGCTGCGTAAGATAAGAATGTGGTTTGACCGAGGTCTGCCGTGCCCGAGTTACGCAAAGATCCAATCATAGGAAGATGGGTAATCATTTCTACCGATCGCGCCAAACGCCCCACCGACTTCACCCGTGAGCCGGTGAGATTGAAGGGCGGCTTTTGCCCGTTCTGCTACGGCAATGAAAGCAAGACGCCGCCCGAAGTGCTGGCGTATCGCCCCAACGGAGCTGCGCGCGACACCTCGGACTGGACGGTGCGCGTGGTGCCCAACAAGTTTCCCGCCCTCGGAATCGAAGGCAGCCTGAACCGGCAGGCCGAAGGCATGTTCGACAAGATGAACGGGATTGGGGCGCACGAGGTCATCATCGAAACGCCGGACCACAGCGCTACCTTGGCCACCATGCCGGACAAGCGCATTGAAGACGTTTTGTGGGCGTTCCGCGACCGCATCGTCGATCTGAAGAAGGACCGCCGCTTCAAGTACATCCTCATCTTCAAGAATCATGGCATAGCGGCGGGAGCGACCTTGGAGCATTCCCACGGGCAACTGATCGCGTTGCCCATCGTTCCCAAGCATGTCATTGAGGAACTCGAAGGCTCGAAGCAATATTACATTTACAAAGAGCGCTGCGTTTTTTGCGACATCCTCCGACAGGAGACCGAGTCAGGAGTGCGCGTCATTGCCGACAGCGACAGCTTCTTGACCGTCGCTCCCTATGCGCCGCGTTTCCCCTTCGAAACCTGGATCTTGCCCAAACGGCACGAATCTGCTTTTGAGAATTCGTCGTCGCACGTTTATGAGGGATTGGCCAAGGCCTTGAAGAACCTCCTGGTGCGCGCTGACCAGGTGCTCGACCATCCAGCCTATAACCTGGTGATTCACACCGCTCCTATCCAGGAGCCGGCCATGGACCATTACCACTGGCACGTCGAGTTCATGCCGAGGCTCACCAAGACGGCGGGCTTCGAGCGGGGAACTGGCTTCTACCAGAACCCCACGCCTCCCGAGGAAGCTGCCAAGTATCTGCGCGAAGCAAAAGTTGAAACTCCGCCACCGGTCGTAGCGGAGGGCAAGTAGTGTGCGACGATCTGACGCCAGTCTAGAGCTCAGTAAGCGTCCCGAACCCTTCATGCAGTCCCTTCCTGCTCCACCTCTCCGACTTTCACGCTCGAAGGCTGCTTCTTCTCAGGCTGCACTTTTTCGTAGGAAGCAGCGGAGGCATCCATCAGCCTCAGGTTGGCCGCTGCGCCGTGCAAGGCCGACAAAATCATCCTCGCCCGCCACTGCTCCAGCCGCTGTTGCGAGACGCCGTAGATGAACTGCATGAAAGCGATCTGCACCGCAGCCGCGTCCTCCAGATACGGAAACTCGAACGCGTAGCAAGGGTCATTCTCTTTACGGCCTGGATTGGCCAGAAAGACGAACAGGTTGTTCTTGGGTACGGTCTTGCGCAGCTTCGCGTGGTAATAGCAAAACTTCTGATCGCGTAAGGCGAGCATGCCGCAGCGCGTCCCGCTTGGCCTGATGTGCTCGCAGATTGCCAGCGAGAATTCAGCCTCGTCGCCCAGTGGCAGACTTGGCGTATTCTCTCGACCGTCGGCCGGACGCTCCAGGGTGACATCTTCAATTGTCGTGAGACCCATAAGTAGTACCCCTCCCCCTCCAATAAAGTATTTAGTATGAATACTTTGCCTGCAAAGTATTGATTGCATTAGAGTTACCATCATCCATAAGTTACCTGTTTTGAATACCTTGAGCGGGCCCATGTAAAGTATTGATTCCCGGTAACTTGCAGGCAAAGTATTGCGGAATAAGGACTTGCAGTCGATCTTGGATGAACTTGTGTGCGGGTGCCCCACCCTTGTCGCCCTGTTTTGGCGACAGGGTGGGTACTGGCAACTGGGTACTGGCAACTGGCTGCTGACTACTGACAACTGCTTCTCCATAAACACAAATGGGCAGGAGCGCCGGGCGCGGCGGTTCCTGCCCTACAACCAGAGTATGGTTCTGCTCGACCACGCGGTCAAGTTACGAAAGTAGCAATTGGCGTTCTATTTTGCGCCAACTCCCGAAATGGGAATGGCGGGTCGTGTCATAAGTAGTGGACTAGAATGGCTTTCAATGGCCGACAACAAACTATTCTACGGCGACAATCTCGACGTGCTGCGCCGCTACGTGCGCGATGAGTCGGTGGATCTCATCTACCTCGACCCGCCCTTCAACAGCCGTCAGGATTACAACGTCCTCTTCGCCGAGAAAGACGGTACCCGCTCTTCATCGCAGATCACGGCCTTCGAGGACACCTGGGAGTGGAACCTCGACGCCGAACGCGCCTATCAGGAAGTCGTCGAGCGCGGCGGATGGGTGTCGAACGCGATGCAGGCGTTTCGCACGTTCCTCCGCAACAGCGACATGATGGCGTATCTGGCGATGATGGCTCCGCGCCTCATCGAGTTGAAGCGGGTGCTCAAGGTGACGGGATCGATTTATCTGCATTGCGATCCAACGGCCAGCCACTATTTGAAGATGCTGATGGATGCGGTCTTTGGGCCGGAGCAGTTCCGGAACGAAATTGTTTGGAAGCGAAAGGCAGGGAGAGGGGAGACCAATGCTGCCGCGTTCCGTTTCGGGGTCACGACCGACATTCTTCTGTACTACGCAAAAACAAAGGCTGCGAAACTTCGGCGACAATATCGGCCTAGCAATCAGAACTACATCGAGACCAAGTTCACCTATACCGATGAAGGGGGAAGACGTTATCGCCTGGACAACATAACCAGTCCGTCGTACCGACCTAATCTGGTGTACGAATACAAGGGGCATATGCCTCCGCGGAATGGTTGGGCTGTTTCTCTCGAGCGCATGGAAAAGATGGATCGAGAAGGTCGGCTCTATGTTCCTGAAAATCCAGAGAGGCGAATTCAACGGAAGCGATACTTGGATGAGCTCGAAGGCGAAACCGTGGATAGCCTGTGGGACGACATCGCTCCGATTAATTCTCAGGCGCAAGAGCGCCTCGGCTATCCCACCCAAAAACCTGAAGCTCTGCTAGAACGAATTATCCAGGCCAGCAGCAATGAAGGCGATATTGTTCTCGATCCTTTCTGCGGATGTGGCACGGCGGTGGTGGCGGCGCAACGACTGAAGCGCCGATGGATCGGCATCGACATCACGCCACTCGCCACCAACCTGATTAAGACGCGGTTGACCGATATATTTGGTCCGGAAGTTCGTAAGAGCTACGAAGTGATTGGCGAACCCACGTCAGTGCCCGATGCCCGTGAGTTGGCGAAAACGGAGCCCACCCACTTTCAATATTGGGCGCTGGGGTTGGTGGAGGCGCGTCCGGTAGAAGAACGAAAAGGCGCGGACCGTGGCATTGATGGCCGTCTCTACTTCCACGTCGATAATAGCGGCAAGACGAAGCAGATTATTTTTTCGGTGAAAGCCGGGCAGAACATCAACGTCGCCTACGTGCGCGATCTGCGTGGCGTGATCGAGCGCGAGAAGGCTGCCATCGGGGTGCTGATCACGATGGAGGAGCCGACCAAGCCCATGCTGAAAGAGGCCGCCGAAGCCGGGTTCTACAAAGACGAGTCGGCATTCGACACGGGGACGTATCCGCGCATTCAGATTCTGACCGTCGAGCAGTTGTTGAGCGGTGCGCAGGTACAGTATCCGCGATTGTTGGAAGCTACGTTTAAGAGGGCACCGAAGGCGCGGGGCGCGGCGGTCGAGCAGTTGAAGCTCGATCCGGCGGAATGAAGCGGCACCCCTTCAAGGGATTTCAACAAAGCTAAACAGCCGGACCCCGGTCAACTACCCCAGCGAACGCCAAAACCGGCGCTCGTCGGACCCCGGTAAGATCATCCTTAGCATCGCGCAAGGAAGCGAGGTCACGCGGCAATGCCGAACCCTGAACATCTCGAAATCCTCAAGCAAGGAACTGAAGAGTGGAACAGGTGGAGGAAGAAACACCCTGATATACGCCCAGACTTGAGTAGAATGCTTTGGCCAATTTTCGACCTTGGCGAGGCGGAATTCGCTTCATTTGACCCCAGCGACGCGTTACAGCCTTGGCGTCAACTCGGCCGAACGAATCTCAGCAGAGCGAATCTCCAAGGAGCTCAACTTGCTCTTATGAATTTAGACGAGGCAGACCTCACTGAGGCCGATCTGAGTGGGGCGGACCTACATGGCGCGAGTCTTAACCGGGCTCAGGCTGTGCGAGCTGACCTTAGCGCAGCGGATTGCCGCGGAGCGCTCCTCAGCGAGGCGAATCTTTCGGAAACTGATTTGGGCGCTGCACAGCTCAGCCTCGTTGACCTCACCAAAGCCAACCTCTACAAGGCGAAACTGGGGCATGCAAACATCCGCAGAGCAGAGTTAGCCGGAGCCGACTTCAACGGCGCTCACATAGGCGCCACAACGTTTTCTGATGTTGATCTAAGTGATGTCCTAAATCTCGAAACTGTGCACCACGACGGCCCGTCTCATATCGGTGTTGATACGATCTTCCGATCTGGTGGCAAAATTCCCGAGGCGTTCCTCCGTGGCGCCGGGCTTCCTGACGATTTCATCACCTACATTGGCTCGATGGTGGGGCGGCCCATCGAGTTCTACTCCTGCTTCATCAGCTATTCGACCAAAGACCAGGAGTTTGCCGAGCGGCTCCATGCTGACCTGCAAGCCAAAGGCGTGCGCTGCTGGTTCGCGCCGGAGGAAATGAAGGGAGGCCGCAAGCTGCACGAGCAAATCGACGAGGCCATTCGCCTGCATGACAAGCTGCTGCTCATCCTCTCCGAGCACAGCATGAGCAGTAATTGGGTCAAAACCGAAATTGCCAATGCGCGGGAGCGGGAAGGCAAACAGTTATTGTTTCCCATCACGCTGGTCCCGTTTGAGGCGATCAAGCAATGGAAATTGTTCGATGCCGACATCGGTATTGACTCGGCCCGCGAGATACGCGAGTACTTCATCCCCGACTTCAGCAACTGGAAGGACCACGATTCGTATCAGGCGGCGTTTCAGCGGCTGGTGAAGGACTTGAAGGCAGTGGCTGGGGGCTAGGGGCTAGTTGTCAGGAAAGAAAACAGCAGGTCCCTCCGCTCCGCTTCGGTCGGGATGACAAGAAACAGGGATCAGGGGCTAGGGGTCAGTTGTCAGGAAAGAAAACCGCAGATCCCTGCACTCGGTCGCCGCGGCGTCCTCGGTCGGGATGACAAAGCGGGTGCCGGGTGACCCATCCTTGTCCGCTGCTTTTGTGGACAGGATGGGAGCGGACGATGAGCCCTGCTGGTAATCACGCCCACGTAATGGTGCCGCCGGCTGAAGCCGGCTCGGGATTCATATGACCAGCTAACCCAGGACTCAACCACCCCAAGAAGCGCAAATGCGGCGCTTCTTGGGGGCCCCGGTCACGTCCTGGGCTAATGTTGTTCCGCCCTGACGGGCTCGTTCCTGCGCCTGGTTATCAATTTCACCTTCCCCAAGGGAGGCGGTTGAAGGTTGGGACCGCCTTGATAGACTCGCCGGACTTCCTGCAAAAGAGGTGTCGCCGGCTGAAGCCGGCTCGGGATTGGTGTAACCAGCCCACCCAGGACTTACGTCCTGGGCTAATCTTGTTCCGCCCTGACGGGCTCACTCCTGCGCCTGGTTATCAATTTCACCTTCCCAAAGGGAGGCGCTTGAGGGTTGGCAATGTCTTGATGGACTTGCCGGACTTCCTGCAAAAGAGGTGCCGCCGGCTGAAGCCGGCTCGGGCTCTGTTGCGGCGTTTACCCAGGACTTACGTCCTGGGCTAATCTTGTTCCGCCCTGACGGGCTAGCTCCTGCGCATAGTTATCAATTTCACCTTCCCCAAGCGAGGCGCTTGAGGGTTGGGAACGCATTGATAGACTTGCCGGACTTCCTGCCAAAGAGGTGTCGCCGGCTGAAGCCGGCTCGGGATTCATATAACCAGCCGACCCAGGACTTACGTCCTGGGCTAATCTTGTTCCGCCCTGACGGGCTCACTCCTGCGCCTGGTTAGAAATGGTGTCGCCGGCTGAAGCCGGCTGAGGATTCAATATAACCAGCCCACCCAGGACTCAACCACCCCAACGAGCGCCAAGTCACCCCAGCAGACGCGAAGACAGCGTCTGCTGGGGACCCCGATAAAACTGGCGCTGGTTGGGGACCCCGGTCACGTCCTGGGCTAATCTTGTTCCGCCCTGACGGGCTGGCTCCTGCGCATAGTTATCAATTTCACCTTCCCAAAGGGGGGAGGCGCTTGAGGGTTGGCAACCAGGTCGCTAGCCCGAAGGGCGAAACTGATTAGCCCAGCGCGGAAGCGCTGGGTAGACGATACCCAACCATGCCGAAGCCCCTTCAGGGGCGGCACAATCAGACAAACACGCGGTCCGGCTCAACAAGGATGTTTGCGGCCTGCAACATCGTCAGGAACTCGTCTTCAAACGAACGGGTGGCATGATGGGCGGGCTGATTGGCGATGTATTCCTTGACCCGATCAAGTTGCGAGGGGCTGACGCTGAACGCGCCGTAGCCTTCCTGCCAGGCAAACAAGCGATCGGTTTCCCGCACCCATCGGCTGGAGTTCGCCTTTAAGGTTCGTACCGCGTCTGACAATGCCGTGTCAGCCGGGAGGACCATGAGTATATGGACGTGATTCCCCGTGCCGCCGACGGCGAGCACCTGCATGCCATGATTGCGCGCAATGCCCGCTAGGTAGTTCCACAGCCGGGATTGATGGTCGGGGGGAATGAGTTGCATGCGTTGTTTCGTGCTGAAGACAATGTGGAAGACGGAACTGACGTAGCTATGGGCCATGGTTCGCCTGTGCCGCCCCTGAAGGGGCTCGGAAAATAAAATGAACGGTTACCCACCGCTTCCGCGGTGGGCTAATTAGTTTCGTCCCGCTGCGCGGGACTTGCACATGCATTCTAGGGCTGAAAATCGGCTGTTCCCGTAACGAACATCACCCGTCAAGGTTTGAGAACGCTCAGTGCACAAGCGGAATCCTGTGCCGTCCTTACGGGACACAGGTTTCGATCCAACTCCGTCCCCAGCTCGCCGGGGCGGGATGGGCCAGGCTGTTGCGCGGCAGCGGCTCCGTCGGAAGTTTTTCTTCCTTTGCTCCCGTCAGGTTCTACGCCGGGCGATCTAGTGCGTGTACTCGGCGAGAATTTTTATGCGCTGGACAGGTTTTTCCTCGGGCTCACACAGGGCCGTCGGCCCCGTGCGGGTGCGGCCTTCGAGCTGCTTATACGCCGATTGTTTGTCGCTCTAAATTATCCGTTCACGTCTCAAGCCGTCATCAACGGTCAGCCGGATTTCATACTGCCTTCGGTCGAACACTTCCGCAAGAACGCGATGGATGTAATCATATTTACAGTCAAGCGCACTCTGCGGGAGAGGTGGCGGCAGATCGTCACCGAAGGAACTCGGGGAATGGGTTTCTTCTTGGCGACCATCGACGAAGCAGTCACGCCTCGTGATCTGAAGGACATGCTCGCATCAAGAATCTACCTGGTTGTACCCTCGCGGATCAAAGCGTTAAGGCAGGATTACGCTGACGCGCCGAACGTAATAACTTTCGAAAACTTCTTTGCTTACCACCTTGACCCTGCAATGGTGCGGTGGAAAGCGGCAGGGGTGATCTAACTGAATCGCCGTTAGGCATCAATGGGAGCGTGGGGTGTGTTGCTGCTCGAATCAATCGAACCTACGGCGTTCACGAATGTTGTCGTAGCTCACTGCCAACTCCTGACCAAGCCGCATATCCGTAATGGCGACCGGCTCCGAATCAAGCTGGCCAAAGACCAAGCGACGGCTGTCGTCACTATGGTCCACCAGCAACCACATCCATTCCCTCTCACCAGATTTGTCGTCCACGACTTCAATCTTTACGTGGTCACCTTTGTTGTAGCGTCCCAATATCCACTCCCTTTGAATTTCGCATGGATGGCTATGTCACGATTCTAATCGCCCCCAGGGGATCGCGGTTTGGCGATTGCCCTTTTTCTCTTGGACAGGTTCCACTTTGGACGCACTCACCGTTGATGCCGTTTTGAAACAGGGAGGTGGCGAACGCGTCCTCGCTCAGGATGACAAGAAACAGGGGTCAGGGGCTAGGGTCAGGCAAAGCGTGGTCTCGTTGGCGCTATAGGGGTCCTTCGACTCGTCGCTACGCTCCTCGCTCAGGATGACAAGAAACAGTTGTCAGCGGCCAGTTGTCAGTTGTCAGACAAGCAAGGAGGGAATGATAGAGCGCCAATAGCCGATACCCGAGGGCTAATAGCTGACAGCTCTCCGCTACGCGCGGTTGAGCATCATCAGCGCGAACAGCAGCGGAAGGTAGATCACCGAAGCTTGCAGCACGTGACGGGCGCGCGCCTTCGACGCCGGAGCGGCGGGTGCGAGCTTCATCGTCCACATGCGCAGGCTGAACCACAACATGCCGCCGCCGAGCAACAGCGCGCCGGCGAAATATGTCCATCCCGCCATTCCCATCAGGGTGGGCGCGAGCGATACCGGCACAAGTGCGAGCGCGTACATCATGATGGCCAAGGCGGTGGAGCGGCCATCACTCTCGACGACCGGCAACATGCGGATGCGCGCATTCTCGTAGTCCTCGCGGTAAAGCCACGCGATGGAATGAAAATGAGGGAACTGCCAGAAAAACAGGATCGCGAACAGGACGAAGGCTTCCGGGTCGAGGCGGCCGCGAATCGCGGTCCAGCCCAGCACCGGAGGCATGGCTCCGGGAAAGGCGCCGAGAAACGTGCAGATGGGGTGAACGCGCTTCATGGGCGTGTACACCGTGAGGTAGCTAATCGAGGTGAGCGCTGCCAGCACGGCGGTGAGCCAGTTGGTGGTTGCCCACAGATAGAGCACGCCACCGACGGTCATGCCGAAGGCGACCACGGACGCGTGCATCAGGCCCATGCTGCCGGTGACCAGCGGCCGGGCAGAGGTGCGGCGCATCAGCGCGTCGAGGTCGCGCTCGACCACTTCGTTGATGGCGGCGGTGCCTCCGCTGACCAGGCCGATGCCGATCAGCGCGTGCAGCAGCGTCCACGACAGCAACGAGGCGCCCGACTTGGCGGCCGCAAAATATGCGCCAGCCCAGGCGGTCATCACGATGAGCGTGGTGATCCGCGCTTTGATCAGGACGGAATAGTCGCGGGCGAGCGCGGCAAATCCTTCGCGTGGTACAGCCAGCGGCTGAGTGGCGCTGCTCATGCGGGAATGGCCTTTCGTGATGCCGATTGGAGCGCCGTTTCCGCAGCGTGGACGTTGATCATGCGCCAGGTCTGGATGGCAAGCACCACGCAGGTGGCCAATACCAGCGCGCCGCCAGCCACGTGCGACACCGTGCTGATCACAATGCCGGTGATCGGTTGCGGTGGATCGATGCGCCATTGCAGCCGGGTAAGGTACCCAGCGAAGCCGAGGCCGAGTTGGACCATCAACAGCGCCAGCAGCAATTGTGCAGGCTTGCGCAAGTGCGGGACATTGCCGTACCGCGTCAGCAGGCGAACGATCATCCAGCAGAGCACGGCCGTGACGACGCACGCGCCGACGAGGTGCGGCAAGAGCTTAATGCCGGAATGGCGGAAGGCAGCGCCGAGAATCAATTGCACCCACACGCAAGCTACTGCAAGTGTCGCGAGAGTCGGGGTGCTGGGCGCGCGATCGCGTTCGGGAATGGGCGGTTCGTCCTGCAACCAGCTCCGGCTGGTGAACAGGGCCATCGCAATCACGATGCCGAAGATCATCTGCGCGAGCGTGGCATGCGCGGTGGAGACGGCCCACGGCAGAAGATCGAGCACCGTGATGCCGCCGAGAATCCCCTGGCCGACCACAGCCGCCAGCGCCGTCCAGCCCAGGATGCGCATCCAGCGGCGCTTTTCGACGCGCTGCGTCCAAACCGCCATCACGATGATCAGCAGGCCGGTGAACTCCGCGATCATGCGGTGGGTGTGCTCGTACTGCACTCCGCCGACCATGGGAGGAATCTTGTAGAGCGAGCCAAAGGAGGTAGGCCAATCCGGGACGGACAAGCCGGCATCGTGGCTGGTGACGAGCGCACCGGCAACGATCAACAGAAAAGTAGCGCACGCCAGGAATATGGCGAAACGGTGGTGCGCCGGATTGTAGGTAATCAGACCAGGTCGCGACGTCAGAACTAGCTCCTGTCAAACGTTGCGTCCACGCAAAGTGACGGGTCACTGGTGGAGCGGATGTTCATGTCGAGTTCAGTAGGAGGTGCGGTTCAAAGCTGCGGCGAACACCCAATCCTCATGCGGCGCTCGTGCCAACATTGTACCAAACCGGCCGTGGAGGAGCGGTTGCGATCCACGAAGAGGCAACTGCTGGGCAACGCCGCAAACTACGTCTGCACTTCCTGCAACTCCGCTTGGGGCGGCGGAATGGCGTGCAGCGCTTCAATCACGGCGCCGGCGAACTCGCTGGTTCCGGCGATGCCGCCCACGTCGCGCGTAGTGTGCTTCTTCTCGGTGTACACCTTCTCCAGTGCCAGGCGGATGTGGTTGGCGGCGTTCTCTTCACCCAGGTGGCGCAGCATCAGAATGCCCGAGCGCAGCACGGCCGTCGGATTGGCCAGGTCTTTGCCTGCGATGTCGGGCGCCGAGCCATGCACCGCTTCGAAGATGGCACACTGGTGCCCGAAGTTGGCGCCGGGCACCAGGCCCAGTCCGCCGACAAACGCTGCGCATAGATCAGAGATGATGTCGCCGTAAAGATTTTCCAGCAGCAACATATCGTACTGGTAGGGATTCATGACCAGTTGCATGCAGGTGTTGTCCACGATGTGCTCGCCGTAGGTGATCTCGGGATACTCTTTCGAGATATTGCGCGAACAGCGGATGAACAAGCCGTCCGACAGCTTCATGATGTTGGCTTTATGGATGGCGTGGATCTTCTTGCGATGCTCGCGCCGCGCGTACTCGAAGGCAAACCGGGCAATGCGCGTGGAAGCCTTCTCGGTGATAATCTTCAGGCTTTCCACCACGCCCGGCACGACTTCGTGCTCGATGCCCGAGTAAAGCCCCTCGGTGTTTTCGCGGACTACAATCAGGTCCACGTCAGGATAGCGCGTCGGCACACCAGGAAGATTGATGATGGGCCGGAAGTTGGCGAACAGCTCAAATTGCCTGCGCAATGCGACGTTGATGCTGGAAAAGCCGCCGCCGATGGGCGTTGTCACCGGGCCTTTCAGGCCAACATGGGTGCGCTCGATGGACTCTGTGAGTTCTTTGGGGATGTACTCCTGGTACTTTTCGAAGGCTTCGGCGCCAGCCGCGAAGCTTTCCCACTCGAACTTGACGCCGGTAGCTTCCAGGATCCGGACGCTCGCATTGACCACCTCGGGACCGATGCCATCGCCGGGTATTAACGTGACTTTATGGGACATTGCTTGCCATCTGACTGCCGGAATCAGTCTCCGGACTTGGCTTTGGCGGACGTGTTGTCCTTGGTGTCGAGCAGTTCCTTCAACTCAGCCATGAACTCGCGCACGTCTTTGAAATCGAGATAAACCGAGGCGAAGCGCACGTAGGCGACTTTATCAATGCGCTTCAGGCGGTTCATGATCAACTCGCCGACCTCGCTGGTCTTGCGCTCGCGATCGGGCGAGTCCACCACGAAGCCCTCGGCATCGTTGACGATCTGCTCCAGCTTACCCATGGAGACAGGCCGCTTCTCGCAGGCCCGCAGCAGCCCATTCAAGACTTTTTGGCGCTCGAACTTTTCGCGCCGCCCGTCTTTCTTGACCACCATGTAGGGGATCTCGTCGATGCGCTCATAGGTGGTGAAGCGCTTCTCGCACTTCAGGCATTCGCGGCGGCGGCGGATGGATTCGCCTTCCTTGCTTTCGCGCGAATCCACCACTTTGTCGTTTTCAAAGCCGCAGAATGGACACTTCATGGGTGAGAGAAGGCGCAGGCAGACGCCACGCACCTTGATTGTAACAGTGAGAACCGGAACGGGCCGGCTAGGTTATCCAGCCGCCACCCACAACTACGTCCCCGTCGTAGAACACAACGGCTTGGCCGGGAGTGATGGCGCGCTGCGGTTCGTCGAACGTCGCCAGCACCTCGTTGTCGCCGCTCTTCTCCAGGACGGCATCCGCAGCTTCATGGCGATGGCGAATCTTGGCCTGCACGCGCATAGGCCCGCGCAGATCGTCAATCGCGATCCAGTTCACTGCCTTGGCGCGCAACGTCCGCGAGAGCAACTCGTCGCCACCGCCCACCACAACCTGGTGCTTGTCTCCGCGGATTTCCAACACATACAGCGGCGAGCCCGTAGCCACGCCGAGCCCCTTGCGCTGGCCCACGGTGAAGTTGTGAATGCCCTGGTGGGCGCCGACCACCTCACCGCTGGTAGTGACCAGTTCACCAGCGGTGTCGGGAAACTCTTCGCCCTGCTCCGCAAGATAAGCGTCGAGGAACTTCTTGTAGTCGCCGCCCGGAATGAAGCAAATCTCCTGCGAGTCGGGCTTTTCGAACAGCCGAAGCCCGGCGCGCCTGGCCTCCTCGCGCACCTCGGGCTTGCGCATCTCGCCGAGCGGAAACAGGGTGCGGCTCAACTGCTCCTGCGTCAGCCCGAAGAGGAAGTAGGTCTGGTCCTTGGCGCGGTCGGCAGGGCGCTTCAACACCCAGCGTCCGCTGCGCTCGTCGAATTCATTGCGCGCGTAATGTCCAGTGGCCAGCAGGTCCGCGCCAATCTGCCGCGCGGTGATCAAGAGCTGATCAAACTTCAGATGGTTATTGCACAGACTGCACGGGACGGGCGTGCGCCCGGAGAGATACTCCGAGACGAACGGGCGCACCACGTCTTCCTCGAAGCGCTGCTCCTGATTGACGACGTAGTACGGAATGCCGAGCGTCTCGGCGACGCGGCGTGCATCGTAAACGTCATCGATGGAGCAGCAGCGCCCTTGCACCGACTCCGGCATGCCCTCATGCCCGGCCAGGCGGCGCTGGTTCCACAACTGCAGCGTGAGCCCGACGACCGTGTGGCCCTGCTCGTACAGCAATGCAGCGACGGCGGAGGAGTCCACTCCTCCGGACATGGCCACGGCGATGGTCTTGGAAGTCAGCATTTAGCAATTAGCAATTAGCAACTAGCGTTAGAGTGAATCTCACAGGGCTGAGGCGAGTGCCTTTCACGCGTGCACCCGTTTGTAAACCGGCGAGATCTCCCTCAACCTCGCCACAACTCCGGGCACCAACGACAGGGCGAAATCCACGTCGTCTGCGGTGTTCTGCTTGCCCAGGCTGAAGCGGATGCTGGCGCGCGCGCGATCCGGCGAGAGTCCCATCGCCGTCAAAACGTGCGAAGGCCCGATTGCGCCTGACGAACAGGCGGCTCCGGTCGAAACCGACAGCCCCTTGAGATCGAGGGCAATCACCATGGCCTCGCCTTCGATGCAATCGAAATAAATGTTGGTCGTGTTAGGCACGCGTGGCGCGTCGCCACTGTTCACGCCGATCTGCTCGACACTCTCGACGATCCCACGCTCCAGGCGGTCGCGCAGCCCGGCCATTCGCTCCACGCTGCCGTCCGCAAATCCTTGGCGAGCAATCTCCACCGCCTTGCCCAGTCCGACGATGCCCGCCAGGTTCTCCGTTCCCGCCCGGCGCGAACGCTCGTGGCGCCCGCCATACATCATCGGTTGCAGCAACGTTCCCCTGCGCACGAACAACGCTCCCGCGCCTTGCGGGCCGTGCATCTTATGGCCGGTGATGGTCAGCAGATCGCAGCCGATCTGCTTCACATCGAGTGGCACTTTGCCGGCAGCCTGCACTGCGTCGGTGTGGAAGTAAACATCAGCCTCTTTGGCAATCTTGCCAATCTCGCTCGCCGGTTGCAGCACACCGGTTTCGTTGTTCGCCAAGATGATGCTGATGAGCTTAGTCGCGGGACGCAATGCGCGCCGCACATCATCAGCATCGACCAGCGCCCGGCCGTCCACCGGCAAGTAGGTGACGGCGCAACCCATCTCTTCGAGACGCTTACACGCGTTTAGCACCGCGTGATGCTCCACGGCAGAGGTGATGATGTGATCGCCCGGCTTCATCAGGCCAAACAGCGCCAGGTTGTCGCCCTCGGTGCCGCCGCTGGTGAATACGACCTCTGCCGGACGGCAGTTCAGCAACTCGGCAACCTGCTCGCGCGCGTGTTCCACGGCGGAACGAGCCTGCTGTCCCTGTTGATGAATGGACGACGCGTTGCCAAACTTCTCGAAGAAGTAGGGACGCATGGCCTCAAACACTTCGGGAAGAAGCGGGGTGGTGGCGTTGTTGTCGAGGTAGACCCGATGCATTTCTGGCTCTATTCTAACGGTTTAGTTAGATTCGGGGCGGGGAAGCGGCGATTCGGAGAAGAGGCTAACGCCGCTCAGTTTCAACGCCCGGCTTGACGGAGCTTGCCATGACTCGTTGGTTTGGCCTCGATCTTCAAACTGAATACTGGCAACTGGCAACTGACAACTGCTCCTACCGCTTCTCCATCGGCACGTACTTGCTCGGATAGAGCGGGCCCTGATACTCGGCGCGGGGGCGAATCAAGCGGTTGTCACTGAGCTGCTCGATTACGTGCGCCGTCCAGCCCGCCACGCGCGACACGGCAAACACCGGCGTGAACAAATCAATATCGATGCCCAGCGTGTGATAGGTGGAAGCGGAGTAAAAATCCACATTGGCGTTGAGCTTGCGATCGGCGACGATGAACTCCTCGATCTTGCGCGAGATTTCGAACCACTTGGTGTTGCCGCTGGACTGTCCGAGATCGCGCGACATCGTCCGCAGATGCGTGGCCCGCGGATCTTCCGTGTGATACACGCGATGCCCGAATCCGGGAACTTTCTTCTTCTGCGCCAGCATTCCTTTCACGTAATCGACCGGGTCCGCACCCGACGCGTCCACGGCCTCCAGGATACGGAACACCGCCTCGTTAGCGCCGCCGTGCAGCGGACCTTTGAGCGCTCCAATGGCGGCGGTGACGGCTGAGTGCATGTCGCTGAGAGTCGCGGCCACCACGCGGGCCGCGAAGGTCGAGGCGTTCAGCTCATGATCAGCGTGCAGGATAAGGGCGATGTCGAAGGCGCGCTCCGCCATCGCACTCGGGATTTCGCCGTTCAGCATGTAGAGAAAATTGCCAGCGTGGGACAGCGAGCGGTCGGGCTCGATCAGCGCCTTGCCTTTGCGGATGCGATCGTAGGCGGCAACCACGTAGGCGATTTGCGCCGTCAATCGAACCGCCTTGCGCAGGTTCGCTTCGTGATCGTTCACCTTCTCTTCGGGATCGTAATACGACAGGGCCGAAACGATGGTGCGCAGAACGTCCATGGGCAGCGCGTGTTGGGGGGCCTGCCGCAACATATTTATGATGGAGGCGTCCAGTTTGCGCTCGCGTGCCAGGCCCAGCTTCAACTCCTGCAACTGGGCGCGGTTGGGCAGGTGTCCAAACCAGAGCAGATAGCAGATTTCCTCGAAGTTCGACTGATCGGCCAGGGTGTGGATGTCGATGCCGCGATAGGCGAGCACGCCTTGATCGCCATCGATGAAGCAGATGCTGGAATTGGCGGCGGTGATGCCTTCCAGACCCTTGCCGCCGTGCGCCGTCGTGGACATGAAGACCTCTTGCGGTTTACTGCGCCGCCCTGAAAAATACAAAGGTGGTGGCGCGGTTGACAGAGCGAAAAGCCGCGCTGAAGTGCTTATCTCTTATACTCCGGAGCTTCCGGAACCGTCCATCAACGGCAAAGCAAGCAGGACATCAATCAGTGAGTCTGGACTGTGGCTTCGCCGCAACTGTGCGCGTTGTCGTTGTTACAACTCGGGTTGACAGCAGTGGGTTGGATCGAAGCCTGGCCCACTGCCGGTTTGTTTCGCGCTTCCTCGCGAGTTATAGTTAAGAGTTTGCTTGTCCCATCCGGAGTTTCCTGTACCGGACAATAATTCATTCACGCGGGTCTCGCGTTCGGAGTCATCATGATTAAACGTTTGGTTCTGCTGCTGTGCGTGCTGACGCTCGGCTTGGGCAGCTTCGCCTGCGCCGACGAAGGCATGTGGTTGTTTAACGCTTTTCCCAAGGACCAAGTCCAGGCCAAATACGGCTTTGCCCCCGACCAGGCCTGGCTTGACCATGTGCGGCTTTCCTCGGCTCGCGCTCCCAACGGCTCGTCTTCTTTTGTATCTCCTGACGGGCTGATCTTTACTAATCATCACATCGCCCAGGAGTGCATCCACGATCTTTCCACCAACGGCAAGGACTACATGAAGAATGGGTTCTACGCCCCGACCAGGGCGGAGGAGCCGAAATGTCCGGGGGTGGAGTTCATCGTTCTGCAAAACATTGAGGACGTCACTACCAAGGTGAATGCCGCGGTCAAGCCGAGCATGTCAACCGCCGATGCTGGCAAGGCGCAGCGCGAAGAAATGTCGTCGCTGGAGAAGGAGTGCTCAACCGGCGACGTGCGGTGCGATGTGGTCACCTTGTATTCGGGCGCCATGTACAACCTCTATAAGTACAAGAAGTACGATGACATTCGCCTGGTGTTTGCGCCGGAGTTTGAGATCGCATTTTTCGGTGGCGATCCCGACAACTTCGAGTATCCCCGCTACGATCTCGATATTTCCTTCTTCCGTGCCTATGAAAACGGAGAGCCGGCCAAGATCCACGATTTCCTGAAGTGGTCGCCGGTGGGCGTAAAGGAAGGTGAGCTGGTTTTTGTTTCGGGCCACCCTGGACGGACTGGCCGTTTGCTGACAACAGACCAGCTCGGCTTCCTGCGCGATTACCAATATCCGTTGCAGCTCAATTCCTACACCCGTCGCATCGCCATGCTGGAGAAGTTCAGTGCAGCGTCGGAAGAAAATACCCGCGAAGCCGAAAGCGACTTTTTCGGCCTGCAGAACGCCTTTAAGGCGGTCACCGGTTATGAGGGCGGATTGCGCGATAAAGATCTGATGGGCAAGAAGGCGGCTGACGAGAAGGCGCTGCACAACTTTGTCAATTCCGATCCCAAGCTCAACGCCGCATTCGGCGACCCTTGGGCTGAGATCAGCAAGGCGGTCGAGGTCCAGAAACAGATTTACAAGTCCTTGGGCTATCTGGATAGCCTGGGTGGTTTTCGCGGCGATCTCGCCCGCTTCGCCCGCGACATCGTGCGGGCGGCCGAGCAAAAGCAGAAGCCAAGCAACCAGCGGATCCGCGGTTTCCAGGATTCGGCTTTACCCACCCTGGAGCAGCGATTGTTCTCCACCGCTCCCACCTACAAATCGCTGGAGCAGGCTTTGCTGGCCGAAAGCTTGGCCGAAATGCAGGATGTCCTGGGCGCCGACAATGCAGACGTGAAGAAGGCCTTGGCTGGTAAGACTCCGGGCGAGCGCGCCAAGGAGCTGATTGACGGGACCAAGCTCGACGACGTGGCGGTTCGCAAGCAGCTCTACGAAGGCGGCGAAGCTGCGGTGGAGGCCAGCAACGATCCCTTGATCGTACTGATGCGGCAAATCGAGCCGGACGCTGTCACCATTCACCAGCGCGATGAAGATGAAGTGCAATCGGTCCTGCGCCGTGATGGCGGGTACATCGGCAAGGCCCTGTTCGCCAAGGAAGGGTTCAAGGTCCCTCCTGACGCGACCTTCACGCTACGTCTCAGTTACGGTCCGGTGGAAGGCTACAAGCTGAACGGCAAGAACGTGCCGTGGTTTACCACCATGGGCGGAGCCTACAAACATGCCGCTGAGCATGGCAGCAAGCCGCCGTACCAGCTTCCTGAGAGCTGGCTGAAGGCCAAGCCGTCGATTGACCTCAACACACCATTCAATACGGTTTCCACGCCCGATATCATCGGCGGCAACTCCGGCAGTCCGGTCATCAATAAGAACGCCGAAGTGGTGGGAATCATCTTCGACGGCAACATCGAATCGCTGCCGTGGGACTTCGAGTACAGCGACAAAGTGGCGCGCTCGGTGGAAGTGGATTCACGGGCGATTCTCGAGTCGCTGCGGAAGATCTATCACGCCGACGCGTTGGCCAACGAGATTACCGGCACTGAAGGTGCGCCAAATCCAAAGAACAAAATGCGGAAGCCCGTCAGCAAGCAGCAATAAGCTGGCGCATCATGAGCAAGCAAAGGCGCGGCCAAGGTCGCGCCTTTGCTGCGGTGACATCCCCGCCTCGTTTTCTACGTGGAACAATTCCAGGGTGGCTTGTAGCCTGGGTAGTGCGGGCCTTTAGGCCCGCGTTAAGGGTCCGCACAATTTCTGGCTTCAGCCGCTGAGGTCGTTGACCTCAGCGGCTGAAGCGGTTCTTCTTTCTGCCGCTGTACGCGGGCCTGAAGGCCCGCACTACCCGTGCTAGCGGAGACACCAATCCTGGAACCGCTCTAGATGTCCCGCTTCCAATCCTGCGACCGTGGCTTCTCGGGGACATCCAATGTGTTAGCCTTCTACGTGGGTAGAGTGTGCTTGATGGGCCTGTCCAGGCCCGTCGCGGCAAAGTCCAAGCAGGTCCCTTTCAAGGAACGCAGCGTTGATCAACAAGCTTATCGCCAAGGTTTTTGGCACTAGCAACGAACGGGAAATCAAGCGGATTATGCCGCTGGTAGAGCGCATCAATGCGCTCGAGCCCGAGACGAAGCAGCTCAGCGATGAGCAGCTAAGGGCCAAGACAGAAGAATTCCGGCGGCGCATCCGCGAGCGCATGGATGCAGTCGAGGACCCCGACGAGAAGGACCGTGAGCTGAAGCTGGTGCTGGACGAGGTCCTTCCCGAGGCGTTTGCGGTGGCGCGCGAGGCGGGTTGGCGCGTGCTGAAGATGCGCCACTTCGACGTGCAACTGGTCGGCGGCGTGGTGCTGCACCAGGGCAAGATCGCTGAAATGAAGACCGGCGAAGGTAAAACGCTGGTTGCCACCTTGCCGGTTTACCTGAATGCGCTTTCCGGGCGTGGCGTCCACGTAGTCACGGTCAACGACTACCTGGCCAAGCGCGACTCGGAATGGATGGGCAAGCTCTACACCTTCCTCGGCCTGACGGTCGGGGTCATCGTGCACGATCTCGACGATCGCGAGCGGCGCGAAGCCTATGGCGCCGATGTCACCTACGGCACCAACAACGAGTTCGGCTTCGACTACCTGCGCGACAATATGAAGTTCGATCTCACCGACTGCGTGCAGCGCGGACACAACTATTCCATCGTTGACGAAGTGGACTCGATCCTGATCGACGAAGCGCGTACACCGCTCATCATCAGCGGCCAGAGCGAGGAGTCCACTGACAAGTATTACCGCGTGAACCGCATCATTCCTCAACTGGAGCTAGGTGAAGAGATCGAAAAGGGTCTCGGAGAAGACAAAGTCCTTACCGGCGATTACGTGGTGGACGAAAAGCACCGCACGATTACCGTTACTGATGTGGGCTGGGAAAAGGTGGAGCGCCTGCTGGGCATCGGGAACATCGCCGATCCCGAGAACTGGGACCTGAAGCACCACGTGGATACCGCCGTCAAGGCGCACGCGCTCTATCGCCGCGACGTCGAGTACGTGGTGAAAGATGGGGAAGTGCTGATCGTGGATGAGTTCACCGGGCGCTTGATGCCCGGCCGCCGCTGGTCCGATGGATTGCATCAGGCGGTGGAAGCCAAGGAAGGGGTGAAGATCGAGCGCGAAAATCAGACGCTCGCCACCGTCACCTTCCAGAATTACTTCCGCATGTACAAGAAGCTGGCCGGCATGACCGGTACGGCGGAAACGGAAGCGCCTGAGTTCGACAAGATTTATAAGCTGGAAGTGGTGGTCATTCCGACCAACAAGGTTTTGGTGCGCATCGAAAACTCCGACGTCGTGTACCGCACCGAGAAGGAAAAGTTCTTTGCCTCAGCCGATGAGATTCAGAAGATCGCCGAAATAGGGCAGCCCATTCTAGTGGGCACGACTTCGGTTGAAAAGTCGGAGCGTCTATCGGATTTGCTGAAGAAGAAGGGCATCAAGCACGTAGTGCTGAATGCCAAGTACCACGAGAAGGAAGCCGAGATCGTTGCCCAGGCAGGCCGCAAAGGTGCAATAACTATTTCCACCAACATGGCCGGCCGTGGCACCGACATTCTGCTGGGCGGCAATTCCGAGTTCATGGCCAAGCAGGAGTGCATCAAGAAGGGACTGGCGCAGCCGCTCAAGGTGGTGGCGGGCGAAGTTACGGCCAAGCCCGACGATCCGAACCTGTCCTACTTCTACTACGGTGGCAACGAATACCAGGTCCCAACCGCGCAGTGGAACGAGACCAACGCCCGCCATAAGGTAGTTACCGACGCCGAGCATGATGAAGTTGTCTCGCTGGGCGGCCTGTTTATCTTTGGCACGGAACGCCACGAGGCCCGGCGTATCGACAATCAGCTGCGTGGACGCGCTGGCCGCCAGGGCGATCCCGGTGCATCGCGTTTCTACTTGTCTCTGGAAGATGACCTGATGCGCATCTTCGCCAAGGAGTGGGTGTCGAACCTGCTTCAGAGGCTGGGCATGGAAGAAGGCGTACCCATCGAATCCAGACTGATCACGCGCCGCATTGAGGCCGCGCAGAAGGCGGTGGAGGGCCAGAACTTCGAAGCCCGTAAGCATCTGCTCGAATACGACGATGTGATGAATAAGCAGCGCCAGGCGGTCTATGGATTGCGCCGCCAGCTGCTGGAAGGCGTCGATCAAAAGGAACTCATCCTCGAGGATTACGTTCGCGACATCCTTGGCGGGCTGCTCGATAAATACACCGCGAAGGAAACACACGCCGAAGATTGGGACATCAAGAGCCTGAAGAACCAGGTCTTCACCCGCTTTGGGGTGGACATCGCGGCCGAGGGCATCCAGGCCGAAACTCTGAACCGGCAGGAACTCGGCGACACCATCTTCGACAAGCTGAAAGAGCGTTATGACGCCAAGGAGACGCTGATCGGTCCCGATGCCTTGCGGCATCACGAGCGCATCATCATGTTGAGCGTAATCGACCAGCAGTGGAAAGACCACTTGCTGAGCATGGACCACCTGCGAGAAGGTATCGGCTTGCGCGGCTATGCCCAGCACGATCCGTTGGTGGAATACAAGCGCGAGTCGTTCGATATGTTCGAAGCCATGATGGAGCGCTTCGAAGAGGAGACGGTGCGCTACTTGTACCTGATGCAAGTCATCGAGGCCCCGTCTCGCCCGGTCCCGCAGCACGCGATTTCCGCGGGAGATTTCGACAGCAACGATCAGGCGGTGGCAGCGTTCAGCACCGGCGCCCGGCGCAATCGCGCGACTACATCCATGGACGACATGGAAGAAGCCTTCCAGCGCCGCAAGCGCCGCGAACTGGAACAAGCGCGCATGGCAGGCGCAGGCGAAGCGGGAACCGTGCAGCAAGTGGTCCGCGGAGAGAAGGTCGGGCGCAACGATCCTTGTCCGTGTGGCAGCGGCAAAAAATACAAGAAGTGTTGCGGGGCGTAGGAGCCGCAGTTCGCTCTTCGCTTTTCGCTGAATACCTTCGGACGTCGCGTTAAGCGACAGCCGCCTCGAGCGACGAGTCGCAGCCTCTTACAGACGTCCTTTTCTGTGCCTCCACCTTTTTCCGGTTTCGGTTTCCCACAACGGTAGTACGGCTATTATTGCTTTGCGTTCCAGCCGGGACTCTGTTATTGTTCGCCCGAAACAAGGGCCTTAGAGGTGCCCGCGCTGGGCTTGTGTCTTGGCTTGCGCAGGGAAAAGGCTACAGGTTCGACAACTCAGGAGGTCGTCATGGCATTTTGTGCGTCCTGCGGTACTCAAATGGCAGACAATGCAGCGTTCTGTCCCAACTGCGGGAAGGCCGCGGGTCAGGCCAGCGGTGCAGGCGCCTCTGCCCCTCCGCCAACCCCGGCGCCGCCTGCCAGCTATGGCAGTACCGCCGCTCCGGCTGCGCCGATGGCGGAGAATGTAGCCGGCATGCTGGCTTACTTCACCATCATCCCGGCGATCATATTTCTGCTGATTGAGCCCTACAATCGCAATCGCTTCGTGCGCTTTCACTCGTTTCAGTGCCTGTTTACAGCCGCCGCGCTGATTGTAGTCCGTGTTTGTCTCAGTGTGTTGAGCATGATCGTGTCATTCTTGATCATCCCCTTATGGGGGCTGTTTGTCTTGGCCTGCATAGCGCTTTGGCTGTTGCTCATTATCAAGGCGTATCAGCATCAGATGTTCAAGCTGCCCTTCATCGGAGACTTGGCCGAGAAGCAGGCCAACGCATAGAGGTCGGCTCCCGGAACATGGGTGGGTGCGCACATGTAGTGGAGACCCGCGATAGATCTAGCAGGCTGCTGAAAAAGTCGGGAAAGCAGATCCCTCGCGGGCTAAAGCCCGCTCGTGATGACAAAAATGAAAGCCTTAGCGGCACGGCTGAAGCCGTGCCCTTTCAAATCGCATCCGCACAGGGAGTTTTTCAGCAGCCTGCTAGAACAGGGAACGAGGCCGAGCGCTGCCAGAGTGGCAAGAAGAGAGATGCTCTGCCGGGCCGTCTTTCGATCATCTGTTATTGACGAATGTTGTTATGTGGCGAATGGCTTCGCCCAACTGTTCCATCTGAGGGCATTACGGTTCGGCGACCTCTGTTATACTGAGTCCGATCCATCGCTCCACCTTCAGGACCCATGCAGCGTGCAGGGTACTCCTTAGGGCCGCTTGCTTCGGGCGAGTACGGGACCGCACGGTGCAGTCGCACAAGTTTTGATTCCGCTGGTAAACCCACTTCGGGCGCGTAGCTCAATTGGCAGAGCAACTGACTCTTAATCAGTAGGTTGAAGGTTCGATTCCTTCCGCGCTCACCATCTAACCCTCGCGGCTAGTGGTACTTAGCAGTAATTCCCCACACCCACAGAATTCACGTTTCCGACACTGTGCCCAAAATTGTGCCCACTCAGTTGCATCGAGGCATTGGACACCGGCCTAAAATGAATTGCTGCGTGATTACCCGTGAGGTTCCTTGATGAAGCTGGAGAGCTGGACAGCGATTGCAAGTGTCGTCAACGCCGTTACCGTGGTGGTGCTGGCGGTAATTACATTTTGGTATGCGAGGAGTGCCAAACGTCAGGCCGCCGCTTCTGAGTCGCAAGCAGGAGCTGCTCGCCAGCAAGCGACAGCGGCCTTTCAAACACTCGCCACTCTGAGACAACAAATGGATGACACCGCGGAGATTGGACGGACAAGGGTTGCGACCCGCATTGCTAGTACCCTCAGGCGGATTGAGGAATGGGAGTCACCGGGGAGGCTTGAGACAGCGGCCAGGCAAGGCGCACTGCCCGACAGCTTTACTCTCGTTCCCACTGACGAGCCTTACCTGATTGAGAGTGCGCGGAGGGTTTCAAGAGACTTTGCATTGAGGATAGCGGACGCTTTCGACCATCTTCGCAGCGCCAGTGAAATCATAAACGGCATGAGAATGGCAGATCAGGGCCGCGTAGGGGGCGACTTCTACAAGGGCCGAAGCAGTCAAGCAAACGAGTTTTTGGCTCAGGCAAAAGCAGAACTACAGCGTTGTCGCACGGACATTTACAACTAAGCACGAATCGTCAGCTACCACTCGCTTCTAGCAACTTGGAATCGTGCCCACTCAGACGTGAAAGCGCATTCAGCACCGCATCCTCGGACGGGTGAACGTAACGTTGCGAGATGCTGATATTGGAGTGTCCAGCGACCCGCGCCAGTGTCCACACGTCACAGCCGCTTTCGCCTAGCCGGGTGAGAAACGTGTGCCGGATCGAGTACACCTCGAACGAGCGAACTTTCGCCAGCTTGAGAGCTTTCTTGTGTTGCAGTTTTAGGCTGTCGTGATTGATATGCCCGTCTTTAGTCTCAGCGGGCCATACCCAGCCTTCGCCTGGCTCTCCTGCCGCCTTCCAGCGATTCTCCAGCACCATGCGGACGCGAGGGCTAAGCGGGAGCACGCGCCTCGCCGCTTTAGTTTTGCCCTTCGTAATCAGGAGCACTCCATTTCGACCACCATTCCAGGTGATGTCCTCCCACCGGAGGCAGTGGCATTCTTCTGGGCGCATCCCGGTATCGAAGAGCACCACGGAGACATCGTGTAACAGCGGCAGAGCCGCTGCAAGGTATAACGCCTCTTCTTTGGGCGTGATTACTCGTTCGCGACGATGCTCACCACTGAGGAACTTGACCTTGGGTGAGGCTTCAAGTACACCCCACTCCACTGCGAGGCGTAGGACGCGCCGCAAGGCCCGCAGACAACTGTTTACGGAGCTAATCTGCAAGCCGTCGCGTTGCCGCTCAGACGCATACTCTGCTACCAGTTCTGGACCTATATCGTTCAGCTTGAGATTCGCCAGCGTCGTGGAGTTCTTGAGCGATTCGATTCCGAATCCGTACCAGAGCCAAGTCTTGGGTGACGTCTGCTCGAACGTGGATTTCGCCCACGGTTCAACCCGAGCAGTGCAGAAGCTCTTGAGGGTCGGAACATCTTTCTTGTCTCGGATGCCCACTTCGCCATTGGCAAGCGAGGCACGATGCGTGGCTTCCATATCTCGGGCGGTGTTTTGGTTCTTCTGCCGGGTGGATTCCCGTATCGCCTCACCGTTGAAGGTGAACTTGTACCAGTAGATTGAACCGCGCTTGTAGATGGCCATTTCGCCCTCGCTTTCACTTCACGTTTGCGTGCTTCTGAATCCAGTAATACTTTCGCGCCCAGCGGCGCCGTTTCTCTTTTTCTGCCGGGCTAGTCCGGAGACAGTGACAGTCCTAACCCCAACATGCTTACAGTTGCAGCGCCGGTGAGTGGGATCCCAAGCACCGCGATGGGGATGCGGGTATACATCGGCACCACCTCGGGCCTTCTGGAGCAGACAGACTCGAAGCGTAGAGGTGATTCAGTGAGCGAAGGAATGTTTGGCGGTCATCAAGGCGCGGAGAATCCGGATGGGGGCATTTATGCTCGGAGGGGTTGGCGATCCAATACTGCGTCTTGGACCACGACTCCGGCCTTCACAACGTTACTCGCCGGCGACCCGATCTTTGCTGGGTATTCCGGTGAAGGTGAACATCGATTCCGGAGGTGCTCCGGGCCGCTCTGAACCCCTTTCCACTAGGAAGGAATGAGGGTTTCTTGGAATGGCCCCATATCGTACCTAGCACCGAGGCACTATGGGATGGGGAGCTTAGCCCATAACCGCACGCCGGCGTTGCGGATCAAACGAAGTTTGCTGGTTCAGCATGGCTATCAACACCGCAAGCAGCCGATCCGCTACCTCGCGCAATGCCCGGCCGTGACTGTGCCCTGAACGCCGCAATCGATGGTAGTGTTGGCGAGTTCGCTCATCGCGCTGCATGCTGACGCGTGCCCAGTGATAGAGAACATTGCGCAAGCGAAGATTACAGCCGTAGCGCATAACAACCTGCCTCTTCTTTCCACTCTGACGCGTCACCGGCGCAATCCCACCATAAGCCCGCAAGGCGTGATAGTCTCGGCTGGCAAGAGGCTGGGCTGCCTCCGCGAGCATGGTGGCGGCTACGACTCGTCCGACTCCCGGCAAGGAACGGAGCAGTTCGACGTCACGATGCCCGCGCCATGGGTCTCCATCCGTCGGCGCTGCTAATTGGTCGAGCACAGCGTCTATGCGTTTGGCCACACGAACTTTCTGCTGATGGAGCAGCCGTAAGCGAGGGGTCAACAGCAAGCAGACTTCACTCGCCGCTTCCGCCGTGCCGGAAGCAAGCTGGAGCGGCTGACCTGTGAGTTCACCCAAGACTCGTTCGGCGGAGATGCGCCGAATGCGGGAAGAATTGGCGGAAATGATGTTGCGCTTGCAGGAACAGGGCTGCCACAACATCAACCTAGTGACTCCGGAACACGTGGTACCACAGATTCTGGAAGCGCTCCTGCTGGCAGTGGAGAGCGGCCTGCGTCTGCCGCTCGTCTACAACACCAGCGCCTACGACTCGCTGGATTCCCTTGCTCTGATGGACGGCGTGGTGGACATCTACATGCCTGATTTCAAGTTCTGGGGTCCTGAGAGCGCGCGCCGCTATGCGAAGGCTCCGGATTACCCCGAAGCGGCGCGCCGCGCCATAAAGGAGATGCACCGCCAGGTCGGTCCGCTCGTTGTTGATGAGCAAGGGGTGGCGCTGCGCGGCGTTCTTCTGCGCCACCTGATCATGCCCGGTGGTGTGGCCGGAACACCGCAAATCATGAACTGGATCAGCCGCGAACTAGGTCCCGAAACCTATGTCAATCTGATGGCGCAATGCCATCCCGCCTGCCGTGTCACTGAAACGCAGTATCCCGAGATCAACCGCTGTCTTAGTCCGCGCGAACTCGATCAGGCGGTTGATGCAGTTCGCTCGGCTGGGCTCTCTCGGCTCGACCGCGAGCCAGCCTTTGTCCACCTGTTCTGAAAGGACGCGCCTGCGCTGCCTGCTTCAAACCTTCAAACCTAATGATTAGTCGGCGGCGAGGAACGCTCGCCACTCTGATCGAGCGCGTCTGAGCGGAATCCCGTTCGTGTGATCTTTAAACCAGGAGAGAAGACCAGATACTTGTATCCCGCAAAATTAAAACCCAGTCCGCACATAATGTCAGTCAGCGTTGCGTGTCTAGTGTGGATGCAATACAAGACCATGCTCCGCTGGAAAAACGACCCTATCCCATGTGATCGCGGTCACGGACATAGGCAGCCGTGAGATGTATAAGTTGTAGAAAGACAATAGGACTGGTCATGTTGGCTGTCCCAACTGCGTGTCCGTTCTGCTCCTGTGGCTGCGGACTTTACTTGCTGGCGAAGGAGGGACACCCAGTTGGCGTGGCACCGAGCGAAACTCATCCGGTGTCCGGGGGCAGGCTTTGCGCCAGGGGCTGGAGTGCGCATGAGGCTGTCCTGTGGGGCGACCGGTTGCGGCAACCGCTGCTTCAGCGCAACGGGAAGCAGGAGCCTGTTTCGTGGGATGAGGCTCTTGATCACGTTGCTGACCGCCTCAAACAGTTGATGAATGCGGGCAAGCCGGTCGGAGTTCTAGGTTCTTCCAGAGCCACCAATGAGGAAAACTACCTGGCGGGCAGGCTTGCGAGGGTCGGCCTCCAAACCAACAACGTCGACTTTTCCTACCACCCCATCTGTCGCCCGCTATTGGCAGGTCTTGAGGAAGTATGCGGCAAACACGCCCCTTCAATCCGCCTCAATGACATTGCATCCAGCCATGTCATCTTGTTGACTGAGGGTAACTTAGCCGAGACACACCCACGGGCGGCTTCTTCGGTCCTGAAGGCAGTGGAAAAGGGTGCCCGCCTTATAACCGTAGGCTACAGACGGACGCAGATGGCACGTCTAGCCTCTCTCCACCTGCAGGCGACACCTGGGAGTGACGGGGCAGTGATCAATGGCCTTCTCGCCGCCATCCTTGACCTGAGATTGCAAGATCGGACGTCAGTACCAGTCGGATATGACGCACTTCGGCGAGACCTGGAGACGGTCAAGAGGACCGAAGAAATTCGCCAAGCAGCGGAGTGGATCGCGCGTGCCGAGCGGGCGGCATTCCTGATCGCGCCCAACTGCGGGCAGGGGGATCAGTCGCGAAAGGATGCCGCTGCCTTTGCCAAGCTGGCCGCTATCACCGGACATCTGGAGCGATCCGGTTCCGGACTCCTGCCGCTTCTGGCGCGGAGCAACGTTCGAGGAGCGTGTGATATGGGAGTCGCACCGGATCGCCTGCCCGGCTATGATCCGTTGGACGACGCACGATCTCGGCAGCGTGTGCAGGATCTCTGGGGTAAGAAACTGCCCTCGGCCCCCGGATTGAGCGCTGAAAGCCTATTGCAGTCTGTGAGGGGATTAATTGTCGTGGCGGATGATCCTCCATCCGTCGTCCCGATGGGACAACGCGCCATGGCTGCGATGGAGCAGATTGAGTTCCTTGTGGTCCTGGATGCCTTTGTCACGCCCACCGCGCGCATCGCCCACGCTCTACTGCCGATTACGAGCTTTGCTGAAACCGAAGGAACACTCACCAACATGGAAGGCAGGGTACAGAGACTTCGCGTGATGACCGATCCGCCTGGGGAAGCAAGAACCGGATGGCAGGTGCTAGCTGAGCTTTGTGCGAGGTTCGACGCAGCCGCCTTATTCAATTCGGCTTCCGACGTGATCTGCGAGATCGGACAGGCGGCGCCTGGATACGCCGGGGTGGAGCAACGGCTGTCCGAGGACGGATGGGGCGGGGCATTGCTTGAGGATCTTGACAGGGCGAAATTCGCGGTCCGTCCCACCGGGGCCACCGGGATGGCCACGCTGACATCCGTTGAGCGCCCATACCTGCTGGCCCGTGAAGGTGCTTTTGACTGGAGCCACGACCCACTCGTTTGGTTCTCCCCGACATTAAGTCGTGACTCTCGATCAGAGCGGAAGCTCTTTCCCGATGGTTTCGTTGAAATAGGCAAAGGCACTGCGGACGCGCTCAACCTGAATGGAGGACGGCAGGTCAGATTGACCTCTGTGCATGGCGAGTCCGTAGTTCAGGTTCGGGTAAAAACAGATCTCAAGCCCGGGTTGCTGTCTGTACCTTATGTGTTCCGCGATCGTGTTTCCAACGTGCTGGGCACCGACAGTGTAACGGCAGTAAGAGTCGAACGCGCATAAGAGGCGTTCCATGGCCTTCGCACTAGAAAAAAAGGCTGTAACGAAATGGCTTGAGAAGTTACTAGAATCCGGAGAGATAGTCGCTCCCGTTCGTACCTCTTGCGGAGACGTCCTCTTCTCAACCATCCGTTCCGCCGAGGAGGTGGTGTGGGATTTCCCGAATCCTCTTCATCCACCGAAGGAATTTGTCCTGCCTCAGACTGATCCCATCGTTAAGATCAGGCGTACCGGTCAACACCACGAGGTTGAGCCGATTCACGACGGCACCCATCGCTTTCTCTTCAACGCACGTAGCTGCGATGCCAAAGGAATCGCATTCCTGACGCGAATGCACGAAATGGAGCCGGCGGACGCCTCGTACCTTCGGCGCTCCGGCAACCTCACGGTCATCAGCCTGGCATGCGCAACTCCGTGCCCGCTGGGTTTCTGTATCTGCACGGACTCAGGCCCTTTTTTGAGCGACAGTTATGACGCTCAACTAACCGATCTGGGCGAGAGCTATCTCGTCGAGGTTGGTAGTGCAAAGGGTGAGGCGGCGGTAGCGGCAGCGCAAAGCCTCTTCCGAATAGCTACCGAAGACGAAGTATCGCGGCGAAAGAACCTTGAGGTAGCGGCAAGAAACCATTTTGGAGAAGAGACCTGCCATTTTGCGTCGGCCATGAGGCGCATTTCCACGGGGCGCGTGCAAGATGCTTTGTGGGAAAAGATGAGCGACTGGTGTCTGGAATGCGGCGGATGCAACCTGGTTTGCCCCACGTGTTACTGCTTCAGCGTGAAGGATCTCGGCCGTGATGACACGCGGATTCGCTGCCGCCTGCGGGATTCCTGCCAGTACGCCGCCTTCACGCTGGAAGCTTCGGGACATAACCCGCGGGCGCAGCGGAAGGACCGGATGAAGCGCCGCTTCTTCCATAAAGTAAGCGCGCAGTACTACACGCGCGATGGCACGGTTGGGTGCGTTGGCTGCGGGCGCTGCATCAAGGTGTGCTTGGGCACCACGCACATGCCGGCAGTGGTTGCTGCGATCCGGAAGGGGAAATGGCATGAATGATGTATTCCTTCCCGATATCGCGTGGCTAGCGGATGTTTGCGATGAGACTCCCGACACCAGGACGTTCAGATTGCGCTTCCGAGATTTGAAGAAGGGGGAGAATTTCCATTTCCTTCCCGGCCAGTTCCTAGAGCTGTCGGTGTTTGGCTACGGAGAGGCTCCGTTCTGCATCGCGTCCAGTCCGACGAGACCCGAGACCTTAGAAACGACGGTCCGACGCACCGGACAATTGACCGATGAATTGCACAAACTTGGGGAGGGCGATGAGGTGGGCATCCGTGGTCCATTCGGCAACGGATTCAACGTGGAAGCGGCCCACGGGAAAGACTTGCTGTTTGTAGCAGGGGGGATCGGATTGCCGCCGCTCCGCAGCTTGATTTGGAACGTTCTGGACGAGCGCTCCCGGTTTGGTAATGTGACCATCCTTTACGGCGCTCGGACGCCGACAGACTTGGTCTACAAGCAAGAACTTAAGCAGTGGGGAAAGCGCTCGGATGTGGAATTTCACGTAACCGTCGACGCAGCCCAGCCAGGCTGGACTGGAAGCGTGGGGGTGGTCCCATCATTGTTCAAAAAGGTCACGTTTCATCCTGAGTCTACTCTCGCCTACGTTTGTGGGCCGCCCATCATGATCAGGATCGTTATCCAGGATCTGCTGGCGCACGGGTTTAAAGAAGAAGCGATCATATCGACCTTGGAACGCACGATGCAGTGTGGCATTGGAAAATGCAATCACTGTGCCATCGGCCATCGCTACGTATGTCGCGACGGCCCAGTTTTCAACTATGGTCAGATCAGGGAGTTGGTCGAGTAGAGAGATTCTCACACACATAACGGCGGAAGCGCGTTATTTCCGCACGAGCTGGCAATATGAATCTACGAGAACAGCTTTCCAATGCGATACGAGGCAACGTCGTCGTGATGGGCATTGGCAATCCCTGCCGTGGCGACGACGCAGCCGGGAGTCGCGTGGCGCAACAGATCTGCAGTGCGCCCGGTGTGTGTGTGATCGACGCGCAGGACGTTCCAGAGAACTATTTGTGCCAGGTGGCAGGTCAGCGGCCCGACACAATCGTGTTGATTGACTGCGTCGATCTGAAATCCGCAGCCGGCTCCGTGGCGGTCTTAGATGCTGATCAGACGGTGGCTTACTGGCCGAGCACACACCGTGTGCCCGTGAGCCTGCTTGTGGACCACCTTGAAAGGACGACCCATGCGCGGATAATTCTGATTGCGATACAGCCGCATGACACGGGCTTCCTGCAACCAATGAGCGCCGAAGTGCTTTCCAGCGTCGAGGGCATCGCTGACGTGCTGAACGATGTTCTCGAGAGGCGGAGGATGTCCGCCGGCGCGGAACGCGCATACCCACCGAGAGGAAAGGTGCCCGCATGATCAGTTCAGTTGCCGTCCTCATGCTGGTCCTCCCTGCGGCGGGGGCGCTTCTGTGCGTGGTCCTGAAAAGACGCGCCCGTCCCGCTGCGGTAGTGACTGCGGCAACTGCAACTGGCCTGGCTGTATGGCTCACACTCTCCACCTACGGTGCCTCTTACACCAGGATGTTGTGGCACATTCCCTGGTTGCGCGGCATCGTTGATGTGCCCGTCCTGGGGATTTTTATCGATCCCTTGGCTTCTGTGATGTTACTGGTCGCGGTGCCTATCGGATTGCTCACCGTCCTTTTTTCGACCGCATACCTTACAGACAAGAACCGGGAGCACCCGGTAAAGAGTGAGTGCTACGGACGATACTATTTCTGGCTCCTGCTCTTCATCGCCAGCATGGTGGGGTTGGCAGTTGCGCCGAATTTCCTTCAGTTTTTCGTCTTCTGGGAACTTACCACTTTGTGTTCGTGGGCTCTTATCTCCTTTTACCAGAGTGAGCGCAGCTTGCGGGCGGGATTCAAAGCTCTATTGATGACCCACATCGGCAGTGGCTTTTTTCTGCTGGCCATTCTGATTCTGTTTGCGCGCACAAGCTCGTTTGATTTCTCAGCCCTGGGCAGGTTGCCCGATGGTTTGAAATCGGGGGTTTTGGTCTTACTCCTGATCGCAGCCTGGGCAAAGGCGGCGCAGGTTCCCCTGCAAACATGGCTGCCGGACGCCATGGAGGCTCCCACTCCGATTAGCGCTTACCTGCACGCGGCAGCCATGGTCAAGGCCGGCGTTTACCTGATGGCCAGGACGGTGAGCAGCGGCTGGGGGATTCCTCCCAAGATTTCGTTGCTCATGGCCGGCATGGCGCTGCTCACGATTTTGGTCGCTCTCTCCTTCTATTTCGTTCAGGATGACCTGAAGCGTTTGCTGGCCTATTCGACCATGGCGCATCTTGGCTACGTGCTGCTCGGCATCGCGATCGGGGGGCTGGGATCGACTCTAGGTTTTCGCGGCGGCGTCTTACACATCATTTGCCACGGTTACAGCAAGGCGACTCTGTTTTTTTGCGCCGGCGTCATCTCCTACGCCACCGGGACTCGCAGCATATCGTCGCTGCGGGGTTTGGGGAGAAGCATGCCGCTCACGGCTATGGCATTTTTCATTGGCGTTCTGAGCGTCACTGGAGTCCCGCCGCTGGCCTGTTTCTGGAGCAAGTTCATGATTCTTTCCGGCGCCATGCGGCTTTCCGGACCCATTGGACCCTTCATCGTCATTTTCATCCTTTGCGAAACTTTGATCTCCTTCGGCTGGATGCTTTACATCGCACAGAAAATCTTCCTGGGTGCACCCTTAACGGTGGCTCAAGTCCCAGCCGATCTGCCTTTGGCCATGAACGCCACTTTGATCATCCTGATGATCGGTTGTGTGGCCGCCCCATTCGTAGGCATGCCCCTGGTGCAGTTAATGGAGAAATAGCATGGGTAATGCAGTTCGCAGCGTCGAAGCCAGCATCGCGATCCTGATCGTGGGGTCAGTGGTGAGCCTGCTCTTTGCGCGCAAGCGGAACCTGTGCGGCTGGGTCAGTTTCGCTTTCGTTTGTGCCTCCTCCGTGTACACCGGGCTCGCGGTCGTGGGAGCATGCACGGTGGCTTCAGGCGAGCAGACGATCCTGTCGTTGCCCCAGCTCGGCTCTAGTCTCTCACTGCGGGTTGATCCCCTCAGTGCCATCTTCCTGGCCATCGTTGCCGTCATTGCTCTCCTGAGTACGCTGTACTCGGTCCGGTACATGGAACACTACGCGCACGACAACGTCGCGAAGTTCTTCCCGGTGCTTCTCCTCTGCGTCGCCAGTATGACGGGGGTCCTGGCAGTGCACGGACTTCCTGTTTTTCCTCATCTTCTGGGAGTCGATGACACTGACTTCCTACTTCCTGGTAACGTTCGAGAGTGAGAACGCGGCGAGCCAGCGGGCCGGCCTGAAATACTTCATCATCACCCACGGCGCGACGCTTTGTATGGTGGCAGCGGCACTGTTCCTCTGGAGGACGTCTGGCTCGTTTGCCTTTGCTGCGATCCGACAAACCCTGTCCGAGCTGTTAGTCGCTCGGCCGCTCCTGGCTCACACCATCATCTTTCTCTTCTTCCTGGGGTTTGCCACCAAGGCAGGCATCCTTCCTATGGGTGATTGGCTTCCCGATGCCCATCCGGTTGCGCCTTCAGGTATGAGTGCGACGCTTTCCGGTGCACTCGTCAAACTTGGAATCTATGGGCTGGTCCGTCTCTTCTGCTCTTTTCTGGTTGCCTCTCCATCGCTCAGGGGATGGGGAATTATTCTGGCCCTCGCAGGCACAGGATCACTTTTTGTAGGGACTTTGACCGCACTGCGGCAGACCGACACCAAGCGCCTGATGGCCTTCCACACCATCGGGCAAATCGGTTACATCTGCCTCGGCCTCGGAGTGGGCACCTACTGTCTCGACAGGTACCCGGTCCTTGCCACCATTGCCCTCGCGGGTACGATTCTGCATGCTGTGAATCACGCCTGCTTCAAGTCTTGCCTGTTTCTTGGCGCCGGCTCGGTACTGTACCGGACCGGCAAGCGCGACATGGATCAACTGGGCGGCTTGGCGCGTTTCATGCCCTTCACCACCGGCACGACCGCCATAGCCTCCTTGAGTATCGCGGGGGTGCCCCCCCTCAACGGATTTGCCAGCAAATGGCTAATCGTGGCCGCGTGCCTATTGACAGGAATGCGCTTCCCCTTGTTCCTGGTGTTAGGCCTGATCGCACTGTTCATTTCGCTCGCCACGCTCGCCTCATTTTTGAAGGTGCTCGCATCAGTCTTCTTCGGCAAGGCAGATGAGAGTCTCGGAATCCGGGAAGTGCCGATATCCATGATCGTGCCCCAGGTCACGCTTGCCGCCCTCTGTGTCCTGTTGGGAATCTTTCCACAACTCGTGTTGCGTTTCGTCGGGCCTGCAATCGCGGGCGCCAATGCCATGCCGGTCTCGGGCGTGGATGCAACCCGAATATGGAGTGGCCTCCGGCTGATCGACGGATCACCTGTCGGGTTCTGGTCGCCCCTCGCCATGCTGGCGGCCTTGGCAGTCCTGGCCTTGCTCTCCTATGCGATTCAGCGCGCGGGTGGGGCACAGTCCAGGTCCGTGCCGGTCTGGTACTGCGGAGAAGAGCACGCTCCCGCCTTGGTCCGCTACCCCGCCAGCAGCTTTTACCTGCCCTTCAAGCACGCCTTCCAGGGGATCTATCCCAGCGGAAAAGTTCACCTACCGAGATTCCCCGCTTCCCTTCGTCGCGCGCTCGATTTTGACCAATGGCTGTATACGCCGACCGTCAAAGCGATTGACCGAACCGCGGACCGCGTAAGCAGAACGCAAGTCGGCACCCCGCAAATCTATCTTTTGTGGATAGTCATCGGGGCCATCGTAGTAACTGGAATCCTGGTGTGGGTGAGGAGCTAAGGAGATGGGCATGAGTACCGTAGATCAGGCGGCCATTACGCGGGTGAAGGAAGTAGTCGCCGAACGAAGCGCCGGTGCTCTTTTGTCAGCGACGCAGCTTTACGCCGATACCCTGCGATTCGCGATCGAGAAAACGGCCATGCGAGCCGTCGTGTCGGCGCTGCTCGACAAACTGCAAGCGCGCTTCATGATTTCGGTGGGGACTGATAAGAGACCCGTAACCGGGGATTTCGCGATTTCACATCTGTTTTCGCTCGACCCTGAGCATCTGTACGTTCTGCTCGAATCTCCCGTGTCGGAAAAAGATCCGAGGATTGAGTCAATCACCGAGATCATCCTGGGAGCAAATTGGGCAGAGCGGGAATTCCGGGACGCCATTGGCGTCCATCCCGATGGACATCCGGATCCGCGCCGCCTGCTCTTGGCAGACGACTGGCCGGAAGGCGTGTTTCCGCTGCGAAGGGATTTTCCCTACGACTACCAGCCTCCGCCCTCTGAAAATGTGCGCCCACAAATGCGCGAGCCCCCCGCAGGGGCAAGCGTGATGCCGATCGGGCCTTTCTTTCCGGTCCTCGAAGAACCCGCCTACTGGCGCATGTTCGTTGAAGGGGAGACGGTTGTGGGATGCGATACCCGCATTTTTTACAACCATCGAGGAATTGAAAAGCTCGGTGAGAGCGTTTTGACGTACAACGAGATCCCGTATTTGGCTGAGCGAATATGCGGGATTTGCGGCTTCATTCATTCCACATGCTATTGCCAGGCCTTGGAGAAGGCTGCCGGCATCGCCGTGCCCCGCCGGGCCAGATATATCCGGACCATTATGCTGGAGCTGGAACGTATCCACTCACATCTGCTCTGGCTGGGCATTGCAGGGCACATCATCGGCTTCGAGACGGTGCTCATGCAGACTTGGCGGATTCGTGAGCCAGTGATGTGGCTTTGTGAAGAGATCTCCGGAAACCGCAAGACCTACGGAATGAACACGGTCGGCGGGCTGCGGCGCGATCTCCCCAATCAGATCAAGCCCAAGCTCCTCCAGACGCTTGCCGAGGTAGAGAAAGAAAGCATCGCGGTCCGCAATGCGGTGGTTGGCGATACGACATTGCAAGCCAGGACCAAGGGAGTCGGGGTGTTGACAAAGGAGTGGGCGAAACAGGTCTGTGTCGTCGGCCCGCCTGCCCGAGCTTCCGGGGTGGCCATCGATGCGCGGATCGATCACCCCTATGCGGCATATGACGAGCTGCCGCCTCGGATTGCCACGGAAGAAGCGGGGGATACATGGGCGCGCGTGCTGGTGCGAGTCGCCGAGTTGCTGGAATCAATTCGGCTGGTACGCGAGGCCCTCTCCGCCATGCCTCCAGGTCCCATTTGCGCGGAGATTAAAGACGAGATACCGCCGGGTCGAATCGGGGTGTCGGTGGTGGAGGCGCCGCGGGGCGAGGCCATCCACTTTGTGCTGACCGGTGGTGATAACCGGCCCTATCGGTGGAGAGTGCGCGCCCCCACCTATCCCAACCTCCAGGCCATGCCGGCGATGGTTGCGGGCGCCAACATCGCGGACGTGCCGATTACGCTGGGGAGTCTCGATCCTTGCTTCTCGTGCACCGAGCGCCTTGAGACCATTGACCGAAGGACAAGCGAAGTCAGGGTTTATTCCCACGCAGAGCTTCTGAAGATGTCCAGAAGCAAGGCTCGCAACGGAGGGGCGCGATGACAGCCTGGCTCATCAAGATATTCCTGCTCTGCTTACTGAACGTGGCGGCCGCTTTGTTTCTGTCGCCCCTTTGCGAAGGCGTCATGCGCAAGTTGCGGGCCGCGCTCCACTCTCGAATTGGGCCCCCGATCACGCAACCCTATTGGGATCTCCTCAAGCTGCTGGGCAAGGAGGACCTCCGAAGCGTAGGCGGAATCGTCTATGCGGGCATGCCGGCAGTCACGCTGGGTTCAGTGCTGCTTCTTGCTGCGCTGGTTCCCATGGGAGGCGCCGCACCGCTTGCCTTCGCGGGTGATTTGATCGTGGTGCTCTATGTCGCGACGATGAGCAGCGTGCTGATCATGCTGATGGGCTTCGCCAGCGCCAGCCCTTACGCTTCTATCGGGAGCTCGCGCGAGATGATGATGCTTCTATCGGTCGAGCCTATCCTCGCCATTGCGCTTTGCGTGGGTGCGTTCAAAGCCAAGACGTTGGCGCTGGGCGGCATTGTCAACTGGCAGCTCCAGAATGGGCCGAGCATCAGCATGGCGATCGGGGGAGTGGCATTCTTCCTTGCTCTCCAGGCCGTGGCAGGTAAATTGCCGTTCGACATTGCGGAGGCCGACCAGGAGATCATGGGAGGTCCTCTGGTGGAGCAAAGTGGCCCACGCCTGGCGCTCCTCCGTTGGGCGATGTGGGTCAAGCAGCTCGTGCTAGCTTTTTTGCTGGTGGAAGTGTTCTTCCCGTGGCCGCACTTTGGAACCTACCTGGTCGATGTGGTCGCGACAGCCGTGAAGGTACTCGTGGTTCTGGTATTGGTGATGGTTATTGATGTCGTAAATCCGAGGCTCCGTATTGACCAAGCCATGGGTTATTTCCTGCGGGTCGGGGTTTCGTCTCTGGCTGCCCTGGCCTTTGCGGTGATTGGAAAGTAGCGGGAGGTTAAGGTGTTTCTGAGCAAGCTGCGAGAAGCGCTGATTTGCCTGAAGGCCGGGCGTGTCACCCTCGGATACCCCTTTGCACCCCAGGAGCCGAAACCCGGGTTCCGCGGCAAGATCACGGTGGACGCCGATCTATGCTTCGGATGCGGTGGATGCGCCAACGTCTGCCCGGCCAACGTGATTGTGCTGTCCGACGCGGAACAGTACATGAGGACGGTCGAGTTCTACTGGCGCCGGTGTACGTATTGTGGCAAGTGCGAAGAAGTTTGTCCTGAAAAAGCCATCCGCCTCAGCCAGCAATTCGAAACTGCCACCAACGCTGCCCAGGACATGTACATGCGGCTGGAGGTTTTCATGGGGCCCTGCCAGAGGTGCGGCAGGTGCTTTCCACCTCCAACCGTGCTTGACCGGATGATGAAGACGGGCTTCAGGGAGGGCTTGCAGGGAGGAAGAACGTGAACGGGGAAGCTCTACCCACCGGTTTGATCGAGACCCTGAGCTTAACCTTGGTGATTACCTCGGTGGCTGCGGTCGAGATGCGGAGGCTCAAGTTCTCGATCTTTGCCTACCTCTGCCAGGCGCTCCTGATTGTGGGGCTGCTTTTGAGTTTTGCTTCTGTCAACAAGGCTCTGTACTGGTGGGCTGCTACCGCCCTGGTCACCAAGGCGGTCCTAACACCTTGGTTCCTTTTCCGGGCGATCCGCGGCGTGGATGACCGCGAATTGAGGCCGGTGATTGGTTTTGGCCCCTCGGCCGTGATTGTCGCCTTGCTAATGATGAGTTTCTTCCGTCTCAGCCGCAGCGGAGTCGCACTTCTGACGCCAACCGGAATGGGGCAGCTCGGGGTGTTTCAAACGAACTTGGCGGTAGCGTCCACGGTCTTCGCGTTAGGTTTGTACGCTGTCCTGACGCGTCGGGATGCGATCAAAGCGGTGATCGGGCTTTGCCTGCTTGAGAACGGGGTGCACCTGAGCTTGGTGAGCCTGGCTCCCGGCTTGCCCGAGACTGCTCTTTTTGGGGTTGCGACGGAAGTGGTGGTGACGGTTTTTCTGCTCCTCTACGTCATCGGTGGAGTCCGGCAGGTGTTCGGCTCAACGGATACGTTCAGGCTGCGAGAACTAAAGTGGTAAGCAGGACCTAACGGTTCGTCCCGAGGATGTTGATATGCCCGGAGAAGCCTTGACCGAGACATCAGTCCTGCCGGCGGCTGTATTTCTCTTGCCGGTGTTGGCAGGGGTGATTGTGATCTCGGCGACGCGCACGACTCGAGCTCTTCAGCAATGGATATCGGTTTTGACAATGGCGCTTGTCACCGGGTTGGGTACCTGGATGGCGTACCGGACCCTGGGGAATGTGGTGCTCACAACTTGGCGCCGTGAGCTCCGTGTTGATGCCCTGAGCGCCCTGATGGTCGTCATCATCGGCGGTATCGGGCTGCTCGCATCGGTTTATTCCGTGCGCTACATGGAGAAGAGCATGGCTGAAGGTCCGGCCGCCCGCCGCACCAGTACATTCTATGGCCTTCTGTTGTGGTTTCTGGGAACCATGTTGTGGGGATGCGTGACCAACAACGTGATCATGCTGTACGTGGCCATAGAAGCCACCACGATCACCTCGGGCCTGCTAGTGGCTTTCTATTGGGACCGGCGCGCGCTGGAGGCTGGCTATAAGTACCTGATGTTGCTCACCATTGGGATTACCTTCGCCCTCTTCGGATGCGTTTTGCTTTACGCGGGCGCGGCGGCCACAGGCAAGCTTGATGGAGGAAGCGCCCTGCTGATCAGCGACATCCGGCGCGTGGTTCAATTCATACCAGGGGGCACGGCGGCCATTACGATCGCGTTTCTCTTAATTGGATTTGGGACCAAGGCCGGGATTGCGCCCTTTCATCCCTGGCTCCCTGACGCGCACGCCGAGGCGCCGACACCGGTCAGCGTGCTGTTATCGGGCGTGATGATAAAAATGTCCCTCTATGCCCTCGCCCGCACGGTGAGCATATTCTATCCGGCATGGCCTCAGGTCACGATTTTCATTGTAGCGCTAGGCACTTTTACGATGCTGTTCGGCATCGTTTTGGCTTTGACCCAAAATGACCTCAAGCGGCTGCTGGCCTATTCATCCGTAAGCCAGATGGGCTATGTACTGGTGGGGATCGGACTCGGAACTTACTTGGGATGCTACGGCGGCCTATTTCACCTACTCAATCACGCGCTCTGCAAATCCCTGCTGTTCATGTGCGCGGGCGCGGTGATGTATGCCACTGGCGCCCGGCGAATATCTGAGCTCGGCGGACTGAGAAGTCAAATGCCCATTACGAGTGCATGTTACTTCTTGGGGGCGCTGGCCCTGGCGGGTTTTCCTCCGCTCAATGGCTTCTGGAGTAAGCTGACGATATATCTGGCCCTTGCCAAAGCTGGACTGTGGTGGGCGGCCGGTGTTGCCATCCTGGCGAGTATTCTGACTATGGTTGTTATGGTTCGTGCAGGGTGCAAAATCTTTTGGGGGAATCGATCATCGGGCACCGCCCCGCCCGGCCTGAAGGAAGTACCAGCGCGGATGTACGTCCCCATGATGATATTGGCGGCCATATGTGTCTTAGTCGGGATTTTTCCCCAGGCACCCTACCCCCTCTTGGACCGCGCAGCGGGAGTTCTGGCTACCCTGGGAAGGTAAGTGGAAGCTGAGGTGCCACCATGTTAAAAGGCCTTTGTAAAAAGGCGTTCGGCAAGGCGCTTTGGGTGTATCACGCAAATACCGGTGCGTGCAATGGATGCGATATCGAAGTCATCGATGTTCTCACTCCCTATTATGATGCCGAGCGCTTCGGAATCAAGCTCGTAGGGTCTCCCCGGCATGCCGATGTGCTCCTGATTTGCGGTCCTGTCACCCGACAAGTCGCCCCGGCACTGAGGAGATTGGTGGAGGCTGTTCCCAATCCTAAGCTCACTTTCGCTATCGGGTCCTGTGCAACGGGGGGCGGTTGTTGGTTTGATACTTACAACGTATTAGGAGGCGCGGACAATGTGATTCCAGTAGATTTCTATGTCCCGGGCTGTCCGCCCCGGCCGGAAGCCATTCTTTACGGGGTGGCTCTTGCATTGGGCTTGGTTCCGAAGAAGGTGGGCGAAGAGATTCTGAGGCAAGAGACGCTCGAGGAACTGGCGCGCGGTGAATCCATCGTCAGGAAAAAATGCCCTTCGACGGTACCTTGAATGTTGGCCACTGGTGTGCAGTTCCGGACCGCGCTTGGGGATTAACCAGACAAGCCGGGGTAATCGCGACTCGTCTGGGCCTAGCAGCCTGAGTCACTGTGCTGGAAAGGAGGACTAGTATGGAGGATCTCGAGCGTTTTCTGGTCGAGAGCCCGTTCTTTAAAGGGATGAAGAAGGAACATCTGGAACTGCTGGTGGGATGTGCGTCCAATGTGCGTTTTGACGCCGGCGAGTTCATACTTCGTGAGGACACAGTGGCTAACGCATGCTACCTGATCCGGCAGGGTAAGGTAGCGCTTGAGGTTGTTGCGCCGAAGCGGGGATCTATCACCATTCAGACCGTCGGCGTAGGCGAGGTTCTGGGGTGGTCTTGGCTGGTTCGGCCATACCACTGGCATTTCAACGCCCGGGCCGTGGAGTTGACACGCGCAATAGCTTTGAATGGAGAATGCTTGCGTCGGAAGTCCGAGGACGACTGCTGCCTCGGCTACGAACTCCTGAAGCGGTTTACGGAGATCATGGTTGAACGCCTTCAGGCAGCCCGTTTCCAGCTTGTCAACATATACGATATGTAGACTGGGACCGCCGGCTGCACGTGCATCCTATTTCGGGCTGAAGCTGGTCTCTAAAATCGAAACACCGAGTCCTACCAAGAGAAAGCAACAGAGGCCGAACGAAGATGTCACGCTTCTTCCGCCTGCGCAGGAATGAGAAGCTGCTCGAGTCTAAGGTTGAACTGCTTGCGGCAGCACCAGTTCACGAGCTTCGTGCTTAACACTTTCATGAACTTTAAGGAGAACTTATGACAACCGCAACTCTAAAAGCAGCAAAGGTCTTCAGCTATCTCAAACCGGAGGAGATCGATTTCCTCAGTAACTACGCAACCACCGAGCAATACAAGGCCGGCGAAATCGTCTACCACAAAGGACAGCCCGCAGCCCGTGCGTACGTCTTACTCGAAGGGGAAGTCATATTCCGCGTTCCCACTCCAGCTGGTCACGGCATTGTGGTCCAACACGCGGACCCCGGTACGATGATTGGGGCTAGCGTGCTGCTGGGGGAGACCTATATGGTGACGGCCCAGTGTGTCTCCGACTGCAAGATCATGACCCTCGGCAAAGCGGCCTTAGAGCAGATCATGGAAGCCAATCCGCGAATGGGGTTAATCATTGAGAAGTACCTGGCTGAACTTTACTACCAGAGAAGTGTCGACCTCATGCACATGCTGGAAGGCCTGATACAGGGAGTGCCGCCGGAGGAGTTGAAGCGGGGAGGGCCTCTGCCAATCGTTTGAGCCTAGAGCTAGTTGCATAAATGCCTCAAGGTGATGATGAGGCAAGCACAATGAAAGAAGCCTTGATACACGCTCAGGATGCGGTCATAGCGTTGTGGTTCATCAAAACTAAACGCCGCCGAGTCTTTGATGCAGGAGGCTGTCATTCATCAAAACATCGTACACCCGCAATATCAATGACTTGGCACCGAGCTCGATTGGCAACGTTCCGGTAAGATTCTGAGCATGATCGTATGGCTCCGGCACTTCCTCGGCTGGGTGGTTGGTGCATTCAGGTCCCGCGAGGATCTCATCCTCGAAAATCTTGCCCTGCGTCAGCAGTTGCTCGCTCTTCACGCCCAGCGCCCTCGCCGGCGACTCACTGCGTCACACAAGCTGTTCTGGGTCGTATTGCGAAGGTGCTGGGCTCGATGGAAGGAACCTCTCATCCAGGTGACACCCAGAACCGTTGTCGGCTGGCATCGTGCCGGTTTTCGGCTGTATTGGAAATGGCTTTCAAGTTGCGCCCTTTCCGGATGAATCCCGGAGGAGGCCCTCCATATAGAAAGCCGTCGTGCATGTCTCTCAACGCCATTACGCTATAGCCGAGAACGCGGACTGGTGATGACGCAGGGGGCTTTCCTTTGAAGCATGTTTCGAATGTCACTTCGCTTGAGAGTTGGTCACGGCTGCTGCCATCTATCGTTCGAGTAACGCCGGTACGGACCGCTTCAGAGGCCCTAGCCGTGCAGACCAAATCTGAAGCATCCCAGCGTTGCCAAATACTTTGCAGGTATCGCGGAGGTTCGCCCTGAAGCGCTGAGGTAAGTGCGAGGAGGGATAGGATCACAGCCCGCATATACAAATAGACACCGCTTGAAAAGCGAAAGTGTCCGGTTGACTGTCGTTATCAGGCGATTACACAAGTAACCAGGATCACCCCATCGGCGTGGCGCCGCGACTGGCCGTAAACCAATTTCTAGCAGAAGTGGCGCTGTGATGAAATTGTGATAGTTATCGGATCAGATACCGGCAAAACCCGGACAGACGCGTCAATTGCTGGTCGCTGTATGCTGTTGAACGCAGAGAGTAAAATGCAGCATCCGCAACTCCTGACAGATCTTCTTAGTGTTCTTCAAAACCGGCGATTTGATCTCGTGACAGTTCACTCTGTGATGGCTGACATTGACTCGCCTTGCCTCTGAGCCTACGATTCGCCTCAGAGGGTGAGGGGAAGGGGTGTCTTCCCATGGCACAGCAGGCACTGGGCCAAGACTCTCTCGTTGGCCAGACGCTTGGCCATTATCGCCTCGTCGAGAAGATTGGCGCCGGCGGAATGGGTGAGGTATTTCGCGCGCACGACGCACTGCTGCAACGCGACGTTGCCATTAAGATCCTTCCTGCGGCAAGCGTTTGTGATCCGGCTGCCAAGGCTCGCTTGCTGCGAGAAGCCTGCACCGCCTCGCAATTGAATCACCCGAATATCTGCACCATCTACGAGGTCGGCGAAGCCGAAGGCCGCACATTCCTCGTCATGGAGCTGATTGTCGGAGAGCCACTTAGCAGGAAATTGCGAAATGGCCCAATCGCCGCTGATCTCGTACTCCACTATGGCCTGCAGCTGGCTGAAGCGCTGGCGCACGCCCACCAGCACCACATCATTCACCGCGACCTGAAGAGCTCAAACATTATGATCACGCCGGAACACCGCGTGAAGATCCTAGATTTCGGTCTGGCCAAGCAACAGGAGCAAGCCGATTTGGAAGCGGTGACCAAATCGCAGCTTTCGCTGACCCGGCCTGGAGCAATCATCGGCACGCTCGGGTACATGTCACCGGAACAGTTGCGCGGCAGGCCAGCCGACGCGCGCAGCGACGTCTGGGCGCTCGGTGTCGTGCTCTACGAAATGGCGAGTAACAGCCTGCCCTTCCGGGGCAAAACCGAATTCGAGATTGTCTCAGCTACCCTGAACCAACAGCCCGTCCCTTCGCCGTCTTCGATCCCGGAGGGGCTGCGAGCAATTATGGACGGCTGTCTGCAGAAGCAGCCCGAACGTCGATATCAGAGCGCGACCGAAGTTCGCATGGCGCTGGAGGACCTGCAACCGAGAGCGATGCTTCCATGGCTGAGCTCGTCCTACACGTTCGTGCGTCGGCGTTGGCTCGCGGCCTCTCACTGGATCGCTGCCCATGGCAGGAGACGCGTCCTCGTTGCCGCCTGTGCTCTCGTCGTTCTTATTGTCGCATTGTCGTTTTGGCAACTCCGTGCGGCCAAAGTACGCTGGGCGCGCAAGCAATTGCCTCAGATCGAGCAGCTGGCAGAGAACAACCGTTTCTTCGCTGCTTATCAGCTAGCCATCACTGCGGAGCGGTACATTCCTGGCGATCCAGAGTTGCAAAAGTTATGGAGCAGGATCGCGACGACCGCTGACGTCACCACGGAGCCGGAAGGCGCAGATCTATATCTCAGCAGCTACTCCGGCAATGAGAACGTTTCCCTTGGCCGCTCTCCCCTGCGGCGCGTCCGCGTTCCTCGCCTCCTGCCCCGCTGGAAGATCGAAAAATCTGGCTACGGACCGGTTGAGGGACTTTTTGCTGAAACGAGCGACGTGATCCACATCAAGCTTGACAGGGTCGGCGAAACGTCGCCGGGCATGGTTCGCGTCGCAGGCGGCCTGTTCGTGCTCGAGATGCCGCATCTCGGGCCGCAAGCACCTGTCCAACTTCCCGACTACTGGATTGACAAGTACGAAGTCACGAATCGCGACTTCAAGAAATTCGTCGACGCCGGAGGCTACTCCGATCCAAAGTATTGGAAGTATCCGTTCGTGAACGACGGCCGCCAGCTCTCGTTTTCGCAGGCGATGGAGAGTTTTCGTGACCGCACCGGCCGCCCCGGCCCCGCGATTTGGGAGGCGGGAACTTATCTCGAAGGGCGAGCTGATTACCCCGTCACCGGCGTAAGCTGGTACGAAGCCGCCGCATATGCCGAATTCGTCGGCAAAAGTCTACCAACGATCTTTCACTGGGGACGCTCCGCCGGGCTTGACGAGACCTCCATGATCGTGCCGCAAAGCAACTTCGATGGCAAAGGTCTTGCTCCGGTTGGTCAGTATCGAGGCATCAGTGATGTGGGGGCCTATGACATGGCCGGGAACGCGAAAGAGTGGGTGTTCAATGCGAATGGCGAGAAGCGTTTCATCTTAGGCGGGGCCTGGGACGAGCCGGGCTACCAGTTCTCCGGACCAGATGCGCAGTCTCCGCTTTCGCGACGAGACAACTTTGGTTTCCGGCTCGTGCAATCATCCACCTCCGCCGACGCCTCTCTGACACGGGCGCTAGAATACCCATTTCGTGATTTCACGAAAGAAAAGCCAGTGGGCGACGCGGCCTTTGCCGTCATTCGTGGTCTGTATTCGTACGACAAATCGCCGCTGCGTGCGTCAGTCGATTCTGTAGACGACTCCGACGAGTATTGGCGAAAAGAGAAAGTCTCGTTCGACGCCTCCTACGGTGGCGAGCGCGTGACCACCTATGTCTTCCTTCCGCGGCATACTCGAGCTCCTTACCAGACAATCGTCTATTTTCCTGGCTCGACGGGCATCGATCTGCGTTCCAGTTCTCAACTGCAACCGCCTCTGGACGGCGCCATGGTCAAGAGCGGCAGGGCCTTCGTTTTTCCCGTCTACAAGGGGACCTACGAGCGTGGCGACACGCTTCATACCGACTATCCGACTGAGACCGTGTTGTATCGCGAACATGTCTTTGCCTGGTACAAGGATCTGGCGCGGACTCTTGATTACATCCAGACCCGTCCCGATCTCGACGGCTCGCGCATCGCCTATTTCGGCTTCAGTTGGGGCGCTCGTCTGGGCCCTCTGTTCCTCGCGGTTGAGCCGCGCCTGAAGACGGCCATTCTGCTGAGTGGCGGCTTGAAATTCGCCAGAACCTTTCCCGAGCTTGATCCCTTCAACTTCGCTTCCCGCGTCAAAGTCCCTGTCCTGATGGTGAATGTCCGCTACGATTTCTATTTTCCTCTGGAAACCTCGCAACTGCCGCTGTTCCATCTCCTGGGCACCCCGGAACAGGACAAGCGTCACGTAGTCCTGGAAGGAACCCATGGCACACCGCCCCTCGCCCCGGTAGCCGAGGAGGTTCTCAGCTGGCTCGACCGCTACCTGGGGCCTGTACGAAACCTCTGATCCCCTCAGGTCTGCCCGACGTAGCTCGGCAGTTAGCATCTCGCCTGACGCCTACAAAGTCGCCGCACGCTGAGGTTTTGGCGTGTGTTCGTTTGGTCCAGACCTGGTGGCTTTCTCTCACTTCGTTTCCACCGGTCAGCGTCGAACAAGTGGACGCTAACTCGGGTGGGAACTAGCGGCAACCTTTAATTCGCATCCACCAAGAATCCCGAGATATTGCACCACCACCGACCTTGGGGAGAAACCGGTGCCGTTAGAGCTACACAGGCCCTGTCGTTCGCCAAAAATAGATCGCATCGTTTTTCGGGCTGCACGACACACCCAACCAGTCAATCAAGTTCGTCGATCAGCGGTTCATCGGATAGATCCACCAGCATCGAATGGTGTTGGAAATCAAACCAACGGTAGGAGGCATCGAACCCGAGGTCTTGCGGCCAGGTCTCTTCATTTCGGAACCAACCCGCCAATTGCGCAACGAAAATCTACCCGCACAGTTCGCGCAAGACTTCGTGAACATCCTCTTTCGTATCACACTCCGGGATCAGGTATCGTTGGCTCCCGAGTCAAGTCAGGTAGCGTGAGTCTGTGGCTGGTTCGATCGGCCGTGTGCAGCCAGTCCAGGAAGGACTGCCTTGGCTTCACCACAATGGCCGATCGATTCAGCATGAATCACCCAGAGTTCTCCGCTCTCACGCCGCGCGGCGTTCATAACGGTGGTGCAGTTCACCCACTTGAGAGATGGCAATGATCTGATACTTCTTCAGCAACCTGCGCAGGTGTCGCTCATTCAAAACCACGACATGGTCCAGACACTCACGTCGAATCGAGCCAATCAGCCGCTCGGCAAAGGCGTTCTGCCACGGACTTCGGGGCGTATCTGGGTGCACTTGAACCAAGGCTCGTCGCCAGCCCTTCCAAAGTCCTGCCAGCACGATCCAGAACATGCGATCGGAACGCCTTAACCGCGGACGCTTGCTGTGCCGCTTGTAGACAGCCAACTGTTGACGGAGTGCGAGGTTCTCCAGAACGAGGGCTTGATGGCCTCTGGTGAACAGCCAAATCAACCGAAACCAACCGAGTAGGAACGCAGACATTTCGGCTGACTGTTCCCTCTAGGCTATTGAAAAGTCAACATCCTTCTGGCGATCTAATTTTGGCGAACGACAGGATTACGACGCGAGCCTTGGTTGGATTGGGCATTTTTTCCTTTAGAGCGAAATGGCGCTCTTCTTCCGAGCGCATGCCGTGGTGTGCTCGAAAAGTGCTTGACACCGCCGACATTGTCAGAGAGGCGATATAACGCCAATTTAGCGAAGGATTGCGGGGTTCCTGGAGACATTCTCACGCACCGCACATGATGCTGTGATGCAGCTCACTGACTTTGTTTTCTCCTTCGTGTTAAAAAACAACTGTGCGTGGAGTGAAAACCCCGAGCTGGGCCATCGTCTGCCTGATGATCCTCGCCTTGGGCCTGCCTCTGGGGTTCCCGGCGGAGGACGTCCCGGAAACCGCCTACGATGAATCAGAGGCCCTGCCTTACAAAGGTGTTCCTCTGTTCTCAATCGAGCTGCCGCCGGTGGCTGCCCGGACAACTCATGAGGTGTTGAGTTTCTTACACCTTAAACCTGGTGCTCCATTCCTGTTTGCCGCTGCACGTGTCCACGACACCGGTGCCCATCAATCCGCCGATGCACGAACCTCATTAATACTACTCTGCACTCTGCGTTGTTAGCTGCTTGGGTTGTCTCGTCTTTCTGAAGAACCGTTACAGCCTTTTCAAGACGTCCCTTGAGGCGAACGGCTCGAATTGCTAAGAGAGCACACTCGAATGTGCTGGCCGTCGTTCCAACGTCAGCGCAGTTTCTCTATGAACATGGTCCGTACAACGGCACAGTCGATGCTTTGCTTGATGATCACTCTGAGGCGTTTCTGCGCCTTTAGGCACAAATCTTGCGTTTTCCTGGTTGCCAGTCGGGAGATTGGTCCTAGACTGAATTCCAGGTGAAAGCTACATCACCGTTAGCGGAGGATTGGAATGAGAAGCCTTAACGTGCGTGCAATTTTGCTACTGATGGCTATTTCCTGTTTCGCCGTAGGACTGGCTCGCGCTGATGTCGCGGTTACCTTTCCAAGCGACAACAGCTTCTATTGCAATATCAATGGTTGTGACTTTGTCGGTAACAATGGACATCAAACCGCCCCCTTCTATACGGCTGGGGACTTTGTTACTGAAATATTCTTTACTGGGCAGCCCTCGCTCATTGGCTTATCGTACGACTTCTTCCTCATCGATAATCTCGGCGGTAATCCCGGTGCCCAGTACGAGAACGATGTTTACGTCAACAATACCCTAGTAGGCGACTTCATGGTTGCAGACTGTAATTACTGCGGCTCACAGATGGAGTTCACGGGCACGTTCCACTTCGGCGCAATAGAAGGTGATGGAACCTACGCTCTCTCCATCGTACTGGCAGACACCGTGCCGCCCGGGGACGGGAATGAGATATTCCTCGCGCCGGGTACCGTGGTTCTCCAGAGTACTCCGGAACCAGGCACCTTGGCATTGCTGGGCTCCGCAGTTGTAGGGCTGGCGGGATGGATTCGCCGCAAGTCGTTGCGCTAGACCTTTACGAGGTTCTGCTCAATGTTCCGGAGCGCCGCGTCGGTGCGGACGAGCAGACGCTCTTCATGGACAGGTTCACAAGTCAACGAGATTGACGAGGAGGAATTTTGACATGCTACCCATGAGAATCCCTGGATTGTTTCGAGTCTTAATTACGCAAGCCTTGCTGGCCGTGTTCGCGCTTTCAATGGTCTCCTTCGCGAATACCGTCATCCCGAACAGTGTGCCGGCCTACCTTCCCCAAGCCCAGAACCTGGGACCGGAAGATCCCGGCCGAGTCATCAGCATCACGGTGCGGATGGCCTCGCGCGATCGCGCCGGGCGCGACGCTTTGCTGCGCAATCTGTACGACAGCAGGTCTCCGCAGTACCAGAAATGGTTGACACCCGAGCAGTACGCTGCCCGGTTTGCTCCCACTGCCCAGGAAGCTGCGATGGTGCAGGACTATCTGAAATCGCAGGGGCTGACAGTCACGGCAGTGGACAAGTTTAATTACACCGTCACCGCGCAAGGCCGGGTCTCTGACATTCAGAGAGCCTTCGCAGTCCAGATCAACCGCTACAGTTTCAACGGCGAGACCCGCTACTCCAACGCCAACAATCCATCGCTTCCGGGACAGCTTGCCGGTTTTATCGGCTCGATTGGCGGCTTGCACCAGATCCTGATGAAGCCGCACCACGTTATGGCGGTGGACGCTGGTCTCCCCTTGTTAGCGAAAGACAATCTCTCGCCGGCCCAGGGAGGCCAGCTCTATTACGAGTATCAGTGCTACCGCGGCACCGAGGCCCATGGTTTCACCACCAGTGGCCACATGCCCGCTGCGCTGTATCAGGGTAACCGTTACGGCGCCGATATACACGGCGGACAGGGCCACCTGCCACCGTGCGGCTACGAGCCCGCGACGCTGCAAACTGCCTATGGCCTGACACCGGTGTACGCCAGCGGACTGGACGGCTCCGGCCAGACGGTCGTCATCGTTGATGCCTTTGGCTCGCCAACCGGGGCCGCGGACATCGCGCAGTTCTCCAGCACCTTTGGCCTGCCGCCTGCCAACTTTGCGGTTTACGACCCGCAAGGTCCGCCATCGTACAACTCGGGCTGGGCCGGCGAGACCACGCTCGATATCGAATGGTCACACGCCATGGCTCCTGGTGCCAAGATTGCACTCATCCAGACGATCGATAACTCCGACAACAACCTAATGGGTGGCATTCAGTATGCCCTCAACAACCAACTCGGTAACGTGATCTCCAATAGCTACGGCTCGGACGAATATGAGGACGACCCGGCGGACATGACGGCCTGGGACAACCTCCTGGCGAACGCGGCTGCGCTGGGTGTTTCCGTGAACTTCTCGACCGGCGACAACGGGGACTTCTATCGCGCTGTCGGCGCCTACACAGTCAGCGTTCCCTCCGACTCACCGCACGCCACAGCGGTAGGTGGTGTGAGCGTCTTCCTGAACGCCGACTACAGCATCAAGTTCCAGACCGGCTGGGGCACAACCATCACCCGCATCGCCAAGCCCAACGGAACGAATCCACCTGAAGTACCTCCGGTTTGCGCCTCCACGCTGCTACCGGGGCAGTGCTTCTACTATGGCGGCGGCGGCGGCATGAGCCAGTTCTTCGCCAAGCCGTCGTACCAGAGCGGTCTGCCGGGTACCGGACGTCAGCAGCCTGACGTCTCGCTCACGGCCGATCCGTACACTGGCGTTACCATCATCTACTCGTACACTCACCCCGGCACCTTCTCGGTCAGCGTCATCGGCGGAACCAGCGCCTCCTGCCCGATGTTTTCCGGGGTTTGGGCCATCGTCAATCAGAAGAGCGTGCAACACACCGGTCATTCGGCTGGTCTGGCCGCGCCATACATGTACACCTTGCCGCATGGCGCCGTGCTCGACATCGTCCAGGCTTCGCAATACTCGCCGACCAACCTGGCCGGCAACATCTTCACAGGTGGGCCTCCGATGTACGAGTCTCCGGTGGCGATTGTCGGCCCGGATGTGCCGCAGCAATTCACCAGCGCCTTCTACGAAGGCACCTCGACGCGTTGGTACGGGCTTGGATTCGGGCTGGATAGCACCCTCGTCACGGGTCCCGGCTGGGACAACGTTACTGGAGTAGGTACTCCTAACGGCGCCAGCTTCATCAACGCGATTGTGCACTAACGTCAGGGATGAGTTGACGCGAATAGTTCTTGAGCTTGATTGTGGTTCTTTGTGGGACGGCGACCAGTCGTCCCACATTTCTTATGCGCGCTTCTTCTGAGGGATGTGTTGCAACTTCAGGGTCGCTGGCCGGTGACGTGAAAGAATCGCGAAATGGGGACCCGACCCGCGATCTTCAAATGGCGGCAGACCGAACCCGGCCTCATACTTTGTGCGGTCCGGTGGTATCTTCGCTATTCTCTTTCGCTACGCGATGTTGAGGAGCTGCTGGAGGAGCGTAGCCTCAATGTCGATCACACCACGGTCTGGCGCTGGGTGCAATATTACGGCCCTGAGTTGGAGCAGCGACTGCGACAGCATCTCAAGCCGACAAACAAGTCTTGGCGAGCTGGATGCGTGCAAGCGTATAGAATCCGAGCCCAACCATAATGAGCAAAAGGCCTAACAGGCGCATCAGAGTCCACGGCCCCTCCCTCCGCGTCGCCATCCCAGCGGCAACCATGACAACAGGCAGAGCAATCATCAACTTCGCCGACAGTCTCACATAACTAAATCGTATCACCGTCCACTTGGCTGTGTCCGGAAAGCTCAGCGTTGCTGCCTACATGCAGCCGGAAATTGGGAAAGGCTAAGATGACGGGGCCATGCGCGTCGGCAAGTAGGCCGATTCTGCACGCTAGTTGCACGTTCGCGAACAAGTTACGGCTCTTTTCAGCGGAGCCCATTTCGCAAGCAATCCCGAAACCCGGGACCTCGGCGAGGATTACTTGTGTAATGGGGATATTTCGACAACAACGGATAGCGACGGTTCGCTACTGCTGCTTCTCATAGGTAAGAGATTCGTCAAAGGCGGCACTGAACGACGATTGATTAACGTGGTGGGTAACGGCAAGGCTTTTTCCATCTTGCGACAACATATAGCGACTCACCCAGGTGCTGCCTCCCGGCCCAATTTCCTGACGCTTCTCAATCACCAATGTGTCACCGTCCCAATATGTCTTGGCCAGCGTTTCCCCCTCCACCGGCGAATAGTTCGCCACGTGCTGTTTTCCATCGGTAACGTAGCGGTAGATGTTGCCTTCATGCACCATCTCAAGTCGCGGTTCCAAATGCTTGATTTTGTAACGGTCATCTCGGGGCGGGTGCTGCGGAGCAAGTTTGCTCTTGCTGAGATTGAGTTTCCACGTGCCGCTCAAGTTGGGCCTGACCTGTTGAGCCGAGGCATGAGTAGCGCCAGAGCAGAAAAAGAAAGCGAGAATTATGAGGATGATGCGACAATGGGCCGGTAAAAAGGGGCAGCGAGCATTCATTACTGATTTGCCCTCCATTCAGCGGTGGTGCCCATTACCAAAGCATACTAGTTGGACGGGTTAAAGGCTGCTATAACTTTGCGCTCAAACCGCTAGTTGTTGTAAACAGGCGATTGCACTCACTATCCTAAGCCACCCCCGCCCAAATCCAAGTTGCAATTCGTGCGCCGCGTGCCGTACTCCCGATTCTGCGGCACAGGAGGCCGTCGGCCATGCGCAGGAAGAAATGCAAACCGAGTTATCGTCGCACCGTGCTCCGGTTGCCAGATCTGGATCATTCCAAGCTGGCGGTCCTGAACAGCCTCACTTCGCCGGCGTCACGCCGGGTTTACGAGTACGCCATCGATCAATTCACTGCTTGGTACTGCTCGGAGCCTCGCCTGGCTTTCAATCGCATCGTGGTCGTGCGTTACCGCATGCACTTGGAATCCCGCGGTTTGGCCGCGAACACGATCAATCAGCAACTCGCAGCCGTGCGTCGTCTGGCTCATGAAGCCGCTGACTCCGGGCTGTTGAGCCCGGAACTGGCCGCCGGAATCAGCCGCGTGAAAGGCGTGAAGCAGCTCGGGTTTCGCTCCGGCAACTGGTTGACGGTCGAACAATCCTCGCAAGTTCTGGGGCTTGCTGCTGGCCCTAGCCTCCGTGCCAAGCGCGACTATGCCATGCTGGCCATGCTATTTGGTTGCGGCTTGCGCCGATCGGAGCTGGTCGGTCTTCAGCTAGACGACGTTCAGATGCGCCAGGGGCACTGGGCGATCGTGGATCTGATCGGCAAGGGCGGCCATATCCGCACCGTACCGATTCCAGTCTGGGTCAAAGCCGCGCTTGATGAATGGACTGCAGAGGCTGGCATCACGCAGGGCAGGATCTTTCGAGCAGTCGGCAGAGTGGGAAAAGTGTGGGGCAACGGCGTCTCGCAAAACGTGGTCTGGTACGTCGTAAAGACATGCTGTGAGAGGGCGGGACTGCAGCATATTGCACCGCATGATTTGCGCAGGACCTGTGCCAAGCTCTGCCACAGCAGCGGTGGCGAGCTGGAGCAGATCCAGTTCCTGTTGGGCCATGCATCCGTGCAGACGACGGAACGGCAAGCAGAACAACATTCACGTCGAGATCAAGGACTTCATTTCGCCGACAATCATCGAGCGACTCCAGCAACAGGCTGGCGTACTGAAACCGAAGATTGACGATTGGCGTGCGATGGTGGATTGCGTGATCATCGACACTGCTTTCAACGGCAAAGTGTTTAACGTGGTCCTCACAGACATTCCTGAGCGGAAGACCGACCTCGTCGCGGGATCGTATGAACTAGACGCTCCCACCGGCCAAACAACCGTCGCCGTGAAGATTATCGACATGCTCGGAGAAGAGGTTTTAGTTACCGAACAGGTTTGATGGAATGAAATGAGGGCGACTTGAATCAAAGCTTACCTCATGGAAAACAAACATCTCGCTTCGATTTCGGGCACGAAATCACAGCTAGTGCCGAGGCCGCACCATGCAGCCTCATTTACGGCCAGATATCCGCAGGCGATAAGTGAGTGGGTCATAGAATCTTGGAGCGCAGCGACCGCGAGGAATCGACCGGAGGGAGAGGGGAAGATTCGTTATTGATCCTAGCGAGCGTCGCCTGCATCGTGGCCGTCATAAAACGAGCAGGCATGGAATAGCGACGGCGAGCAGAAGAGGGGATGTGCGCAAGTCAGTACATTGGATGGTTGTTCAGGAAAACGGGAAGCACGGCGGGGGTGGCTCAATCTTCGTCGCCGGCGTAGTCACGGTAAGTAACTTCGACGGCATCAACCCGGACAAGGCGGACCGAATCAATTCTTACGGCGCTAGGGTCGAAAAGGAGGACGTTTATGCCGTCTCTCGACATGGCGCTGGTGTAGAGAATCCCATCGTACCGGTGGTCTTTGGTCCACTCCGCAAAAAACTGTGTCGGTAGATAGTCCTTTACGTCGTCTGTGTGGCGCAGCGGTCTCGAAAACTCGGTATCCAGGTGGTTGAACAGCTCGCACGATTCGAGAATCGAGGGGAGGTACTCCGGGCTGCACTCAAACGGCGTGGACATCCTCATGCCCCTGGGTAGGTCGAGGAGGCGGAGATCCCGCAGGGTGACGCATTCGGCGACTGATACCAAGGCACCCGTATGCGGGCGTTTTTCGGCCACTGCGGTGCGTTCGTCCTTTGCTGCATAGAAAAAGCTAACCCCCAAGGGGTTGGCCCTTCCAGGCTTGTCAACGAGCTGCGGCGGCGGTGAACCCATCTCCTCGGGTGGAAAAGATACGATGCGGTAATCGCGTTCACGGTATCCCAGGCGAGAGTGAAAGATACGTGAACCGGACGGCAGGGTGATAATTGCCCTCTCGATGTCCTCCTCAAACCATTGCAATGTATCAACCGCCGTCGCGACATCCTCTTCAGCGGGTTGGAGGTCCGGCGCGATTGCATGGTGTCCTTCAGGATTCTTGAGCTCGTCCACCAGTTCATGCCAGTGGTCAAGCAATGAGCGGTGCAGCCAATTATGGTCAGTCCACAGGTCGTGAACGGCGGGGGCAAGTGACAGCTCATCATTTCTTCGATAAGCAGTGAATATGTCTTCCAAGAGATCGTGGTGTCTGTCGTTTGTAACGAGCCGCTCATCAAAAATGCCCCATTGTTCTTGTATCAGGTCGGCTAGTTGTTGTCCGTAGTCAATCGCTTCGGCGCCGGAGGGCACATTGACACCGATGTCTACCGGCGCGTAGAGTTCGGTAAATCGCGCGAACAGACGTTCAAGCTCGCCAGCCTCAATAACATGCTTGGTGCGCGAGCCGCAGTATTCGCATGAACCGCGTCTTCCATGCTCTCTTATGTAATTCTTCAGGTAGTCATCATTAAAGCAGGCTTCGCAGCAACGCATCGCCCCTCCGGAGTGTCAGAGGAAGGTCGCCTCTGTATGAAGGACCATCATAGGTCATGCGCTCATTAAGCGACTAAACCGTCATCTCCGCAGCTCCGGCTCTCCTCTTCCCCCTTGCCGAATCGAGGGGCGAGCGGGCACCACGGAATTGTGCGTTGCAAGGAACGACTAGGTGGTCTGCTGAAGTACTATGAGCGGGAAGCGGCATGAGGCTTCGGTCGGGTAAACTCCCCTTCCTTGCAGCCAAGATGAATTTTTTTACCATACGGGATAGGGGCGGTCAAATCCTTCGGCGAGTTTCGCCGGTTGACCGTATGGCAAGCCTTTTTCTTGCTTCCCCAAAATAGAAGTTTTCAAAAGTTTGATTTTGGCGGAGCATTGTAGCGAACCAGACCGGCAACTGATTGCCAGGCACCAACACAGGAATCAGCTATCATTTTCTTGGCGCCCGGAGAGAGAATGAGTTCCGATAACGTCTTCGATCAAGTTGAAGCACTGATTGCCAGCGATGAGAGACAAGCCCTTCCTGAACCAGCCGATGCGATTCTGAGGGCCATGGCCAAGGTTCCTGGTGCTGGGCCTGTTGTCGCACTTGTGCGTTACGAATCCGAGAGGCAGCGGGCCGAAAACAGCGACCTAATGCTCAGGACAGCATGGGCAGAACTAAAGCGCGTGTCGTTCGACGTTGAAAATCTCAGGGAGGACGCTACAACGCGGGACGAAGTCAAGAGACTCATCATTGATGCAACTCGCAAGGCAGAAGACCTTCGAGACCGCAAGCGAATAGAGCGGATCGGTATGATACTGGCGCATGCTATGACGCTTCCAGTGAAAGACTTTGACAAAGCGGAAGAGATGATGCGGGTCGCCCGTGATCTCAGTGATCCAGACGTTCTGGGCCTGAGTTACCTCTACGACGCCCAGTTCGACATGCTGAACCGAAACATGTTGAGGATTGATGTTGATGAGGTCAACAGATGCTGGAAAGCGGCGCCCCCCAAAATTTCGGGTGTTCTTGAGCCCGAACTAGACAGCATCTTCCTCAAGCTCCAAGGTCTCGGTCTAGCCACAAGCGTCGAGCGGAGAGATTCGTCCCACGAGCCAAACGCGAGAGTTTATGCACTTCTTCCCAAAGGCGCAGATTTCGTTCGTTACATCGAAGGTGCAATCAAAGCCTGACCGCCGCTCGTCCGTCAGCATGCTTGAGGTTCGGACTCACCCCACGGCTGTGCCCAATTTTGTGCCCAGTGGCTATTTAGTTACGCTTGTATCTGGAAGGGCAGCGGAGCGCGAAAGCTGCATAAATACTAGGGAATCTTACTCCATGCAAACCGCGCTAAACTGTTGATTCTTCGTTCCACAAGTACTCTTAATCAGTAGGTTGAAGGTTCGATTCCTTCCGCGCTCACCATCTTTTCAAGCACTTACAGGGTAATAATATACATCACTGACCAAATGTGCTAAGTTGGGAGAATGGAAATCCATATGGACGAGCAGATATTGTTGATACGGTTTCTGCTAAAAAGACTCTGTGAAACTAAAACCGAGGTCTATGTCTCTCGGGCTGTGTTTCTGAATTTTCCGACAGATGTTCAACCCGAAATTCTTCGCCTCCAAAAGTTCTACCGGGAGGAAGGGACAATCCGCCAAAGAACGGAAATGGAATTCCAGCCCTTTTATGAATTGATCGAACAGTTTCCTCAAGAGTCAGCGGCTTTACAGACGCTTCTGGAAAAGTGGAATCCGGAGGGCGAACCAAATTAGGGCAATAATTTACTTGACTCCACCGCTGACCGGAGTATCCAATGATAATGCCTTGGGTATCCGTCCGGCGCATCAAGGGGAGTCAGATGGTCGAGGTGGGAGTGTTTTCGTTTTATTGGATGGCTGGCACGGTCTATCCCTTAGAAAGCCTGCCCGCAGGGATGCCACTGCATATGGCCGCACAGAAGTTTGCGGTCGCGAGACTTGGGCTCGAAGCATTCCCAAGCGAAGCAGCGCGGTTGTTCCCTCGCACATTTGAGAAAGCACAAGAGCTTCGAGGGTTCATAAACCAGACTTTCTTCGAGCGTCAGCCACCTATGGTGACCGGTCAGGCTCTCACACAATACGAAGCCGACCAGTTCAAAGCATTGGTTACAAGTTTAGCTATAAGCCTGAAAGACGAATCAGGCCATGCCTACGTCTTGGGCGTGGAGAACCAACGGTGCTTGTCGAGCTATACGCTGGTAGAACGAATCGAAGATTGTTTTTCAAGCAATTCATGGGAAGTACTAGATAAAGCAGCCCAGCGAGAGTTCGAGGAATCCGGCAAGTGCTTGGCTCTGGAACGATACACAGGCGCTGGCTTTCATGCACTGCGGGGCGTCGAATGCGTGATTCGACAATACATCGTGAAGTTGACGGGGGCGCTTCCCCGAAAGCGAGACTGGGGTTCCTATCTTCAAACGCTGAAAGACAACAGCGCAGACGCGAATCTATTAGCGGTGCTGGATAATATCCGCACACTAGACCGCAACCCGCTGATGCATCCCGAAGACTGGCTAGACATTGATGAGGCCATCGGAATTTTCAACATCTCGCAGACGGCGATTGTGCGGCTAGTGGCGGGCATCAAGAGGGAATAGTGAGACAAACGGCGCCATCTTCCGACAGCGGTATGATGGTTGTTGCATACTCACCGTGAACGAGGGCTTGTCATGCAAAAATACCCAAAGCCGCATTTGACAGGTGCGTTATAGTCCGAAATGAAAGGAGTGTGCGAAATGGGCGGCAAACCAAGTAAAGGGACTCCGGCAGATCGGCGGCTGAAAGAAAACAAACCAGCTAAGAAAAAGTAGCTGTCATTGGCTCGGCATGTAGTCGTGGAATCGGCATTGGCCGGTTTCGTCGTAGACATAGACGGAGACCATCGGAGATAGACCGGCTTTTGCTGCTTCGATGGCCGCGTCCAACGTGTCGTAATCGCCAATAAGGTAATCTGCCATCGGCCCTTCGAACGTATCGCAGCCGACGGCGTGGAATTGGCCAGAGGGAGCCTTGTGCTCCACGACTGGCGGCGGTTGTTTCCAGCGGTCGTTCATAGCCTTCGCCGGTTTCAACCATTCCGGGAGTTTAACACCTGGCGTCGGAGTGAACACGTCCGTGCCGGTTTGATCTTTGCGAATCTCGAAATGGTAGTCTTTGCCTGCCTGAATATCGGACGGGATGCCGTCAGGGTAGGCCGTGCATTTCATCCCCTTGGTGAGATGGGTGCAGAGAGGACAGGCTGCGACGGGCGTCATTGGATTCTCTGGTCCCCAATCAAACTTGCTTCTGCGGTGAGCGAGAAAGGTAGTCATGTTCCAGTTTATGCCGTCAGCCGTTAAGAGATCAAATGGTCGCAGTAACCATGGGGGTTCCAATGCCCGAGCATAACAGGTTGAAAGCCGACACAGCCGAGCCTTCCGAGGGCGAGAAGTTCGACGTTGTTGTGCGGAAGATGATGTCTGTATCTCACGATGAAATTGTGAAGCGTGAGAAGGAATGGAAACGCAAACGCCAGCGGACAAAGCAAAAGCGGGCTAAGATTTAACCCGCTTCCCGCGCTTCAAACGGTAATGATTAGAAACACGTCGCATCGGCGGTCTTACCAGTAAGCGCAGCGAAAGTGAGACGTTTGCCGACGATCTTGGACACGACCATGCTGAATCGGTCGGCATCGGTAACTTTGCACTCTTTGGTCGCACGATTGTTGTAGCGGAACACCTGCTCGTCAAGGTAACGAAACAGATGGAATGGTTCAACGCTTACGTATGTTCCAGCGATTCCGCGCTTCAACAGGCTCCAGAAGTTTTCGAGGCCGTTTGTGTGAACCTTCCCGTCAACATATTTCTCCGCGTGGTCAATGACTTTGTGAGCGTAATCCTGAGCCAGCCCGTCGTAGGACTTGAGCGCATCGGAATAGAGCGCAGCGCCAGCTTCGACGTGCTCTTTAACTCGCGCATGGAGTCCGCTTTTCTTCCGATCTGCGACTACCACAGTGCGAACCTTGCCACCACGTTCCAATGCTCCGAATACGATGGTCTTGTCTTTTCCACCAGTACCAGTGATGCGGCGTTCGCGTTTGTCGAGATGCATGTTGCGAGCTTTTCCGCCGATAAACGTCTCATCGACCTCGACTTCACCGCCGAGTTTGCTCCCGAAGTGCTCATCTTGCATAACCAGCCGAATGCGATGGAGCATGAACCAAGCCGATTTCTGAGTGACCTTCACATCTTTGGCAATCTCGTAACTACTGATGCCGTTCTTGCAATTAGTGATGAGCCATGCCGTAGTGAGCCACTTATCGAGAGGGATTGCGGAATCTTCCATCACGGTTCCGACCTTGATGGAAAACTCGCGCTTGGCATGATGTGTGGAACAAGTCCAAGTGCGGCGATTGGCTCTGAATTTCACTTTGTCAGAACCGCAAGTTGGACAGGTGACGGCACCGTCCGGCCAACGACGGACAGCGAGATAATCAATGCAGTTGTCAGGATTCGAGAAGTACAGGATTGCTTCTTGAAGGCTCTCAGGTTCCTTGCTCATAACGCCTCTCACTGTCTAAATAGTAGCTCAAAACAGTGGTGGAGTCAAGTAAATTATTGCCCAAATTAGACGTTTGCACACTACCCCCTGATGCGCTAGTATGCGCTCTAGAGAGTCGCGAATTATAAGACCCGCCCCACGAAGGCGGGTTTTCTATTTGGGCAACTTCTCCCGAAGCGCCCGGACTTCTTTCCTTAGATCATGCAACACTGACGCCAGATAGGGAAGGAATCCCACGATAATTAGGGTGTCGATGTGATCCATACAGAGAGATTAACAGCAATTCACGCCGCCACACCCCTGCTATCATCGAGTGTGCAGTTTAGCGACGCCAGAGCAAAGATCAAACGGGCCAACAAGCACATCGCTGACCTTGAACATCGGCTGGCCGAAATTCCCGACAGTCGCCGATCTAGCGTCGAGATTGACCCGAATACTCGCTACAAGAGCCTTAAGCATGACATCGTCGATGAGCGATGGGTCACGGACGTCCCTTTGCTTATCGGAGACGTAGTCCACAACCTTAAATGCGCGCTCGACTATTCTTGGCTCGAAGTCGTCAAGGTTGTTGTTCCGTCCGCCGTCGATAAATTCGCCAAGTTTCCCGTTCGAGAGACCAGAGACGAACTCCAGACTGCGATGGAAGGCCGAAAGATACAGGAGGCCAGTCCGGAACTCTTCACTCTCATGCTGGACAATATACGGCCTTACAAGGGAGGGGATTTCGCCATTTGGACTCTCCACGATCTTGACATAATGGACAAGCATAGACTTCTCATTCCCGTCACAGCTTGCGTCTCCATTAAGGACTTCAAACTTGAGGACGAGTTTGGGGTGCATACAGCAAGCACTTGGGGGGCTATCCAGAATCCCCCCTACTACATCACTTTCCCTGAGCACATCAACATAAAGGAGCACGGAGAGCTGTTGTTTGAGGTATCGTTCGACCAGGCTGCCGTGGAGGATGCGCCTAGCGTAAATGCCACGTTCGGAATTTATACGCAATGCATCATTGAGGTCGTGGAGGCGTTGGAGGCTTTTGTTGAGACAATCTGAGGCACTTGATTTTTCGGCACACATCGGCGCATACTCCATTCCGGAGTCATGCGCGCTAAGATGTTTGCGAGGCAACCCGACCAGTCCGCCAAGAGTGATACGGGAGACTTCGCCAAATTCACGGACTTTGTGAAGCGCCTGATGGCCGTCCCGCACAGCGAGATCAAGGCCGCTTTGGAGCAGGAGAGGGAAGCGAAGAAGCAGAAACGCGCTTCCCGCGCTGCTTCCGAAAAGGATTAGAAACTCGTTTCTCCCACCTTGCCAGTCAATTCCGAATAAGTCAGTCTGCATCCGACGATCTGTGACAAAGCCAGCATAAAGCGATCCGAGTCATTCAGCGGATTGTCTTTGGTCGCGCGATTGTTGTAGCGGAATATCTGTTCATCGACATACCGCTGCAAGTGGAACGGCTCAACCGCGATGTATGTTCCCTTCAGTCCGCGCTTCAACAGCGACCAGAAATTCTCAAGGCTGTTGACATGCACCTGCCCGTTCACATAGCTCTCGACTTTATCGACGACCTCATGCACAAAAGTCTTGTGAAGATTATCGTACCCCACAGCCTGATCGCTGTAGACCTTTGAGCCGTATGCGATCTCGTTAAGCACTTCGTTTTGCAACACCTCGCGTTTAATGTTCGGCACGATCTTAGCACGCACTTGCCGCAGATCGCGGTCAAGGAATCCCATCACCACGGTGCGATTCGACATCCATCCGTTCTGCTCCAAGCGCAGCTTGCGGTCGCCGTGCATGAATTTCTTTTGCCCGCCCACAAAGGTTTCGTCGATCTCGACTGGCCCTCCGCCACTGCCTAGCTTCTCGAATGTCTTGGTTCGCATTGCGGTGCGAATCCGATGCAGCATGAACCACGCGCTTTTCTGTGTGACGCCGAGGGTACGATGCAATTCATAGCTACTGATTCCATTCTTATCGTTCGCCAGCAGCCAAACAGCGGGTAGCCATTTCTCTAGCGGAATCGCTGAATCTTCCATCACTGTGCCGACCTTCAGCGAGAACTTCTGCCTATCGTGCTTCTCGTTGCACTTGTATACGCGGGCATTGTTCAAGTAGGTGACACGCTTGGAATTGCAACGCGGACAGCGCACTTTTCCATCTAACCAGCGGATGGTCACCATAAACTCTCGGCAGTTCTCAGGATTGGAGAAAAAGAGGATCGCTTCTTGCAGTGTCTGTGGTGGTTTCATGGGACTTACCTTACACACGTAAGGTAGCACACTGACCTAAGTCTGTCAAGTATATTATCGCCCTTACAGAGGTTAATATTTTCGGGTGTGCCGTAAAGTGTGGCGTAAATTTCTGACGGCCACTCACCCCCGGGTTTCTCTTTCCGCTTCCGTTTGGACTAGATCATGCAAGCGTCTTCACTCGGGTGCGGAGCTTCTCAAATTCGTAGGTTCCCAGGCCACGGTCCGCGGCCATTTGCAGATACGGAAGGGACGAGACGTCAAGATTCCAGAACGCCTTGGCCACGTATGCATCGAGCGCCACCGGAGCGGTCCCGGCGACCAACGACTTCTTGAGCACGACGTCTTCCAGATTTCCTCCTGTCGGTCCGTTGCGGATGAGCACCCGATAGCAGTCAATAATCGTCAGCGTGGGGCGGATGAAAGCGGCGAGATCCACCAGGCTCTCGTTAATCTTCTGGTGCAACTGATGGCGAGGCCCGCCGAGTATGCCGTACCAGTTTTTCATCCCCAAAGTAGCACCCGTGAGGCTGTGATGCTTGGCGATCGGGAGGTTGATGATTTTGTCGGCACTGAGGAAGGGCAAAAAGACCGGCCAGTTGCGCAGCACTTCGCCCTGAAGGTCCACATCCTGAAACTGGGCGGGATCAGGCAGGATGACCTCTGCGCCTGCACGCTGCGCCGCGGCAGCAATTCCCGATCGCTGGAAACAACGGCGCGGATCATTGCAGCTCACGTCGGTCACGATGACCCGCCGCGCGCCGGCGTTCCAGCACTGCCGCACCACCTCCGCAACCACCGCAGGATTGGTGTTGGCGGCCTGTTCCGGAGTGCGGTCCCAACCGATGTTGGGCTTTACCAGGACCACGTCGCCGCGCCCGATGAAGCGGCGCATGCCGCCCAACTCGTCGATCGCCTGGCGCGTCAGTTGTTCGGGATCATCGCCTTGCAGGACCGCCATGTCAGGAAGGGTTGGGTCGGCGGCGACGGTGTGGCTGCGCTGCACATTCATCGCCGGGGCTGGCTGGGGCCGCGAACTGCGCTCGCTGAGCCAGAATCCCAAGCCTGCGGCGCCCAAGCCAGTTCCTGCCAGGCGCAGTAGCCTGATCAGCGCCTGCCGGCGATCGAGGGTGTCACTCTCGGGCAGCACGTTTCCTTCCCGCCTTTTGCTTTTGGAAGCCGGCTAAATTCTAATTCTGCTCAGTGGCAATGTCTGTGCAATCCGTCACAGCGCCCGGTGCGACGCAGGCGCCGCGCGCAATCAAGGGGGCCGTTGCTCTCATTGGATTCAGCGCGGTCATCGGCCAGATCGTTCTCATGCGGGAACTCATCGTCGTCTTCAGTGGCAATGAGATTTCGCTGGGAATCATGCTGGCTAGCTGGCTGTTCTGGACCGCCCTCGGCAGCTACGTGAGCAGCCGTCTCAAGCTGGGCGCGAAGCACGCTCGCAGCGTGGTTGCGGTGATCGAAGGTCTGCTTGGCCTCAGCCTGCTGCCGACGATCTGGCTTTTGCGCGCCTCGCGAAGCCTATTTCAGACTGTGCCGGGCGAGCTGGTTGGTCCGCTGCCGATGATAATCACCTCGCTGGTTTGCCTGAGTATCTTTTGCGCGCTCTCAGGATCTTTGTTCGTGGCTGCGACGCGAATGTATGCGCAATCGTGCGGCGTTTCTGCCCGTATTGCCAGCAGCTCGGCATACCTGCTGGAGGCCGCTGGTTCCGGCGTGGGAGGAATCCTGGCCAGCGTGGTGCTGTTGCGCTTCTGCAACGCCTTCCAGATTGCGGCGATCGTCTTGCTCCTGAACTTGACCATGGCGGCAATTCTGGTGTTGTCCATGCGCCGCATGCAGGCCGTCGCGGCCGCTCTGGCGATCGCATTTCTCGCCGGCCTGCTTCTGCTTTCGGTTGCCCCCTGGCTGGAAGAGTCATCGCAAATGCGCCTGTGGCGCGGCTTTCGCCTGCTGGCATCGCGAGACTCGATCTACGGCAACCTGGCCGTGACGGAAACCGGCAACCTTCGCAGTATCTACGACAACGGCGTGATCCTGGCCAGCGTGCCGGACGAGAACGCCGCGGAGGAGGCGGTCCATTATGCTTTGCTGGAGCACCCTGCCCCGCGGCATGTCCTGCTTATTGGCGGTGGGGTGAATGGCAGCATTGCACAGGCCCTAAAGCATCCCATGATCGAGCGGGTCGACTACGTCGAACTCGATCCGATGCTGGTTTCCATCGCGCGCCAGTTTTCTCCGCAGCAAGCGGCTTCGTTTTCCGATCCTCGCGTACAGCTACACTACGCGGACGGTCGGCACTATCTGAAAACCGCCCAGGAAAAGTTTGACGTGATCATTCTCAACCTGCCCGACCCGCAAACCGCACAGTTGAACCGCTTCTACACCCTTGAATTCTTTGCCTCCGCCCGCAACCACCTCGCGGCGGGCGGACTGCTGGCGCTGCAACTGCGCTCCTCCGAGGATTACATCAGCCCTGACCTGGCGGCGCTTCTGCGCTGCATTCAGCACACGCTACGACAGGTATTTCCCCAGGTCGCAATCATTCCCGGCGAGACCATCCATTTCTTCGCTGCCATGCAGCCGGGCGTGTTGACGGAAGATCCGCAAACTCTGATTTCCAGGTTGCGAGCCCGGAAGGTGGAGACCCGCTACGTTCGGGAATACTTCCTGCCTTTTCGCATGATGCCAGATCGCATGGCGCAAGTGCGCGAGCAACTGCAGGCCTTGCCCGCGACGCCGGTCAATCGCGATTTTGCGCCGATCGCGTACTACTTCAGCATCGAGCTGTGGAGCGCGCAATTCCACGCCGCTTACGCTCGCTGGTTCCGGGCCGCGGCGGGCCGCAGGTTTGGCAGTGTCGTGGTATGGGGCTGTGCTCTGCTGTTGCTGGTGGCCGTCCTGCTGGCCAATCGGCCGGTCCACGAGGAACGTGCCCGCGCCGCGGCGGCCTTCTGCATGGCTGCGACAGGGTTCACGCTGATGGCCCTGCAGATTTTTCTGCTGCTGTTGTTTCAATCCGTTTATGGCTACGTTTACCACCAACTTGCCGTCCTCATCGCCATGTTCATGGCCGGCATTGCTCTGGGGAGTTGGCTGGGCATTCGTAATGTCAGTTCCCGCGGTGATGGCCGGCTGGTGGCATCCGCGGCTTCCATTCAGTTCCTTCTGGCCGCTTCGGCGCCAGCGTTGATGTTCCTGATTGCCGTGCTTTCGCGAACTTCAGGAGCGGGCATGACGCTGCTGACGGCGCAGCTTATCTTCCCTGCTCTGGCCGCACTCAGCGGAATGCTCGGCGGATATCAATTTCCGGTGGCGACAGAGATCTGGCTTCACGAGCCCAGCGCGCCACGGGGACTAGGCACGCTCTACGCCCTCGATCTGCTGGGCGGGTGTGCAGCTGCTCTGCTGCTGAGCGGATATCTCATCCCGGTGTACGGATTTTGGAAGACCGCATGGTTCAGTGCGGCGGTGAACTTGGCGCCTGCTGTCCTGGCCGCAAAGGTAAGCCGGGAGGGGACGCCGGCTCCGGTGCAGTTGCCTTGGGCCCGCCAAAGATGACTGCCGTGAACAGGAAGATGTCGGTGTTGTCATCCTTCCAGCAGTTGGCCTGCATGCCCGCCTTGGCGCACGTCTCTTCGAGGAATTTCTGCCGGTCCCATTTTTCCTGCGTGGCCACCTGAGGAAGCAAGAGGCCTTCGTAGTCGCCATTCTTCATGAGCAGGCCGTGCTGCCCGATCTTGATCTGCCGGGTATCGAGCACCCGTCGCAACGGCGAGAGCACCGAGATTTCGTATTCCAGCAGGCCCAGCTCCGACGCTGCCACCGGCCGGAAGCGGGAATCGCGCAAGGCCGCCAGCGTCGCCGTGTCCCGCACGGTCAGGTCGAGCGGCTTGCTCGCTGCGACGTAGCCCACGCAGCCCCGCAACTGTCCCGCTTCCGTCAAGGTCACAAAGGCGCCGCGTTCCTGGGCCAGCGTGCTGCTGGAGCTGGCCGCAGTCTCGTACATCTTCCCGGTGCGGACTGCATGTTCCACCGACTTGCGAGCAAGAGCGAGCAATTGGTCCTTGTCGTGAGCACTCAGCGAGAACGGCTGTGCGGCGCTACGCTGGCCCTGAGCTTTTGTCAGCAGGACCGCGGCGTATCCCACCACGCGCGAGCGGTCGCCGGTGATATCGCCGGAGTTGGCATACTTCAGCAGTTCAGCCTGGTCGGCTCCCATGCGTTCCGCAGCGATCATCGCCGCCACGATGGGCGCCCCGCCGCAGGCTTCCCAAACGCGCGTCGCAAAGTTCCGTGACATGCTGAGGTAGTCCCAGTCCTGCAGTGCGTTCAAGGTCTTGTGGTCGATTCGCACGGCCTCGTCGTAGGGGTGGTAGTGCGACAGGTCGGAACTGGCAACGATGAGCGTGTCTCCGCCCCGAATCAGCTTGGCCAGCGCCACTCCCAGGGCGCGGCTGCTTTCGTAGCTCTGGTCGCCCATGACGACGGGCACCAGTTGGAAATTGCCGAGCACGCGCTGCAGCCAGGGCAACTCCACCTCGATCGCGTGCTCCGCACCCTGCGGCGTTGGCGTATGCCCACGGCTGGAGAGCTTGATGCCCGGTCCCATCTTGGCCAACTGTTGCGCGAAGGACTTGTCCACGGCGATGGTGCCCAGTGGCGTCGCATAGGCGTCGCCGTCATAGACAGAGGTGAAACCAAAGGCCTCGAAGTGCGAGGGCGCGATTACCACCACACGGGAAAACTTGCGTCCCTTAAGCGCGGCATAGGTGTACGCAGCTACGGGACCGGAGTACTGGTAACCAGCATGTGGGGCCACCACGGCCAGAATCGGGTCGCTAATCTTCGGCACAGAAGCCTGCGCCAGCATCTCGTCCATCATCGCCGAGAGCGCTTTGCTATCGGCCGGATAGAAGCCGCCGGCAACCGCTGCTTGTCTAACGTTTTCGGGGCTGCCGGCGCGGGAACATTGCGGCGTCACGACGGCCAGCATGGCGAGCAATAAGCCCGCCGCCCAACCAAATACGGATTGCGTCTTCATGACGATTCCTCCTCGCTTATGCGTGCCACATGCCCGGAATCGGCTGCTTGCAGAATGGACAACTACCTTTGCGAATCAACATCTGGCTGGTCGTCAGTCCCACGCGCTCCACCAGCAGATGGCGGCACTTCGGGCAGTAGGTGTTCTGCGCAGGATGACCGGGAACGTTGCCGATGTAAACGTAGTGCAGGCCCTCGGCGTCAGCCATCGCCTTGGCACGCTCCAGCGTCGGAACTGGCGTGAAGGGCAGGTTCTTCAGAAGATATTGCGGATGAAATTGCGTGAAATGCACTGGCACATCCACGCCCAGGTTGGTCTTGATCCAGCGGACCAGGCCGCGGAACTCCGAGTCACTATCGTTGAGCGTCGGGACCACCAGATAGACGATCTCCGTCCACTTGCCCATCTTGCGCAGGGTGACGAGGCAGTCCAGCACGGGCTTCAATTCGCCGCCGACCACGTCCCGGTAATACGACTCAGAAAATGCCTTTAGATCGATCTTGACCGCGTCCATCTTGCCGTACGCCGCCTTCAACGACTCGGTTTGCATGTAGCCGTTGGACACGACCACACTGCGAACGCCAGCCTCATGGCCGGCATCAGCCGTATCCATCAGGTACTCGCTGAAGATGACGGGCTCGCTGTAGGTGTAGGCGATGGTGGGACAGCGATTCTGCTTGGCCAGCTCGGCAACCGTCTTGGGAGGAGCGTAATCGGCGCGGACCTGCTCCGGACGCACCTGGGAGATGTCCCAGTTCTGGCAAAACTTGCAGTTCACGTTGCAGCCGGCCGTGGCCAGCGAAAACGCCAGCGTGCCCGGCAGATAGTGGAACAAGGGCTTCTTCTCGATGGGATCGATGTGCGCGGCGCAAACCCGCGAGTGGACCAGCGTGTAGTAAGTTCCTCCGCGGTTCTCTCGCACGCCACAGTAGCCGCGCTCGCGATCGCCAACCACGCATTCGCGCGGGCACAGTTTGCACTTGACCTTCTTGTTCTGGAGCTTCTGGTAGAACTTGGCTTCGACCGTGAACTGGGCATCGCCTTGCGTGGGTCCGCCAGCCCAGGGCAGCAGCGCAGCGCATGGTTCGGCGAAAGCGCTGAGGCCGCACGCCGCTCCCGCCATCACCGCGCACTTCAGAAAGGAACGCCGGTCAAGCGGCGACAACGGCGGGCCCAACTCAGCGCTGCGGGCGATCTCATCGATCGGGCTGACTTCCGGGAACTTCACATCGGCCGGCGAAATCATCTCGCGTGCCATAACGGACCTCACTCACCTACCGGTCTAGCCTTCAATCACTGCGATCCTCCTGGGATCATTGGTGCCCAGCCGATGCTGGGCATCGGCGGCCGTCGCAATGTAGAGCGGCGCCCTCTTCTCCGCTTCCAGCGTCTTCAATTTCTTTTCGGCGCGCTTGCGTTCAATCGCCTGCCAGCCGACGTAGTCGAGCGCCACCGGATCGCGCGAAACCATCAGGGCATTGTTCTTCCAACTGTATTGCGGCTTGTAGGCGGGCCCGCCTTCGTACATCGCCGTGGTTGCATCGCAGATCGTCAGCCGCATCTTCGTCCGGATGTCCGGCAGCATATTTACATCGGCGACGTACGGATTACAGCCGTTCGGGTGATATTTATTCGGGTTATGAATGACGCCATACATGTTCTTGAGCGCGATACTAACGCCCGCGCCGTCGTGGTCTTTTAACAGGGGCATGTTGATCAGGACATTGCAGCTTCGGGTCAGGATCTTCGACAGGCGGCTGCCGACGCTGCCGTACGTCACCAAGTCGTCCTCGTAGCCGGTGCGATCGGTGCCGAAGCATTGGACATGGTTCGGCGCACTGGAAATATGGAATCCGGCGCGTTCCAACTCTTCCGTGTCGCGGTCCCAAACGATGATGTCTTTCGCTTTGACCCCCGCCTCCTGCAATCTTTCGCAAACCGCTTCCACCAACTGAAGGTTGGTGGAGAAGGCGCGTCCTCCCAGTGCGTTCACCTTTAGCCCCACCCTGTCGCCGGGACGGACCAGGTTCTTCCACGGGTCGGCTGGGCGGTCCGCGTCGAAAAGAGCTTGCAGGGCGTGGTCGAGCAGGTCCAGGACGCGCTGCGAATCGACGGTCGTGCCGGCGCCGCGCAACATCGGGTCGCGCGCGATCACCACTCTGGACTTCGCGAGCGCCGAACTCGGCTCGGCCGCGTCGAGGAGTTCCCTGCTGCCGCCGGCGCCAAGAACGGCGGCGCCGGCGATACACGTCCTCAGGAAATCACGCCGCGTGCCCTCGCTCTTCTTCATAAGCGCCGCTGCGGGCGATGGCTGCGGAGCCACCTTGCCCCACTCCTTTCATACTCCAACCCGAGTCTCCTTGGCAGTGACGAGGGGCACAGGGCTTGGCCCGCTACTTACCAAGCCGTTGCTCGATGCCCCGCCCCAGAGCGACGAGTGCCTGCGGCGCATCGTCCGATTCTTCATAACTCACGATTCGCACCAGATAGCGTCCTTTGCGGAAGACCAGACTCTGGCTGAACAGGCGCGCTCCGTCAGCCACTGGGACAGACTTCGCATCGGCAGCAGGCTCCGAGTCGAAGATTTGCGCGGCCCCGTTCGCGCTGGACATGGTGTAGATATCCACGACCGCCTCGAGCTTGTTCTGGAACTCGTAATCGGCGGTTGACGCGCGCTGCACGCCGGCCTTCAGGTACTTTTCGGCCTCGCCGTCAATGTACTTCCAAAGGTCGGCAGCCTCAAACGTGCGGACATCGGAGGTTTTCGTCCAGCCGAGAACGTCACTTGATGCCGGGAAAGCCTCTGCCACGCTCTGCCGCCGATGGCAAGCAGCAGCGCCAAGCAGTGCCACTACGCACATCGCGCTTACGAATACGGTCCGCGGGGTTGACCGTGCCGCCGTCATCTTGTCTTGCCTCGATTCAGCAGAAATTGGTTCGTCCGGGAGCGGCTCTCGCCGATGCTGGTCACGTAAATCGCCGGCTGGTCCTGGACCGGGCAGGCGTATTCGCACGCGCCGCAGCCTACACAACGAGCGGGATCCAGCAGCGGTTGCTTCACCAGTTTGCGATGGCCGTCGGCGATCACGACTTCGGCTGGCTGCAGGTAGATAGCTTTGGGCGATGTCGGGCACCATTCCTCGCAGACAATGCACTCGGTTGCCATGGCCCAGGGAAGACAACGGCCGCGATCAAAAAAGGCCGTGCCCACATGAATTGGCTTTGCGTCATGTGCGCCGCCCGCGGCCCAACCCTTCTCTTTGGAGGTGATCTCCCAGATTGCTCCGGTGGGACAAACCTGCGAACAAAGCACGCAACTGGTTTCGCAGTAACCAATCCGCGGCACCATAACCGGCGTCCACAGACCTTCCAGCCCCGCCTCGCCCAGTGCAGGATGAAGCGCGTTGGTCGGGCAAACCTTCATGCACTCGCCACAACGGATACAACGTGCCAGGAAGTAGTCCTCGTCGAGCGCTCCGGGAGGACGCAGCAGGCGTGCATTGCGCTGCGCTGCGAACCCTGGCGTGCTGCGCAGCAGAGGAACAACCGCCGCTCCCGCCACCAAACCGGTGAGCACCTTGCGCCGCTGCAAGCTCGCGCCCAGGGATTCTTGCGCCGCGAAAAACTTGAAGTGCAGACCCTGCTCGGGGCAGTCCGCAACACAATTCAGGCAGAGATGACACTCTGCCTGGCGCCAGGGAACTCCGCCGATGGGATCATCGCCGCCCTGGCAGTGCAGCAGGCAGCGGTCGCAGTCCTTGCAGTGTTCCGCGTGCTTGACCAGCCCGAGAACGGACCAGCGTGAAACGATGCCCAGCAGTGCGCCCAGCGGGCACAGCGCACGGCACCAGAAGCGCGTGATGCGAAAATTCAGCGCCACCAGGAAAATGAAGATCAGCCCCAGCCCGATGGCCTGCCGGAAGTACAACTGCTTGAAGGTGAGCAGCCACCCGCCAAAAGCAAAATGCAAAATACCGCCCGTGGCTTGAAGGGGCGCGAACCGGCTATGCTCCATCGCGTGCAAGAGGGCGCTGAGGGCGTAATTGGTCCCTGGCAAAAGGGACAGAGCCAGTGAGCGCACCAGCAACGCGATGGGATCCAGCCAGCCCAGGATGCCCGAGCCCAGCAGCGCCGCTGCCAGCCCGGCTATCAGCAGGTAGTACTTTGTTCTCTGCCAGCGCTTGTAGCGGTTGGATTCGAGCAGTCGTTTTCCACGTTTACGCTCTGATTTCAGGCTGCCGAAGAAGTGGTGAACAGAGCCAAGAGGACAGATCCAGCCGCAGAAGAAGCGCCCGAGAAACAGCGTTGGTATCAGCACAACAAGTGACCACAGCAGGCCGTGGTACAGCGCGCGGCTGGAAAGCGCATTGGTCAGCGCCGTCAGCGGATCAATCTGGAAGAAGAGGCGGACCGGATAGGGGATGCGCATGTCGGTCGCGGCGGTGTGCAGCGAACCCCGAAACTCGGTCTTCAGCAGCAGAAAGAGAAACAGCAGAAAGAAGATGATCTGCGAGGTCCGGCGCAACGTTGTCGGTCTGGGAAAACGCACTCTGCTGCTCCTGGCAACCGCGCGGTAACAATTCAACTGCCAGCTGGTCGCCCGGGGGCTTACTAATGACGTGCACTGCCCCAGACCATGTTGCGCCCAGGGCCCGGTCTTTTTCTGTGAGCAGCGTCACTCACGTCCGACCGGTGCCTGGGTTTGACGGCTGCCGCGGTGAAGTCGGGAGCGCCGTGGATTGCGCGAATTGCCAAGCGACGGCGAAGGGCGGGCTGCTGGCGGCGGGAGTCGCCGGCGGCTCCGGAAACAGCCGTTCCGGCATTGCGAATCGGGTATACTGCCTCGCAGAAAACAAAACAGGAAATTGCATATCGGGAGGAATGAATCCATGCCGGGGAAGTCATCCATGCATCCATTTTCGTACAAAAACCGCGTGCCCAAAATCGCGTGCTTCAATTGCGCCAAGACCCCGATGGGCGTCGATTTCGATGCTCTCATCGCCGCCATGCAGAAATTCGTGGACGAGCATTTTGCGCCGGTCTGGGGAACGCCGGCGGAACTGGTGAAGTCCACCGGCTTCCTCAAGGGGGCGTGGGCCATGGCGTTTCTGGATAGTGCGCGCGACGCGACCCTGGAGGGCTATCACGACGTGACTCCCGAGGGGCTGCCGATGTCGAAAGTGTTCGTCAAGAACATACTGAAGCAAAAGGACCAGGTAAGCGTCGCCGCCTCGCACGAGCTGGCTGAGATGCTGGTCGATCCCGCCGCCAACCTCTACTCCACCGGGCCCAAGAAGAACCGCCTGTATGACTACGAAGTGGCCGACCCGGTGGAAGAGCTGTTCTTCAAGGTCGACGGAATCGCCATGACCGACTTCGTGTATCCCTCGTACTTCGAGACCTTCCACAAGAAGGGATCGACCCGTTTCGACCACATGGAAATACTGGATAGGCCGTTCGATTTGCACGAAGGCGGCTACCAGAGCTATTGGACCCACGGCAAAGAGGAGACAGAGTGGGGTTCGAAGGCCAAGAAGGTCCGCTTCCAGCAAGAAGATCGGCGCGGGCATCGCAGCACCTTCCGCCATAAGCGAAAAAGAAAATTGTCGAAGGCAGCAAAGGCGCGCGCGGCCAGTACCAAGTAACCACCAAGGTCCGAGCGGAGCCGGATCAGAACTGGGTCTTGTACCGTTTTAATGGTAGAATCCCCGCCGGCTTCCTCAGGAAATAGGGTATGTTTTCCCATATCTAACCGTCACCAAAAGACTATGGCCACCACGACTATTGAGGCGCAGTGCAATGCGCGCCCGACACGGCTCGCCTTCATTATCGACAAGCCGGATCACGACCAACTGAACGCTGTTTTTGCACGCGCATGCTCTCTCTGGGGCGGCGTGTTCAATCCGATAGTGATTCTGGATGACTCGACCCGCAAGACGACCGGGCGACATTATCAATATGCCGTTGATCCATACCTGCAGATGCAGGCGGATTTGCTGAAGGCGTTTGATCCCGATCTTCTCATCAAATATTCGGAAGGCGATTTGCCGAAAGAATTGGCGCTGTGGAAACACCTATGTTTTCCGTCGTCGAAGCTTGACTGGAATCCCTTCGGTAGGAATGTGCAATCGTATTTTGTCGATATCTTTCCGCCTCTGCATGATCTCTGGGAAAAGGAATTCAAAGGGTTCGACAAGCCGCGTTTCAAAGTTAAATTCATTGAGAAAGCAGAGGCCGAAAAGTCGCTTCTGATAGCGGCGCGGTTCGGCCTGTACTCATCGACGGATTATTACGAGTTTCTGAAGCTGAATTTCAAGGCCGAGCTGCTTGTCTACGACGCTGCATTTCGTTCAAGTCACTGGCCGGCGGATTTTCAAGTGATGATCGGACTGACAGCTCATTCTTGCCTCCCGTCCCGGCAGCGGCTTCACTCGCATGCGTTCTTTCTTCTAAATCCAGACGATCCATTTGATGTTGTCGATTATTGGAACCTGCGGGCTGCAGGGATGTATATATTCCCGCTCACGATGGACACATATCAGGAATGCGCGGTTCCGATAGAAAATTTCGCGGCGGCATCGGCGTACCCGATCAATCAAACGGTCACGAACATGCCGAGCATTATCAAGGCTGCGAGCATCACCGATGAGCAACTTGATGAAGTGGCGAATTGGATCGGGAAACAGGGTCTGCTGAAATCCCTTTCGCGCCAGGGATGGGTGCCTCACTATGGAAACCGGGGATACGGGGTAGGGGGAGAACTGGAAGTTGACCAGGTTAGGGGGACCGAAGGAAATGCGGTCGGGGTGTTGGTCGATGGCCACGGAAAACTTGAAGGCCCTGTTCCACCATTTCTCACGCGGGACGACTATTCCGAGCATTGGTCGATGGATTTGGATTTTTTCACCTTCAGAACGCCGGATGCTTGCTACGACATGCCATGGCTGAATTCAGGTTGTGATGCCCTTATCGGCCGCCGGATTGGAATGGGATTCGGCATGGATGTCGCTCGCATTGCGAATAGTGGCATCGTAGCTCGGTTGGATGGCAACTCTGGCGATATAAGGATTGGTCCGATCAAAGCGGAAGATGTTGTACAGGGGTTCCTGGATGGAGCGAGTGTCCAGTACAAAGAAACAAGCTCTCCGGGATTGGCCTTGCACCGAATCATCGAAATGGTGGGCGGTTTTTACAATTGCGAGGTTTTCCGCAATTCGGCCATAAGGGACACGTTGGACGAAATGGCAAATGGTGATTCTCGGTTGGCAACCGAAGTGTGGGCAAAGATTATGAAGTCGCTGAGGAATTACACATACTTCGGACAGCCGACCAATCAAGAACAGAAGGCGACCCGAAGAAACCGGCTGCTGGAGGAGGCTATCGAGTCCGGGGTATTTCGAGTCGGACTCGTCTTCCAATGTACGCGGTGCCGTCGTCACCATTGGTATGCGATCACAGAATTTGACACGCATTACAACTGCAAGTCTTGTTTTTCGCGCGAATCGACACCGCGCCTGGATGTCCTTCCATGGCATTACGCTTCTGATGGACTGTTCCGGAGCGCCAACAAATTGGACGGGAACATTACAATTATTTTGACGCTGATGTTCTTCAACCAATTATTTGATCATGATTTGAAGTTCGCGCCGTCCTTCAACTACTCACTGGATGGGAGCGATCATGAGATGGATTTCGCCATTATCGCAAAGGAGAGGTTCAAGGGCATAGTCGAGATGGTATTCGGCGAGTCGAAATCCGGAATGTCTCTGTCTGAAGACGAGCGGAACAAACTGAAGGTGTTCGGCCAGCGATCAGGTTCGTATCTTTGCTTCTGCACACTCGCAGCAGATTTCGGCGACGATGACAAGAAATACTTCATGGAGCTTTACGAAGGCGACATCAAGATCATTATGCTGCCGAGTTTCTTCCTCGAAATGGATGACGGGGCGCTCTCACAATTCAAGCACGACAACAGACAGGCATTCGGCAGCACCTCACTCGATTGGCTGATGCGAGTGACGATCATTCGCACGCTTGGCAAGGAGTTCGCCGATAAACATCATATTTGGGCATAAGGCGGGTCGGTGGCCGACCCTTTCGGTCTAATCCGAAGCGTAACCTAAAATCTCTGGTGCCCTTCTCGCCTGCCGGGTGCCCCACACATTCGCGGGTTTCGAATGTGTGGGATCAAGAGTCGGTCGAGCTACTTGCACTCCCACTCATTCCAAAAGCAGGAATGAGTGGGGCACCCGAATGTTTATAGACTTCCGGTTGGGACTGCGCCTGCACGCTCGTAAGTCGCCATGATGACGCCCGTCGGCGTAGCCTCGCATTTTATTAGTTTCAGGCCGACTTGGTGGCTGGTGTTGCCAAAGATTCTTTTGCCCTTTCCGAGAACGATCGGAACGGTCAGCAACAGAAGGCGGTCGATAAGATTGGCATCCAGCGGTTGCGGATAAGATGGGAACGGTCCAAGAGGAGCGTCGATCATCGGTTGCGAAGATCGCTTCTCCGTGTGGCCGGACGAACAGTCGAATATCTATTTGCTTTCAGGGCCGAGCGCGAAGTTACTGTAGCTTCGCGTACTCCGCCTTGGCGTCCTTCAAGATGGGAACATCGGGGTCGGCGTCCTTCCAGAGCGTGAGGAAGTCCTTATATGCGGCACGGGCCCTGGCCGTATCACCCTGCGCGGCGTAGGCACGAGCCAAGCCGAGGCGGGCCAGCGCTCCCCATTGAAAGTTCACCACCGCACCCCGGTGGTCGATGAACTTCTGGAATTCCGCCGCCGCGGCCGGGCCGTCGTGCAGCATGAGATAGGCTTCTCCCCGCAAATAAACCGGGCATAGGAACACAACCACTTGCGTGGGTTGGCCAAGTTCGATGGTGCTGGCCACGCGCAATACTTCGATGGCCCGGTTCGGGTCTTTGCTCTGCAAGGCGACGGCCGCCTGGATGGTGGGTAGCCAATATCTCTGGATCAGCGTGTCCAGCGGAAATGTTTTGTCGAGATCAGCCGCCAGCGTCTCCGCCCCGGCGGTATCGCCTGCCCGCGCCATGGCCACTGCCGCCATCGCCTGTACGTCGCGGTTGGGAGCCAACTTCACCGCCGCAGCGGCCTCAACAAGGGCCTGATTCCGGTTACCTGATTCCACCTCGCGCAGCGCCGCCGCGGCCTGATACATTGCGGCCGCCTCTTTGGCGTCGTTGTGCTGGGCCGACTCCATCGCTTGCACGGTGACCTCGCGCGCCTTCTTCAACTTGCCGTACCAAGCTTCTGTGTCCGCTTGATAGGCCAGCACCAGTTCTTCGGCGCCCGGCTTACCCATGGCAGCCGCGAGCAGTTGCGCCATCTGCGCCGCCTCGCCCTTGAGGAAAGCCAACTGGTAGCGGTTGGTCAGCAGGAATTCGCCCTCCAGCTTGTGCTCCTCGGCTTGCTTGTACACCGTCTCCGCCTGGTCCAGCCGGTTGAGGTTGGCGTAGTCGTTGCCGAGGTTGAGATAGTTATTCTCATCATTCGGCTCCAGGCGAAGCGCCCCCGTGGCTTCCTGCAATGCCTTTTCCCAGTTTCCCAGAGTGCCGTAAATATCTCCCAGGTTGGTGTAAGGTAGATAGTCCCGCGGATAGGTTTGTTGCCACAGCTCGTAGGCCTGCGCCGCCTTCTCCAGCTCGCCGGTGGTGTAGGTATAGTAGATTGCTTCGATGGCGAGCCGTTCCCGCTCGCTCACCTTCTCCCGCAGCTCGTAAGCCTTGCGCGAATTCTCCGCCGCCCGGCCCAACTCGTTGAGGTTGCCGTAGACCACCGACATGGATCGGTAGGCCGCGGCAAAATTTGGGTCCAGTTCCACCGCTCGTTTGTAGAAGGGCAAAGCCGGAACGTCCCCTTTTGCGGCCTGCATCTTCCGTCCCAGGCTGTAGGCTTTCAGGGCTTCCAGCGAGGGCGTGGTCGCTTCCTCCACCGGGGTGGCATATTTCTGTACCGAGCTGAGCGACTCGCCCAGCTTGGCGCGCAAGCTGACCGCCGCATTGTCCAGGGCCTTGAGCACCGCTTCCTTGCCCGCCGCCTGCTCCTGCGCTTGCGCCAACACGTCTCCCGTGTTGCAGTTCGCCGCCTTCAGGCCAATCACGTATTGGCTGCCCAGCGCAGCAATGGAGCCGGTCAGGATGGCTCGGCTGCCCCTGCGTTGGCAGACTTCGCGCGCCAGTTCCGGGGTCAAACGGTCACCCGCGGGGCGGCCCATCAGCCGCAAAGTTTCGTTTACCTTGCGCTCGGAAACCAGGTCGAGAAAGGGCGATTGCTCAAGCTGCACCGCGAGTCCCTGCTTCAGCGTGTCGTCGAAAACACTGTCGCCCGTGGTGTTGGTGAAATCGGCGAGGACAATGGTGTCCTTGTCGGTCAGTGGCTTGGCTTGATGCGAGCGATAGTGAAGCCCGCCCGCGACCAGCGCCGCGCTCAGCAGGACCAGAAACGCAATCCTCCAGAGCTTGCTGCCTGAAGCCGCAACCGCTGGTGGCACCGCCACCGCACTCGAGCTCACCGCAGAACTGAGCCCGCTCTCGATGTCCCGTTTTGCCCGCTGCAAGTCGGCGCGCATTTCCGCAGCGTGCTGGTAACGCAGATTGCGGTCCTTCTCCAGTGCTTTGTTGATGATTCGTTCCAGCTCGGGCGATATGTCGGGATTCAACCGCACTGGCGAAGTGGGTGCGCCGTCCAGAATTGCCTTGGAGATGACTCCCGAACTTTCGCCGCGAAACGGCATGAGGCCGGTGGCCATTTCGTACAACACCACCCCAAACGAGAACAGGTCCGAACGGTTATCGAGGTCTTTGGCCCGTACCTGCTCGGGCGACATATAAGCCACAGTGCCGACCGCAGAACCGGGGCTGGTCGGGTGCAGTTCAGCGCGTGTCTCTGCCATCGCCTCGGTTGCTGAAATCTTGCTCGACGAACCGGCTTTGGCGACGATCTTGGCCAGTCCGAAATCGAGGATCTTGGCGTGGCCGCGGGAGGTCACAAAAATGTTGGCGGGCTTGATGTCGCGATGGACGATCCCTTCCGAATGCGCCGCGTCCAACGCGTCAGCAATCTCAATGGCCAGGCCAAGCAGAACATCGGTCTCGATGGGTTTGGCGGCGATGCGATGCTTCAGCGTCATGCCGTCCAGAAATTCCATGACGATGAAGGGCCTGCCGTCCTGCTCACCGATTTCATAGATGGTGCAGATATTGGGATGGTTCAGGGCAGAGGCCGCCTGCGCCTCTCGCTCGAAGCGGGCAAGGGCTTGGGGGTCTTTGGCGATTTCATCCGGCAAGAACTTCAGGGCGACAAAACGGCGCAGGGAGATGTCCTCGGCCTTATAGACCACACCCATCCCTCCGCCGCCGACTTTCTCGATAATGCGGTAATGGGATACGATCTGGTCGATCATTACGAGGTGGCTGAACCTTGGGTGACATCATCTTAAGGACGCAGCATCGGCCAGTCAACCAGGAACGGGTTTGGCGGCCGTGCCCTTGATGCGGTTGACAGCCGCTGAACCGGCGGCCCGTTTTGCCCGCCCGGACCTTGGCGAAATTCCTGAGGTTGAACAGAGTGCAATCCGGCTCTTAAACTGGATCTATGCACGTGCGTGCCAGCGACGCAAGGAATGCGACCACCTCGCGTGTGTTGCGGATCTCGCTGGTCGGCACCCTGGCCTACATCGTGCTGCTGGTCGTGGCCGGGCTGCGCGCCCATAGCCTGGCGCTGCTCTCCGAGGCTGGACACAATCTCTCCGATTTTGTCGCCTTGCTGATGTCGTGGGGCGCAGTCTATTTGCAAGGCAGGCCGCCCAGCGCGCGTAAAACCTTCGGCTACAACCGCGCGGGCGTGCTGGTGGCCTTCGTCAACGGCCTCTCCCTGGTACTGATTGCCTTCTACATCCTCTACGAAGCCTTCCGCCGTTTGCAGGCCCCGGTGGATGTGCACGCCGGCATCATGATCTGGGTGGCTGCCGCGGGGGTCGTGATGAACGGCGCGATCGCGCTTCTGCTGATGCGCGGCCATCGCGATATCAACCTGCGCAGCGCGCTGCTGCACGAGATTGGCGATACGTTGTCCACGGCCGCGGTCATCGCCGGCGGCATCATGATCGCCCTGACCGGCGAGCGCTGGATCGACCCCGCACTTTCGGTGGGCATCGGCGTCATGATCGTCTGGTCTTCCTTCGGGATCATCCGCGAGAGCCTCAACATCCTGCTGGAAGGCACTCCCAGCGGCATGGAGTTGCAGCGTATTGAGGAGATCATTCGCGCCATTCCGGGGGTGAACGATGTGCACGATCTGCACGTGTGGAGCATCGGCAGCGATACTCACTCGCTCTCCTGCCACGTGGCCATCGCCGACATGCCTGCGTCGGAGAGTGAGGGAATTCTGCGCCTGATTCGCGAGCAGATGGGCAAACGCTTCCACATCCATCACACCACCATCCAGTTCGAGTTGGCGGTTTGCGAGGTGGCGGACGGCTGCGTCATCCCCATCAGCCCGGCCCACGAACACGGCCACTCCCATTGAAGCGGAAGCGGAGGACCTGTTTGTCGATTCATCAACGTTGCTTGGCGTGTGCGATTTTCGCTGCGATTCTGGCCTTCACCTTGGGCTGTAGCCAGAACGCGACCTCGCCGGAACAGCAACCACAAGCTACGCCTTCGCGTGCCTCCGGCGAAGTGGTCCCGTGGCACATGGACTTGAAGGTTTCTCCCGACCATCCGAGGATGGTCAGGCCATTGACCTTCACGCTGCATATCACCGACGAACATGCGCAGCCGGTCAACGACGCCGACGTGAATGGCGCGCTTACGATGAAAGACATGGATATGGGCACAACCCAGATCAAGTTCGCGCCCAAGGGCAACGGCGACTACGAGGTTTCCATGAAGAGCATGGATATGTCGGGCGCGTGGAACCTTGCGGTGGACGCCTCGCAAGGCCCGGTGCACGCGAAGAAGAGCTTTGAGTTCACGGTGTACGACTAACCCCCTCCCCCGCTTCTCCGCAAAAGGGGGCGGCACAGGATTCTGTCTTGGAATTTACCCCGCCCTAGCCAAAATCGGGCTAGAACGGGGCACCCCAACCTAAATGGGGAAGTGCTAGGATGGGGCACCCGCAATTTTGCCCGGTGTGCGCCGCGCTTGGAGGTAGTGGTTGTGGAAGTCAAACCGTTGGGCGCGGCGCATTAGAATAGGCGCATGGCAAACGGCAACGGTCCCGCATGGGCGATACCCGGATTCTGCTAGGAAGGCGGGCGGCGGAGACTTCCACATGCTGAAGCTAGCGGACACTTCCATCCGAATGTACCGACGGAAAGATGGGCGCGTGTCTCTCAGGCTTAAAAGCTATTTATTGGTGCACTCAAATGTCAGCTTTCGCCTGTGTGCATATCTGCGGTCCATTTCATGTCACCTGACGTTCGCGTCCGGCAAGGAAATCGAATTCGATGAGGTCGCGTATTCGGAAGCTACAGAAGCCGAGTACAAGTTAGACACTATGGTGCACGGGTTCCGGGCTTCTGCTGTGACGGACATAGATACTATCCGAAACACCATTGCAACGTTTCGCATGGATTACAGTTTCAGCTTTACCGGCCACGAAGACGAAATAACCGGGTCTTTCCAGGCCGTGGTGCCATTGGTCAAGCGAAGCACCGTCTATGGCAAGTGGTGACAGTCATCTCCACATCATGTGCCCGGAAGTCCGTGATGTCCTCCACGCGCTAGGGGAGGCCAAGGTGTTTCCTTATTTCTGATTTGGCGACCTCCGCAACAATAGTGAGGGCTACTCCAGGGAGGCTGCCAAGGCGGTTTCTTACTTGCTTCCACACGCCGGGGTCACGAATGTCATCCAGAAAATCGTGACCGCTAGACGTGAGTCTGCGCACGGTCACTTGGCCCATCACAGTGGCAGCACCGTCAATGTAACCATTCTCGATTAGCAGCGTGTAGTTGTAAACGAACTCTTCGGGTGTGAAACCGCCGGTCAACCCCATCTCTTCGGGAGTGGTGAAGTAGAACTCGCGGGTGCCGTCATACTCCTCTCCGCTTTCGATGTGCAGCAAAATTTCCCGAATGAGGTTTAAGTCCCGTTTCACAGTGACAAAAGTTTACCATTGCGCTCTGTTTATCCGGTCTGTGGCAAGCGCCTGGAATCACGGCTGTGGAAGTCAAACCGTTGGGTGCGCCGCATTAGAGACGATACAATCACAGCATGACCACGGAATCGAACCTTGGACCTTTGCACGAAATCGCTCTCTTTGTTAGGACCTTCGCGGAATTTCAGGCGAACTTTCAGAAAAAAGTCCAGCAATGGCTTGATGAAAACCATGAAGCTCTGATGTTGTTCTTCCAGCAACTTGCTGCCGGGCTGGCTGAATTTGAACGGTATCGAACTAAAGAGGAAGCCGAAGATTTTGCAACTCTCGCTAGCGGCGGCTGGATTGGAATGGAACGGCACTTCAGCTACGCCCGAATCCGAGCTGCCGCGCACCTTTGCAGGACCAACGGCGCGGACGCGATGAACGCTGCCATCCTCCAGTTTTTCAGTAACAACGAATTCGCTGTGCTCGGCGAAATGACAGAGGGATGGGCGAGTATCCCGTATCTCAACGATAGACAAGCGATAATCCGTGACACTATTTCGGCGCACAAAGCCGGCCAGTTCACGCTTAGCATCCCGGCGATGTTGCCTCTGGCAGAAGGACTGGCCGCCGAAATCTTGGAAATCGCGGATACCAATGCAGTGAGAGTCATAGCAGCAGATTGGAAATCCGCCGAAGCTGAAGCGTGGTCACAAGAATTCTGGAACGTGGTGGAGCATGTGATCTACAAGAGCTATAAGTTTGGCAAAGACCCCGCTACCTATCTAAACCGCCACGGCATCCTGCACGGCAGAGTTTTCGATTACGCAAATGCTCTCAATTCGACGCGAGTTATCCTTCTCGTGGATGTGATTGCCGGACTTTGGGTGAGAAAGCACAAATCGCTTGCCTCAACAGCTCCGGCCCTCGCTAAAGCAGCGACTACTCCAGGGCGAGAAGGTTGCGAAGAAAAGTCCGAAGAGCGTGAGTGTTAGTGAGTACAAAAATGAGCAGAGTGCATGAGGGTTTGTATGCCCCAGAGAAAAGCAGGTTCCTCAGTCGCGCTCAGTCGGTCGCCGCGGCGACCTCCCTCGCGCCCCTTCGGGATGACAAGGGGGCCAGGGGTTAGTGCAAAGAGCGAAAGGCGAGAAGCGAAGAGCGAAAGGCGGACATTATGCGTACCTGTAAACACATAAAAGCGAATGGCGAGTTTTGCCGATCGCCGGCGCTCTGCCCTACATTGACATCTCCCGCCCGGCTGCTTACTCTAAGCTAGCGGAATTGTGCGACGTACCCCTTCGAGGAACATCCAATCACCATGCAGTCTTTGCGTCAGCATCTACGTTTTTTAGCGGCCGTCCAACTCTTGCCGGCTTTGGAGAGCGGTGAGGAAACCCTGGTCGGCGGGCAGGCCGTGCTGGAAGGCGTCATGATGCGCTCGCCCCATGCCTGGGGCATCTGCATCCGCAGGCCCGATGGCACCCTGGCGACGCACTCGGAGCCGCTGGAACGGCCCTCAGAGCGGCACAAATGGATGGGCTGGCCGGTGGTCCGTGGCGTCATGACGCTGGGCCAGGCGATGGCGCTGGGCTTCCGCGCGCTGCGCTATTCCGCCAACGTCGCCATCGGCGAGCTGAGCGCTGAAGACGAGAAGAAGACCGAGGTGCCGGGCTGGGCCCTTGCCCTCAACGTCGTGCTGTCGCTCGGGTTCTTCATCTTCATGTACAAGTTTGTGCCGCTGCTGGCGGCCACCAAGCTGAAGAACGCATATCCGGCTTTCGGCAATCGCATCGCTTTCAACATTGTGGACGGCGTCATCCGCATCGCACTTTTCCTGCTCTTCATCTGGGGCATCTCGCGCTGGCCCGACATTCGCCGGGTTTTCCAGTACCACGGCGCCGAGCATAAAACGGTCTTCGCCTTCGAGTCGCACGGTCCGCTGACCATCGAGAACGCACAGTCCTATTCGACGTTTCATCCCCGCTGCGGCACCAGCTTCCTGATGACCGTGATGCTGATCGCGATGGTCGTTTACATGATGGTGCCCGCGACAACGTTCTGGGCGCGCTTCGCCTTCCGCATTGCGCTGTTGCCGGTCATCGCGGGGCTGTCGTACGAGCTGATCCGCTTCGCCGCCAAGCACGGCTCGTCTTTGTTCGCGGTGCTTACCAAGCCCGGACTGTGGTTGCAGCGCATCACCACCCAGCCTCCCGCGGATGATCAGGTCGAGACCGCCATCGCCGCCTTGAACGAGGCCATGGAGTTGGAGAAACAGCGCGGCGGCGAACTGGTGATTGCCTAGCGGCGCCCGCCGCGACGAGACTAGCCATCCCATGTTTTGAAGGGGCACGGCTTCAGCCGTGCCGTCTTATGCGATTAGGAAGCGGGCTTTAGCCGCTGAGGGAATCCGCCTTCGGACGCAAGAACAACTTCCCGTACAATAATCTTTTCCGCCGTTGTGAACTCGGCACTCATTGAGATCCCATGTTTGAACGTCTCGACCAAACTGAATTGAAGTACGAAGAGCTCAACAAAGCCCTGTCTTCGCCGGACATCGTCTCCGACTCGGCGCGTTTCCAGAAGACCGCCAAGGCCCACAGCGAGCTGGCGCCCATCGTGGAGAAGTATCGCGAGTACAAAGACCTGACGCGCGGCATCCAGGAGAGCAAGGCCATGCTGGCCGAGGAGAGCGATCCCGAGATGCGCGCCTACGCCCAGGATGAGCTGACCCAACTCGAGGGACGGGTTCTCCAGGTGGCGGAAGATCTGAAGGTGTTGCTGTTGCCCAAGGACCCGAACGACGAGAAGAACGTCGTGTTGGAAATTCGCGCCGGCACCGGCGGCGACGAGGCCACCCTGTTTGCGGCCGAGATCTTCCGCATGTACACGCGCTACGCCGAAAGCCAGCGTTGGAAGGTGGAAGTGCTTTCGACCTCGGAATCGACCGTCGGCGGCCTGAAAGAAGTGATCGCCATCATTGAAGGCCAGGGTGTGTACTCGCGCATGAAATACGAGAGCGGCGTGCATCGCGTGCAGCGAGTTCCGCAGACCGAGACTCAGGGCCGCGTTCACACATCCGCGGTGACCGTCGCGGTGCTGCCCGAGGCCCAAGACGTGGACATTAAGATTGAAGCCAAAGACATTCGCATCGACACCTTTTGCTCCTCTGGGCCGGGCGGTCAGTCGGTAAACACGACGTACTCGGCGGTCCGCATTACGCACCTGCCGACCAACACGGTTGTGAGCTGCCAGGACGAGAAGTCGCAGATCAAGAACCGCGAGAAAGGCATGCGCGTGCTGCGCGCCCGCCTGTACGAAATGGAGCAGCAGAAACAGCAGGACGCGCTGGCCAAGGAGCGCAAGGCGATGGTGGGCAGCGGCGATCGCAGCGAGAAAATCCGCACCTACAACTTCGCCCAGGACCGTGTTACCGACCATCGCATCGGTTTCACCGCGCACCAGTTGAAGGAATTCATGGACGGCCGTATCCAGCCCATGATTGACGCGCTGATCACCCATTTCCAGGCCGAGAAGATGAAGCAGGAGATGGAGGTCACGGCCTGATCCCGTGCAACTAAAACAAGCGCTCGCGTCCGCGGTCGAACGTCTCGACGCTGCCGACGTGGGCTCTCCCCGCATGAACGCCGAGGTGCTGCTCATGTTTGTCCTCGGCGCCGACCGCGCCTACCTGTACGCGCATCCCGAGCGCGAACTCACTCCGCAAGAAGCGGCGCGATACGAAGAAGTGCTCGCCCAGCGCGCCACCGGCATGCCCTCGCAGTACATCACCGGACACCAGGAATTCTGGGGTTTGGATTTCGTGGTCTCGCCCGCGGTGCTGATTCCGCGTCCCGAAACCGAGCATCTGGTCGAGGCGGTGCTGGAGTTGGCGCGCGGAGTCCAGCGTCCCAAGCTGGTGGATGTGGGCACGGGTTCGGGTTGCGTTGCGCTGGCGCTGGCGCACGAGTTGCCTGACGCCGAGGTCTACGCCGTCGATCTTTCGGCCGAAGCCCTGGAAATGGCGCGCGCCAATGCCGCCCGGCTGCAACTCGATAAGCGAGTTTGCTTTCTGCGGTGCGATGTTCTGAAGCCCCTCTTCGACGAACCCTCCGCTGTCATCCCGAACTCCCATGCTGTCATCCCGAGCGAGGACTTTAGTCCGAGTCGAGGGACCTGCTTTTCCGAGCTTCGCGATTTCGATTTTGTGATCAGCAATCCGCCGTACGTCGCTTTCAGCGAAGCCGATAAGGTGCAGAGGTCGGTGCAGCAGTTCGAGCCACGGATGGCCGTCTTCGCCGGCTCGCATGGCACCGACGTGATCGTTCCGCTGGTTGAGCAGGCACAACTTACGCTGAAAGCAGGTGGCTGGTTAGCGCTGGAGATCGGCTACTCCATGCGCGATGAGGTGGTGAATTTGCTGAGTCCCACAATGTGGGAGGACGTCCGCGTCGTGCCTGACTTGCAAGGGATTCCGCGGGTGGTGGCGGCGAAGAAGAGGAACGCTATCTCGCCCAGTCATGGCAGCGCAGTCCTTTGACTCGGCGAAATTCAGAAAGGTTCGATGTCACGATAATCAAATCGTTGCGCAAACACTGAGCTGCGATGAGAGTATCGTACGAGCCAATCGTTTTGCCAGTTCGCTCCAGTTCTGCCCGAATCTCGCCGGCCACTTGCGCATCTTCTCCATCAAATCGTAAGACGCTCACCGGGCCGTGCAGAAATCTCCGAAAGGCTTCAGCGTTTTCCACCGGGCGCGAGCTCTTGTGTACTCCGTACCATAGTTCGTGAAGGACCACTGACGAAATCCAAATCATGGCGCGAGCGGTGATGGCCTCTCGAAAACGCTGTTTGACCAGGATTGATCTGTCGCGCATCAGCGCGATGCAAATGCTGCTATCGAGCAGATAGTTCATTCAAACAACTTCCGTTTCGGCGCCTTGGGCTGTTTGCGACCGTCCGCCATGAAGTCCTCGGACAGAGGATATCGGTCCATTTCCGCAAACCATTCGTCAACGTTGGTGATGACAGGCTCCAGAACAACCGTGTCGCCGACTTTTCGAACGCGCACGCGGTCGCCTTTGAACCGCATCTCCTGAGGCAGACGAACCGCCTGGCTGTTTCCGTTGCGAAATAACTTGGCGATTTTCGTCATCGGCCTGCCTCCAACCGCAGTATATATTATTAGTATAGACTATGGCAAAGAAAGGCAACCACCATATACCCTTTGCCGAGTGAAGGCTTTAGTGCCGGAAGTGTCTTACTCCGGTGAACACCATTGCCAGCCCCAGCCGGTTCGCCGCGCCAAGCACTTCCTTATCGCGCACTGAGCCGCCGGGCTGAATGATGGCGGTCGCGCCCGCCTGGGCAATCTCCTCGACGCCGTCAGGGAACGGGAAGAAAGCGTCGGAGGCGGCAACCGATCCTTTGATACCGAGCGCCGACTTCATGGCGCCGATCTTCGCCGAGTCCACGCGGCTCATCTGCCCTGCGCCGACACCGGTGGTCTGGCCGTTGCGCGCATAGAGGATCGCGTTGGACTTCACGTGCTTGCAGACCTTCCACGCGAACAGCAGGTCGCGCATCTCCTGTTCAGTGGGTTTGCGTTCGCTGACTACTTTGAGGTCCGCTCCGGTCAACGGCCGCACGTCGTTGTCTTGCAGCAGGACGCCGCCGGAGACGTTCTTGAGCACCCAACGCTGCTCCATCGGAACCACTTCGACCAGGCGGAGATTTTTCTTCGCGGCAAAGATCTCGCGCGCGGCAGGATCGAATCTTTCCGCAGCAATCGCCTCCACAAACAGCTTCGCCATCTCAGTTGCCGCCTCGCGATCGACTGGCCGGTTCACACCAATCACGCCGCCGTACGCAGACACCGGATCGCACTCCAGCGCGCGCTTGTAGGCCTCCGCCAGCGTGGCTCCCACGGCGGTTCCGCAGGGATTGGTGTGCTTAATGATGGCGCACACTGGCTCCTCGAATTCCTGCGCCAGGTCCCAGGCTGCCTGCAAGTCAACAATGTTGTTGTAGCTGAGTTCCTTGCCTTGCAACGGCTTGCTGTTGGCCATGCCCTTGCCCGAGCCGTCGGAGTAGAGCGCCGCCTTCTGATGTGGGTTCTCGCCGTAGCGCAAGTCGAAGGCCTTGTGGAACGTGAGCCGCAGAGTTTCGGGAAAACCGCTGCTGCCGGCGAGATCAAACTTTCCGCCGTCGCCCTCTGGAGCGCCAATGCGCTCAAGCGTTGACGCGATCGCGGAGTCGTAGGCCGCAGTGGTGGCAAATGCTTTCTGGGCCAGTCGCCACTTGGTTTGCAGCGACAACTCGCCGCCAGACGACTCCATCTCTTTCGCAATCGCTTCATAATCAGCCGGCGAGGCCACGATGGCGACATCCTGAAAATTCTTGGCTGCCGACCGCACCATCGACGGGCCGCCGATGTCGATGTTTTCGATAACGTCCTCGAACTCGACGCCCGGCTTGGCGGCGGTTTTCTCGAACGCGTAGAGATTTACCACCACCATGTCGATGGGTTGAATGCCATGCTGCTTCACCGCGGCGACGTGTTTTTCATTCTTACGAACGTGGAGGATGCCGCCGTGCACCTTGGGATGAAGCGTCTTGACCCGGCCATCGAGCATTTCCGGAAAGCCGGTGAGCTCCGAGATGTCCTTGACCGCGATACCGGAATCGCGCAGCAGCTTGGCCGTGCCCCCGGTCGAAATCAGTTCCACATGGAACGCTGAAAGTTTGCGCGCAAACTCGACCAGTCCGGTTTTGTCGGTCACGCTTAGAATTGCTCGCTGAATTCTTGCCATGAATGCCTCTTGGTGTGGTCCGCCGAAAATCGCCGCGGCGACAACGCGACTTAGGAATGAAATTGATGCCTTACGAGGTTGTGGCCACCATCCGCCGCCAATTCCAGAGGACGGTTTCCAACTCCAACAGAAAGCGAAACGGGGCACCCGCCACCGCTCTGATTTCTGTGGGCGGATATTGGTCCACTCATCCAGGCATGGCTACTTGCCGGCTCCAGCCGCCATCTTCTTGACCATCGCGATCACCAGTTTGCGATCGCTGTCGTTCAAGTTGGGTGAGTAGCGGCGAATTTGCGTCAGGAAGCGGACCTCATCTTCTGCCAACTGGGGTGCGTTTTTGTGGCCGTTCTCACCGGGGCCGCCGCTGAAGAATTGGGCCAGCGGGATCTCCATCGCCGTCGCAATTTTCGCCAGCGTGTCCAGCGAAGGAATGGTATGGCCGTTCTCGACCCGTGACAGATAACAGCGCAACAACCCGGTGCGCTTTTCGATGTCGCCCTGCGACATACTTTTCTGCAGCCGGAAATTGCGGATGGTTTCGCCGATATTCATGAGGGGTTCACGTCCTGGTAGGAAGCGGCCATGGTATTAACTGCATAGTAATCAGGGCACAAGCCGCTGGCAAGTGAAATCTTAACCCTTACAACCGCAGTTCCATATACAGGAGTCCTTCGACTGGATCCGACTGAGAGACTTCCTGAAAACCCAGCTTGCGGTACATCCTGACGGCGGCTTGCATGGTGGGAGGATGAGTGTCGAGCCGAAGCCGCCGATAACCGAGCGCGCGCGCCTCGTGCAGAACGCGCCCTGCCAACTCTCTTCCCAACTTCCCGCCGCGGAAGCCGGGCCTCACGTAGAGCCGCTTCATTTCACACGTGGCTTCCTGCGGGAAGGGACGCAACCCGACACAACCGGCCGGCTGTCCCGATACCAATGCCAGGAGCAACTTGCCTTGGGGAGGTCCGTACTCCCCCGGCAGCCCCTCCGACTCAAATGAGCGGAAGCGGTACTGCAATGGCAACTCGGCCCGGTACTGCCGAAACAGGCTGCGGACTTGCTCGAGTTGCTCCGTCGTAATCGCTTCTACAATCTCGCTCACGGCACGTCCCGAGAAATTGTTTCAGCCACGGTTTATCCCATCAGGATGCCGCCGTTGATCTTCAACACCTCGCCGGTAATGTAGCCGGCCTCTTCCGACGCCAGGAACTTCACCGCATGCGCGACATCGAGATCGGTTCCGCCATGTCCCAGCGGAATGTTCTTCCGGATGTTCTCTTTCAATTCGGGGGAAAGTGCGGCAGTCATGGCCGTCTCGATGAACCCCGGCGCAACCGCGTTGACGGTGATGTTGCGCGAACCCACCTCGCGCGCTACCGCCATCGTCAGACCAATCAATCCCGCCTTCGAGGAGGAGTAATTAGCCTGTCCCACCTGGCCAATTTGGCCGAAGATGCTGGTGACGTTGATGATGCGACCCCAGCGCTGCTTCAGCATGGAGCCAATCACCGCCTGGATCAGCAGGAACGGGGCGGTCAAATTGGTGTTGATGACGTCGTCCCAGTCGGCGCGCTTCATGCGCATGATCAACTGATCGCGCGTGATCCCGGCGTTGTTCACCAGGATGTCGATCTTGCCGAAGCGCGCGAGGGCGGCCTTCACTCCGGCCTTGATCTCCTCTTCCTGGATGACGTCCATCTTAAAGACCGCGGCCTCACCGCCCTTGCCACTGATCTCCTGGGCCAGTTGCTCCAGCTTTTCCTGATTGCGCGCGCACAGCGCGACCTTGGCGCCCGCCTCTGCCAGGACCAGAGCGCAGGCGCGTCCTATCCCCTGCGACGCCCCGGTAACCAGCGCGACCCGGCCTTCCACTCCTGCCATGAAGCCTCCCTGTTGAAGCAAGGAGGATTATAACCACCAATGCTGAAGACAGGGGCTTCGGGGAAAATGACGATGGCATTTGCAGTTACGACTGCACACCTGTCTAAGCTGCGGAAGACTCTGTGGAAGCTTTTTGGGTAGAAGCCCCCTGCTTCAGCAGGGGGAGCTGGACTTTAGTCCAGCGTAAAAGCGTGCGCTCTTAAAATGGGCTTTAGCCGCGGGATTTCCCGAGGCCAGCGCTAAAGCGCATGATCAAAATCGAAACTTTTCCGGAGCGCTGAAGCGCTCCTTCCCCTGCATAAATGCGGGGGCTCCCACTAAAAGTACACTCCCTGAGTTTTGCACAGAGTTTTTTGCGCAGCCTGTATATCAGCGTTCGTCATTCCATTACCGCAGCCGTTCGGGTGCCCAGAATAAAACCTTCAGCTCGCGCGAAAAATGGACAAGCTCCGGCTGCGGGGGAAGTTGGACACCCGCTGGTTGGGCCATGGTGTTCCGCTCCACTTCAAACGCAGCTTGCTGTAAGTCCCATGGCAGATGGTGAATCTCGCCTCGATAGAACCGTTTGCGGCTGAACGCGTAAAGGCAATAACGCTCGGCGAGGAAGTGCTCGATCGAGCCAGGCCGTGCATGGAAGCTGTCCGATGCAGGGCCGTAGGAGCAACGAAGTTCCGCAGGCTTCGGTCCGTGCTGCCGCTTCGAAACGTATTCGAGCCTCGGCCCGCCTCGCCCTTTCACCTTCATGGAAGCCTGCCAATATGGCAGACGATAAAAGACGCGTGCTCCCCAGACCGCCGACAAATTGCTGGCATCAAGGCTGAAGAAATGAATACCCGGCTTGCCATCGTAGGTGACATAGGTCCGCACGTTGACCTCGGAAAAATGTGAGAGCCAGGGCAGCGAAGGAACTCCCGGCGGGCGCAGATGATTGATCCAGAAGGGCGTGACGGTGACCCACGCGCGTTGCTTGTAGGTGTCGAGGGTCAGCACATCCGGGACCAGCCGACGGAGCACTTCCGGCGCCACCGGGTAATGCAGAAAAAGCAAGTCGTTCCAGCGCTGCGTCATGATCCACGGCGCCATGGGCGCGGGCCAGGGGCGATGCGCGGTGGCAAACAGAATGGAATCGGCGGCCCACCCACTGCGTGCGGCTCTCTTCCTGTCCGGAGCGGCTGTCGGTGGTGGACGAGGGAGTATCCGTCGGCATGGCCTCGCGGCTAATCATCGGGCGACCCGGATTTCTCTGCGATTCCCACACGTCCCAGGTTGCCCACGAATTCCATACCGCTTATCATTCACGGCAATGTCATTAAGCTCCAAACCCAACGATACCACGGAGGTTCCGCACCACCACGAGCCTAGCACTCAGGTTTATGCGGTTAACGGGGCCGACCCGGAAGTGCTGGCTTATGGTATGGCAAAATACTCGCGCTCGGCGCTTTCCCTGCGCGAATCGCTGGCCGAGCTGAATGAGCAAAGAGCCGAGAAGTTTCTCAACACCTACTATTTTCAGTACGGACATCGCAGCATTGCGGATTTGGCGCACCTGGCTTTTGCCGTCGAGCGACTGTCGATTCTGGCCGCGACCATAGCTGTCGACGAGCCTCGTTGGGACGGCCAGGAACGCTCCACCCGGTATCAGGACTTCCAGAAGAGCGGATACTTTGTTCCCGATTTTGCGGAGGATGCCGGGGCCCGCGCCCTCTACCGCGAGACTGTGGACTTGCTCTTCGCCGAATATCGGTATTTCTCCGAGGAGATGTTTCGCTATCTGCGGGACCGCACACCCAAGCCTGACGACATGAAGCAGGACGCCTACGAGCGCACGCTGCGCGCCCGCGCTTTCGACCTCTCGCGATACCTTCTGCCGCTGGCGACCAACACTTCGCTGGGCCAGATTGTCAGCGCGCGCACTCTGGAGATGCAGGTGTCGCGATTGTTGTCGGACACCCACGCCGAGGTCCGGCGGCTGGGAGAGTTGCTGAAGCAAGCTGCGCGCGATGCCTCTTACAACGTGAGCCACGCTGGCGCGCGCGAATTGGTGCAGGAGATCCAGCGCGAGTGTCCGGCGGTTGCCGAGCGTGCCGGTGAATTCCTGCTGCGCGATGTCCGGGTAGCGCCGACTTTGATGAAGTATGCCGAGCCCAGTCTCTACGAGATCGAAACTCGTCGCGACTTGACCGCTGCGGCGGCGGAGTTGCTTGCAGCGATTACTATCCAGCCCGTGCCTCTGGTCGATCTCCTGGACGCCGATCCGCTCGAGATCGAGCTTGCGGCCACGTTGCTGTACCAGTACTCGCACCATCCCTATCGGCAGATTCGCGAAGTTGTAGAAGCCCTTCCGGAAGCGCAGCGCCGCGAGGTGATCGATCTCGGTCTGCGCCATCGCGGCCGCCACGACGAGATTTCGCGGGCTTACTGCGCGGGTCAGCAATTCCGCTTCGACATTCTGATGGACATCGGCGGCTTCCGCGATATGCATCGCCACCGCCGTTGCGTTCAGATCGTGCAGGGCTACACGGCTGCTCACGGCTATGACGCGCCACCGGAGATTGGCTCGGCGGGACTGACCGCCCGCTACGATTCCGTGATGGAGCGCGCGCGTGGTGCCGCTGCTAAGTTGGCTGCGCGCGGTTCGGAGGACGCGGAAGAGCAGTCGCAATACGTCATCCCGCTGGCTTATCGCAAGCGCACGTTGTTCAAGATGGATCTTTCCGAAGCAATTTACATTAGCGAGCTTCGCACCGGCGCAGCCGGTCACTTCTCCTATCGCAACGTGGCTTATGCGATGTACGAAGCGGTAGCGAAGCGTTATCCCGCGCTGGCGAAATACTTCCGCGTGACTGACGTCCGTGAGCCGGTCGATTTGCTGAAGCGTTGAAGCTGGGATTCTGCGGCGCATTTTTTCAGGGTGGTTCGACGCGAGTGCATTCCAGGTCATCGCAATGCTTTCAGTATCACCCACGTCTGTGACGCACCAAAGGTCTAGTACTTTCGTGCGCATAGATTCGCTATTTCTTCGCTTTTTCGGTTTAGCCGGATGTATAATTCACCGTCGGGACCCATGCGCCTCTCATCGCGAAACTCTTATTACTTCATGGCGCCTGCCTCACTGACCCATCGCACATTATCGCAAGCGGCCCTCCCGGATTCCTGCTGCCCCGGGACCGAGCCGCCAAGGAGCGGCATTCATGGCAGACGAAAGAACTGAAAAAGGCCGGGCCATCGACCTGGCCATGTCTCAAATCGAAAAGCAATTCGGCAAAGGCTCCATCATGAAGTTGGGGAGCAAGGGCGCGGTCGTTCCCATCGCTGTGATCTCCACGGGAGCGATTTCATTTGACGCGGCGCTGGGCATCGGCGGCTTCCCGCGCGGACGCGTGGTCGAGATCTTCGGGCCGGAGTCGTCGGGCAAAACCACCATCGCACTGCAGGTGATTGGGGAAGCGCAGAAGCAAGGTGGCATGGCCGCCTTTGTGGACGCCGAGCACGCCCTCGATCCCATCTACGCGGCCAAGTTGGGCGTCGACGTGGACAACCTGCTGGTCTCGCAGCCCGATTACGGCGAGCAGGCGCTGGAGATCGCCGAGGCCCTGGTGCGTTCGGGCGCCATCGATGTGCTGGTGGTGGACTCGGTCGCCGCCCTGGTGCCCAAGGCCGAACTCGACGGCGAAATGGGTGACAGTCACGTTGGTCTGCAGGCCCGCTTGATGTCGCAGGCGTTGCGCAAACTTACCGCCATCGTGGCCAAGTCGCACACCTGCCTGGTATTCATCAACCAGATCCGCGAAAAGATTGGCGTGATGTTCGGCAACCCGGAAACCACTACCGGCGGCCGCGCCCTGAAGTTCTACTCATCGGTCCGCATCGATATCCGCCGGATTGGCGCCATCAAGGATGGCGACCAGGTGATCGGCTCCCGCACCCGGGTGAAAATCGTGAAGAACAAGACCGCTGCGCCATTCCGCGAAGCCGAGTTCGACATGATGTACGGCGAAGGCATCTCGCGCGAAGGCGACTTGCTCGATCTGGCGGTCAATGGAAACCTGGTGGAGAAGTCGGGTTCGTGGTTCAGCTACAAGGGCGAACGCATTGGCCAGGGCCGCGAGAACGCCAAGCAATTCCTGAAGGAAAACAAGGACATCGCCGCGAAGATCGAAACCGACGTGCGCGAGTCGCTCGGCCTGATCTCGGTGGAGGACAAGGCGCAAGCGGCGGCAGCCAATGCAGAGGCGGCGCCCAGTGCTACGCCCAAAGGTCCGGCCGGGCGGAAGTAAGGCATCGCGTCGGAAAGGGGCCCTTTTCCCGAGGGCCCTCCGCGCATCTTTTGCCCGACTCTCTTTCCCTGATTGCCTCGGGACGCAAGCCAGAATAAAATCATCCCGCATAGACTCCCGCCCTCCGAGGTCTCTTGAAGGATATCGTCGCCATTTATCCCGGATCGTTCGACCCAGTTACGAACGGACACCTCGACCTGATCCATCGCGGCAGCAAGCTCTTCAGTCGGCTGATTGTGGCGATTGCGCCCAACCTCGACAAAGGCGAAGCTCTGTTCAGCACGGAAGAGCGCAAAGAGATGCTGGCGGCGATGACATCCGACCTCGACAACGTCACTGTCGATATTTTTGAGGGTCTGCTGGTCGCCTACTGTATCCAGAAAAATGCTAACGCGGTGCTGCGGGGAATTCGCGCAGTGAGCGACTACGAGTTCGAGTTGCAGATGGCGCTGATGAACCGCAAGATGGAACCGCGGGTCGAGACCGTGTTCATGATGCCCGCGGAGAAATATTCCTACCTCAGCTCGCGCATCGTGCGCGAGATCGCCAAGTTCGGCGGTCCGTTGACTGGACTGGTGCCGGAGTTGGTCGAGGAACGAGTCCGCCAAAAGGTCGCAGAGAAACATTCGCTCGCCACGAAAGCTCATCTTTTATGAAGGACCGACCCATGACTGCTGCCGGAACCCAACTCTCGTCGTTTCTGACTAACCGGATTCAACGCATCGAAGTTTCTTCCACCTTGGCGGTGATCGGGGAGGCGGAGAAGTTGCGCGCCCAGGGCGTCGACGTGGTGGACTTCGGCGCCGGCGAGCCGCATTTCGCCACGCCGGAACACATTAAAGAGGCGGCGATTGCGGCGATCCGCAACAATTTCACCAAGTACACGGCTGTGGGCGGCACGGCCGAGCTGCGCGATGCGATCGTGCAGCGTCACGCGGCCGATTTTGGCTCCGACTACAAGCGCGAAGATTGCATCGCCTCGGTGGGCGGCAAGCACGCCCTCTTCAATGCCATCCAGGTGCTGGTGGACCACGGTGACGAAGTCATTCTACCGGTGCCGTACTGGGTCTCGTTCAAAGACATCGTCCGTTATGCCGGCGGCGAGCCGGTGTACATTCCCACCGATGAGAAGCACGACTTCGACCTCACCGCCGACATGGTCGAGCGCGCGCTCACGCCGCGCACCAAGGTCATCCTCCTGAACTCTCCCGGCAATCCGTCGGGCGCAGTGATGAAGCCCGAGCACATGGCCGCGGTGTTGAAGCTGGCCCATGACCGCGGCATCTATGTTATCTCCGACGAGTGCTATGTGTACTTGAACTTCACCGGACAATTGTTCTCGGCGGGTTGCGTTCACGAAGTGAAGGAGCGGCTCATCATCATCGGCTCGTTGTCGAAGACCTATGCCATGACCGGCTGGCGACTGGGTTATGCACTGGGGCCTGCGCCCATCATCAGCGCGATGACAAAGCTGCAAAGCCAGAGCACTTCGAACCCCACCTCGATCGTGCAGAAGGCGGCGGTGGCGGCCTTGACCGGCTCGCAGGACTGTGTGCGCGAGATGTTGGCTATCTACATTTCTCTGCGCGATCAGGTGGTCGCGGGCCTGCGCGCGATTCCGGGCCTCACGTGCACCTCGCCGAATGGCGCGTTCTACGCCTATCCCAACGTCAGCCATTACTTCGAGCGCGGCGGATTGAACTCGGCATCCGACGTGGCGCGGAAACTTTTGCGCGAAGCGCACCTGGCGGTGGTTCCGGGCGAAGGCTTCGGCACCCAGGACCACATCCGGGTCTCGTATGCGGTTTCAGCCGAGAACCTGGAACGCGGTCTGGAGCGCATGCGCAAATTCTTTGCCAGCGTGTAGGCTGATGTCCGAACTCTATCCACTGCTATTGATGCCCATCTTCGACGAGCGGCCCTGGGGTGTTCGCGATCTTCGCCCGATTTACACCCGAGTTGTGAAGGAGCCGATCGGCGAGAGCTGGTTGACTTGGGAAGACAACCGGGTCGCCAATGGACCCCTGGCGGGACGCACGCTGGGCGAACTCTCGAAGCAATATGGCCGCGATCTGGTCGGCAAGGCGGCGCGTTTCGACGATCGCTTTCCGCTGCTGGTGAAGTTCCTCTTTCCCGGCGACAAGCTGTCGGTGCAGGTCCATCCGGATGACGAGCAGGCGCACAAGATCGGCCAGCCATGCGGAAAGACCGAATGCTGGTATGCGTTGCGCGCACAGCCCGGCGCTCAAGTGGCACTGGGATTGAAGCCCGGCGTGACGCTGGAACAATTCAAACAGGCAATTCAAGATACGCGCGCGGAAGAGTTGTTGAACTGGGTGGATGTTCATCAGGGGAACATGCTTTATGTCGCCGCGGGGACCGTTCATACCATCGGCGGCGGAATGGTGCTGGTCGAGACGCAGCAGACATCCGATATCACCTATCGCCTTTACGATTACGGCCGCGGCCGTGAGCTTCACGTCGCGGAAGGATTGGCGGCGACCAAACTGCGAACAGCGGCTGGCAAAGTGGTTCCCCGCCCAACCGATGGCCCTAATGTTCTGGTGCGCTCGCCCTTCTTTGAAGTCGAGAAGATCAAGCTACGCGAAGCGATCCAGACAGAGACCACACCGGCTTCCCCTCACATCCTGGTCGCGGTGGACGGGGCAGGAATCGTAGAATCGCAAGGGATGGAGCCCATCAGCTTCGCTACGGGAGAAGCGGTGGTCGTTCCAGCATGCGTGCGGGAGTACACCGTCCGCCCGCAGTGGGAGCTTGAAGTGATGCGGATGTCTCTGCCCACGGACGCAGTAGCAGAGCCGGAGACGAGGCTGGGGCAATCCATCAGTGCGCCGTAATACACTTACCAGAGCGCTCACCTTGGGGCGCGAGGAATCGAACTCGGTGGCCACTTCAGATAAGTTTTCGTTTTATCCCGTCATTCTCGCCGGGGGACGGGGCACGCGCTTCTGGCCGTTGAGCCGCAAGCGGATGGCCAAGCAACTGCTGCCCCTGAACAGCAAGAAAAGCATGATTCAGGAGACCGTCGAACGCCTGTCGCCGCTGGCGAAGGCAAAACAATTCTGGATCATCACCAACCAGGACTTGCGCCCCGCCATCGTAAGCCAGCTCAAGGGTCTTCCCAAGGAGCAGATCGTTGCCGAGCCCGTAGGACGGAATACGGCTCCGGCAATTGGACTGGCTGCCTTTCTGTTGGAGAGGAGCGACCCCACCGCAGTCATCGGAATGTTTCCCTCCGATCACGTGATCGTGGACGAGAAGCGCTTTCGCGCTGACATTGGGCGGGCCGCCCGGATCGCTGCTGCCGGCGAAAACATTGTCGTGATCGGTATTGCTCCCACGCGCGCGGAGACCGGTTACGGCTACATCGAAGTTGGCGAGCCGTGGCAGAAAGGCGTACTGCAGGTACGGCGCTTCACCGAGAAGCCCTTGCCGGAGGTCGCCGAGCAATTCGTCAAGGCGGGAAATTTCTTCTGGAACAGCGGCATGTTCATTTGGAGTGCGCGCACCCTCGCTGACGCGCTGCGTGAACATCTGCCGAACACAGCGCCGCTGCTGGAAAAAATTGCGGCCAGTTACGGAAGTCGCAGCTTCGAGAAGACCTTCGCCAAACTTTATCCCAAGTGCGAAAACATCAGCGTGGATTATGCCGTGCTCGAACCCCGCTCCGCCAAGGGCGAGGGCAAGTCGCACATCTACTGCATTCCGGCAAGCTTCGGATGGAACGACCTGGGCTCCTGGACGGCGCTTTACGAACACCGCAACGTGGGCAAGAAAGAGGCTGATAATGTCATCGTCTCTGAGCGGAGCTTTACCCTGAATGCGGAGGGAAACTTTGTTCACTCCAAGCGGAAGTTCGTCGCAGTTGTAGGAGTGAAGAATCTGATCGTCGTCGAAACCGATGATGCATTGCTAATCACCACGCGTGAGCATGCGCAGGACGTGGGCAAAGTGGTGAAGCACCTCGACGAACAAAAACTCAAGCGTCTAGTTTAGCGCCGCAGCGGCCATTGCTATACTCGTATAGTGAGGGTGTTATGCTCGCGATCCGGCTTCCACAATCCATTGAAAAGCGCCTTGAAAGGCTGGCCCAGCGCACTGGCCGCACCAAGACCTACTACGCCCGCGAGGCGATTTTGAAGCACATTGAAGATCTGGAAGACACGTACGCGGCCGAGCGCGTTTTGGCACGTGTCCGGAGCGGCAAAGAGAAAACCCACACGCTGGATGAGGTAGCAAAACGCCTTGGCTTGGACGATTGAGCTGACCGATACTGCCCTTCAGCAGCTTGAGAAGCTGGACAAGAACGTCAAGCGGCGCATCTGGAAATTCCTGTAGGAACTCATCGCTGGAGATATATCGCTAGCGGCTCCTCCCAATTAAAGGCAAATACTGATGGCGGCACAGATCAAGTTCGGCACCGATGGATGGCGCGGCGTCATTGCCGATGACTTTACTTTCGAGAACGTTCGCCGGGTCGGCAATGCGATTGCGACGTACGTCCACAAGAACGAGGACGCTGGCAAGGGACTGGTCGTCGGCTATGACACGCGCTTTGCATCCCAGCGCGCGGCTAAGATCGTTGCGGAAGTCCTGGCCGGGTCCGGCATCGCGGTGCGCCTCTCAAACGATTACACGCCCACTCCGGCGCTGTCGTACGCCGTCAAGAATCTGGGCGCGGCGGGCGGCGTGATGATCACCTCCAGCCACAATCCCTTTAACTGGAATGGCGTGAAGTACAAGGCGGGCTACGGCGGATCGGGGACGCCCGCCATTATGAAGGCGATTGAAGAGGAACTGGATTCGCCCCGCTTGGAGCGCAGCGGCGGCAGCGTGACTCTCGCAGACTTCAAGGCCCCCTACATTTCCGCGATCAAGAACTTTGTCGATTTGAAGTTGATCCACAAGGCCGGTTTCAAGTTTGCGATTGACGTGATGTACGGTGCGGGACGCGGGATTTTGAAGGGAATCTTTGCCGAGAGCGGGATCGATCACCTGGAGATTCGCGGGGAGCTCAATCCGCTGTTCCCCGGAATCAATCCCGAGCCAATACCGCCGCACATTGCCATGCTGCAGGAAACGGTTGTGCGCGAACACTGCCATGCGGGCCTGGCCACTGACGGCGACGCCGATAGATTGGGCGCGGTCGCCGACGATGGCAGCTTCGTGGATGCGCACAAGTGCTTCTGTCTGATTCTGGAGTGGCTGCTGAAACGCAAGCAATGGCCCGGCGAGATCGTTCGGGCATTCAACACCACGCGCATGATCGACCGCATTGCCGCGAAGTATGGCCGCAAGGTGAACGAGTGCGGTATCGGCTTCAAGTACATTTGCGATCTCATGCTGGAGCGCGACATCCTCATCGGCGGGGAAGAATCAGGCGGGATCGGCATAACCCGGCACCTGCCGGAGCGTGATGGCATTCTGAATTCCCTGCTGCTGGCCAACATCATGGCGGAAGAGGGCAAGGCGCTTGGCCAACTGGTGCGCGACCTGCAACAGGAATACGGAGAGCATCACTATGGCAGACTCGACCTGCACCTCAGCAGCGAGGTGAAAGATGAGGCGATGCGCCGTGCCAACGCCAAGCCCGCGACGATGGGAAGTTTCCATGTGCAGAAAGTGGAAACCCTCGACGGGGTGAAGTTTTTCCTCGACGCTCCGACGTACGGCAACGGCGCCGAAGCCTGGGTGCTGGTGCGGGCGTCAGGAACCGAGCCGCTGCTGCGCATCTATTGTGAAGCTGCTTCGCCGGAGTTGGTCTCGCAGATTCTGAAGGAAACCGAAAGCTTCGTTGGGGCGGGCGCTCATGCCGGTACGCGCGTCCTGTCAGAGGCAGGCACGAAGTAGCGCGGGCCGAACACAACCTTCCGCCTGCAGTGCGTTTCCCGCTCCATTTCTGGCATACTGGAATGCAGCATCGAGAGAATGATCGCGCGCATCCGCCTCTCTCAACCAACTCCGACTGAATGGCAACCACTTCAATTCCGCGACCGGCCGACTCGCCGGAGGTACGCCGCTATAACCGCATTCAGCGCTGGCTGAGCCTGACGGATGCGGTCATCGGTTTCGCCTTGCTGGTGGTGCTGCTGGTTACGGGATGGACCGGCAAACTCCGCGACTGGTCTTACCTGGGCGCGCACCAGTATTACTTTCTTGCGGTCTTCCTGTATGTGCTGATGTTCTCGGTGATCGCGAAAGTTCTCAGTGCGCCCTTCGACTTCATCGGCTTCCGGCTTGAGCACCAATACCATCTTTCCAATCAAAAGCTGCGTAGCTGGCTTTGGGACGAATGCAAGGGATGGCTCGTCGGACTGCTTCTGGGCGCCATCATGGTGGAAATCGTTTACGCGATTATCAGGATTGCACCGCAGCGCTGGTGGATCATAGCCTGGGCGGTCTTCATCGGGCTGTTCCTGATGATGGCGCAGCTTGCGCCGGTGGTGCTGATGCCGATCTTCTATAAGTTCCAGCCGCTGGACAACGATGCCCTGCGCGAGCGCTTGACCAAACTCGGCGAGCGCGCCGGCACCCGCGTGCGTGGCGTGTATGAATGGAAGCTGTCGGAGAAGTCGAAGAAAGCGAATGCTGCGCTCACCGGATTGGGATCGACGCGCCGCATCATTCTGTCCGACACCCTGCTCCAGCATTACAGCGACGACGAGATCGAAGCGGTTCTGGCGCACGAACTCGGGCACCACGTGCACCGGCACATTCTGAAGGGCATTTTGATGCAGGTGGGAATCACGTTTTTCGGGTTCTGGCTCATCAATCAGGTGCTTCGTTTCGTTATCGCGAAGGAGTGGTTCGCGGCGCTCGGTCCCCGGCTCTACGATTTTGCCAACTTGCCGCTCATTGTGCTGGTCGCGACGCTCCTGGGATTTCTGCTGATGCCGGCCTTGAATGCGATCTCGCGCCGTCATGAACGGGAGGCGGACCGTTACGCATGGGAGAGTATCCCCGCCATCGCGCCCTTCATCAGCTCGATGCAGAAGTTGGCCGATCAGAACCTGGCGGAACGCGAGCCGTCGAAGTTCATCGAATGCATTTTTCACTCGCATCCGTCAATCGGGAAGCGAATCGCCGCAGCCGAGTCGTGGGCGAACAAGCAACCGCAAATTGAAGCCCGACCGCTTAACTGAGCTTCCTTTCGCGCAGAATCCGTTCCACTCGCCGCAAATCTTCTTCCGTATCCACGCCCACGGTGTCGAATGGCGTCTCGGCCACGTGGATTGCCATGCCGTGATCGAGGAACCGTAACTGTTCCAGGCGTTCGCTGCGCTCCAGTTCCGACTCGGGCCACGCGCAGAAGGCATCGAGGGCGGCCTTGCGATAAGCGTAGAAGCCGAGATGCTTGTAGCAGCGCACCTTCCCGCCGCGGTCGCGATCGAAAGGAATGGTGGCCCGCGAAAAGTAAAGCGCCCTGCCATCCAACGCGGTGACCACCTTCACGGCATTGGGATTGGCCAGATCCTCAGGTGAGCACGGAGTTTTGAGCGTGCCTACTTCGACGCCGTTGTTCTCCATCAGCCCGAGCAGGACGTCGAGGTGCTCGCGCCGGGCCAGCGGCTCATCGCCTTGCACGTTCACGTAAACGTCAGCTTCAATGGCCTGCGCGACTTCGTGGACGCGGTCGGTGCCGCTGCGATGCTGCGACGATGTCAGGCGACACGACCAGCCGTTCTGGCGGCACACCGTGGCAATCTCTTCTGAATCTGTGGCCACGATGACGTCCTGCAGTTGGGAGCAGGCTCGTGCGGCCGCATAGACATAGCTGAGCATCGGGCGGCCGCCGATGTCGCGGAGGACCTTCCGCGGCAGTCGGGTGGACGCCAGGCGCGCCGGGATGATTGCGATTGCTTTCATCAGGCTAGTTTCAAGGGACGGGACGCAGGATGCAAGCAGAAGCTGCGTAAGCTCGGGCAGACGATATTTGAGTAGCAGTGAATTGACCGCACCCTTTAGCGAAAAATAGAATCAATAGCTGAGACAGAGATCGTTGGGGACCTCGCATTGCCTCTCTACGAATACCAGTGCAAAAAGTGCCATAGCCTGATGGAGCGGATCCAGAAGTTCTCCGATTCGCCCTTGACCGTGTGCCCCCACTGCGGAGGTGAACTGGAGCAACTGCTCTCGGCGCCCGCCGTCCAGTTCAAGGGTTCGGGCTGGTACGTCACTGACTACGCAAGAAAGCCGTCGGCAGGAACCAGTGGCAATGGCTCACCTGCAGGCTCGTCATCGGCGCCAAAGTCGGGCGAGGGCCAGAGTGCCGGCTCGTCCGGTGCCGAGAAGAGTAGCCCTGCTCCTGGACCGGCCCACAAGAAATAGACACATCCACTCCGCCAATTTGTCACACGGTTGTGTGATAGCCGTCGCAATCCGGTCAGCGCCCACACAATTAGAATTGTCCTGTTCGAACAGTCGTTCGGAACAGAAGGCTCTTTTGATCTGCCCCGAAGCAGTGCTGGCTCGTGAGCCTGCGGAGAGGTTGCAGCTTCGACCCGGAGCCTTTTCCACAGGTTTTATTCGTAGTTTTGAAATTATCGATATAGAAATGTCCGCCAGGACGAAAGGAGCACAACCCATGGCATTAAAGGAAATATTGAGGCAGAAGATTGAGGAATTCCGTCCTCACATCACACATTTGATAAAGGAACACGGCAAAGTTGTCATTGACCAGGTAACCATCGACCAAGCCATCGGTGGCGCTCGCGACGTGCACTGCCTGGTTACCGACATTTCCTACCTTGATCCCAATGAAGGTATCCGTTTCCGCGGTAAGACCATTCCCGAAACCTTTGCGGCTCTTCCCAAGGCGCCCGGTTCCAAATATCCCACGGTGGAATCCTTCTGGTACTTCCTTCTCACCGGCGACGTGCCCACCCCGGCTGAGGTGGACGAAGTTCTGGCCGAGTGGAAGGTGCGACAGATTGTTCCTTCCCTAGTGTGGGATGTCGTCCGCGCCATGCCGCGTGACAGCCACCCCATGGCGATGCTCTCCGCCGGCTTGCTCGCCATGCAAAAGGATTCCAAGTTCGCCCGCTACTATAGTTCGGGCAAGTTCAACAAGATGACCGCGTGGGAATACACTTACGAGGACGCCTACGACATCATTGCTCGTATTCCCATCATCGCTGCCTTCATCTACAACCTGAAGTATCGTAGCGATTTCCAGAACCGGATCGGGAAGCTGGACATGGGCGCCAACTTTGCCGAGATGATCGGCCAGTGCGAGGAATACAAGGATGTTGCCCGCATGTACTTCATCCTGCACTCCGACCACGAGTCCGGCAACGTTTCCGCGCACACCACACACCTGGTGAACTCGGCGTTGTCCGATCCCTATTACGCTTATTCCGCCGGCCTCAACGGCCTTGCTGGTCCGCTCCACGGACTTGCTAACCAGGAAGTCCTGGATTGGGTCATCAAGTTCAAAGAGAAGTACTGCGGAAATACCGAGCCGACCAAGGATCTAGTCTCCATGGCTCTGTGGGACACACTCAAGGCCGGCCAAGTGGTTCCGGGCTACGGTCACGCCGTTCTGCGCAAGACCGACCCGCGCTACATGTCGCAGCGTGAGTTCTGTCTGGCTACCCCGGGCCTGAAAGACGATCCGCTCTTCAAGCTCGTTTCCATGATCTTCGAGGTGGCTCCCGGCGTCCTGAGGGAGCACGGCAAGGCCAAGAACCCCTGGCCGAACGTGGATGCTCAGTCCGGCGTAATTCAGTGGTACTACGGGCTACGCGAGTGGGACTTCTACACGGTCCTGTTCGGCGTTGGCCGCTCACTTGGCTGCATGGCCAATATTACCTGGGACCGTGCTCTTGGCTACGCCCTGGAGCGCCCCAAGTCGGTCACTGTGTCGATGCTGGAGAAGTGGGCGGATGAAGGCGGTCGCTACCCCGAGGCAGCGAAACCGGAACCCACGGTTGCTACCGTTCGTTAACTCGCGGAGAGGTTCCGGCTTCGGGCCGGAACCTCTCCAGATTTGAAAGGAAAGAACCTAACTACCTCTGGGTCTCACCCGAATGTAGGCAAACTCGTCCTGGCAAGCGTCTTGCAGTTCACGGCCAACACTACCTGTGCGCAAATCGGTGGGTTCACCCGCGGGTGGACGGTACTTCTCAACCCAACTCCGACATACTCTCCGCGCAGAAATTGCTAACTGTTGTAACCAGGCGTTATCATAAATATTCCCTGCTAAAATCAGCATGTTTTCTGACAGGAGGTAACGGTCATGCCGAAGAACGTATTGACCCTGACGGACCAACGCACCGATAAAACTTATGAAGCGGCGATCGACGAGTACAGCACCATCCGCGCCATGGACCTGCGGAAGATCAAGACTGATCCCCAAGAATTCGGTCTCATGACCTATGATCCCGCATTCATGAACACCGCTTCATGCAAGAGCAGTATCACTTTCATTGACGGCGACAAAGGTATCCTCCGCTACCGCGGATACGATATCGAGACCCTCGCCGAGCATTGCACTTATCTGCAAGTGGCCTACCTGCTGCTGAACGGCGAGTTGCCGACGCCCCAGCAGGACAAGGACTGGACCCGGGAAATCACCCATCACACCATGCTGCACGAGACCACCAAGCATTTCATCGATGGCTTCCGCTATGATGCCCATCCGATGGGCATCCTGGTGAGCACCCTGGCGGCCTTGTCGACCGTGTATCCGGAGGCCAAGAACGTCCACGATCCGGAGAACCGGCACAAACAGATTGTGCGGCTGATCGCCAAAATGGCGACCCTGGCGGCGTATTCCTATCGCCACCGGCGGGGCCAACCGTACGTTTATCCCGACAACGATCTCAGCTACCCCGAGAATTTCATGAACATGCTGTGGAAGATGACCGAGCCGAAGTATGTGGCCAGCCCGGTCATCGCGCACGCGCTGGATGTGCTGTTCATCCTGCACGCCGACCATGAGCAGAACTGCAGCACGGCTACCATGCGGGTGGTGGGCAGCTCGCAGGCCGACCCCTACCTGTCGATGGCGGGAGCCGCGTCGGCGCTCTCCGGCCCTCTGCACGGCGGCGCCAACGAAGCGGTGCTGACCATGCTGGACGAGATCGGCTCGGTAAAAAACATTCCGGCTTACATCAAGCGCGTGAAAGCCGGCGAACTTAAGCTGATGGGCTTCGGGCATCGGGTTTACAAGAACTACGATCCCCGCGCGCGCATCATTAAGGCCGTCGCTGACGAAGTATTCGAGGTGACCGGACGCAACACCAAGCTCGACATTGCCCTGGAGCTGGAACGGATCGCGCTGGCGGACGATTACTTCGTCACCCGCAAGCTCTATCCCAACGTCGACTTCTACTCGGGGATCATTTACCAGGCTATGGGCTTCCAGCCGGAGATGTTTACCGTGCTGTTCGCCATTCCGCGGGCCGCTGGCTGGCTGGCGCAGTGGAATGAAATGATCCAGGACCCGGAGCAGAAAATCTCGCGTCCGCGGCAGCTCTACACCGGAATAATGCATCGCAAACTGCAGACCACGCAAAAAGAGAAGACAGCGGTGAAAGTGGGCTAGAAGTTGCAGATGTAGATTCGCAAGACCTGGGGCGGAACGGTCCGCCCCAAATTTTTTGGCGAGCGGAAAACCATCGCGGTGGTTCGACTGATTCCAACTCTGGGAAGACGTCGAACAGAATCCGATCCGTGTCGAATACCGGGTAGTCCAATCCTACAGATCCGGGTTGCGCGGCATGCCCCCAAAGTCTCTTTTTGTGCCTTCGCAAGCTATTGAAAACCAGCAAGTTACGGCCAATTAAAGTGATCGTGGACGGAGGGATTCTGTGCTATAATTAATCCGTGCTGTCGAACCCTTAAGTTGTTGACTTTTATAGTAGATAAGGGTTGCCAGAGAAGGTGAATGGACCCTTTGCGGAGTCCGGTGTGAGCAACGGCAACGCACCTTGATGTGCCGCCGTTGGAATGGAGCAGGATGGCCCCGAAAGATTCCGAGTCCGCCGCGGCTGCGGCGCCCGCGAACAACAAACCTATTGAAGTTCCGAACGAAAAAGTCGCCCAGAAAAACGCGAAGAATGGCAATAGTAGATCGGATGGAGAGTACACCGCCGATTCCATCAAGGTACTGGGCGGCATGGAGGCCGTACGCAAACGCCCGGCCATGTACATCGGTTCGACGGGTGAGTTGGGATTGCACCACCTGGTTTACGAAGTGGTGGACAATTCCGTGGACGAAGCTCTCGCAGGGTTTGCCGACCACATCGACGTCACCATTCACATCGACAATTCCATCACGGTGGTAGATAACGGCCGCGGCATTCCGACCGAGGAGATGGACGTGGACGGCGAGCGCCTGCCGGCAGCTCAGGTGGTAATGACGGTGCTGCACGCCGGCGGAAAGTTTGACACCTCGACCTATAAAGTTTCAGGCGGCCTGCACGGGGTCGGTGTTTCCGTCGTCAACGCGCTCAGTCATCTGCTGGAACTTGAGATCTGGCGCGAAGGCTCGGTGTGGGAGCAGACTTACTCCAAGGGCGAGCCAACTTCGAAGCTGAAGAAAACAGGTACCACGAAAAAGCGTGGAACCAAGGTCCACTTCCTGCCCGACAAGGAGATCTTCACCACCACGGAATACAACTACGACACGCTGGCCCAGCGCTTGCGCGAAATGGCTTTCCTGAACAAGGGGCTGCTGATCACCCTCACCGACGAGCGCACCACCGATCAGAAGACCGGCGAGCCCAAGCGCGCGGAGTTCAAGTACAACGGCGGCATCGCCGAATTCATCAAGCACTTGAATCGTGGTAAGAGCGTGTTGCACGACAAGCCAATCTACATGGAAGCCGAGCGTGACAATGTGGCCATGGAGATCGCGCTGCAGTATAACGACGGCTACTCCGAGACGGTGTTCAGCTTCGCCAACAACATCAACACCATCGACGGCGGTTCCCACCTTTCGGGTTTTCGCACCTCGCTGACGCGCACCGTCAACTATGCGGGCCAGCAACTCGGTTTGTTCAAGGACGTGAAAGAGAACCTTACCGGCGACGACGTTCGCGAAGGTCTGGTGGCGGTGGTGAGCGTGAAATTGTCGCAACCACAATTCGAAGGCCAGACCAAGGGAAAGCTCAATTCCGATATCGCGGGCACGGTGCAGGCGTTCGTAAACGAGCGCCTGGGGGCCTTCTTCGAGCAGAATCCGTCCGTCGCCAAGAAAATCATCAACAAGGCCGTGGAGGCTGCTCGTGCTCGTGAGGCCGCACGCAAGGCCCGCGACCTCACCCGCCGCAAGGGAGCTCTCGACGGCGGAGGCCTGCCGGGCAAACTGGCCGACTGCTCCGAGCGCGACCCCGATCGCTGCGAGGTCTATCTGGTCGAGGGTGAGAGCGCGGGCGGCACCGCCAAGCAGGGACGCGATCGCCGCTTCCAGGCCATTCTTCCCCTGAAGGGCAAGATCCTGAACGTGGAAAAAGCGCGCTACGACAAAATGCTGGGGCACGAGGAAATTCGCGCCATGATCACGGCGCTGGGCACGAGCATTGGCAAAGACGATTTCGATGTTTCGAAGTTGCGCTACAGCAAGATCATCCTGATGACCGACGCCGACGTGGACGGCTCGCACATCCGCACCCTGCTGCTCACCTTCTTCTTCCGCCACATGCAGGAGCTCATCAAGCGGGGCAACATCTACATCGCGCAGCCGCCGCTGTATCGCATCAAGAAGGGCAAATTCGAGCAGTACATCAAGAACGACGCGGAATTCGTGCGGGTCATGGTGAAACGCGCCGCCGATGGCATCGTGGTGCGCTACGGCGAAGGCGCCGCGGTGCTGGAAGGCAGTCCGCTGACCAAGTTCATGACCACGCTGAACGACTTCCTTGGCTTCTTCGACAAGGTGGACAAGCGCATTCGCGATGAGAAGATCAGCGAGTTGTTGCCGAAGGCTGACCTGGTGAAGCGCGTTGACTTCGAGGGCGACAGCACGAGTGCTCCCAGGAAGATTGTCGCGCTGGAGAAGGCGCTGAAGGCGATTGCCAAGGACCGCGGTATCAAGTCGGTTACGCTGCGCTTCGAAGAGGAGCACAGCCTGTGGGAGTGCGCCTTCGTCAACGCGCAGGGCGCCGAGCACGTCATCAACTGGGAACTGGCGTCCACGCCCGAGTATCGCCAGATGATGTCGAAGTACAAGCAGATTGAGCTGTACATGCAGCCGCCGTACTCCATCGAGAGCGTGAAGAAAGAGGCCGGCTCCGCCGCGAATGGCAAGGAAGAACTCAGCGACGCGGAGCGGGCCGACCAGGAGAAGGCGGAGCAGAAGAGCCCCAAGACCTCCAAGCGCAAGACCGAGGCGGAGACGGTGGAGAAGGCCTCGGCGCGCGAACTCTTCGACTACGTGCTCAACGAGGGCCGCAAAGACTACACCGTGCAGCGCTACAAGGGCCTGGGAGAGATGAGTTCGCAGCAGCTTTGGGAGACCACCATGGACCCCGAGCGCCGTACCCTGCTCTCGGTGAAGCTGGAGGACCTGACCGAGACCGAAACCATCTTCACCACCCTGATGGGCGAAAACGTCGAGGCCCGCCGCAAGTTCATCGAAGACAATGCGCTGGAAGTGAAGAACCTGGACATCTAGTTTGCGAATTGTGCCTGCTGGAGAAGTAATGTGCGGTGAGCGCAGAAACGCACTCCAGCTCTAAGCGCAGTCTTGCCAGAACTGGCGACAATATGAATTCCCTGTATCAACGTCTTAAGGAGCTGAGCAAGGACGATTTTGAGTCTTTGATCGACCAATTGCTGCAAGCTAAGTACCCTCTTGCCAATATCATGCGGGTTGACGGCACAGGCGGAGACGAGGGAATAGACAATTTTCAAGGAAACCTCAGCGATGGACCAGGTGTCTGGCAGGACAAGCATTTTCCCAATCGAATTCAGAAAGCTCAACGCAAGCAAATCTTAAAGTCGATAAAGGCGGCATTTAAAGCACGCACTCCGCGCCATTGGGTGCTGTGTGTCCCAATTAACCTGCGTACTACTGAGCACAATTGGTTTCAGAATTCTGTGAAATCCGCGTATGAGCGGAAGCATCCAGGCACCACTATCGACCTGATGCAAGCTTCGCATATCGTTAGGGACCTCTTTCACTTTAAAACGGTTCGTGAGGCATTCTTCCCGGATGCCGTTTCCGATATCGCCAAATTGAAGGCGCTTGTCATGAACACAGATGCGTTAAGCGTGGACGAGTGCGGGACGATCACAGCCGAGTATGCGCAGCAATATTTGATAAATATGAAAGCTCTTGATCCCCGCTGCCATTATGAATTGAGCATCGGTGGTGAACGCGCGCCGAAGCCTAACCCTGAGCCTGGCCTTTTATTAGCCTTCCGACGTGGCGATCTGCTTACTCGCGTGTTTGCCCGGGATATCGACGCAATTCGCCTCGACCCAATTACCTTCCAGCTTAAGCTGCAGCCTTCTGCGGGCGAAAAAATCCGTCAAGCGGCCGAAACGGGGCGACCACAGATACTCTTGCCAGGTGAGGTGCTGAGCATCAGCTCTGAGTCACCGTTAATGGCTTTTCTCAATCGAGATCTAAGGCAGCCTGGCATGGAGATTGTGCCCCAAGTACCGGATCCGACAAAACTAATCCCCCTCCGTTTTGTGTTCGGGCAAGGTTCCGATGTGAAGGAGATCAATTACCTTCCATTCAGACAGGAATACGTGGGCCAGCGAGAGGTCACGTTACGGAGCTGTAGCCAATTGCCTGTTGAAGTGCGCATGATATTCCATCTTGATAAAGGCGCAACAATTAACATCGCGCCAGTCTTTACGGGTGCCAATGTGTGCAACTTGCAGCACGTCATCGACTGCATGACGACGCTGAAAGTCTCACCTTTCATTGAAGTGTCTAGTGTGGAGTTTGGAGTTCCTATCCTTGCCGGAGAGGTTCCTTTTTCTGCTGCCACAGGAATCGAACCCGGATTGCTCGATGTAATCACTGATGCTGCGCTTATATCAAAGCATTTTGGCGTGGCACTAAAACTGCCCGATAAGATTACTGACGACGATTTGCAAGCTTTGCTAGAACTCAAGAGGATAGCCACCGGCGAAGTGTTTGACGTTGAGAAAATCCATTTCAGTTTCGCAAAGGACGGTGATGAAAAGGTGGATGTCATAATGGCTTCCGGGCCATCGCCGGGTTCACTTCTGGTTGTACCTAATTCCGACTTGGACCCGGTCGCGGTGTTTGGCGTGGCAATCAAGGTCGGTCGCCCGATATTCCAATGCGAGCGAGTCACACTTGATGACGTTCCAGAAGCCCAACGACGGTATATGGCTGCAAAGCCGGGAGGAGAGTTCCCTGTCACGTGGAAATGCCTTGGGAAGTGCCGGTTCATTTCGGGGCAGGCAAGAGATGCACTCTTGGCATCCGTCGAAGTAAGCGATCCCGGACAAATCATCGACAATACAGGCGAAGGGCCACCTCCTGCGAGAGACTGAATATTTGAACGCTGTGGGCTGGTGGTCGCAATATTTCGTCTTTCGCTTCCGACCATGCCGCCGTGCCGCCGTGCCGCACCCTGCTCTCAGTGAAGAACCTGGACATCTGAGTCCGCCTAGCAAGAAGGCCGGGCTCCTGCCTGGCCTTCCCAAGGTGCAGTGTTCGAGGAGTTCCATTCCGCGGTACGCCGATCAGTCACGCGCGACCCTAAAAAACTTTGCCCAAAATACATAGTCCACAAACCGCGCCATTTGTAGCACAATAGAGCTTCGCACCACCATTGTCCTTTGGGGGCACTATGGCATTCGCGCAAAACCGTGGCAATAATCAACCGTCTTTGGAGCTTCGACCCCTTGACCGCCTGACGCTGGGCTTGATTGGGATGGGAGTGATATTCGCTTCTCTCGGCGCCGGTGAAGCCGTCTATCGGCTCGCCTTCTTCGATTTCGATGGAGCAACGGATCGCCTCCCCATCGAGATGTTGTTCGGGCTAACGTTCGCCTGGATGATTACGAAGCTGGTCAGAAAGATCTATCAGCACCGAATGGAAACGTCCGCGAGGATCAATCTGATCTGGGACCGGAACCACAAGATTCGTCACGCGGTAGAAGCCATCACGCCGGTACCGCATCCCGCCAATCACCAGGCGATCCGGGTGATACGCGAAGAAGTAGATCGGATTGAAGGCGCGCTGACCGACATACTGCCGCGATAAGCGCGCAGTCGGCGGTCGCGTTGCATCGCGGTGGCGGCGCAAGTGTCGTTACAATGCCTGCAACGCACACGCCGCTGTCCGCAGCGCGGGGCACATCGTCACCCAGCTTTTAGTTTTCTAGCTCGTCAACCTCTGCGCGATCGGCCGCCGTTCTTCCGTCGCCAACCACTCTTCGCCACCAGCGCACGGGCGTGTTACAACAAAAGCTCATGTCCCTTTCGGGTATCCGCCAGCGAGTTGGTATGCCGCAGATCATGGCGTTGTTCCTGCTGCTTATGTTCCTCGCACAGTGTCTTTGGTTCTCCGCGCATGTGCGGTTATCGGCCATGGAAGGCAACTATGTGGAGGCCGGATTGCTTCATCTGGAACGGCTGTCCCAAGCCGGCACCAGAGAGCGCTCCCCGCTGGCGCCGCTGCTGGCCGGAGTTGCGGCGCGGACCAGCGGCGCCGAGAGCCATTACGCGCGGCTCGGCAACTATCGCTTCTGGATACGCCTGCCGTTCTTATTTGGCGGACTGATGCTGGGGGCTTCGCTGTGGTATGTTGCTCGCCGTCTTTACGGGAATATGGGCGGATACGTAGCCCTGGGGCTGTACTGCTTTTCGCCGCTGATGGTGGGATGGGCGAGCCAGGCGGGGGCCGTGATCGTCGGCGCGTGGGGGGCCTTCGGTCTCATTTTTACATCCATCGCGGTGGCCCACACTCTGTATGCTCCGCGTGAAGTCGTGCTATGGAATTGGCGGCGGATTCTTCTGATGGGGCTTTCCATGGCCCTCTGCATCGGCGCTCAGTTCTCACTTTGGATTTTGCTGCTCCCCGCGCTCGGCTTCATGCTCTGGGTCGGCCACGTGCGGCGCAGCGCGGCCCTGGCGATCTTTGCCGCCGCATGTGCCATTGGGCTGGTCCTGTTGTGGGCCCTCTACAGCTTCCGCCCGGTGGCTTTCGGCCAGGCCCTGGTCAACGCCGACTGGCTGGAAATTTCCTCGCGGACCTTCTCATGGAGTGCGATCGCTCCGCTGCTGGGGAGTTTTTTCCTGCAAAACGGGGTTGGCCTGGTCCTGTTGCTGCTGGTCACGCTGGTCACGTTCGTCGTATGGAAGCGGTCGCGGTTCTTTGGCACGGCAGCGCCGTTGCTTACAGGCGCCCTGCTGGTAGTTCTGGCCTTGCGACTGCACTTTGCGGGTTTCACCTTCTTGTTCGTCGCCCTCCCGTTCCTGATTTTGTTTATGGCTGGAGTGTCGGCGGACCTGCTGCAAAGCCGCTACGCGGTGCTGGCCAATGCGGTAATCGTTGGCGTGCTGATCGCCAACGCCATGATCGACGTTTACAGCCTGATGCATCTAACATCTCGAAGCTGATAGAAACTTCCCAGCATCTAATGAGTTGGTTTAAACTGAGGGGCAAATGAGGGACGCAAGCCAAGTCGGGTGTCCGAAGGGCTGCAAGTCGTTTAAGTCTCTAGCGTTGATATTGGGGTCGTGCCTGTTGCTTGCCGCGTCCTCATTCGGACAGACACGATTCGGACCGACGCGTGGTGGTTACCCGCTGCCCTCGGTGGGCTCGATGGGCGCGTACCCACTTCCTAGCGTTTCGTCGATCCCAAACACTGGTTTTGGAAACCGCTTTCACAACGGAGCAGGCTTTAATCACGGTGGTTGGTATCACCGGGGAGGCTACGCCTACGCCGCCCCTTACTACTACATTCCGCTCGGCGATTATGGCTACGGCTATGACTACGTAGGCGGGGCTGATGTGTATTCTGGCCCGCCCAATGTGTATTCTGGTCCGTCCACTATGTATTCTGGCCCGCCGATGGGTGCAAACGAGTCGACGCTGCACATCATCGTGGAGCAGGCGCCAGTGCAGTCATACCGTCCCCCAGCCGATGACACGCGGGCGGAAGTAGCGCCACCTCCGCCGGTGGCACACGAGCAACCCTCCACAGCACGGGATGCGAAGCCGCGCGAGCCAACTGTCCTGGTTTTTCGCGATGGGCATCAGCAAGAAGTCGGCAATTACGCCATCATGGGTCAAACGGTTTACGTCCTGGATAGCCGCACCCAGAAAATTTCTCTCGCCGACCTCGACGTTCCCGCCACCGTCAAGGCCAATGACGATCGCGGTACGGAGTTCAAGGTCCCGGCGCAAAAACCAGCGCAGAAGAAAGCTGATATTGAGTTGAAGGTCCCTGCCCAACCGGAAACAACGTCGCCGTCCAACATCGCTTCGGTTTCGCCGTAAGCGCAGCGGTATGGCCCCTTTCCGGGAGCGTCCTCGCTCCCCAGCTTAAGCGCATGTAAGCGATTGAAAATAAATAGATTACCGCCTACCATCCGCCGCATTTCAATGATATAATCTGACGTGCTATTCATCGGGACGATCACTCGAAATTATCAGCTTCAAGCCTGTCCGATTACCGGTCAACCCACGCGCTTTTGCCCTGGTCTCGGCTAATAGCTAAAGGCAATCATGGCAGACGATCCCAACCAGCAATTACCGCTCGGCCCCGGGGGACCCACCGGGGGCAACGTACAACCCGTCAACATTGAAGAGGAGATGCGGCGTTCGTATCTCGACTATTCCATGTCGGTCATCATCGGACGCGCTTTGCCCGACGTGCGCGACGGCCTCAAGCCGGTGCATCGCCGCATTCTGTATGCGATGCACGACATGGGTGTGCTGCACAACCGCAAGCACATGAAGTGCGCCGGCGTGGTCGGCGAGTGTCTGAAGAAGTACCACCCTCATGGCGACAGTGCTGTATATGACGCGATGGTGCGCCTGGCGCAACCTTGGAGCCTGCGCTATCCGCTGATCGACGGCCAAGGCAACTTTGGTTCTGTGGATGGCGATCCCCCCGCAGCTTACCGGTATACGGAATCGCGCCTCACTGAGCTCGCGGAAGAGCTGCTGTCTGACATCGACAAAGACACCGTCGATTTCGTCGCCAACTTCGACGACACCACAGTCGAGCCGATGGTGTTGCCAACGAGAATTCCCAACCTGCTGGTGAACGGCTCGAACGGAATCGCCGTCGGCATGGCCACCAATATTCCGCCGCACAATCTGACGGAGATTGTGGACGCCTGCATCACCCTGGTGAACAATCCGCACGCCACGCTCGCCGACTTGTTGAAGCACGTGCAGGGCCCGGACTTCCCGACGGCTGGCTTCATCTACGGACGCAGCGGCATTACCGAAGCCTATCGCACCGGGCGCGGGCGCTTCATGATGCGCGCCAAGGCCGCCATCGAGCACCTCACCAAGGACAAGGACGCGATTATCGTCACCGAGATCCCCTACCAGGTCAACAAGGCAAAGCTGGTCGAACGCATCGCCGAACTGGTGAACAACAAGGTGATCGACGATATCAGCGATGTCCGCGACGAGAGCGACCGCGACGGCATGCGCATCGTCATCGAACTGAAGCGCAGCGCCGAAGCCCAGATCGTGCTCAACCAGCTCTTCAAGCACACCTCGATGCAGGAGAGCTTCAGCATGATCTTTCTGGCCGTGATCAACGGCCAGCCCAAAGAAATGGGCCTGGTGCAGGCCATCCAGTACTTCGTCGATCACCGCATCGACGTAGTGCGGCGGCGCACCGCCTACCTGCTGATGAAGGCGCGCGAGCGCGAACATGTTCTCGAGGGCTATCAGGTCGCGCTGGACCGTGTGGATGACGTGATCCGCATCATTCGCGGCAGCGAGAACCGCGCCGAAGCGCGCACCAGCCTGGTGGAATATTTCACCGGCAAGACGGTAAAAGTCACGGAGGGTGCCTTTAAGGCGAAACTTCTGCGAAAGGAAGTTGACTTAAAGGGCGTAGTGCCTTCGACCCTGACTCGCCCCTTCGATACGACGCAAGCCGACGGAATTCTGGAATTGCAGTTGCATCGTTTGACCCGGTTGTCGATCGACGAAATCCTTAAGGAATTGGCCGAGGTCCGCAGCCGCATCGCCGAGTACGAATCGATCCTGGCCAGCGAAAAGAAGCTGCGTGGCGTCATCGTCAAGGAGCTCGAGGAAGTCAAAAAGAAATACGGCGACGCGCGCCGCACCGTCATCCAGGACGAAACGGTCGAGATCAGCCTGGAAGACCTGATCGCCGACGAGCAGGTCGCGGTCACGGTCAGCCACTCCGGCTACATGAAGCGCACTCCGATTTCGACCTATCGGCAGCAGCGCCGCGGTGGCACCGGCCGCAAAGGCATGAGCACGCGCGAGGAGGATTTCGTCGAAAATCTCTTCGTGGCGTCCACCCACGACTACATCCTGGTCTTCACCAACAACGGGCGCGTGTATTGGCTCAAGGTGTACGAGATTCCCGAGCTGAGCGCCGCCGGCAAGGGCAAAGCGATTGCAAGTCTCGTCTCCCTCCAGGCGGGCGAGAGCGTACGCGCGCTACTCGCCGTGCGCGATCTGGAAGAAGAGGGCAAGTACGTTTTCTTCGCCACGCGCAGCGGCACGGTGAAGAAAACGCCGCTGAAGGACTTCAGCAACGTGAGGTCGAATGGCATCAACGCCATCGCCATCGAGAAGCAGGACGAACTCGTGGCCGCCAGTTGTACCGACGGCAGCCAGATCGTTTTCCTGGCGACCCATGACGGCAAAGCGATTCGATTCGAGGAAGAGGATGTACGACCCATGGGTCGCCCGGCCCATGGAGTTCGCGGCATGAGGTTGCGCAAAGGCGATTACGTTGTGGGCATGGCGGTCACTCCCAAGGTACGCGCGAAGACCAAAGACAGCGACGAGCGGGAGGCCAATCTCATCCTCTCGGTCACCGAGAATGGTTACGGCAAGCGCACCGACGTCGATGAATACCGTCTGCAATCACGCGGCGGCGGGGGCGTCATCAACGTGAAGACCACCGCGCGCAATGGCAAGGTGGTCTCCATTATGCTGGTGAATGAAGAGTCCGAGATAGTTGTGATCAGCCAGTTCGGCAAGATCATCCGCATCGGCACCAAGACCATCCGGGAATGCGGACGCTCGTCCCAGGGCGTTCACCTGCTGCATCTGGAGGAGGGCGATCGGGTGGCCGCCACGTCGCTCATTCCGCCGGAAGAAGTTGTTGAGAATGGTAACGGCGAAGGGTTGCTGCTGCAGTAGGAGAAGATGAACAGATGTGATCGAGGGCGCGAGCAATCGCGCCCTTATTACTTCTCAGTGTTCCCTGAAATTTCGATCACGTAATTTTCAATATTCTTGCAGAAGCGCAGTCCGAGATCCGTTAGTCTTCCATGCTTCGCAGATGATACTGAGAAACCGCTGTCCTCCCCTAATAAGCGGAGCCTTACTAATATTTCATCATCCCTACTGATAAGCGCTCGAACATCATGTCCCAGCCACTTGATAACCAACTGGATCCACTGCTCACGTGTCGCTCCGACTCCCGTGTGTGCTCTGTCAATATTATCGACGTTGGCGAGCTCACCAGATTTTCCTAATTCATAGCAGGCTTTCATCAAGAGCAGCTGACTGGAGGTCAGTTCCTTCGCAATTTGAAATAGCTGATAAGCAAGAATTTTTTGGGCGTCGGTGCTCTTTACAGAGTTCACGGAGAAGAACATGGCTTTCAGGGCCTCCAGGCGATCCGGATCAGGGCACTCATTGTCAATGATCGTGAGGAGTTCAACCCAGCTTTGATACCCGTACTTCGTGTCACCAAAGTTCTCGTCGATCTTGCCTTTCTTGCGAAAATCTTGGACTTCCCTCGCGAACTCCTCGAAAAGGTGGCCCTTCAGCGCGGCTTGCGCGATCTTCCCGCCGAACACAGCCAATTGTTTTGGCCCTTCGGCAAGCATTCCCGTCACCAACTCTGCGATGAATCCAAGAGGCTGCTCAAGAAAGTCAGCTATGACCTCCGGCTTGGGATCGTAAAACAGCCTCGAATAATCTCTGCGTTTGATAATGTATGAAGGCTCATCGTTAGGCATGCAAGCTCCTTGGCGGGCATTTCTGGCGGTTTGTTCTGCCCCTAGCGAATGACGTGGATGCGGACATTCAATTTCATCCCTTTCCAGGTTTTGTCGGCGGTGTAGACGGGTGCCTTCAGCGCTATTCCCAGCGCCAGGCACGCGCAGTCTCCCAGCGAAAGGCCCAGATGTCGCGTCAGGGCGGTCAGGCTTCCGGCAATCCGGGCGTGCTCCGCGTTGAAAGGCACGGCTTCCCGAATGGGACTGGTGGCATCTTCCCAAGCCTCGTCGGGAGACCACCCTCGATGCACCAGCTTACCTTGTACTTCGGCAAGATTGACGGTGCTGCAAACAGCGCTGGCAAGCAGCGCAGGGGTCAGTTTCTCGTGTCCCGGCTCGCCATTGATGAGCGCGAGAATGGCGGAAGCATCGAGTACGATCTTATTCATTCCTGGCCGCCTCGCGGCGTTCGGCAAGCAGTTCATTGACCAGCGATGTGCCGGGTTTTACATATTGCCGGGCGCGGCGCCGCGCCCGCTGGATGCGCCGCTGCTGGGTGGTGATGCGTAATTCATCGTCCTGGATACGCAGAACGATTTCATCCCCAACCTCAATGCCCAGCGCCTTGCGGAATGTCGCAGGAATGACGACGCGGCCGTTCTGGTTTACTCGCTGACAGATTTCCTCTTCCATGTCATATTTCCTCTCAAGTGACATAATACTCCTATTCTGTCATTTTTATCATAATTGTCACGCTGGCAACTAATCCTCCTATTCGAGTAGAATCTGACATAAATCAAGGCCCGGCTGGTTGGGGTTTCTTATGGACAAAATCAATCTGGCGCAGAAACTTTCACTGTTCACCGATCACTACCGCCCCAAGATCGTGGGCGAAGTAAATGACGCCTACGTGAAGCTGGTGAAGCTGCAAGGCGACTTCATGTGGCATCACCACGACCAGGAAGACGAGTTGTTCTTCGTGGTGAAAGGCGCGCTGCGCATGATGGTGCGCGAGAATGGAGTCGAGCGCGAGATCATGGTGAATCCTGGCGAGTTCATCATTATTCCGCGTGGCGTCGAGCATTTTCCTTCCGCCGACGAGGAAACCCATGTGATGCTGCTGGAGCCGAAGACCACCCTCAACACTGGCAACGTCGCGAATGAACGAACGGTGGCGGAGTTGCAGCGGATCTAAGCCCTGGCCAGCTTCTTCACCTGTCCCACATTGTGGGGGAGTGCTTGCAGCATCTCGCGGACGGTGCGCTTGAAGATAGGATGCCGCACCTCGGGCGCGATCTCAGCCAGCGGTTCGAGAACGAATCGCCGTTCGTGCATAGCGACGTGGGGCACATCCAGCTGCGGTGTGTGGATCACGGAATTTCCGAAGAGCAGAATGTCGATGTCAATAGCGCGAGGGCCCTTCGGCCGGCTGCGGCGGCGGCCCATCTGCTGCTCAATGGCCAGCGCCTTCGACAGAAACAACCTCGGCATCAGTTCGGTGCGCAGCGCCACCGCGCAATTGAGGAACCACGGTTGCGCCGTGAACTCCATCGGCTCCGTTTCGTACAACGACGACACCGCAATCACTTCGCCGAGTTCGGCGAGCTTGTCAATCGCTGTACGCAGATTAGCCTCGCGGTCGCCCACGTTGGCGCCCAGCGAAAGATAGACGGTCTTTTCCACGCATGTATGTTAGCGCGATTGAATCGGCCGCGTAGTTGCACGCAAGGTTCGTGGGCGTAAGCGGAAAACTAGGCGAGGCACGGAATGCCAAAATAGGGCACAATACCGGCAACGGTAATTTAACTTGGTGAGGAGAAAAAATCATGACAGTCAAACCAATTCCAGACGGCTACCACACGGTCACGCCCTACTTGGTGGTGGCGGACGCGGAGGCGCAGATCGATTTCTTGAAGAACGCCTTTGGCGGCGAGGAAACCTTTCGTCACAAAGACGACAAGGGCAGAGTCAGCCATGCCGAGGTGCGCGTGGGCGACTCGATGCTCATGATCGGCCAGGCCCGCGACCAGTGGACACCAAAACCGGCCATGTTCTATCTGTATGTGGAGGACGTGGACGCGGTGTACAAGCGCGCGGTTGAAGCTGGGGGAAAGCCCATTCAGGAGCCGACGAACCAGGCCTACGGCGACCGCACCGGCGGCGTCGAGGATTCTCTGGGTAATCAGTGGTGGGTTGGGACGCACATCGAGGACGTCTCGCCGGAGGAGATTGAGCGGCGTTATAGCGAGATGGCGAAGAAGCAGGCCGCCGCAGCCGACAAGACAAAGTAGTTCAAGCATGCCATCGGGTGCCCCATCCTTCGCGCGGGGGTTTGGCGCGAAGGGTGGGAGCGCACGTTGAACCGGACCATCACAGCGCGGCCACGCGCCGTTGCACCAGTAGAAAGTACAGCGCCATTACAATCAGAAGCAATCCGTTCACGCTCAGCACCAGGGGCGCCGTAAATACCGGGACGAGCCAGCCCGTCAGCAGATTTCCCATGGGCATGCCTCCACGGAACGCGCAGTTGTACACGCTCATCACGCGGCCGCGCATTTCGTGGGTGGTAATCAACTGCACCAGCGAATTCACGGTAGCGAACACAGCCATCATCGAAGCCCCCACGATCACCAGCATGCCATAGCTCAGGGGCAACGATTTCGAGAGAGAAAACCCCGCGATCGCGGCGCCCAGGATAATAAGCATGGTGACGGCAAAGCGGCCTTTGTGGCGGATGTTCCCCATGGCTGCAACCGCCAGCGAGCCGCAGATCGAACCCAGTCCCATAAGCGAAAACATATTGCCGTAAGTGCCAGGGCCGCGATTAAAGATGTCTTTGACGAACACCGGAATATACGTGCGCATGGGCATGCTTAAAGCGGTCATGCAGAACGCCAGCACGATAAGCGCCTCCATGGAGCCCTGCTTGCGAACGAACTTGATCCCCTCCTTCAAACTGGTGAACATCGACTCGGTGGTACTTACCGGCAAGAAGCGGCTTGTGATGAGCAACAGCGAAACGATGGGCGCCAGAAACGAAAGCGCGTTCAAGCCGAAGCACCACTTCTCGCCCAACTTCGCCAGAGCGATGCCGGCCAGCGCAGGACCGATGGTTACTGCCAGGTTGAACTGAATCGAATTGAGCGCAATGGCGTTCGGCATGTCGTCCCGCTCCACCAGCGTGGGAATCAGCGCCGAGTACGCTGGACCGCCAAAAGCTTGCGCGAAGCCGGACATAAACGACAGGCAGAGGATGGGCCAGACGTGGGTCAGTCCGTTGGCGACCAGAACGGTAAGGATCGCCGCGCTAGCCATCTGCACGTACTGGGAGGCGAGCAGCACCTTGCGCCGCTCGATCCGGTCGGCCACCACCCCGCCGATCAGCGAGAACAGGAAAATGGGGATGCCGCCGAGAAACTGGTCGAGCGCGAGCAAGAACGCGGAATGGCTCAGGCGATAGATGAGCCAGCCCTGGGCCACGATCTGCATCCAGGTGCCAATGCTGGAGGTGCAGGCGCCGAACCACATCAAACGGAAATCACGATAGTGAAATGCTTTGAAGATCCTGTGGAACATTGGCGTCTGGATGTGCTCCGCGTGTGTCTGGCGTCCGTACTCTATCTTCGCACGGGAAGAGGCATGCGAGTCCTTCGATGGCCCGGACAGCCAGGCCGGCGAGTTGGTTGGGATGGGTGTTTCCCACCCTTTCGCAGAAGAGGCGAAAGGATGGGGCACCCCGGCGAGACCTGATCGGTGGGAGCGATGGATTTGGAAGGTCGATTCAACAGCAAGCATCACTCGATCGTGAAGATGGCTTGTCGCCATCCCGACTTTCGTCCTGCTGAATCGGAAGATTGCACTTCGAGCCGGTATGAGCCCTTTTTCAGTTTGCCTGTATCGATCTTCAAGCCCACGGGAATCACAGTATTTTGAGGGATCAACCATTTGGCTGCGCTCATTGGTCCTGTATTCAGTACCAATGAGCCAGTCTTTAGATCCGTGATTCTCAGTTGGTAGTAGACCGCGGGTATTTGGGTTTGGACCAGAGGCTCGTAAATTTCGAAGTACAAAGTTAGGGAGGCCTTCCCTTGAAGATTGGGATCGACATCGGGCAAGAACTGAAGATTCTTGCTAACCAGCGGAGTGGGAACAACAGGGAGAGGTGCAACGGATGCGGCGTCAAGCAGAACCCAAGACGAATCGCGGACAATGCCTGCCAATACGATGTCACTTAGGTTAAGACGCTTGTTGGCGAAATGTTCCACGTGAAAAGGCAAACGTGCTCTTCCAAAATTCTTTCCATCGCTTACGATGATCCGAAGCTCATACTCGCCGGCTGGCAATTCAACTTGGGTGTCAAACCGAGTCGGTATGGCAACGTATGCGGGTAGCAAGCTATGTTTCAACGCGTATTTCATAGGAGTTGAATTCATGACATGCGGGTTTAGGCAGGGCGCGCTGTCCGCGAACTCGGTTGCGAGTTCACCAGTCGTCGTATACACCATTCCGAGAATGTGGACGGCACGATTCTCTTTCCGACAATCAGAGGTACTCCAGTACTTACTCGGCAGATGGAATTCCGCAGCGATCTCTACACTTGCAAGCGCTTTGGAGTCGTGGACTTCCACAACGTACGTAAAGGGCACCTGGCCAGATAGCTTGTCGTTCGAGGAAGCCTCTGTGAGGAGATGCAATACGCCCGAGGACCAGAATGCGAAAGCCTGCACTGACACTTTGACACTCTCCCGAGCCTCAGAGTTACTGAAGCTTTGCATTTGCTTTTCGAGACTTCTCGCTTCCGAAGTTCGGTCAACGTGGTCGTCCGGGGCATCGGGCCCGCAATACTGGGTGCGGTTCAGATCAACGTCGTGACCTTTAACACTTACTTGGATTGAGCGACACTCACCGGATTGCAGGGATGCGGGAGCGTATCCAATCAGATAGGTGGCCCTGGCATCTTGAAATTCATTCGGTTCTAAGCTTGCCCACGTTCCATGCTCGTCAGGACCTGTCGACAAGTGGTCCGGCAAATTCGAAGTCGAAAAATCGGTCTCCTTCAGGAAATTGATCTTCTGCTCCACCCCATTGTCGAAGACCCGAAAATCCTTGACGGTCAAGCCTCGGGCGGGTGCGGGCCACCACTTAGGAAGTTGGGGGGCTCCTGCCCTGCCACTTTGGGGCCGCGCCGGCGGTCCTTCGGGAAGTAATGATACGTGGGCCGTCCCGTTTGCCTCGGACCCTTTCCAGACAGTTGCCTCAATAAGAACTTGCCGTGACTCGGCGTAGAACGTGGAAGTTCCGGACGCGGGCTCGACGGACTGAGACCCGTTGCTTGGGTTCGGTTCTTGCGCGCTTGCGCCCAACGGCAGCAGAAGGGCTAGCCAGATCAACGCACTCCGTAGATGGAGCCACATGATTGCACGGTATAGTGCGGAGATTATCACTATCGTTAACAGCCCATTACACCAGCAATCCCGAAAAAAGGGATGTGACCGGGATCACCGATCAGGCTCAAACTGCCACTTAACCCAACCGGCATCCCCCCGAAAACCGCACCGTTGGCGGTGGTATAATCTCAGTTTGCCTGCTCTTTCTCCGCTCGATTTGAGGCGGAAGCATCGCTTGGCCTGCGGAAGGGGCGCGGCAGCCATCGGTACTCATCCGAAGATATTCAAGATCTGAGGTCTCTCCATGTCCGGCCATTCCAAATGGGCAACCATCAAACACAAGAAGGGCGCGCTGGATGCCAAGCGCGGCAAGATTTTCACTCGCTTGATAAAGGAAATCACCATCGCGGCCAAGAACGGTGGCGATGCCGAAAAGAACCCCCGGCTGCGGGGCGCGGTGGCGGCGGCCAAGGCGGAGAACATGCCGGCCGACAATATCAAGCGCGCCATCCAGCGCGGCACCGGCGAACTACCCGGGATTTCGTACGAGGAAATCACCTTCGAAGGCTACGGCCCGGGCGGCGTCGCCATCCTGGTGGAAGTCTCCACCGACAATCGCAACCGCACGGTCAGCGAACTGCGCCATGCGTTCTCCAAAAATGGCGGCAACATGGGCGAGGCCGGCTCGGTCGCGTGGATGTTCCACAAGAAGGGCGACATCATCATCCCCAAGGCGGCGGCCAAGGAAGACGACCTGATGAACGTCGTGCTGGAAGCCGGCGCCGACGACTTGAAGGACGATGGCGACAATTGGGAGATCCTGACCGATCCCGCGGCGTACGAGGCGGTGTTGGAAGCGGTGAAGGCCGCCGGCATCAAGCCCGAGGTGGCGGAAATCGGCATGGTGCCGCAGACCTACACCAAGCTTGAAGGCCATCAGGCAGGCACCATGATTCGCCTGCTGGAAGCGCTGGAAGATTCCGACGACGTGCAGCACGTGTACTCCAACTTCGATATCGATCAGAAACAGTTGGAGGAAGTGGCGGGGTAGGAAGCGGCTAGCACTTAGCCAAGGCATCAGGGCCGCTCTTCGGGCGGCCCGTTTTGTTGGACGGCGCGTTCACCACAGAGACACAGAGAAAATCGTTTCACCACGGAGGCACGGAGCGCACGGAGAAATCAAAATTAGAAAATCAGGGAGGCACGTAAGCCAGTTGTTCTCTAAGGTCGTTGTTCACCGTTGAATTTCTGGCAGACTGACTGAGGTGATGAGCTGACGGCTGATTGCTGACGGCTGATTGCTGATGGCTGATTGCCAATCACTAATTGCTAGTTGCTCCCGCGGTGATTCGCCCCGCCATTTACAATAGTTGTAGCATGAAGCCCCGCCGGATAACTTTCTCTGCACTCGTTCTTTGTCTGCTGGTTCTCGTCGCTGCAGTCAGCTCAGGATGCAACAAGCAGACACCATCAGACGCATCTGCTGAGATCAAACCCGCGGCGGCGACGAATGCTCCGCCGACTGCTCCGGCGGTCACTCCGCTCGCCGACTCCGCGAGCGCCACTCCCAAGCCCGACATTAACGGCAACCACGTGCTGCAGTACGTGAAGGAGATCGTCGCGTTCGGTCCGCGTCCGCCCGGCAGCCAGGGGCACACGAAGCTGGAGCAGTACATCCATTCGAAGCTCAAGGGCGACAACGTCGAGAACGACACCTTTACCGCGAAAACTCCGGTCGGCACGTTCCCGATGAACAACATCATTGCGAAGTTTCCGGGGAAGAAAGACGGCATCATTGTGGTCGCCGGCCACTACGATACGGTGTATCACCTGAAAGACTTTGTGGGCGCCAACGATGGGGGCTCGTCGACGGCGCTGCTGCTGGCGCTTGCCGACCAATTTCGCGGCAAACCCCTCGACGGTTACAGCATCTGGCTGGTGTGGACGGACGGGGAAGAGGCCTTCGTGAAGTGGACCGACACCGACAGCGTGTACGGCACCCGCCATCTGGCGCAGAAATGGCAGCAGGATGGGACGGCGAAGAAGATCAAGGCTTTCATCCTCGTCGACATGATCGGCGACGCTGACCTCGACATCCAGCAGGAAACCAACTCGACGCCCTGGTTGAGCGAACTGGTTTACCAGGCGGCCACCAACCTGGGCTACCAGTCGCATTTCTACCAATACAAGGCGCCCATCGAGGATGACCACATGCCGCTTCTGAAGATCGGTGTGCCGGCAGTGGACATCATCGACCTCGACTACGGTTACAACAATGTCTTCTGGCACACTCCGCAAGACACGGTGGACAAGCTCAGTCCGCAATCGCTGGCGATCAGCGGCGCTGTGGTGCTGGAAACGATTCGGCTGGTGAACGCGCGCTAGAACTTGCCGATGTGGATGCTGCCATCGCCGGTGGTGATTTCCAGCAGCGGTCCACCGCCGTTTAACTTGCCCCGAATCCGCGACCGCTCGATGGAACCGTTCACAGTAACCGGCATGTCCAACTGGATATGCCCGTCGCCAGTGTGGGCGTAAAGCTCGGCGGCAAAGTCTTGCGGAAGCCGAACCTCCACGCCGCCGTCGCTGGTGTGAATCAGCCATCCATTGCTCATCTTCGAACCCGGCCGCAGCGTGAGGTCAATGTGTCCATCGCCGGTGCGCAGGTCAACGTCAGTCAGCACGCCGTCAATGGTCATGTGCCCATCGCCAGTGTGGGCGTGCAGTCCGCCATTGAAGTTGCGGACCTGGATGTGTCCGTCGCCGGTATCGATGCGGGCCTGCCCGGAGATGCCGTCGACTGCGATGTGCCCGTCGCCAGAGTGCAAGTCCAGAGCGGCTTCCGAGGGAACCTGCACTTCGATGCGCACTCCCTCGTGCATGCCGATGTGGATGCCCCAACGGTTCGGCACGTGGACTTGCAGATCTACTTTGTCGGCGTCCTGGCGCTCAGTGACGCGCACGCCGCTGCCGCCGATGCTGTAGCCCTCGGCGATCACCCGGGCTGAAACCGTGCGGCTGGCTCCGCGCGTGATTTCAACCGAGGCGTCGTTGGTGTCCACACGCAAAGTGGGCTTGTCGCCGACCTGATAAGTTTTGCTCCATTCCTCGGCGAAGGCGGAAGCACCGAGGACTAAGAGGCATAGCAGAATAATTAGGAAGGTTTTACGCACAGAACTCCTCCTCGTTGATGGTTACGAGGAGGACCCTGCTTTTGTTCCGTGGTTGCGAATCAGGAGATACCGAAGGCAGTTTGCGGTGCCCGGGGCATACGCTGCTCTAGCGGAGTCGAACTTCGCGCACGCCCCTCACGAGCATCGCTCCCTGCTTGCTGAAATAGACGCTCGCGCAGGAAAAAAGTTAGCGTCACCGGCTGTATTGGTTCTGCTTTTTCTCCGCGTGGCGCTCCAGGCCGAGCTGGATCAGCCGGTCCATCAGTTCGGGATAATCGATTCCCGTCGCGGCCCACATCTTGGGATACATGCTGATGGAGGTGAAGCCGGGAATGGTGTTGACTTCGTTGACGTACACCTTGCCCCGGCGTGGGTCCAGGAGAAAGTCCACGCGCGCCATGCCGGCACAATCCACCGCCTTGAAGGCTGCGATCGCGAGTTGCTGCACTTCTCTTTGTTTGGCTTTAGGAAGCTTGGCCGGGATGATCGACTCCGATCCTTCGACCAGATATTTGGCGTCGTAGTCGTAGAACTCTTTCACGGGGACGATCTCGCCGGGAAGGGAAGCGATAGGGTTGTCATTGCCCAGCACCGAGCATTCGATCTCGCGGGCCTTGGCTTTGGTGCCGCCGACGCCCTGCTCGACCACCAGCTTGCGATCATAGCGCGCCGCCTCGTCCATGGCCGCGGCCAGCTCAGTGCCGTTGTGCACTTTGCTGATCCCGACCGACGAGCCCAGGTTCGCCGGCTTCACAAACACGGGATACTTCAGCGCGGCTTCGATTTGCTTGCGCACTTTTCTTGGCTGCCCGCGCCATGCACTGCGCAGAACGGTGACGTGCTTCACGATGGGCAGGCCGGCGTCGCGAAAGAGACGCTTCATCACGTCCTTGTCCATGCCGGCAGCAGAGCCCAGTACACCTGCGCCGACGTAGGCAATGTCCGCGAGTTCCAGCAAGCCTTGTATGGTGCCGTCTTCGCCGAAGGTGCCATGCAGAACGGGGAAGATGATGTCCACGTCAATGGAATTGGGCGCCGCGTGCAATTCGGTAGAGTGCGTCTCAAACGGCATTAGCGCGGAATGGTTTTCGCCCGGCATGGGCGGCACTACCACGGCTTCGCCTTTGGCCAGGACTGCAGCGGCAGAGGTGGTCTCGGGATCGCCGGCGCGCAGATGACGCGGCTCGGCTGCTTCCGGCAGGTTGCCGCGCAACAGGCGCTCGGCGTGGGCCGCAGTCACCCATCGCCCTTCCTTGGTGATGCCGATGGGCACAACGTCGTATTTCTTCTTATCGATGGCGTTCAGGACCGAGGCTGCCGATAGCAGCGAGACTTCATGCTCGCCGCTGCGCCCGCCAAACAGGACACCTACCCGGAGTTTTGTCATGCTTCGATCTTAACTCCAGAAAGTTTTGTGAATAGTAATCAGCGATAGACCTCGCGACGATATCGAACGCTAGCCCGAGGCAGCCATAGATTGGCTCTGCCCCCGGCGCCGGCTTCCGCAACCACGGAAACGACGGTGTAGGTGGGAGCCAACACTCCAGCGTGCTGATTCAGGTTGCTTGGCTTGTAGGAGGCGCCGGTGTGAAGCGGTGTTCCCCCAACCGTCTTACATGGATTGAAGGTTTTTCGAAGGAGCGCCCAGCGCAAATCTGGGGCGAACTATAGCACGGTTTTGCAGGGGATGGTGGGCTAGAGCGTTTTCAAAGTTATTGTAGACCATATCCGCAATGCGAGAACCAGGCTAAGGCATTCTCGGCGGTAACGGCTACCAGGGCTTCGGCAATGGCGCGTTCCAGAGCTTCTACGGTTCGGGCCTTGGCCGAGCGCAGCCACTGCTTGATCTTCGACCAGGCCTGCTCAATGGGGTTGAAGTCCGGCGAGTAGGCGGGCAGATAGATCAGGCGCGCTCCCCGGGCTTCAATCTGCTCCCGTACCCCCTGCACTTTGTGAGCCGACAGATTGTCCATAATGACCACCTGTCCGGGCTGGAGCTGCGGGCACAACACCTGTTCCAGATAGGCCAGGAAGACATCTCCATCGGTCGGCGATGCGATGGTCATGGGCGCCTGCAAGCCGTGGGTGGTGAGCGCCCCCAGCATGGTCAACGTAGACCAGTGGCTGTGGGGCGTCCCTTCCGGCACCCGTTCTCCACGCGGAGCCCGGCCATAGTTCCGCGTCATCTGCGTGCTGGCGCCGCTCTCGTCTAGAAACACCAACTGCGCAGGGTCGATCTGGGTTATGGCTTCCCACCACGCTTGCCGGCGCTGCTGCGCCTCCGGCGTTTCTTGTTCTTGGGCGTGGAGTGACTTTTTTTAAGCCGCAGTCCCATCTGCCGTAAGGCCAGCCACAGCCGCCCGATGCTCAAGCCCACGCCCTGGACCGCTTGCAGTTGCGCTTGCAACTCCCTCAGGGTCAGATCCGGCTGCTTACGGATTTGCTCCCCCATCCACTCCTGCACCGTCACCGTCACCCGGCTCACCGGACCACGTCGCCACGGCGGCCGCTCCATCTGCCCCGTGCGCGTGCGGGTGGCCGAGATCTTCTTGGCCCAGCCTTCGCTCACCCCGAATTGTTCCGCCAACTCCCCCAGTGTCCCTTTGCCCTGCTCATAGGCCTGCAAAAACTTTCGTCGCAAATCATTCGCGTATGGTCGTGCCATCCTGTGGAGCGGAGAATCGCCAGCAACAGTCTACACTATCTCTGAAAATGCTCTAGTTTGCCTGGCTAGAGCGTTTTCAAAGTTATTGTAGACCATATCCGCAATGCGAGAACCAGGCTAAGGCATTCTCGGCGGTAACGGCTACCAGGGCTTCGGCAATGGCGCGTTCCAGAGCTTCTACGGTTCGGGCCTTGGCCGAGCGCAGCCACTGCTTGATCTTCGACCAGGCCTGCTCAATGGGGTTGAAGTCCGGCGAGTAGGCGGGCAGATAGATCAGGCGCGCTCCCCGGGCTTCAATCTGCTCCCGTACCCCCTGCACTTTGTGAGCCGACAGATTGTCCATAATGACCACCTGTCCGGGCTGGAGCTGCGGGCACAACACCTGTTCCAGATAGGCCAGGAAGACATCTCCATCGGTCGGCGATGCGATGGTCATGGGCGCCTGCAAGCCGTGGGTGGTGAGCGCCCCCAGCATGGTCAACGTAGACCAGTGGCTGTGGGGCGTCCCTTCCGGCACCCGTTCTCCACGCGGAGCCCGGCCATAGTTCCGCGTCATCTGCGTGCTGGCGCCGCTCTCGTCTAGAAACACCAACTGCGCAGGGTCGATCTGGGTTATGGCTTCCCACCACGCTTGCCGGCGCTGCTGCGCCTCCGGCGTTTCTTGTTCTTGGGCGTGGAGTGACTTTTTTTAAGCCGCAGTCCCATCTGCCGTCAGGCCAGCCACAGCCGCCCGATGCTCAAGCCGACGCCCTGGACCGCTTGCAGTTGCGCTTGCAACTCCTCAGGGTCAGATCCGGCTGCTTACGGATTTGCTCCCCCATCCACTCCTGCACCGTCACCGTCACCCGGCTCACCGGACCACGTCGCCACGGCCGCCCGCTCCATCTGCCCCGCGCGCGTGCGGGTGGCCGAGATCTTCTTGGCCCAGCCTTCGCTCACCCCGAATTGTTCCGCCAAGCTCCCCCAGTGTCCCTTTGCCTTGCTCATGGGCCTGCAAGACTTTCGTCGCAAATCATCGCGATATGGTCGTGCCATCCGGTGGAGCGGAGAGTCGCCAGCAACACGGCGAATACTGCGAAAGGATCGTCCTCGAGGGTCCCAACTCCCCGTGCCGGACTGACAAGTGGGTGTTCAAGATCGCGGTGCCCGCGGGCACGTTCACCCCGGGCGAGTGCGGGCGGGAGTACGAAC
>CAWIKZ010000002.1:0-167500 GCA_963836875.1 uncultured Acidobacteriaceae bacterium
TCGGCAAACTGCTCGATCACTGGCTGCACACTCATTGGCTGTTTATCGCCGGAGTCATCGTGGGGTCCGTCTTAGGGTTCGTGCAGATGATTCGAATGGTGAGCGCGCGCGGAAAGAATAGCGACGGCTGACTCCACGGCAGCGAGAATTGCGGGTCAGTCACAGCCCTGACTTGGGCCTGCGGCCGATGCACAGGAATGAAAATCAACCACGCAGCGACGGAGATCACGGAGAACCTCGATGAAAAACCACAACTCTGTGCGCTCCGTGTCTCGCTGGCGAATGATTTTCGTGCGAGCGGTCTGCGCGGTACATTGATGTGTGCCCACCACGATGCTTGAACCCACCTCCTCGGCAGCGGATGAATTCTTTGCCGGAGCGCTGAAGCGTATCCGCCGATACATGGTCGCGGCGTCGGCCGTCGGATTGGCGGTGTGCCTGGTTTTCTTCCGCTGGCCGGTGGCGGCGGGATTCTTGGCGGGAGCGATCGTCTCCTACGTCAATCATCGCTGGCTGGAGCGCGCAGTGGACGCCTTGGGAGAGCGCATTACCACCGGCGAAAGCAAGGAGCGGGGAGGTGGAATCGTCTTGCGCGCTGCCTTGCGATATGCCTTCATCGCCATCGGGGCCTATGTTATATTTAATGTTTCTCGTGCGGGTCTTTATGGCTTCCTTGGGGGCGTGTGCCTTCCGATCGTAGCTGTGGCCTGCGAAGTCGCAGTGGAAGTATTTGTTACCTTGCGACGCGGATTCTGATTTCCTAATAACTTTGGTATGCATACCGGCTAGCGCTGGCTGTGTGCCAAGCAGCAATCATCGCAGTATTAGATCCGGTCTTTCTACGAGTACGCCTTCATGCCTGAGCAACTTTGGATAACTGCCCTTCTGAATAAATACTTCGCCGGCGTGGCGAATGCGATCCTGGGTATCTTTCATTTGCACGCGACCTATCCGCGAGCGCCCATCCCCAATTATGTGGCCATGCAGTTAGTGGTATTTGTGCTGATCATTCTGTTTTTTGTGGTCGTGCGGGCGCGCCTGTCGGTGGACGACCCTGGAAAGATGCAGCACCTGATGGAGGAGCTCGATTCCTTCGTCGCCAAGCAGAGCCACGAAGTGATTGGCCACGAATACGAGCGCTACGTAGGCTACTTGACGGTCCTGGGTATGTTCATTCTGTTGAGTTGCCTGCTGGGTGTCATACCCGGGTTTGAATCGCCGACCGCAACTCCCTCGGTGCCGCTGGGATGCGCGCTGGTCACCTGGTTCTATTATCACTCCCAGGGCGTGCGCTCGAACGGTTTCCGCTACGTAAAGAATTTTATGGGCCCAGAACCGTGGCTGGCGATCCTGTTGTTTCCCATTGAGATCTTCAGTCATCTGGCGCGAATTCTCTCGCTCACCATACGTCTTTACGCCAATATGTTCGCCAGCGATCTGGTGACCCTGGTGTTCTTCTCTCTGGTTCCCCTGGCTCTCCCGGTGGTGTTCATCCTGCTGCACATTGGCGTATCGGTGATTCAGACCTATATTTTTGTGCTGCTGGCGACGGTGTACATCGGAGAAGCGGTGGCGCACGAGCATTGAGGAGCAGCCGTTAGCACTTAGCATTTAGCAATTAGCCTTCGGCAATCGGTATTTGACTAATTGCTAAGTGCTAACTGCTAAGTGCTGTTTTTAAGTTTGCTGTCAGCGTGAGGGCGTCAGCACGGTGAACGTCAACCACCCACTGGCAGCGATTCATAAGGAGAACGAAATGAAGAAACTAATGACGGTATTCTTTTCGCTGGGGGCCATGATGCTGATGGCCATGCCAGCGTACGCGCAGGGCGGAAGCGCCGCTGCTCCGGCGACCAACTGGGTCCCCATAGCCTCCGGGTTCGGCATGGCCATTGCCGCCGGATTGGCCGCTCTTGGCCAGGGCCGAGTCGGCGGCGCCGCGTGCGAAGCCATGGCGCGCAATCCTGCCGCCCGCCCGGCGGTCCAACTCGCACTGATTCTGGGCCTCGCCTTCATCGAGTCGCTGGTGCTGTTTACCCTGGTGATTATCTTCGTCAAGGTTGTCTAGCTGTCGCTGGCAACCGCATCGCTGCGCCCCGTCTTCGGACGGGGCGTTTTGCTTGTTGGAATTGACGGTTCGCCTCTGGAATTGTCATTACGAGCGCTACATGGACCTCCGGCACACCCATGGGAATGAAAATTAACCACGGAGGCCCGGAGATCACGGAGAAAGCCCGATAGAAATCACAAACTCCGTGTCCTCCGTGTCTCCGTGGTAAATGATTTTCGACGGAGCGTAGCGAGGAACCTGCTGTTGTTTGCGTGTGTCGGTAGCCCGCACCACCCCGCCTACTTCAACAAATCCTGCGCGCCCTGAATTGCGTACTCGAGTACGCGTCCGGGCAGCACGCCGAGGTAGATGGTCATGATCAGGCTGATCGCCAATCCAATCCCCAGCCCCACCGGGATGCGAGCCACGGGAGCTTCGCTGCGCTCGTCCCGCATGTACATGTAAACGATGATGCGCAGGTAATAATAAGCGGCAATGGCACTGTTGATGAAGCCGATGATGGTGAGCCAAACCAGGCCGGATTGCAGCGCGGCGGAGAAGACGTAGAACTTGGCGAAGAAGCCGCCGGTGACGGGAATGCCGATCAGCGAAAGCAGAAAGATGGTGAGGATGCCGGCAAGCAAGGGCGAGCGGCGTCCCAGTCCGGCGTAGTCGTCGAGGGTGACGTACTTTTCGCCGGCGGAAGCAAAATGGCTGACCACGGCAAACGCGCCGACGTTCATCGCCGCATAGGACGCGGCGTAGAACATGGCGGCGGAGATGCCGACCTGCTGCCCGGCCGCGAAAGCCACCAGCAGATATCCGGCGTGGGCGATCGACGAGTAAGCCAGCAGGCGCTTGACGTTCTGTTGCACCAGCGCGCCGATGTTGCCCAGGGTCATGGAGAGCGCCGCCGACACCCAGACCATCCAGAACCAGCCGGGCGCGCCGGTGGCGAAGAGCACGCGCAGCAGCACCGCAAACGCCGCCGCTTTCGGGCCGGTGGACATCAGCGCAACCACCGGCGCTGGCGAGCCTTCATAAACGTCGGGAGTCCACACGTGAAATGGCGCCGAGGCCACTTTGAAGCCCAGTCCGACGAACATCAGTCCCACCGCCAGATAGGCCAACGTGGATTGCTGGTTATGCAGGAACTTGGCGATGTTGTAGATGTTGGTGGTTCCGGTGGCGCCGTAGATCATGGCCACGCCGTACAGGAAGAACGCGGTGGCAAAGGAGCCGAGCAGAAAATACTTCAATGACGCCTCGGCGCTCTCCGCGGCGCGGCGGCGCATGCCGGCCAGAATGTATGTCGAGATCGAAGAAATTTCCAGCGCGATGAAGATCAGCACCAGCTCAATGGCGGACGACATCAGCATCATGCCTACGGTGCCGAAAAGAATGAGAGCGTAATACTCGCCGCCGGCGCGGATGCTCTGCACATCGAGATAGTCATACGAGGCGAGGATAACGACCAGCGCGATCATCAGCACGACCACATGGAAGAACACGCTGAAAGTGTCAACTCTGACCATGTGGTAAAAAGCTTCGCCGTAGAAGCCCGTCTGATAGGCGGTCGCGGCGAGGGCCGCGAGAGTGCCTACCACCGCCACAATGCCCAGCCGCTTTCTCGATCCCTGCTCGGGAAGGACCGGGTCCACCATCATGACAATGATGCCGAAGATGCTGAGCACCAGCTCAGGAAGGATCCGAATGTAGTCAACGGCCGGAATCATCGTCCGATCACCTGCAGTACAGCTTGCACTCCATTACGCGCTACATCGGCGCCCGACAAATACCCTGGGGCGTGAGCTGCGTGCGCCTGGACAACGCTGGAGAACTGCCTCAACGTCGCGGCGACCGCCGGATCAATCGAGTGCAGCCACAGCATGGGCGCAACTCCCATGACTAGCGCCGCAATCGCCAGCGGCCACAACGAGACGCGCTCACGAGCGCTCAAATCACGCAACGAGTTGTTGACCGGATTGGTAACGTTTCCGTAGAACACGCGCTGATACATCCACAGCAGATAGCATGCGCTCCAGATGACGCCGGTTGCCGCCAGAATGCCGTAGAGCTGCTTCGCCTGGAAGGCGCCGCTCAGCACCATGAACTCGCCGATGAAGCCATTCAGCAGCGGCAAGCCCACCGACGACAGCATGATGAACGCGAAGAAAGTTGCGTACACCGGCATGGGCGTAGCCAGCCCCCCGTATTCGCCGATGTCGTAAGTGTGACGGCGATCGTAGATCATGCCCAGCAACATGAACAGCGCGCCGGTGGAGATGCCGTGGCTCAGCATCTGGTACACCGCGCCGTCCATTCCGATCTGCGTGAAGCTGAAGATGCCCAGCACCACAAAGCCGAGGTGGCTGACCGAGGTGTAGGCGACCAGGCGCTTGATGTTGGGCTGAATCATCGCCACCAGCGCGCCATAGATGATGCCGATGATGGCGAGCGCGATGATCCAGGGAGCGTTGCGCCGCGATTGGTCGGGAAAGAGCCCCAGGTTGAAGCGCAACAAACCGTAGGTGCCCATCTTCAATAGCACAGCCGCCAGCAGCACGGAACCCGCAGTGGGAGCTTCCACGTGCGCGTCGGGGAGCCAGGTGTGCAACGGGAATAGCGGCACCTTCACGGCGAAGGCCACGAAGAAGCCGAGGAACAGCCAAAACGCAGCGTGCTCGAATCCTGCCACCTGGCCTGACTGAATCTTGCCTTGGATGTCGACGAAATCAAACGTTCCGGTCTTCGCATACAGCCAGATCACCGCCGCCAGCATGAACACCGACGCAATCATGGTGTACAGGAAGAATTTTACGGAAGCGTAAATTTTTCTTCCGTGCCCGTACATGCCGATGATCAGCGCCATGGGAATGAGCGTGGCTTCCCAGAAGAAGTAGAAGAGGAACAGGTCGAGCGCGACAAAAACGCCGATCATCGCGGTCTCGAGCACCAGCATGAGGATGAAAAATTCCTTCACCCGGTCGCCGATGGAATTCCACGAGATGAGCACGCACATCGGCATCAGGAAGGTGGTCAGGATGACCAGCCACATGGAGATGCCGTCGATGCCGAGGTGGTAGTGAATGTTGGGGTGGGCAATCCATGGGAGGTTCTCCTCGAACTGGAAGCCGCTTTGCCCGCGAACCAGGTACCACGGCAGGTGCAGCGAGGCGAGCAGCGTGATCAGCGAGACCGCCAGCGCGAAATAGCGGATATCGCGATGGCGGCGCGGGAAGAACAGCAGCAGGATGGCACCCGCCAGCGGCAGAAAAATAACGATGGTGAGGATGTTGTTGTTGATGAGATTCATCGCACACCCCTCCACACCATGAAGGCGATTACGGCCGCCGCGCCGATGGCGACCCAGCCCGCGTAAGAGCGGATGTTGCCGGATTGCATGTGGCGCATCTCGTCGGAAACTTCGCGCGCGCCGGCGGCGCCGCCGTCCACCGCGCCGTCAATCAGCCCGCGATCGATGCCTTTCCAGAACACGGTCGAAGACAGCGCAATCAGCGGCTGTATGAATACCGCCCCGTAGAGTTCGTCCACCTTGTATTTGTCGAGCACGAAGGTATAGAGCCCGCCTGCCGCCTTGGCCATCTTCGCGGGCAACTCCGGCCGCTTGTAATACAGCCACCAGGCGGCCAGTAATCCAAGCAAGCCAACCGCTACAGAGATAAAGGTGAAGGCCAACTCTGTGGTGGCCTCACCTTGTTCCGCGGCTCCTTCGGCGGTGGCGGCCGTCGCGTGGAACACTGGTGAAAGGAAGCTGCCAAAATGGTCGGAGCCCTGGAGCACGTGGGGAACGCCAATCCATCCGCCAACCAACGAGAGCAGCGCAAGGATCATCAGCGGCGCCACCATCACCCATGGACTCTCATGGGGAGCGCCGTGTCCGTGGCTGCCGCCAGCATGTCCCGCCGCCTCCGGATTCGGCCCGCGGTACTCGCCAAAGAAGGTGAGGAACCATAGCCGGAACATGTAGAACGAGGTCATGCCGGCGGTGATGATGCCGATCAGCCACAGCACGTGATAACCGCCGCTCCAGGCCGACCATAGAATCTGGTCTTTCGAGAAGAAGCCGGCAAAGGGCGGTATTCCGGCGATGGCAAAGGTGGCGATCGTCATGCACCAGAAGGTGTAGGGAAGATACTTTCGCAGGCCGCCCATGTTGCGCATGTCCTGCTCGCCGCCGAGGCCATGAATCACCGAGCCCGCCGCCAGGAACAGCAGTCCCTTGAAGAAGGCGTGGGTCACGAGGTGAAAAATTCCGCCTACGTAGTCCGCCACGCCGCAGGCCATGAACATATAACCGAGCTGCGAAATGGTGGAATAGGCCAGCACTTTCTTGATGTCGGTCTGCACGATGCCGATCGACGCCGCGAAGATCGCAGTCAGCGTGCCAATGATCGCGACCGCCATTGCGGCATCGGGCGCGCGATTAAATACCAGATGCGAGCGGGCCACCATGTACACGCCGGCGGTCACCATGGTCGCTGCGTGAATCAGTGCGGATACCGGAGTGGGGCCCTCCATCGCGTCGGGCAGCCAGACATAGAGCGGAAGCTGCGCGGACTTGCCGGTTGCGCCCACCAACATCAGCAGACCAATCGCCGTCAACAAGCCAGCGCCAGCAGTCTCGACCGGGTACTGGCTGATGAGCGGCCACAGACTGTCGTACTGCAGCGTGCCGAAGTGCTTGATCAGCAGAAACAGCGCGATCAGGAACCCGAAATCGCCGACGCGGTTGGTGATGAAGGCTTTCTTGCCCGCATCGGCCGCCGACTTCTTCAGGAACCAGAATCCGATCAGCAAGTATGACGCCAGGCCCACGCCCTCCCAGCCGACGAACATCAGCAGATAGTTGTTCGCCAGCACCAGCGTGAGCATGAAGAACATGAAGATGTTGAGATAGGCAAAATAGCGGTAGTAGCCGCCTTCATGAGCCATGTAGCCGACGGAATAAACGTGGATGAGAAAGCCGACGCCGGTGACCACCAGCAACATCACCAGCGAGAGCTGGTCGAGATAAATGCCGAACTCCGCCGAAAACGGTCCCGCGCTCAGCCATGTGCCATAACGCTCGATGTGCGGAACCTGGTCCGGCGGCAAACCGAGGAACTGCGCGGCCACCCACAAGGCCATGGCAAACGCAGCCGCCGTGGATCCCAGGGCGATGGCGCTCACCAGTCCCCTGGAAAAGCGCTTGCCCAACAGCCCATTGATGGCAGCTCCGGCCAGCGGCAGTAACGGAATGATCCACAAGTGCATAGCTTGTCTCGCGGGTACTCAGCGCGCCCGTTAGCGCGCGGAGCGCCCTTACAGCTTCAGCAGGTTCACGCGATCCACATTCAGGGTCTCGCGGGTACGGAACACGGAAATAATGATGGCCAGTCCCACGGCCGCTTCCGCAGCCGCCACCACCATCACGAAGAAGACGAAAATGTGGCCGTCAAGCGACTTGAGCTGCGCGGCGAAGGCAACGAAAGAAAGATTGACGCCGTTCAGCATCAGCTCAATCGACAGGAAAATCGTGATGATGTTGCGCTTGATCAAAAAGCCCGCAACGCCGCAGGCAAACAGGATCGCGCTCAACACCAGGTAGTAGGAAAGAGGGACCATTTATTCCTCCCTCCGCGCCAGCACCACGGCGCCCATGATGGCGATCAGGATCAGCACCGACGTCACTTCGAAGGGCAGCAGGAAGTTGCGAAACAACAGATGGCCGATAGCTTGGGGATTGCCGAACACGTCGCTGCCATTCATCACCATGGGCCCGCCGATGGCGATGCGGTCCAACCCGGCAAGATGGCTGACCACCCACACGGCAAGGCTCAATCCAATAATGAGACCCGGGACACCCAGCACCATGGCGACACGGCTGGCATGTTCGGTGCGCTCTTCCACTCCGGCGTTGAGCAGCATGATGACAAAGACGAACAGCACCATCACCGCGCCGGCATAGACAATGACCTGTACGGCAGCCACGAACTCGGCACCCAGCAGTAAGTAAATCAGCGCCAACGAACCCATCACCACGATCAACGACAGGGCGCTATTAATGGGGTGCTTCTGCACCAGCAGGTTTATGGCCCCACCTACACAAAGCGCCGCGAAGATGAAGAAGAGAACAAGAGGCAACATGGTTATCCGTTTACCGGCATGACTTCTTTACCGGAATCAAGCGCTACGCATTTAGCATTTGGCACTTAGCAAGAACGACCTAACCGCGGAACTTACGGGTACTTTTCAATCCTGAAACTAATTGCTAAGTGCTAATTGCTGCTTCACTTCAGCGCCACGACCAGACTGGTAACAACAATATTGGCGATGGCCAGAGGCAGAAGAAACTTCCAGCCGAAGGCCATGAGCTGGTCATAGCGGAAACGCGGCAACGTGCCGCGGACCCAGATGTAAATAAACATGAAGGCGAACACACGCAAAGCAAACCAGAATACCGGCAGCAGCGACTGCACAATCGGCGGCCCGAAGACCGGCCCCGACCATCCGCCCAGGAACAAAATGGAGGCCAGGCAGGCAACCGTTACCATGTTGGCGTACTCGGCCATGAAGAACATGGCGAACTTCATCGAGCTGTACTCGGTGTGGTATCCGGCGACCAGTTCGGTTTCCGCCTCCGGCAAATCGAAGGGGATGCGGTTGGTCTCCGCGTAGGCCGCCATGATGTAAATAAAGAAGGCGACAAACTGTCCCCTGAACAAATTCCATTTAGGAATGAAGCCCAGCCACGTGCCCGCTTGCGCGTCGACGATGTCTCGCAAGCTGAAGCTGCCGGTATAGATGAGCACGCCGATCAGCGACAGGCCGAGAGCAATTTCGTAGCTCACCATCTGGGCCGAGGCGCGTAGGCCGCCGAGCATGGAATACTTGCTGTTCGAGGACCACCCCGCCAGCGCCACTCCGTAGACGCCCACCGAAGTGACGCCCAAAATGATCAGCAGTCCAATGTTGACGTCGGCGATCTGCAGCGGCGTGTTAATGCTGCCCAGCCTGATCCACGGACCAATCGGAATGACCGCGATCGAGGTCAGCGCCGTGGTCAAGGCGATGATCGGAGCCAGCATGTACAAAGGCTTATTGGCAAAAGGAGGTGTGATGTCTTCCTTAAAGATAAACTTTAAGCCGTCAGCGAGCGGCTGCCAGATGCCGAACGGCCCTACCCGCGACGGCCCCCAGCGGTTCTGGATGTGACCAACCACTTTGCGTTCCAGCAACGTGGTATAAGCCACGGCCGTCAGCAGGACAAGGAGCGCGATCGCGATCTTGACCAGCGAAACCAGGATGTACGTTCCAATGCCCATGTACAGTTCTCAGTCGTCAGTAGCCAGTATTCGTGATCGGCTCTTAGCCGTTAGCTCTTAGCAAAACAACCCTGTCATCCCGAGCGAGCCCGCCGCGACAGGCGAGTCGAGGGACCTGCTTTTCAATCTTGAAACTCGAAACTCGAAACTTTGAAACCAGCCACTATCCACTAATCACCAGCCACTTCTTCTGGCGTCGCACTATAGCGCTCCATCACGCTGTTCAAGGTGGGCGAATAGCGGCCCAGCGTGCCCGAGGTGAATAGCGTGTCGTTCGACGGCAGCACGAGTTCGGGATGTCCCGAACCGGTGGCGCCGGTAATCTGCACCAATTGCGTGTGCTCGTCGTGTCCGCTCAGCAGACCGAGCCGCGAGATGTCATACCCCGGAACCAGCCGCTGAATTTCGTCCAGCATCGCGGTCGGATCGTAGGGGCTCATCTTGGGTTCCAGGTTGCGCTCAGCGAGCCACACCGCATGCCGGTCGGCCTCGCCCGACTGCGCGCCCCGGCTCTGGCCCATGTCGGCACGCGTGCCTCCACCGCCAAACGGCACCAGCTTGTGCACGTCGTATCCCATGCGATCGGCGATGCGAACGATGCACTCGAAGTCGTTGCGCACCCCCGCAAACTCGCCGGCTTTCTTCAGCATCTGCACGTCGCCGCACGTGTTGGTGAAGGTCCCACCTTTTTCGTAGGCATTCGCGATAGGCAGCACCACATCAGCGATGCTGGCGGTTTCGGTGAGGAACATGTCCTGCACCACGACGAAGGCCTTCGACAGGGCGAAAGGATCGATGCTGTAGCGCGCGACGGGATTGGAGCCGACGACATACAGCGCCTTCAGCTTGCCGTCCTTGGCAGCGTCCATCATTTGCAGCAGGTTCAAGCCGGGCGACTTGGGAATCTCGTCAACCCAATCTTCTTGGAAGCTGGTCGCGCTGCTGACAGGAGCGTAGCCCGGCAGCATGTCGGGATAGAGACCCATGTCGGCGGCGCCGCGCGAATTGGCGTAATCGTCCAGGCAGATGAACTTTGCGCCCTGCGCCAGGCCGAGGTTCACCAGTGCGGTCACGTCGTTGCCGCGCAACTCCGAGCCAAAAATTATGACGAGGTCCTTCTCGTTCTTCAGCGCTTCCCGCAACTGCGACAGAGCTTCACGCGAGGTCTGCGGAGTGATGAGAGCGTCGGCGGCTGCGTCGTTTCCAGCGAGGAACTGCACCAAGCCGCCTTCAGAACCGGGCGCGATGTGCGCGAACGCGGTCGCCTGGCGGCGCAGCTTGATGGGACACGAATTCACCAGGTAGAGTTTGGCGCGATGCAGGCGGACGTTGGTGCGAATCTGCCACGCCAACAGCGGATGCTGGTCGGTCGGATTGTTGCCGATCAGCAGGATCGCGGGAGCGTCGAAAACATCGCGCATCGAGGCCGTGGCATTGGCTTTGCCAGCCAGCGCCGAAGCGAAAGCCGGGAAGTCGGCGGTGCGATGATGGTCAATGTTATTGGTGCCAAGCACGAGGCGCGCAAACTTTTGCAGCAGGTAATTCTCTTCGTTGCTGGTGCGGTTGGAGCCGATAACCCCGACGGCGGTTGGGCCGTCGCTGGCCAGCACTTGCTTGAACTTCGACGCGATCAGCTCCAGTGCTTGCTCCCAAGTCGCAGGAACGAATTTGCCTTCGTGCTTGATGAGTGGCTGCTGGATGCGTTCGCCGCTGTTGGCGAAGTCGAACGCGTACCGCCCCTTGATGCAGAGGAAGTCGCCGTTGATGCCGCTCTTGTCGCGGTTGTCGCCGCGCACAATCTCCATGCCGGTGTCGGCGCGGCGAACGCCGAGCGTGGTCTTGCAGCCGTCGCCGCAATGGGTGCAGACTGTGCCCACGTGCTTCATCTCCCACGGCCGCGTCTTGTAGCGATAAGCGCCCGAAGTGAGCGCGCCGACCGGGCAGATGTCGATGCACATGCCGCACTCTTCGCACTCCAGATGATCTTCTTTGTTGGGCGCGATGATCGAGCTGGTGCCGCGGTTCTGGACCCCCAGCGCCCAGACATCCATACCTTCGCCGCAAACGCGAATGCAGCGATAGCAGAGGATGCAACGCGGACGGTCGAAGTACACCACCGGCGACCATTGCTGCTCGTCGCGGTGGTTCTTCATGTCCATGAACTTCGACTCGGCCGCGCCGTACTTGAAGGTCATGTCCTGCAATTCACATTCGCCGCCGGCATCGCAAACCGGGCAGTCGAGCGGATGGTTGGCAAGCACCAACTCGAGCATGGCCTTGCGCGCCTGTTTGATCTTGTCGCTCTCGGTGGTGACCACCATGCCTTCAGCGACCGGCGTAGTACACGCGGTCTGCAGCTTGGGCATCTTCTCGACTTCCACCAGGCACATGCGGCAAGCGCCTTGCAGCGACAGGCCGGGGTAATAGCAGAAAGACGGAATCTCGATGCCCGTGCTCTTGCAGGCCTCAATGAGGAGCGTTCCCGCGGGAACGGTGAGTTTCTTGCCGTCGACAGTAAGGGTGATATCAGCCATAAGACAGCAATTAGCAGTTAGCAATCAGTAATTGGCACTGGCATTTAGCCAAACCAAAACTCGTGTCATCCTGAGCGGAGCATTCGCCTCTTTTGAGAATGCGGAGTCGAAGGACTCCTATTCCCTGCTTTTTCTGCCGTCCCTACGGGACTCGGCTCTTGTGATTGCGCCCACCCAGCGCTAAAGCGCTGGGCTATCATCTTTCGTCCCGCAAGCGGGACTGAATTCTTGAGCCCGCAAAGTTCGGAGCGGCTATTAAAAAAACAGACAAAAGACAACCGAACCCAAAACCTGACAACTGGCAACTGACAACCGACAACTGGTAACTGCTTCAGCTTACCAATGCCGGCTCCGCCGCCTTCTCGTACGGGCAGGGCTTGCCGTCGAGGTGGTCCTCGAATTCCTTACGAAACTTCTGAATGTACGAAATGATCGGCATCGCCGCTGCGTCACCCAGCGGACAGAAGGTGCGTCCCAGCATGTTCTCCGCCAGATACTTCAAATTGTCGATATCCTTTGCCACGCCGCCGCCAGCATGGAAACGCGTCAGCGTCTTCTTCATCCAGTCGGTACCTTCGCGGCACGGGATGCACCAACCGCAGCTCTCGTGCTGGTAAAATTTGCTCACGCGCAGCGCGAACCTCACAATGCACATCTGATCGTCGAGCACGATCACGCCGCCGGAGCCGAGCATCGAGCCCGCCTTCATCATCGAATCGAAGTCCATGGCGACGTCGATTTCGTCAGGCGTGAGAATCTGCACCGACGATCCGCCGGGCACCACGCCCTTCAAATTCCTTCCCTTGCTCATGCCGCCTGAGACGTCGTAGATCATCTTCTTCAGGTTGTAGCCCATGGGCAGCTCGTACACGCCGGGCCTTTCGAGTTCCCCGCTCATGCAGAACAGGCGCGTGCCACCATTTCTGGGCGTGCCCAGGTTAGCGAACCATTCACCGCTGCCCAGGATGATATGCGGCACGCTGGCCAGGGTTTCAGCGTTGTTGATCACGGTCGGCCCGCCCCACAATCCGACAACCGCCGGAAACGGAGGACGGATTCGCGGCACGCCGCGCTTGCCTTCGAGCGACTCCATCAGCGCCGACTCCTCGCCCACTTCATAAGCGCCCGCGCCGGAATGAGTGAAGATGTCGAGGTCAACGCCCGAGCCGAAGATGTTTCTGCCGATGAAGCCGCGCGCGTAAGCTTCGGCCACGGCCTTCTCCATGATCTCCAGCAGGTAGCGGTATTCGCCGCGCAAGTAGATGTAGCCCGACTTGGCGCCCACGGCGAGCGCCGCAATCATCACGCCTTCGATGACCGCGTGCGGATCGTGCTCGAAGATCAGCCGGTCCTTGCAGGTACCGGGCTCGCTCTCGTCGCCATTGCACAGCACGTACTTCGGCTTGGCCGACTGTTTGGGCACGAACGACCACTTCAATCCAGTCGGAAAGCCAGCTCCGCCGCGGCCACGCAGGTTCGACGCCTTCACTTCGTTAATGATGGCGTCCGCCCCCATCGAGATGGCCTTCTGCACCGCTTTGTAGCCGTCAAGCTCGAGATAGCGGTCAAGATTGGTCGCACCCATGCCGAAGCGCTTGGAGACGACCTTGACCTCATCGGGATGGAAAACTAAGTACGCCATGAAATCCGCTGTTCGCTGTTCGCCTTGATTCCGCCGTTTGCTGTTCGCCTTTCGCTTTTGCACTCTCTCTTCCGCCCTCTGGCGAAAAGCGAAGAGCGAATGGCAACAGACTTACTGCTCTTCCTTCTTCTTCAGCCCGTCAATCAGCTCGTCGATTTTGGCGGGCGTCAGGTTCTCGTGAAACTCGTAATTCATCATCAGCGCCGGCGCCCACGAACACGCGCCGATGCACTCGACCTCCTCCAGATGGAACAGCCCGTCGGGAGTCGATTCCCTGTTGCCGATGCCCAGCTTCTTTTTGCAATGTTCGAAGATGTCGTCGGCCCCGCGCAAAAGGCAGCTTACATTGGTGCAGACCTGGAGGTTGTACTTGCCGACCGGACGCGTGCGCAGCATTGAGTAATAGCTGATGACGTTGCGCACTTCCAGGTCCGACAGTTCCGTGCGTTGCGCGATCTCGTGGATGGCCTCATCGGTCAGCGCTCCGACTTCGTCTTGGATGTAGAGCAACATTGGAACCAGAACGGAGCGCTTGGTCGGATAATGCGTGACCATGGTGGAGAAGCGCTGTTCGAGTTGGTCGGAAAACTTCATGAGTCAGCAATTAGCAACTAGCAATTAGCAATTAGCATTTAGCAAAAGCATGCGGCGCCGGGAGCCTTGGCTAAATGCCAAATGCTAAGTGCTAAGTGCCGGTCTTACCGGTCGCAATCCCCCAGCACGATGTCGATGCTGCCAATGGCGGCGACCACGTCGGCGATCAAGCGGCCTTCGCACATCTTGCGCAACGTTTGCAAATTGGCGAACGACGGCGAACGCATGTGCACCCGGTACGGCTTGGCGGTCCCGTCGCTCACCACGTAGTAGCCCATCTCGCCGCGCGGCGACTCGATCGGCATGTACACTTCACCTTCCGGCACGGTGAATCCCTCGGTCACGATCTTGAAGTGATAGATGAGCGCTTCCATCTGGGTCTTCATCTTCTCGCGGTCGGGCAACACCACGTGGGGAGCGTCGGCTTTGACCGGGCCTTCCGGAATTCCTTCCAGCGCCTGCTTTACGATTTTCTGCGACTCGCGAAGCTCCTGCACCCGCACTACGTACCGCGCAAAAACATCGCCGTCGTTCGACACCGGAACGTTGAACTGGAATTTTTCATAGCCGCTATACGGCTTGTCGCGGCGCAGATCGACATCCACGCCGCTGGCCCGTAACGTCGGTCCGGTTGCGCACAGGGCGATGGCATCTTCCCCCGACAGACAGGCGATGCCCTTGGTGCGTCCCGTCCAGATGGGATTGCTGGTCAACAGGCTCTCGTACTCGTCGATGTTGGCGGGAAAGCGGTCGTTAAAACTCTTGACCCGGTCGAAGAAGCCGAGCGGCGGCTCCAGCGCCAGTCCGCCAATGCGGAAGTACGACGTCATCATGCGCTGCCCGGAAACCGCCTCAAACAGACGCAGCACGTCTTCGCGTTCGCGAAAGCAATACAGGAAGACCGTCATGGCGCCGATGTCCATGGCGTGCGTGCCCAGCCAGACCAGGTGCGAGTTGATGCGCGTCAGCTCATTCAACATGACGCGAATCCACTGCGCCTTGGGCGGAATCTCCAGCCCCAGCAACTTCTCCACCGCCAGGCAGTACGCCAGATTGTTGGTCATGGGGCAGAGATAGTCGATGCGGTCGGTCAGGGGCACGACCTGCTGGTAAAATTTGGCTTCGCAGGTCTTCTCGATGCCGGTATGCAGATACCCAATGTCGGGCATGATGCGCACGATGGTCTCGCCGTCAATCTCCAGCAGCAACCGCAGCACGCCATGGGTCGAGGGGTGTTGCGGACCCATGTTCAGGACCATCGTCTTATCGTCAGACGGATCCAGCACCGGGGTTGGAGTCATGTGGGCCATGATTAGCGGTAACCCTCGACGGGATAATCTTTGCGCAGCGGATGACCTTCCCAATCCTCGGGCATCATGATGCGCTTCAGATTGGGGTGCTCGTCGAAGCGGATCCCAAACAGGTCGAAGACTTCGCGCTCGAAGAAATTCGCACCCGGCCAGATAGGCACCAGCGAGTCAAGGCTGGCATCTTCGCCAGATATCTTCACCTTCAGGCGCAGGTAGGTCTTGTTTGGGATGGAGAACAACTGGTAAACGACCTCGAAGCGCGGGTCCTTGGGATACCAGTCCACGCAGGTGATGTCGGCCAGGGCGTTGTACTGCAACCGCGGATCGTTCTTCAGCGTCAGACAGGCTTCGCGCAGCGAGGTGCGGTCCACCCAGATGGTGAGCTCATTGCGGTCGAACTTCGCGCCCGTAACCGCGCCGGCATTCCACGTCAGCAGGCACGCCAGTTCAGGACGATCTTTCAGTTGCTCGAGGTCGGTGATCGCCGGCTCCAGTGCCATTCCCTTAAATCCTCTCGGCCTTAGTTTGCTTGTTCCAGTCGAGTACGCCCTTCTTCCAGCAATACCAGTAACCGGCGAGCACGATGCCGATGTACACCAGCATCTCCCAGAACCAGAACATGCCCATGCCTGTGGATTTCAGGTCGCGCTGCACCACCGCCCAGGGGTAGAGGAATACGGCTTCCACGTCGAAGAGGATGAACAGCATCGCCACCAGGTAGAACTTCACGGTGAAGCGTTGCCGGGCATTGCCGACCGGCTCCATGCCGCACTCGTAGGGTGACATCTTGGATTTGTTGTACTTGTGCTGGCCGATGAAATAGGAGAGCAGCACGATTGCCGAGGCCATACCTCCGGCGACCAGGACGTGAATCAGCAAAGGCAGATAGCGTGCAAAATAGAAGTCCGGCATGATTGCGCAAGCACTCAGAAACTTTCGAGCAAGTGCAGGTAAACATTTGAGTTTAGTGATCGTTAACGCTGATTGTCAACCGCGCGAAAGGAGTGTTCATCGGCAATTCATAAAGAAAAGTTTCAAGTTGCGAGTTTCAAGTTTCGAGTGGGGAGCCGCATTTAGCAATTGGCGTTTAGTACTTGGCATTTAGCAAGCGGCATTTAGCATTTGGCAGTGACGCGGCAGTTGCCAAAGCGATACGGCAACCTCGCGATGCTTCGAGGCCTGTACATCGGAAAATCCCAGCCGGTTTGCCGGCTTGAAACTCGAAACTGGAAACTCGAAACTCGAAACTGCTTCTAGCCCCCGCCGACAAAGTGCACAATCTCCAGACGATCGCCGTCCTTGAGAGTTGTCTCTGGCCATTGCGAGCGGGAGACGATCTCGCGATTGAGTTCAACGGCGACGCGGTCGCCCTTCATTCCGAGTTGCTCGATCAGTTCTGCCAGCGACAGGGAGTCGGCAAAGCTTTTTTCGTCGCCATTGATGAATAAATGCATAGAGACAGTTTCAAGTTTCGAGTTTCAAGTTTCAAGTCAAGAGTGGGGATGGATTATTACAGTCCAGCTAGTCGGCGGCGGAGACGGCGGCTTCGGCCGGCCAATCGGCAACCGCCGCTTCGTCCAGGGTGACCTCTTCCGCGTAGGTGGGATCGCGCAGAATGCGGGAGACGATAGCGGTGTGCATGGCGTGTCCGGCGCGATCGGCCTTGACATAGCCCAGAATGTGCTTGCCGAACAAGGCGAGATCGCCGATCAGGTCCAGCACCTTGTGTCGCACGAACTCGTCGCTGTAGCGCAGCGGTGGGTTGTCAATTCCTTCGGGGGTGAGCACGATGCAGTTGTCGCGCGAGGCACCGCGAATGAGGCCCATGTTCAGCATCGCGCCCTGCTGCTCGAGGAAACCGAACGTCCGCGCCGACGCGATCTGCTTCACATAGCTGCCATTGGAAAGCTCGACTTGGAATCTTTCGCTGCCAATCAGCGGGTGCGGGAAGTTAATTGCGTAGCTGACCGAGTACCGTTCCGCCGGATATACGCCGATGAACTTGTCACCTTCGCGCATTTCGTAGGGACGAAGAATCCTGAGATAAACGCGTTTGCGCCGTTGCTGGCGTAAGCCCGCCTGGGTGAGCATCTCCACGAACGGAAGCGCGCTGCCATCCAGGATGGGGAGTTCGAGGTTGTCGAGTTCCACGATCGCATTGTCCACACCCATCCCGATGAATGCCGACAGCAGATGCTCGGTGGTGGAGATGAGCACGCCTTTCTTCATTAAGCTGGTGGCGTAACTGACTTTCGCAACGTTGCGACTGATGGCTTCCACCTCATAGCCATCGAGGTCGGTGCGACGAAAGACAATGCCGGTGCCGGTGGGGGCAGGCAGGATGCGCAGACGAACCGGTGCCCCGCTATGGAGACCGACGCCGCTGCATTCGGCAGGATTTCGAGTTGTTCGTTCGTAGAGCAAAGAGTAAAGAACGTAGTTCTTTCGTAGAATAAAGAGCAAAGACTAAAAAGAGTGACGGTAGCGTAGAAGATAAGATTACAAGCCCTGGGAGACTGCGGTTGTTGTATTTCTACCACAGAAGGTGTCGGGATAAGCACGTCACTGCAAGAACGGAACTTGCCCACCGCGACAATAACTATCGTGTATTAAATGGCTTATACAACATTTCACGAAACTCGACGCTCCGGGATAACCAGAGCCAGCCCTAGGTTTACTGAAAGAATTCTGCTGGCGCTAGATTGCGGGATCCGGATTGGCGCCGCTGATTCTTGCAGGGGGGAACCCCATATTGGTTTAGCTGGCAGAAAGATCTCCGCGAGATCGCGGCTTGTGGATGCCGGAATGACGACGATAGGCCGTCTTGGAATTCGGTTTCGATCCGGTTGGAGTGAACTTTCGCGAGACTCTAGATAGAATGCTTCCTTCCAGTCGATTTCAAGAACCTGGCACATCGGCTGGCCTTGACGCCAGAACGGCGCAGAAAGAGGGAGGAGACTCCATGATTGTTGGTGTTCCCCGTGAGAGTTTTCCGGGGGAGCGGCGCGTAGCACTTATACCTGCAGTGGTCCCAAGTTATGCCAAGGTTGGGGTGGAAGTTTGGGTCGAAGCCGGAGCTGGCCTCGAAGCCGGCTACCCCGACGCGCAGTACATTGATAAGGGCGCAAAGATCGTCGCCACGCGCGCGGAAGTATTCCGCGCCGATGTGGTGGTACAAGTCCTGTGCTACGGATCGAATGACAAAACTGGCGCTGCCGATCTGCCTCTTCTCCACCGCGGTCAAGCTTTGATTGGATTTCTCCGGCCACTCGGCGACATCCATTGCGTTCAGGCAATTGCCCAGACCGGCGTCTCAGCTTTTTCGATTGAACTGATGCCCCGGATCACGCGTGCACAAAGTATGGACGCGCTCTCCTCCATGTCAACCATCGCCGGCTACAAGGCGGTGGTGATTGCCGCCGACACATTGCCCCGAATCTTTCCCATGCTGACCACCGCGGCCGGCACTATTACGCCATCGCGAGTGCTGGTGATTGGCGCCGGCGTTGCCGGTTTGCAGGCCATAGCAACCGCCCGCCGATTGGGCGCGGTGGTGTCGGCTTACGATTTGCGTCCGGCCGTCAAGGAGCAGGTCCACAGTTTGGGTGGGCGCTTTGTGGAACTTCCCATCGAGGCTGCCGATGCCCAGGATGCCGGTGGTTATGCGAAGGCGCAGGACGAATCGTTTTATCAGCGCCAGCGCGAATTACTGGGAAAGGTAGTCGCCGAGAGCGACGTGGTAATCACAACAGCAGTAGTTCCTGGGAAGAAGTCGCCCGTGCTGGTGACCAAGGAGATGGTGGCCGGCATGGCGCCGGGCTCCGTCATCGTGGATCTGGCAGCGGAACGGGGAGGCAACTGCGAGTTGACTCGGACGGGCGAGCAGGTCGTCGAGCACGGTGTCACCATCATGGGAACCATCAACCTGGCCAGCACGGTCCCGTATCATGCCAGCCAGATGTACAGCAAGAACCTTACAAATTTTCTATTGCACATGGTGAAGGATGGAAAACTTGTGCTGGATTTGCAAGATGAAATCACTCGCAGCACCCTGGTCACCCAGGAAGGTGAAGTGGTGAACCCACGCGTGCGGGAGTTCTACTCGCTGCCCGCCCTGGTCCCGCAAACGAAGGAGGCAAGCTAATGGTCAAGGCTGACCTGATCAACAGCCTGTACGTTTTCATACTCGCGGCATTTATCGGATTTGAAGTGATCCGCCGAGTATCGCCGCTGTTGCACACACCGTTGATGTCGCTGACTAACGCCCTGGACGCGATCGCGGTGGTCGGCGCCATCATTCTCGCGGGTGAGCACAAGAGCACGCTCGCGACTGTGCTGGGTACGGTTGCAATCGTCGCCGCCACCAGCAACGCGGTGGGCGGCTTCATCATCACCGACCGCATGCTCAAGATGTTTAAATCCAGCCGGACGCAAAAGCCATGATCCCAGGGAGCGAATACGTCATAGAGATCACCTACATCGTCGCTGCCGTCCTCTTCATCCTCGCGTTGAAGTGGTTGAGTTCGCCAGTCACCGCGCGGCGCGGCGTTTGGGCGGGCGAAGCGGGAATGGTGTTGGCGGTTGCCGGTACGCTTCTGTATCACGGCATCGTGGACTACAAGTGGCTCGCGGTTGGGCTGGTCCTGGGCGCGATCATTGGCGTCCCGCTTGGCAACGTCGGGATGACTGCCGTCCCGCAGCGAACTGCATTGAGCCATGCCTTCGGCGCGCTTTGCGTAACCCTGGTGGGAACCGCGGAGTTCTACCTGCGGGCCCCTAATGTTCCGCCGTTCATGATGTCGGTGCTTTCGCTGGAAGTCATCCTCGGCGGTCTCACCGTTACCGGCAGCTTGATGGCCGCGGGCAAGCTGCAGGAAATCTTGCCGCAGCGGCCAATCACTTATAAGGGGCAGAACTTCGTCAACCTGACGATGCTGGCGATAGCCGTCGCCATCGCCGTTCGTCTCGTGCTGCATCCCGAGGCCATGGTCTTGTATCCGTTCATGGTGGGAATCGCGCTAGTCTTCGGCGTGATGATGATCGTCCCCATTGGCGGCGCCGACATGCCGACCGTGATCTCGCTGTTGAATTCTTACGCCGGCCTTTCCGCTGCCGCCATGGGTTTCCTTCTCAATAGCAAGCTTCTGATCGTGGCGGGCTCGCTCGATGGAGCGTCGGGCTTCATTCTCTCCGTCAACATGTCGAAGGCGATGAACCGCTCGTTTACCAATGTGCTGTTCGGAGCGTTCGGACAGGTACAGACCTCAAGCGCTGCCGCGGCCGAGGCCCGGCCCGTACACAGTGCAACTCCGGAAGAAGCTGCCGCAATCCTCTCGGCGGCGAACAAAGTGGTAATCGTTCCCGGTTATGGCATGGCGGTGGCGCAGGCGCAGCACAAGGTCCGCGAACTGTATGACTTGTTGACCAAGAAAGGCGTGGATGTGAAATTCGGCATTCACCCGGTCGCGGGCCGCATGCCGGGGCACATGAACGTTTTGCTGGCGGAAGCCGATATTCCCTACGACAAGTTGATGGACATGGATGAGGCCAATCCGGATTTCCCGCAGACGGATGTCGCGCTCGTGATCGGAGCCAACGACGTCACCAATCCTGCCGCGCGCAGCGACGCGGGCAGTCCAATCTACGGCATGCCGATTCTGGACGTGGACAAGGCCCGTACGGTCATGGTGATCAAGCGCAGCATGAATCCAGGATTTGCCGGGATCGACAATCCGCTCTACTACCTCGACAACACACTCATGCTATTCGGCGATGCAAAAGCGTTTGTCGGCTCTATCGTGCGCGAGCTTAGCGGCGGAGGCGGCCATGGTTAGCGGCGCGGAACTTCGCGGCCAGGTGTAACGTATTTAGAGAGAGGAGGAGTTATGTTGACCTTCCTTCTGTGGTGCATCTTATTGTTCTTTTGCTGGCCCTTGGCGCTGCTCGTCCTGGTCCTTTACCCGTTGGTATGGTTGTTGCTATTGCCGTTCCGGCTCCTGGGATTTGCCGTCGAGGGAGTACTGGAATTGTTGAAGGCCATCATCCTGCTTCCCGCGCGCGTATTGCGCGGACCGCGCCGCGCCTGGTAAGAATCGGTCTTTCCTTAGACATACATCAAATGAAAGAAACCCGGAGCTCCCCCAACTCCGGGTTTCTTCATTGCTGCTCCTACTTCCTTGCAACGAAATGGCGCTTCGGGCGCTTTGGGCGCGTCGGGAAGACCGTTGCCCGCATCTTCACTTCTTGCTCCAGCTTCGACTCGGCAAGCGCGATGCCGTAGGAGCTGTCGCCGCACCAGACTTGGCTCAGGAAGTACCGGGTCGGCAAATTGAAGTGGTTTACAGCCGCGCCGTAGCCCGATCTTGCGGCCCGAAGCTTGCTGCGATGCATTGGGACGTTGCAAGCTTGATGCCAACCCAGGGCTGGCCTCAGACGGTTCTCCTTCCCTCTTGTTTCCAGCGGCTTGCATTTGCGGAGAATCACGCACGCATTGCCGGTCGTTGCATCTGGCAGCTTGGCAATATCCGAATGGATAGGTGCGACTATCCATTGCGTTAGTCGGCATGATTTTCGTTCCGTGGATTCGCCAAGACTGGGCTAAACTAACAGCCCGGAGGCAGTCCGTGGACTCCAGGGTCGTGGTGGTATCTGGCTCGGCGAAGGGTACAGTGGTGCGGCTGACTGCCAGCCAGTTCTTCGTGGGTCGCGATTCCAGCAACCACTTATGTCTGCACGACCACGCGGTGTCGCGGAAACATTTCTCCATCAGCGAAACCGACGCGGCCTTCCATTTGGTTGACTTGGATAGCCGCAATGGGACCTTCGTGAACGGCATACCGGTCCGGCGAAAGCTGTTGGGTCATGGAGACACGATCCGGGTTGGCCATTGTGAGCTGGTGTTTCTAATCGGGGAAGACGACAGTCCGATTGCGCGGATGGTGCAGTTTCGGGATGAGTCGCCGGGCGATCGTCTAATCACCACGAGCACAAATCTTTTGCCCACTGACGCGAACCTCGGCCCCGACGTTGGCCGGATGGCGCGCGATCTGAATGCCCTGTTCAAGGTCGCCAGCACCATCAATTCCATTCGCGATCTGGAGGCGCTGCAGCAGCGGCTTCTGGAACTGATTTGCGAAGTGGTTCCGGCCGATTCCGCCGTAGTCGTAATCACCCGCCAGGCCGATGACGATCCCAGTTCGAGTTGTACCTGGAACCGTAAAACTGGCGATTCCCCTCCCCTGCAAATCCGGCGGGAGATTGTGCAGCGCGCGCTGTGGGAGCGCTCGGCCACTATCAGCAGGCCCTCCGCTCAATCGCGCAACGCGGAGAGCGTTCTCTGCGTGCCGCTGACCGCCGTGGAAAGCACGATAGGGGTCCTGTACCTGATTGCGCGCGGCGCGGGAAAAAGATTTGAAGAGGACCACGTAAATTTCCTCACCTCCGTCGCCGGAATCGCTGCCGTCACTTTGGAGAACGTTCTCGCCTTGGAGAGCCTGCGCAGCGAAAATCGGCGGCTGCAAACTGAGTTGGACCTGGACGGCGTCATCGTGGGCGAAAGCGATTCCATGCGAAAGGTGCAGGAGTTCATCGCCCGGGTGGCCGGCGGCGACTCCGCCATTCTGATTCGCGGGGAAAGCGGTACGGGCAAGGAACTGGTGGCGCGCGCCATCCATCACAACAGTCCGCGCGCCGGCAAACCGTTCATCGCCATCAACTGCGCGGCCATTCCCGAGGCCCTGCTGGAAAGCGAATTATTCGGCCACGAGAAGGGCGCCTTCACGGGCGCGATTGCCACTAAGAAAGGCAAGCTGGAAGTGGCCGAAGGCGGCACCGTTTTTCTCGACGAAGTCGGCGAACTTTCCCCTCCGCTGCAAGCCAAGCTACTGCGGGTCTTGCAACAGCGCGAATTCGAACGCGTGGGAAGCACCCGCAGCCTGAAGTTCGATGCTCGCGTGCTGACGGCCACCAATAAGGACCTGGAACAGGCCATCAAGGACCGCGAGTTCCGCCAGGACCTCTATTACCGCTTGAACGTGGTCTCGATGGTGGTCCCTCCTTTGCGGGAACGCCCCGATGACATACCGCTGCTGGCCATTTACTTTGCCGCCAAGTATGCGGAGAAATGCAAACGGCCGCTCAAAGGCATTTCCCCCGAGGCGCGAGCGTTGCTCATGGCCTATAGCTGGCCGGGAAATGTGCGCGAGCTGGAGAATGCCATGGAACACGCCATGGTGTTGGGTCTGACGGATGAAATTCTTCCCCATGATTTACCCGCGGCCTTGCTGGAAGTGCAGCCGGTGGAACGCAGCGCCGTCAAGTATTATGATCGGATCAATCACCTCAAGAAGCAGTTGATTGTCGATGCGGTCGCGCAAACCAAAGGAAATTACACCGAGGCCGCCAAGCTGCTGGGGCTTCATCCCAACTACCTGCATAGGCTCATCCGGAACCTGGATCTCAAGGGAGAGCTGAACGGCCAGTGATCGCGGGCGGCCAGTCGGCCAATTGAATGAAAGCATGGACTCTCGAACAAGAAGATTCCGCTGGCGCCTAGGTGTGGAGGTTTGCTGTCCCAAAAGTGCCACCGGCACGCTGGCAAAATGCTCGCCACAGTTTTACTTGACAGCAAATCCCAGCGTGGTAGTGTTGCTCACGCAGAAGAAAGGAACTTGCCATGACTTCGCGTCAGATTCGTTTTGCTCTTCCTGTAGTGCTGGCTTTGCTGATCGTTCTGCCGAGTTGCAATAAGCCCGCGGTTGGGCAACCCGGTCCGTATCCCATCACCTTGGCCTATAACAACGGCCAATGCACCCAGAATGGTTCCACGGGAGTTCTCGATGTGGATGACAACTGGACTGTCACCTATGAGGGCCCGTCGGCAACAACTCCATTCAACGTAGGGTTCTCCAGTTGTCCATATGCGACCGGAAAGTGCCCGGTCAGCAGCCCCCAGGGGGGCTCCCAAAATGTAGGAACGCCAAGCGGGGCAAACGCCAATACAACGTACTACTACAGCAGCGTCAGCATCAACAATCAAACCTGTAACAACGGCCCAGGGACGTTCGGCGTGCATATCAAGCCGGGGACGATGGGACCTAAGTAGTAGCGATGAGGCTACGAAACTGCGGGTCCTGCTGCAGGTCACCGAAATCGGGAGTATCGCGGATGACGGTGCGCGAGTAACCCGCGTCGGCCGCCTTCTTGAGATATGAGAGCGCCTGGCTGTTTTCATTGAAGTGATGGTGGACGATACCAGCCCGAAATAGTACTTCGCCGTTGAGGGGAGCGATCTTTAGGGCTTTTTCCAGGTATTGCAAGGCCGCTTGACGGTCGCCAATCATGGCCGAGTAATCGGCCAGATAGGCTAACGTAAGAACATCGTCGGGATTGACCTCTAATTTGGAAACCGCGATCGAGATGGCCTTGCGATATTTGGCCTCGGCTTCACCGCGCCGGCCCGGACTCCAATAGAGCGCGTCCCCCAGATTTCCCCAATTCAGCCAATCATGATCGTCGATCTTGAGCGCCTGTTCCAAGGCTGCGATCGCTTCGGGGTAACGGTGCATTAGAGTGTAGATGTACCCCAGGTTCCCATATGCGTCCAAACTAGGCCGCAGTTCGATTGAATGCTTCAGTGCATCTATGGCTTCCGCATAACGTCCCTCAAAACCGTAGGCCGCTCCCAGGTTGAAGTAGCCAAGATAGTTACTGGGTGCCAGTTGGGTGGATTTCAGGAAGGCGGCCGCGGCATCCTGGTAGCGATTTTGTCCGAAATAGAATGCGCCCAGCCAACTATATCCGCCCCAGTACTCGGGCCGAAGCGCAACTGCTTTCTTGTAGGTTGACTCGGCAGCAGTAAAGTCTCCCAAGTGGGTATATGCCTCGGCCAAACCGAGAAGCGCCTCCTCGCTGCCCGGCTCAGCTCCCACGGCGCGCTGAAACTCTTCAACGGCGTGGTCATACTTGCCAGCACCGGTCAGGAGCCTTCCCAGGCAAACGTGGCCGGCCACCAGTTCCGGATTCAGCGATAGCGCCTTTTGGCAATTGCGGGAGGCATTCGCGACCCAGTCATTTGGTTTTGCGTATTGCTGAAATCCCAGCCAATAGCTACTACCCAGCGTGGCATAGCCAAGCGCGTAGTTAGGATCGATGTGGACCGCATTGGTAAACTCCGCAATAGCTTTGTCGAGATTTTCCGGACCTGGTTCCTGCATGTAACCTCGACCGCGTATGTACGCTTCGTAAGCGGCTGGCTGGGTATCTTGGCGAACGTTCAACTTTTGCCGTTGTTCCGGTTTGATTCGTGCCGGCAACATATCCAGCGTCTCGCTCACCACCCGGTCTTGTAGTCCGAACGTGTCACCGGCATCCACGGTCATGCTGCGGGCCGCGATCTGCCGGTGGGTCTTGGAGTCAACCAGATAGCAGTTGACGCGTATAGTCTGGCCGGAGCGCTGCAGGCTGCTCTCCAGAACCAAATCGGTGCCGAACTCGCGGCGAGCGTCTTCGGCGGTCTTGACTCCCTGGTCGCGCAGATCGCGCGGCGAGACTACCTGGATGGCATCCGTGTCGCTGGCCTGGACAAGCTTGGCGGTCAGGGTTTCGGTCAGGCCCAGACCGAGAGCGCTGGTCGCCGGGTCCTGACCTACGGTGTCGAAGGGTAACACCGCCATAATCCGCTGCTTGGCCGAGGCCTGTTGCGGCCACCAGCGCTTGACGCCATATCCCGCCGCGATTCCTGCCAGTAATAGCGCTGCCAGGACCAATGCAGCCTTTCGATTGCGGGCCCTACGCTGGACCTCGAAAACCTTGGTGCGACGAACTGTTTCCGTCGCCAGCTCATCACCAGAGAAAATCCGGGTAAGATCCGCTCGCAACTCCCGCGCCGTCTGATAGCGCAGAGCTGGATCCCTATCCAACGCTTTCAGGATCACCATTTCTAAAGCGGCCGAAACCTCAGGATTAATCAGGCAAGGGCGCACTGGATCGTAATGCAGAATGGCATCGATCAGCAGCGACGGCTGACGGTCCGGAAAGGCACGCTTGCCCGTCGCCATTTCATAAAGCACCGTGCCCGCTGCCCAAATGTCGCAGCGGGCATCGGCAGGTTCAGCCCGCAACAGCTCGGGCGCCATGTAGGGCAGGGTTCCGGTGACCGAGAGACTGGTATTAAGGTTGGCCGTCTCAGCTAGTTCTATGGGTTCAACCAGCTTGGCCAGGCCAAAGTCGAGAATTTTCAACTGGCCGTCGGGGTTGACCCGCAGATTTCCCGGCTTCAGGTCGCGATGGATGACATGCTCGCGGTGCGCCGCTTCCAGTCCCCTCGCTAGTTGTATGCCCAATTCGAGGACTTCCTTTTGCGGAAGCGGCTGCTGGCCGAGCATCTCGTCCAGATTGACCCCGGGGATGTATTCCGTGACCAGATAATCAACGCCACGTTCCTCCCCGAAGTCGAAGGCCATGGCGATGTTGGGATGACTCAGCTTGCCAACCGCCAGCGCCTCCGTGCGGAACTGCTTGCGGGTAGCATCGTCGGCGAACAATCCAGTGGGCAGTATTTTGACCGCGACGTCGCGCTGCAGTTGCTCATCATGGGCGCGAAAGACCACACCCATGCCCCCGGCCCCAATCTGCTCGATCAGCCGATAGTGGCCCAATACCTGGCCGCTGCTGGGGGCTTGAATTGCCATTGCTCCGGATATTAGGTCAGTGGGCAAAGGCCGTCAATGGCGCACGCCTGTGGCGAAGCGAGGTCTTGTTGGCTCTTAGCGGCAGGCGCGGGAATCGCGGAAGGATTGCAGCCGTCAAACTTTGAGGAAAATTTTTCTGCGATACATCCACCAGATGGGCAGAAAACACAACCCGACTATGCTAAGCGAATACAGCAGCGATGCCATGGCCGGAGAAAATCCACGCGCGAAGCAATGCTGGAAAATGTAGTCCTGCCAACGGAACGGCACTCCCACCAACTCCCCTAATACGTATGCCGCAATGGCGTTGGTGCCGAGGATGACGAAGGGTGTGGTCCACCAGCCTCGATGCTGCTGTATGTCTGTGATCCAATAACAGATCGCCAGGCACAGCAGCGCACATCCCGCCGTAAACAACACGTACGAACTGGTCCACAGGTTCTTGTTGATGGGAGACCAGATGCTCCAAACTTCCCCGGCAACCAGCGCAGTCGCACCCGCGGCAAACATTCTCGCCATCTTTTGTGTTGGATTGTGCTTCGAGCCCAGCCACTCCCCTGTCAGAACGCCGCACAGCGTGGTAGCAATCGCCGGCAAAGTGCTGAGCAGGCCCTCGGGATCGCGCGTTCCTTCGTACAGGTGGCCCATCATCAGCTTCCTGTCGAGGTATGCCGCGAGGTTGGCGTTGGGGTCAAGAAAGGCCATATCGCGGCCGGGCACTCCGTATCCGGGCACTGGCACATATCGCATCAGCAGCCAGTAGCCCGCCAAGAGAGCTGCAATCCATAGCGCGCGGGCATAGGTCTTGCAGTAAAGCGTAATCATCGCGGCGGCGAAGTAGGCCAGCGCAATGCGTTGCAAAACGCCGGGGATTCTCCATGTCGCGAGATGGAAGGAGGGGAGGCCATTCAACAGCAGTCCAAGAGCGAAGATTATCAGGGTTCGCTTCGCCGTGTGCAAGACCAGCGATCGAGTGGAATCTCCGCGTCTCAGTCTTGATCGAAAGGAAAGCACAAGAGAGACGCCGACAATAAAGAGGAAGAAGGGGAAAATCAGATCGGCTGGGGACCACCCGTTCCATTTCGCGTGCCGAAGCGGCCAATAGGAAGCACCGTTTCCGGGGTTGTTGACCAGGATCATGGCCGCGATGGGGGCGCCGCGAAACACGTCCAGCGAGACCAGCCGCGCAGACATTTCGGGCGCCTTCGCCACCTCAGTTGAAATCGCAATGCTAGTTGCAGTCATAAGCAGACGCGACCGACCTTAGAAACTTGAAACTGAGATTATGACAATGGACTGGCTTGCGTCGAGATGAATTGATCTTCTGGTAGTGGCCTATTGAGTACTGCAAAAGTAATGTCCGACTGCGCGATTTCTGAGTTGTCATCACGAACGGCCTTGGCCGTGAGGGATCTGCTGTTTTCCCCTGCGTCGTTACAGGCGCAAACAACAGCAGATTCCTCGCTTTCGCTCGTAATGACAATCCCAGGACGAAGCGTCAATTCCAACCCACCCGCCGATTCGTTCAAGCTTGAATAGAGCTAGCCAATCGCCGCGACACTCGGGGTTGTATCGTGAAGGTTTTGCTGTCGTACCGTCCATCGCCAAGGTAGCTGCCTTGTTTAGTGCGAACGCTGGCCGACAGCGTAGTGCTTATTCGCTGGCTATCGCCCGATCGATGGAAACAGCACCCGAACCTTTGATCAACACGACGATCGCCAGCGCTATCGCCAGGAGATGGAATTCAAATCCCTCACCCTTTTGCTGGCCGGTCCAGTTCATGAAGAAGCCATTCACGTGATGGACGGTTGCGATGGCGACCAGCATGTTGACCATGATGCCCAGCGCGGCGATGCGGCTGAGCAGACCAACCAGCAGCCCGAGGCCACCGAAGAACTCGGCGCAGATTGCCAGGAAGGCCAGCGGCGCCGGAATTCCCAAGTAATGGGTAAACGTCCCCATCGTGGCGTGGAAACCATACCCTCCGAACCAGCCAAGCATTTTTTGCGCGCCGTGCATAAAGAAGGTCACGCCGAGTATCAGGCGCACGACGGTGAGTGCGAAGTCATTCGAAGTGGCAAAGAGCTTGTGGAACATGCGCATCCTCCTCAAGACAGGGCGGTCAGCGAACCTCCCAGCTCGGTTAACTAGATGCTTGTTGCAACACGTAAGTTGCAGAATTGTGCGACGTCAATTGACCTCAAGTCGATGTCTTGCGCTAGGGAATCAATTAGCCGCGAAGGAAACGGCTCATTGTTTGTCGGCGGCCTTGAACTCAGCCCAGGGATTGCCCTTCATGTCCGGCAAGACGGGGCGCTGCCATTCAAACTCGGGGTGCTCCTTCAGGAATTTGTCGGCGATGAAATCCTCTCCGCAGGGATACCCGGCGCGCGCTTGCAGGATCATGTTCTTCGCCATGGTGCTGTCAGCGGCCTGGGCCGTCACCGCGCCCTCGGGAGCATACGGTGGCCGCTCCCACTCGGGCACGCCCCGCGGCGAGTTGGCGACATGGCCACAGAGGGAGCGCTCATCGCGGTCTTCTTTGGCTTCGTAGCTGTCCCAGTGGTCGGCAAGAAATTTCTTCGCCATCTCGACATCGATCTGCCCCTTATTCTGCGCCATCAGTTCTTCCCAGCGCTGGTGACGGGCATTCATTGAGCTGCCCATGTTGCGGGGATCGAAATCGGTTTCTTTCTTGATGAAGTCAGGGTCGCTGGGAAAGTTTGAACCGACAAAGTAGCCGTCCTTGGTCCGCCATACGCGATGCATGTTCAGGCCGATCTCAAAGCGCGCAATTTCACCGGTCTTATTGTCGGCCAGCAGCCAGTCGTTTGCGTATCCGCCATTGTTGTGGTCGAGCATGATCCGCACGTACTCATCGATCGAGCTGGCATACTGCATCGCCCGGCGCGCCCGCACAAACTCAGGCACGCCGTTGGGATCGAACAAAGCGTAGCCGGTGATGGTGGTCTCGGTGACCATGAGTCCGGCGGAGTTGATGCCGAAATCATCGTCGCTGACGATCACCCCCGGGAAACCATCGGTCAACATGTGGTAACCGCGGGTGGGAACGATGTCGAAGATGATGGTCCAGCGGCTACCGGTGGCGATGTCGGTCCAGTTGCTGTGGGCAATGACCGGCTTGTGGTCCCGGGTCATCGATCCAGTCGCAACCAACGCACTGCAGTTGCCCGGCGCCTTGAGGACGGGCGCGTCCGCCCGCTTTTCCTGTTTGTTAAGCCAGGGAACGTAGTAGTCAGGAAGTTCTTCCATGGCGTTCAAAGCCACCACGTCCCACAGATCCAGGTTTACGCCGTGGGCGTGCAGGCCATCCACGATGCCTTGCAATTCCTGCTGATACTCCGGGTCAACATGCTTCCACAGAATGTTCTGTGCGGTGGCGCGATAGAAATTCCAATCGCGCTTGGTGTTGTGCGTGGTCACCGCGCGAACGGTGTTAACACCACCTGCGATCTCGGGCGCCAACAGGTAACCGTGCTGATATCCGATGTCGGCGGGAGAGCCTTCGAGGTGAACGTACACCCAATGATTGCGCTGGAAGCGATAGGCCGGTTTCAGGCGCGCTTCGTCAGGCTTAGTTGGATCCTGCTTTGCGAGCGTGAAAGTAGCAGAGCCGAACAGGACACAGGCTGCGAACAATGACACAGCAACCCGGCGAAATCCAGATGGCATAGATTCTCCAATAGGCGCAGCACAGGAATGAGATGGCACAGCTTATCTCGTTAGCACCCGAATATCAATGCAAGGCCGCGAGATGAAATTCTCCACCGGGAATATGCAATCAGTTAATGTATAGAAGCGCTAAAATGCCGCTGCAGGGCGCACGCTGTGAGGGAACCATGCTCGATTGCCGGAAAAGCCTGCCATTCGTGAAATCGGGGGCCAGACAAGAATTCTCAATTCGAATCGGGATTCTGGCTCTGCTTCTGCTAGTGTGCGCGACTGCATCACTGGTAGCGCAACAGCAGCCCAACTCCGCGGCGAGCTGGAAATTCGCGGTATCGGGCGACTCGCGCAACTGTGGTGACATCGTGATGCCCGCGATCGCCCAGGGAGTCCGCCGCGATGGCGCGGCCTTCTATTGGCATCTCGGCGACTATCGCGCCATCTATGCCTTCGACGAGGACTATCTTCACACTCATCCGGCTTCCACCATTAGCGACTATCTCGCCAGTGCATGGCCTGACTTCATCCAGCACCAACTGAAACCGTTCGGGGACTTGCCAGTGTTCCTGGCGATGGGCAATCACGAAATGATTTCTCCCATGACCAGGGAGAAGTACGTCGCGCAGTTCGCCGATTGGCTTGATCAGCCTGTGCTTCAGCGGCGGCGGCTGGCAGACGATCCCAACGACCACGTTCTGAAGACGTACTATCACTGGATCGAGCGCGGCGTCGATTTCATCAGCCTGGACAATGCCACGACAGACGAGTTCGATGCCACCCAGATGACTTGGCTGAAGGGCGTCCTGGCCAACGACGCGAAGGACAGCTCAATCCGCACCGTCGTTCTTGGGATGCACGAAGCGCTGCCCGACAGTTTGTCCGCCGGGCACAGCATGAATGAGTCGGCGCAGGAACGAAGCAGCGGGCGAACTGCTTATGATGAGTTGATAGCCTTTCGTCATACCACCAAGAAGAACGTGTATGTGCTGGCGAGCCATTCGCACTTTGTGATGAATAACATCTATGCCACCGCCTGCCATGCCAGCAGCGACGTGTTGCCCGGATGGATTGTGGGCACTGCCGGCGCGGTGCGCTATCGCCTGCCGCAGGACCACGCCGCTGCCAGCGTTGCTATGACCGACGTCTATGGGTATCTGCTGGCAGGGGTTGCGCCGGACGGAAGCATGACCTTCGAGTTCAAGGAAGTCAAAGACGCAGATGTGCCGGCAAGCGTGGTCAACGAGTTCTCGCGTGAACAAGTGAATTGGTGCTTTGCGCAAAACAAAGCGTCCTCCACTCCGGCGGGCGCCGTCTGCTCTGCGGGTCACAACCTCACAACCCACTGATCTGCTTCGCTCAGCTTCTCCATCGTAGCGTCACCGGCCCGCTCATGGGATGTCGCATGGGAGCGCCCGTGGCTTGCGACTCCAATCGCGCCTGTTTCAGTTCGAAATACCACTTGGCCGGCCGGTCCGCATCGTCAATCAGCATCAGGCTGGGATTATGTTTCAGCCCTTCAGCCTGCTGGATCATGGTTAGCTGGTCCTGGCGAACGAAGCGTCGGCCGAAGAACTTGGCGATCACGGTGAGAAACGGCACGTGGAGAAAGATGTTCCATGCCGCGCAGACGTCGATCCGGCAATGGTTCTCAGTTGTCGGCGTGACCGTGGTGAGGCTGGCGAACCATTTCTCGCCGCAGCGGATGATTTCGTAACGCCGGTTGGGCAGCACGAAGTCGATGGTGGTCGTGATCGGTTGACCGTAAACTCCCAGCAGCTTGTAAGGCGCGCTGTTGGCCGAGGGTTGATGTGCGGTCATGCGGAAGCCGCTGTCGGTGGGCTCAAACTGCTTTTCTTTCTCGTGGATGCTCTGCTTCGAACGCCACCACCAAGCCTGATGAACGAAAGGCCCGTGCGCCGGATCCATGAGCCCGATAATGCCGTGGTCCACGTTGCAGGGCAGGTCGGCGCAAAGGTGCGCGCTGCGATACCGCTGGCTGAACTTGGGGACTTCTGGAACGGCAGGCAATTTCACCGGATCATCCACCCGCAGCTTGCCTCTGCCGGGCTGAGGAACGTAAACCCATACATGGCCGTCGCGCTCCTCGCAGGGAAACGCAGCCGCATAAATGCGAGTAGGGTCGAGAGAGTTGTGGCTCGTCAGCGAAGGAATTTCGCAGCACTGCCCCGATACCGCCTCGAACGACCAGCCATGATACTTGCAGGTGACCTGCCGGCCATCGAACCATCCGTAGGAAAGCGGAATGCCGCGGTGCGGACAGGTATCGCGCATGGCGAAGTATCGGCCCGCGGCAGTTCGCCCCAGGAGCAGCGGAATGCCCAGCAGCATGGCCGTCGCCATGTGCTTGCCGGATATTTTCGAGGATCGTAGCGCCGGATACCAGTCGTCATACAGCAGCGTGGCGCCTGGCCCGGCGGCTGCGGCCTGCGTGCGCGTGACTTCGTCCGTCATGGTACTGAGTTTCATACTATAGCGGAACGCTAGAACGGTTCCAGAATGACGCGACAAACTACGGACGACCTTGAATAATCGGCTCAAGTGTCGCATTCGCTGGTTCTACCCGAAACCCTGAAGCTGGTAAGACATCCATATACGTGGGGCTGTGATTAAGCCCTGAGTGAGACGTGACGCGGGGCACAGACTCGGATGGCGCTTACGTGCGATAGATATGGTAGTCGGTGTGAATACCGGTCCACCGCTGGGCGAATCGGTCAACAGAGCTCCACTCTCGCGATGCAGCTTCGAAGGAGATTGTCTTATGAAACCGGATGGATACTCAACGGCATATCTTCGCTACGGTCGAACGCTGGTCAAGTCCGGAGTATCGGGGCTGCGCAGCGGCCGGGAATCCCATCTCCATGGACAGCCTCTTTCCGCGATCCTAACCCAATCTGCGCGTGCATCGTTAAGTCTGGCTACCATTGGAGCCTGCGCCGGCGTCCTGCGCTTCTACGCGAACGGCCGTCGCGATCGCCTTCCAAAAACGATTGCCTGGAGCATGCTAGGTAGCGCAATCGGATTTTGTGCCGGATTCGCCTGGAAGACTCGTGAACTCTCGGCAAGCATGGGCCGCTCTTCCCTGCAGCAGATGGGGGTGGTCCGCGATCAACACTGGCTCGAGCGCCATCCGATTGACTACGCCTAGGAATTGGCGATGGCCGAGCCGCCCTGGCGCGCAGGCAAACCTCCGAAGACAAACCGCCTAAAGCAGATTGCGAGTTGGGGTGTCCGGGCTTGAGCTAAGCCGTCTTGGCCTTCCTCTCCAACCATCTTTTCTTCATCATTTCGGAGAGACGCTTTCGGGAGGCGGCGCTCATCGGCTTGCGCTTTGGGGCGGCCTTCTTCTTGCGTTCGGCCCAGCGCTTCTTCATCATCTCGGAGAGCCGCCGACGTCCGGCAGCAGTAATGCCACCAGTCTTGCGAGTGGCTGCTGATTTCGCTTGCTTCGCTCCGGGAGGACGGCCACGACGGCTGGCAAGCTTGGAACTGAGACCTTCCAGCGCAGCAATGGCTTGATCGAGGCGATTACGTTCGCGGTTGAGGTCAGTGAGGATTTGTCGAATGTCCATGCGCATCCTTTCAACGGGAAATGGGATTATACGCCTCGAAGCCAACTCTGCCGATCGATTTGACGGAAGTGCACTTGTAATTCCAGCCCGAGAACCACCCTCCCCCCGACTTAGTGTGACGAGTGACGGCTTTGTTGAACTCAGTCCTGCTGCCGGATGTCACCGCGCAGTTGCAGGTCCTGCAATTGGTCGGCCTGCAACTTCCCGATTTACAATGTGTTTACTGCCCAAGTGGTTTACATTCTCAGGGAAGGCTGTCGGCGCTATTTCGCGGCGCGAAGGTAGCTTTTGATTTCCAGGGGGATGGTACGGATACGAACGCCTGGGGGCGTACTCAATCGTCTGATCGTTCTAGCTCGCCCCAAGGCTGTTGCACTTTGGCTTAACCTCTATGCGCCCACGGCACCTCCGGATCAGCATTCTGGCCGCGACCACGCTGTTGCTGCTGCTCGCCCCCGCCGTTGAGGCGCAAACCCCAGCGCTGATCACGCTTGATCAGGCGATTGACTTGGCGCTTGTGCACAATCACTCGCTCAAGGCCACGCGTACGTTAATTCTTCAGAACCAGGCCCAGGAAATCACCGCCAACCTTCGTCCCAATCCCACGCTTCTCTTTGATTCCCAGTTCGTTCCCATTTTTAGTCCCAACGATTTCAGCGCGGACAACCTTAACCAGACCCAGCAGTTCGACATTGGCATCGGATATCTATTCGAGCGCGGTCACAAACGGCAGCGCCGCTTGCAGGCCGCACAGGACCAGACCGCCGTTACTCGGGCTCAGACGACGGATGCGGAGCGAACTCTTACATTTAACGTGGCGCAGCAGTTCATCGCGGTCCTATTGGCGGAATCGACCCTGCAGTTTGCCCTGCAAGACTTGAAGAGCTTTCAGCAGACGGTTGATATTGCCCAGGCGCAGTATCAATCGGGCTACATCAGCGAAGGCGACTACCTCAAGATCAGGCTGCAACTGCTGCAATTTCAGACGGACGTCTCATCCGCCCGTCTGGCCAGAGTGCAGGCACTGGTTGCCTTGCGGGAATTGCTTGGCTATGACGCAGTTCCCGCCAATTATGATGTGGTCGGCGATTTGTCGTATCTGTCCGTTAAGGCGAAGCTGGAGGACTTGCAGACGAGGGCGTTACAGGAACGCCCGGATTATCGGGCTGCCGAATTGGGGGTAACCGCTGCGCAAAGCCAGATTATGCTGGCGAAAGCCAACGGCAAACAAGATGTGAATGGCACCGCCGACTATACCCACGTTGCGGGCGAAAATAGCGCTTCCTTCTTCGTAAATTTTGCCGTGCCCATCTTCAACCGAAATCAGGGCGAGATTGCGCGCACTCGCTACGCGCTTACCCAAGCCCAGGAGTTGCAGGCGTCAGGTAGCGACCTTGTGCTATCGGACGTTAGCGATGCCTATGAAGCGCTCCGCAGTAACGAAGAAGTGGTACAACTTTATGCTTCGGGATACTTGAAGGAGGCACAGGACTCGCGTGACATCAGTGAGTATGCTTACAAGCGGGGCGCCGCGAGCCTGCTGGACTTCCTCGATGCGGAACGCAGTTACCGGGCTACTCAGTTGGCTTATCGCCAGGCACTGTCTTCCTACATGACCGCGCTCGAGCAGTTGAAGGAAGCTGTGGGAACGAGGAACCTTCCGTGAAGATATCCAAAGGTCGCTGGCTCGGCGTGGCGGCGTTGACCGTTGCCTCGGCGATCATGCTGGGATGTGTCGGGTGTCATGGCGCCGGATCTGATGCAGGCGGACAGAATCACTCCGCGAACCATTCGACCGCCGAATTGTTCACCATTCCGCAGGACCAGATGTCGCATGTCCAGGTGTTGACGGTTGAACCGACCACCTTGCAGCGCACCTTGCGGCTAACCGGCTCCGTTGCCTATAACAGCTTCCATACCACCCCAGTGATTACGCAGGTCAGCGGGCCAGTTAGCCGGATCGTTGTTGTTCCCGGGCAGAGGGTGACGCCGGCTGAGCCCATGCTATACGTGGCCAGTCCCGACTTTTCCCAACTCCGGACTAATTACTTAAAGGCAAAAGCTGCATACGTTCTGGCACAGCAGGCCTCCGCGCGTGCGAAAGACTTGTACCAGCACCATGCCATCGCCGAGCAGAATCTGGAGCAGGCGGAGTCGGCCGAGGTCCAGGCGGGCGGAGATTTGGCTGCTGCCGAAGCTGCCCTGAAGGTCCTTGGGATCACCAATCCGGATGCTCTGGTGAAATCTCCGCCTACGTTCGAGGTCCCGGTCAGGGCGCCCATTGCCGGCCAGGTGGTCGAACAGAACGTGGCTGTGGGTCAGTTGATACAGACCGGCGCCACACAATGCTTTATGGTTTCCGATACCAGCAATGTGTGGGTGCTGGTGAATGTTTATCAAAAGGATTTGCCTAATGTGCGCGTGGGAGACCCGGTCACGATTCAAACCGAATCGTATCCTGACATCTTTCACGGGCGCATTTCCTATGTGGCGGCTTCGCTGGATCCGAACACCCGCACCCTGCAGGCGCGCATCGAGACCGGCAACCCGGGACTGAAGTTAAAGAAGGACATGTATGTGGTGGCGTCGGTGGATGCAGGCGTCATCCAAAATGCGATTGCGCTCCCGGATTCTGCCGTTCTGCGGGACAGCGAGAACATGCCCTTCGTTTATGTCGAGACTTCTCCGCAGCAGTTCGGGCGGCGCACGGTAACTCTTGGCGACAGTCTGAATGGACAAACTCAAGTCACCAGCGGGCTAAAACCTGGTGATCGAGTCGTCGGCAATGGCAGCCTGTTCCTGCAGTTTGCGAATTCGCTGCAGCGCTAGGGGAACGCAGTCACACTCTGGGAAAAGGAACTGTGAGACGGACAGTGGCGTCCACATCTGAATGATTCACCGAATCGTACAAGCGTCTCTGCGTCAGCGGTTTCTGGTGTTGATGCTGACCGGCTTCATAATGGTCGCGGGCATCATCTCGTTCCAGCGCATGCCGGTGGATGCCTATCCTGACCTTTCCCCTCCGCAAGTCGAACTCATCACGCAATGGCCCGGCCATGCCGCAGAAGAAGTGGAACGCCTCGTCACCCTGCCTCTGGAACTGCAGATGAACGGCGTGCCGCACATGGTGGTGATGCGGTCCATCTCGCTGTACGGTCTTTCGGATGTCATCCTGACATTTGAAGACAGTACGGACGATTACTTCGCGCGGCAAATCGTCTTTCAGCGAATTGCCGATGCCAATCTGCCTTCTGGAGTAACCCCGTCGATGGCCCCGCTGTTTAGCCCCAGCGGCCTGGTGTATCGCTATGTGCTCGAAAGTCCCGACCGCAGTCCGCAGGAACTGAAGGTCATCGAAGATTGGGTGGTAGAGCGGGCTTATCGTTCTGTCCGTGGTGTCGCCGATGACTCTGGATTTGGCGGCACAACGATGCAGTACCAGGTGCTGCTGGATCCCGCCCGACTCTACGGATATCACTTGACCGTTCCGCAAGTCATGACCGCCCTCACCGCGAATAACTCCAATGCAGGTGGTGGATTTTATTCGCAGGGTGGCCAGTTCTATTACGTGCGCGGCATTGGATTGGTCCGCAACACGGACGACATTGGCAACATCGTTCTCGGCAGCAACAACGGCGCGCCCATCCGCGTAAAAGACGTCGGCGATGTCGTGATCGGACATGCGCCCCGGTTGGGCGAATTCGGTTACCAGAACAATGACGATGCGGTGGAAGGCGTCATTCTCATGTTGCGTGGAGAGCAGACGCAAAACGTTCTTAAGAGCGTGGAAGCCCAAACCGAGAAACTGAACCAGACCATTCTTCCGCCCGACGTCAAGGTTCACCCCTTTTACGATCGCAGCGACCTGGTGAAGCTGACCACCGATACCGTGGAAGATAACCTGCTCCGCGGTATGGTCCTGGTGCTGATTGTCCTGATTTTCTTCCTGATCAATTTACGTGCGGCCATCATCGTAGCGCTCACAATCCCGCTGGCCCTGCTGTTTGCCTTCATCGTGCTGCATGCCCACGATGGCGCCGCCAACCTGCTGTCGATTGGCGCCATCGATTTCGGCATCATCATTGACGGCACGGTGGTGATGGTGGAAAACATCTACCGTGAGCTCGCGCTGCGGCAAGGACAGAACTATAAGCTGAATGAAGTCATTCTCGCCGCGGCAAAGGACGTAGATCGGCCAATTTTTTATTCGGTAGCCGTCATCCTGGCGGGTTATCTTCCCATCTACGCGCTTCGCGGGCCCTCCGGAAAATTGTTTCATCCCATGGCCGAGACCATGTCGTTCGCGTTGGTGGGCGCGCTGATCTTGACGCTCACTTTGGTTCCCGTTCTGTCCTCTTACTGGTTCAAGAGCGGGGTTCGTGAGCATCGTAACCGCGCCTACGAGTGGATGAAGGACCAGTACGCGAAGCAATTGGACTGGGCACTGGCGCGTCCCAAACTGATCATGGCCCTCGCGACTTTGATTTTCGGCTTGACGCTTATTCTGATTCCATTTATCGGTGGAGAATTCATGCCCCACCTGGACGAGGGCGCGCTTTGGGTGCGGGCCACCATGCCCTACACCATCTCGTTCGAAGAGGCGAGCAGTATTGCTCCCCAGATACGCAAAGTCCTGATGTCATATCCGCAAATCACGGTGGTCGGATCAGAGTTGGGACGGCCCGACGATGGCACCGACCCGACCGGCTTCTTTAATTGCGAATTCTACGTTGGACTAAAACCCTACAACGACAAAGCCTGGAGCGGCGACCTTAATACCAAGGACAAGTTGATTGAGTCCATCAACAAGAAACTGACCGCATTTCCCGGAATCATCTTCAACTACACGCAGCCGGCGGAAGACGCGGTCGATGAGGCCTTGACCGGACTAAAAAGTTCCCTGGCGGTCAAAATCTACGGAGACGACTTGACCGTCCTCCAGGACAAAGCAGTCCAGATCAAGAACACGCTCTCCAAGACCCCGGGGTTTACCGACTTGACCGTGGTGCGCGAACTTGGGCAACCCAGCCTGTTGATCGATGTGGACCGCGACAAAATTGCGCGCTACGGAATCAATGTCGCCGATGTGGAGGCGGTAATTTCGGCTGCCGTAGGGGGACAAGCCGTAACCCAGGTCATTCAGGGCGAGAAAGTGTTCGACATGGTGGTGCGCATGCAGCCCCAATTCCGCAGCAGCGCGCATGAGATCGGCGAGTTACTGGTCGGTACTCCCGACGGCAAGCAGATCCCAGTCAGCCAGCTCGCCGACATCCGCCAGGGAAACGGCGCGTCCTTCATTTACCGCGAGAACAATTCCCGCTACATCGGAGTGCAGTACAGCATTGAAGGACGCGACCTCGAGCGCGCCGTAAAAGATGGCCAAAAGGCCGTCAGTCAAGCGGTCTCTCTGCCCCAAGGCTACTGGTTATCCTGGGGCGGCGAGTATAGTCAATTTCTGGATGCCAAAGCACAGATCTCCTTAATCGGCCCGCTCGCAGTAGTTCTCATTTTCATGATCTTGTTTGCGCTCTACGGGAACTTCAAATTCCCTGTCACCATCGCGTTGGGCGTGATCATGACCGAACCGGTGGGCGCCCTGGTGGCGCTGAAGCTCACTCACACACCTTTCAGCGTTTCGTCAGTCCTGGGGCTGGTGGCGTTACTGGGTGTGTCTGTCGAGACGGCGGTCATTCTGGTGTCTTACATCAACAAGCTCCGGCTGGAAGGAATGGACATCCCCACTGCGACGCGAGAGGCCTCGCTCCTGCGACTTCGTCCCATCATGATGACGGCGCTGGTGGCATGTCTCGGCCTGCTTCCCGCGGCCTTGTCCACCGGCATTGGCTCAGCCACCCAGAAGCCTTTCGCCATCGTCATCGTGGCCGGTCTTATCTCACGACTGTTCATCGGATTCTTCGTCAATCCCGTGCTGTACCAGATGGTTGCGCGCGAAGGCGACGTACTTCAGGTGTAGGCTTCAGCGCTTTGTCCCTGCCTCAACTCGGCGATATTGCTTAGCGCCTCGTTCTGGAGCGACTCAGCGGCCAGCTTTCCAGGTGCGGTGCAAGGCGTCTTTCAGTCCGACTTTCGGCGCCCATCCGGTTTCTTCGCGGATTCGACGCGTGTCATACCAGCGGTCCTGCAAGGCCCGGTTTAACTGATGCTTTAAAAATCGCACACTGCCTCCGACCGGCAGCATCCGGATTGCAATCTCGGCGAAAGGCCCCGCCAGCCGGACCGGCCAGCCGGGGGAAAAATGCGTCACTGTTTTGTCCACCGCCGCTTTTGCCTCGTGGTACTTCGCCAGGGTGAGTTCATCGTCATCAACAAGATTGAATTGCTGAAACTGCCCTCCGGCGGATTGCACAGCCACTTGCATAGCATCTACCAAATTTTCAACGTAGTTCAGCGGAATGCGATAGTTGGGATTACCGAAGACGAAGTTGGTCTTGCCCAGCGTGAATCCCAGCAGGCCCACCGGAAGTTGCTTGCCGGGACCATAGACGATCCCGGGCCTGAGAATCGTGATCGGCAATGTCGTTTCGCGTGCGAACGTGACGGCCAGTTGGTCGGCCAGAATCTTCGATTGGGCGTAGAAGTCGCGCAGCTGCGGTGACTCATCGTAGGGAGTGTTCTCGTCGATCCGCTGCCCGTTTGGAACAGGGCCGTAAACCGCCAGTGAACTGGCATACACCACGCGGCCGACACCCTGCTGGAGACATGCAGTCAGGACTCTCTCGGTTCCGGCCACATTCGTTTCGAGGAAATCGGCCCTGCGGCCCGGCGTATCGACCTTGGCGGCGAGATGATAGACCGTGTCCGCCCCTTCAACAGCGCGGGCTATACAATCTGGGTCTCCCAATCCTCCACGCACGACTTCCGCACCTTGGATTTCCAGCATGTCGGCGCGCCGGGACGGCCTCGCCAGCACCCGGGCGGGAATTCCCCGGGCCAGCAAGTCTCGCACCAGGACCGTTCCCAGGAAACCAGTACCGCCAGTTACGCAAACGCGCATGCCATCGCACCCCTGTTACAACCGTCATGTCGTTCGGCATCGAACCAGCCCACCGCTGGAGCCGACCTCGTTCTGGCCGACACTGCGGAGCAATGCGTCCGTTCGACGGGAGATTTCCTCACATGTTACACTCCACATTTCAAGCGAAGTCTGAGGGTCTCGGAACAGAGTCGATTCGGTTCCTAGTTTTTTCCGCCGGGAAGAGTTGGTCCCCACGACATTGTTTTCCTCGGTCAGGTTCCCGTGAAACAAGTTAAGCCCATGGTTGGAGAGCAGACGGGTTGACGGTCCCCAGCTACATAGTCCTCGCTGTTGCTGCGATTCCCGGCATTTACTATCTGCTGGCCCTTTACAGTTCTGCGCGATTCTGGAGCCAAGAGCGGACTCCTCCCGATTCTGACTACACGCCCCCGATAAGCTGTCTGAAGCCCATCCGCGGACTCGACGTTGAGGCCTACGAGAATTACGCCAGTTTCTGCCGTCAGGACTATCCCGAGTACGAAATTCTTTTTTGCGTCGACACCGATGATCCGGCGCTGCCGGTTCTGAAAAAACTGATTCATGACTTTCCCGAACGTCGTATTCGTCTGCTTTTCGGTTCCGGCCGTAGCGCAATCAATGACAAAATTGCCCGGCTGGTACGCCTGGTGAACGAAGCTGAATATGATTTGCTGGTCATCACCGACGGCGACGTCCGAGTCCGGCCTGATTACCTCCGAGCCGTGGCCGCGCCTTTTCGCGATCCTAGAGTTGGAGGGGCCACTTGTGTGTATGTCTCTACCAAAGAGACCACCCTCGTCCAGGAATTGCAATCGATCGGGATGATCTCCGACTTCTGGGCCGGAATCTTTGTGGCCTGGCAATTGGACGGGGTGAAGTTCACCTTTGGACAAAGCATCATTACCACGCGCAAGAACATCGCGGCCTTCGGCGGCTACGAGGCAATTGAAAATCGTCCGGCCGATGACCTTCGCGTGGGCCGTCTGATCGCCGAGCTGGGATATGAGGTCAAGCTACTACCGTACGTGATACAAACGGTTGCCGACTTCGCATCGCTCAACGATCTGTTTTACAAACGCGTTCGCTGGATGACCGTAATGCGGCTCATGCGGCCGTGGGGGCATTTCGGGTTGATCTTCACCTTGGGCTTGCCCTGGGTGCTGGTCGCGATTGCAACTCATCCCTCAATGGAGGTTGCCCTCGGATACCTCGGTGGCTATGCCTTACTTCGAGTCGCCATGACCTGGTTGATCGGCGTCTGGGGCATGAAACAGCGCGGCCTGTGGAAGACAATGCCCCTCATCCCGGTGTGGGACGCGATGGCCTTTATCATCTGGGTGATCAGTTTTGGCCGCAAGACGATCCGCTGGCGTGGAGTTGAATATTTCATCCGGGATGGAATACTGGTGCCGGTCGCGCCCAAGGCTGGGTCCTAAGGAACGAGGTCTAAGGTCAGAATGAGAGCTAGAGTTGCAGTCGCGGGCGCAGGAGTGTACGGGGCTACCATTGCGATCAGTCTGGCGGAGGCCGGCCACGATGTTCGGCTGTTTGACCCGCTCGGTATCCTGCGCGCCGCGTCCGCCATCAATCAGTACCGCATTCATTCCGGATATCATTATCCGCGAAGCCCCGAGACGATCCGCGAAACCTTGGAGGCCCGGGCGGAGTTCCTGACCACATTCGCACCCGCAATCGTGCGCAACAGCCGGCATTATTACGCCATCCCCCACGAGGGCTCGCAGACGCCTCCTGCATTGTTCGAAAAAGTGATGGCCGAGTTCCATCTCAGCGTAAAGCCCTGCCGCCCTGAGTGGATGAATTTCGGCTTCATCGACAAGTGCTACGAAGTGGACGAACAGATCTATGACCCGGACATTTTGCGGGAGCTGTTATCGGCGCGGATTCAGGCGCTCAACATTCCGTTCGATCGGCGTGCATTCACGCCGGACATGCGCCGGGAATATGACTATGTTGTGTGGGCGACTTACGGATTAGGACCGGGACGCGGCCTCTTCAAGGGCGTGAAATACCAAGTCGCCGAGAAGATCCTGATTCAACTTCCGCGAGAGTTGCAGGGGATATCGCTGGTCGTGGTGGACGGCCCATTCACCGCCTTCGATCCCTACGGCAGCTCTCCCCGGTCGCTCTTTGGTTCAGCCAAAAACACGAACCACTGGACCACAACAAATCCCGAGGAGCCGATGCCCGAGATGTACCAGCCCTTGCTGAACCGGCCTGATTTCGAGCCCTTCGCGTCCACCAGGTTTGAGGCCATGCGAACAGACTCCGCTCTCGCCGTGCCGGCATCGAAAGACGCGGTCTACCTTGGTTCGCGCTTCACCATTCGCGTCGTGGAAGACAACCCAGCCCAGGACCGAAGGACACTGTATATCCTGGAGCGGGAAAAGGGAGAAATTTTCGTCTTTTCCGGCAAGGTGGTCAGCGCCGTGAAGGCTGCCCGGCTGGTCACGGCGCGAATCACAGACGGCGCCAAGTCATAGGAAATCCGGACCCGCTAGGCAGACTATTCGTAGCGCAGGCTTTCCACCGGATCCAAGTTCGCGGCCCGGGCCGCGGGCGCGGTGCCGAAGATCACCCCTACCAGGCTTGAAACCACCACCGCGATGATGACTGACCAGCCGGAGATCGGCACACGGTAGTTGGTGATGAATCGTATCGAGAAGGGCAGCGCCAGGCCGAGGAAAGTCCCGAGGAATCCCCCCGCCAGCGATATCAGTATGGCCTCAGTCAAAAATTGCGCGCGAATCTCCGAGTTGGTGGCCCCGACAGCTTTGCGCACGCCAATTTCGCGAATGCGGGAATTCACCGTCGCCAGCATGATGTTCATAATGCCCACGCCGCTGACCAGCAGGGTAAGTACGGAAATGAGCAACAGCACGGTGGTCAAGGTGTTCGCGGTTTTGGCGGCGACCGAGAGAAGCTGGGTCAGGTTGTACACCTTGTACACCGATTCGGGGCGGTGCCGCGATTGCAGCACATCATGAATTTCTGCGGTCGCCCGCGGGACTTCGGCCGAGTCCGACACGGAAAAGAACAACTGCTTCACGGTGTCGCCGGCGGTAAAGAAGCGCGCCACCGTGTAGGGAATCAACATGGTGTTATCGGAAATTTCCGACTCGCCAAAGGTGTCAACCCGTTCCTTGAAGGTGCCAATTACGGTGAAGGGCAGACCGCTGAGTTTGATCTGCTGCCCGATGGCTGCATCTTGTGAGCCGTAGAGGGTGTTGGCAAGAATCTGGGTGATAAGCGCGACTTTATTGCGTGCCCGGGTGTCGCCATCGTCGAAAAAGCGCCCAGCCAAAATGTTGAGGTTGCGAACATAGCGGTACTGCCACGAGACACCCAGCGCCACAATCTCGCGTTGCTGGCCGCCAGGGATCGGGACCTGGTCGTGAAACTCGATCATCGGCGAGGATGCACTGATGCCTGGCACCCGCTCACGCGCCGCATCCCAGTCCGCGAGGGTCAGCAGATCGCTCGAGTTCTGGCTGCCATACTTACTGCCCCCCTCATACTCCGCTACCATCATGTTCGAGCCGATATTCTGGATCTGCTGGATGATGTACTGCTTGCCCGTGAGCCCGACGGTGACCACCAGGATCAGCGACGCCGTCCCAATGACCATGCCCAGAGCAGTCAAGATAAACCGCATCTTGTTGGTGCGAAAAGTCTGAACCGCGACGCTCAGCGTTTCGCCGAAAACCAGTTTCGGATACGGACGGCCGTTCTTGCGGCTGTTTGCCATGCAGATGCTTTAAGAGTAATCGTTCACGAGCGGGGCTTCAAACGTGCACACGTTTTCGTGCGCATCTTTGGAAGAAGCGTCCGGGCTCGGATTGTTGAACGTCCCTCAAGGTGCTATCGTCAGGATTACCCCATTGTTGATACTCAGTGATTCAATGCTGTCGCCTCTCCATCGCTTTCTGCTCGTGCTAGCAGTGCTCGTCCTCGGGATGTGCTGCACGGCTGAGGCGCAGCAGACTTTGGGCGAGCTGTACGCGACCGACGCGCGGGTGAAAGGATCGGTTATTCTCGCCGGTTCCGGCACCAGCGTCCTAAGTGGCTCCTCGATTGCCGCGGGGGCGCAAAACGCCACCCTGAAGCTGGAGCGTGGTGGCAGTCTGCTGGTTTGTTCGGGGACGAATCTTTCCGTTAACGCATCGCAGAACGGACGCGAGCTGATGTTCAGCTTGAATAGTGGCAATCTGGAGATGAATTATCCGCTGGGCGCCGCGGCGGACACGCTGCTGACCCCGGATTTGCGGCTGCTGCTGCCCGGTCCGGGCACGGTGCACATTGCCGTGAAGGTGAGCCCGCAAGGGGATACCTGCGTTCAGTCCTTGCCGTGGAACGTGGCCGCTATCGTGGTTTCCGAGACCATGGGCGATGCCACCTACCAGGTGAAACCAAACGAAGCCGTCTTATTCAAGGGCGGACACCTCAGCGAAGCCGCGGCAACGAAGCAACATTGTGGATGCCCGTTATCTCAGGCGATTCCGCCGACGCAGGTAGCGAGAGCAGCACCGCCGCCGCCTCCTCCTGCGGCGGAATCCAAGCCAACGCCGCCCGCTCCCAAGCCGCCTCCAGCGGACCAAGACGTTCACATCGCGGTTAGCGCGCCGCTGGTCTTCCGCGCCGACGATCCCGCGCCCGACCTCGCCGAGACGGTGGCAACCCTAAAGCTGGAGCACAACCAAGTGTTGCAGCTTGACCCGGTTGTGCTGCCTCCTCCGCAGCTCCAGAAAACGCACGCGGAGCGACCGGCGCCGGTGGTTGCCCAGAAGGAACAGAAGCGCGGGCTTTTCAGCAAGGTGGGCGCATTCTTCGCGACAATCTTCCACTGACGAAGCGATAAGATAAGTCTTTACGAGAGGAGGATCGAATGTCGGCCATGGTTCTCGACGGCACTCGCATCGCGGCGCAGATCAAAAGCGAAATCGGCGAACAGGTGAAAGAGCTAACAGCGGCCGGACTTCGTCCCGGTTTGGCGGTCGTGCTGGCGGGCCACCACCCGGCGTCGGAAATTTACGTTCGCAACAAGGTGAAAAGCTGCGAACAGCTTGGTATCTACAGTGAGAAGCACACGCCTCCCGACAACGTCACGACCGAGGAACTCTTGGCGCTGGTCGAGGACCTGAACCGGCGCGATGAGATCGACGGCATCCTGGTGCAATTGCCACTGCCTTCCCAGGTTGATGCCAAGAAGGTGCTGCTCGCAGTATCGCCGGAGAAAGACGTGGACGGATTTCATCCCATGAACGTTGGCTATCTCTCGACCCAGCGTCCGGGACTGGTGCCGTGTACGCCCGCAGGCATCCTCGAAATTCTGAAACGCAGCGGGATTGCCATTGCCGGCGCCGAAGCCGTGGTGGTGGGCCGTAGCGACATCGTCGGCAAACCCGTCGCGATGCTGCTGCTCAACGGCAATGCCACGGTCACGGTCTGCCATTCCAAGACGCGAGACCTGCCGGCGGTCTGCCGCCGCGCCGACATTCTGGTAGCCGCCATTGGCAAGGCGGGGATGATTACGCCTGACTTCGTGAAGCCGGGTGCAACCGTGATCGATGTCGGCATGAACACGGTTACCGATCCTGCCGAGTTCAAGCTGTTCTTCGCCGGAAACGAGAAGCGTGAACGGGACTTCGCGGCCAAGGGCTCAACCCTGATGGGCGATGTTCACCCCAAGGTCGCCCAAGTTGCAGGAGCGATCACTCCAGTACCCGGTGGCGTAGGGCCACTCACCATCGCCATGCTGATGAGCAACACGGTGAAAGCCGCCAAGCTGCGGCGGGGGCAAACGGCGGGCGTGTTGGCGACGCGGTAGAGAATGGTGCGCGCGAACAACATGTATATACTGCATCAGGGCTAACTGGCTCGTACCGGCGCCCGCTTTCCAACTTCTCGATGATGCGTATATACCCATGTTGCGCGTAGGACTGACGGGCGGCATCGCCTGTGGCAAGTCTTCCATTGCGGCCATGCTGGTCAAGCGTGGCGCGCATTTCCTTCAGGCTGACGGACTCGCGCATCAGCTTTACGCACCCGGGACTGCCACTTATGACAAAGTTGTTCACAGCTTCGGCCGCGAAATCCTGAATGAAGACGGCGCCATCAATCGCAGCAAGCTGGCTGACCTGGTTTTTCCCCGCCGCATTGGTGAACTTAACGCCATCGTGCATCCCGAGGTGGTGAAGCGGCAGAATAGCTGGATGTCGGAGGTCGAGCAAAGCGATCCACATGGCATCGCGGTTGTCGAAGCCGCGCTGCTTATTGAGGCCGGAGCTAACAAGGACTTCGACAAAGTCATTGTCGTGACCTGCGGCTTCGAGCAGAAAGTTGAACGCTTTGCCCGGCGAACCAATGTCCCGCTCGAGGTGGCGCGCGCCGAAGTCGAGCGCCGCAGTGCCGCGCAATTCTCCGATGAAGAGAAGGCGCAGCGCGCGGATTATATCGTGGACAACTCCGGTTCGGCCGAAGATACGGAGCGGCAAGTCGATCTCATCTGGCGCGAATTGCAACGGCTTGCGTCCACTGGCAACTGACAACTGACTACTGACTACTGCCTTGCGGTACACTTCTAGAGGTTGGCCGTCTAATTCTGCGGCAACTGCGAAGCGCTGATTGCCTTCAAAAAACTATGAAATTCGCACGGCCTTTTCTTCTTGCAATCATTCTGGTGGGGGCCTTCTACTGGTACACGACCCATCACAGCGGGGTCACGCCGGCAACCCTGATCTCCCGGCCCACGCACGTCGAACTCAGTGAGGCGGCAGGCCCTGAGACCCTCGATGCCGACGAGCACAATAATATTGATGTCTATCACAAGGCCATTCCATCGGTCGTTAACATTACCTCCAAAACCGTGGCTTACGACTTCTTCTATGGACCGGTGCCGCAGGAAGGCCAGGGCTCCGGCTTCATCATCGACAAGGAAGGACACATCCTCACCAACTACCACGTGGTTGGCAACGCAACGCAGGTGGAAGTGACGCTGCACAACAAGAAAACCTACAAAGCACAGGTGATCGGACGCGACCGCGGACATGACCTGGCGGTCGTCAAAATTGACACGCCCGGCGTAGTTCCCGCCGTACTTGGTGACTCCAAGAACCTTCAGGTCGGCCAGAAAACCTTCGCCATTGGAAATCCGTTTGGACTTGCGGGAACGATGACGCGCGGCATCATCAGTTCACTGCGCCCCATCCGCAGCCCGGAAGGTTCGTACATCGAAGAAGCCATTCAGACCGATGCGGCGATCAATCCCGGGAACTCCGGCGGGCCGCTGTTGAACTCGCACGGCGAAGTCATCGGCATCAACAGTTTGATCGCCACCGGGGGTTCCAACCAGAGCGCGGGCATCGGCTTTGCCATTCCCATCAATGTGGCCAAGGCTGTACTCAATGACCTGATCACTTTGGGCACGGTGCGGCGGCCTACGTTGGGTATAACCACTTTGCCGATCGGACCAGAGTTGGCTCAGGAGATGGGCTTGCCTGCCGATTATGGGGTTCTGATCGTCCGCACGATTCCCGGTGGAGCCGCTGAGCAGGCTGGTTTGCGCGGTGGTAATGAGCGCGCGTACCTGGGCGACGCACCCATCATGATAGGTGGCGACTTGATCGTTGCCATCAATGGCGAGCCCATTGGCGAGCAGCAGGACCTTGCGAATGTGATGAACAAACATCGCGCCGGCGATACCGTTACCGTAACCATCTACCGAGCCAAGCGCAAGATGGATGTGAAAGTCGTTCTCGGCGAGGCGAGAGAACGCACCTGATCATCGCGGCAAAGCCGAATCCCGCAAGCACCCGTACCAAACGCCAACAATTCCGCAGGCAGGCAATTCTAACGCTCGGATGATTGCCCCAGCCGCTGCGGGTCGGCTATAGTTCTAAGGGTATGTACGACGACTTCCAGGCTATCGATCGCTGGACCGGCAAGCCCGTGCGCTGTAGATATCAGGCGCTGATCGTTGCCATTGCCACACGGCACGCGGACGCGGTTGACATCAAGTTTCTGGTGGATGATCGCCCGGTCTGGATTGCACTTCCCCATCCTGCGTGGGTGGAGTATCACCGGCAGACCGGGAACGTCATCACCGACCCGATGGCGGTCCAGATCGCGGGCCATTATTTGAAGTGGGCAATCGAATCGGGCGAAGATAACGGTCGCGAGATGTGCAGCTTGACCGTGCAGGAAACGCTCGATCACCTGCAGGCGATTGTGGACCAAGTCCACCAGCTTGTCACCCGCTGACATACGCATCGGAGGCCGGTCGTATTTCGGGGAACTCCGCAGAGCGACTCACTGGTTGAGCGTCGTTTGTTTTCGTGGCTAATTTCTATTTTCGCTTCCGTCTTAGGAGCTCTTTCATGTCCTCCGTTCTGCAAACTCCCGAAGTAGCGCAGTTGCTGGGACGAGACAAGGTCCACCGCAACTTGTTTCCCGCGCCGCTGGTGGAAGCGGCGCTTCGCCGTGGCGAGGCGGAACTGGCGGCGGGAGGCTCGCTGGTGGCCGAGACCGGCAAACGCACGGGCCGTTCTCCCAAAGACAAGTTCACCATCAAAGATGCGCTCACCGAAAACAAAGTGGCTTGGGGCTCCGCCAACCAGCCGTTCCCGCCCGATAAGTTCGACGCGCTCTACGAGCGCGTGCTCGACTATCTGAAAGGCAAGGAGCTTTTCGTCCAGGACCTGTTTTCCGGCGCCGATCCGAAATACCGCCTGCCCATTCAGGTGATCAACGAATACGCCTGGCACAACCTTTTTGTGCGGCAGTTATTTATTCGCCCTACCACAGAAGAGATGGAGACGCACCAGCCCGCATTCACCATCCTCAGCGCACCCGGCTTCAAGGCCGATCCCCAGCGTGACGGCACCAACTCCGAAGTGTTCGTGCTGATCAACTTCAGCAAGAAGCTGGCGCTCATCGGCGGCACCGAATATGCCGGCGAAATGAAGAAGTCCATCTTCGGAGTGATGAACTTCATCCTGCCGGAACGCAACGTCTTCCCCATGCATTGTTCGGCCAACATCGGCGCCGACGGCGTGAGCGCGCTGTTCTTTGGATTGTCGGGCACCGGCAAGACGACATTGTCGGCTGATCCGGGCCGCAGGCTGATTGGCGATGACGAACATGGTTGGAGCGCGACCGGCGTCTTCAACTTCGAAGGCGGCTGCTACGCCAAGTGCATTCGACTTTCCGCGGAGAATGAGCCGCAAATCTACAATGCGCTCCACTTCGGCTCGGTGCTGGAAAACGTGGTGCTCAATCCGGTGACGCGCATTCCCGATTATGACGACGACACGAAGACCGAAAACACTCGCGCCGCTTATCCGATGGAATACATCGACAATGCCGTCATTCCTGGCGTTGGTGGACATCCGAAAAACCTGGTCTTCCTCACGGCGGACGCGTTCGGGGTGCTGCCTCCGGTTTCGAAGCTCACGCCCGAGCAGGCCATGTATCACTTCATGTCGGGCTACACCGCCAAAGTTGCGGGAACGGAAGCCGGCGTAACCGAGCCGCAGGCGACGTTCTCCACCTGCTTTGGCGCACCGTTCATGCCGCTGCCGCCGAAAGTGTACGCGGAGATGCTGGGCCGCCGGTTGCGCGAGCACAAGGCGCAATGCTGGCTGGTGAACACTGGCTGGCAGGGCGGACCGTATGGCGTTGGCAAGCGCATGAGCCTGCCCTACACCCGCGCCATGGTGGATGCGCTGGTCGAAGGCAAGCTGGGGAGTTTCGCGTTCGAGATCGAACCTGCATTCGGATTGAGCATTCCGAAATCGTGTCCCGGAGTTCCGCCGAAGTTGCTGAATCCGCGCACTTCCTGGCAGGACAAAGCCGCCTACGACAAGATGGCAGCCGATCTGTCCGCGCGCTTCGCCAAGAACTTCGAGCAGTTCGACGCGCCGCCCGAAGTGAAGGCGGCCGGCCCGAAGCCGGTCGGCACCTAAGCCTCACAGAGTGGGATGTATCACAATGTGGCACGACACTCGAACTGTGCCATTCTTGAGTTGTCATCCTACGCGAGGTTTAGCGCGCCCAGGTGAGAACTCGTTTGGCGTTGACACAGTCGAACGATTGCAGCAAAATCGAGCCCCGCAGGGGCGGAATTGGTTCTAGCCCAGGGCGTAAGCCCTGGGTAAGTCCGAGAAAATAAACCGAGTCCCTTCAGGGACGACACAGTTCTCACCCCCTTCAGCCCCGGTCTTTCGTTGCAGCGCTAAAGCGCGTGATTGAAGCCAAACTTTTGCCGGAGCGCTGAAGCGCTCCTCCCCCGCATGAATGCGGCGGCTTCCACCAAGAAGCCCTCACGGCGTCTTTACGTGCTGCGTTCCCAGCACCTTCCCCGCACTGTCGAACCACACCACCTCATACTGCGGATTGAAAATGGAGTAGTAGTACTTGTAAACGTACTCGTCCGTACAGCCATTAGGCACGGCGGTGAGAGAGCCGCACGGCCCTTCGCTGCTGGGATCGCCGAGCAGTTCCCGCACCACTTCGTTGGGATCGCCCAGATTGAGCTGCATGGAGTTCTTGCGCAGTTCCTGGTCGTGGTGATAGGCCCAGACGCCAGCCCCGACTAAGCCAAGGGCAATCACGAAAAAGAATATGCGAGTTCCCATAAATTCAGTAGTCAGTAGCCAGTTGCCAGCATTCAATGGCCGAGCGTGGGTTAATGACAACTGACAACTGGCAACTGACGGCTGGCTACTGCTTCACTCCTCCTCCACTCGCAGCGATGCGCCCTTAGGCAAGTAGCTCTTGCGGCGGAACCAGTCTTCCATCGCGCCGCGCAGGCGCTCCAAGGGGACGCGCGCGCCGATCTCCATTGCGCCGTCGCCGGCGGGGACCGTATCGTCGAACACCTGGTCGTTGGTGAAGTTGCGCATGCTGAAGCTGTCCAGCCACTTCAACGGACAAGGATGCCGCTGGCCAGCCTCTTCGTACTCGACTCGGATCTTACGGACGAACATGGTGACAGTTTCAGGTTTCTAGTTTCAAGTTTCAAGTGCAAAAACAGTTTCAAGTTTCAAGTTTCAAGCCGGAAAACATCCCGTATATAGGGATTTGTCATCACGAGCGTATCCGGGGTCCCCAGCGAGGGCCTCTTTTGCCCTCGATGGGGTGGAGGAGCGAGGCATCTGCTTGTGCGGCTGCCTAGGAAAAAAGCAGATTCCTCGCGCCAACACCGGGCGCTCGTAATGACAATTCATAAATGGCGATGCGGTATTGGGCTGTCGATGTATCACTATAATTCGCGATCCTCAATACGCACCAACTGGGAGATAGATCGGCGCCGCTTCTAAATCAACAGCTACTGGTGCACCTTTGATGACTGGAAACTCGAAACTTGAAACTGGAAACTCCTATAATCAAGTCCATGCCATCGTTTCCTCCTGTTGACGAGCAGCTCGCCTACTTGCGCAAGGGCACCGCGGAGATCATTCGCGAGAGCGAGCTGCGCGAGCGCATCGAGAAATCTCTCGCCACCGGCAAGCCCATGCGGGTGAAGGCGGGCTTCGATCCGACCGCGCCCGACTTGCACTTGGGCCACACCGTGCTCATGCGCAAACTGAAACACTTTCAGGACATGGGCCACACCATCATCTTCCTCATCGGCGACTTCACCGGCCTCATCGGCGATCCCACGGGGCGCTCGGCCACGCGTCCGCCGCTCTCGCGCGAGCAGATCGACCAGAACGCCGAGACCTACAAGGCGCAGGTCTTTAAGATCCTCGACCGCGACAAGACCGAGGTGCGCTTCAACAGCGAGTGGCTGAGCCGGCTCGGCTTCGAAGGCTTCATCCGGCTGGCAGCCAAGTTCACCGTTTCGCAGATGCTGGAGCGCGAAGACTTCCACAAGCGCTTCGACGAGGAGAAGCCCATCGCCATGCACGAACTGCTGTATCCCATCGCGCAGGGCTACGACTCGGTGGCGCTTGAGGCCGACGTCGAACTCGGCGGCACCGACCAGAAGTTCAACCTGCTGATGGGACGCGAGCTGCAACGCCATTACGGACAGCCGCCACAGATCGTGCTGACCACGCCGCTGCTGGAAGGCACCGACGGCGTCCAGAAGATGTCGAAGTCGTACGGCAATTACATCGGCATCACCGAAGCGCCGCAGGAAATGTTCGGCAAGGTCATGTCCATTTCCGACGAGCTGATGTGGCGCTATTACGAGCTGGTCACTGACGTGAGCCTGGCCGAGATCGAGCGCATGAAGGTTGCTGTAGCCATCGGCGCAGCGCACCCGATGAAGCTGAAGCAGGAGCTGGGCAAGCGCATCGTCGCCGACTTCCACTCGCGCGCGGCAGCCGAGCAGGCGGCGCAAGACTGGTCCCGCATGTTTCAGACGGACGAAGTGCCCGAGGATTTGCCGGTGATCTCGGTGCGCTTCGAAGAGGTCGCCGCGCCTAATGCGTCAACTGCCGACGGCCACGCGCAGGTGAAGCTCGACAAACTGCTGGCGCGTGCCGGTCTGTCGACTTCTGTCAGCGACGGCCTGCGTAAAGTCAAACAGAACGCCGTCAGAGTGGACGGCGAACTCAAGACCGAGTTGGTCGTCGCCGTAAAACTGGGGGCGGAGTTTACGTTACGTGCGGGAAAGAAAATGGTGAAGGTGAGCGTGCAGGGGTAAGTCGGGAAAACACCTCATACGAACGAAAACTATTTAAGGTTTATACGGCGGGTTGTGCGGTTCCTGACCACATGTGCAGACCTCCAGATCGGATGCTAAAACCTCAACAAAAGCGCCGCAGCGTGGGCAAATTAGGTGCAGTTTCGCAGGCCCTCGGGCGTCTCGATCCACCAGCAGCTCATTGAAATACTTCATTTCGTATTCGCTGCCCGGCATGACGTGAAAAGGTTTTAAACAGCCGAGGTTGTCACAGTAAGTCAGTAACATGCCTTCCGGGATCTTCCAGTCGTTTGATGAGGCGCCCATTTTCTTACCCCGAGCTAGCATGTTCTCATGTGCGACGATCTGGCGGTAGACAAATCGAAGTTCGGCTGACCTGTCTGTACTACCACAATAGTGGTATAAGTATCTGTCCCCTAAGTTTACATAAGGCTGATGATGTATAGCACTTAAGGTCTTATTGAACCCAATTCGGGCTCACGCAAGTCGCTGCAGCCAGCCGTTGCTAAAATAGGTGACGCTGGCGCTTAACGTACCGCGATCGCCCAGCCCACCCGAGGGACGCAGGATGAACTCCGGGTGCGAAGCCAGAAAATCGCTTACGGCCTGCGCCGGGTTATCGGTCAACCATGAAGCTTGGCCGCCAGGCACATCCGCGAGATCGCGCATGATGCCATCCGCGACAACTAAATAAGAGCCTGGAGTCACCAAGGGAGCATACACTTCCAACTCTCGGGACACATGCTCGCGGGTGTGCGCCGAGTCCAGAACCACCATTACTCTGTCCCCAGACTTTCGCAGGCGTGTGACAGCGTCAATCGACTCCGATGCCGTGGAAGATCCCTCCACCAAATCAACTAACGTTCCTAGAGGATGCTTCCGCAGTGCATCACGCACGTCCGGCGGGATGGAAATGTCGATTCCAATAACACGGCCTTTGCCCAGAGTTCGACACAGGCTGGCGTAATAAAGTAAGGACCCACCCTTGTAGACGCCGGTCTCAATGATCAGGTCAGGGCGTACCTGATGGATTATCTCTTGCAGTCGGACCAGGTCCTCCGGCAGTTGGAGAATAGGCTGTCCCATCCATGTAAAAGCCAGGAAATAGCCCAAGCTCCAACCTGTGCGCACCCATTGCCGGGAAAGCAGCTCAAAAGCAGCCTCGGTGTACAAAGGTTGCGTAACGGAGTTGTTTTCGTCTTCGCCGACTGTCGTTAGAGTTTGCCGTTCGGTATCGATTACGTATTTCATATTCAGTCAGGGATTGCCGGGTGTGCGCGCGGGCGTGCGCGCGGGCGCGGCTTCACATGCCGACGGGTCCGGCGCCCGGCGCCTCGCCTACGATCTCCACGCTGGAGGTGATCGGGAACGCAGGAATCAGCGAGCGATACACCGGACAGCGTTGCGCATACACACCATGCACTCGCTCCACGGCCTCGCGCACGGCGGCGGGATCGCCGGCGCGCAGATTGTGGGTCACATGCACCCGCTTGATGAGCAGCACACCGCCGTCGTCCTCGACTTCCCCGCGCACTTCGCAACTGAGGCGGCCGTCTTTGGCGTTGATTTTGCGCGCATCCAGCGCGCCGGCAAAGGTGCCAAGCATTCAACCGCCGAGGGCGGCGATCACATAGTCGATGGTGGCGGCGTGGGGTTCGGGCAGCCGGCTCTCGTCGATGCCGTAATGTTTGGCGATCCCGCCGTGAACGCTGAACAGCACAGGCTGCGGCTCTCCGGGCAGGTAGGCGCGGCGCAGCGGGCCCTTGATGCGCTCGATGCGCACGTTGGATGTGTAGGCAACTTCGGACATGAGTGCCTCCGGTGTCAGAGACATTCTACGCGAACGCGCGAGGATCACGCGGAGCGGATGCCCCTTCGGATTTTCAATATGTCGAACAGTGGGGCGCGCCACCCTCCTCGGCCCAAACCCTAACGTCCCTCGGTGGTCGCGATCTCGCCTGAGCGCATGGCCTGTTTAAGGCGAAGCCTCTCTTGTGCCAACTGCGCCTTCGACATCACATCCGGCCTGGATTCCAGTTCTTTGACTTTTCGCTGGAGTTGCTCCAAGTCACGCTCCCCATGCCGCTTTCGCAATGACCGGATCGAGCTCTCCAGCAACTCGGGCGTCAGTTCTTCGTGCTCATCCATGAGCACGGTGGCCAGCAGGCTGCGAGCGTCTTCTTCCAGCGGAAGCGACATCGGATCGATTCCCTGCTCCTGTCCAACCAGGAGCGCATCGATGAGAGCCTCCGCCGCCGAACCGGCATGCAATCGCTCGCGGCTGAGGGCAAAATGTGCCTGACGCGCGGGCTCGAAGTCGAGGTCCTGGCCTTCGCGCTCGCTTACCGCAGTGTGAGACAGCTCCTGGCTTGCCAGCGCCCGAATCAAAACCCGCTCGGCATCCATCAGCACCGTGGCAGCGGGAGCGTTCACCCGCGACGCTGAACGCGAGCCCGCGGCGTGGCGCAATTCCTGGCGCAGCACCGCCGATTCGATTCGCAGTCGATGCGAGATCTCGTTGGCCCACTCGTCGCGCACAATGCGGCTGGGCACGCGTTGAATGTGCGGCAGCAGATAATTCAAGGCCTTCACTTTGCCTTCGGGAGTGCGCGCGGGAAACAACGAGCGCGAGCGCTCAATCAGGTAATCGAAATATTTCTGCGAGTGGGAAAGCGCCTCGCCATAGGCTGCCACTCCCTTGCGCCGAATAAACAGGTCGGGATCGAAGCCGGCCTCCAGAGTGAGAACTTTGATCTGGAACTCTTCGCTCACCAGCAGCGCCAGCGAACGCTCAGCCGCCGCGGCGCCTGCGGTGTCGGGATCGAAGTTCACCACGATGTTCTTGCTGAAGCGTCCCAGCAGCCGCGCCTGCAACTCGGTGAACGCCGTACCGGAACTGGCGATCACGTTGCGAAATCCCGCCGTGTACACCGAGATGCAATCCATCTGGCCTTCCACCAGGATGGCGTATTCCAGTTTGCGAATCGGCTCCTTGGCCTTGTCGAGATTGAACAGTACCCGCGACTTCGAGTAGATCGGTGTCTCCGGCGAGTTCAGGTATTTGGGGCCAGACTTCTCGTCGGTGGCCAGCGTGCGGCCGGTGAAGGCGATGACCTTGCCTGATTCGTTGGCGATGGGAAACATGACCCGGTTGCGAAACCTGGAATAAACAGTAGCCAGTTGCCGGTTGCCAGTTGCTGGTGGAACGGTTGCGTCGGAGCCTTCTGGCATCTGACTACTGGCAACTGACAACTGCTCTTTGTCTTTCCACGAGAACAGTCCCGACTCGCGCAGCAATGCCTCGTCATATTGTCCGCGCAGGCTGTCGCGCAACAGAAAGCCCGAATCGGGCGCGTAGCCCATACGAAACTCGACAACGATCTCAGGACTGATTCCGCGCGAAGCAAGGTACTCGCGCGCGTGGGCGGCCTCGGGCCGGCGCAATTGTTCCTGGAAGAACTTGCAGGCGCGCTCGTGGATTTCGATCAGTCCGACCCGCATGCCCGCCTGGCGCTCCTCCTCAGGCGAGGAGTAGCTCATCCTGGGCAGAGGGATCTTGAGTTTTTCGGCGATCAGACGGACCGATTCCGGAAAGGTGATGTTCTCGATCTTCTGCACGAAACTGAAGACGTCGCCCGAAGCCCCGCAGCCGAAGCAGTGAAAGAATTGCCGCGTGGCATGCACCGAGAACGACGGCGTTTTTTCCTGGTGAAAGGGACACAGGCCCTGAAAATTTTGCGCTCCGCTTTTGCGCAGCGTCATGTATTCGCCCACAATGCGGACGATATCGGCCTGCTGCTTGACGGTATAGGCAAAATCTCCGGGATTGGCCATGCTGTACTAGTGTGCGAAGGAGAGCTTTCATAACTATAAACCCAAAACAGTCATAGAGTTACCGATAAATCGCTGTGGAAAAGACGGTCGAATTGTGCAAAATCCAGCAAAGGCAACCGCAGGTCTGCCAATGCATAAGTAAACCTTACGTTTACTATATGCTTGACATACGCTTCGAGAGCGCGCACTATTTTGAAAGGAGGAGTTTTATGATCAAAGTTCACGCTACAAACGGAGTGGTAATTGAGTGCGAAACGCCTGATCTCCGGGACGTGTTAGACAGTCTTGGAGAACCCGAAAAGCGCACCGCGCCTGTGATTGACAGCTCGACCGAGAGAACCGAAAAGGCGGAAGATCCCGACTACTTAAAAACTAAAGTAATGTGGAATGATAAGGCCGCGCTTTTATTCTGGAATTCGCTCCACGGGACGCAGAAGAAACTCGTCGAATATCTTTTGCACAACGGAGGAGAAGCTGCTACTGAAGAGGTACTTGCAGCAATAGGTTTACAGAACAGAAGACAATTGGCCGGAATTCTCTGCAACATCACCAGGAACGCGCAACGGGAAACCGGAAATCAAAGGGCCTACGCGGTAAATTCGAGGGTACTAAAAGACGGTCGTAGTGGATACTATGTCGTGATGAGCCTCCAGAGAGCACTTGGTGGGCTGATGGTTGGTAATTAGACCCAGGTGCGTGCGCTATCTCGCCCCGCGTTGGGGGCTCGGGACGCGCGGTGCATTACCCGGCCTCACCCATCAGCATGATCGGCGAGGTCGGCTTGTCGGAGCCCTCTTCGTTCTCCACGGTGACGGCGAAGGCCTTCGCTTCGACACTAGTGGGCATCTACTTCCGCCGCTCTTGCATTTCGCGCAGTATCTCCCCACGCGCGCTCTCCGGCAACGCGCTGCGAATGGCCGGGAAGATCACCTCCTCTTCCATCTGCAGGTGCGCGCGGAATATTTCCTCCAGCGCTTTCGTGATGGAGCACATTTCGCCGCCAACTTCAGCCAGGGCGTCGGGATTGTTTCTTACCAACACCAGCAAGGGCAGCAGACGCTCGATCAACTCATCAATCGCCTGATGCTGCTCGCCCATGACCAGCAGGGAGTGGCGGACCGGCTCGCCGGCAACGGCGCGCAGACGAGGCTGCAGGGTCTGGTCCTCATCGGCCTCGTGCAACGGCAGCGAGACGCTGTAATAACGATGGACGCTTCCCGCGGCCTGGCGGACTTCGTCGGGCGCAGCGCCTTGGGCATGCGCCAGCTTGGCCGCTACACCGGTGAAGTGACGAATGCGCTGATGGCAGCCCACCAGCAAATCAACCGCGTCTTCGGAGGGCTTCGGCTGCGAGGAACTAAGCGACGTAATCTGATTCAGCATGTGACTCTATTATCGCGCAGAAAGACAGGGGCGGAGAAAGCAGTAGCCAGTAGCCAGTAGCCAGTCGCCAGTTGCCAGTTTTTACCGACAACTGACGACGACCGACAACTGGCCACTGGCCACTGACAACTGTTTTCCGTCACTTCTCGAACTTCATCTCCACGGTTACCTGCACCGGTACGGCGTGCCCATTCTTCTCGGCAGGACGAAACTTCCATTTCTTCACCGTATTCGCGGCGCTGGTCTCGAAGGCAGGCTCGTCGCTGCGAAGTACGCGCACCGCCTCAACGCGCCCTTTGGCGTTGATGCCGACCAGCATAACGACCGTGCCGTGCGGCTCTGCATCGGGAGGCAAGTCAGGAAACTTCGGGTCGGGCGCACTTGTCGCCTTCGGCGGCTTCATGCCCTGGGTGACGCGCTGGAAGCGCGAGAAGGTCTGGTCCTCGGAAAAATCAGCGGATGAAGTTGAGAGAGTGGAAGAGGATTCCGGGCGCGCATTGCCGGTCTGTGCCCGAGCCGTGGCACTAAGAAATGCCAGAGAGATCGACAGAGCGATCAAAGTGAGGATGCGCATCAAGTTCCCTGAGTCCTGCAAAAGGTATGGCTATCTTAAATGGGAGCAACCCGAATCGAAAGGTGCGCTGGAAGTGTTTTGACCTCCAGTAGGGATTAGTGCTTCCGTGCAGGTGGTGAGGCCGTTCTGCGCGGCATACTGTAAACTTAAACTATCGGTTCCGAAGCCCTTCGTTTGCCTCGTCGCACGCGGTTTTCCCCAACAGGAAGGACACTAGGTTTTGAGCAAGAGTCTTCGCAACATCGCCATCATCGCGCACGTGGACCACGGCAAGACCACCCTGGTTGACGCCATGCTGAACCAGAGCGGCACCTTCCGCGCCAATGAGACCCACGTCGAGCGCGTGATGGACTCCAACGAGCTGGAGCGCGAGCGCGGCATCACCATCCTGGCCAAGAACACGGCCATTTTCTACCATGACATCAAGATCAACATCGTGGACACACCCGGCCACAGCGATTTCGGCGGCGAGGTGGAGCGCGCGCTGAAGATGGTGGACGGCGTGATGCTGCTGGTGGACGCCAGCGAAGGCCCCCTGCCGCAGACGCGTTACGTTTTGAGCAAAGCGCTCGAGGCCAAGCTGCCGCCGATTCTGGTGATCAACAAGATTGACCGTCCCGACGCGCGTCCGCAAGAAGTGCTCAATGAGGTGTACGACCTGTTCATTGACCTGGACGCTGCGGAAGATCAGTTGGATTTTCCTGTGCTCTACACCAATGCCAGGGTTGGCACGGCCACGACTGACATAGATCGACCGGGCGAGAATCTCCGCCCGCTCTTCGACGCCATCGTTGATACCATTCCCCTGCCGACGGGCGACGCCGATGGGCCGCTGCAAGTGCTGGTAGCCAATCTCGACTACAGCGACTACCTTGGCCGGCTGGCTATTGCGCGCGTCTTCAATGGCACCCTGCGTACCGGCGAAGACGTTGCCATCGCCAAGCGCGACGGATCGATGGAGAAGATCAAAATTACCAAGCTGTTCTCCTTCTCCGGACTGAAGCGGACGGACATCGTCGCCACCGAGTTGGGCGACATCGTTGCGGTCGCCGGGGTGACCGGCATCAACATCGGCGAGACCATCACGGACATCGAGGACCCTGCGCCGTTGCCGGTGACGACCATCGACGAGCCGACTATTGCAATCCAGTTCATGGTGAATACTTCGCCATTCGCCGGGCGCGAAGGCCAGTACGTTACCTCGCGCAATCTGCGCGAGCGCCTCGAAAAAGAGTTGCTGACCAATGTTTCCTTGCGCGTGGAGGACTCCGACAGCACGGATTCGTTCAAGGTGATGGGGCGCGGCGAACTGCAACTGGCAATTCTGATTGAGATGATGCGGCGTGAAGGCTTCGAGCTGGCGGTGGGCAAGCCCGAGATCGTGACCAAAAACGTTGACGCCAAGCTGATGGAGCCGGTGGAGCGGCTGACGATTGACGTTCCCGAGTCGTTTGTCGGCGTGGTGATCGAGAAGCTGGGAGCCCGCAAAGCACACATGCAGAAGATGCACAACCATGGCTACGGCCGCGTGCGCATGGAATTCATCATTCCGAGCCGCGGACTGATTGGCCTGCGCGGCGAGTTGCTGACCGACACGCGCGGCACCATCGTGATGAATTCCCTCTTCGAGGGCTATACCGAGTGGCAGGGCGATATCCCGCATCGCGTGACCGGCGCGCTGGTCGCCGACCGCGGCGGACACACCACCGCGTACGCGTTGTGGGGCTTGCAGGAGCGCGGCGAAATGTTCGTTGGTCCGGGAGTGGAAGTTTACGAAGGCATGGTCGTGGGCGAGAACTCGCGCGACAACGATCTGGTGGTCAACATTGTTCGCGAAAAGAAGCTGACCAACATGCGCTCTTCCACGGCTGACGACGCCATCCGCCTGGTGCCGTTCAAGAATTTGAACTTGGAGCAGGCGATCGAGTTCATTGCCGATGATGAACTGGTTGAGATCACGCCGAAATCGTTACGCCTGCGCAAGAAAATTCTTCAGGAGAACCGGCGTCCGCGGCGCAATAGCCAACCTGCCGGAGTGGAAGCCTAATGACATTCGCAGAGCGTTAACGGCCCGGTTTCGCCGCCGGATACTGCCGAAACATCTTTTCGACAGCGGTATTGACCTGTTGCAGCAGTTTCTCTGGCTTGTCACTGAGCTTGTCGGTCGCCATGCCGCGCCACGCCAGCTTCTTCTGGCTGGCATCGATCACATCCACCACCAGCTGGCCCTTGTGGACGGTGACCACATTTGTTCCTCCCGGCATGGCGCCCCACATCACGAAACCCGAGTCGAATGAGGGAATGCCACCCATGCCGCTATACAGCGGATCGAAGTAGTTGACGCTCATCTCCGAATCAATGGAGCCATACATCTGAATGAAAACGTCGGGATTGCTCTCGACTCTGCGCAGTCCTCGTTTGGTCAGCTCCTCTTGGATAGCGCTGGCGATGACGAGGGCCAGCGTGGGGCGGGATACCGCGTCATGGTGGCCCCATGCGAAGGTCTTGAATTTGGAATAGTCGACGTTCTTGTCGTATTCGACTTTGATTTTCTGGGCCTGCGCGCCCAGGCTTAGAATGCAGATCGACAAGAATAATTGCGCGAACAGCGACCTAATATGACTTCGGGATGGCTTCATAGCGCTCCTTCCGAATCCTGTAAGCCGCTTACCGTTGCGGAAGGAGTATTAGATCACATAGGCACGGCGGGTAAGATTGCGTAGCCATGATATGACAGCTCCGTTCCGTGTTGACCGCTACTCGTACCGCAGGGCTTCGACGGGATCGAGCCGCGAGGCTTTCACCGCAGGGTAGATTCCGAAGAACAGACCGACGCTCATCGCCATCAGCACCGCGGCAACTACGGCCCAGATGGGGACCGAAGTGGGCATCGAAGGGAAGATCAGCGGCAGGGAGGCAGACGCAGCCACTCCCAGCAAGACCCCCAGAAGCCCGCCAAGTCCGGTCAGCACCACGGCTTCGGTCAGGAACTGACGGATTACATCGCCTCGCCGCGCGCCAATGGCTTTACGTATTCCGATCTCGTGGGTGCGTTCGGTTACTGACATCAGCATGATGTTCATCACGCCAACGCCACCGACCAGCAAGCCAATCGAACTGATGACGATGGCCATTAGCGCTACCGTACTCATGATCTGGCGAAAGTTGTCGGCGATGGCTTCGGCGCTGCTCAGACCAAAGTTGTCAGGCTTATCGAAGGGGACACTGCGCCGGCGGCGCAACAGGCCACGGACCTCATCTTCGGCCGCATCCTTGAAGCCAGGATAGGCCTCGGCTCCCAGAAAGTGCTCGTCGGCTGCAGGGTAATGTTTGTGATAGGCGTTGTAAGGGACCTTGACCACGCGGTCGGCGGTCTCATCCTTGAAGAGCTGGCCTTTACGCTTTTCCAGAACGCCAATCACCTGATAGGCGACGCCGTCCACCAGAATGGTTTTGCCGAGGCCGTCGTGCGCCGGGAAAAAGTTCTTGTCGATTTCGTCGCCGATGACCGCGACATCCATGCTGTGGGAGTCTTCAAACTCGGTAAAGAAGCGGCCTTGCACCACGTGCGCGTTATACACATCAGGGTAGGAACTGGTGGCGCCGCTGTAATCGAGGTTGGAGATTTCCTTCGAGCCGTAGCGCGCGACTTGTAAAGCTCCAGGCCCTCCCCGTTGATCGGGATTGATGCGGGGAAACAGTTCCGCGGTTACGTACTTGACGTGCGGGCACTCGTCCTGGATGGCCTTGGCGTCTTCCAGAGTCAGGGGCTTGCGCATGCGCTGTTCCGCGTTCATGCGTCCGAAAGAAATGCCAATGTCCCAGCGGAAGATGAACAGCGTGTTGGTGCCGTAATCGTCGAGGTAGCCTTCCACGTCGCGGCTGACGCCCACCAGAATGGAAGCGACGAAGATCATGGCGGCGACGCCAATCACCACGCCCAGCACGGTCAGGAAGGAGCGGGTCTTGTGCTCGCGCACCGTCTGCAACGCCATCCGCGAGTTTTCACCAAAGTGCAGCATAAGAAATCAGTGGTTAGTGACTAGTGGTTAGTGGATAGTGCATCGACATTGGCTCTATCACCTCATCCCCTCGCAGGGCCAGCCCAATAGTGAATAAACGCGTTCGTCGCATTGCCTTCACTAGCCACTTAGTTTTCGTACCGCAACGCCTCGATCGGGTCCAACCGCGCCGCCTTGCGCGCGGGATAGACGCCAAAGAATATTCCCACCGCTGACGAGATCGCGATCGCCAGGACCACGGCAGAAATGGGGACCTCCATCGGCACCGGAGTTGTGCTGCGCACGATGACCGACAGAATCCAGGCGATCAACACGCCCATGGCTCCGCCAACCATCGCCATTACCGTGGACTCGACCAGGAACTGCATGAGAATGTCACTCTTCTTCGCCCCCAGCGACTTGCGAATGCCGATTTCCCGGGTCCGTTCGGTGACCGACGCCAGCATCACGTTCATGATCACGACTCCGCCGATCACCAGGAAAATTGAGACCAGCCCCACCATGCCGGAGGCCAGCGTGCCGGTGAGGTTTTGCCACAGGCCCATCAAGCTGTCGCTGGCGAGAATGCCGAAATTGTCTTCGTCGTTGGGCGCCAGATGGCGGCGGGCGCGCATCAACACCCGGGCTTCTTCCTTGGTGCGTGCCATCCACTCCGGCCCGCGGGCCTGAATGTTGACGCTGAGGGAATTGTTGCGCCCGTACATCTTCAGCCAGGTCTCGATGGGTATATAGACGAAGGTGTCCTGCGATTGGCCGAAGGTGTTGCCGATTTTCTTGGCGACCCCGACCACCTGGAACTCTTCTCCATCGACGGCGATGGTTTTGCCTATGGGGTCGGTATTGGCAAAGAGCTTGTCGGCCACGTCGGCACCGATCATGCAAACCATCGCGCGATGCTGATTATCGCTGTCGGTAATATAGCGTCCCGTCGCGACCTCTTCTACGTCCATGTCGCCAATGTTGGCGGTCACTCCCCGGACATCGACATCCTCCAGATTTTGCCGCTCGGCACGGATTTTTGCCGTACGCCGCACTTCCACGCCAACGGCCTGCGCGAGCTTGAGATTGTCGTGCAGCGCCTCGTAGTCCTCCCAGGTGATATCGCGATTACGGCGAGTTGCCTTCAGCAGTTCCTTGGAATCGCTGATGATGGGAAACTTGTGGACCAGAAAGACGTTCGATCCCAGGTTGGCGACCCGGCTGGCGAAATAGCCGTTCATCCCGCTGATGAGAGCGACCACCAGAATGAGTGTCGAGACCGACAGAATAATGCCCAGCAACATCAGGAACGAGCGCAGCTTGTGCGCCCGCATGGTTTGCAGCGCGATCAGCGTCGGCTCGCGGAAGAAGCTGCCGTGGCGAAGCGTGCGCTTAGAAATTGAAGAGTCCATGCACCGAACCGTTGAGTTTGGGTATTTTTACGTTCCCGCCAACCCAGACACATCCCTAAGTACGTAAAATCCTGCTAACTTGTTTCACTGGAGACAGTTTAATCGTATCGTGCTGGCCGGTAGCACCAGGAGTCTGCGACAGCCCTGCCAAGTCGCTAATTCCGTCCGGCTGCGCGGAGTTGCTCTTCGCTCGCGGGCGGCACGGGGAAAGCCTCGCCTGCGCTCTCCAGCTTTCTTCCTTGCGGGCTAAACCGGGGAAGGCGGACCAGCCCCCAATGGTGAAGCGCAAACTGGAGAGTCGTACCCATCACGCCCAGGCCGTAGGTCACGCTGCGGCGAAAATTGATGGAAGACGCCTCTTCAAAGTACTTGGTCGGGCAGGAGACCTCGCCGATGCGAAATCCGAAGTGCACACATTGCGCCAGCATCTGGTTGTCGAACACGAAGTCGGGGGAATTTTCCAGCAGCGGCAGCTCGGTCAAGACCTTGCGGCTGAACGCCCGATAGCCGGTGTGATACTCGGAGAGCTTTACCCGCAGGAACAGGTTCTCGAAGGCCGTCAAAAAACGGTTGGAGATGTACTTGTACAACGGCATGCCGCCATGCAACGCCTGGCCACCTATGATTCGCGAGCCCAGCACCACGTCATACACCTCGTAAGCCACCATGCTGGCCAGGGCGGTGATGAGCAGCGGCGTGTATTGATAATCCGGATGGACCATGACCACAACGTCGGCACCGGCGGCCAGAGCTTCGCGGTAGCAGGTCTGCTGGTTCCCGCCATAGCCCAGGTTGCGGTCGTGCTCAAACACCGTCAGGCCCAACCGGCGGGCTACGTCCACGGTTTTGTCTTTGCTGTAATCGTCCACCAGGATGCGGATGTCCACCAGGTCCGGGATTTCGCGGACCGTCGCTTCCAGCGTGCTCTCCGCGTTGTAGGCCGGCATCACCACCGCCACCCGTTTACCGTTGATCATCGGGGCTCTCTTAGCGCTTATCCCGCAACATCTCGTACATGATACCGCGCCCCCGGCCGTTTCCTCGCAGAAGGCCGGCGGTGGCCCCGCTGATGTCGGCTGGGGCGCTTGACTCTGCTAATCTGAAAAGCTCTCCATGCACTCTGTGCTCACCGCTGTTGCCCTGCTCTGCGCGCTGCTGGCCCTGGCTGGCGCGGCATATTTCGCGATGTGCATTGCAGCAGCCAAGCGCTTCCAGCGTGAGTGCTCCCGTCTTAGTCCTGGCGAAACGCCCTTCACTCCTCCGGTCAGTATCCTGAAGTCGCTGAAGGGGCTCGATCCCCACATGTACAGCGCTTTGCGCAGCCATTGTCAGCTCGATTACCCGGAATACGAAGTGTTGTTCGGCGTGAGTGACCTTGGCGATCCCGCGCTGGCGCTGGTCGAGAAGCTGCGCGTGGAATTTCCGCAAGCGAAGTTGCGCGTTGTGCATTGTCCGCAGGCGCTCGGCCTCAATGGCAAAGTCAGCAATCTTGCCCAGACGCTGCCGCAGGCGCGGTACGAATACATCGTCATTAACGACAGCGACATCCTCGTGCCACGCGATTATCTTCAGCGGGTGCTTGCGCCGTTGGCGCAGCCGGGGGTTGGCATGGTCACGGCGCTCTATCGCGGACTGGCAGGGCGAACGCTCGGCTCGAAGCTCGAAGCGCTGGGGCTCAGCACCGACTTCAGCGGGGGCGTTCTGGTGGCCCGCGTTATGGAAGGCGGCATTCGTTTCGCACTGGGGGCGACGATCGCCACCACCAAAACCCTGCTGCACGAAATCGGCGGCTTGCAACCACTGGCCGACTACCTCGGCGACGATTACGAACTAGGCGCGCGTGCCGCCGCCGCGGGATATCAGATCCGGCTGGCCGATGTCATCGTCGAGACCGCGTTGCCCGATTACAGCTTTCGTGAATTCTGGGCGCACCAGTTGCGCTGGGCACGTAACGTCAAAGACCGCCGCGGGGCACAGTATTTTGGATTGATCGTAAGTTTCGGGTTGATTTGGGCTGTGCTCGCCGCAGTGGGGGCGCCTCGCGCGTGGTGGACGTGGCTGGCCCTCGCCGTTACTGCCGCTCTCCGCTTGACATCAGCCGTGGTGGTTGGCCGGGGAGTGCTCGCGGACCCACAAGTTTTGCGGGATCTATGGCTTCTACCGATGCGCGACCTGGTTGCGTTGGCAATCTGGTTGGTCAGCTACTTCGGAGATGAAGTGGAATGGCGCGGAATGCGCTTCAGGCTGCGCCACGGAAAGCTCGAACGGATTTAGCGAAGTTAGTCGTGTCCGTGCGGAAGCGCGTCACTAGGCAAGCTGACAGGACGCTGCTCGGGCGTAATTCTGCCTCCATCGCCAAACTGGTAGGTTTCCCCGCGCCAGAAGAATGTCTTGCCAAAGAAGCTGGCTGCCCACACACCGAATCCCAGCAGGTCGCGCAGAGGATATAACCAGCATAGCCGCAGCGAACGGCGGTCGCGCAGGATGGCCCATCCCACCGCCAGCGCCAGCAACATGCGATTCAGCCAGGCCATCAGGAACAATTCGAGCCCAGCGCGCAAATGATTGCTGTGGCCCAAGCCCAACAACAGCGCCAACAAGCCGAACGGGACCGCATAGGTGAGACCCGACCCGACATGTCCCAGGGGGCGCGAGAAGCGCGTGCTCTTCATCCAACGCAATTGATCGCCCAGTGTCCTCGGCAGGGAGCGGCTTGCGAGCACGTGTCCCACTTTGTAATGCGACAACACAACTTCGTAACCGGCCCCGGCGATGCGGTTGCCGAGCACGAAGTCATCGGAGTAAAAATACGCGGTCTCGCGAATGCCGCCAATAGCTTCTATCGCGGCACGCCGCACCGCCATCGCCGCGCCCAGGGCAAACTTCATGCCGTCCACCATCTCGGCCACGAGAACGCCGGAAGGCATCTCGATTGACATTCCCAGGGCGTCAAGCTGCGACCAGAAACCGCGAGCGGGAATGCCCTGGTAAAGACAGGTCACCAATCCGACTTTCGGATTCAGCAACGGCGGTATCACGTTGCGCAAGAAGTCGGGGCGAACCAGGACATCGCTATCGCTGATAACCAGGAACTCGTCGGCGCAAGAGGCCATCATTCTGCTAAGCGAGTACACCTTGGCGTTCGGCCACGACGGCTCACCGGAGACGACGATTCGCGTCTGCACCTGCGGGTATTTGGCCTGCAGTTTATCGACTACTCTGAGCGCCTCGTCCTCGCAGCTGCGGGCGCCGAAGACGATCGCGAACTCCGGGTAATCCTGCCGGAAAAAACTCTCCAAGTTCTGCTCGAGCCGCGGTTCCCTGCCATGAAGCGGTTTGAGGATGGTTACTGGAGGCAGCTCCCGCCGGGGCACGCCCAGGACTCGCCGCCGTTGGGTCCGGCAATTCATTGCGTAACGGACGGCCGCAAACAACACCATCCCAAGAAAGACGGTCGAGGTCAGCGATCCCATCAGGGCGATGGACCACAGCAGGTGACGCAACACGTGCCACACAGCAGCGGCGCTCGCCATCGCGAACAAGACTGGGTTTACGGGGTGTATCAAGTGTGCTTTCTCAGGCCGCTGGAGATCCGTTCCCGAGCGGCCAGCGAAACCAAAGGCGGTTCCCTGCCCGGCTTGGTCGAGTGCGGTCCCGCCAGAGCATCGATTGTAACGACTGCTTGCCAGGATGTCTCAATCTGGGGTAAAGGCTACTGTTTGTGCGGCACCGTCCGATTCATGAGAATCAGCTTTCCACCGCTGCGCGCCAGCTGGTAGCTGCCACTCTGCTTGATAAAGAGCGGCACATTGTCTTCTTCCACCCACAGAAACACGCGCTGCGGGCCTTTCCACAGGGCCTGCAGCGATGCGTCATCCTCGAAGATGGAGGGCGCATCCGGAAACAGCGCTCCGTAATACATGTTGCCTTCATCGCGTGAGTTCACAATATGGATGGGCTGGCGCAGGTAGAAGTTTAACGTGGAGGCGTCCTCATAAGTCCCATTGGCCACCAGTACGTCGCCGGGCCGGTACTCCTGCTCGATCGCGTCGGCAAGTTTCTTTGACGAAAGGATGGGGGAGAAAATTACCAACCCTTGATGCACGGCGAAAAGCACGAACACCATCATGATGGTCAACACCCAGTTGCCAGCCTGGGCAAGATTGCGCCGCCGGTACCACACGTTCAGAAGCATACCCGCCAACAACGCAATCGAAAATATTGCCATAGGCGCTCGAAACAGTCCCAGTGCCCGCGGTGTGAGATCGAAGATGTGCCCTAGCGAAAGCGCGTATTCGTTCGGGTTCTTTTTGAGCAGATCAGCCAGGTCGCTGCCGGCGGGCATGTTCTTGCTCTGCACCAGCAAGAACATTGCGATTACAAAGATGACCACCGCGACAACGAGCAGGGCCATTGACCCGATTCGGCCACTGCGCCGCAACTTCGAAGCAGCGGGTGATTCCGCTTCCTGTTGCAGCCAGCCGCCGATCAGCAAAGCCAGTGCGGGCAGTGCAGGGATGGTGTAATACTCCTGGCGCGTGGAGAAGCTGAAGAACAGCGGTATCGCTGCCGCCCAGATTGCGTACAGCAGCAGCGCCCGTTGCCGCCGGTTCATGCCGCTACGCCACTCTCGCCAGCGGTGCGGGACCTTGGCCAGCGACTGGAAGACGAAGGCCGACCAGGGAAACAGCCACAGCAGGATCAATCCCCAGAAAACTAACAGGGGCACAGTGTCGTAATCGCGTGGAATGCGCTTGTTCAAGTAACGAAGAAAGTGCTCATTGATGAAGTAGAACCAGAGGAAGCCTCGCGATTGTCCTGCGGGCGGGTTCTCCAGCGCGGCCGCGATATGCCACGGGGCTGCAATGAGCAGCAGGACCGCCATGCTCGAGAGCAGCCGCATGCGCAGCGGGCGCCTGAGATTTCCGGTCAAAATCAGGTACAGCCCGATAATGGCTGCCGGAAATATCACCCCGATCAGCCCCTTGGTGAGTACATTCAGAGCTGTGGTCGCCGCCAATCCCCAGCACGAAAGGCGCGAAGGAGATTCCTCGTCCAATGTCCGCAGAAAAAAGTCGAAACCAAGGGTCAGCCACAACCCCACGAGTATGTCGGGAATGAGAATGCGGGTGAAGATGTAAGGCCCGATCGAAACCGCGAGCACGACTGCCGCCCAGAAACCCGCGCGTTCTCCCAGGGTCCGTTTGCCCAGCGAGTAAGTGGCCAGCAGCAGCGCCAACACACCGAGCCCGAGCGGCAACCGGGCAGCCCAATCCTTAGCGCCGAAAACCGTGTAGCTGGCCGCCATTCCCCAATACATCAATGGCGCCTTCTCCAGGAAGCGCACCCCGTCAAGGTAGAGCGTGGTCCAGTCGTGGCGGACGATCAACTCACGCGCCGCCTCAGCGTGGATCGAATCTGCGTCGTCCAGCAGCGGCGGCGAAAACAATCCCGGGATATATACGACGGCCCAAAGCAGCACGATCCAAATCCAACGGCGTCGTGGCGAGGGCGAGTGGCTAGGGACTTGGTTCGAATCGGGACCGGCAATTGCTGTGCGGACTTGAGGAGAGGGCATTCTTCGTTCGACAGGCCCCCATTATAAAGGAGCCACCACCGCAGGAAAGGCGAAGGCAGTTCGTATTGGAGCGACCGAATTCTCAAGTACATCCAGCTAGGCAATGGTTCCGTCCCCGCCAACGAGGGGTCGGCCAGCCCGCCGGAAAGCTCGTAAGTTGCACGGTAACAATGAATGCTTCCACATTGTTTTGTCGAATAGTTAGCTCTCATTTGTGCAAAGACTGTCGAATCGTAGCTCGATTCTAGGCAATCTCAACCGGGGGCTGAGAGGGTGCCTGCTGCCTCGACATCAACGGCCACGATAGCATTCAGTGGTAGGATCTTTCTTCAAGATCCTCCAACATCCTTCAACCTCCAAGAAAAGAAAAAGGAGTTAATCACATGAGCACGATTACGGTAAAAGATGGTGCGACGATTTACTACAAGGATTGGGGAACAAGTCAGCCCATCGTTTTCTCACACGGTTGGCCACTGACTGCCGACGACTGGGACGGGCAGATGCTGTTTTTCGGGCAGCATGGCTATCGCGTCATTGCGCACGACCGGAGAGGCCATGGACGCTCCAGCCAGACTTGGGACGGCAATGACATGGACACCTATGCCGACGATCTGGCGTCGCTAATCGAAGCGCTCGATCTCAAAAACGCAATCATGGTGGGGCATTCCACCGGCGGTGGCGAGGTGGCCCGCTATCTCGGGCGCCATGGCGCCAAGCGCGTCGCCAAGGCAGTGCTAATCAGCGCCGTGCCGCCGCTCATGCTGAAAACGGAAAAGAATCCTGGCGGTCTGCCCATCTCGGTCTTCGACGGCCTTCGGGCAACACTGACGGCCAACCGCCCGCAGTTCTACCAGGACATCACGCTTCCCTTTTACGGATACAACCGCCCGGGCGCAAAGATTTCGGAGGGCATCCGTGAGCGCTGGTGGTTGCAGGGCATGATGGGAAGCGTCAAGGCCCATTACGACTGCATTAAGGCGTTCTCGGAGACCGACTTCACCGAAGACCTGAAGCAGATCGACATCCCCGTGCTGGTGATGCATGGCGACGACGATCAGATTGTGCCGATTGGCGCCGCCGGTCTGATGTCCGCCAAGATACTGAAGAATGCAACCCTGAAGGTCTATCCCGGCTTTCCGCATGGCATGCCCACCACCAACGCGGAGCAGATCAACACCGACTTGCTGGAGTTTCTTGGGAAAGCTCAGCACAGCTCGAAAGCAGCCTGAGTTCCAGACGCCGCGGCAGATTGAAATGTTTGGAAGGGGTTGGTCTGCGTCGGTACGGCCCGAACCTTCCTCTGCCCAGGTTAGTTCGAGATGAAACCGCGAGACGCCGATGGAACGCAGTGATGCCGAAACGAGCAGAAAATACTTGACTCGACCAGCCGTCTCATAGAAGCGTCCAAAAGGCAGGACGCGAACCTGGCGCACCAGGCAACGGCCCCGGTGGCGGGGCCGTTTTGCATTTAAACCAGGACGATCAGCGGCCCGCTATCTCACTCTCAGCCCGGCAATCTTGACCGCGCCCCGGTGATAGCCGTCGGGAAACAACCTCTGCAGCTCATCGAGGTCTATGTGGTTGCTCTCGCAGGCTTCATACACGGTCGGCACGAGGTTGTCTTTTACAAACCTCTCCCGCAGGAATTCAATGATCTGCCAATGTTTCTCGGTGAGCTTGGGCATCTTCATCTCCCAAGCCCGATGCAGGGCATACTGCTTGTCCCATTGGGAAGGATTGACCAGAAAACCCCGAACATTGATCTCGTATGTCTTCCCCGCTTCGCCTTCGGTGGCCTGTTCGGCCAAACCCTCGACCCAAGACTGGTCCAGGTAGCCTTCCTTGTAAGTGATACCCGCAAGTTTGCAGGCGCCGCGTAGGTACCCTGCCGGGAACAGATTCCTGAGTTCCTGCAAGTGCAAACGGTTCATGCGCGCGGTTTCAAAGACCAGTGGGCACTTTCCCGTTTTCTTGTAATGGTCGCGAATAAAGTAGATGATCTTCCAGTGATCTTCGCTCAGGCCGCTGATGATTCCAACTTTCGGCGCCATGGCCCGCGCAAAATCCTCCTCCCAAGCATTGAAGTCCGAAAGATATTCGTCAGAATCGACCGTATAGGTTTTATTTGCAAACGTAAGCGTGGACATTCGTCCCACCTCCTCCCCATCAATGAGGCCGACCAACCGCGATCTCGGCCACTTCTTCGCCTCCCATAGAGACACTGAAATGCTAGCACCGTTCGTGGCCGCAGGGTGTGATGCCCGTCACTGCAGCCACGACCGGCAGGCACCACACGCTGAGCGAAAGCTTGGGGCACTAGGGCAGTTGTCAGGGAAAAGCAGGTCCCTCGACTGCGCTTCGCTGCGCTCGGGATGACAAGAAACAGTTGATCAGTAGCCAGTAGCCAGTGAAAACAACCCGATCACGATTCTGAAGGAACAGGCCGCGCTGCTGGGCGAGAAAACGCGCCAGTTGGTGAAGGGCGAAGTCGTCACCCAGGCCACGGGTGATATTTTCGTCCATTACTTCTATATTGCTGCGCCCACGCTCAACTACCGGTTCGAGTTGTTCAAGGTTTCTCACACCGTCAACTTTTATCCTTTGACCCTGACCTATCTGAATAGTGCCAGGCCGATCAAATCCGAGGAGGAGTTCAAAGAGACGTTGAAGCAAATCTTCGCCGCGCAGCACACCCTCAACGTGGTGCACTCCATCCTTGCGCAAGTCCGCTCGTGAAGGGCGCGAAAAATCTACTTTGACGGAGCCTGGCTGGCGGCGTGATGAGAAGCTGGCTTGGGTTTTCCGGCGTGCGGCTTGGCAGCGCTGGCCGCCCAATCCGAAAGCGCCTGCCACTGCGAGCATGCGCCGCCTGCCTGCTTCACGCACACATCGAAGGCGTACACCGGATGAATCTCCCAGCCGGAGAGGCGGTGCGGGTTGTCGGTGGGAGAGAAGCCCGCCTCGCCGCAAATCTTGTGGTCGGCGTCATACATAAGCTGTCCCGACACCCGAACCAGGGTGGTGTGACCAACCTTGTCCAGATTGGTTGTTGTCCAGCTTGCAGGCCGGTAATGCGGTGTCATCTCGGCGCTGTTGCTCTGGCATTCGTCGGTAGTGGCTGACTGCGGCCCCAGGGCAATGTGGATGTCATTGGAAGCTTCGTCGTCTTTGACGTCGCAATTCACGCCTTCGCCACTGGTGAGATCGGCATAGTGCGCCTCCAGGACGTAGCCGACAAACTGCACGGGCGTACCCTCACCCAGAGCCACGAAGGCGGAGCGGCTGGCCGGCATATTTTCCCCAGACCATTGCTGGTATCCGGGAAGCGCTACCACCATGGCTTGTTTGCTGAGCAAGTCTGCTTGCGCAATCGACTGATAAGTGGTGCCGGCGCAGAAATTATTCTTGGTTTGGTTCTGCAGCGCCGATCCACCCTGGCCTTTGCCGGTCAGCCCGCAGGAGCTATCGATGGGGTGTTGCACTTCGATTGCCTTGAAGGGATGGCAAGTCATGGGGAACTTCTGCTGCCCCACCGCGACCGTGCCCAGTGCCATCGTGATTGCCACCAACCATTGCCACCTCATACACCCTCCTCAGCGCCAGACCCGGCTGCGCTGTTTCTGTCGATTTTCGCCCCCACGCGAGAGCGGGCATCCGCAATCATACGCCCCAGAGCAATTTATGCGATGAGTCGACGAGTCGATGAGTTCTAGCAGGCTGCGGAAAAAGTCGGAAAAGCAGATCCCTCGCGGGCTAAACTTTACCCCAACGAGCCCGCCACGGCGGAGCCCTCGTTGGGGACCCTGTTGGCCCGCTGGTGATGACAAAACTAAAGGGTTTACAACGGAGCACCTAAAGGTGCGCCCCTTCAAATGGAGATGCAGTCGAGAAGGAATTTGTTGTTCTCTGAAGGCCGCTCTACCCGTACCAGCCGGATACAGCAACTTAGAATCTGCTCTAGCGGGAAGGACGGACCAGGTCTTTATGGTTCAAAGGAGCTGAGGTTGTGGCCGGCAAAAGTTTCGACTTAAAGCGGGGTAAATCTGGCTGCAGCCATGAGGTCCGTACCTTCTCCGCGAAGGCGTCAGTCTCCAAGGGCTGGCTAAAGTAGAAGCCCTGAATTTCATCGCAACCGTGGGCCCGCAGGAACGACATCTGTTCCTCGGTCTCCACGCCCTCGGCCAGCACCTTCAGGTTGAGGCTGTGTCCCATGCCGATCACCGCGGCGGTAATGGTGGCGTCGCGTGGGTTGACCGTCATGGCCCGCATAAACGAACGATCGATTTTCAATTTGCAGATGGGAAGGTCCTGCAAATAGCCAAGGCTGGAATATCCGGCGCCGAAGTCGTCGATGGACAACGGCAACCCCATGCCGGCCAGCTCTTGCATCAGGGAAAGCATTTTCCCGGTATTGGAGAGCAGCACCCGTTCTGTGAGCTCCAGTTCGAGGTACTGCGGGGCGAGACCGGTTTCATCCAGCACCCGCCGGATAAGCGGGAGAAAGTGCCCCTGGTGGAGCTGGACGGCGGAGACGTTGACGGCTATCGGCAGAGCGGGAAGGCCCAGGTCTTGCCAGTAACGGGCCTGGGTGCAGGCCGTCCTGAGCACCCATTCCCCGATGGGAACGATCAGCCCGCTATTCTCCGCAACCGGGATGAACCGGTCGGGCGCCACCAGTCCCAACTCGGGGTGGCGCCAACGCAGCAGCGCTTCCCCTCCGGTAATTCTTCCGCTGGCGATCTCCAGTTGCGGCTGGTACACCAGAAAGAGTTCTTGCTTCTCCACGGCCACGCGCAAGCTGTTTTCCAAAGTCAAGCGTTCCACCGCTCGGGCGTTCAGTTCCGGGGTGAAGAATCGACAATTATTGCGCCCGTTTTCCTTGGCGCAGTACATGGCTAGATCGGCATTCTTGAGCAGGGTCTCGCCGTCGGCGCCATGGTCGGGGAACAGGCTGACACCGATGCTGCAGGTGAGATTGAGCACATGGCCCTGGACCTGGAATTCACCGCGCAGCACTCGCCTGAACCGCTCCACCGCGGCCGCCGCGCGGGAGAGGGAACCGGGGTTAATCAACGCGAATATAAACTCGTCTCCTCCCGCCTTCGCCACCGTGTCCTGGGCGCGGGTATGCTTGTACAAACGCTCTCCGACTTGCTTCAGAAGCAAGTTGCCCACCGAGTGTCCCAGCGAGTCATTAATGGTTTTGAAGTTATCCAGATCGAGCCACAGTACGGCCACCCGTTCCTGGCGGCGGCGAGCATTGGCCAGCGCCTGGGCCAGCCGGTCTTCGAAAAGCACCCGGTTGGGCAAGCCGGTCAGGTCATCGTGATAAGCCAGGAAGTGGACGCGCGCTTCGGCCGCCTTGCGTTCGGTGATGTCCTGCACCGTGCCTTCGAGATAGAAACCCCCTCCCTCGCTGTCGGCCACGGCGCGCACATTGATGGAAGTAGTTCGCGTTCTCCCATCCTTGGTCTTGAACTCCACCTCGAAATCGCGCACCACCTTTTGCGCCGCGATCAGTTCGCGCAGTTCGTCCCGGCGTTTTAAGTCAACATAGATCGCGCTTGCGGAATGCACGCTGTTCTGAAAATCTTCGGGGGAGTCATAACCCGCCAAGCGGGCCAGGGCCGGATTCACGCTGAGAAACTCTCCCTCCGGCGTGGCTTGAAAGATACCCAGCACCGCGTTCTGGAAAATGCCGCGGTACTTCTGTTCTGCGTTACGCAGTGCCTGCTCCGCCAGTTTCCGCTGAGTTATGTCCTGCTTGATGGCGACGTAGTGGCTGATGGCGCCGGCTGCAGAGCGCACCGGCGCCACCGTCATTTCCTCGGTGTAGAGACTGCCATCTTTCTTGCGGTTGACGAGTTCCCCGTGCCAGACGGTTCCGGCGGCGACGGTGTTCCACAAAGCCTCATAAAACGTGGCATCCTGCTTATCCGAACGCCAAAGGTCGGGATTCTTTCCAATCGCCTCCTCTGCCGAATATCCCGTCATTTGGGTAAACGCGGGATTCACCCACAGGATGGCGCCTTGGTGGTCGGTAAGCACGACCGCGTTGGGCGCTTCTTCCAGGCCGGCCGCCAGCAGGCGAAGCCTCTCCTCCGCCTGCTTGCGCTCGTCGATGTCCAGGGTGATTCCCGAGACTTTCAGCAGCCGGCCCTCCTGATCGAAGAAGCCCCTCCCCTTCACCCAGATCCAGTGCACCGAGCCATCGCGCCAACAGGCGCGATGCTCATGGACCAAGTCCGGTTTCTGCGGGGTCACATTGGCTATGGTCCGGCTCAAAGACTCGCGATCGTCAGCATGCACCGCCTGCATCAGAACCGCGAAGTCGGCGGGGGACTCGGGATTTAACCCTAATAACTGTTTTGCGGTGTTCGACCACACCTGCTCATCATGGCTGGTGTCCCAGTCAAAAAAACCGATTCTGGCCGCCTCCACCGCCATCCCCATGCGGTCTTCGCTGCGCCGCAGCTCGGCCTCGGCCCGCTGCCGCGCCTGGGACGCGGTGCTCAATTCTCGCCGCGAGCGTTCTTCTCGTTGCTGGAGAACGAAACGCAGGGCCACGGCCAGCGCCGTGGTGAACGCGATGGTGACGAAGTGTGAGGTCCAGAGGGCTATCGCGGGATGCAGCGCCTGCTTGGCCGCTTCATAGGCGAGCATCAGGCAGGCAGTGCTCACCCCGGTTACGAATAAGCGTGCTCTTCGACCATGGAATAGCCGGCGATTTAGCATGCGCGACCTTCCGTCAGCAGACTGGCGCTGGCACCATCGCTATCGGGTGTCCCCTGAGGCGAGCAGAGTTGACCCGGTGGTTAATCGGCAAAACTCCCGACCGGCTGCGTCTGGCTCAGGGCTTTGCGCAGCGCCGCCAGCAATTCCGCGGTTTTCACTGGTTTTTGCAAGAACGCGACCACCCCATGCTCCAGGGCCAAGGCCCGGTTGGTCTGGGCCGGACGCGCCGTCACCACCACCACCGGCAAGGCCACCGTGTTGGTCAAAGAGCGGAGCCGTTGCAGCACCACGAATCCGTCGCCTCCGGGCAGACCCAGGTCCAGAATGACGGCATGGGGTTTTTCCCGATTGACCACGGTCATGGCCGTCGCCCCGTCGACGGCGGAGACAATTTCAAAGCCGTGCGCTTGCAACTTTATCGCCAGCGCCATCAAGTGTTCCTGGTTGTCCTCGATCACCATGATTTTGTTCTGCTTTTCGCTCATAAGGCTCTCCCGTCGTGCCCGTAAGTCCAATCAAACGGCCTAGTTCATCGGCCAGCCGCGCGCCGGTCTGTTCTGCGTCTTCCAGGTTCCAGGAGGAAAAGTCCACCACCTGGCTGGAAACCTCGAACTGTCCTTCCAGGGGCAGCAGCTCAATGGAGCTGCCCAAATGCTCTTGAAACCGGGACATCATGGCGCTGGCGCCTTCCGGTTCTACAAAAGCCACCACGTGAAATTTTCCTTCCAGCCCGGGAATATTGAGGTGAGGCAGGATGAGGTCGTCGCTGGCGTGGATGCAGCCTTGCAGAACTTCGCGAACCGACCGCAAGTAGCGTCCCATGTCCACCGCCGAGCAATTGGGCATGGCCGGTATGGCGACAGTGATCAAAGTAAGCTTGCCGGAGGTCAGGTTCTTGCCGGAAATTACCGGCATGAGGATGCGACGCAGGCTGAAGATGGGCAGGGTGAAATGGAAGGTGGTCCTCTCGCCCAGGCTGCTGTTGACTCGCAGTTCGCCGCCATGCGCCCGCACCAGCTCGCGGGTGATATGCAATCCCAGGCCCAGCCCCCCAGGGTTGGTATCGGGGCCATCGGAAACCCGGTAAAAGCGCTCGAAGATGCGCTGCACGTGCGGCCCGGGGATGCCCGGTCCGTCATCCTGCACGGCCACCCGCAGGAAGTCGGGTTCGTCGTCGCTATAGTGCGCGGTCACCTCCACCGCGCCTCCGTTTCTGCCGTACTTGATGGCGTTATCGATGAGATTGGCCAGCACCTGGGTGATGCGGGCCGGATCGGCGAGTGCGAGAGGAAGTTTGACGGGTACGTGATACTGCAAATTGATCCACTTGCCGGCGGCGGCGGCCTGGAAGGAAGCGCACACCTGCCCAATCAAATCTTTCAGGATGACACATTCCGGGACGACCGGAAGCCGGTGCCATTCCGAGCGGGAGAGGTCCAGCAGGCTGTTCACCATTTCGGCGAGCCGATTGGCTGACTGCAGCATAATACCCAGATAGGTCTGTTGGTCCGCCGACACCGTTCCCGCCATTCCTTCCAGCATCAACGAGGCAAAATCCACGATGGAGGTAAGCGGCGTGCGCAGTTCGTGCGAGATGTGCGACAGAAAGCGGTCCTGCATTCGCGCCCGTTCCTGGCGGCTCTCCTCCAGTTCCTGGGCCGCCCGCTTGCGCTCGGTTATGTCGCGGGTGACGACGGCAAAGCCCTGCAGTCCGGGCTGGCCCTCGTAAACCGTGGTGAACAGGACGGTGCCGCAAAACGAGCTGCCATCCTTGCGGATTAGCCCCAAGTCTTCTTCCGCGTGGCCGCAGCGTTGCGCCGTATGCACCAGCCGGGCATAGGTTTGCTTGCCGCTGCCGTCGTGGGAGAAGACCGGCAGGATCGAGGTCCCCAGCACTTCCTCTTCGGAATAACCAAAAATCCGTTTTGCCCCCAGGTTCCAGCTAATGACGGTGCCGCTGGCATCCACCATGAAGATGGCATATTCGCGGATGCCCTCAATCAACAGGCGAAAGCGTTGTTCGGTGCTGTTGAGTTTTTCCTCCACCTGCTGAAAGCGCCGCTTGGCCTCCGCCTCCGCCAGCGCCCGCCTCACCGCCGGAACCAGCCGCTCCATCCTCTGCTTGACCACGTAATCGCTGGCGCCGCGCTTCAGGGTTTCCACCGCGACTTCCTCGCCCAGGACTGCGCTCAGGAATAGGAAGGGCACCCGCGGCGTCATTTTCCGGGCAATGTCCAGCGCGGCACAGCCATCAAAGGCGGGCAAGGCATAATTGGCCAAGATGACGTCCCAAGTTTCTGTCGAGAGCGCGTCCATAAACTCAGCCCACGTCTGGGCATAGCCGAAGCGGCAACCCAAGCCTGCCTTGGTCAGCAAGGCCCGCACCAGCTCGCGATCGCGGGGGTCGTCTTCGAGATGAAGGACTTGGATTTTCTGGGCTACGGCGGCGGCTACAGCTTCGTTTTCGCCGCTGTCAACCGGGGCCGGACAGTCCATGGTCATATTCAGACGCCTTGCCTGACTTATCGGCCAATGGTCTGGCTGGGATTAACGGAATACGGGCCCGACTTTCCAAATGCGAGCTTGAGACAAAGCGGGCTCCGCCTAAAACTTAGGTGCTATCCCGCGAAGATCATTCACCACGGAGTCACGGAGATCACGGAAGAAGCTCGATAGCAATCAAGAACGCCGTGTCCTCCGGCCTCCGTAGTTAGTTTTCATTCCTGTCTGGCGCTCATTTCTAAGATTCGCGCAACTTCGGGCCGCCGCCTTCATCTACCACCTAAGTCAGCAGTCCACGCTGCGGGGTGAACCGATGCGCAATCCTTCGAAATCAACCTTGTCCCTTCTGCTGCTCTGCGGTTTGCTGGTTCTGGGTTGGGGAGCCATAACCGCTTCCTCGTTGCGTTCGCCGTCACCTCACGTCACGGCCGCGGCGTCAGTGCCATCCCCGCCGAAAGGTTCAGGACAATCAACTCTGACACGCCCCACGGATGTATTTACCTATCACTACGACATTTCCCGTCAAGGCATGACCTCCCAGGAAATTATCCTAACGCCCTCCAATGTTAATTCCAGCTCCTTCGGAAAGGTCGGCTTCTTCTCAGTTGATGGCAAAGTGGACGCACAGCCTCTGTACCTGAACCCCCAAACCGACAGCATCAGCGGTGTTCGTGACAGCACGGTGTTCGTGGCCACTGAGAATGACAGCGTCTACGCCTTCGGTGTCGACAGCGGCATGCAGTTTTGGAGAGTTTCAGCGCTCGCCCAGGGCGAGACCACCAGCGATAATCACGGTTGCGGCCAGATTTCCCCGCAAATCGGAATCACCGCCACCCCGGTGATCGACCGCCAGCAAGGACCGTCCGGCGCCATCTACTTTGTGGCCATGTCCAAAGACTCGGCGGGCCATTACCATCAGCGTCTTCACGCCCTCGACCTTAAGACCGGGGCCGAGCTGTTCGGCGGTCCCAAGGAGATTGCGGCAACCTATCCCGGCACCGGCGACGGCAGCCAGGGCGGCCAGGTCATCTTCGCCCCCGGACAATTTGCCGAACGCGCCGGCTTGCTGGAGCTGGGCGGGACCATTTACCTGGCTTTCACCTCGCATTGCGACCAGCGTCCCTACACCGGATGGGTGATGGCCTACAATGCGCAGACCCTGGCGCAGACCTCGGTGCTGGACGTTACCCCGAACGGTAACGAGGGCGCAATCTGGATGTCCGGCGCCGGCCTGGCTGGCGATAACCAGGCCCTCTATTTTCTCGACGGTAACGGCACCTTCGATACCACGCTCAACAGCCAGGGATTTCCCATCAATGGCGACTATGGCAATGCCTTTATGAAGATCTCGGTTGGCGGCGGGCTTGCGGTCGCCGACTACTTCAACATGTTCAACACGGTGCAGGAATCAAACGCCGATGAAGACCTGGGCTCGGGCGGAGCCATGATCTTGCCCGATCTGACCGACAGCCAGGGTCAAGTGCATCACTTGGCCGTGGGAGCGGGCAAAGACAGCAACATCTACGTCGTCGATCGCGACAACATGGGAAAATTCAATCCCAATAACGATAACGCCATCTACCAGGAGATCGATGGGGCGCTCCCCGGAGGCGTGTGGGCCATGCCCGCGTATTTCAACAACACCGTTTATTACGGTTCGGTCGGAAGCCCGCTGAAGGCGTTCGGCATTTCCAACGCGAAACTTTCCACCTCGCCGAGCAGCCAGACGGCAACCTCGTTCACCTATCCGGGGACCACACCCAGCGTGTCCGCCAACGGAACCTCCAATGGAATCGTTTGGGCAATCGAGAACACCAGCCCGGCGGTGCTGCACGCCTACGACGCCACCAATCTTTCCCGCGAGCTGTACAACAGCAACCAGGCTGGATCGCGCGACCAGTTTGGACCGGGCAACAAATTCATCACTCCCATGATTGTGAACGGCAAAGTGTTTGTCGGCACACAGACGGGAGTGGCCATGTTCGGACTGCTGCACTAACGGGGGAATATTCAGTCTTTGACTAAGAACGGGGTAACATACTCCGAGATAAGAGCGAGGAGCAGCGGTGTTGGGTAGTGCGCTAATTTGCCCATCTCACGCTCCGAGTGCGGCATCAATCGTGCAACGCACCCACTGCGAAACAGTCTGGTTTTTCGCTCTTGCCGCCGCTTCAACCGCCTTGATACCGCCAGCCGTGAACCGCACAGGCACAATCTTGCCTTTGGCTTCGCCCTTCGGGAGCCTTGGCCTTCCGACTTTCCTACGCTTCTGCTGGTTCGCCACTTTTAAACTCCTGAGCAATCGCTGCCCGTACTGCCATTGCTGCCGATAGGACAGGCGGAATATGTAGAACGGTAACGTGCTTTCTCGGATGATCTGGGTCGCCCGTATCGTGCGACCATGCATACACTCTCGGCGCTTTAGGATGACCGTGCAGCTTGAACACCTCTACCTTGCCTTCCCATACCGTCTCACCCCTAAAAACCTCTTTGACGGGCACGCTTTCGACGTGGCTGGACTCAACGCCATGCAAGCGCCGAATCACGTCCCGTAGTTCGTCTAGGTATTGGCTCACGCCCAACCGCATCGCATGATCGTATCGCGGTGAACGCCAGTCATGCGTTCTATCGAGCGGATGCTGGAGCCTTCGGCTAGTGCGCTAATTACGCCGATTTGCTTGTTTGTGTTCAGAACGTTTGCCATAATGTAATTATCGTAATACACAAACTAATGTTTGTCAAGTGTTTTTGTGTTACAATTTTTGAGTCATGAAACTCTGGCCGTTGGCTGTGCTCATAGTCGCACTTCTGCCACAAGGCTCCGATAGCACCCCCCAGCAGGTCAAGCAGGAGGCCGACAAAAACAAGGGGCGCAACAGCCCATCTTCTGCCGTTATAAAGGCACCAAGCCCCGCCAAAACCTCCGATGCCGATAGCCCCAACGAAACACGTACAGACAAAGACGAACCAATACGGGTCGCCCAGCCAATAGCAATCACAACGCGGCCCGACTATGCGACATGGGCGTTCAGTGTGCTCTTGGTTGGAGTCGGAGCTTTTCAGGCTTACCTGCTGTTCAAAACGATGCGGGCTATTCAAATCCAAGCCGCGCACATGGAGCGCCAAGCGGGGATTATGGACGGGCAGTTGACGGAAGCGAAGGAATCGCGAGACATACAGACCAAGACCTTGATTCTGCAATACCGACCAAAAGTTATAGTTCGCAATGCAATTGCCAAAGCTTTCACCGCGCAGCTGGGCGAACGAGCCCAGTGTGTTGTGGCCTTTCAGATTGTGAATACCGGGGGTTCTCCCGCGCACATTGTTGACGGAGACATATATCTTCTTTCCGCCCGATCCAGTGATCCCAAAGAGGAGATTGAGTTCAGAGAGAGCACACACACGGGCATCGGTGAACGAACTTTGCAACCGGGCGAAAGAGAGAGTATCCAAACCGGCTTGGACGGGAATTTTGTTAACGACGTGGGGTGGGTGGAGTTCCACGCTGGCCAAGCAGCGCTCCACTACATATTCTTGCTGGGAACAATCTGGTATAGAGACGATCTTGGGATACCACGCCAAACTGGATTGCGCCGTTCCTATGACCCGAAAACTAAGACCTTTACCCCAAGGAAGGACAGCGAGGAGGAGTATTCCGATTAGCAGTCCCAAAATCCAAATTAGGACACCACCCGGTGTTGCGCATCATGGACACTGCCGGGGAAAGAAGTTATCCTATTCCAAGTTAAGGAGTGGAGAAATCATGCTTAGAAAATTCGCGAGAATCTCTTTATGGATGGTTCCCATCCTATTTGTGGGTTTAACTGCGGCGTCGCTGTATGGCGCAGCGCAAACGTCGGACGAGAAAACGCCCGCCAAGCAGACGGTAACCGGTTGTCTTCAGAAAGGCCTTGAACCCGGAGGATTTTTTCTCATCGGCGCCAACGACCAGCATTGGGAGCTTTATCAGAACAGCAAGGTCTCGCTTGCCGATCACGTCGGCCAGACGGTTGCCGTGAGTGGCATCCTTCCCAAGCGATCGGCAGCGCAAGAGGAAAAAAGCCAACCGTACGAAAAGAAGGAAACCGGCGAGAGGAAGCACGGCGACTTTGAGGTCTCCAGCCTGACGGTGATAAGCCAGACTTGCAGCAAGTAAGCAAGCAAGGGAGTTTGGCAGGCGGCTGCCCCTCCCTCTTTCCTATCACCCCTACGAACGTGGGTGCGCGGTCCCCCCGGCTGGGCTTACAGCAGCCCCTTAAGAGACTGTGTCGCAACCTCTGCCGTCCCTACGGGACCCTGTCTTATTTCCCACTTGACCCAGCCCGCCGCGGCGGGCTGGGCTAAGCTCTTTCGCCCCATTCGGGGCTGAATCTTGCGTGATTCCTTCCACTCCCGCAAACCAATATGGGTTGCGACACCGTCTCCTTAAGCCCTTTCTACTTCTGCCGATCTCCCTCTCAGGCCACCTTCGGGTGGACGGGAGGCCCCATGCGCTACATCCTCTGTGCGGCCCTGTTCTGTAGTTGGCTCGGCGCTCAAGACAACCCATCCCTATCGCCGCTTTCCCCACAAGGGGATGCGATCTTCTATGTCAACGGAATTGACTACCATTTCATCTCGTTAATGAACTACACCGTGGTGGTCGCGGCCCACTCCGTAGCCAATGGCAAGTTTCTCGGGGTGAAGGTGCGGATCCTGAACAACGGCCGGCATTCGGTGACGGTGCGCCCGGAAAATGTGAGGGTTGAGGACGCGATTGCGGGCCGCGACGTGGCGGCAATCTCGGGAATGGAACTCGCCAAGAAAATGCGCCGCCCCTATAACTGGTCGCGCTATGCGGTGAACGCCGCGGCCGGCCAGGCGCCGGAGGCAGGCGGCGACTCGGAAACGGTGGACCGCCAGCAGCGCGATCTTATGCTTGCCATGCTGATGGCCACTCAGATGGGCGACGCGCCGCCCGTGCTTTCCAGGCGGCCAATCACCGAGGTGGCCGCAGAGCCGGACTCCGACATCGCGCCCCAGGCAACATTCTCCGACGAGGTCTCCCACCTGCGCATGAAGGAAGCTTCCCGGCCTGACGTGCTTCTGCAGCTTCAGCGGCAGGTTTCTCCCGATTACGTGGAGCGCACGTCGTTCCTGGCCAACACCATTCCGCCACGGGCCGACGTGGAAGGCGTCTTCTACTACCCGATGGGCAAGCTGGCGCGCGCTCCCGCTGCCGCGAAGAGGGCGGCGAAATCCCGCATGGTACGCGTGAGGGTGCCGGTCGGCGAGGTGGAGTTTCAATTCATGCTGGCAGTGGAATGACGAGAAGCCGTCTCATAATCGTTTTGTATCAGTGGACGGATTCAGAGGCTGTGTCGCGACCCATATTGGTTTGCGGGAGTGGAAGAAATCACACAAAATTCCAGGAATATTTACTTGACACAAACTCTCAGCAGAAAGAAGTACAGCCCGCGGGGTGAGCCACGGGCTGTACTTGCCAGCAAGGGGAATTCATCGGAGGTCCCCCGGGAACGCCTCCCTCGGGGTATCTCTCCGAGAAATCCATGCGGGTGGCCAGATAGAGGGTCGGAGGCCAGCATCCACCAAAGATCGCTGTCTGTGACAGGAACCACGCCCGACCGTGGCCGCTAAATCATTATTTGCGTCCGTTGGCCGCGATTTGTTCCAAAAGGTGAATCATCACGTTCGTCTTGCGGATATAAACCGTAGGGACATAGATCGCCAGCAACGCGAGCACTACCAGACAAGCAGCAAGTACTAAAACGGATCCATACATGACGCCTCCAATCATGGTGTCGAAGAACCGAAGGGAGTTAAGTTCAGAAGTGAGCATCACGCAGGCGACAGATCGCTGTCTGTGACGGCGATCACGCAAGGCGCACGAAGGTAACCAACAAATGATCGCTGTATATGACGATAGTCGTAGGTCTGCTTGACAGGCTGTGGTCTAATGACTGGTTTGTGTCAAGTGAATATTCCCGACTGAAAGTCATGCCCTGATGCGACTCAGAACGACTTATGAGATGTTCTAGAGTCCGCCAGCGGTTGTTCCCGATGACCCGCTATAATGGTTCGCACCATGCGTAACCTGGTGACCTGTTGCGGCGTTGTGGTTTTCGCCTGGGCCGCCGCTTCCGCCGCGCAGGGGCAGAGCTCTGCTGCGAACCAGCCCGCCGGGCTGGTCATCGCCGCACAGACTGTGGCGAGCGCCGTTGTGGGGCGCAGCTTCAACCTGCCCTTGGCCGCAACCGGCGGGGCCGCACCCTACTCGTGGCGTCTGGTCGACGGACAGCTTCCTCCAGGCCTTAAGCTGCACGCACACCCGGGAGCGATCTCTGGCGTGCCGGCGACTGCGGGTGAGTATCGCTTTACGGTCGCAGTGGCCGACTCCAGCGCGCCTCGGTTGCAGGTGCAGCGCGCTATGACCATTAGCGTGATTGCCGGACTGACCATCGACTGGAAGCAATATCCCAATGTGCAGGGCGCCACTCTGTCTGGGTCCGTGGTGGTTACAAATCAAACCGGGCAGGACCTTGATCTCACCGTGATCGTGGTTGCAGTGAATAGCATAGGCAGAGCGACCACCTTGGGATATCAACACTTCATCTTGGCGGGGGAGCAGTCCGGCCCGGTGATCCCGTTCAGTTCATCTCCCGGATCAGGCACCTACGTGGTGCATGCCGATGCCATCGCCCATCGTCCCGGCGGCAAGCAGATTTACCGCGCTCGCCAACAGACGTCGCAGCCGCTGCCAATAAACCAGCATTAAAGTGGTGAAAATGGGTATCTTACAAAGGACGTGGCAAGGAAATGGCTTATCCCAATATCGCAAATAGTTGCACTTGGGGCCCTACAACCTGAACCAACCCGGTTACTTTGCATGACTTACGGCGGGCTGCTTTGGCAGGGCGATTGCACTATCTCTGGCAGGTCTGGCCTGCCATCACTTTGTACCCGTAGAGTCGCGGCCCGGCCCCACAGTTCAGGACGGACTTGGAGAGGTTAAGCATATGCAAAGAAAATTTTCGTCAGCGTTGCTGGTAATCGCTTGCGTCACGGTGTTGTCAGGCATGGGTTTTGCCGGTGCTTGTGGAAGTGGAAGCTATGCCGATTACATTACCTCGGGCTTCAACTGCACAATCGATGACAAGACCTTCAGCAATTTCCAGTACACATTCAGCTCTAATCCGCCGGGGTTTGGGGTCCCGCCCGGTAGCGTAATGGTTACCCCCATTCTGACTCCTGGGGACCCAGGGTTTCAGTTCAGCACGGGCTGGCACGCGGCAACCATCAGCGGCGTGCAGACCCAGGATTCTCTGTTCCAGTTCACCGTCAACGTCAACCCGGGTGGTAACCCAATCACCGACGTCAGCCTCTCCATTGGTGGTGCAGGCTTTAGTGGGACTGGCTCCGTAATCGTTGATGAAACCGTTTGTCTGGGAGCTACGTTCCCCGCTTGCAGCGGAGGGACAGTCGATTACCTGGAGGTTTTCCGCGACAGTAGCGGAACTAAGACGTTTGACTCAATCAGTTTCGCGGGAGTATCCGAGGTGGATGTAGAAAAGGATGTATTGATCGACGCCGGCACGAATGGAAGCGCGTCGCTTTCCCTGGTGACAAACCAGTTTTCGGAAGGCGGTGGTCCCGTTCCTGAGCCGGGCAGCATCCTGCTCTTCGGCTCCGGAGCCCTGGCTCTTGCCGGCGTGTTGCGCCGCAAGCTAAACCACTAATTCCTTCCTGTCCCCCTGGGTTGTGAAAAGGCCGGAGCCAAAAGCTCCGGCCTTGTTGCGTATATGGACTATGGATCGCGGCAGAAGAAGTTCCAGCAGACCTTGGACGGCCAGCATCTCACCGGCTTCGTTGTCACCCATCCGGCGAACCTACGCTACCTTTGCGGTTACAGCGGCAGCAACGGGCTGCTGCTCTTCCTCTGCAACCCATCACGCACAGAGGCGGCGGGTACTGGATACTCCAAGGTCGCCGGACGCCCTACTTTCTTCACCGATGGCCGTTATGCCGAACAGGCGCGCGAGGAGGTCGCTGGCGCGCGGGTGGTCATTTCCAAAGGTCCGCTGCTGCACGGGGCCGCCCAGATCATAGGCCAGCTGACTTCAGCCACGATCGGTTTTGAGGCCGACTACACTTCGGTCGCCTCGGCGAAGCTTTTGCGCAAGCTGGCGCATCGGCGAATTCGCTGGCAGCCAGCGGCTGGCCTCATCATGCAGCAGCGCATGATCAAGGACCCCGAGGAACTGCAACTCATCGCGGGAGCGGTCAAGCTGGGGGCCGCCGTGTACCAAGAAGCGCTGCAAAGCCTCCGCCCAGGAGTTCGGGAGTCGGAAGTCGCGGGAACGTTGGAGTATGCCGCGCGGCAAGCGGGAGCCGATGGCATGGCGTTCGAGACCATCGTCGCGGCGGGAAAACGGGCGGCTCTGCCCCACGGACGTGCCTCCCGCCAAGCCATACCCCGGCGTGGATTCGTGGTGGTGGATTCCGGTGTTATACTGCGGGGCTACTGTTCCGACATGACCCGCACCGTACATGTGGGCCGGGTCAGCCGGGAAGAGCGCCGGTGGTACGAAGCGGTGCTGGAAGCCCAGTTAGCGGGAATCGCAGAGGTATTTCCGGGCAAAACCGCGGGCCAAGTGGACCAAGCCGCTCGCCAGACGCTCCGCAGGGCAAAGCTTGACCGCTACTTTACGCATTCGACGGGGCACGGAGTAGGCTTGGAGATCCACGAGCCGCCGCGCCTGGGAAAAGGGCAGGCAGAGCGGCTGGAGCCGGGCATGGTGATTACCATCGAGCCTGGAATTTATGTGCCCGGTAAGGGTGGCATTCGAATCGAAGACATGGTGGTGGTCACGGACCGAGGGTGCCGGGTGCTGACCCCGGTCAGCAAGGAACTGGTTGAGATCTAGGGCCCGTCCTACCGGTACAGGCCGGACGCACCAACTCTGGAACTGCTCTAAAAGAAAGAGCATCTGTGCCGAATTCGTCCTCTTCACCGTCAGAGACAGCTACGGCGGCCGGCAGCACCGCCCGGGCTGGTTGGGTGGGTAGCATCTTCTCACGCCCGGTGATGTGCATGTTTGTACTGGCAGCGGTGATCTTTCGAGATTCTCCACGAGGGCTTCCGGAACCGGACATCTGGTGGCACCTGCGCAACGCCGCCTATCTTTTTCAGCACCACTCGTTTCCCCAAGTGGACACGTTTTCGTTGGGAGGGGCAGGGTCGCCACGGCTGAACTATGAATGGCTGTCGGAAATCCCCTTTCTACTAGGTTTCAATGCCCGGGGATTGCAAGGACTTCTAGCGGTATATTTCACCGTGTTCACGCTGATCTATATCGGCGTTTATTACCGCTCCTGCCGTGGGGGCGCCGATTACAAGGGCGCGGCCCTTACCACGTTGCTGGCCATTTTGCTGGGAGTGGTGTCCATCGGCCCGCGGGTGCTGCTGTTTGGCTGGCTGTGCATGGTGGGGCTGCTGCTGCTACTGGACCGTTTTCAGCGGACCGGGAAAGGCCTGTGGCTGTTGCCGCCGTTATTTGCCCTGTGGATCAACCTGCATGGCTCCTGGGTCTTTGGCATGGCCGTGCTGGCGCTGACCATTGCCGCTGGCCTGCTGCAAGGGGAGTGGGGTCTGGTGGTGGCGCGGCGCTGGTCTCCTCCGGAACTGAAAAAACTTCTGCTGGCCTTGGCCGCATCCCTGGCCGCGCTCTTCGTCAACCCTTTCGGCTACACGCTGGTGCGTTACCCATTGGATTTTCTTTTCCGTCAGCAGACTAATATGCAACACGTGCAAGAGTGGCAGTCCGTCGACTTTGGCAAAATGAGTGGCAAGCTGGCCCTGATCATGATCTTCGCCTTGCTGGCAGCCGCCTTGTTTTCCCGGCAGAGGTGGAAGCTGGACGAGGTGCTGCTGATGACGTTTGCTCTGGGGGCCGCGTTGGTGCACGTGCGCTTCCTATTTTTCGCCGGCCTGATCGTGGCGCCCATCCTGGCGCCACGTCTGAAGCTGCTTCCGCCCTACCGGCGGGAACGGGACCAGCCCTGGCTCAATGCCTGCATTATGGCAGCCATCGTTGGGGCGATGATCTTCTTGTTTCCGTCAGAAGCACATCTACAGCGAAAGGTGGACGCAGAATTTCCCACGGCCGCGCTGGAATTCATGCAGCAGCAGCACCTTAAGGGGAGTATCTTCAACGACTATCCGTGGGGCGGATACATGGAATGGTATGCGCCCGAGCTGAAGCCTCTGGTTGATACGCGCACGGATATCTTCATCTACAACGGAGTTTTTGCCGACTATCTCAGAGTTACAGCCAATGATCATTCGTTCCAGATCCTGGACCGATACAAGATTGACTATGTCTTGTTATCGCCGCAACGGCCGCTGATCTACCTTCTAGAGAACTCTCCGGCTTGGCGTGAGATTTATGCCGACAAGGTAGCGGCGCTGTTCGAGCGCGTGCCATGAAGCGATGCAAGGGCAAAACCGTCATCTTGGACCGCAGCGGCGGCACGACTAGAGGTCGTGCCCTGATACAAGCCGAACTGCGACTATTCTTGAAACACGTTCTAAGCCTGACCGACTAAGTTAAGATAGAAGCCGAAGTCTCTGCCGGCCGAATGGAAGACGATGAATCAGAAAGAAATCAAGGAACTAATTGAGTTTTTGGTGGAGAAGGACATCGCCGAGTTTGAGCTGCAGCGCGGCGATATGAAACTGCTCATCAAGCGGGGCGCAAGCGCCCATCCGGCGCAGGTGGTGCAGGTCGCGCCGGCGATGGTCTCGGGGCATACGGTTGCGAGCGCGCCCCCGGCTTCGCCTTCATCCTCAACCTCGCCGACTGCCGATGCCGGAGGATCCGCCAGCGGGGCGACCCCGGCGCCGTCTGCCGCGGCGGCGGAAGCGGATTTATTTATCCTGAAGTCGCCGATTGTCGGGACCTTCTATGAAGCTCCCTCGCCCGGCGCTCCGCCCTTCGTCAAACTTGGCGAGGCGGTGAAGGAGGGCCAGGTGCTTTGCATCATTGAAGCCATGAAGCTGATGAACGAGATTGAGGCGGACGTGTCGGGCGTGATCGCCAAGATGTTTGTCTCCAATGCAAGCCCGGTCGAGTACGGGATGCCGCTGTTCGGGATTAAGAGAGGTTAGCGACGCTCCGTCGAAAATCATTTACCACGGAGACCCGGAGGACACGGAGTTGTTGATTTCTATCGAGTTTTCTCCGTGATCTCCGTGTCTCCGTGGTCAATTTTCCGTGCCCGCTTCAGAACTCGCAGATCATGAAGAACCCAGGCAAAGGCCCGCACACTTTATTTCATGTTTAACAAGATCCTAATTGCGAACCGAGGGGAAATCGCCCTGCGGGTGATTTGCGCCTGCAAGGAGTTGGGCATCAAGGCAGTCGCCATTTACAGCGAGGCCGACCGTAACTCGCTACATGTGAAGTTCGCCGACGAAGCCATCTGCATCGGTCCGCCACGCCTGCACGAAAGCTACCTCAACATTCCGGCGGTCATCAGCGCCGCGGAAATCGCCAATGTTGACGCCATCCATCCCGGCTACGGCCTGCTCAGCGAGAATGCCAACTTCGCCGAGGTCTGCCAGGACTGCGGGATCAAGTTCATCGGGCCGCCGCCTGAGGTCACCCGGCTGATGGGCGAAAAGGAAAAGGCGCGCGCCACCATGAAGAAGGAAGGCGTGCCCATTCTGCCGGGCTCGGACGGCATCATCGCCTCCGCCGACGAAGCGCTGGAGTGGGCGCGCAGCGTGGGATTCCCCTTGATCGTGAAAGCCTCGGCGGGCGGCGGCGGACGCGGCATGCGCATCATCCGCAGCGAAGACGAATTGCCCAACCTGTTTCACGCCGCGCAATCGGAAGCGGCGGCGGCCTTCGGCAACGGCAATCTCTACATGGAAAGGTACATCGAGCGGCCGCGCCACATCGAGTTCCAGGTGCTGGCCGACGAACACGGCAACGTAATGAGCCTGGGCGAGCGCGAGTGCAGCATCCAGCGCCGTCATCAAAAGCTGGTGGAGGAGGCGCCCTCGGTGAAAGTCACGCCCGAGTTGCGCGAACGCATCGGCGGCGTCCTGGTAAAGACCCTGAGCAGCATCGGCTATATGAATGCCGGGACGGTCGAATTTCTGATGGACGAAGACGGCAGCCTCTCCTTCATCGAGATGAACACCAGGATTCAGGTGGAGCATCCCGTCACCGAGATGACCACCGACGTTGACCTGGTGAAGGCGCAGATCCTGATTGCCGCGGGCGAGAAGCTGAGCAGCGTGATCAATTACCCGGTGGCGTTTCGCGGGCACGCGATCGAGTGCCGCATCAATGCCGAGCATCCTGAGCGCTTCACTCCCTCGGCGGGAAAGATCACCGCCTTCAACATTCCCGGCGGCACCGGAGTGCGGGTGGACACTGCGGCCTATGCGGAAGGCGTCATTCCGCCGTACTATGATTCCTTGATTGCCAAGCTGGTGGTGCGCGGGCGCGACCGCGCCGAAGCCATCTCGCGCATGTCGCGGGCCCTGGATATGTTCGTGGTCGAGGGCATTTATACCAGTATTCCCTTGCACCGGCGGATCATGGCCGACCCCGATTTCCGCGCCGGCAACTTCGATACCAGTTTCATGGAGCGCTTGCTGGGCCACAATAACAAGGAGGCCGCGAAGTAATCGTCTGCCATGCCTGAGCCTGTTCGCTTGCCCAAGCTTTACGCCATTCTCGACGTCGCCTGTTTCGCGCCGCCGCTGCGCACCATCGCTGCCATCGCCGACTATGCCCGTGAGCTCGCGGCCGGAGGCGTGACTTGGCTGCAGTATCGCAACAAGGTGGGCCATACGCGCGAGATGCTCAGCCACGCCCGCGAACTTCGCCGCGTACTGGGCAATGGCGTGACCCTGATCATGAACGATCGCGCCGACATCTGCATCGCTGCCGGTTACGAAGGCGTGCATGTCGGCCAGGACGACTTGTCGGCGGAAGGCGCGCGCACCGTGATCGGCCCCAGCCGCATTCTGGGCGTCTCCACTCACAACCTCGAGCAATTGCAGGAGGCCAATGCCGGCCCGGCAGACTACATCGCCTATGGTCCGGTCTTCGCTACCCTCTCGAAACGCGGCCCCGATGCCATTGTCGGCCTGGACGGGATTCGCGCCGCGCGGGCTGCAACCAGGAAGCCTCTGGCGGCGATTGGAGGCATCACGCGTGCCAACGCGCTCTCGGTCCTGGATGCCGGAGCCGACTCGGTAGCCGTTATCTCTGACTTACTGGGTTCGCCAACCAAAGTTGCTGAGGAATTCTTGCGCCTGTTGGTGTAAATTCTTGCGAGCGCCCTCTTCACCAACACGAGGCCCCTTGGCTACAGAAACGAAGACCGTATCAATCGCCGGCGAAAGCGAATGGATTAAAGGCCTCGGCCTGACCAGCGCCACCACCCTGGTCATGGGTTCCATGATCGGCTCCGGCATCTTCATCGTCTCGGCGGAGATCGCGCGGTTGGTGGATTCGCCCGCGCTGCTCATCGCCGCCTGGGTGGTGACCGGGTTCATGACCATCACCGGCGCGCTGGCCTACGGCGAACTGGCGGCCATGATGCCGCGCGCCGGAGGCCAGTATGTTTACCTGCGCGAATCGCTGGGCCCGCTGTGGGGATTTCTCTACGGCTGGACCCTGTTCCTCGTCATCCAAACCGGCACTATTGCCGCGGTGGGTGTGGCCTTCGGCAAATTCATGGGCGTGTTTTTCCCTTCCATCTCTTCGACGAACTGGATCTGGCACATCGCGCACGTGCCGCCCATTCCTATCGGTCCGATGGTGCTGGGCAACATGGATGTCGGCCTGAACACGCAAAACCTGCTGGCCGTCCTGATCGTGATCTTCCTGTCGGTGCTGAATATCTTCGGCGTGAAGACCGGCGCGGCGGTGCAGAACGTGTTTACCTTCGCCAAGACCGCGGCGCTGCTGGGTCTGGTATTGCTGGGTGTTTTCGTCGGACGCAATGCGCAGGCAATCGCCGCCAATTTTGGCGCCAACTTCTGGCACAAGGCCGGATGGGGCGCGCTGCATCCGGTGCAGGTCGGTGTGGGAGGTCCCATCGCGCTGGTAGGGACGATCACCGTCATTGCCGTGGCCCAGGTGGGCTCGCTGTTCTCGGCAGATGCGTGGAACAACGTTACCTTCACCGCCGGCGAAGTCCGCAATCCGCAGCGCAACTTGCCGCTGGCGCTGGCGCTGGGAACCGGCGCGGTCATCCTGCTCTACGTGCTGGCCAACTTCGTGTACTTGAGCGTGCTGCCGCTGGCCGGAATCCAACACGCCCCCGAGGAGCGCGTGGCCACCGCCGTGGTGCAGCAGATCTTCGGAGCGGGTGGCGCGCAGATCATGGCCATCGCCATCCTGGTCTCGACCTTCGGCTGCAACAATGGACTGATCCTGGCGGGCGCCCGCGTGTACTACGCGATGGCGAAGAATGGGCTGTTCTTCCGCAGCGCGGGACGGCTGCATCCCAAGTACCACACCCCGGCGCATTCGCTGCTGATGCAGTGCGTCTGGACTTGCATTCTATGTATTTCGGGCAGCTATGGGCAGCTGCTCGACTACATCATTTTCGCCGTGCTGGTGTTCTACATCCTGACTATCGCGGGCCTGTTTGTGCTGCGCGCCAAGCGGCCGGATGAGCCCCGCCCCTATCGCGCCATCGGATATCCCGTGCTGCCCGCAATGTATATTTTGATGGCGGTATTTATTGATGTAGTCTTGTTGCGCTACAAGCCGCAATACACGTGGCCGGGCCTGATCATTGTTCTAGTGGGTATTCCCGTATATTTCCTATGGTCGAAGCGCAACCCGCAAGTGAGTACGCAAGCCTGAGCACCAGAAAGCTGAGAAGAGGCAAAGCTGAATGGCCAACCTGCTGAAATGCAAGCCCCTCGACATGCTGATGAATGAGGCAGCCGACACCGGGGAATATAGCTTGAAACGGGCGCTCGGTCCAGTGAACCTTATTACTCTGGGAATCGGCGCCATCATCGGTGCGGGAATTTTCGTGCTCACCGGATCGGCGGCAGCGCAGTATGCCGGCCCAGCCATCGTGCTTTCCTTCATTCTGGCCGGATCAGGCTGCGTCTTTGCCGGGCTGTGTTATTCCGAATTCGCTTCGCTGATTCCCATCGCCGGTTCGGCTTACACCTACGGCTACGCTACCTTGGGCGAAATCTTTGCCTGGATCATCGGCTGGGACCTCATTCTGGAGTACGCTTTCGGCGCGGCCACCGTGGCCTCCGGCTGGAGCGGATATTTCGTCAGCTTTCTGCAGGACTTCGGGATTCGCCTTCCCCCGCAGCTAACCGCGACCCCGTACACCCATGTCGGCAACCACTGGATACCCAACATTCTGGTGCTGTATCAAGGCCGCTGGGAGCTGCTGACCACCATGGCGCCAATGCTGAAACAGAACGGCGTGGATGCATCGAGCTTGCCGCAGGTGCAGGGCGTGTTCAACCTGGTGGCATTTCTGATCATCGGCGTCATCACTACCATTCTGGTGATCGGCATCAAAGAGTCGGCCAACTTCAACTCGGGCATCGTGATCATCAAGGTCACGATTGTGCTCATCTTCATCGGCATTGCGGGTACGTTCGTGCTTAAGCATCCGGCGCTGGCTGCCGCCAACTGGCATCCCTTCATTCCTCCCAACCAGGGAGCATTTGGCCAGTATGGCTGGTCGGGCATCGCGCGCGCCGCCGGTGTCATCTTCTTCGCCTACATCGGGTTCGACGCCGTCTCGACCGCCGCGCAGGAAGCCAAAAATCCGCAGAAGGACATGCCCATCGGCATCCTGGGATCGCTGGTGATCTGCACCGTTCTGTACATTCTGGTTTCCGGCTTGCTGACCGGAATGGTCCCCTACTCGGCCCTGAACGTGGCTGACCCGGTTGCGGTCGGCATTGACGCCACCGGCGTCCGTTGGGGCTCGATTCTGGTGAAGTTGGGCGCCATTGCCGGCCTGGGCAGCGTAATGCTGGTCATGCTGCTGGGCCAGTCCCGCGTGTTCTTCTCCATGTCGCGCGACGGGCTGCTGCCGGAGTGGGCGGGCGCGGTGCATCCCAAGTTTCGCACCCCGTGGATCTCGTCGCTGACCGTCGGGCTGTTCGTGGCCATCTTCGCCTCCCTGGTACCCATCGGGATTCTTGGCGAACTGGTAAGCATCGGAACCTTGCTGGCGTTCGTCATCGTATGCGCCGGTGTGTGGATTCTCCGGGTGCGACGTCCGGAGCTGCATCGTCCCTTCAAGACGCCGTTGGTGCCTCTGGTCCCCATCCTGGGCATCGTGATTTCCTTCGCCTTGATGGCCAGCCTCCCGGGAGACACGTGGCTTCGGCTGATCGTCTGGTTGGCGATTGGCATGGCCATTTACTTCGGCTACGGGCGCCATCACAGCAAGGTGCAGAAACTGGTGCCGGACGAGGTGGAGGCCGGAGGCGATTAGACTCTTCAGCCCCTTCAGTTATCCGCCCTTCGTGAATGGGAAGGGCGTTTTTGTTGCGCTGCGCGCCGCAAGGCCGCACAATGGCTGCTGTGAAGGCCCTGTTCAATCTGAAGGTGCTGTTCCTGGCGCTGCTGGCCTTGATCTTCATCGGCGTTGCCGGCTTCCATTTCATCGAAGGCTGGCCCTGGTTCGACGGCTTCTACATGGTGCTGACCACCATCACCACCATAGGATACGGCGAGGTCCATCCGCTCTCGCACATTGGCCGCATCTTCAACAGCTTCATCATTGTCGCCGGGGTTGGCCTGGTGCTGCTGTTCTTCGGGGCCGCGACCCAGGCTTTGCTAGAATTCGAGCTGCAATCGGTATTCGGCAGGAGACGCATGGACCGCGAGATCAGCCGATTGTCGGACCACTACATCATCTGCGGCGCCGGGCGCGTGGGCCGCAGCGTGGCGCACGAACTGGCGCGCAAGCCCTTGCCCTTTGTGATTGTTGACAACGACCAGGCCAAGCTGGCGCGCTACTCCGCCAAAGGCTGGCTTACTGCGGTGGGCGACGCCACCCAGGAGCAGGTGCTGCGCGAGCTGCACATCGAGAGCGCCCGCGGACTGGTTGCCGCCACCACCACCGACGCCACCAACATCTACATCATCCTGACCGCGCGCGGCTTGAATCCCAAGCTCAACATCATTGCCCGCGCCAGCGAAGAAGATGCCGAGAAGCACCTGCTCACCGCCGGCGCCAATCACGTGGTCTCGCCCTACAACTTCGCCGGATATCGCATTGCGCAGACCTTCATGCGCCCGCACGTGGTCGATTTCTTCGACACCGCCATGAACCGGCACAAGCCGCTGGAGATCGAGGAAGTGCAGGTGCTGGCGGGCTCGCGTCTCGTGGGCGCAACCCTGGAAGCTTCGCGCATCCGCCAGGAGATGGGCGTCATCGTGCTCGCCATCAAGGGCGAAGGCTCGCAGATGCGCTTCAATCCAGCGCCCGATGAGGTCATCCACTCCGGCGACCATCTCATCGCCATGGGTGAGCCCGAGGGTCTGCGCCGGCTGGAAGACTCGGCCACGGAGCGCGCATGAAAATCACCACCGCCGACGAGATGCGCGAGATCGATCGCGTCACCAGCGCGCGCTTCGGAGTGCAATCCATCACCTTGATGGAAAACGCCGGGTCCGCGGTGGCGCAATTCATCCTGGAGCACTATCGCCATGCCAACCGCATCGCCGTAATTTGCGGCAAGGGCAACAATGGCGGCGATGGCTTCGTGGTGGCGCGCAGACTGCACCGCGCCGGACGCGTGGTAGAAGTGCTGCTGCTGGCCGCTCCCACCGAGTTGCGCGGCGACGCTCTCGCCATGTTTGAGCGCCTGCCGCTGCGTCCCACCGTGCTGCGCAACGCGCAGGAATTGCAGGCGGAGTGTTCGCGCAGCCTGGCGAATTGCGACCTGCTGGTGGACGCCGTACTGGGCACCGGCTTTCATCCGCCGGTGAAGGGCTTCTATGCCGATGCCATTGCTACCATGAACGACAGCGGCAAGCCGATGGTCGCGGTGGACATTCCCTCGGGCGCCGATTCCGATTCGATGTCGGCGCAGACTGACAAGCACATCGCACGCGCCGATGCCATCGTCACTTTTACCGCGCCTCGCCCGGCGCATGTGTTTGGCAATCTGACGCGCGGCCCCATCGTGGTTGCGCCCATCGGATCGCCGCCGGAAGCCATCGTCAGCAAGCTCAGGCTCGAGCTCACCACCCCGCGCGACTTCGCCGCGCTGCTGGCGCCGCGCCCTGCCGACAGCAACAAGGGCATGTACGGGCATGTTCTGATCGTGGGCGGATCGCTGGGCAAGTCGGGAGCCGCAGCCATGGCGGGCATGTCGGCTCTGCGGGCCGGAGCAGGACTGAGCACCGTCGCCACGCCGGCGCACGTGCTCGCCAGCGTCGCCGCATTTGCGGCCGAGCTGATGACCGAGCCGCTGGCCGAAACCGAGAGTGGCGGCATCGCGATGGCGGCTGTCGAGAGCGGTCGCTATCAGAAGCTGGTGAAGGGGATGACCGTGGTGGCGCTCGGTCCAGGCATTGGTCGCGATCCTGAAACTGTGCGGTTCGTCCACGAAGCCGTGCGTCAGACCAAAGTCCCGATGGTCATTGATGCTGATGGCCTCAACGCGTTCGCCGGCCACACCGAGCTGCTCGATGGCCGCGAGCGTCCGCTGGTGCTGACGCCGCATCCGGGAGAAATGTCGCGGCTGGCGGGTATCACGATCAAAACGGTGCAGGCCGACCGGCTCAACGTGGCGCGCAGTTTCGCGCGCGAGCATCATCTGGTGCTGGTGCTGAAGGGCAACCGCACCATCGTCGCGCTGCCAGATGGGACCGCGTGGGTCAATCCCACCGGCAATCCCGGCATGGCAACCGGCGGCACCGGCGACATCCTGACCGGCATGGCTGCGGGCGTGATGGGACAGATGCCCAACAACATTGCGCTGGCCGCCGTCGCCGCGGTGTATCTGCACGGACTGGCCGGGGACGTGGCTGCGGAAACCATGGGCGAGCATTCGCTGGTCGCCACCGACCTGCTCGTCGCCCTGCCGGAAGCGTTCCGCCGCGCCGCGCACTGGGCGAAGGAAAGCACGACGAGGATCGGAGGGTGAGCAGGGTTTGGTCCGGGCGGCGGAACCGAGGACCCCGGCTGCTAAAATTGCCTTTCGTTCCGCGATGAACGCCCACGAGCACATCACGCACTCGGCGGAAGAGACCATGGCGCTGGGCCGCAAGCTGGCGCCCACGCTGAAGGCGGCGCGCATGGTCATCCTGCGCGGCGATCTCGGCACCGGCAAGACCACGCTGGTGAAAGGCATCGCCGAAGGCCTGCACGCCGCTTCGCAGGACGATGTTACCAGCCCCACGTTCACCCTCATCCACGAGTACCGCGGCCCCGAGGTGAACCTGTTCCACGTCGATCTGTACCGCATCGACACGCCGCGCGAGTTGGACACGCTGGGCCTCGACGAACTCTTCGCCGAGCCCGGCAACCTGGTGCTGCTGGAGTGGGGAGAGAAGTTTCCCCGCTTCGAGAAGGAGCGCGACGTGGAAATCTGCCTCGAGCGGAAGGGTGACCAGGAGCGCAGGATTGTGGTCAAGAGGAAGTAGGGAAGTATCTCCGTTAGGAAAGCATCTGCCGACGATATTTTCTGCAAACATCCACAAAATCACCAGGATTAAAAGTAATGAACGCGTCGATACGAACGTTCACGTCGGAAAGAGCTCTCCTGATGACGCGGTCCACCACGCTCAGATTACGCGCGACCGAGATGGGCTTACTCAGCTCACCGAAACATTCCTCTATTACCTCATCGCGAAACGGCAAGTCGGAAAGAAGCTCAAGACGTCCTTGCCGCCAAAGCCGCCGCCAATGAGTCTCCATCAGGTTCATGGCGGGTCGATTTTTCACCAGCCTGGTCGAAACCGTCTCATAAAGGATTGGCCAAGGGATAACCAAACGGTCTGGCGCTGACTCGAAAAGCTCCGATGAATATCGTTGTGCTTGCACATGGTATTGATCGGATTCGACGTAAAGACCGAGTAAGAAGCCCGTATCAACACAGATATTACTCATCCCGTTCTTCCCCGCTGTCCAAGACCTGAGCATACCCAGTCCACGGCGCGGGCTTTCTTCTGCCAAATACGAACTTACCGCCCTCTTTCATCGTGATGATGTAAATTCTTGGACCCTGAGCGGTTGGCGTTTCGCCAAAAAGAGCAGAAAGGGCAGAAGGGCGCTGCGCGCCAGATAGATCAAAAACGGCCGCGAGTTCCTTTACAATTTCTGCTCGAGTTTTCTTGGAAAGAAATGTCGCTACACTGTCGCCGCACTCTCGCGCACTGTGTTTGTCCAGCCACGCGTAAAGCTGATCGTAATTTCCCCTAAGTCCAAGGTCATATGAAATCCAATATCTCATCGGGCCTCCTACACCATGTAATCCTCATATTGCAAAATATAGCGCGCACACAGCTTGTGGGCCAAAACCGCTCACCGCAATCATACCGGCTTATCGCACGGAGGGCGATAGAACTTGCCCACCACGGCGCCACTCCACTTGATGACCTCCGGCATGTCAGAAAGATCAATGTCTTCGTCTTTTTTTGCGGCGATCGCGGCGATCTCGCGTTTCTGTTCTTTTGTAAGCCTCTTCATAACTTGACTCGAAACTTGAAACTCGAAACTAGCCCCTAATCCCTAGCCCCTAACCCCTGCCCTCAAAATCCCATGATGTTATATCCGCAATCGACGTAGATGGTTTCGCCGGTGATGCCGGTGGCGGCGTCGCTGGCGAGGAAGACGGCGGTCGCGGCGACCTCGTTCACATCCACGTTGCGTTGCAGGGGAGCGCGCTCGGCCTGGGCGCCCAGCATGTCGCCAAAGCCGGAGATGCCGCGCGCGGCCAGGGTCTTGATGGGGCCGGCGGAAATGGCGTTCACGCGAATCTTGTTCTTGCCCAGATCGTAGGCCAGGTAGCGGACGCACGCCTCCAGCGCGGCCTTGGCCACGCCCATCACGTTGTATCGGGGCACGACTTTTTCCGCGCCGTAATAGGTGAGGGTCATGATGCTGCCGCCCTCGGTCATCAGCGGCCGGGCGGCGCGGGCCAGCGCCACCAGCGAATAGACGCTAATGTCGAGCGCGATACGGAAGCCCTCGCGGCTGGTGCCGGCGAACTCGCCCTTCAACTCTTCGGCGGGCGCGAACGCGATGCTGTGTACCAGGGCGTCGAGTTTGCCGTAACGCTGCTTCAATTGCTCGAACAGTTGCGCGATCTCTTCGTCGCGGCTGACGTCGCACTGAAAGGCCTGCGAATTGGGCAGGGCCGCGATCAGCTCATCGGCTTCCTGCTTCAGGCGCTCGTTCTGGTAGGTGATGGCCAGTTGCGCCCCGGCCTGCTGCATCTGCTGCGCAATGGCCCAGGCAATGCTGCGTTTGTTGGCCACGCCAAACACCACCACCGTCCGGCCCTCTAAACAATTCGACATTCGATGCCATTCCTCCGCGCGCAATACCGCCAAATGGTTGAGGATATCAGCCAGAGCGCGGGATGTCTCGCTTGGGATGAGGGGGCTCCCCCGGCCCCAAATTCCGCTTCCCATGGACTTGACCTTCGGCATATACTCGCTTGCGCCCCACGCTCCCCAGGGCTGGGCTCGCCCCAGGGAACCGGAGAGAAGTCGCGGCCCGCGAATTCACCGGCGTCGGAGAGCCAGAGTATTGCTCCGTCGAGTACGCCGAGGATTAGGCTCGCCGGGGCATGACCTTCCAGGGAGGGCACTATGGCGACCATCCGCGACCTGTTGAGCAATCGCACAATCTACTACGTCGAGCCCAACCAGACCGTCTTTGAGGCCGCCCAATATATGTCGCAGTGCAACGTGGGCGCCGTTCCCGTCCTCGATGGCACGCAACTGGTCGGCATCTTCTCCGAACGAGACCTTATGGTGCGGGTGGTAGCCGAGGGACGCAGTGCGCTGTCCACCTATATTGCCGAGGTGATGACCACCGACCTGCACGCGGTTGCGCCCAGCACCAGTTCGGAAGCAGCCATGTGCCTGATGCAGATGCACGGCATTCGACACTTGCCGGTGTGCGACGGCCCCATGCTGGTCGGCTTTCTCTCGTTGCGCGATCTGCTGCGCTGCCATCTCGACGAGAAATCGGTTGAAGCCGACGCCATGCGCGCCTATATTCAGACATACTCGAGCTGAGAGTAAGATTATAAGAGCCCTCGAAGGCGGTGCTACGCTTGCCCGTAAACTTGCCCGGCCTGGTCGAACATCTCCGCAAGATCGCCGGACGCGATGCCGTCCTGGACCGTCCTGAAGACCTCATGCTGTATGAATACGACGCGGGTATCCGCAAGAGCACGCCCGGCGCGGTTGTCTTCCCGCAGAATACGCAGCAGGTTTCCCAAATCATGCGGCTGGCCACGGCCCTGAACGTTGCCGTGGTGCCGCGCGGCGCCGGCACCGGACTCAGTGGCGGCTCGATTCCGCAAGAGGGCGGCCTGGTGATCGCCTTCTCGCGCATGAACCGCATTCTTGAAGTTGACGTCGAGAACCAGCGCGCGACGGTGCGGCCGGGCGTGGTCAACCTGCAACTCTCCGAGCACGTGTCGCACCTGGGGCTATACTTCGCGCCCGATCCCTCCAGCCAGAAAGCTTGCACCATCGGCGGCAACGTCGCCGAAAACTCGGGCGGGCCGCACACCCTGCTGCACGGCGTGACCGTGAACCACGTCACTGGAGTGGAAGTGGTGCTGCCCAGCGGCGAGATCGTGTATTTCGGCGGCAAGGCGGCCGAGTCTTACGGCTACGACATGACCGGCTTCATGGTGGGGTCGGAAGGGACGGTCGGCATCGTCACCGCGATTACGGTGAAGTTGCTGCGCAAGCCGGAAAAGATTGCGACCCTGCTCGGCGTCTTCGAGTCGGTGGACGACGCGGCGCTTACGGTTTCTGCCATTACCGCTGCGGGCATCACTCCCGCCGCGCTGGAGATGCTGGACGGATGGACCTTGCGCACCGTGGAAGCGTTCTGCCATGCCGGCTACCCGCTGGATGCGGGCGCGGTCCTGCTGATCGAGTTGGAAGGACTGCGCGAGGCGGTGGAAGAGCAGGCAGTCGCGGTGACGGAGGTGTGCCTCCGCCAGAAGGCGCGCGAGGTGCGGCGCGCCAAGGACGAAGAGGAGCGCGCTCTGCTGTGGAAGGGGCGCAAGATGGCTTTCGCCGCACTGGGACGAGTGACACCGTCGTACTACACCCAGGACGGCGTGGTGCCGCGCAGTCAGATACCCGCGGTGATGCGACACATCGGCAATGTCGCCAAGAAATACGATCTGACTATCGGCAACATCTTCCACGCGGGAGACGGCAATCTTCATCCTCTGATTCTTTTCGATATGCGTAATGCGGAGCAGTTCGAGCGCGTGTTGTCGGCAAGCACCGAGATCCTCGAGTTCTGCATTCAATGCGGCGGCTCCATCACCGGGGAGCACGGCGTCGGGATGGAGAAGCGCGACCTGATGTCGCGGCTGTTCACCGAGGAAGACCTTGATGTGATGATCAGCCTGCGCAATGCCTTCAACGGAAGGGACATACTGAACCCGCAGAAAATCTTTCCCATGCCGCGCATGTGCCGCGAGATCACCGGCCCCAGCCAGAACCCGGTGCTGATGCAGGAGGGACTGTGAGCACCGCGACGATGACTACTCGCTTTGCGGCCGACTTCCGCGCCATCTGCGGGACGGAACACGTCACCGAAGATCCAGCGCAGATGCAGGCATGGAACATTCTGGGCATTATTCCGGCGCTGGCGGTCACGCCCGCTTCCGCCGACGAGGTGGCCGGCATTTTGCGGTTCGCCAATGAGCATGGCCTGAGTGTGGTCCCCGCCGGAGGGTTTACCCGGCAGCAGGTTGGAAATCTACCGCCGCAGATCGATGTCCTGCTTTTCACCACACGCCTCACGGCGGTGGAGCATTACGATGTCGGCGATCTGACGGTTGGCATTGGAGCGGGTTGCACAGTTGCGCAATTGTCGGCGATGGTCGCCAAAGACGGCCTGTTCTTCGCCGGCGATCCGGCGCAGCCGGAGCGCTCGACCATCGGCGGACTGCTGGCTACGGGGCTGTATGGGCCGCTTCGCCACGGCTACGGCGGGCTGCGCGATTATTGCATCGGTGTGCGCTTTGTAACGGGCGACGGGCGTAAGGGCAAAGGCGGCGGCCGGGTGGTAAAGAACGTCGCCGGATACGACATGATGAAGCTGTTCATCGGTAGCCAAGGCACGCTGGGAATCATCACCAGCGCCAGCTTCAAACTGTTTCCCGCGCCGCGGCAGACGCGGACCTTCGTGGCTTTTTTCCCCAGTGCTGCCGAGGCGCTTCAGTTTCGCTCCCAGGTACTGCGCTCGCCGCTGGATCCCATTTGTCTGGAGCTGGTTTCTCCCCAGGCGCACGAGCTGCTGGCGCCAGGTTCGCCGGCCGGCGCCGGGTGGTCCATTTGCGTTCGCGCCGCCGGCAGTGAAACAGTGCTGGCCCGGTATCGCACCGAGCTGGGCCCCGCGGTAGTCCGCGAAATGGAAGGCGCTAACGAACAGGGTTTCTGGCGGGCGCTGGAAGACTTTTCGCCCCTCACCGCCGAGCGGAATCCGCGGTCTCTGCTGATCTCGATGACGCTGCCGGGGCGCGACGTTCAACCGGTCCTCAACGAAGTGTCGGCGGTTGCCGAATCGAACCACTTCTCGTTCGCGGCCATCGGCAGAGTGGGAATTGGTCACTTGCTGGTAAGCCTGTGGCCAGGGCCCGACGCCGAGGACTTGCTGTTGAGTTTCGTCAATACGGTTTCGGGATTACGCAACCGTTTGCCGCGTGACGTCAGCATGGCGGTGCTCCATTGCCCCTCCGAGGCGCGGCACCACATCAGCGCCTGGGGGCCGATGCCAACTGACCTGGAAAGCATGCGCGCGGTGAAAATGGCGCTCGATCCGAAAGACATTCTGAATCGCGGGAGGTTCCTCTTCTGACGGTTACGACTCCAGTGGCGGAAAAGCCGGTCTCCAACTTCTCGGTGGGCGAGAAACCCACCTGGGACCTGTACTCGAAGTGCGTCCATTGCGGACTGTGCCTGGACCAATGCCCCACGTACCGCGCGCTGGGTACGGAGATGGATTCGCCGCGTGGGCGCATCTATCAGATGGTGCTGGTTGACCAGGGCAGGCTGGCGCTGGCCGATTCCTTCGTCACCCATATTGACCGCTGCCTGGGCTGCTTGAATTGCGAGACGGCTTGTCCCTCGGGCGTGCCCTACGGCAGCCTGCTGGAACGCGCCCGCTCGCAGATCGAAGACAACTACCCGCGTAGCTGGCTGCAGCGCAGAGTGCGCTCGCACTTCTACGGGAAGGTGCTGCCGTCGTTCGGCAAGCTTGCGAGACATGCGAAGCTGGTGCGCTTCTATCAGCGCTCGGGCCTGCGAAGCCTGGCGCGCGGCACAGGATTGCTGAAGCTGTTGGGCGTGGCCGAACTGGATGCGCTTTCGCCGCGTATGGAGAGCAACTTTTCGTTCGCCGATCTCGGCCGCGTGTATCCCGCCGAAGGTACGCAGCGGGGACGCGTGGCGCTGCTCATCGGCTGCATCGGCAGCGTGGCGTTCGCGGAACTGAATCGCGCCACCATTCGCGTTCTCACCAGGAATGGCATCGAAGTCCACATTCCCGAGAACCAAACCTGCTGCGGAGCGCTGCACCTTCATGCCGGGTATCTCGAGCAATCGCGCACCATGGCGCGCCGCAACATTGACGCCATGCTCAAGCCCGAGTTCGACGCCGTCGTGACCAACGCCGCCGGCTGCGGTTCGACCATGAAGGAATATGCGGCGCTGCTGGAGCACGATCCTGAATACACGGAGCGGGCACAGCAGTTCGTGGTCAAGGTCCGCGACATCAGCGAGTATCTGGCGCAAGTTGGCCTGGTTGAGCCGGCGCGCAAGCTGAAGGCGCGCGTCACCTATCAGGACCCGTGCCATCTGGCGCACGCGCAGGGCATACGCAGCGCGCCCCGGCAGCTGCTGAAGTTCATCGGCGCCGAGGTGGTGGAGTCGCCGCGTGCCGATTCCTGTTGCGGCAGCGCTGGGGTTTACAACGTCACGCAGAACGAAATCTCGATGAAAATTCTCGACGAGAAGATGGGCTACATCGCCAGCGTCGAGCCTGAGATCGTGGCCACCGCGAATGTCGGCTGCATGCTACAGTATGCCGCGGGAATCAAGCGCAAGGGAATGCACGCCCGCGTGGCACACGTAGTGGAGCTGCTGGACGAGGCGTATTGAGGGAAAGCAGTTTGAAGGGGCGCACCTTCAGGTGCGCCGTTATAGATCTCTTTGTCATCCCGAACCGACTTTAGTCGGTGAGGGACCTGCTTTTCCGCCCACCGCAGCTACTCCCCGTTGATCCTGATGGTCCGCAAAATTTCAGCGCCCACCCGCGGCTCTTGCGAGCGCGGAGGTAGGCTGCTGTTCAAGGTGGCCAGCAGCAAGGTGTCTCCGTTGGTGAGGACCTCGATCTGCCAGTGATCGCCTTCAGGATCGCGGAAGCGCGATTGGGCGTGCGCGGGCCCGCATTTCCCGGCATGGGCCCGCCCTTTCATGGACGCGCTCTGCAGGAAGTGCTCCAGGTATTCGCGTGCATCCAGTCTGGCCACGCCGTTCTCCCGCTGAAACGCGGTCACAACCACCGACGTCTTGCGTGACGGACTTTCCACCTCCAGATCATCGTTGGTCTGGCACAGCGTCCAGAAGGCGGGAATTCCGATAGTCACGTTACCTTTCGGCGTGACGTAGCTGCCACCGTGAAAGCCGCTGGATTTCCTTCTACCGCGGGTTTTCGAGGAAGCAGCATTCTTCTTCGGCGTTTTGGCGGAGCGTTTTTTGGCAGCGCTGCCGGCGATTAAAGAGTGGCGCAATTTCTTAACAGCGCGAATGGTTTTGGCGGATGTCTTATGTTTTAGTTTGCGAGGCAAGATGGTTGTCCTGAGGTTGGCATGATAGGTAGATAATAATGGAATTGGCGGGCGACCCCGTTTGGCGCCGCCCGCTGGCGTAGATCAGCCGTGCGCCGTCGCGCCCCCGGCTGACTCTCACCGCGGTTTCTTTATCGGCAACGTTCTGCAAAACTTTATGACAGGTCTCCCCGTAAGTGAGAACTTCTGCCGTCCCTACGGGACTCGGTCTCACTTCCTACCTTACCCAGCGCTGAAGCGCTGGGCTAAGCTCTCTCGCCCCATTCGGAGCTGGTATTGCGTTCTTCCTCCCACTATGGCGAACCAATACGAGGTCGCGACACGGCCTCTAAAGTCTCTCACTACCCGGCGATTGCCTCCCGTAACATCGCCGCCAATTCCTCCGCGCTGGCCACCGGCGGGCGGCAGGCAAAATTGGTGCACACAATCGCCACCGACCGTTTGGCCTTCAACGCTGGAAGATTCGGAATGGTTTCCGCCAGCACTGGCGGCAGATTCTGCGCAACAGCTTCGCTGTCGGTCAGGTGGACCACCGACTTGTTGACCGCGAATGGTGCGGTAGCAGCCTTCAGAAGCTCGGCTGCTTCCTGGTCTTCGCCGACGACGACCGCCTGGGTGTGCGGCCGCGACATCCATGTCGCCGCAATTCCATACGTCCCGGCGTAAATGCCAAACTGCTCGGCCATGCCAGCGAACACCTGGAGCGTGTCCTCGGCTTTGTCGCGATACTTCGCATCGTTGGTGTAAGCGTGCAGGCGCAACAACGCAATCGCCGCGCTGGGATTGCCGGCCGGAGTGGGCGCATCCTGAAAGGGCTTGCGCCGCGCCGACAGCGCGCCCAGCTTCAGCTTGTCTTCCAGCGTGGCTTCGGTGTCGAAGAAGCCGCCTGAGGTGGGATCGCCGAAACGGCGGACCATCTCATCGGCAATCTGCTGCGCGAATTTGAAATAGCTCATGTCGCCGGTGATCTCATAGGCATCGAGGCAGGCCAGCGCGGTGAAGGCGTAATCGTCGAGCAGGCCGCGCACCAAGCGCAGCGTAGCCTTAGCATCGCCATATGAGATGACGTGCGCCAGGCCGCGTTGCACGTCCCAAGCCTCCGACAAAATACGGTCGAGCGAGCGCAACGCAAACTTGCGGGCGTCCTCGAGGCCGAGGACCTGAGCGGCCTGCAAATAGGCGGAAACGCACATCGCGTTCCAGTTGACATACACGGTCTTGTCCACGAAGGGCGTGGGCCGCTGCAGGCGCGCGGCACACAGCTTGGTCTTCGCCGAGGCGAGCAGGTCGAGCGCCTTGGCGCTGTCGATCCCCATGCGCGAGGCAACTTCCTCCGGCAGCGCGCGTATCCACAACACGTTCTTGGCCGCATTGTGATGCATTTCGCCAGTTTCCTCGATGTCGAAATGCAGCGCGGCTGCCTGGAACTCTTCGCCGCTCAGCACCGCCTTGGCTTCCTCGACGGTCCAGGTGAAATAGTCGCCGTCATCGTCGAGATTGATGTCGGCGTCCTGCGAAGCGTAGAAGCCGCCGTGCTCGCGGTCGCTGAGCCATTCATCCATCCAGCGGACAATGTCGCGGGCCACGCGCGCGTAGAAGTCATGGCCGAAGACCTGGTAAGCGTGAACGTAATTCTTCAGCAGCTCGGAATTGTCGTACGACATTTTCTCGAAGTGCGGCACGATCCAGCGCTCATCGACCGAGTAGCGATGGAACCCTCCCGCGAGTTGGTCGTAAACTCCGCCTTGCGCCATCTTCGTAAGCGTGGTGGTGACCACGGTGGCGACGCGTTCCTCGCGAGTGCGCACATACCAATCCATCAGCAGATCGAGCGAGGCGGGATGAGGAAATTTCGGGGCGCTGCCGAAGCCTCCGTTCTTCTCGTCGAAGATGGGCAGCGCCGATTGCACCATGATGCCGACCAGTCGCGGCGAAAGTTCGGTCTGCCGCCCGGCATAAGCTTCGGCGGTGGCCAGCATGTCCATGGCTTCGCCGGCCGACTTCAACACCTCGTCGCGGCGTTCGCGGTAAGCGTCCGCAATCGCCAGCAGGATCTTCTTGAAGCTGGGGCGGCCCCAACGGTCGTCGGGAGGAAAATACGTGCCGCCGTAGAAAGGATGGCCGTCGGGCGTGAGAAAAACCGTCAGCGGCCAGCCGCCGGTGCCGGAAATGGCCGACACCGCGAGCTGATAGCGGCTGTCCACATCGGGCCGCTCGTCGCGATCGACCTTGACCGCGACGAATTGCTGGTTGATGATCGCAGCGGTGTCGGCGTTCTCGTAGGATTCGCGGTCCATCACGTGACACCAGTGGCACCACACCGCGCCAATGTCGAGCAGGATGGGCTTGTTCTCGCGCTGCGCCGTGGCGAAGGCCTCTTCGCCCCACTCGTGCCATTGGATGGGCTGGTGCATCGCCGAGCGTAAGTAAGCGGAGGACGCTTGCGACAGTGAGTTGGTCGCTTCAGGCATGAACCTTGAGTCTAGCAGGGATGCGCGGAGCGCGGGGCTAGGGCAGTTTGCAATTGTGCGAGAATCGGTTGGCGTCCGGGAAGTGGCTCGGATCAATTTTCGATGATGGAGCTGGCATGAAGAGTCAGGAAGCGTTGGTAAGAATTGTAGAGGGTGTAAAGAAATTTCAGGCCGAGATCTATCCCGCTCAGCGCGAGATGTTTGAGACGCTGAAAAGCAGGCAGCAGCCGATGGCGATGTTCATCACCTGCGCCGATTCCCGAGTTGTGCCCAACCTTTTTACGCAAACTGGGCCGGGCGACTTTTTCATTGAGCGAAACCCGGGCAATCTGGTGCCTCCTTATTGATTCCATGACAATGTCGGCTCCCACACCCGAGTAGAGTTGGTGGTGCTGAACCAACCAACAGGGCTCGGGAGAAAGGAGCCGAACAATGATCATTATAGGAGTAGATTTTCACCCCGAGTTTCAGCAAATAGCATCCGTTGACACCGAGAGCGGAGAGTTGCAGGAGCAACGCCTGCAGCACCGAGAGGAAGCCGAGAGCTTCTATCGGGAGCTTGCTGCGCGAGGCGTGCGGGTCCGGGTGGGCATGGAGGCCAGCGGGCACGCACGCTGGTTCGAACGCTTACTAGGCGAGCTACAGATCGAGCTGTGGATCGGAGATGCCGCCGAGATCCAGAGTAAGCGAGTACGCAAACAGAAGACCGATCGGCAAGATGCGCAGCTCATTCTGAAGCTGATGCTGAAGGATGACTTTCCGAGGATCTGGGTGCCGAGTTGGGAGAACCGGGATTTGCGACAACTGCTATGGCATCGCCACCGTATGGTGCAGGCCCGCACTCGGATCATGAATCAGCTGCAGGCTGTCGCCCTGAACGAAGGTCTGCGCTGCAAGAAGCGGTTGTGGGGAAGCGAACGGCAGCGACTCGAATCCTTCCCACTAGCTCCGTGGGCGAGCCGGCGGCGGCACGAGTTGCTGGAGTTGCTCGATCGGTTGAATCCAACCATCGCGGAGCTGAGCCAGGCGGTAGAGCAGGAAGTCGAGAAGTGCCCTGAGGCACAACGACTGGCGACCCATCCCGGTGTCGGTCCCCTCACCGCACTGGCGTTTGTGCTGATCATCGGGAAAGCGGAACGCTTTTCGTGTGGGAAGCAGATTGCCAGCTATCTCGGTCTGGTTCCGCTGGAGGACTCCAGCGGGAATCGGCGGCGGCTGGGACACATCACCAAACAAGGAAGTTCGATGTTGCGCTTCTTGCTGGTGGAGGCGGCGCAGGTCACGGTGCGCAGTCTTCCGGAATGGCGCAGCAAGTATTTTCACCTGATGATGCGGCGGGGGCGAAAGATCGCCAAGATCGCCATGGCACGGCGCTTGGCTGTTTGTCTGTACTGGATGCTGCGCCAGGGGTCGGATTATCAGCAGTGGAACAAGTTCGGTTCGCACGCGGGGCAGCCCGGAAATCGCCATGGTGTGCAGTAGAACACCGAGTTATTGAGTGGGCACCCCGCTCCTCTTTCAACGAGGAGTTCGAACTGGTAATCATGATCGGAGTAGCGACCGAAGAGATGCATGGGTCGGACCGAATTTCCTGACCTGAGAGGATTACAAGGCGAGCCGTGGTTGGTTGGGACGGTATTTTTTCAACTAGAGCGAAGTGGCGCTTTCTTAAAAGCGGATGCCAAAGTGCGCTCTTGACAACGCCGACATTGTCAGAGAAGCGATTTTGTCGGTGGCGTTTCGGGTGGCGTCGAATACGCCATGCTGGTGCTGAAAGTGCCGCTGATTATCATCTGCGGACACACCGACTGCGGGGTGATGAAAGGCCTGCTGCACCCAGATCACGTGCACGGCCTGCCGGCGGTGCAGGAATGGATGCGGCATGCGTCCGAGGCCCGGCACCGCATCATGCGCGATCATAGCGACGCGACGGAAGAGGAGAAGCTGCGCCTGATTACAGAGTACAACGTGCTGGCGCAGATTGAAAACTTGAAGAGCCATCCCAGCGTGCATTCGCGGGTAACCAGCGGAGAGGTGGAGATTCGCGGCTGGGTCTATGACATTGGCGAAGGCTCGATCTGGGCGGCTGATCCGGAGAGCGGCAGATTTAACAAGGTCGGAGCCACAAAACCAGAATAGGTAAGAGCGCCGACAGCGCGCAGGATTCGGATGTGCCGCCGCCATGTGCTGCGAGAATCTGTGCCGTCCCTGACGGGACTCTCTCCTCCCTACTACACCTTCCCCAGGACTCAACCACCCCACCAAGCGCAAAGGCGGCGCTTGTCGGGGACCCCGGTCACGTCCTGGGCTACGTTTGTGTTGCCCTTTGGGCTTTGTTTGATTAAAACGCGCCGCCACCGCCGCCGCCAAAGCCGCCGCCGCTGAAGCCACCGCCACCGAAGCCGCCGCCGCCCCATCCCGAGCCGCTGCTGCTGGCGCGTGGCGCGGCCACGAAGGCCTGGTGCGCATCCATCGCCATGGCGTGCATGGAGGTGGCGAAGAAGATGGCATTGAAGCCCACATAGGGCGTCGGTCCCACGTACCAGGTGGGCTGGTTCTGGGTGATTCCCTGGAACGCCTTGGCCCAGCGGTTCTCGATGCCCAGCGCCATGGCGTAAGGCAGAAATTTCTCGAAGGTGTCGGGCGGCATGCGCTTCAGGCGGTCGGCGTCCACGCGGTTGATGAACTCCTGGAAGCCGAGGATCTCGACTTTGGTGCGCACGCCTTTCAACGACTTCGCGGTCATGATGCGCGCGAACAGGAAAACGATGATCGCCGCGAGAATTCCCGCGGCAATCAGCAGCCCCGGCGAATCCAGCATGGGGCCCCAGCCCAAAACCTGCGCCAGTACGAAGGGCGCTGCGGTAAACAAGATTCCCGCCAGCACATAGGCGTGCGCCGATTCGGGATCGACCGAGTACATGCCTTTGCTCCTCAGCTCCGCGAGGATGTCCTCCTTGATGGTGGGGATGGCGACGTAGAACTGGTTCTTCAGGTCCGACAAGCGCACCTGCGTGGTCCCGCTGGCGAACATGTGGTTCAGCATCACGCGCTCGTGGGGTTGGAGCGCGCTCCAAGTGTCAGGCGGTTTCAGCGAGTGGAAGGTGTAATCGCGATGGCTGAAGAGCAGCACCTTCGACTCTGTCTCCTCGATCTTGAGATAGCCTTTCACCGCCAGGTCCACCATGGTGCAGGTGATGTCGCGAGGACGGACTGCATCGTCGATCAGGCTGCCGACTTCGGCGGGCGTCAAGTCTTTGGGCGGCTCGTACATGGGCGCGACCGAAATGTCCGGGTGGGGATCGCGGCCCTTCGTCCACCAGAAGACGAACATCACGATGAACGCCCACAGCGGCAGCAGCACGATGGGATTGCTGCGCAAGAACCACATCGCCTGCGTGCCCTTACTGGGTTGCGTCAGCACGCCTTTGCTGATGTAAACGTCGGCGGTAAGCCCGCCGCGCATGGAGAGCGGATTGTTGGTCTCGATCAGCACCGTGTTGTTGCGGACTTCGGCGGTCGCGTCCTGCTCCTGCGATCCGTAGGCGCCGGTGAAGGCTTGCGCGCGCAGGTTGCCGGCCGCATTCGCCGGGAAGGTGATTGACGCCGCGGCGCTGTCGATGGGCACGGGCCAGTCGTTGCCGGTCACGTTCCAGTAAAGCTCGTCGTGCCCGTCGAACCAGCGCACTGCATTGGCCACCTTGTAGCTGATGATCACGCTGCGCGTGGTGTCCACCGCGTCGGGAATGTAGATCTTGAGATGGCGGCTGCCGTTCTGCGTGCTGGAGTCGTACTTCAGCGTGTGGCCGCTGCCGTCGAGGACGCTGGTGACTTTGAGGAACAGGGTGTAGTTGGAGCCGTGCGGGCCCGGGTATTCGACGGGAATGTCGCGGTAGATGCCGTGATATTCGCCGCTGAAAACCAGCTCAATGTGCTCGTTGACGGTGGTCACCCCGTCGGAAGCAACGTAGATGTGGCTTTCGAAGCGGGCAATGTGCCAGTCGCGGGCGGAGGCAGGAATCGCCAGCGCGACGCAGAACAGGAGAGCGAGGATAAGACGGCGGCCCTTCAGAATTTCACCGCCACCGGTTCGCGCTGCGCCGGTTCGGTGATGTCGAAGAACTGCTTCTGCTGGAAGCTGAACATTCCCGCAACAATATTGCTGGGGAAGCTCTGGATCTTGGTGTTGAAGTCGCGCACCACCGCGTTGTAATAACGGCGCGCGTTCTGGATGGCATCTTCCAGTCCGCTCAGCGAACCTTGCAGCGACTGGAACTGCTCCGAGGCGCGCAATTGCGGATAGGCCTCGGCCACCGCCAGCAGGCCGCGCAAGGCATAGGTGAGCTGCCCCTCGGCCTCGCTCTTCTCCGCCGGAGTGCTGGCAGCCATGGCAACGCTGCGAAACTTGGCCACGTTCTCGAAGGTGCCCTTTTCGTGGGCGGCATAGCCCTTCACGGTTTCCACCAGGTTGGGGATAAGGTCGTAGCGGCGCTTCAGTTGCACATCAATATCGGCCCAGGCGTTGTCGGCGCGGACCCTCAACTGCACCAGGCTGTTGTAAATGCCGATCAGCGTGAACGCGATGACGGCCAGTAGAGCGATAACAATGATGATTGGAATCATGCCGTTTTCCTCCCGGCGGGGCTTTCCAGCAAGCGTTGTTCTTGCGCTTGCGGGGGTGAAAGTTCGACAGCAGGGGACGAGCGGAAGTTATCACATGGCGCAAGGCGGAGGCAATTCGCGGGGCGGTGCTGATCCGGGATGCGATGCGGCGAGGAGTATCTCCGCGGAGAAGTATAGCTGATCTGCGAACCTACCCCGCGCGGCGGGATAGAATATCCATTCGCACTCGGAGATCTTCATGGCAACCACGAGCACCCGCACCAATCCGCTGTCCTACCTCACCGACCAACTCAACGAGCTGAAGCAGAAGGGCACCTACTTCAAGCTGCGCGTGCTCGACGACGAGCAGGCGCCGGTGTGCACCTTCGACGGCAAGCAGGTCATCAACCTCGCGTCCAACAACTATCTCGGCCTGACGACCCACCCCAAGCTGCGCGAAGCCGCCCTCGATGCGACCAAGAAGTACGGCGTCGGCTCGGGCGCGGTGCGCACCATCGCCGGCACCATGAAGATCCACATGGAGCTGGAGGAGAAGATCGCGCGCTTCAAGAATGTGGAAGCCTGCGTGGTCTTTCAGTCGGGCTTTACGGCGAATGCGGGCACGGTTTCGGCGCTGCTCGGTAAGGAAGATTTCATCATCTCCGATGAGCTGAACCACGCCAGCATCATCGACGGCGCGCGCCTCTCCCGAGCCAAGATCAAGGTCTTCCGTCACAAGGACGCCGCCCACGCCGAAGAGCTGCTGCACGAAATCAAGGACGAGCCCGGCCGCAAGCTGGTCATCACCGACGGCGTCTTCTCCATGGACGGCGACATTGGCGCGCTGCCGCAACTGACCGAGCTGGCCGAAAAATACGGCGCCATCATGATGGTGGACGACGCCCATGCTTCCGGCGTGCTGGGCCGCAACGGACGCGGCACCGTCAATCATTTCAAACTTCATGGCCGCGTTGACGTGCAGGTGGGCACGCTGTCGAAGGCCATCGGCGCACTGGGCGGCTATGTCTGCGGCACCCGCGATCTCATCGAGTTCCTCTATCATCGCGGCCGGCCGTTCTTGTTCTCGACCTCGCATCCACCGTCGGTCGCGGCCACTTGCATCGCGGCCTTCGACGTCCTGGAACAGGAGCCCGAGCGCATCGAGCAGCTCTGGGAGAACACGCGCTACTGGAAGAAAGAGCTGGGCGCTCTGGGCTTCAACATCGGCGGAGTGAACACGCCGGCCAGCGAGACGCCGATCACGCCCATCATCGTGGGCGACGGCCGCCTCACCATGGACTTCTCGCGCGAGCTGTTCAAAGAGGGCGTCATGGGCACGGGCATCGCGTTCCCCACAGTGCCCGAGGGCAAGGCGCGCATCCGCACCATCATGACGGCGACCCACACGCGCGAACAGCTCGAGCAGGCGCTCGACATCCTGAAGCGCGTCGGCAAGCGCATGGGGATCCTGGGGTAATAGAGAAGTGAAGTTAGCGAACGAATCCGGTTTTGAAGGGGCGCACCTTTAGGTGCGCCATAAAAGTTCATTATGAATTCGGCTTTAGCCGCTGAGGAAACTCGCCGTTTAGACCACGCCTCGCCGGGGCTAAAGCCAGATTTTTCTCCATCTCCTAACGGCGCAGCTAAAGCTGCGCCCCTTCAAACCAGTTTCCGAGGCGGGGTCGTTCTCCGCTGGACCTGGTGGACTGTTGTTCCGCTGACGTTCGTGGCCGCCGTCATTGCTGCCCCTTATTTCCTGACGCACGGTTTCCTGGCGATGGGACTGGCACTGGAGCGCGGCTTTGCGATCGTCTGCCACCAGCGGCCGGAGCGCTCTTTCTGGATCTTCGGCGACGAGATGGCTGTCTGCTCGCGCTGTCTGGGAATCTATCTGGGGGCAGCCGCGGGCATGCTGTTTCGCACCTCGCGCAGGATTGCGTTGCGCCTGCTCATCGCCGCGGTCGCGCTCAATCTTTTCGACGCGATGACGGAATTGGCTGGCCTGCATGGCAACTGGCTGGGAATCCGGTTTGTTTTCGGACTGCTCCTGGGCGCGGCGGCCGCGTTGCTGGTTTCATCTGCAGCCGCAAGCCAGGAAGAAGTGATCGCTCAGGATGACAGACAGAAAAGCCCTTCTGCTCTTCTCAGGGATGACACACCCAATCCGCTTGGTAAGTGATTGACGCAAAAGGATGAAGCTAACGCCGGACGGCCAACATCTAATTTGAAGGAGAGTGTCAGGGATACCCGAATTGTGCCGCGTTCAGTTCGGCGGTTACTGGCGTTTTGTGATTCACGAAATAAGTCTTGGTGGGCGGTCCGGCTTATGATAAAATCTGTAAGTTTATACGCGTGTCTGTACTGCTGTACCGTTCCCGCCGTGACGTGCATGGAAGAAGAGCGCCCCTCAACTGGCGCCATTTAGAGGACAATCCGCTTTGGCTCTTGAAGATAAGTTCGACGACATCAAAAAACTGATCGATGCGGGAAAAGAAAAGGGTTACCTCACGTACAACGAGGTCAACGACCTCATCCCCCATGACCTGCATTCGCCCGACGACCTTGAGGACCTGCTGACCACCATCGGCACGCAAGGAATTGATGTCCTCGAAAGCCCCAAGATCCCCGGCTCGCTCGACAAGAAATTCGATGCCGAACTGGAAGCGGGCGAGGACGTGGAACTCGACCTGACTCCCGGCGCGCTGGAAAAAACCAACGATCCGGTGCGCATGTACCTGCGCGAGATGGGCACGGTCCCGCTGCTCACCCGCGAGGGCGAAGTGGAGATCGCCAAGCGCATCGAGCGCGGGCAGCTGCGGGTGCTGAAAGCGCTGTCCCGCTCGGCCATCGTGATTCGCGAAATCGTGGCCATCGGCGAGGACTTGAAGCGCGGTGTGCGCTCGGTCAAGGAAATCGTGCTCTTCGACGAAGAGGAGATCACCGAGGAAGTGGTCCAAAATCGCCTGCAGGACATCACCGGCAGGATCGACGATCTCGCCAAGCACTACAAGAAGTCGATGCAGCTGATCGAACGGCTGAACGGCATTCCGCAGAAGAAACGGCCGAAGGAGCATCGCCGCTACCGTTGGGCGCTGGGACGCGAGCAGGTTGCGCTATCCCAAGTCATTCGCCGGCTGGGCTTCACCAACAACGAGCGTAAGCGCCTGATTGACCGGGTCAACAAGACCGTCGACAGCATGCGCGGCCTCGACAAGCAGGCGGTGAACTTCGAGAAGCGCGCCGAGCAGACGCGCGCCGAGGAAGCCCGGAAAGAACTGCGCCGGCAGGTGCGGCAGATTCGCGCCGACCTGGAGCGCATGGAGCACGATGCCGGCGCCAACTTCGCCGAACTGAAGCGCACCCAGCGTGAAATCGTGCAGGGCGACGTGGATGCCGAATACGCCAAGCGCGAGCTGATTGAAGCCAACCTACGGCTGGTGGTCTCCATCGCCAAGAAGTACACCAACCGCGGCCTGCAATTTCTCGACCTGATTCAGGAGGGCAACATCGGCCTGATGAAGGCGGTGGACAAGTTCGAATATCGCCGCGGCTACAAGTTCTCGACCTATGCGACCTGGTGGATCCGCCAGGCCATCACCCGCGCCATCGCCGACCAGGCGCGCACCATCCGCATTCCGGTGCACATGATCGAGACCATCAACAAGCTGATCCGCACTTCGCGGCAACTGGTGCAGGAACTGGGCCGCGAGCCCACCTCGGAAGAGATCGCCAAGCGCATGGATATTCCGGTGGCCAAGGTGCGCAAGGTGCTCAAGATCGCGCAGGAACCGATCTCGCTGGAGACGCCCATCGGCGAAGAAGAAGATTCGCATCTGGGCGACTTCATCGAAGACCGCGCCGTGGTTTCGCCGGCGGAAGCGGTGATCAACGTCAACCTCAAGGAGCAGACGGCGCAGGTGCTGCGCACGCTCACGCCCCGCGAGGAGAAGGTGATCAAGATGCGCTTCGGCCTGGAGGACGGCTCCGAGCACACGCTGGAAGAAGTGGGCCAGTCGTTCGCGGTCACGCGCGAACGCATCCGCCAAATTGAGGCCAAGGCGCTGCGCAAGCTGCGTCACCCGTCGCGCTCGCGCAAGCTGCGGGCGTTCATGGACGGAGTACACGACTGAGCAGTTGCCAGTAGCCAGTTGTCAGTTAGCGGGGCGCGATGAGCGCCCCGTTTTGTTGTGCTGCTGGGGATTATTGCGATGCTGGGATTATTGCGATACTGGCGAGGTGGGCTGAGGCTGGGACCCGCGATGGGTCACTGGCGCGGTACTTCGGGGACGTCCAGCGTCCGTCCCCTCTGGTTTGCACCGCCGATGGGATGCTACTGCGTTAGCCGCAAAAGAATCTTGGAAGCAATCGCTTGGAAGGCGGTGTTCAGTTCAGTTTTGCAGTTCGCGAGACCGCTACCCGTACAGCTTTGTATATAAAAAAACTCCCCTTGTGGCTGGCTTAGAATGTAACTTGGAGACGTAGGGTCATTTGCAAGTTGCTTCAGGAGGGCGGTAGCGGTAGTGTCGGTGCCCAACCCGATAGTAAAGATATATGTGGGGACAGGGCTTTCGGTACGCATGGCGATGGCAGTTTGAATGGCGCGGTACTGGGCTTCAGTGGTGACATTGTCCCGTGTGAATGAACACGGGGGCAGTGTTCCCGAAGAACCGCATTTCCCTTGCTGAGGAGTAAACGTGGTTACGTTATTTCCGTTTATATCCTTACAGATGTCGCCTGCCGCGTCGTACGGGAAACCTCCCCCACCGTAAGAGCCCCAGCACGATTGGGTTGGTGGGCTTGAGCAGGAGTCTGCGGGTTTGGTAGGATCGAAGAAGTAGACCCCTGTATATGGGGCGTCCTCCCCTCCATAGTTCATAAACGTTTTATTGTTAATGTTACCGCCCTTACCCAGGCAATAAATCTTGTCCTGAACGGTGTTCATCAATCCGTCCGTGAAATACACGACAACTTTGATTACGTTCTCCCCCGGATTTATGGTAACGCTGTTGTTTTGTAAATCGGCGAGCGAGAGCGGCGGTCCTACAGTATTACTTAGGATTGGTCCGGTACCTGCGCCCGTGCCGAATGTACCGCCCACGGGGTTCATGGCTGCGACCGCATTATCAATCGGTGTTGCGAATAAGTAATTCATTGCAAAGTCCACCGTCGCATTGGAAGAGAAGCTAATCATCGCAAGTTCGTCGCCGGTGGGGGAATTATTGAAGTAACTGACGAAGATTGGAACGGCGGCTTGTAGTGCCGTTTCCCCATTGTCATTGCTCGGGCTCATTGAGCCTGATCGGTCTAACACGATGGACATGATCAGCTTGCCGCGGGTTGCCACCGCGGCGGCGCTCACCGGTACGCTGGACCATTGCTGGAGATACTGCATGAAAAGAGTGCGCACGTTAGCGGTGGCCGTTACCTTGACCTGCTGGTTGCCGTAGGTATCGAGGGGGAACGAGACGCCTGGGGTAGGCGGATTGGGCCCGAAATTGGCCTGAAACATATCGGTGGCCAGTTGCGCAGCCTTCGCCTGCGTTAGCGCCGAGTTATCGGTCAAGTTTTTCATGCCCGTGAGGCATGCGGCATCCACAGACGTCGACAGCTTGGCCTTGGTGACATAAAGAAGTCCCACGTCAATGGCCAACCCTGCGAACAGTATAAGGATGGGCAGAATGAGAGCGAAAATAACGATGGTTTGCCCTCGGTCGCTCTTTACAATGTTGGCATTGCGCATATGCGTACCCTTCCTTAGTAATAAGCCACGCTGTAGAACTGAGATGGCATGCTCTGTCCTAACAGAGCCCCTATGGGCGTGACGGTGTTGTAAGTGTAGTAGATTTCGGTGGCGTAAATGGACGACCCCGTGATTTCCGATGTCAGTGCTGTAACTGCCGCTGGGGGCAGAACGGCACTCGAGCTTCCGCAGCTTCCTACTCCATATTTGCAGCCGATTTTACTGGCGCACGAGGGCCCGGTGCCCACATAAGCTTGGTCTGTGATCTGGTAAGCACCTCCTCCCTCGTTGGTAACCGCGGTGACAATGACGCATCCCTTGGTGCTTAGGTTGATGTCCGATCCCGCGTAGATAGCCACCTTTTGCGCTGTGGTCGCAACATCGGTTCCGCGCGAAGCCATCATGGAACCCTCTCCAACCAGGTTTTTCATTACCTGAACGTCATAGATGGCTCGGCCGAAGTCAACGATTCCAGAGACGAAGACACACAGCAGGACGAACGCCAACGCCAATTCTACCAACGCCTGACCCGACTCTTCGGTATTTATCCTTGCCTTCATACGCCCCCCTAACTTTCGCTGGGTGGAAAGATTTCATTCTTAAAACTCGAACTTACCGTTATGGTGTACGACTGGCCCGGAAAGAATGCCCCGATCAGCCCGGTCATGAAATGATATGGGTAGGTTACGGTGATGGTTACGAGGTCGCCCGGCCCACCAGCCCCGTTGGGGCAGCCTCCTCCGTAATCCTGACAGGTTATGCTGATCTGGGAGGCGTTAAGCCGGCCGAGTGCGGTATCTTCGACGGTTTGCATGATGGAGTTGTATCTCGTTAGGGAGCACGAACCTCCACTGCCGGTTATGCATTGTCCCGTGATGGCGTACCGTCCCCCTTGCCGCACTGCATTCTGGAGGGTAACCTTCGTAGAGAACAGATATCCAAAGTCGATGGTTCCCATTACGAGCAGCAAGAGAAGCGACAATGAGATTGCCATCTCTACCAGCGTTTGACCGGAATCATTTGCTTTTGTCATTTTGTCAGGGCCCTCCTTTATCGGCTTGAATCCTTCGCTTGCGGCATAAAACCCGGCCCAGAGTTCCCTCCCCTATTGAAGACCGTTCCGCAGCCACCGGTTCTACTCATTCGGTCTCGACCGCAGTAGAGATCGGAGACGCTCATCGGGGAGTGAAGTCTAATTATCGTTAATCGCAAAACTCTGGAGGGCGCCTTGCGTCAGCCGCTTTCTGCGTCTGCGGCTTCTCCTAGCAGAGGTACCCGACATCAAAACCAAGACCGGCCATCAGCATCAGAACAACCAGCGCCTAGGCGGCCAGCACCAGAGCTTGTCCCTCTTCCGCTTTCCTCAAGTGTCCCAATTTACTAGTCGGAACGAGGTTTCTTATTGGCAGAAATACCTCGCGGAAAAATTGTATCAAATTCTGGCGGCGTGTCAATGGAAAATATTCGCAAAAGGCACGTTGGGCACCGCAATAGTGCCGAACTGGGAATCGCAATAGTGCCGCCTTGGCCACCGCAAGGTTAAGGAACGATTCCCAAAAATCCGCTCCCGGGCAGAGCCGTCCTCTAGAGGATGCGTGAAAGCTGGTGCCGTCCTCAACCACCCCACAATAAGCCCGCCACGGCGGGGCGTTCGTCAGGACCCCGGATTCGGGACCTGGTTGCCGTGCTGAAAAGCCCACATTGATCTGCCTTCCGCATCATTGTCTAGGTTCCCTGGGGCGATTTGTTTTGGCTTCTGCCAGGGGGAAATTGATCAGGCAAATCGCCGATATCAACCTAAAATGGTGTGCTACAGCGTCACTATAGCTCTAGCGACAGCAATTCTGAAATGGGAAAATAGGAGGTTTCTAAACGAAAGTAACACCTATGCGATTGCTAATAATGCACGAAGGTGTGGGTTTTGCGACGCCAGTTAGATTCCGCAAGCCTGGCGGCTGGACCTTCGAGAAACAGCGTTGGGAACCGCCAATCAGAGGCGGCCTTCCTAAGACACGCTGTTCGGTTTCAAATTGGGCGACTTCCGTTCCTGCGGAGCTTTCCTCGCGCAGACGAAAAGAGGGTCCGATGGCCGCACCCTTTTTCGCCGTCGGAAATTCGCGGATAGCTACTACTTCTGGCTTTTCTGGAAGCGCTTGTTGACTTCGGCCCAGTTCACCACGTTCCACCATTCCTTCAGATAGTCGCCGCGGCGGTTCTGGTACTTCAGGTAATAGGCGTGCTCCCAGACGTCGTTGCCCATGATGGGATAAAAGTCCTGGCTGAGCGGGCTATCCTGATTGGGCGTCGCCATAACCAGCAGCTTGCCGCCACGGTCGCGCACCAGCCAGGTCCAGCCGCTGCCGAACTGCTTGAGGCCGGCATCGTTGAACTTTTCCTTGAAGCTGTTGAAATCGCCGAAGGTGTTCTTGATGGCCTCGGCGATAGCGCCGCTGGGCTCTCCCCCGGCGTTGGGGCCCATGATGGTCCAAAACATGGTGTGGTTCACGTGCCCACCGGCATTGTTGCGCACCGCGTTGCGAATGGCTTCGGGCACGTTCGTCAGGCCCTTGACCAGTTCCTCGACGCTCAACTTTTGCAGCTCCGGGGCCTTCTCCAGCGCGGCATTCAGGTTGGTGACGTAGGCAACATGATGCTTGTCGTGATGCAGGTGCATAGTTTGCGTGTCGATGTGGGGTTCCAGGGCAGAGTAGTCGTAGGGCAGCGCAGGAACTTCGTGTGCCATGCTGATTCTTTCCTCCAGTGGGCGGTTGATGCAGGGGAACAGCTAGTGGTTTCAAAAGTACGAGCGAAGCGCAGTGCCTCGCCCCGAGATCATTATAGTTGCGGTCCACCCATAGAAGTGAAAATTAACCACGGAGGCACGGAGATCACGGAGAGAGCTCGATTAGGAACCAAGGACTCCGTGTCCTCCGTGTCGGAGCCCGCCCTGAGCGAAGCCGAAGGGTGGTAAATGGTTTTCGAGGGAGCGCCGAGCAATAGCGACGAGCGATTAGCCAACAGCGGCCTACCTGTACTTTTCCGCCAGAGCGCGCTCTTCCGGAGTCATCTGCTGCCAGATCTGGTCACGGCGCTGCTGCGCCCAATCGCTGTTGGGATTGGCAGCCAATGCCGAACTCGCCCAGCGATAGGCTTCCACGCGGTTGCGGGGCACGCAAACTCCCGAGCCATACATGGAAGCCAACTGGTTGCGGGCCACGGCGTTTTCTTTTTCGGCCGCGGTCTTCAACAGGACGAGCGCCTGTTCGCAACTGCGCGGCACACCTTCGCCTTTGACGTACATGCCGGCCAGCCGCACCGGCGCAGTCGGATTGCCTTTGGCGGTCGCCTTCCACAGCCAGGCCGCTTCCGCGGCCGAATCGCTGGCATTGTTGGCCTTGGCCAGCTCATCGGCGCCGGGAATTATCTTTCTAGCGATTGCTTCCTCGCTCTCGTCTGCGGCCGGCGGTGACGGCTTCGGCTTGCCAGCCATGGGCGCGGCCGCCGGGCCCGGCTGCGGTGACCCAGGTAATTTCGATTTGTCCACCGCGGCCGTTGCGGTGGTGGTTTTCGCCGCTGGTGCTGCGTTCTGCTCAGCAGAAGTTCCAGATGCATTCGGCGGCGGATTTTGCGGGGGGGGGGCAGCGGACTGTCCGGCTGCCGGCTGATTTCCAGCGGGCCCGGTCGCGACCGGTGCGGTGCTGGCGGGCGGCGCCGTTGCAGGATTTGTGTTGTGAGCCGTGGCGGCATCCTCCGCTTGGGGAGAAGTCGCCGGGTTCGCCGCGGGATTTTGGTTCTGCGGCTTGGGCGGCTCGACCTTCATCTCAGGCTTGGAAGCGGCAGCCGAAGACGTGGCAGGCGACGCCGGTTCGGGGCTGGCCTTCTCCGCCGCCATGCCGTGAGCCAGGCTCCGCATCTTGGCCTTGATAATTTCGAGGGAACCATTGGGAGCCAGGCTCCGCATCTTCATCTTGATAACTTCGACGGGGCCGTTGTTGGTCTGGCCAACTTGCGCTTTCCACTCCAGCACTCCCAGCCAGCTAAACACCAGGACCACGACGAGAGCCAACCCTATCCGCGCTATCCGCCATATCACGCGCGCCGGCCCTTCGACCTCAAACTCGTCAAGCTCGTCGCTGGTCGCCGCCTCTACTTGCGGCGGATCGTTCAGTCCTAGGAACGATGGACCGGCGATAGACTGCGTAGTGCGCGCTGGTCTTATTGGCGTGGGCGGTTGGTTGAAATCCAGAAAGCGCGGGCGGTCGCTGCGCTCTTCCGGCGTGCTATCGACTTCCAATCCCAGCCGCTCTCGCACATCGTCGGCGGAGGCAGGCGGAGCGGCTTCGGTTGCTGCAGTCGCCGTTTCTGTCGGCGTGGCGGGGATGGTATTCGACGAGGCGGCAAGCTCGGGCCGTAATTCTTCGGGACGTAATTCTTCGGGCCGCAATACGGAAGTTTCGCCGCGCATGGTGCTTTCTTCCGGATCGCTGGGCGGCACGTAACGGAAACTCTGAACATACTCGTCCAACGGTATTTCCGGCACCAATTCGACATGTGGGGGCGGCGCTTCCGAAGCTGGAGTGTCGCGTTCCATCTCTTGATCTTGGGAAGGCCGCGCCACATCGCTGGATGATATCGGCTCGCTGGCAACACCAGTGCGGGCCTGCGACACCGAGGCGCGAGGTTCGACAGGCCCAGCGTTTTCCGCCAGCGGGCGTGTGAGGCTGGCCGTGCTCTGCGCACCGGGAGTGGTCAGCGGCCGGTGCGGCAGCGGAATGCCGCACATCCCGCAATAGCGGTTGCCCACCTGGTTCTCATATCCACAAGCGCTACAGACCACGACGCCTCCTGCTTAGCCGAGAACATCCTAAATGATAAGGCCTTTCCAAGTCAGATGAGAACACGGGGCCGAGGGTGGCATGGCACTCAGGTCGGTGGGAGAAGGCCGCCACTGAGCGCGGACCGGGCTGCCAGCCCAGAGCACGTCGCCGGGACAAAAAGCAATCGGCGATTTTGCCCGGTTCCCTCTCTGCTATTGGCGTTTCCACTACTCGGGTATCGCGCGGGTCAACATCATGCGTATGGTGAAACCGCTTCGTGGGCCCTACAATAGCTTGCATTGCGGGGCTGTTGCCAGTATGCTGCAAGGCGAACAATTGGCGAAAGCACAAGCGGTGCGATGCAAACGCTAGACGGCCCGGGAGGACCTGCCATCAACAGCCACGCCAAAGCGGACCGGACGAAGCCAACCTCATCGCCGAGGCCGCACTCGCAGCCCACCCCAGCCACCGCCCAGAGAGGACCTATGTTAGCCGACGCGCGCGAAGTGATGAACATACGGCAGGCATCGCACTATTTGGGAGTTTCCCCCGACACGCTTTATAAGTACGTCTCCGAGGAGATGATCCCGGCGTTCAAGCTGGGCAATCGCTGGAAGTTCAAAAAGAGCGTCCTCGACAATTGGATGGAGAACCAAAGCTTCCACAGCGAGGCTTTCCGGCCACGCAAACTAGGCAAGCCGGCCCGGGCCATGGCCGCCGCCGACTAACTTCGGGATAGTCAAGCCCCGTTTCTTTGGACTACTCTTCTGCCATGCCCGAGAGTTCGATCGAAAGCCGGCGCGAGACTTCCGAGAGTCCTAAGCAGCGCGCCCTGCACATGCTGCTGAAGGGCCTGGCGTTTGTTCCGAACCTGGTATTTGCGGCCCTCGCGGGCTCGCTGTTGGCCGCTCCCATCAGCCTTCTGCTCTTCCGTATCTTTCCCTCTGCGGTTGCCGCCTGCATCCAGGATGTGACGACTTTACTGCCGGCATTCGGCTTGGGATACCTGGTCGCGCGCAAGTTCCATCATTCCGTCGCGCGCTGGATCTGGGTTCCGGCGATTGCTCTGTGGCTGCTGGTCGTCCTGCCCGACGTGGCCAGCTATACCGGCCAGAACTGCGGCCTGTCGCGATCGCAATACTTCCTGCACGAATTCGTTTTCGACATCCGCACCAATTGCGATGAAGGATTGGCTTGGCCTTTGTACACGCTGCCGACGCTGTGTTGCATCGGTTATTCGCTGGGCGCGAAGTTCGCCGCGAGCCGTCACCCACCCAATCCAGAATAGCACTAAAGGGCCACCACGCCCGTGAGGTTTTCCCATCTGACTGGCAGGCTGTTTTCCTAAACAGCGCAAGAGTCTGCAACTTTAGGTTCATCGTCCCAGCTAACTCAATGAATCTATTGTGCAAAGAATGGAACTCAAATTGCCATTAGACAGGTGAAGTGCATGACGCAGTAGGGGGATAACCCTAGACTCGAACCCGGAGGAAACATGCGACAAAAAGCTTTGCTGGTCGTGGCTGCTCTCGTAGCGGTTCTGCTCGTGGGAGCGCCGACGGCGTTTGCTACTAACCTTCTCACCAACGGCAGCTTTGAAACCGGCGATTTCACAGGCTGGACTGAAGGCGGCAATTTCCAGTTCACCCAAGTTGTGAGTGGTTCGTTCTACGCCTATTCTGGCGCCGAGGACGGCCAGTTTTATGCCACCTTGGGCCCGGTGGGCAGCGACGGCACGTTGAGCCAGAGCTTCAGCGACACCGCTGGCACCCACTATACTTTCAGCTTCTGGTTCGCCTCTGTTGGCGACAACCCCAGCGATTTCAGTGCTTCCTGGGATGGAACCACAGTGCTCAGCCTGACTAACCCCAATACCGGGGCCGCTTGGTCGCAGTTCTCGTTCACCGAGACGGGCACTGGCAGCGACACCATCCAGTTCGCCTTCAGGGATGACGCGGAGTACTTGGCCCTTGACAACGTTTCCGTTTCGCCGGTCGTGCCTTCAGCGCCAGAGCCGAGCAGTCTGTTGCTGCTGGGCAGCGGGTTGCTGACCGTCGGTGGAGTGATTCGCAGGAAATTCCGGGCGAATCGCTAGAGACAGACAGAGAGAAGAGAACGGATCGCGCCAGACGTCGGCCCGAAGCGTCGTGCTGTTATTGGCTTCTGAGGCACCCTCCACAGGGTGCCTCAACTTTTTCTGCAACCTGCCGCCTGCTGAATTACCGGCTTGTCCGGGCGGAGCCGAAGCGCCCGGCGACTCGCCATTCCAATTACACGCTACAATGAGTTATGCACAACTATCGTCTGGTGAGAGACCGCTCGGCTGTCCAGGTCTTTGTGGATGGAATACCCAAAGTGACGGTTGACGCCAATCAAAGAAATGAATTGCGCAACTACATGGTTTCAGCCGGCCTCACGCCTGCCGAGGTCAACCATAAGGTCCACGAACTCTACATGACCAACACCACGGAATTCACCAGCGAACGTTGACTTTGTCCAGCCGGGCGCGCCGCGTTCCAGCCAGAATGGGAAGCCAACGGAAGCCGTGTCGCGCGGGACAGATTGTGACAGCGCTTTCACGCCTATCACAACTGAGTTAACGGTTACGCAGTAGCTTTCCGCGATCCTGCGATTAGCAACACCACTCCGGCCGCACAAAGCACGCCTCCCACTACCGGCGGCAGCTTCTCGTCATGGCGGGTGGTGATGCCCACGGAAGCATCCCCGATTTTGACGTCATGGGAATGGCTGGTGGGAATAGGCACGACAAACGACAGAATTCCCAGTACCAGTACGACAATTCCGATCCAAGCTAAAGGACGCATTGACCCTCCGTCGATCCTAATGGGATGAGTTTACTCCTGCTCCGTACCCCCCGCCCGAGCGGTGAGCTCCTTCGGTCTCTACGTTGTCGCCAGCAATACGCTATCCTTCGGAAATGGATGTTTTCGCCCTCACCCGCAAGCTGATTGACATTGACTCCACCACCGGTCAGGAAGCCGCGGTGGCCGAGGTACTGGCCCGTGAACTGACGCAGCTTGGCTACGTGGTTGAGCGCATGAAGGTCGAAGGCGATCGCTGCAATCTTTGGGCCACCCATCCCGGCCATCCCCGGCCGGAGTTGGTGTTTTCCACCCACATGGACACGGTGCCGCCGTTCGTGCCTTCGTCCGAGACCGCCGACCGCATTTACGGACGCGGCTCCTGCGACGCCAAGGGCATCATGGTGGCGCAGATTGCAGCCGCCGAGAAGCTGAAGCGCGAATCCCTCCACGTGGGCCTGCTCTTTCTGGTCGGCGAGGAACGCGACAGCCAGGGCGCGCAGATTGCCAACCAGCAGCCGCGCGGAGCCAAGTTCCTCATCAACGGCGAGCCTACCGAGAACAAGCTGGCGGTCGCGTCCAAGGGCACCCTGCGGGTCGAGCTGGTGGCGCGCGGCAAGATGGCGCATTCCGCCTATCCCGAGCTGGGCGAGTCGGCGATCGAAAAGCTGCTCGATGCGCTGAACAACCTTCGCAAGCTCGATCTACCCAGCAATCCCAAGGCCGGCCCGTGCACCATGAACATCGGCCTGATCGAAGGGGGCCGCGCGCCCAACGTCATTCCCGACCACGCGCGCGCGCATCTGCTATTTCGCCTGGTCGGGCCAACGCAACCATTGCGCCAACAAATCACCAACGCGGTTGCCGGCAAAGCTGAAGCCGAATTCAAACTCGAGATTCCTTACATGGAGTTCACCACGGTCCCCGGAATCGAGACCATGATTGCCGCCTTCACCACCGATATTCCCGCACTGACGAATTGGGGCCAGCCGCTGCTGATTGGCCCCGGCTCCATTCACGTGGCCCACACCGAAGGCGAGTACATCGGAAAGCAAGAGTTGTTCGAGGCGGTTGATCTGTACGCGCGCATCGCCCGCCAGCTGCTTTCACACAAGTGAAACACCGTCGATTCGCCGCTGAATCTCCGGCCGCTCACGCCACCCTGCCGCTTTTCCTTGCTGTTCCTGCCGCTTTCTGCTATCCATCCTTTTGGCCCGTCCTGGGTCGCTACGCATGACGCCGAAATCGTTTACTCGAAGCCAGCCCCAGAAATCGTCCACCACTTCGGTCGCTGCCTACCGCGTTAAGCATGGGGTTGCGCTTCCCCTGGGCGCAACCTTGCGACGCAGGGGCGTCAACTTCGCCATCTTCTCCAAGCACGCGACGTCGTGCACGCTGGTTCTTTTCCAGCCGGGCGCGGAGCAGCCGTTTGTCGAGTTTCCCCTCGATCCCCGCTCCAATCGCACCGGACAGGTGTGGCACGCCTTCGTGGAAGGGCTCGACGCCGGCATGCAATATGGTTTCCGCTTCGACATGCAGCCCAATCCCAATCCCAACGTGCATCGCTTTGACCCCTCGCACGTGCTGCTTGGTCCCTACGCGCGTGTGCTCTCCCACGGCGGGGCGTGGGGACAGTATCCGCCCGGGAAACGGCCTTATCGCAACGCTGTGGTGGTGGACAACGATTTCGATTGGGGAGACGATCAGCCGCTCAACCTTCCCCTGGTGGACAGCATCATTTACGAAGCCCACGTCCGCAGCTTTACGGTGCACTCCTCTTCCGGAGTCGCGCATCCCGGGACCTATGCCGGGTTCATCGAAAAGATTCCCTATCTCAAGAAACTGGGAGTGACGGCGGTCGAGTTGCTTCCGGTCAACGAGTTTGAGGCCGGCGACACCGACCGCGTCAATCCGTTTACCGGCGAGCGTCTGCTGAACCTCTGGGGTTATCAGCCAACCGCGTTTTACGCGCCCAACACCGCCTACTCGTCGAAGCGAGCCGATGGCGAGCAGGTGCGCGAGTTCAAGCAATTGGTGCGCGCCCTGCATCAGGCCGGCATCGAGGTCATTCTCGACATGGTGTTCAACCACACCGCCGAAGGCGACGAGAACGGCCCGACGTGGTCCTTCCGCGGCATCGATAATTCGACCTACTACATCCTCGATCCCGACACCGGCAAATATGTGAACTTCAGCGGTTGCGGCAACACCGTAAATTGCAACAACCCGGTGGTGCGCGACTTCATTGTCGACTGCCTGCGTTACTGGGTCCTGGAAATGCACGTGGACGGCTTTCGCTTCGATCTGGCGTCCATTTTCGGCCGCGGTATGGATGGCCGAGTGCTCAAAAACCCACCGCTGTTGGAAAGTCTGGCCTACGATCCCGTGCTCGCCAACTCCAAGCTGATCGCCGAGGCCTGGGATGCCGTCGGGCTGTATCAGGTCGGTACGCTGCCTTCATGGGGACGATGGGCGGAGTGGAATGGCATCTATCGCGACGATGTGCGCAAGTTCGTGAAGGGCGACGCCGGCATGACCTCGGCACTCGCCACCCGTTTGCTGGGCAGTCCCGACCTCTACGAGACCAGCGCCCGCGAACCTTACCACAGCATCAACTTTGTGACCTGCCACGATGGCTTCACGCTCAACGATCTGGTTTCCTATAACGAGAAACACAATCTCGCCAACGGCGAGAACAATACCGACGGCACCGACGCCAACTACAGTTGGAATTGCGGCGTGGAAGGCCCCACCGACGACCCTGCCATTAACGAACTGCGCGCGCGGCAGCGAAAAAACTTTGCCGCCATTTTGCTGTGCTCGCACGGCGTTCCCATGTTTCGCGAGGGCGACGAAATTGCCCGCACCCAGCAGGGCAACAACAACCCCTACTGCCAGGACAACGAAGTGAGTTGGCTGGACTGGCGCATGATGGCGAGCCACGCTGACCTGCTGCGCTTCTTCCAACTGATGATCGCGTTCCGCAAGCGCTGTCCGCTATTGCGCCGCGACAGCTTTCAGTTTCATGGCGAAGGCGGCTTCCACATCACCTGGCATGGCGTAAAACGCATGACGCCCGACTGGGGATGCGAATCGCGCACGGTGGCGATGCAATTGACGCAATTGCGCGACGACGGTTCGCGCGACGATCTGCATTTCATCGCTAACGCGTATTCCGGCGACCTCGGGTTCGAACTGCCGCAGATCGGCGAGCATGAATGGTTCCGGCTGGCCGATACGGCGCTGCCCTCGCCGCAGGACATCGCCGAAGAGGGCCTGGAGTTCCCGCTCTTGTCGCAGGAGAGCTATCTGGTGCGCGCCCGCAGCGTGGCCATCTTCGTGGCCAAGTGAGCGCTGATCAGGAGCGGTCGCGGCAGAGTGACTAGGGTTGGAGAATGTAGTATAACTGTTATATCATTGTGCGATTTCATTTTGATGAGCGGAAGAGCCAGTGGCTGAGGGCGAATCCCCGGCGTGGAATCGGCTTCGAAGAGGTGCAGGAAATTTTCTCGCACCCTTATTACCTGGATGGGAGGTTGGACCTTCCCGAACAGCAGCGTGCTATTGGGTGGGTTGGGGACCGGCTTTACACAGTCATCTTCGAGATGCGCGAAGACGGACAAGGAGAGCATTGCCACCTGGTAACTCTCTGGAAGGCAACCCGGCAGGAGCAACAGCTTTATGAAGAACACTCGTAGTCAAACGAAACCGGTATCCGCGGAAACCATCGCGCGTCTGGCAGAAAAGGGACGAGATGTTTCGCATTTTTTCACGAATCGCGGCCGCATGATGCCCCCAATTCAAAGAGTCAACGTGGATTTCACTGCGCCCATGCTGGAAGAACTGGACAAGCGAGCGGAGGAGTTGAACATCAGCCGGCAGGCGGTGATCAAGACGTTGATTCGGCAGGCGCTCGATCAGCACTATCTCGCGAACGCCGCAACGGCGGTACGCAGGATGACGAGAGCGCGGTAGCCCGAAGCAAATCCCACTTAGTTTCTATTTCGTCCCGTTGGGATACACCAGAATCTTGCTGGCTTCGCCGGTCTTCAGCCGCTCCATGCCCTGCGCGAAGTCTTTCATCGCGATGCGGTCGGTGATGACGGGATGCAGGTCAAGCTTGTTGGCCTTCAGCAGCGCAGTCATCTGATACCAGGTCTGATACATGCGGCGTCCGTTGATGCCCTGCACGGTCGCGCCTTTGAAGATGACTTCTTCCGCGAGGTTGAGTTCGACTGGCTTGGAGGGAATTCCGAGGAGGGACATGCGGCCACCGAGACGCAGGATTTTGAAGCCTGTTCGGATGGCAGCGGAGCGCCCGGCCATCTCCAGCACGACGTCGACGCCGGTACCGCCGGTGTTGTCCATCACGATCTGGTACACGTCGTCCTTTGTGGGATCGAGGACGAAGTCGGGCTTCATCTGCTGGGCGATCTTGCGGCGATGTTCGTTCACCTCCAGCGCGAAAATCTGGGTGGCCCCGCAGGCGCGCGCCACCGCGATGGAGAACAGCCCGATGGGGCCGCAACCGGTGATGGCCACGCTCTTGGCGGCGATGTCGCCCGCCAGCACGGTGTGCACCGCGTTGCCCAGCGGATCAAGAATGGACGCGTACTCCGGCAGGATGGAAGGATCGAGCTTCCAGATATTGGACTCGGGGATGACGACGTACTCGGCGAAGGCACCGTTGGCGTCCACGCCGATGATCTTCACGTGCTGGCAGATGTGCGCCTCGCCGGTGCGGCATTGCAGGCACTTGCCGCAGGCCACATGCATCTCGGCGGAGACGAAGTCGCCTGGCTTCACGCTGGTCACTTCGTCGCCCACGGCCTCGACGGTGCCGCAGAATTCGTGGCCGGGAATCAGCGGAGGATGAATGCGGCGCTGCGCCCACTGGTCCCATTGATAAATGTGCAGGTCGGTGCCGCAGATGGATGCCATCTTGACCTTGACCAGCACCTCGGTCAGGCCAAATTGCGGTATGGGAACTTCGCGGACTTCTATGCCCGGCGCAGACGCGGGCTTAACGACGGCAAGCATGGTATTCGACATGAGGATGGCTCTTGGATGCGGTTCCCACCCTGTCCGCAACTACGGCGGACAAGGACGGGCATTCGCGTTACGTCAGCCCAGTGTGAATAAGAAGCGGTGGGCAAACCAACAAGTTTATCACGCGGAAGGAGGGGCGATCAGCGCGGCGGGAGGGCTGTCTATCACCCTTTCGCCAACGGGGGGCGAAAGGATGGGGCACTCCACTCAGTTGGGAGTTTTCCGGTCATCGTAGTACCAGCGCCGGAAGCGGTGCAGGATGGTGTCGTTCGCGCCTGGCGTGGTTTGCGGATGATCGGGGTCGTCCCGATGTTTCCATTTTTCTCGCACGACCAAGACGGACAACAGGACTACCAGCGAGAAGCGCACAGCCATCAAACTGAGATCGGCCGTCCTGGAATATTTGAAGCTGGGAGTGGCGGCGAAGCTGAGCAGCAAAAGCACCGCGAGGAAGATGGCCCAGCCAGATAGTTTGCCTCTCACGATTGCCCCCGAGCTCTAAGTGCTAAGTGCCAAGTGCTAATTGCTGAATGCCGTGCCCCGTCACTGCCCGCGTTTGCGCAACAACTCCGCGTTGTACTGCTCACTCTGGCCTTTGGGGACGCTGAGCGATTTCCACTTCGCGCCCTTCCAATGCTTCGCCAGGTACACGATCTGTCCCACGTGATACGCGTAGTGCACGACCTGGCGGTTGATGGCCTGCAGCACGGAATGCGGTTCGCCGTGAATGGTGACCGTGCGGCCCAGGTCGTCAGGCTGGAGCGAGTTGATCGTGTCGAAAACCAGATGCCAATTCTCTTCCCACGAGCTGAGCACTTCTTCGCGTTTGGCGTCGGCGTGCATGACAAATTCGCGATCGCGATTGCGGTCGGGCTTCTCGCCATCGCTGGTGAGGAAGCCGGTAAAACGCGAGCGCATGTTGCCCGCCATGTGCTTCACGATGACGGCGACGCTATTGGATTCGGCGTCGGACGCGGCAAAAAATTGCTCATCCGTGAGTTGGGCCATGGCGCCATCGGCCAGACGCTTGTGGCCGCGCAGGCTGCGGAACGCTTCGTCGAGATAGAGATCGTCAATGCCGGGCATAAAAAGGTGCGTCTCCATTACGGGATGCGGTCCCTGGGACTTCAAGTCTCGCCAAAGTGATTTTCAGGTGTGTGCATTAATTACCATTCCACAAAATCCGAAGTTGTCACCGGGCTTGGGCGCATTCAGCGCACAATTATTTTCGTTGCCTGGGTCGCAGGACTTAAGCCTGCGTCACTGGCCCTTGGCCTGTATCGAAAGCAGGTCGATCTCAAAAATGAGGGTGGCGTTGGGAGCAATGTCGGCGCCCGCGCCGCGCTCGCCATAGGCGAGTTGGGCGGGAATAAAGAGCTGCCACTTCGATCCCACCGGCATCAACTGCAGGGCCTCGGTCCAGCCTTTGATGACTCCATTCACCGGGAACGTCGCCGGTTGGCCGCGTTTGTAGGAGCTGTCAAACTCAGTGCCGTTGATGAGCGTGCCGCGATAGTTGCAAACCACCGAGTCACTGGCTGTGGGTTTCGGTCCTGTACCTGCTTTCAAGATTTTGTATTGCAGACCGCTGGGCAGCGTAATGACGCCTTCCTTGGTTTTGTTGGCGGCCAGAAATGCTTCGCCTTCCGTCTTGTTGGCGGCGCCCATTTGTTGCGCCTTCTCCGCCTGCTGCTTGCGCAAATCTTCCTGTAATTGCGTAAGCAGGGTGCGAGCCTCCTCTTCGCTCAGCAGCGGCTTGTTACCAGCCAGTCCGTCCTTCAAGCCTTGCAGCAGGACCGCCGGGTCAACGTCCACCGCCTGCTTGTGCAGGTTGGTGCCTACATTCATCCCCAGCGCATAGCTGATCTTGTCTTTCTGCGTCTTGAGGACAAGGGCTTGGGAGCTATTCGCGGCAGAGTTTGGAGGGGTCTCCGCCGCAGAAGTGTGTTGGGTCTTGGTCGTGGGAGTCGGTTGGGGATTCGTGGGCGCAGATTGCTGCCCCCATGCATTGGCAAGCAGCAGCATCCCGGCTGCCCAGATAGTGATCGCGGTGGCAAGTGATTTCTTCATGCAGGTATTGTCACATTGGCGCGCCGCCTGCGCAAACTATGGCGGGCGCGCAACTCCAATGCACCGCTGAACCTGTGCTGTATCCGCCTTCAGAGGTCGTGAAAAACTCGTGGAGGCTCTTGGTGGGAGCCCCCTGCTTCAGCAGGGGGGCTGGACTTCAGTCCGGCGGAAGAGCGTTCAAATTTCAGATGGGCTTTAGCCCCGGGATTTCTCCATCCCGGCGCTAAAGCGCATGATCGAAGTCGAGCTTTTCACGGAGCGCTAAAGCGCTCCTTCCCCCGCATAAATGCGGGGGCTCCCACCAAGAAGTACACTCCAAGGGGTCACCGTCAGCAGAATCGCTCTACTCTTCGGGCGGCGTTTGGTCCGCCTTTTCCTTTGCGTCCTTCTCCGCCGCTTCGGCTCCGGGCATGAGATTGGTCAGCGGCGCCCTGCGCTGCTCTTCCAGCTCCGGATGCGGCAAGGGCTTGCGCGGCAGCATCTGGTCGCGCATGGCGGTGTTGTACACAAAAATGGCTTCCACCACCGCCGCCTGCGCCAAGTCCTCCGGTTGCAGACGTTCGTAGGTGTCCATGTTCGAGTGGTGCGTGCGTGAGCCGTAATCGAGCGGGTCTTGAATGAACTGGAATCCCGGAATGCCGACCGCGTCGAACGCTTCATGGTCGGTGCCTCCGGTATTGCGCATGGTCAGAGTGGTGACGCCAAGGTCCTTCAGCGGCTCAATCCACTGCGCGAAGATGGGCGCGATGGCCGCATTCTCCTGCAAATAAACGCCGCGAATTTTCCCCGTGCCGTTGTCCACGTTAAAGTAGCCGGAGATCTTCTGCTGATCGGGCTTTAGCTGCACCGGGCCGGCAGGTTTGCGTATCCACTCCGGCAGCTTGAGCTGGTCGGGAGCGGTGGACAACGGCACGTTGCCGAAATGCTGTTTCACGTACCCGTAGGAACCGAACTCACCTTCTTCCTCGCCGGTCCACAACGCCACGCGGATGGTGCGACGTGGCTTCACCTGCAGGGTGTTGAGGATGCGCATCACCTCCATGGCGACAACCGTACCCGCGCCATTGTCGGTCGCGCCGGTGCCAGAAGCCCACGAATCCAGATGCCCGCCTACCATCACAACTTCGTCTTTCAGCTTCGGATCGGCGCCGGGGATTTCGGCAACGGTGTCGTACCCGTGCTCGTGATCGCCGGTGAATTTGGTGTCCACGTTCATTTCGATGGTGACCGGGACGCGCGCCTTCAACAGCCGGTACACGCGGCCGTAATTCTCAATGGCCATTACCACGACAGGAAGCGGATTGGCGTGCTCGCGCTGGTACGCCTCCCAGCCAAAACCGGCGCCGCTGTCGTCGAAGATGGTGCCGCCAGAGCCTCCACCATCACGGCCGTCGCGGCTTGGCGTTATTGCCGCCAGCGCGTGTTCGTCCGCCAGAAACTGTCCGACCTTCCGGCGCAACGCCAGGCGCTTCATGTACTGCTCGATGAAGTCCCGGCCGCGCGGCTTGAGCGGGTACTCGGTAAGTTTCTTCAGCTCGGCGTCGTCGAGGCGTGCGAACAGCGGCTTATCGACGGAAGACACGTCTCGCATGGCGCCATACAGCACGATCTTTCCGGCCAGTTTGCCCTTGTACTGGTCGAGGTCTTTGGCATCCTTCACGTCGATCCAGATCGCCGGGGCATTGATCGCGCCATTCGTCGCCGGAGACCACGGGGCTGCCTGCGCGATGAACACCGCGGTGTCGGGTGCCGTCATGCGGACCCAGGTATTGAGTTGCTGCCAACCCATGCCGAACTCGCCCCAGTCCTCCAGGTGCGCATTGCTGCAGCCCATCGCGGTGAACTGATCGCGCGTCCACTCGTTGGCGCGCTTCAGGTTAGCCGAGCCGGTCAAGCGCGGCCCGATGTCGTCATCCAGCGCGGAGGCATACTCCATCACATGGGAGTGGCCCAGGCCTTCATCGCGAATTCGCTGGTACATGCCGTAATCAAGCGTCTCGCGCTGCGGTTGAGGCAGGGGATAGGACGGCTGATTCGCATCGCCAGCCGCGGTTTTGGCTTTGTTGGCTGCGGCGGCGGAGAGAGTAAGAGCAAAACTAATTAGGAGAGACAGGCAGGCACGCAAGGATCGATATGGCATCGGGCGAAGTGCTCCATTCGAAAGTGAAAATTTCCAATGTTGCAGAGTACCAGATAAGAAAACGCCGCACCATGCGCGCTCACGTGCGTCTCACGGATGCACCACGCGCAACCCAAGATATTTCTCGAAAGGATCGAAGTCATGATCGCGATGAAGCAGCGAGTGCCCGGCCTCCAAACAGAAGGTAGCGATCAAGCAATCAATGGTTGTGCGCACCTATACCCGGCCTGCCGGTGCCGACTGCATTGATCCCAGGTTAGCCCGACAGACGGGCGAACCTGGGACACCAAGCGGTTAGGTTGAGATGCTGCTTACTTGCCAAAGTTGAACATTATGCCGGTCGAGAGCCGAATGTTGTTCTGACTGGTGCTGAAGTGTTGCGTCCGCAGCCAGTCCACCTGGGCAAGGCGGACTCCAAAATGCTCGCCGATCGGAAGGTCGAGTCCACCGCCAAATGCCATGGCAAATGCAGTGTTGCCGCCCGAGGCTCCCAAGGCAGACGCATTAATGTGGTTACCACCAAATAGCGCGTGGAAAAACGGCGCAACGTGTTCTGTCCGATAGGTCAAGGTGGGCCCGAACAGGAAACTGTAGTCATGGACTGTAACGTGGGACGGCGAGCCGTAGTAGCCGCCAAAATCCCCCGTGATTCCCAACCAGCTGTTGAAGTTCACACTGCCCTGTGCATTCCAGCCGTTCAAGCTTTTCCGGCCGGACAGGCCCGCTGTATCCACGCTCAGGTAGGAATACCCACCAAAGACTTGGCCGCGTGGAAAGTCGTTTTGTGCCAGAAGTGGCAGGGCGGCGATAAGCAGGATTCCAAGTATCAGGATGTATTTATTCATAGTTCCTCCATGGTTACCCGGTGCGGCACCTCTCGCTCCGGATAAGGCACATCCGAATCGAGGGCAGCCAGAGTCTACGCGCTGGGCAACCCAGTTACGGGTTAAGAGTTCAACCTGACCATAGCATTTGCGAGCAGCCTTTGACTGTGATGTGTGATGGGGGGTTCCGTTTAGTAATCACTTCTTCCCATTTCGGTATAGCCTGTGCCCCAGGCTAGCGTTCGCTCTTTGGACGCTTCTATGAGACGGCTGGTCGAGTCAAGTACTTTCTCGCGATTTCGGTATCACGGTGTCCCCATCGGTGGCTCGCGGGTTTCATCTCGAACTTCTATTCGCACTCGGGTGAGTCCCTGGGGACTCGGTGCCTGCTGGTGTCCGATACTGATGAAGCGACCTGGGCAGCAGTCGCAACCAGCAACTTTTCTCAGTGGTCAAAAGGAGACAGTTAATCCTCGCTCCTACACCTACTCTGTAGTTGAGGAAAATACCAATGAAAGCACTTACAACTCTCGGAGCAGCAGTCCTGTTCCTGTCTCTCGGAACCATTGTTCCTGCCTTCGCGCAGGAGGCGCAACAAGAGGCCAAGCCGGCACAGCAAGAGAAGGAGGCCAAGCCGGCGCAGCAAGCCAAGCCAGCGCAGCAAGCCAAGCCAGCGGCACAACAAGAGAAGCAGGCCAAGCCGGCGCAGCAAGCCAAGCCGGCGCAGCAAGCCAAGCCAGCGCAGCAAGCCAAGCCAGCGCAGCAAGCCAAGCCAGCGCAGCAAGCCAAGCCAGCGCAGCAAGCCAAGCCAGCGGCACAACAAGAGAAGCAGGCCAAGCCGGCGCAGCAAGCCAAGCCAGCGCAGCAAGCCAAGCCAGCGGCACAACAAGAGAAGCAGGCCAAGCCAGCAGCACAGCAACAGAAGCAGGCCAAGCCAGCAGCACAGCAACAGAAGCAGGCCAACAAGCCGGCACAGCAGGAGCCACAGACCAAGCAGGCAAAACAGGAACCCGGTAAGACCGCGGGGCAGCAACCTGCTCATCAGCGGAGCGCGGCCGAAGAGCAGAGGCAACGCGCCGTGCCGGCACTGCGGCTGAGTGCCAGAAGCAGCGGTCGCATACCTGACGATCGGTTCCGTGCCAGTTTTGGTGAAGGGCACCGGTTCGTGATCAACCAGCCAGTGATGGTCGGCGGGTACTCTCGCTTCCAGTACGGCGGCTTTTGGTTCGGATTTGTTGAGCCGTGGCCGGAGGGCTGGTATTACAGCGATGAGGTTTACGTTGACTACATCGATGGCGAGTATTTCCTGTTTGACCCGTTTTATCCCGGCGTTCGCGTCGCGATCACTTTCGTGCCGTAACGCCCGCACGTCAATCGTGAATCCTCCAGCGGCGTCGGCAGAGGGCCGGCGTCACTGAAGCTCGCGCGAAAGAGGGCCAACTATGTTCAATTCAGGCTCAGGCTCATTGCTTCGCACCGGACGGATTCCGGTGCTGGTGCTGGTGTTGGTAGTAGCGGCCATCCTTTCGGGATGCAGTTCCAAGCAGGAACAGGCGCTGGATCAGGCCAAGAAGCAGGCGGCTGCAACCGGCCAGGCGCAGCAGGTGGTTTCTGTGGACAAGGACGGGACCACGACGACGACGGTGGTGCAGCCGCCGTCGGTCGGGCAGACCAGCGGGGAGATAACGACGACGGTGACACCGCCCACGGCTGGGGCGCCCGTTCCAGCACCCTCGGGCCCGACGGTTTCCGCGGTGCCGCAACCGGTTAGCGTGAGCATTCCGGCGGGCACGACGCTGACGATCCGGATCGATCAGCGCATCAGCGTAAAAACCAGCCGCGCGGGGGACACGTTTACCGGCGAGGTGGTGGACCCGGTGCTGGCCGGCGACAACAGTGTGCTGGTGCCCAAGGGTGCGCTGGTGGGTGGCGCGGTGGATGTGGCGCATCGCCGGGGACACTTCAAAGGCAGATCGCTGCTGGAGCTGCGGTTGACTTCATTGACGCTGAATGGGACACAGTATCCACTGACCACGCGTGACTTGGCGCGCAGCAAGAAGGGCAAGGGCAGACGTTCCACGGCCTTGATTGCCGGAGGGGCGGGGATGGGCATGCTGGTGGGTGGCGTGGCCAGCGGCAGCGTAGGCCTGGTGGTGGGCGGCCTGGTGGGTGGTGGCGCTGGAACCGCCGCCGCGGGATTGACCGGCAACCGCGACATTGACATACCGGCGGAGGCGATTGTGCGCTTCAAGCTGGCGGACGATCTGGTGGTACAGCCGGAGCAGTAGTGTGAACAGGCCCTTTCAACTGGAGTTCTGGATTGGGATCAAGCCATGTGATGCTTATAGAGGCTGATTGCCCCTTCGCTGCATCTATATGAGTACCAATCATGGAAACCCCAGTTCAGGAGCGCACGCCTGTCGAGCGGCAGATGTTCACCGCCCGCATAAGCCGGTCCATTCTGCTGTCGCCGCAGACCAAGCATCTCGAGCTGAGCGTCGAGGGAGTGGACGAATTCCGTTTCGTTCCGGGGCAGTTTGTCTCGATCAAGCAGCCGCGGCCCGATGGCAAAGAGCACACCCGCGCGTACTCCATCGCTTCGCCGCCGCGCCAGAACGCCACCTTCGATCTGTGCCTCAACCGTGTGGAGGAGGGCTTCCTTTCCAACTGGCTGTGCGATCTTCCGGAAGGCGCGACCGTCCAGTTTCACGGCCCGCACGGCCTTTTCACCTTGCGCGAGCCGCGCAAGGACGCAGTCTTCATCGCCACCGGGACCGGCATCGCGCCCATCCGCGGCATCATTCATTGGCTGTTCGAGAAGCCGGAACGCAATCGCGGCCACGAATATTGGCTGGTCTTCGGTACGCGCTACGACCACAGCCTCTACTATCGCGACGAGTTCGAGCGCATCGCGCGCGACAACCCCAACTTCCACTACGTGCCCACGCTCAGCCGCTGCGGCGAGCTTTGGACCGGCTGCCGCGGCTATGTGCAAGACCACGTGCGCGAGATCGTCGCCGGCCGCAGCGACATGCAGGCGTACATCTGCGGCCTGCATCAGATGGTGGACGCCAGTCGCAAGCTGCTCAAAGAAGAGCTGGGCTGGGACCGCAAGCAGATCGTGTTCGAGCGCTACGACTGAAAGTAGCAATTAGCAATTAGCAGTTAGCGATTAGCAATTAGCAAACTCCGGCAGTCCTTGTCGCCAACAGCAAGTTTAGCGCTTGCCCGGTTCGTATCTCTGCGGCATCATCATCTGTCATGCGTCTCCGTTCCGCTATCGTCCTGTGCTGCCTGGTGTGTTCGACAATCGCCTTCGCGCAGGACTGGAAACAGGTGCGCAGGGCCGACGAGATCAAGTGGGCGAAAACCACCGGGCTCGATCCCCGAACCATCCATAAGCTGTGGCACCAGGCCTCGCATGTCGCAAATGAGAACGACGATGAGTCGCGAATTGCCGACATCAACGTCGAGGGTCTCTCCGAGCGAAATCAGGTCCTGCTGGTCACCTACACGGGAGAAAAAAATTGCCTGACTCTCACCGTCTTCCGGCAATATTCGGCGACGTCATTTTCGAAGGCGTGGTCCGTCGAGCAGGGTCCCGATGGCCAAGGATTCTGCGATAGTCCGTTCGGCAACGCCAGTGCGAATGTGGTGAAAAGCGTGATCGAGGTGCGCGTGCCGCAGGCCCCGGACGCCTCCAACGGCTACGCCAACTACGCGGTTTTCGATTACGAATGGAACGGCATCACCTACAGGTTCGCGGGCAAGCGGGCCGAGCAGGGCCGATAACTTCCTCCCACCCTTTCGCCAAACGCGGGCGAAAGGATGGGCCGCCGCCGTATACACAACACGATTTTGTTGCCATTTCTCCATTTGGCCAGTCACTCGTCCCCTCTGTCCGCCTTGCGGCGCGCGCGCTCCGCTTGCGAAGCCTCACGCCGGCGGAGAGCGCCTTCGTAACGCCGCTTTTCCTCCTCGGTTTCAGGAATCACGGGCGCTATCGGTAGCCTTCTGCCGTGCCGATCCACGGCAACGAAGGTCAGATACGCGGTGGCGACCTTCTGGCGCGAGGCGGAGATGTAGTTTTCCACCATGACCCGGACGCCAATTTCCATCGAAGTATTGAATACCCGATTGACGGAAGATTGCAGGACCACCATGTCGCCAACGTGCACTGGCACCAGAAAGTCGATGTGGTCCATGGAAGCGGTCACGGCATAGGAGTGCGAGTGGCGATGCGCCGCCAGCGCCCCGGCAAGGTCGATCCAGTGCATCAAGCGGCCGCCCAGCAGCGCGCCCAGCGGGTTGGTGTCATTGGGCAACACGAGCTCGATCATTTCCGATTTCGAGTCGCTCACCGGTCTCGGTCGCAGATTGCCGTCTTTCTGTTCCATGGCGTTCCTTGTCGGTTGCGGTTAATGATCAAATGTCTTTTCACCACGGAGGCACGGAGATCACGGAGAGAATTCGATACAAGAAACCTCCGTGTCCTCCGTGTCTCAGTGGTAAATCATCTTCGAGGTCGCGGGACCTGCTGTTCCTCACAAGGTACAAGTTCCCCGCCGCACTCTTTGCGCCTGCACGTAACACTCGGCCATGCGTTGCACGCGCGCGTCGTCATGTGGCCGGAGCCACGACGTACTCACCGTCTCGTACAGCAACTCTCCGTGACCCGCGGGCAGGTAGTCGCGCTCGCAGACGAAGAGCACGTGCAGAATGCCGTCGCGTTCCTCGCCCAGCGCAAAGCGCACCGCATCGGCGTGGCGCTCCGCGGGAAGCCGGCAGCAGGCGTTGGCGTAGCCGAGATTGCAGCCCGACTTCAGCTCTTCGTCACTGGGCCGCGCGCCCTCGTGACCGGGAGCGGTGCAGGTGCCCGCCCATCCCGCGCCCAGGGGAAGCCGCTGCGGAAACGGCCAGTCGGACTCGAATCGTTGTTCGGGCATGAAGAAGGGGCAGGCCACAAAATCCTCGCGCAACGCTCGTAAGAGTTAGACACTATTGTAATGGTGATATCAATCTTACGTCTCAAATGAGCGTCGCTTTCGGGGTTGAGGAAAGCATTTTACGAATTAGGAAGTGTTTCAAAAATAGTCTCAGGTCAGGCTTGTATCAGGGCACGGCTTCACAGGCTGCTGAAAAACTAGGTACCTCTGTCGGATTTAGGATGAGTTCCACAGGGAGATGCGCTGCAAAGCAGTTTTCAGGGGCTGAAGCCCAACTTATGGTTGACCTGTTGCGGCACGGCTGAAGCCGTGCCCTGATACAAAACAATTCATGAGATAGGTAGCTCGTCCTTTCGTGCCCGAGGAAGTCAATGGAGGCAGATAGGTTGATAGGTTCTAGTACTTCGGTACGCTTGGATCCACCTTGTCGGACCAGGCGAGGATGCCGCCGGCCAGGTTCTTTACTTTGGCGAAGCCGGCCTGGCGAAGTAGGGTCACGGCCTTGGCGCTGCGCACTCCGCTGCAGCAGTGGGCCACGATGTCGCGGCTCGAATCCAGCTCGTTCAGGCGCGCGGGCAGCTCGCCCAGCGGGATGAGATGTCCGCCAAGGTTGCAGATCTGATATTCGTGCGGCTCGCGGACGTCGAGGATGAACACGTCGTCGCCAGCGTCAAGCCGGGCCTTCAGTTCCTCGGGACGAACTTCCGGCACAGCGGAAGTCGGCGGAGCTTCTTGAGTCTCGCCGCGGATGCCGCAGAACTGCTGGTAGTCGATCAGTTCGCGGATGGTGGGATTGGCGCCGCAGACGGGGCACTCCGGATTCTTGCGCAGGCGCAGCTCGCGAAAGCGCATGGCCAGCGCGTCCACCAGCAACAGGCGGCCGATCAGCGGCTCGCCCGACCCGAGGATGAGCTTGATGACCTCGGTGGCCTGAATCACGCCCAGCAATCCGGGAAGAATGCCGAGCACGCCGCCTTCGGCGCATGATGGCACCAGTCCCGGCGGCGGCGGTTCCGGATAGAGACAGCGATAGCACGGGCCCTGCTCGGCGGCAAAGACGCTGGCCTGCCCTTCGAAGCGAAAGATGGAGGCGTACACGTTCGGCTTGCCGGTGAGCACGCACGCGTCGTTCACCAGATAGCGCGTGGGAAAGTTGTCGGTGCCATCGGCGACGATGTCGAACTGGCGAATAATGTCGAGCGCATTGGCGCTCGTAAGCTTGGTCTCGAACTTGCGAACCTGGATGAAAGGATTGATCGCGGCGAGCTTCTCCGCGGCGGAGTCGAGTTTGGAACGGCCCACGTCGTTGGTGGTATGGATGATCTGGCGCTGCAAGTTGGTGAGGTCCACCACGTCGAAGTCAACCAGGCCGAGCGTGCCTACGCCGGCCGCGGCCAGATACAGCGCGAGCGGCGAGCCGAGTCCGCCGGTGCCCACGCACAGCACGCGCGCCGCCTTCAGCTTCTGCTGCCCCTCCATGCCGACCTCGGGCATGATCAGGTGGCGCGAGTAGCGCAGAATTTCGTCGTTGCTTAGGGTGGTGGCTGGCGGGCCGGTGAGCATAGGGTGTTCGATGACAAGAAGAGGCGATCGGATTCTGGTACGCGCGGATTCCGGCGCGCTTGCCGGGTCACCTTCTAATGCATTAAATTCGGTGATCATCCAAATTAAATCTCAGAGAGGTGTTGCAATGGGTCTTAAGATTGGCGACGTGGCCCCTGATTTCGAAACTGAAACCACCGAGGGGCACATTCGCTTCCATGACTGGATTGGCGACTCGTGGGCGGTATTGTTCTCCCATCCCAAAGACTTCACGCCGGTGTGCACCACCGAGCTCGGCTACATGGCGAAACTCAAGCCGGAGTTCGACAAGCGCAACGTCAAGATCATTGGACTGAGCGTCGATCCGATTGACAACCACACACGGTGGGCAGACGACATCAAGCAGACGCAAGGATACGCGCCCAACTATCCCATGATCGGCGACACCGACCTGAAGATTGCCAAGCTCTATGGGATGCTGCCCGCCGCCGTGGAGGGCAGTTGTGACGGCAGAACGGCGTCCGACAATCAAACCGTGCGCAATGTGTTCGTCGTGGGGCCCGACAAGAAAATCAAACTCATCATCATTTATCCCATGACCACCGGGCGGAACTTCGACGAGGTGCTGCGCGTGATCGATTCCTTGCAACTGACCGCCAAGCACAAAGTCGCAACGCCGGTGAATTGGAAAGCGGGTGAGGATGTGATCATTGCGGGCTCGGTCTCCGACGAAGAGGCGAAGAAGACATACCCGCAAGGTTGGAAGGCCCCCAGACCGTATCTCCGAATTGTGCCGCAACCCAAGGGGTAACGCGGGGGAGGCTGGATGGTTTGTTCGCCTGTCATCCTGAGTGCCACGTGGGCCTGCCGCTCACCTATCGGGATGAAAATTCACCACGGAGGCACGGAGATCACGGAGGAAACTCTATAGAAGCCAAGAACTCCGTGTCCTCGGTGCCTCCGTGGTGAATGATTTTCGACGGAGCGACGAATCCGGAGCTGCGCCCTACTTTCCCGTCCAACACGCGCGCCGCTTCTCCAGAAACGCCGAGATTCCTTCCTGCGCGTCGGCGGCCAGCGCATTCATGCTCATCACTTCTTTGGCGTAGGCGTAAGCTTTCGGCTGGTCGAGATCGATCTGGGTGTAGAACGCCTGCTTGCCCAGTGCGACCGTCAGCGAGCTGGCTTCGGCGATACGCGCGGCCAGTTTGCGGCTCTGCTCGGCCAACTCAGCCGCGGGAACGACCAGGTTGATCAGTCCCCATTCCGCCGCCGTCGCCGCGTCGATCATCTCGCCGGTCAGCAGCATTTGCAGCGCCCGTTTGCGTCCGACCGCCCGGCTGAGGGCGACCATCGGCGTGGTGCAGAAAAGTCCAATTTTCACGCCCGGAGTGGCAAACGCCGCCTGCTCGGAAGCCACGGCCAAATCGCAGGTCGCCACCAGTTGGCATCCGGCGGCGGTCGCAATGCCTTGCACCTCCGCGATCACCGGCTGCGGAATCGATTGCACGCGCGTCATCAGTTCAGTGCAGACATCGAACACCTGGCGATACTCGTTGATGTCGCGTCCCACCATCTCGCTCAAATCGTGGCCGGAGGAGAAGACCTTGCCGGCGGCCCGCAACAGCACTACTCGTAGTGCGCGATCGCGGCCAATCTCGTTCAGGCAGTCAATCAGCTCGGTCATCAACTCCAGCGACAGCGCATTGCGCCGCTGCGGCCGGTTCAGCGTCACAACCGCAATCTCTCCTTCGGTCTCGAACAGAATGCTCTGGTACTTGGCAACGGTGGTGGTGGTTTGCGATTCAGGCATCACGAAACTCCTTTTACTGCACGCGAGTGTTGGCGCAGCACATTCTTGGCAATTTATTTTAATTCATAGAACCAATAAGAAGTCTTTGGGGTTGAACCGAGCCGGGAATTCATCAGGCGTCTCAGGGAACGCTGGCGCAAACGACGGTGAACAACTGCGAGCTGCTGGCTGCCTACTGCACTACCTCTGTCCCAAACTTCCGCTTGAATGTCTTCTCTCGCATGTAGTTGGTTACGGTGGTAAACGAGCCGGAAGAGACTACATCGGAGGTTGCCGAATCAATCAGGAAAAATGACGCGGTACAGGCGCCGCTGAAATAGAGGCGGGTACCGAGAAACAGGTTCTTCTTGGTTTGATTGCTGGCGCTCGACTTCAGCACTTTCAGATTCAATAGGTACGTGTCCGGCGCCTGAAGGTATCGGCTCAGTCGATCGCTGGAAGCATATTTCGCCAGGGGCGTGAGTCCGGCGCTGTCGGCCGTACCGAGGACTTTTACTAATGCGTCGTATCGATCAAGCGCCGCCTTGAGATCGGCTACCTGCTGCCGCTTTTTCTCGATGGCATTGTCGTTCCCATCCTCCTCGATCGCTTGCTTCGCTTTCGTCAGTGCGTCCTTATCCCTCTCCACCTTCTTCTGGAGTTCGTCACTTTTTTTCTTCTGATCGTCGGTCGGCTTCTCTATCGCTTTCAATACCTGCAACTCATCTTGGTCGCCTTTGAGCTTGTTCTCGGCATCGGTAAGTTTTTGAAACGGCGCATACAATTGCGCGTACACCTCAATAGCCAGATCATGGATGACTGCCAGCTCCGCCATGCGGGCATAAAACCCTACGGGGGGATCCCGCTTACAGCCACCCGCCTTCTCGTTGAAGACTTCACTGGCCTTCAACTTGAAGAGCTTGTTCAACTCGCTCTGGTCAACGTCATCCGGCATGAAGTACTGGCCGGGCACGAACACGCGCGTGTTGTAGAGCACTCCTTCATTCGGCAGCGAACGTTTGGATTTGTAGATATTCGCCACCTCTTCCCCCAGGGTCAGTTCATCGATGCTGACGTCGGTCGACCTTCGCTCAACGTCGGTGCGGAACATCGCCAGCAGCGTGGCCACCGAGGAAACCAGGTTGGTCGCTCCGGTAATGCCCGCCTCAGCTTCTGCGGGAGCAAACTGCGGTCTAAATTCCGGAGGCAACCTCCTGGCCGCCGTTACCGCAAAGCAGAGGCTCTCGCGCTGCAAGGCCAGTTGCGGTTTGAAGGCAAGGTATTGCTGGACGCCGGTCAAGGATGCCTGATCGTAGATCACCAGAGTAATGTTCTTGTCTTTGTGGACTGGCGAGGCAATCGCGGTCTCAATGCGGTCATAGATCAGCTTCGCATCGGCGCGCATCGCGTTGTAGGCCAGCGTGGTAGCTTCGGCGAATGATTTGTCGTCTTGCGTGATGTTGCCGGCCAGCGGCTGCACCGGCGTGACCGCAGGCGCTCCCACCTTGGCCGCCAGGATCTGGTTCTGTGCGGTAATGATTTGCTGTTGCAGGGTCAGCGCATTGAGCTGATTTTGCAGCGCTGTCAGATCAGGACTTGGCGGATTGGGCGGTGGCGCGGTCTGCGCCGCCAAACTCATCCCCGCCAAACTCATCCCCAACGTCACAAGGCAAACCGCGAGCTGCCATCCTTTGCGTTCGGTCATCGGCCAACCGTAGTTCGGAGACAGATTTCAAGACTGTCTGGCGGAGGGAGAGGGATTCGAACCCCCGATACCCTTTCAGGTATAGCGGTTTTCAAGACCGCCTGTTTCAACCGCTCACACATCCCTCCGTACTCTAATCTATCCAGATTTGCGGCCACTTGCAAAAACTTCTGAACCGCCATGCGAAGGGTGGAGCACCCGCCTTGGACGGCCCCGCTTAGATCCACAACAGGGGCACGAGGCCGAGCGCGCCCAGGGCCACCAGCAGGCAGATGCTCGCCAGGCCCGTCTTGCGATCGGCAAAGGCGTACGCGTAGATCCCCTTGACGAAATTGTTGCTGGCGGCGGCAATCAAGATGGCTTCCGCACCCAGCTTCAGAGCGGTGCTGGCGCCTGCGGTCTGGGTGATCCCCAGAATAAACGGGTCCACGTCGGTCACACCCATGATGGCGGCCAGCGTATTGATTCCGGCCCTGCCCAGGTAGGCGACCGCCAACTGGGTAGCAGTGATCATCAGCAGAAAAAGAAATGCAAAGAGGAAGGCGGCCCGCAACTCCAGCGGGTTCTTGGGCTCGAATTCCCTGGCTATCTTGGCCTCGGTTTTATCCGGCCGCCGGGCCCAGAAGAAGCCGCTCGCGATCGCCAATCCCGCCAACACAAGGAACGAGGGCAGCAACATCACCATCAGTTGGCGGTTGAATAATCCCAACAGAGCGATCAGCCGGAGATACATGACGCCGCAAGCCATCAGGATGCCGCCCGAGAACAGATGCGGACGCTCCTCGCGCGCCGCCCGCCGGGCCAGCACCACGGTTGTAACCGTGGAGGAGTACGCTCCTCCCAGCAGAGAAGCCAGCAGGATTCCACCCCGCCCCTTGGTCACCTTCTGCAGTACATAGCTTGCATAGGAGATGGCACTGACCGCAACCACCACCAGCCACGTCTTGAAGGGATTGATATGGAACGGACCAAATTCACGATGGGGCAGAATAGGCAGAACGACGGCCGACAACAGCAGGAACTTGGCAAAGGTAAGAATCTCTTCCCCGGGGATGCGGCCGGCGAGTTCCTCGAGAAAGACCTTGAGCTCCAGCAGCAGCAGGCTGGCCACGCTTAAGGCGGTCGCCATCCAAAAGTGGCCGTAATAGACCAGCGCGCCGACCAGGTAGGTTGTCAGGCCGGACATCTCCGTGGTGACCCCGGCAGCTACGGAAGCGGAAAGCTTGTGCCAGTAGGAAAGCAGAAGAAATGCGGCGATGACCAGGAACCCGAGGGTGACCGGGACCATTTGCGTCCCGGAAAGCAGCGCCATCGAATAGCCGATCAGCCCGATGAGCGGAAAGGTGCGCACTCCCCCAAAGCTGTAATGCCCGATGGCGGCTTTATGCTCCTCACGCTCCAGTCCGACCAGGAACGACAAGAAGAGCACCAGCAGGATCTGCACAGCCTCAGGCGGCAATGAGCGATAGAGTTCCACGGGTCAACAAGGTCCCCGCCTGTTATTCAATGCTTGCTCGGGCGCATTGTAAAGAGAGGGCGAAGACGCGCAGTGTCCTGGCAGGGAGCGGCTGGGCCTAATCCTCGACCAAAAACGGCATGTTCGTTCTCTCACTAAGACATACGGTGAAATAAATGACGAGATAGTACAGCTTGCAATGAAGTCCTAATGCACTAGAGGGCATGATCACGCGCAACTTTTTCCCCGCATAAATGCGGGGGCTGCCACCGAGAAGCTATGGTCCGCGCTGTCGCGCCTTGGAAGGTGAAAAAAGGCACAGTGTCCGCGGCAAAAATCCACCAACCTTCACGCATCCCCATTCCCGAATTGGAACCAGGCCGACATTTTGTGCCGCCAAGACACGCCGGTAGTGGCTGAATCTCACTCCGTGCCATAGCTGCATCTCTTGAGAGTGGCAACCAACTTGCCCTACCTTGAATCCCTACGTAGCAGAAGACCACATACCAACAGCATGACTCCAAGAGTAAATTCGAGCTGGCTGAGTAACGATCCAAACCCAGCCGTAAAGTCCCAAGCAAATCCAGGTGCTCCGGCGATTGTGAATCCCGGACGCCCAACTGCTTCCCAGCCGGAGAAGCCGAAAGCCGTCAATCCACTGCCAGCTACGACGAAGACGAACGCCAGTTTCCTCATGGGATCGTTTGTACCACTTGACGGCACATGATATAAGCGAAAAAGGAAAAGCCCCGGTGCCAGCCGGGGCCAGAATCGCGCAATCTCTAAGTATCACAGGAGAAGTGCGCAATGCAAGCTAACAAACCTCGCCCTCTTTTAACCCCTGAATTAGCGTTGCACATACAGCAATCGACCGAGCATATACTTCGCGGGTTCGATCTGCATGTTCCTCGCGACGTTGCTCCAAAACGTCAGCAAAGGTTGGGTCTAGGCCCCGTACCGTCTCCCGCACCGAAGCTAGTTCGTTCATCGAAGAAAACAACAGTTGGTAAAGCTGCATATTCATCTGCGCCAATGCTAGCAACGCATCGCGCAAAGAATTCTCGTTAATCATCTGAGCAATTCTCCTATGTCCCAGATATGGGAGCTAATGCCAGCAGCCATTGCCGGGGTTACGCGCAGTGACGAATGCACACGACAGAAATTATAGTGTGCGAAGTGCAAAGCGCAAGCGGCTTTCAGGTTCGTCAGCTTCTTCGAGAAAGCATTCGTCAGGCGCGTAAATCTCCGCATCTGCATCCGCATCGTCAAGTTCTGCCTCTCGATGTGCGACGTGCAGATGTGATCGGGGTCAGGGTCGCCGTTTCGCACCTTGGATATAACCTCGACGATTGGCGATGGGGAATACTTCGCGTCCGTGTCATGTTGCCCGTATTGGCCGTACAGCTTGATTAGCTGCGCAAAGTCGATCTCCGCGCCGAACGCATCTTCGACGGTGCGGTTGTAGAAGTGGAATCCGTCTGTGGTCAACTGGATTCGGTTCGCCAGCCGCTTTGCCAGTTCGTCAATGAAATACCAGGTGGTCTCTTCGGTGCGCTTGCCGACTGTGTGAACGGGCACCAGCTTGGTTTGCGCGTCCATCGCCACGAATACCCATTGGTCGCCTACTTCGGGCGAGTCGCCAGAATGAACGTGACGCTGCTTCTTGCCGACGTAAGTCCAAATCTCATCACATTGGACGTAGCCGCAGCGCAGGTTCCGCATGGAGCCATCCAGCAGATCGTTGCAGTAGTCGCCAGTTTTCACTAGCAGAGATGTGATCGTGTTGCGGTCAACATCCGTCATGCGACTTATTGAACGGATGGAATTGCCTTCGACTAAGGCCGCGATTACGGCCAGCTTCTTTTCAGTGGAGAGTGTGTACATTTAGCTTGCCTTTCTGGTGAGGCAAGCCGATAATGCGTTTTGAGGACTGACATTTCGGCTTGCCGGATTGTTGGTTTAAGGGCTGCTAGAGATTCGCGTCTCTAGCGGCTCTTGCTATTTGCGCCTGTCATTGGTGGCGGAGGCATCATGCTCCTTTCTCTTAGGGGTGTTCGTCATCATCAGGTTCCTCTAAGTCCTTATCGGTCGGCCAATCATTATCCACAGCAGCCGACTTAAAGCCTTCTGAAAGGCGATACCAGCGCACGGGTGAACCTTGTTTGTACTCTGTTCGCTGCGAGTAAATTTTAGACCTATCAATCTCCATCAATTGTGCGACTTTAGTGATGCCGGAAAGAACCCCTGCAAGTGCTTGATTGCTTGCTATTCCTAGTACCTTGCGCAGTTCCTCATCAGTTGCGACACCGTACCTCGTTTTTAGCAATGTCGCTAGCAGTTGTCTTTGCAGCACCTGAATCCGATTCACGAAGTCCAGAAACTCATGGGGTTGCCACTTCTGATATTGGGGAAACTCCCCCTGCGCACTGAACTCCCTGATGATCTTCGCGGCATCCTCTAGGGTGTAACAGCGAACCGTGACACCGCGAATTTCTACTTCGTAGGGAGCTTCTCGTTTCATGCGCTGTTTCCGCTTACGAGACAACACTACGCCAACACTTAAAGTGTTGTCAAGGATATTCTTCTTCCTCGCGGCCTTCATTTTGCCTTGCCTCCAGTTGCCCGAATCCACAGGCTTGTTAAATTGTTTTAGGAATAAATCGAAATTAAGCCACTACCGACACGCCAGAAAGCTTTTTTCCGCGCTCAAGCGGTGCTATCGTTAAGTTATATTCGGAAAACTTGTCGCCAGGCCGAGCCTGGCAACCCGCCGAGAGACGGTCAGGTTCCTCGGAGGCGGTCGGCGCGCTGTGTCCAGTTTGGAATTCTCCGGCGCGCCACCATCCAAAAAAGACCCCCGGGAAGGAAGCGCGTGCCAACGCTGCGCATCCCAACGCTGCGCGTGTCAACGACGCCGACGCGTGCGCCAACGAAGTGTGCGCCGACGACACGCTGTACTCTGCTAATCCTTCTTGCGTGCGGCGTCGCATGGACAAGCCTACCAGCGACTGCGCAGACCCTGCTGACCACAATTCCGACGGGGTTGCACCCGATAGCGCTGGCGCCGAATCCGGCCAACCACAAGCTCTACGTCGTCAACCAGTACAGCAACAACGTAACCGCGATCGATGAAGTTACCTATGCCACCGCTACCATACCGGTAGGGTCTTATCCCACTGCGGTAGCGGTCAATCCTGTGACCAACAAGATTTACGTCGCCAACCAAAATAGCAACACGGTCACCGTGATTGACGGGGTATCGAGTTCCACGGTTGTAGTTGCCACGGGACACTCCCCGACAGCCTTGGCCGTCAACTCCGTCACCAACCAGATCTATGTTGCCAATTACTACGACAACAGCGTCACGGCCATTAATGGGTCAAATAATTCGACCGTTACCATAGCTGTCGGCAGCTATCCCACGGCGATAGACCTCAACCCGTCGACCAACAAGATTTATGTTGCCAACGTGAACAGCGACACGGTGACGGTGATCGATGGCGGGACCGGCAACACGGTGACCGTCGCTGTCGGCAGCTTTCCTACGGCGGTGGCTGTCAATCCGCTGACCAACAAGATTTATGTGGCGAATGTCACTTATTTCGCCGCGGGGACCGTGACCGTGATCGACGGCGCGACCAACTCCACAACCGTGGTGCCGGTGGGGCTCTATCCCAAGGCGCTGGCGGTCAATGTCGCGACCAACCAAATCTACGTCGTCAATGTGGGTGACGGAACGGTGACCGCCATCGACGGCGCCACCAACTCCACCCAGACCATCGCCGTGGGCAGTTCTCCCGGTCTGGTGGCGGTTGACCCGGATATCGACATGATCTACGTCACCAACGATCTGACGTACGGCAGCTTAACCATGATCGACGGGGCCACCGGTTCCACCACCGCGGTCGCGATTCTAGGGAATCCCTATGCCGTGGCGGTTGATCCCGCAAACCATGATGTGTATACGGCCAATCTGAGCGGCAACTCGGTCTCCGTGATTGGCAACCCCGCCCCCCCCCCGCCCCCCCCTCCTCCCCCGCCCACTGGACTGCAATTCGTTCCTGCCACTCCCTGCCGGGTGGTGGACACCCGAAAAGCCAACGGGGAATTTGGCGGTCCAGCGATAGGTGGCGGCGCCTTCCGCGACTTTGCTGTGCCTGACAATCTTAGCTGCGGCATCCCCACGACCGCCGCCGCCTACTCGCTGAATGTTGCGGTCGTCCCGCACGGGGGATTGGGATATTTAACGGTGTGGCCCACCGGCCAGGGCCAGCCCGTGGTTGCCACCTTGAACTCGGTGGACGGCCGCATCAAGGCGAACGCCGCCATCGTGGCGGCAGGAGCCAGCGGCGCCATCCGCATCTTCGCCAGCAACACCACCGATGTCGTGCTGGATATCGACGGGTACTTTGTCGCTGTGCCCGATCCCTCGGCTTATGCGTTCTTCCCGTTGACGCCATGCCGCGTCGCGGATACCCGTACCACCAACGGCCCCCTCGGTGGCCCGTACCTGTCTGGCGGCCAGCAACGCGACTTTCCGGTGCTGGTCGCCACCTCGTGCGGCATTCCCAACAGCGCGATCGCGTATTCCCTTAACTTTGCCGCCATACCGCGATTAGGCGCCCCGCTCGGTTACCTGACGGTGTGGCCGACTGGGGAAAGCCAGCCTCTGGTGTCCACGCTGAATGCGCTGACGGGCACCGTCACCGCCAATGCGGCGATCGTGCCCGCGGGCCAAGATGGAGAGATCACCGTCTATCCCAGCAACGACACCGACCTGGTGATTGACATCAACGGCTATTTCGCGCCGGCGGCGGCGGGCGGGCTTTCGCTGTATCCCTCGATGCCTTGTCGCGTACTCGATACCCGCAAGAGCTCAGGCGCGTTCCATGGTGAACTCACGGTGAATGTTGTGGGCGGTTCCTGCGGCGTGCCAGCAACCGCCCAGGCCTATGTGTTTAACGCCACCGTCGTTCCCACAGGCCCATTGGGATATTTGACGTTGTGGCCCGATGGACAGCCGCGCCCGCTGGCCTCCACGCTGAACGCCTTGGATGGAGCCATCTCTTCAAACATGGCCCTTGTGCCCACCAGCAACGGCTACATCGACGCCTATGCCTCCGGACTGACGCAGCTGGTGCTGGACATCTCCAGCTACTTCGCACCGTGAGCCGTGCGCTTCCGCCGCATTTGTTCTGGCCGTCAACCGCGCATTCAAGACGTTCCTCTGCCAGTACGGGGGTTCATCGATCGGAAGTACGCACCGAGGAAGTTTGACTAAGCCATGCGGGTGGTAGAAAATACTTGAGATGCCCGCTTTCCGGGCATCTGCCTTCCCGCAAGAGTGGGCCTGTGGCGCAGCTGGGAGCGCGCTTCCATGGCATGGAAGAGGTCGCCGGTTCGATCCCGGCCAGGTCCACCAAATCTCTCAACAGCTTAGAGCTAGTTGCATAAATGCCTCAAGGTGATGATGAGGCAAGCACAATGAAAGAAGCCTTGATACACGCTCAGGATGCGGTCATAGCGTACTTGGACACGGCGGAAGTTCTGCAGCCAAGCATTGGTGCGCTCGATTTTCCAGCGCCGCCGATAGCGGCGTAGCTTGCGTTTGTCTTCAAAGCGGCGCTGTTTTCTGCTGCGCAAGTAGGGAGCGATCAACTCCGTGCCTCGATCCCACAACCGCTGGCGCAGCCCATCCGAATCGTAACCGCGATCCGCAATCACACGGCGCAACCGCTTCCGCGGGCGGCCGCGTCCACCGCGCGGTACTCTTACCCGCGCCAGCGTGCTTTCCGCGAGCCGGAACTCGGAGATCTGCGCGGACGCAAGTTGCGCTCCGATAGGTATACCCTGGCCGTCGACCACCACCATGCACTTCGTACCTTTCCCGCGACGGGTTTTTCCGACTGCGCAGCCCCCTTTTTCGCCAGCACAAAGGTCGCGTCCAGAAAGGCCTCTTCCCAGTCGAGCAACTTTCGTTCATCCAACCGGGCCAGCAACGCTTGCCATGCCCGCAGCCACACCCCCTGCTCTTCCCACCGCCGCAGACGACGCCAGCAGGTGCAGCCATGGGGATATTCGCTTGGCAGGTCGCGCCACCGTGCGCCAACACGCAGAACCCAGAGAATGCCTTCGAAACAGCTGCGATTCGGTGCCCAAGGTCGGCCCCGTCCATCTTTCCGTCGCTGCGGTGCCGGGAACAAATCCTCAATCTGCTTCCACTGCTGGTCGGTCAGCATCATGACAACAGCTAATCTCAATCAGCAGTATCTCTTGAAGTACCAACTCTGAGTCAGAACCTATTTATGCAACCACTTCTAGACAGGGCAGTGCTTGCCATCATGACGTTTGGGTCATGGTTTGTGTCATGACCTGCCGTTCTGCGAGGCAACTTTGCCAGAACCGAAGCCTCCCAGCGCCGTTTCAGCCCTCCATGCCACGCGCCCATGAGCAATAGTTGCCGATGCGGGCAAGCCAGAACCCCCTGTTGCCAAACGGCGCAGATGTCGCCGCCCCTACATGAACAGAATGTGACAGACACAGGCTGAAAACCAAACAAATCCTGGAAGGGCGGGCCCCCGCGAACGGGTACTGTCCTAATCTGAAACTAGGACACCCTCCGCGAACGAATATCCTTGACTTCCCCGGTGAGGAAATGGTTCCATGGTTCGCGTGGCTTGGACGCATCCGGGAGAATAGGCGGCTTCTGGTTGGCCAGTGAAGACTCGCACGAAAGAAGATCGCCACTTCGAAGTTGCCGAGGCTAAACGCCTCGCCAGTCGCCAGGGAATTGAATGGGCCGGATTCGCGTACAAACCTTGCGTCACCTGCTACTTTCTTGCGTTTTGATTGCCGCGGCTTACGCGCAGCAACCTTCCGCGCCAAACTCTTCAGCGTCTTCATCGACCGCCTCGGCCGCCTCGACCGCTGCGTCGGCCAAGAGCGCCGTGCCGCCCAGTGAACGAGTCGTCCTAAAGGTCGGAAATGTGCAAGTCACGCAGGCGGAGTTCGAGTCTCTCATCAGCACCTTAGAGGCGCAACAGGGACCGGCCGATCTGGGCCGTCAAGCCATAGGCGAGAACTACGCGTCGCTGCTGATGCTGGCGCAACAGGCCGTGGCCCATCACCTGGATTCGACGCCTGACGTCATCCGCCAACTGGCCCTTGATCGCAACCAGATCCTGTCCAACGCGGAGTTCGCTGCCCTGAAGGCCCAGGCCAAGCCCACGGCGGAAGAGATCGGCGCCTATTACTCCGCCCATTTGGACGACTTCGACGTGGTGCTGGTGCGCAGAATCTTCATTTGGAAGAAGGTCGGGCAGGGCATGAGTTCAGCCGACGCCCATGCGCTGGCCGACGCTATCCGTCAGGCTTACGCCTCGGGAAGCGATCCCAAGAAGTTGATACACGATTCCAACAGCGTCGTGCTCGACGCGGAACCTCTGAGCTTCCGGCGCGGCGACTTGCCGGAAAAAATGGCCAAGCCGGCCTTCACCATCAAGGAGGGGGAGTGGGCCGTACTTGACGACAATGCCGACACTCTGGTGCTTCTGCAACTGGTCAAGCGCAGCCGTCGAGATCTGCAAGAGATGTCGCCGTCCATCGAAAAGAAATTGCAAGGCGAGAAATTGAAAGTGCAGTTGGATAATTTGAAAAAGCAAAGCAGTGTCTGGCTGGATCAGGGGTACTTTGCGCCTGCCCCGCCGATGCCTGGTTCCAGTCCGCAACCTCAAACTTCGGGCCCCCCAAACCCAGTGCAAAAGGAGAAAGATGAAGACAAGCGACAGAACTAAGACCTTGCGGTACGTTGCGCTGCCCATTCTCATCGTGGTAGCGTGTGTCCTCCAACCGCAGGCCCAAGCCCAAATGACGTCAACGGGTATCGACTGCTCGCAGATTGGCGCCCTCCGCCTGTTACAGCAAGACAACATGCGCGCCGGCCTTACTCTAATCGAATGCGGCATCGTACAAGGCGGCCGGCCTTCCGGTTCAGGCGATGAAGTCACTGGCGACAGTCCTCAACCGCCCAACATCCTGGTCAGCAATCGCGTCTGCACTTCCGGAAGCAGCTGCACGCATTCTGAAAGCATGGCATTCGCCAGTCCCAGGGCCGGCGATCACACCGTGGTGGTCAATTACAACGACGAGACCGGCAGCGGCAGCGACTATTCCGGCGTGTCCTATTCGCTCGATGGTGGTTCTACCTTCACGCAGATCGTTCCGTCACCGTTTGGCACGGGCCACGGAACTAACTTCGGCGATCCCATCGTGGTTTTCAACGTCAAGTTGAATAAGTGGTTTGCGGGCGACTTGGCTACCGGCTGCGGTGGTCAGGGCATCGGCATGTGGAGCTCCTCCGACGGCCAGACCTGGACGACCGCGGCCTGCGCCCATAACGGCGGCTCTGATGATCGCGAGTCCATGTGGGTTGACAACGCCCCGTATAGCCGGGCCTACGGCCGCATGTACATTTCCTGGAACAACTTCAACGTGGGTGGAGGGGCTCTGTTTGTGACCCACACCGACGACGGGGTTACCTGGAGCACGCCGGTGCAGGTCGCCAATGGCTCACCCTTCATTCGCGACGTACAGATCACCGGCACTTTGCCCGGCCAAATTCCTCCCTCTGCCGCGTGGATGAGCCCCGTGTTTCTGGAAGGCATGGACGAGGGTGGCGGGGGTTTGAGTACCCGCCAGAACATCATGTATCGCTCCACCGACGGGGGTGCCACTTGGACCTCGTCCACTCAGGGTCCCCGCTTTAATCCCGTGGGTGACAGCGGTACCTGCGGCTACTTCGCAAAAGTCAATCCCATCTGGCGGCACATGGGCTGGGGAGAGCCAGCTGTTGGCCCGAACGGAGTGATCCACTATGCCTACGCTGGCAAAGGCACAGCCAGCGGTGACAACGGGGACATCTTCTACGTGCGTTCCACCGATAACGGCGTCACCTGGTCCGCGCCGATCAAACTTAACGACGACACAGGCGGCTCGTTCAAGACCCAGTGGATGCCGTCGGTTTCCGTCAACTACAGCCCGACCAGCCCCTTGCCGCAGGCCAAGGTAACCGTGTCCTGGTATGATCGTCGCGCCGCCACCTCAGCGTGCAACGTGGCTACTGATCCGGGATGCAGCTACGAGCGCTATGGCGTGCAATCGGCCGATAACGGCGCCACCTGGGGAGCGAATTTCGCTATCAGCACCCAATTGATTCCCCAGCCCGCCCAGAACGATCCCTTCATACAGAGCTGCTATGCGGGCGACTACGACTACAGCACGGCCCTCGGTTCAACTGCCTATGTAACCTGGACCGATGGACGCGTTGCCATTGGAGGCGTCCAGGTACAGAACGTGGAATTTGCTCCCGTACCCGAGCCGTAGAGCGATCGTTCTGCGAACCTCAGACTAACACTTGGACTAACCAAAGAGGGCGGCTAACTGGCCGCCCTCTTTCTGTCATAGCGCCGTTTGGGGGCTCTCCCGATGGAGACGATTTCAGCGTGTCGAAAACGAGCGGCACGAGTGTACAATTCTCCCCTTCTTCAAAATGAAGAACGAGATCTTGCAGTCAACAAGGAGATTGCGAATGAACTTCAGGACTCTGTGTATCTGTGCGATCGTTGCTCTGGCCGTTGCGATGGCCTCGGCGCAAACGAAAACTTCGATGTCGGGCAAGTGCGGCAAGGCTGACGTCCAGCAGAGTATCCCTGCTGGTGACCAGGCAGGCCACGCTTTTACCCTGGCCCAGGGAAAGTGCTCCGCCGCGGGAAAAGTAGGTGGTGCTACGGGTAAGGAGGGCGCCTTCTCCGAGCATGCAGAAGTTACGGCAACCCACATGAAGAACGCGGGCGTCTTTGTGGAAACCTTCGATAGCGGCGACACGGTTATCTACAACTATCAAGGCACAGGAACCATGAAAGACGGCGCCTTCCAGGCCGGGACGAATAAGTACGAGATTGCCGGCGGTACCGGAAAGATGAAAGGTATCAAAGGGTCGGGCGGCTGCAAGCTCACCGGCAACCCCGATGGCGGTCTGGACTACGTGTGCACCGGGGAATACACACTCGCCGGGGCCGCTAAGGCAAAACCATAGGTTGACAGGCTCCCGGTCCGAAATCGACAGGGACCGGACACCAAGCTTACGAGATCCCACCCAAGCAAAAGAAGCTTGGGTGGCGCACGCGGCAGCCCACTGAGCATTGTGTCGGATTGTATTCGTGCCAAGCGATCACGATCCACCAGAATTCGTTGTGTTAGATCATGGCCTGACGGCGGAATTTCGCCCATCAGCATAGGAGTCTCATGTTCCGTATTTTCAATGAGTTCACAGGTCGGACGGAATCATTCCGCACCACACCTCCTGCGTCGAAAACTCGGCGCCGTTTAGTTTTGATGAACCAGACCTACCGAGGGCTCTGGGGTGAACTTCTAGTTTCTTGACTTTCGTTTTGGGAAGGAATGTAGAAGAGGATGAGCGAACCGACCCGCTCGGTGGGCGGCATGCGGTCATACCACGGTATAACTCCGGATGCTCCGTGCAGCACCGTGGACCTGTAAGACTTGTCGATGGTAGGCCTGACAACGTTCCAACCTGGCGAAGGAGTTATCGGATCCAGCACCTTCATTTTCGGCAAGCCATACCAGCTTTCCAGATAAGCAAAACCTCTGTCGCCGCCAATCGAACTCATCGTGAATTTCGTCACTCCGAGTTGATGGAAATGATGGGCAAGCAACTTCAAATCCTGTCCCCAATCGTAGTTGGAATCCACGAGGATATTTTCTGGGTGCTTGCCTGCGAACGCGTTGAAGTAGGCCAGATAGTCAGGGTGATAGATCGCTACAGATACGGTCATCCACGCCACCAAGGCAAATCCCGCAACGCCAAACCCAATCGAGGAGCGCGCCCAACTAATCAATCGTAGTAGTCCCACAGCTGCCACTATGGAGAGACCGATGTAGATGGGCTCGATGTGGCGAATACCGATATCGATACGGCTATTCAGGGCGGGCAATAGGATTCCCGCGCAAAAGGCTAGAGGAAGCAAGAACGCAGGGCGAGCGCGCTCACGAACGCACACGATAACTCCCAGCAGCGATAAAAGCAGGAACGCAATCGGGGTCTTTACCAGCAGCGCCACGGGATAGTAATACCACCAGCCCGTCCTCCGGCTTTCACCCAGCAAGAATGCCGGATGTCCGTCCTTGACGTGCTTGAAGACCTCCCGCATCCCAACGAAAAACTGTGGCGCAGGCAGGCTATAGGACTTTCCGGGAACCATGCCGAAGGTAAACCCGTAGGCCGCCCACATCAAGACCACGGTTACAGTACATGCCAGTGCGAAGGTGGCTGCACGCTCTGTTGCCAGTTGCCGGACTTCTTGCCACGACGGTCTACGAGCGCCACAGTAGGCAATCAGCGTCAGCCCAAGGGTGGCGGGAACATAGCCCAGCGCAGTCGCTTTGGAGAGAAAAGCCAATGCCGTGCAGAACCCGAAAAGGAGAGATCTTGGTACGGTCGGCGTCTCGGCCCATAAAATGGCGGATACAAAAGCCGCCGCTACCGTGGCGCCCAAGGCCATGTCAGTTGTTCCCAGCCCAGAGTCAGCCAGTACCGTCGGCAAAAGGGTGAACAGGCCAGTAGACGCGACGGCGAGCATTCTGCCGAACGAATGATAGGACCAGGCTGCTACCGCCAGGCAGGCCAGGAGGAAGAAGGGGAGATTTCCTAGCCGCATCAGGAACACGGTACGATCAAAATTCCGAGCGTGGCTAAGAATCGCAAGCCCTTCCATTGCTCCATCGGAGAGACCGACCGGCCGTACGCCAATGAGATATGGACCGAGGGCTTGCACCGCCCGGGAGAGTGGTAGATTCTTTGGATCGTAGTTGTAGGTGTGGTTTGCGACGTATTGCATTCCGCAAGCCAGGTGAGAAGGCTCGTCTGCGGTCAGGCTGAGCGAGTCGTAGGTCGAAACAATTCGACAAGAGGCAATCGCTACCAGGCCGATGCACAAAACGATCCAGTATTTCTCGATGCAATGAACAATCCGAGATATCCAGAAACAACCTTCACCGTATCGGATCGACCTTAGGTCACTTGTAGATGGAGATGAAGTCATTAGCTATCCCTATGAAGCTAAAATCAGGCTGCGTCGATTAGTATCCGATCCTAGGCGTTTTCGATAACTGCTGCACGATTGAATTTAGATCCATTTTACGACACCGTGGCGGATTTTTTGCTCAGCGGCTTGGATGTACGCGACCGCTGCTCCCGGACTCGTCCGCAGGTTCCCGACGGCCGCTTTCTTGTCGGAGGGTTGCGCTATACTGTGCAGATAAAGCGTGCCCGCTGATCCGACTAAAGTTTAGTGAGACGGTGATGCCGGGTTTTCAGGAAGGGACCGCGACGGACACGTTCACGCCACTCACCGCCTCGCCAAGCAAAGCAAGGTTAGTCTGGGTTCTCGCGGGCTGCTTCGTTGCCTTTATCGTTCTGGCTGGATGCCTTCCGGTGTTGGTTGGTAAAGCGGTTCCGCTGTGGGACGCCCGCGATTACTTTGGGCCTCTGTTCTCGCTTGTCGCAGACCATGCCAAGTTTGGGCGTTTGATGCTGTGGGATCCATGGATCAATGGTGGCTCGCCGGATTTCGCGGAGCCTCAGCTCGGCTCAGCTTCCCCGGTTTTGCTTGCCTTTGCGTTGTTCTGCCCGAGTCCCTTTAGCGGCTTCATTGCTTATTGGATCGCAGTGTGGATCTTCGGCGGCATAGGCACGATCCTGCTTTGCAAACACTTGGGGGCCCCAGTGTGGGGCGCGGCTGTGGTGGCGCTCGGCTTTATTGCGTGCGGCGTATACACCGGCAACGCTGAACATACAAGTTGGATCTACTCGTTCTCGTTCCTACCATGGATCGTCTGGCGCTTCGACAAAGGGCTGCTCGAACGGAAGTATTGGTTTGTAGTGCAGGCTGGCGTTCTATGGGGATTATCCGCACAGGGTGGATACCCAGGAGTCGTGATTGCCGATTCCCTCTATCTGGCGTTGTGGGCGATTGGCAGGCTCTGCACCAGCCCCACGGAGTCATCTTATGCTGGCGGTGATGGGGTCGGATCGCGAGTATCCCAGTTTGTGAAAGCTACGGTTCTACTCGTCATCTTTGCAGTATCAGTGATGGGTCCGGCGTACTTCAGCTTCGCACGCGAAAACCAGGGATACACTTTTCGCGCAGGCCCGCTGGATCGTCAGTTCTCACTCAGCTCCGGCGTTCTGCCTCCCGCGGCCTATGCAACTTTGGCCAGTCCGTCTCTGTATCAACTGCATTTGCCGGATCATCGCTTCATATGGCCTGAGACCGACCTCTCCATGACGAATATCTACATGGGGGTACTGATCATAGTGCTGGCGCTGGCTGCGCTGGCCAGACCTTCCCGGTGGAGAATCTGGTTATTTCTAATGCTGGTCTTCCTGGGCTGCTGTGCTGTGGGCAGTCATTTGCCCGTTCGCGGCTGGCTTTACGACTGGATTCCTCCTACGCGCTATTTTCGAATGCCTTCACTTTTTCGCATGTATGTGGTTTCGCTGGCCGGAGTGCTTGCGGCTTATGCCACTCGCGACTTGGAGGAAAGTTATTTGGTACCACACGGGCGCTCTCGAGTTGCTCTTTTCGTTATCTCTGCCCTCACCGGGATTGCGGCCATAATGGCTTATTCGGCTACTTTGCACAATGTTCATCAGAATATTGCCGCCCAGCCTTACGCGTTGTTTCATTTGCTTCTTACCTGGTCAGCTGCGGTGGCGATTTGTTTTTTCAGTGGGCGGGCGAAGCTCCCGCGCAAAGTGTGGGTAGCAAGTCTGGTTGTTCTTGCCACATTCGATGCCATTTCAACTCTCTACATCTGCAATCCTACCGTGTATACGTATGCGGGAGCGCCGGAATGGCACGCTGCGAGCGCACGTCATATCTCCAGTCTCAACTTGACGTCCAAAGGCTGGGAACGCAGCTTTACACCTCCTGAACCGCTGGGAACCCTTCTCAATGATCGCAATGTGTCTCCTAAGATCGCAACGTTTTGCAACCGCACTCCATTGAAAAACACATTCTTTCAGAACTACCTGGACGACGCGGAGTTGAGCCGCATCGCGCTCGGCAAGCAGCGTATCTGGTTCTCTGATCGCCCGGTCTGGCTCCCGCCTACCGATGGCAATTTTGCGGCGTTCGCCCGGACAAGTCATGCCCTCGGACTGCCTCCCTTAGTGCTGCACTCGCCCGGCGAGATGCGGAGCGCAAGCAATACGTCGCCCGGGAAATCCACTACGGACAGTACTTGGACCAACTCGGTGCAGGCAATGTCTCCTGCGATCGCCGATCTGGTTCTTTATCTGCCTAATGTGCTCACTTTCCGTTATCATGCCGACCGTGACGGTTGGCTGCTGGTAACCGACCGCTGGGCCGACGCATGGACGGTTCAGGTGAATGGGCATCCGCGGCAGGTCCTTGGAGGAGATTTCATCTTTCGTGCCGTTGCCGTTGATCGGGGAGACAATCTAGTTCAGTTTCGATTTGCACCGCACGGTTACCTTATGTGGGTTGGGCTGAGCTGGTCGGTTCTTTTGCTTGTGCTGGTTTGGCAGTTGTGGATGTTCGTTGTCAAGGCGGGTAGCCCAGGCAATCACCGTTAAGGTGCCCCAGTCAAGCTTCCTCTGCTTGGGTGGGGATTCTGTTCTTGGGATGACGCCGCAGCCTGGCGTGGTCGTTAATCGCAGTCACCAGCTTCAGGTCCCACACCATAGGCAACATGATCAACGACAGATCAGGCCGCTACACCTAGGACACCTAAGACCTTGGCGTTCCGGCCTGCGTCCGAAAGAAAGACAGTACGGTCTGGACGAGCTGGGGCGCAGCGTCGAAGAAGATCGGTCCGTGACCGCCATTGGGCACAACCCAAAGCGCGGAGCGCGGAATGGCGCGGTACATGTCAACCGCCATCTCCACCGGATAGAGAGAACAGTTGTCAGCAGCCAGTTGTCGGTTGTCAGTGAAGACAACCGCAAAAGGAAACGGCCCCACGTTATTCACGTGAGGCCGTTATTTATGTCGGCGACGACCTACTCTCCCACACACTTTCGCGTGCAGTACAATCGGCCCAGCGGGGCTTAACTTCCGTGTTCGGGATGGGAACGGGTGTTTCCCCCGCGGTAAGATCACCGGCTTCGCAGGCGCGTGCGGGAAGTTCCCCGCAGCTCGGTCCCAGGCGTGGTTCCACGCAGGACCTGTAGCGCCAATCTTGTAAAGAACTGGTTGCCCCATGGGGCTGGCGTGATGCACGCCCACAGCAGATCCCTCGTCGGGCTGAACTTTACCCCAACGAGCGCAAAAACGGCGCTCGCAGGGGGCCCCTGTTCGCCCTCCTCGGGATAACAACATCAAGGGAGCCGTTTACGGCACGGCTGAAGCCGCGCCCTGATACAAGACTTCCCAAATGTTGCAAAGATCCAAGAAATCGGCGGTTGCGGCGTGTCTTTGCTTCCAGCCATCCACTGACAACTGGGAACTGACAACCGACAACTGAGTCGATCTCTCACAACTGAATAGCATCAGGAATACATAGGCCAGGATCTCCGTCGAGATCCCCACGCTGGCAGGTTCGCCAGGTGTGCCGAGTAAATTTTATGGTCAAGCCGAACGGGCGATTAGTACTGGTAAGCTTCACGCATTACTGCGCTTTCACATCCAGCCTATCAAACACGTAGTCTTCGTGTGCCCTTCTTCACCCTTAGGGGTTGGGAGATCTCATCTTGAGGAGTGCTTCACGCTTATATGCATTCAGCGTTTATCACAACCGAACTTCGCTACCCAGCCGTGCCATTGGCATGACAGCTGGAACACAAGAGGTTCGTCCATCCCGGTCCTCTCGTACTAAGGACAGGTCCTCGCAAATCTCCTACGCCCACATCAGATAGGGACCGAACTGTCTCGCGACGTTCTGAACCCAGCTCACGTACCGCTTTAATAGGCGAACAGCCTAACCCTTGGAACCTTCTACAGCTCCAGGATGCGATGAGCCGACATCGAGGTGCCAAACCGGAGCGTCGATATGAACTCTTGGCTCCGATCAGCCTGTTATCCCCGGCGTACCTTTTATCCGTTGAGCGATGGCCCTTCCATACAGAACCACCGGATCACTAAGGCCTGCTTTCGCACCTGCTCGTCTTGTAGGACTCGCAGTCAACCACACTTATGCCTTTGCACTCGACGGCTGATTTCCAAACAGCCTGAGTGTAGCTTCGCGCGCCTCCGTTACAATTTAGGAGGCGACCGCCCCAGTCAAACTACCCGCCTCACTATGTCCCCTCCCCGGGTAACGGGGATAGGTTAGAACCACAGAACTCGCAGGGTGGTATCTCACCGTTGGCTCCCCCAAGCCCAAAAGCCTGAGATCAAAGCCTCCCACCTATCCTGCGCAGCAAGTGCCATAGTTCATAGTGAAGGTATAGTAAAGGTGCACGGGGTCTTTCCGTCTAGATGCGGGTAACCGGCATCTTCACCGGTACTACAAGTTCGCCGAGTCGCTCGTTAAGACAGTCGCACGATCGTTACGCCATTCGTGCAGGTCGGAACTTACCCGACAAGGAATTTCGCTACCTTAGGACCGTTATAGTTACGGCCGCCGTTCACCGGGGCTTCAGTTCGCAGCTTCACCCATCTTGCGACAAGTTGACCGCTCCCTTTAACCTTCCGGCACCGGGCAGGCGTCAGCCCCTATACGTCGTTTTCGACTTTGCAGAGACCTGTGTTTTTGTTAAACAGTCGCCGTGCGCATTTCACTGCGGCCCCCTCGAGCTTGCACTCTACCGGGGCACCCCTTCTCCCGAAGTTACGGGGTTAATTTGCCGAGTTCCTGAACGAGCGTTCTCCCGAGCGCCTTTGGATATTCTCCTCGTCTACCTGTGTCGGTTTGAGGTACGGTTCCCTTTCCTTCTCCTTAGAGGTTTTTCTTGGCAGCGTGAACTCAGTGCGTTTCGTCCATACGGACTACTCCTTTGCGTCTCACCGTTTGAATGTCTCTCCGGATTTGCCTGGAGAAACCGGCTTACACGCATCGAACCTGATAGCCATAACAGGCTGCACTTATCCTTCTGCGTCACCCCATCGTGATAACGATTGAAAGGGAGTTCCGGAATATTAACCGGATGTCCATCGACTACGCCTTTCGGCCTCGCCTTAGGGACCGACTAACCCTGAGCGGATTAACCTTCCTCAGGAAACCTTAGACTTTCGGCGCGGAGGGTTCTCACCTCCGTTATCGCTACTTATGCCGGCAGGGTCTCTTCTCAACCGTCGACGGATCCTCTCGGTCCCGCTTCAAACTGTTGGGAATGCTCTCCTACCACGCATGGCTTGACGCCATGCATCCGCTGCTTCGGTGCTCAGTTTAAGCCCCGTTGAATTGTCGGCACCGGACCGCTTGACCAGTGAGCTATTACGCTTTCTTTAAAGGATGGCTGCTTCTAAGCCAACCTCCTGGCTGTCTGGGCGTTCCGACATCCTTTCCCACTTAACTGAGACTTGGGGACCTTAGCAGACGATCTGGGCTGTTTCCCTCTCGACAACGAAGCTTAGCCCCCGCTGTCTGACTCCCGTACTAGTTGTCCACGGCATTCGTAGTTTGGTTGGATTCAGTAAGCTGGAAAGCCCCTTAGTCCATCCAGATCTCTACCACCGCTGCAAATCATACGAGGCTAGCCCTAAAGCTATTTCGGAGAGAACGAGCTATCACGGAATTTGATTAGCCTTTCACCCCTACCCTCAGCTCATCCGAGCTTTTTTCAACAAACACCGGTTCGGTCCTCCAGTGGGTGTTACCCCACTTTCAACCTGGCCAAGGGTAGATCATCCCGCTTCGCGTCTATTCCTGCCAACTGAACGCCCTATTAGGACTCGCTTTCGCTACGGCTCGCTTACGCTTAACCTTGCTGACAAGAATAACTAGCCGGCTCATTATGCAATAGGCACGCGGTCAGGCATTCCCTTGCGGGCATAGCCCTCCCACTGCTTGTAGGCACACGGTTTCAGGTACTATTTCACTCCCCTCGCTGGGGTTCTTTTCACCTTTCCCTCACGGTACTGGTTCACTATCGGTCAGAAGCTAGTATTTAGCCTTACGGAATGGTCTCCGTAGATTCAGACAGGGTTTCACGTGCCCCGCCCTACTCAGGTACCCGCTTCGAGTCCAGTTCGTTTTCGCCTAAGTGGCTATCACACTCTATGGCACCCCTTTCCAGAGGGCTTCGACTAACGACTGGTTT
>CAWIKZ010000002.1:172500-442464 GCA_963836875.1 uncultured Acidobacteriaceae bacterium
ACAGAGTAGCGATGCGGCGGCGGCATTACAAGGGAGAAGTTGGCCCCGCGCGGTGGTACACTATCGTTGACCTCGAAACCCTTTCGGTCCGCCGGGACCGGACCCACCGCCCAGTCGGGACGTGGCTCAGCCTGGTAGAGCACTCGCTTGGGGTGCGAGGGGTCGGCAGTTCAAATCTGCCCGTCCCGACCAAATCAAAGTCAGTGGTTCACGCGGTACTGCTGAAGCGGACACGGCCAACTAACCGTGTTATATTCCGCTCATGGAACTGACTACGGTTGCGACGGCGGTGGATCTTATCGGGAAGGCATCCAAGGCCCTTGATGCGTTACGAGAGCGAGCGAAGACATCTAAGGATGCTGCACTGAAAGAGAACATCAGCAAGTTCTATGATGACTTTTTGGATTTGAAAGCAATCATCCTGCGACTTACGGAAGAGAAAGCCAATCTGCGGCGGACACTGGCAGCCCAAGCCGAAAAGTCGCCCAAACCAGAGATTCGACAGGTGGGAGAAACAAACTACTACTTTGTTGGCGACCAGGGACCGTACTGCCAACCCTGTTATGACGACAAGGGGAAGCTGGTAAACCTGATGCCGCCGCAGCGATATGCTGGCGGAACTGGCCGACAGTGCCGCGTTTGTAAGAACGTATTCTTCGAGGTGAATGAACCCCAACCGAGAATGCAAATGCGAATCAAGCCGTACACTGGCTAAATTGCCGGTACGCACACGCTCAAAATCAGGTGTGTGTGTACCGATGAAAACGCCACTTGCGCGGCTCGCAACCCGCTGAAAACACAGGACACAAGAGGTTTTACATACGATTGTGTTATCAGTACTACTACTCTAAATCCCGTGAGTAGTCGTACCGGCGCACGCACGCTCACCAGGTCCTCTTCCTGCAACGAAATTCCCAAAATATGAAATATCCTGTTTCCGTGGGAAAAACGATTGCGGCGCTCTTTTCAGGGGATGTGTTCAAGATCTGACCCGCCCCCCTCATTCGTTGACCGGTCTTGCGAAGGCAAGCTCTTGTCCGGGTCTCAGCTTCCCCCGAGCGGCTTCATCTTCTCAATCGCACTGTCAACCTGCTGGAGGAGTTGTGTGGCAGCCGCTAATGCACTCTGCGAAGCGGCTTTTAGTTTTGGCAAATTCTGCGTGACAGCATCGGCAAGACGAGTCTGCAACAACATTTTTCGCAGTTCGTCTACGAGCCGCAATTGGTTCCAGAGCAGGAACATAACCTTGGTAAACTTGTCATCGAAAATCACTGGTTCGCTCATATACAACTCTAGGCCCTGAATGAAAAGCGGTGAATGGTCGGGTTTATCTTGTTCTTGGTATTTCTGAAGAGTGTCGGAAATGAATCGAAGAGCCGAGCGGAGGCCAAGTAATCGTGCCCTTGCATTTGCATCCCCTTGCAACGTCGCCCATGCGTTGAGAGATTCAAGGCGTTCGCCATCGAGGAAATGCACGTTGTCGCCGTAGTGTTCCCGCCCCAATTCGCTCAACACCTGCTCCTTTGCATTGTCGGTAACCTCTCCACTATTAAAGACATATACCGCCGAAACGTGGCACTCCCTAGGGGAGTCTGCGCGCTTGAACGGCCTTGCGAACGCCTGTCGAACCTGGCTGAGCAATCCGTCAACATACGCCCCTTGGTTAATCTTCTTCTCATGCTTCACCTGAGCGGCGTAGTGCCTCATCCCACCCAGCCGATGGAGCTCAGAGAAGACAAAGTCTTTGCCAAATTCCTGTGTGCCGTGCTGCTCCGTAACGCCGTAGTACCCGAGTCTGTTGAGTAACGGTTTGATAAATTTCTCTCGAAATTCGGCCTCATTTTCGAAACGGTCATAAAGTAACATTGCGAATGCCTCCGAGTTCCGCGTCCGAGCGAAATCCGCCGAGCCTCGTTGCAAGGCTGGTCTTCCAAGCGTCTATTTTGAAAGGCGTGGGAACATTGCTATTGCATCCGACTGTTCCCACAAATTCATAGGTGCGTACTTTCAGCGCGATGATAGCAGGCTCACTCGCTCATGCACTGCCTGTAGGTCTGCCGTCACAAGGTTGGCATATCTCCGTGTCATCTCAAGCATGCTGTGCCCGAGCACTTTTTGCAGATGAAACACGGACCCGCCGCGCCTGAGATAGTTCACGGCGGAGGTGTGCCTGAATGCGTGGAGCGTGCGAGCTGGAGGGGCGAATCCGAGTTTGCGGCAAAGCAGCTTCACATCCCGCAACACGTTCCTACACCCCACCCGCGTTTGCGTGCGGTTGGCAAAGACCAAATGGTCGGCAGTTCAAATCTGCCCGTCCCGACCAAAAATCAGCTGTCAGCTTTTAGCCAAGCAGATCCCTCGCAAAAAGCGCTCGGGATTTCGCCTACAGGCTCCCGCTCGGCCGCGCCTCGCTCACGCCTGCAAAGCGGCTCAAGCTCCTACTGCGTCTGCTGCAATTTGGCAATCAGCTTCTGGGCCAGGTTCTCTTCCGACTCCGACCACAGCACCCGTCCGCTGAGTGCGCAATTCTTTTCGACGGCTGCGGAAAAGCCGACCAGCTTGGCAATGTTGGCGCGCAGGTGCTTTTCCACAAAGGGCGAAAGTTTCAGTCCTTCGTACACGAAAGACGTGTCCAGTCCGAAGTCCACTTCGACATGCCCGTCTTCGCTGTAGATGCCTTCGTCAAATTGGACCCCGTGTGCCAGAAAGCGCACTGCCACCGGCCGCTGCACCCAGGTGTCGCCGTGCTCGTCTTCATTCGGCACCCAAAGGTCCCAAAACGCCTCGAACACAAAGGCGAAATCGTCGTGGGCAAATTCGCCGGCCAGCTCGGCGGCTTCTTCGGGCGAGATGCCCGGAGTGAATCGGCGTTCCAACACGGTTGGCTCCGACCACGCCACCGGATGCACCGACAAGTAGGTGACGCCCTCGCGCACCGCCGAGAACGGGAATTGCCGCAGCACGCCGACCGCGCGCGCCATCATCTCCCCTTCGCGGAAGCTGGGAAACCAGATGCTCAAATACAGCGAGTCGGCCATCGCGATATTTTAGCGCGTCGGCTGTTCGCCGGTGTTACACGGGCCTGCGGCCCACCTACACGAGTGAAAATTAACCACGGAGGCACGGAGATCACGGAGAAGATTCTATGGGAATCAAAACTCCGTGCCCTCTGTGTCCTCCGTGTTGAAAACAAAGTCGTTTTTCTTCTCGGTGTTTCTGGCGGACGCTGGCTGGCTGCGGTATCCTCAAGAACGCGCCGGACGCGCGCTTGCTTCGATGGCAGAACCCTGAAGCGATTCACGCGTTCGCGCACACACTTCGGAGGACATCTTGATGAGGGATGCCATGAGTGATGCCAATCCTCTCCTTGCACCCATGAAGGGAACTCAGCACCGGGAAGTCGGTGGGGTGCAGCTTGACATCGCGGCCGCCGGAGCGGCCCGCATCAAACGCGTCATCTATCCGCCGGGATTCCGCTGGTCAAAGCACATGAAACCCGTCAGCGGTACCGATCTCTGCATGCATGCCCATGCGGGGTTTCTGGCCTCGGGGCAGATCCACATTGAGTACGAGGACGGCTGCATCGTGGAATTCCGCGCTCCTCAAGTGGTGGTCATCGAGCCGGGTCACGATGGCTGGGTGGTGGGCGACGGGCCGGCCGTGCTGATCGAGTTCGACTTCGAGAACGACACCGTCCGCAGTCTCGGCATGCCCGACCGCCATAAGCACGGCAAGTGAGGCCGGGCTTCTACACCCCAGCCTTCAACCGCGTCGCAAACTTCTCCCGAATCTTCTTCACTTTGGGCGAGACCGTGAACATGCAGTACGGCTGGTAGGGATGGTTCTTGAAATAATCCTGGTGATAGCTCTCGGCAGCGTAAAAGGTTGAGGCTGGCTCAATTGCGGTCACGATGGGATTCGCAAACGCGTGTTCCTTGGTGAGGTCGTCGATAACGGCCTGCGCGGTTTTGCGCTGCCCCTCATCGCGATAAAAAATGACCGAGCGATACTGTTCGCCGACGTCACTGCCCTGCCGGTTCAGCGTCGTGGGATCGTGGAGCGTGAAGAACGCCTCCAGCAAATCTTCGTAGCTGATGATGGCTGGGTCGAAGGTGATCTGCGCGACCTCGACGTGACCCGTCTGTCCGCTGCAAACCTGCTCGTAGGTCGGGTTGGGGACGCGCCCGCCCATGTAGCCCGACACCACTGATTGAACGCCTTCCAACTGCTGGAAAGCGGCTTCCACGCACCAGAAGCATCCCCCGCCGAGAATCGCCGTCTCTGTATTAGACATGTTGGATAAGATGCGCGAGCGAGCGACTCGTTGCAAGGGCGCTAGTTGCTATCCCCCTCCAGCATGAATTCCAGCACCTCCTGCGGCGCCGCCGACGTCCACACTGGCGCGAACGACAAACGGTGCAGCGGACTTGGGCCTTTCTCGCGCAGCGTCTTCAGATGATGAGGCGTGCTGTAACCCTTGTTGGACGCAAGTCTGTACTCCGGGAACACCGGGTCCCAGGCGGTAATCATGGCGTCGCGCTCGACTTTGGCGATGATGGACGCCGCGGCAATCGAGGCCGAGAGCGCGTCTCCGTGGATGATGGGCGTCTGTGCGCATGCGAAGTTGATGCGCATGGCGTCGATCAGCAGGTGGTCAGGAATAAGCGTGAGCTTTCCAACGGCCACTTCCATGGCACGTTTCGAGGCCCAATAAATGTTGATTTGATCGATGGTGGCGACGTCAACCGCGGCGATCGCCCAAGCTAGCGCGTGCTCGCGAATCCTGGGCGCCAGCCGCTCGCGGGCCTCGCGGTCCAGCAGCTTGGAATCGCGCAGCCCACGAATGCGATAGCTCGGGTCCAGGATCACGGCCGCCGCGACCACCGGGCCGAAGAGCGATCCGCGGCCGACTTCGTCCACGCCGGCCACGAGCTTGGCCCCCGAGTCCCACGCCAGCTTTTCGTACTTCAGCGTGCACTTCAACTTCTTCAGCAAGCGCAGCTTCAGGGTGGCGGCGGAGACGGGCTTGGCGCCGGGGTCGGTTGTCGTGTTTTTCGTGCGCGATTTCACGGAAGGTGAAGATGATGCGATAAGGAAATTCTAGAGTAATTCCGAGAGTGATGCGGAGGGAGGTGAAAAATTGTCGGGAGAAGAAAAGCAGGTCCCTCCGCTCGCGCTGACAAATGAGGAAAAGGGTCGTTTCGAGGCGGCGCGGAATTTAGAGCCGCTCCACCAAATGGGCTGAAATCCGATCGCTAAGAGCTAAAGGCTAATCGCTAATCGCTAGTTGCTTATCCCCACCAGCTTCTGTTCTTTTGCCGCGTAGTGCGAGTCCACGTACTCGTCGAGAATCTTGATGAACTCTTTGACGATGTGGTCGCCCTTGAGCGTGAGCATCAAGCGGCCATCCACGTAAACCGGGGCCTTCGGCTCCTCGGATGTGCCCGGCAGCGAGATGCCGATATTGGAGTGCTTGGACTCGCCCGGCCCGTTGACCACGCAACCCATCACCGCCAGCTTCATCTCCTCCACGCCGGAGTAGCGCGTCTTCCACACTGGCATTTGCTCGCGCACGTAGCTCTGGATTTGCTCAGCCATCTCCTGGAAGAAGGTGCTGGTGGTACGGCCGCAACCGGGACATGCCGTGACCTGCGGCGTGAAGCTGCGGATGCCGATGGATTGCAGAATCTGTTGCGCAACCGTCACCTCTTCGGTGCGATCGCCATTGGGCGCAGGGGTGAGCGACACGCGAATGGTATCGCCGAGGCCTTCCTGCATCAGCACTGCCAGCGCGGCCGTGCTGCTGACGATGCCTTTGGCGCCCATGCCGGCTTCGGTGAGTCCCAGGTGCAGCGGGTATTCGCAACGGCGGCCCAGCTCGCGATAGACGTCGATCAGGTCCTGCACCCCGCTGACCTTGGCGCTAAGAATGATCTGGTCCTTGCGCAAACCGTAGCTGACCGCGAGCTCGGCGGAGCGCAGCGCGCTCAGGACCATCGCCTCCATGGTTACGTCGCGCGCGTCCTTGGGATCGTCGAGCTTGGAGTTCTCGTCCATCAAACGCGTCAGCAGCGACTGGTCCAGCGAACCCCAGTTGACGCCGATGCGCACCGGCTTATTGTTTGCGATGGCGACTTCGATCATGGTGCGGAAGTTGTCGTCATCTTTCTTGCCAATCGAGACATTGCCGGGGTTGATGCGATATTTGGCCAGCGTCTGCGCGCACGCGGGATACTTCTTCAGCAGGATGTGGCCGTTGTAGTGGAAGTCGCCGATGATCGGCACCGGGATGCCCAGGCGGTCGAGGCCGTCCACAATGTGCGGTACGGCGGCCGCGGCGGCATCGTTGTTGACAGTGACGCGCACCAGCTCGGAACCGGCGCGGGCCAGGGCTGCCACCTGGCGAATGGTGCCGTCGATGTCGGCGGTGTCGGTGTTGGTCATGGATTGCACCACAATTGGTGCATCGCTGCCGACGCGCACTCCGCCCACCGAAGCTGTGTAAGTTTTTCTGCGCTGAATTTGAGCCATACAGGACTACCCAAAAGTTTAACACGGCTGTGGCGAGCGCCCCTGGCACTTGGCATAGCCACCGGCTGGTCGTCCCACCTGACCCTGATTTCGGAACTCAGCCGTCCAATATGTGGAACCCTTTTATGGAGGAGGCTCATCTGAACTGGTGAGAGCCTTGGATTTGCTGTTGGATTTTGGCCGGTAACCTCACGAAAATAAAAGGTCCACCGGGCGACAAATGGACCCGCTTTGGGTTTATAACAGGGCTTAGGGCACTCGGAGGCCGGAGTCTATCTGGCCCGGATCGGGCCCGAAAAGGTGTACATCATGCGTTACCTATCCCGTTTGCTCGGCTGCTGTGTCCTTGCACTCACGCTGGTTCCATTCGGCGTTGCTCAGAACCAGCCCTCCTCTTCATCTCCATCTCAAGATCCGAACGCCGCGTCCAATCCGCCTGCGCCAGACACCGCGAATCCGCCCGCGCAGGAGTCCAATCCGCCCGCACCGGAAAAGCCGGACAAGCCCGACAAGAACGCCCCCACTCCCAGCACTATGAAGAACATTGACGCCATCGGCAACCGCAACGTCGGCTGCAACAAGGGAATGGGCAACTGGTACTCGCTCGACAAGCAGGTGGCCATGGGACGCGCGTACTCGCAGCAGGTGGAGCACGGCGCCAAGATGGTGCAGGACCCGGTGGTCACCGAGTACATCAACCGGCTGGGCCAAAACCTGGTGCGCAACTCGGACGCCAAGGTGCCGTTCACCATCAAGGTGATTGACACCGACGAACTCAATGCCTTTGCGCTGCCGGGCGGCTTCTTCTACGTGAACTCTGGCCTCATTCTGGCCGCCGACAACGAGGCCGAGTTGGCCGGTGTAATGGCGCATGAGATCGGTCACGTCGCCGCATGTCACGTAGCTCGCGAGCAGACCCGGAGTAATATCGCCAACCTAGCGACGATTCCACTGATCTTCGTGCCGGGAGGCTGGGCGGTGTACGAAGGCACGCAGGCCGCCTTGAGCATCGGCGTGCCGCTGACTTTCATGAAGTTTTCGCGCAACTTTGAGAGTGAAGCCGATTTCCTCGGCATGGAATACATGTATAAGGCGGGATACGATCCGCAATCCTTTATTTCGTTCTTCGAGAAGGTCGAGGCTCTGGAGAAGAAGAAGCCCGGCACACTGGCCAAAGCGTTTGCTTCCCACCCCATGACGCCGGACCGGGTCGCGGCGGCGCAGCAGGAAATGAAGACCGTTCTGCCGGCGCGTCCTGAGTACATCGTGGACACCTCGGAGTTCGAAGACGTGAAGGGCCGTCTGGCCTCCCTCGAAAACCGTCATAAGGTGCAGAACGACAAGGACAACAAAGACCGGCCGACGCTACGGCGGGCCACGGCCGACAATCCTTCCACCGATAGCGGCAGCGGCACTGGCACCAAGACCGACGACGACCGTCCCACGCTGAAGCGCAAGGACGGCTCGCAGTCGTAGACCTTTGGCCGCGAGGAACCCTGGTTTAGTTTCTATGCCCGGCGGCTAAGTTCGCGTCGCTGGCCGAAATAGGGGTCCTTCGGCTGCGCGCGAGTCCGCCGTGGCGGACTCGCGCTCCGCTCAGGATGACAGCCATAATCTCCGCATAGGAATGTGCAAGGAAAGTTCGGCAACAATAACGGGGCGCAGGATGCGCCCCGTTATTGACTTTCAAGAAGCTATGCCGTCAAGGAAGCCGTTGCGCCAGTCCGGGCAGCGCCTTCATCAGGTCGTTGTAAATCACCACCGCCGCGAACAGGATCAGGAAGACAAACGCGGTTTGATAGATGCGCTCCTTGATCCGGATGCTGATTTCCCGCCGGAGAAGGCCCTCGATGATCAGCAACAGAATAATGCCACCATCGAGGATGGGGATCGGCAGCAGATTCAGGATCCCGAGATTGAGGCTGATCATCGCCATCAAACCGAGCAGGGGTGTCCATCCGGGTTCGCGGGCAGCCTCGCAGAGAGGCGCGCGATGCCGATGGGGCCTTCCATCTGCTTGATGGACGCCTTGTGCTGGACCAATTTGCGCACCAGGTCCACGATCAGCAGCGAATAGCGTTTGTTTTCCGCGAGCGAGCGATTGAGCGCCTGCGGGAAAGGCAACTTGTCGATTTGCACCGGCCTGGATTGGAAACCCAGGCGATAATTCTTCTGTCCGTTGTCCTCGGTTTGTGCGGGCGTTACCTTGATCTCTAACTTCTGCCCGTTGCGCAACAAGCTGACATCCACCGGCTTGTCGCCGTTCTGCCGCAGGTAGTGGATCACCGACAGCAGCGATCGCATGGGTGTGCCGTTCACCGCGACAACTTCGTCGCCCAGCTTCAGCCCAGCCTTGGCTGCGGGCATGTTTGGCTCAAGATAGGTTACGGCAATCGGCTCGTCCGGCAACCATCCCACGGTGTCGTATTGGTCCGACCCATCACGCTCAGGTTGGAGTTGTTTCTCCAGCACCTCGTTGCCGCGCTGAATGGCGACATCCACCGGTCCCTTGGCGGTGACCGCCACCTTCAGCAGAACATCTTCCCAGGTGGGATTCTGCTGGCCATCGATGCGCACAATGCGGTCGCCCGGCTCCACCCCGGCCTTGGCCGCAGGCGAGTTCTCCATCACCCATCCCACCACTGCGGGCTGGTCGAGATAGACCGGATGCTCATAGTGCACCATGAACACGCCGGTTAGAACGACGACGGCGAGGATGATGTTCATGCCCGGACCGGCGACGGCGATCACGAAGCGCTGCCAGCGGGGATGCGACATGAACTCGTCCGGCGCGCCGGTGCGCGACTCCAACGGACTCTCGCCCGCCATTTTCACGTATCCGCCCAGCGGCAGGGCGCTGATGCGGTAGTCCGTTCCACCACGGCGGAAACCCGTAAGCCGCTTGCCGAAACCGAGGGAGAACACATCTACCCGTACGCCAAACCATTTCGCAGCCGCGTAATGGCCGAACTCGTGCACCAGGATCATGATGCCGAGCACCACCGCCATGGAAGCCAGTGCGATTAGAAACGATTCCATAAACCTCTTTTGACTAAGGGGAAATCAGTTTGGGGGTGCCCTATTCTAGCTCTCTTTTGGCTAGGCGGGAAAGTCACACTCTGGAGCCCACATATTGGATGCGGTCGCGGGCCCGGAGACGCGCATTCTCATCGGCGGCCAATACTTCCTCGATCGATTCCGGTATCCACGTGGGTGTTTCCCTGACAACTGCCTCTATTGTAGCCGGAATATCCGGAAATCCAATACTACCTTCGAGGAAGGCAGCCACCGCCACCTCGTCCGCCGCATTGAGCGCAATCGTCTTCGCGCCTCCCGCTTCGACTGCCTGGTAAGCCAAACGTAAGCAAGGGAATTTCTCCAAGTCGGGAGGCAGGAAATCCAGCCGCCGCAGCTCCTCAACGGGAAAGCGCAGGTCCGATTGGATGCGATCGGGATAACACAGCGCATACAGAATCGGTAATCGCATGTCGGTGACCGAGAGTTGGGCCAGCAGGCTGCCGTCCACGAACTCGACCATGGAGTGAATCGTGCTCTGCGGGTGCACCAGAACGCTGACCTGGCTGGGCGGCATGTCGAATAACCGGCACGCCTCGATCACCTCAAAGCCTTTGTTCATCAAGGTTGCCGAATCGATGGTGATGCGCTTGCCCATCTTCCAGGTCGGGTGGTTGAGCGCCTGCTCGACCGTGATCTTGGCGAACTCGCTGGCGGGAGTGTGCAGAAACGGGCCGCCCGAGGCGGTCAGCCAAACCCGCTGAACTTCGTTGCGGCGGCCACCGCGCATGGCTTGGTGAATCGCATTGTGTTCGCTGTCGATGGGCAGCAAGGGCTTGCCTTGTCTGCGGGCCTCAGCGGTGATCAGGTCGCCCGCTGCGACCAGGCATTCCTTGTTGGCCAAGCCAACCGTCTTGCCGGCTTTGACCGCTTCGTACGTGGCCTCGAGTCCGGCGACACCCACGATGGCGCTGACCACGAAGTCGGCGTCGGGATGAGTCGCGACCCTGACCGAGCCGGCCGATCCGTGCGCCATTTCAATGGCGCTTCCCAGTCCGGCCTGGTTGAGCTTGTCTTGAACTTGGCTGGCGGCATCGGCGGTGCCCATCGACAAGATCTGCGGACGCCAGCGCCGCGCCTGCTCGAAGGCGAGCTCGACGTTGTTGCCCGCCGCCATGCTGACCACGGAGAAGCGGTCAGGAAAGCTCTCAACAATGTTGAGCGTGCTCTTCCCGATAGAACCCGTCGAGCCGAGGATGGCGATACGTTTCATTTGTGTGTGTCTATCTTCTGTGCGGGTCGATCTTCCCGATTATCCATCAGATTGCTCCAGTTTCCATATCCGGAGCCCGGAGGGCGGCAGAATCGTAGCCCAGGACGTGAGTCCTGGGTTGAGGAAACAATAACGAGGTGAGTCCCGGAGGGACGGCACGGTTTGTGTTGCCTCTGAAGGGGGCTCCGGATCCTTATTGCGACCCATTCCCTGCACTCACGAGCTGGGGTACGGCTGTGCCGCCCTTGCGGGCTGGCCGAGCCGACACTCAGGATCGAGTTTTGCTGCTAAGCTACATTGCCGTTTTCGACCGATTCGATCAGCGCTCACGAATCGGCCCGAACATCCACCAGATCAATAATCCATAGAAGATAAATCCGACCGGCAGCGCGAAGAGTAAGGCATCAATTCGGTCCAGAATGCCCCCGTGACCGGGTAGTAATGTACCCGAATCTTTCAGTCCCGCTCCACGTTTGAACCATGATTCCACAAGGTCACCTATCTGTGCGGCCACGTTAACGCACAGTGCGAACAGAATGACCAGCCACGTCGGCCCCGTGAACGCGGCGATAACCGGTCCACTTCGCTGTGGGTACACAACCAGCCCGAATTTCCCGGGCGTGATCATATGCAGGCGAGATAAAGCCTCTTCAACAGAAACTGCAAAATGAAACAGGACTAGACCGACGATAACCGACCCAAACACCGAAGCCACGGCGCCCTCCCAGGTCTTGCCAGGACTGATTCGCGGTGCCAGTTTATTTCTTCCGAGACTTCGACCTACGTAAAGCGCCGTAATATCTCCGGCCCACACTATGAGCATTAGGAAGAGCAGGAATAGAGATCCCGATTCATAGACGGAGCGTACCACTACCAACACGGACAGCGGGACCGCGACGTAAGCTAACGATAATAACGAGATTCCAATATCGGGCAGAGCGTTGGCGGGCGATGTGCGCCTCATACTTGCCGCCATCATGACGAATGCGACCAGCACAACAGGCAACATGAATACGAATAGCGTCATCAGAAATGCACCGTTCAAATCGAAGCTGGTGCTTAGCCCAACGGAAACTAGGAAGATGTAGCCGGTTGCGATGTAGCCCAGCGCCCGCATCGGCTTGAAGCCTGTCTTTTCCGCAATGTCGAAGTATTCCCTTGCCGCCAGCAGCGCCACGCCCAGCACCAGCAGCGTGAACAGCCACAGCGGCGCCTTGAACAAGGCCAGGATGACCAGTGGAATCAGGATAACCGCGGTGAGGACGCGCTTCACGAGGCGTGTCCGTTATCGCCGACCAACCCTCCGAAGCGGCGCTCGCGCTTCTGGAACGCTTCGATGGCCTCCAGCAACTGCGTGCCGCGAAAATCGGGCCACAGCGTTTCGGTCACGTAGATCTCGGAGTACGCCACCTGCCACAGCAGGAAGTTGCTGAGCCGCATCTCGCCGCTGGTGCGGATCACCAGGTCCAACTCCGGCAAGCCGTTGGTGTAAAGGTGGGAAGCGATCGATCTCTCGTCGATCTTCAGGTGCTCGACGCCGCCGTTGCGTGAGGCCTCGCGCAGCAGCGCATTGAAAGAATCGACCAACTCGCTGCGGGAACTGTAGTTGAGCGCCAGGGTGAGCACCATGCCGGTGTTCTTTTCGGTCATCGCGCGCGCCCACGCCATGCGCTCCTGCACTTCCTGGGGCAGCTCCTGCTGGCGGCCGATGTACTGCAGCCGGATGTTGTTTTCCATCAAGGTGGGCAGCTCCATCTTGAGGTAACGGCGTAGCAGGTTCATCAGGAAGCTGACTTCGCCTTTGGGCCGCTTCCAATTTTCGGCCGAGAACGAATACAGCGTCAGCGCCGGGATGCCGATGCGTGCCGCCGTTTCCACCGTGGAGCGCACCGCGGCCACGCCCGAGCGGTGCCCGGCGATGCGTGGCAAATGGCGGCGTTTGGCCCAACGGCCATTTCCGTCCATGATGATGGCGATGTGGTGGGGCAGCCGCTCCGGATCGAGGTGGGAGAAAATCTCGGCCTCTTTGCGGTTCAGCCCGGCCGGCACTTGAGCGCGCAAGGCGTACCTCTAATAATCTACTGAAATTAGCATACGCCCCAGCGCGCTTGCAACGAAACGGGGCCCTTACATCTGTACCCTTTGCAGTCGTACCGGAAGTGGCCGACGCACTCCCAAAATGGGTAAGACCAGTTTGGTCCTAGAAATCCACAGGAATCTCTTCTGACATGGATTCCCTGTTGCGCCCCGGTCGAACTTCGGTGTAATTAGAAAGAGTGGCTATGAATCAGGCTCTTCAAGCAAACGAGATTTACCACGGCGATGCTCGCGAGTTGCTGCCAAGTATCGAGGCGAACACGATCGCGTGTAGCATTTGGTCGCCACCTTACTTCGTCGGCAAGTCCTACGAGAAGTATCTGAACTCTTACGCGGACTGGCGTCAACTGCTGGCCGACGTTGTAAGACTCCACTTTCCGATCATCCGACCTGGGGGCTTCGTCGTCATTAACATCGCGGACATCCTCTGCTTTGCTGATCCGAAAATGCCACGCATTCAGGCCGAAACCGTCAATCAGCGCCGTTCGCCCGTGTCTAAGGACGACGTGCTGTTGGCGAAGACAAAGTTTCCGAACTACAACCGCGACCAATTGGCGGCCACGTTGGGATGTAGCGAGCAAACAATTGATCGCCGGCTAAACGGAAACAACATCCGTGGCGGCAAGTATGCCACCCAGACCAGGGTCAAAATGGTGGCCGGCGCCGTCGAGATGTGGGCACGTCGCGCCGGATTCTATCTATATGACCGTCGGGTTTGGGTGAAAGACCCCGCTTGGCAGAACTGCGAGTGGCACAGTAGTTCCTATCGCTCCGTGGATGAATTTGAATATCTATATTTCCTTTGGAAACCTGGGATCACGGTTGTTGATCGCCGGCGATTGAGCACACGTGAGTGGGCTGAGTGGGGATCCCGTGGCGTTTGGTTTATCCCATCCGTCCGCAGCAACGGCGACCACGAGGCGAAGTTTCCGCTTGAGTTGCCGAAGAGACTGATAAAAATGCTGAGTGACCCCGGCGATACGGTGCTCGATTGCTTCATGGGAAGCGGCACGACAGCTGTTGCTGCGCTTAAGACCGGCCGGCAGTACATTGGGATCGAACGTTTGTCGAAGTATGTGGAGATGGCGCGTAAGGCCTGCGGAACTTTTACTGGTTCCAGTGGAACGGCTGAAGAGGATCAAGGTGAATGTCTTGCACGCGCCACGCAGCCAATGCTCTTAAGCGCTGAAAGTTGATGCGGGTGCGAAACACTTCTCCGCGTGCTGGGGCGTTTGGCCCAACATTCCAGATATTGTGCTGCGCATCCGGGTTATAGCGCATTTGAAGCATCCCGTTCGGCAGAGTGATAATCTGTATCAGCCTGAGATTGTTACCATGTTCAGCTTCAATATAGTGGTATTTCACAAATACTGTAGTCGTCAAGAATTGAACGCCATCGCGAGTTAGAACTGTCGGCAGACTTCCTGGTTGTGCAGTTTCCAAGCCCGCCCGTACCTGCCTAACCTCAAGTGATGTCTGAGACGTCTGCAACCTCGCCACATTGGCTCCCCCTTGCTCCGCTTTTGAGTCGACCAATAAGGCTTGTCGAATCGCATATTCAGGATGAAAGATTAGTCGGGCCCGCTTGTAATCCATCTTCCCGATTACGCGGAGACGGGCACCTGATACCCCCATCCGCTCAAGTGCCTCTCTCGTAATATCTTCGCCGATGTCAGCCTGGAGGTCAGACTCGGTGTTGAAGATGGCGCGAGCGTCCACAAACTCCACTAACGCCTGTGTGACAAGCCGAGCTGTGGCTTTCTCAATCTCCTCTAGGCGATTCAAGCCATTCTCGCTTCGTTCGAGAGTCGCTGGGTCAATGAACATAGAATGGCGAATTATAGGCCAGCCACAAGGCTCTTACAAAGAAAATGCCGAGGCGGGGGACCTCGGCATTTTCCTGTCGGTTGGGTTTACGCGGCTTCCATTCCCTCGGCACACGCCAATTTGCGCATGTTAAGGGTGGACCTCACCGCGCAGGGCAACGCTCTCGACAATCCTGACGGCTGCGATTCTTGCGCTCTTACGCGCCCCGCCGCGGATGCAAGACCATGTCACGCACCTGGGCGAGCACACTCGACAACTGCATGGCATTGAGCTTGGAGGTGAACTCCAGCAGCTCAGCCACGAACGGATCGGCCAGCAGCTCGTGGATCTCGTCTTCGCGCGACGGCCCGCATGCCCGCAGCAGGTCGGGGATGCTGACCTCAAGCGCCGTCGCCAGCCGGTTGAGCGAGGACAACGTCGGCGTGGCCTTGTCGTTCTCGATCTTGGAGACGTAAGTACGAGGCACGCCCATCCGCAGCGCGAGCTGGCGTTGGCTCAGCCCGCCGCGCAGGCGCAAGCTGCGAATGGCCTGCGCCACCCGCACTTCGCAATGAGTGGACGTTGCCGGAACTGCTATCTGGAGAGAAGGCGCGAAGATCGGCTCCGGCTCATCCTCATCCAGCGATGTGCGGCAGCGGCGACAAAGATTGTTGGTAGTTTTGAACTGGACGAGATGGCATTGGTCGCATCTCACCACTTCCCGGGAATCTACGGGCGCGAGAGTCGTGGCCATTCGGGTTGCGCGAGTGCCAGAGCAGGCACAACATTCAACTCAAGCGTAACTTTGCGGCATTCCTCTGCTAGAGTCAAGTGGATTGTCGGGTGAAAACCGAGAAAGCTGTGCAAATCCGTCAATCGCACGCCAACGAGGCGGAAGAAAACCGCATGAAACAGGGGAGAAACACGGAATGATTCGCTCCGATGCTTGGTGTTTACTAACTGAGTTCACCCAGTCAGAAAGTTTGCGCAAACATGCCCTTGCGGTGGAGGCGTGCCTGCGCGCCTACGCCCGTAAGTTCGGCGCAGACGAGGAGCGCTGGGGCATTGTCGGGCTGATTCACGATTTCGATTACGAGAAATATCCCACCGCGGAAGAGCATCCCTACAAGGGAAATGAAATCCTGGCGGAGCGCGGCTATCCCGACGACGTCCGTCGGGCCGTTATGTCGCACGCCGACTACACGGGCGTGAGCCGCGAATCGAATCTGGAGAAAGCGCTGTTTGCCTGCGACGAACTGGCCGGCTTCATCACCGCGACGGCGCTGATCAAGCCCAACAAGTCGCTGGCTGAGGTGGATGCCAAGTCGGTTCGAAAGCGCATGAAGGACAAAGCCTTCGCGCGCTCCGTCAGCCGGGAGGACATTATCAACGGCGCCGCCGGCCTGGGCGTTGACCTGGACGAGCACATTGCGTTTTGCATTGAGGCGATGAGAGGGATTGCCGGGGAACTGGGGCTGGCGGGGAGAAATGGATGATGGGGAAGCTACAAAAGGATGGGCCATTTTCGAGCTGCGTGAAAAACCCTCAGCACTTCGATTTCGCCGGCACGTACACGATAAGGGACGATATAAGGCGTTCCAGAAATGACGAGTTCGCGTGTTCCCGACACCCGCCCAGGACGGCCGATCGCGGTGTGTGATTCCAGCAGATCGACTGTCCGGCGGATCCGTAGAACGGTCCTAAATGCGGCGGGCGGGTTATCTTTGGCGATGTGCTCGAATTGGGCGTCAAGGTCGGCAAGCGCTGCCCGCAGCCACTTAACGCGCACGCTTCGCCAACTTCTTAAACATTTCCTCTACTTCCTCGTCGGTGGCGAAGTCTCCCGCATCGGCCTGCTGTATTGCCTTCTTGATCTCTTCAATCTGCCATTCGTTGAGGGCCACGTACTCCCGGATGGCTTCCGCCGCCAGGAACGAACGGCTGCGCTGGGTGGTCTTAGCCAGTTGGTCGAGCTTCTTCTTGAGCTTACTATCTACCCGGAGAGTCAAAATTGTTGAGCTTGGCATACAAAGTATTATAACCGAATACATTTGATGCACGATTGTCCAATTCTTTGCCTGCGGGCCGACGACCCCTCTGCCTGCTAGCGCCGACGCTGCACTTCGACTGTCCGGCCCGGAAGGTTCGTGTTACAACTTGAGCGGCCCTTATGAACAGCAAACGCGCCACCATCATATTTCTTTCCGTGCTGTTGCTGATTGCGCTCGGGCTCACGTTTGTCATTACCAGGTCCTTCCTGGAGCCGTTCGCTTTCGCGATCATTCTGGCAGTCGTCTTTTATCCTATGCACGAACGCATTTTGCAACGGAACCACCGGCGACCCGGCCGTTCCGCACTGCTTTCCACCCTGCTCCTAGTCCTGCTGTTTGGGGTGCCGAGCTTCATCATCGCCGTGCTGGCAGCCAACGAAGCACTGGTGGCAGCACACTATTTGGGCCGTAGAAGTGTTGAAGAGGGCGGATTCGCATCGCTGGTAATGAGCCTGGCTAAGGGCCCTCTCAGCTATGTTGGCAGGTGGGTCGACCTGTCCAAATACGATCTGAACGCCATGATCAGCGCCAACACGCAGAAAGTCAGTGTGTGGCTGGTTGGTTTCGGCGCCAATGTCTTGAGTGGTATCGCTCGCTTCATCCTCGACGCCCTGATCACGTTCGTGGTGGTGTTCTTTCTGTTTCGCGACGGAGCGCAGTGGGCCTATCGCGCGGGGGCGCTGCTTCCCCTGTCTCGCGAGCAGGTGGTGCGGCTGTATCGCAATATCTCCGACACCATCATCGCCAATGTTTACGGCATCCTCTCGGTGGGGGTGGCGCAGGGCGTGCTGCTAGGTGTCGCCCTGCGCTTCCTTGGCATGCAATCTGCCCTGTTGCTGGGTCTGGCTACCGGATTTGCGTCCATCATCCCAGTGGTAGGTTCGGCGCTGGTTTGGGTCCCGGTCGTAATTTACCTGCTGTTGACCGGCTCCATTGCGAAGGGCCTGTTTCTGCTGGTTTATTGTGTCCTGATTGTCAGCACCGTCGACAACATCCTCCGCCCGTGGATTGTGGGCGGGCGCGTGGAGTTACATCCGCTGGTCCTGCTCTTCTTTATCTTCGGCGGCGTGGAAGCGTTCGGGTTCCTGGGATTGTTTCTGGGGCCGGTGGTGGCGTCAGTTCTGGTGGCGCTGTTCGACATTCTGCGCGAAGAACTGAAAGAGGCGAAAACCTTGCCCGCAGCGGGTGGTACGTGAAGCCCTACTCACCGGCGAGCGGAGAATACAACTCGCCCTCTTTGCGTTCTCCGATGTCCTGCAGCGCAGCGATGGCGTACTGCTGAAAATGCGGGGATTCGCGGTGGGCCTGCAAAGCGGCCTCGTCGCGATACTGCTCGTAGATGAAGAAGCGCGTAGCGTCGGTGCGGTGCCGGTGCACGATGTACATCAGGCAGCCCGGCTCCTGCCGGGAAGCGGCCTGAAGTTTGCCGAAGATTCCAGCGACCTCGTCTTCATGCCCCGGTTTTGCCATCCAGGTTACGGCCAGTACGACCATTCCGCCCTCCAGGTTACGCCCTTGCTCCTATTTGCTTTTCCCGCTGATGCTGTTCAGCGTCTTCGCGAACTCGAGAATGAACATGGTCTGCTCGCGGTCAGGGCCAGTCGAAACGATGCCCACCTTCGCGCCCGATTCCTTTTCCACGAATTCCAAGTATCGTTTCGCCTTCGCCGGCAACCGATCGTAGTTGTCTATGCCAAACGTGCTCGACTTCCAACCCGGCAGCTTGGCATAGACGGGCTCGATCTGTTCGTATCCCGAAGCCTGCGCGGGAATCTCTTGGGTTTCCTTCCCGTCAACCTTATAGCCAATGCAAATCCGAATCTCCGGCTGCTCATCCAGCACATCGAGCTTGGTCACGACCAGCCAGCTGGTGCCGTTAATCATGTTGGAATAGCGCAGCAGCGGCAAGTCCAGCCAGCCGGTCCGCCGCGGACGCCCGGTCACCGACCCAAATTCGTTGCCTTTTTTGCGCAGCGCCTCGCCGACCTCGTCTTTCAGTTCGGTGGGGAACGGGCCTGCGCCTACGCGCGTGCAGTACGCCTTGGTTACGCCGATCACCATGTCGATTGCCGTGGGCGGCACGCCGGTGCCGATCGCCGCACCTCCGGAGGTAGCGCTGGAAGAGGTGACGAACGGATAGCTTCCATGATCGATGTCGAGCATGGTGCCTTGCGCGCCCTCGAACATCACCGACTCGCCGGCGGCGATGGCCCGGTTCAGCAGCAGCGCGGTGTCGGTCACGAAGGGGGCGACGCGGTCTGCGATCTCGGCGTAGTCGGTGAACATCTGGTGAGGATCGAGAGGCTCGCTGTTAAACAGGGCGTGCGCGATGGTGTTCTTCTCGCGGCAGGCATTCTCGATGTGCTTCTTCAGCAGCGTCTTGTCGAGCAGGTCCTGCACGCGCAATCCGCTGCGCGCCATCTTGTCTTGGTAAGTCGGCCCAATGCCCCGCGAGGTGGTGCCGATCTTCACGCGCCCGGGAGCGTTCTCCGCCGCCAGTTCAATCATGCGGTGGTAGGGCAGAATCACATGCGCGCGGTTGCTGACAAACAGATTGCCGTCAACGCCCACGCCCGCCGCACGCAGCGCGTCCACTTCCTTCATGAAGGCGAAGGGATCCAGCACCACTCCATTGCCGATTACGGCGCGACAGCCTTTGCGCAGCACCCCGCAGGGGATGAGCTGCAGGATGAACTTCTTGCCCTTGATGGTGACCGTGTGTCCGGCATTGTGGCCGCCGGAATAGCGCGCAACCACGTTGAAGCGCTCGGAAAGAACGTCCACGATCTTGCCTTTGCCTTCGTCGCCCCATTGTGCGCCGACAATCACTGCTGCTTTGCCAGTTTTCACCTTCGTACTCCATTTGCGGACGCCCGGCATCGAGCGCGAACGCCCGCGCAGATTCGCACACAACTCGCCTCTGGATTGCGAAACCAGATCAAGATTCGGGGAAATTGAGGGAGACGAACCGCGTACCCTAGATTTTACAGGTTGAACTAAGGGTGGCGCAATGCGCGCGAAAGATGATGAGCGCGCACGCTACGGTGTTGGCTGGACGGTGATTTGCGGAGCGCGGCAATCGCGCAGTCGTGGGCCGCATTGGCGATACTGCAAATCTTTGGTCAGGCACACTTCCACGGCCACCAATTCCGGGCCGCTGCACGACACCCGAAAGTCGCCCACCGGCGCGTGGTTGGCGACGGCAAACTTCTGCTCGATGTCAGCCGGACTGACTAGGATGGCCTGCGCTGGCGCGCGATACTCCGTCGGGATTTGCACCTGTCGAAACGCCTTCTCGATGGCGGCAAAATAATCCTGCGCCGCCAGCCCGCTGCAGGTGCCGTGTGCGGCCCATTCGTGCTGAATGAGTCCGCGGGCCGGCATGATCGCCAGCATGTGCTCGACCGTCGGCTGCGCTACCGGCTGCGCCGGCGCGCAATTCTGCGGGTACGAACCGTCGTCGTTCTCCGGCCACAAACCATGCACCACGAAACCGAGGTGCCGCGCGGGACCGCACTCGCTCGACGGTGCATTGCCGGCGTGGGTGGCACAGAACTGCGGCGCCCACGACAGCGTAAGCAGATAGTAGTCGAAGTTGCCCGGCGTGTTGTCGGCGGAACTCGCCGGACCGCGACATGCAGTGGAGGTTAGCAGGTAGCCCAGCAGCAGAAGCACGATGACAACTGTCAGCCTGCGAAACATGATGCTGGAATGGTACCGCAGCCGGAGTTCAAGCTAGTACTCGATGCCGCGCTGCGCCTCGATGCCTTTGGTATAGGCGTGTTTCACTTCCCGCATCTCGGTCACGGTGTCGGCGATCGCGATGATGTCGGGGTGCGCATTCCTGCCGGTGAGAATGACGTGCACCATCTCGGGCTTTTTCTTCAGCGTCGCGACCACCTTCGCCGGGTCGAGCATCTTGTAAGTAATGGCGTAGTTGATCTCATCGAGCACCACCAGGTCCCACTGGCCGGAAAGTATTTCCTTCTCGGCCTCGGCCCACGCCGCTTCCACCAGGCGCACGTCTTCGGGATCGGTTTCGGCGCCGCCGACCTTCACAAAGCCCCGCCCCATCTGCTTCATGATGAAGTTGTCGCCGAAGGCCTTCACCGCGTCCAGTTCGCCGTAGTGCCACGAGCCCTTGAGAAATTGCAGCATGAGCACGCGCATGCCGTTGCCGACGGCGCGCAAAGCCGTCCCCATGGCCGCTGTAGTCTTGCCCTTGCCCGGGCCGGTGTTCACGATGATCAGTCCTCGACGCACATCTACCATGCAGAACCTCTCCAGAATTTGCGAGACGCGCTTCCGTCGAGCGGCTGTCCCTTGAACATCCTAAACCAGACACGCCAGTGCCCTGGCTCGGCGTGAGGTTCTCCCCGCATCACCCTTTCGTCTTTCTGAGCTTTTCATTATGCAATTCGTGATGGAAAGTTACACCGAGGATGAACATTACAGCCAAGACACAGTACACGACAATCACGATATAGGTCATTGCGTCACCTCCGAAACCTGTCAGTTGAGGCAGGTGACTATCTTTACGATAAGACTTGCGATCCAGGTTGTCAGTGATGTCCGGCAGATCAGCGAGTGACGAAGATTCGAGGAGGGAATGCGACGATTATCGCGACTGCGGCGACAGCGACGCGACCGGAGCCTGCGCTAACGCATTCGCCGCTTCCATGCCGGAGCGAATGCAGTCGGGTACGCCGATGCCATGATAGGCATTGCCGGCCAGCGCCAGCCCCGGAATTTCCGAGGCCCGCTTTTCGATGCGCTGCACCCGCGCGATGTGTCCCGGCTCGTACTGCGCCATGGCGCCGCGCCAGCGGTACACGCGGGAGAAGATTGGCCGCGCGTCCAGCTTCAAAATATCCCTGAGTTCGCGGTGCACCGTCTCCAGTAATTCGTCATCGCTGAGACCGAGCACGGCTTCATCGCGCGCGCCCCCCAGGAAGCAGCGCAGGATGCCTTTGTCCTCGGGCGCGCGGTGGGGGAACTTATTGTGAACGAAGGTGCAGGCCAGCATGCGTGTGCCCTCGCTGCGCGGCACCAGGAAACCAAATCCCGGCGGCAGCCCCGCCAGTTGCTGCTTGTAGTAACCCAGGGTGACGGTGATGGAGGAGCTGTAGGTAATGTCCAGGAGGTTCCGCGCCAGGCCGCGGTCCACGCCGTCCAGCAGAGTCCCGGCAACATTGGCGGGAGTGGCGATCAGCACGGCGTCGAAACGTTCCTCGCCGTTCATCTCGACCGCCACGCGCCAAGACGAAGAAGAAGACGCATCCTCGGGATAAACCCGTAGGACGTGCGTGCGCAGGCGGATGGATTCGGGGTCCAGGCGGGCGGCGATGGCGTCCACCATCTGCTGCATGCCATCCTGCAGCGAGGTAAACAGCGGAGGAGGAGGATGTTTGCGCGTGGCCATCATTTTCTTGTGCGCCGCCAACATGGCCCGGCTGAGGCTGCCGTACTTCTCTTCCATCTCGACGAAACGCGGCAGCACCGCGCGCGCGCTGAGTTTCGCGGCATCTCCGCCATAGACGCCCGAGAGCAGCGGGTCGGCCAGGCGGTCCACCACCTCCGCCCCGAAGTGACGTTCCACCAGTTGCGCAACCGTCTCGTCGGTCTGCATCGGCCGCGGCGGATGCAGAAGCTCGCGCGCCATGCGCAGCTTGGTGCTCCAGGAGAACAAGGGCGAGAGCGCGGTCGCGACCAGTTGGGTGGGCACCATGAACATAAGTCCGTCGGGCATGACCACCAGCCGGCCGTTCACGAGGATGTAGGTTTTGCGCTGGGCGTCGTTGGAGCCGATCAGTTGATCGGCGATGCCGAGGTCCTTGCACAGCGAAAGCGCCCATGGTTTTTCGGTGAGGAAAGAGTCCGGCCCGGCTTCCACCAGGCAGCCCTCCACGCGATCGGAATACATGGACCCGCCGAGCCGTTGGCCGCTTTCAAAGAGGGTGTATTCCAAATCGGCGCCGGCGGCCCGCGCCTTCTGCAGATAAAACGCGGCGCTCAGGCCGGAAATGCCTCCACCGATAATGGCAATGCGCTTCATAGGGTTTTATTCAGCGAGTGTTGAGGCTGCGCGGCGCCCTGCGCATCGGCGCGGCTGAGCCGGCTGCGCGCCAGATCGGCGACCGCCTGCACGAGCAGCGGCGAATCGTTCAACGATTCTGCCCGATACAACTTCATGCCGCGGTCGCCGGCGAATTGCCGGAACAGGATATCAACGTCGAACAGGACCTCCACATGATCGCAGACGAAGCCGATCGGCTGCACGAAAACACCGGTCTGGCCCGCCTCCCGCAAACTCACGATGGTCTCTTCCACTGTGGGGCCCAGCCATTCGCCGCCCGACATTCCCTGGCTTTGAAAAGCGAAGCGCCACGCGCCAATTTCGGGGACCTGCGCGGCCACCAGCGCCGCGGTCTCGCGGGTCTGCGTCTCGTAGGGATCGCCCTCGGCAACGGTATGCGTGGGGACGCTGTGCGCCGTGAACAACACCGGCAACTGCGATCCGTGCTCCGCGCAAGCTTTCGTCCAGCCAGCGCGCAGCCTCTCGGCAAAAGCTGCAATCAGCAACGGGTGGTCGTGCCATTCCTCGACAAAATCGATGGCAAACGCCGGCTTGTTCCCGAACAGCACCTGCTTGTAAAGTCCAACGCTGGTCCGGGAATTATGGGGTGCGAGGCAGATGGCGACCACGCTCGTAATGCCATCCGCAGCCATCTGCTGCAACGTGTCGGCGATAAACGGGCGCCAGTTGCGCATGCCAACGTAAACCGGAAGGTTCAACTCGCGCGCCACTGCGTCCGCCTGCTGGCGCGTGATCCTGGTCAGGGGCGAGCTGCCAATCAGCGAGTAGCGATGCTGCACCTCGCGCACCACCGCTTCCGGCATGGGCCGGCCACGCGAGATGTTCTGCAGGAACTGGGGAATGTCCTCCACCCGCTCCGGACTGCCGTGAGCGATGAGCAGCACCGTCGGTTGGCTCATTCGCTCCTCGCGGGGCTGGCCGCCGTCAAGCCGAACTCGTGCACAAATTGCGCCAGGTCTTTCACGTTGGAGACCGGGGTGTGCGGCAAAATGCCGTGGCCGAGATTGAAGATGTGTCCGGGCCGTCCGTCCGCCAGGCGAAGAATGTGTTCGGCGCGCTGCTTCAGATCCCGCCACGACGCAAACAGCAACACAGGATCGAGGTTGCCCTGCACCGCGCGGGTATGTCCCACCGTGCGCCAACCTTCGTCGAGGGGAATCCGCCAATCCAGACCGATGACCTCGGCTCCAGTCTCCGCCATGGAGGGCAGCAGGGTTGCGCTGTCGGTGCCAAAGTAGATGATGGGCACGTGGGTTTCCTGCTGCAACCGCCGGATGAGCTGCGTGGTGGGCTGCATGGCGTAGCGGCGATAATCTTCCACGCTCAGGCAGCCGACCCAACTGTCGAAGATCTGCAACACGTCAGCGCCCGCGCGCACCTGCGCAGCGGCGTACTCCACCAGCACGTCGGTCAGTTTGGTCACCAACTCGTCCCAAACCTCGGGCGTGTTGTACATCAGCTTCTTGACTTCCAGATAATGCCGTGACCCGCCGCCCTCGACCATGTAGCTGGCCAGAGTAAACGGCGCGCCGCAGAAGCCAATGACCGGCAGTTTGTTTCCGAAGTGCTTGACTACGAGCGAAACCGCCTCGGCGACGTATCCCAGGTCGGCGGCGCGATCGGTCCGCAAAAGCTTCACGTCTTCCGAGGTACGGAGAGGCTGCTCGATCACCGGTCCTTCGCCCGCGGAGAAATGGAACGGCAGGCCCATGACCTCGAGGGGCAGCAGCAGATCGGCGAAGATGATGGCGGCGTCAACCTTCAGGAACTCGGCGGCGGTGATGGTGACTTCGGCAGCCAGCTCCGGCTTTTTGCAGATTTCGACCAGCGAATGGTGCTTGCGGATGTCGCGGTATTGCTGCATGTAACGGCCCGCCTGGCGCATGAACCATACCGGAGTGGTTTCCACCGGAAGCCGTCGACAGGCGCGCAGGAACAGGGATTCGGGGGCAGACATAAACCACTATCGTAGCATTGCGGGACACCTAGCTGGCGAAGCCGTCGCGTGAATCCTTAAGTCCAAACCAGCGCTGCATTCCTGCAATGCCTTACGTACTGGCGGCGGAACTACAACCTCGTGGGCTGGTGCGGTCCCGGTTCGCGCACCGGAGCCTGTGGGCCAACCACTGGCTTGTCGGGCGGTTCCTCGATTGGCGGGGGCGGCTCCTCGCCCGGCGGAATGGGAAGCGGTGGGTCCTCGTCGCTGCGCAGGTGGATGGCATCGCGGTGAGGGTCTGACATTTCCATTTTTCCTCCGTGCTTAATGATGACCTTGATTGGGAGAGCGTCCAGTTAGCAGTTGCGAATCGCTAGGCCGCCGGCGGCGCGCTCGGCACGTCGAGCAATCCCATTTCCTGCTCGAAGGGGAGAAACACCGAAAAGGCAGTTCCACTTTTGCCCGCTCGCCTGCGGCTGGCGAGATGGATCGTCCCCTCATGCTTTTCAATAATGCCGCGGCTGACCCACAGGCCCAACCCTGTGCCCTTTTCCCCTTTGGTGGTGAAGAAGGGGGCGAAAAGATTCTTAAGCACTCCGGCGGGGATGCCTGCGCCGGTGTCGAGTATGGTAATGCGTACTCCCCGGCGCGCCGGATCGGAGGTGAGACGGGACTCGCGCAAATGCAGAATTAGCTTGCCCCCGTTGGGCATTGCGTCCAGGGCATTGCTGATAAAGTTTGAAAATACCTGGCGCAGTTCGCCGGGAAATCCGCGCACCGGAGGCGCCGCTTCGAAACGCTGCTCTACGTCAACATGGGCCTTGCGGATTTGCGGCGCAAATAGAACCAGCACGCTTTGCAGCGCCTGGGCGAGATCCACCTCCACCGGGGCTTGCGCTTCGCGGTGGAAGGTCAGGAGCTGTCCCGTGATCTGCGCGATACGGGCCAGTTCCTCGCTGGCCAGGTCCAAGTACTGACTCGTAACCATGCGGGATGGCGGTTCGTGGCGTAGCAGGTAGATGAGGTTGGAAACCGTGTCGAGCGGATTGCGGATCTCGTGCGCAATAGTTGCCGCCAGGCGTCCCGCCGACGCCAGGTGCTCGCTCGAGCGTAAGGTGTGGTCGGTTTGGCGGCGTTGCGTGATATCGCGAAAGACCAGCACAATTCCGACGAGCTGGTCGCGATCATTGAGGATCGGCGATCCCGTCAGCTCGATCGGATATTCCTGTGCGGAACGGCTCAGGAGGGCGACGTGGCTGGAAACGTTCACCACCGGTTGAGTGCGGCGCACCAGCGCGATCGGATCTTCCAGTTCGGTACGGGTTCTTTCGTCGATGATGCGCAAGACTTCGCGCAAGGGCCGTCCGCTGGCTGCCTGGTGGTCCCAGCCGGTGAGTCTTTCGGCGACGGGGTTCAGGAACGACACATTTCCAGCCGCGTCGGTGGCCACGACGGCCTCGCCCAGGCTGGTAAGGGTTGTCCGATACGACTCTCGGCTCTCTTGTAAGAGCCGCGTTTTCTCCGCTTCGGCCTTCAGATGCCTATCGTAGGCGGAAGAAAGCGCAAACAACTCGCGCCGGGTCAGCGTGAACAGCAGAAGAAGCGTGATGAGCGAAAGCGCCGCGGCGGTAGCGATGACAACATTACCTAGCAGCGTGGCACGGCGGTGGCGAACTTCATGTAAGCGTTGCTCCTCCTCCCGGATCTCGCGCTGCTTGGCCCGGACCTGGTCCATCAACTGTCTGCCAGCGGTGAATTCCTGGGGCGAAAGAGATCGAGTGCCTTGTTGTTGCAACAACTGCTCCGAATATTGGACCCAGCGAAAGTCGAGATCGCGAAGTTCTCGCAGGCGACGCTGTTGACTGGGATTGTCGCTGGTAAGCTGGTCTAGGACCGCCAGTTGTCCGGGCACGCCTTCCTTGGCGGAGTTATAAGCGTCGAGGAAAGACTGGTCGCCGGTCAGAAAGAAACCGCGAAGTTCGGACTCCATGTCGGTTATGGAGCGCATCAACTGCCTGACATCGGCGATAACTTGATCGCTACGGTCGACCCGGCCAAAAGAGGTGGTAAGCCCAACGATTTCAACCACCAGAGTCGCAGTGAGCAGCAACAGCGATACCACCGGTATCAGAACCGTGCGGCGCAGCAGCTTCTGGAACTTGCGTTGGTCCATATCGACTCGTCAAGGTGCGGCCGTTCGTAGCGCGAGAGTCCTGATGATACCGCATCTCTGTGGGTTGTCAGAAGAGAGATGCGGCCCATCCGGCAGGGGGAACATTGCGCTCGTATTGAGGGCCAATGCCGGTTTGAAAGGGCACGGCTTCAGCCGTGCCGTTGCGTGAGCGTAAAGAGTCGGGCTTCAGCCCCTGAGGAAATTCGCGGCTTGTGTCAACACCGAAGTCCCTCAGCGGCTAAAAGCCACCATAAATGACATCAGCTTATGGCACGGCTGAAGCCGTGCCCCTTCAAAGCGTGAGATCCTCATGAATAATGCAGGTAAAACCTCTGCCCACAGGATACGGTGACGTTGGAATCAGCTTTAGCGCAGCAGCGTGGTCGGATCGGGATCGGCGGGCGCTCCGTCCGGCAGCACCGCGGGGGACTCTTCGGTCGTGTCCCCTTCCCCGGGGGCCAGGAACAGATTCTGTTCGATGCCATGTTGCTTGGTGTACAGCTCGTAGTAGCGGCCACCGAACTGGTAAAGCGATTGGTGGTTGCCGTGCTCGACGATCCGTCCTTCCTCGACCACCAGGATCTGGTCCGCGCGGCGAATAGTGGAGAGCCGATGGGCGATGACAAACGTGGTGCGCCCCTGCATCAGATAGGAGAGTCCTTCCTGGATCAGGGCTTCCGACTCGGAGTCGAGACTCGAGGTGGCTTCATCGAGAATCAGAATGCGGGGGTTGGCCAGGATGGCGCGCGCGATGGAGACGCGCTGGCGCTGGCCACCAGACAGCTTCACCCCGCGCTCGCCGATGATGGTGTCGTACTTCAGCTCATATTTCTCGGCAAACTCATCCACGCGGGCGATGGCGCAAGCCCGGAGGATCTCCTGTTCCGTCGCATGGGGCTTGGAAAAGGCCACATTCTCGCGAATGCTTCCGTCGAACAGAAACGAATCCTGCAAGACCATGCCTAGTTGAGTGCGGTACGACTCCAGCCGGACGGTGGAGAGATCAACCGAATCCACCAGAACTTTGCCCCGGTTGGGAGTATGGAAGGCGGCAATCAACCCGATGATGGTGGACTTGCCCGATCCCGAGGACCCGACCAGCGCCGTCACCGTACCTGGCCGGGCGCGAAACGAAATGTCGTGCAGGACCGTTCTCTTCTGCTCGTAGGCGAAGGTGACGTCCTGGAAGGTGACCTCGCCGCGCATCTCGGGCAGCGTGACCGTCCGCTTGGGGTCTTCGTTTTCGGGGACTTCGTCGAGAACTTCGCGGGTGCGTTCCAAACCGGCCAGCGCTTCCGTGATCTGGGTGCCGATGCCGACCACTTGAAACAGTGGCGCCGCCAGATATCCGAGAAACATGGTGTAGGTGAAGAATCCGCCCAGCGTCAGCTTCCCTGCCAGTATCTGGCGGGTCCCCATGAACATGACGATCGCCCCGATGACGCCCATGAGCGTGGAAGACGACAGGCTCATGACCGAGGTTGCGGTCAGGGTGCGAAAGACATTTTGCAGCAGGCGCTCGACTCCCGAGCTGAACACCTCGTGCTCGCGCTGCTCGGCGTGATAGCCCTTGACCACCCGCACTCCGCCCAGCGATTCCGTCAGACGGCCGGTGACTTCAGCGTTGATCTTGGCGCGCTCCCGGAAAATGGGGCGGATGGTCCGAAAGGCCTTGCGCAGACCGAATCCGAAGATACCGAGAAAGCCGAAGGCGATGGCGGTCATGACCGGGCTGATGCGGATCAGAACGGCGAAGGCAATGACAGCGGTGAGCAGCCCGCCGGCGAAGTCCACCAGACCGGTACCAATGAGGTTGCGCACGCCCTCGACGTCGCTCATGATGCGCGAAACCAGCGTGCCGGTCTTGTTGGCGTCGTAATAAGAAATGGACAGTCGCCCGACGTGCTCTTGCACGCGACGGCGCAACTCGGCGATCAGCCTCTGCGCTGCCTTAGACAGTGTCTGGGTGAGCGCAAACGACGTCAGGCCCTGGATGAGCGTCGCCGCCAGGACCACTCCCACCAATGGATAGAGCAGTTTGAAATGCCGCTTGCCGATGATGTCGTCCACCAGGTACTTGGTGGAAGCCGGCAGGACCAGCCCGGAGACGCGGTTGATGATCATCAATCCCAGACCCAGTGCGAGCAGGGCGCGGCGCGGCCGAATCAGTTGCCAGACTTCGGGCAGCACCTTGAAGATCTCCGTTTTCTTTAGCGGCTTCGCCGATGTGGAATGCATGAAATGCATGATAAGGGTCAACAGACTTGGATTCGCGAGCGGGGTGATTGGGTTCGGAACTGGCGGAGACGAATGGACTCGGCATCTTGCATCAGAGGCAGCAGAGCGAGTGTTGCTTTGCGATGGTTTGTCTCGATCGCCGCATTTGGATTCATCACCGAAAGTAAAATGCACGGCAACTGGAGCAATATTGTGTGCTGACAGACATCGTAAGAAAGCAAAATCCGATTGGCTCAGAGCTGGAGCAAGAAATTTTCTCGCGTGGCAGCTTCCCCGTTTTCGCGACTTCGACTTCGAGCGCTGAGCGATTTGGCGCAAACGAAAAGGCCACCCGGCAACGGGGCGGCCTTCTCTTCAAGGGAGAATAGTTCCAACGGAGGCTAAACCGTCAAAACTTTCTGCACAAATACTAGGGTCACGGAAAACCCCGTGTCAAGTAATTTCTAGGACTTAAACTGCTGTATTTTCAACTACTTACAAAGTATTCAGGTATTTGCAGGAAATTGACCGAAAACTGCCGAGTTCTCGTAATTTGAAGTTAAGTATATTACTTTCAGTAGCTTACATGAGATAGCTTGTCATCGCAGATGCAGTTGAATGATGTCCACGTCCTCGGGGCGGTCGAAGACGCGATCAGGGAAAAGACGCTTCATCAAGATGCGAATGCCGCCAAAAAAAATCCCGAAGATGAGAGAGACCAGCAGAACGATCCCAGTCAGCGCAAACACTGCGACGATCAGATTGCCGATGTTGTCGCGCTTGCTCATCGAGGTGGCTTCGTTCCACGTGACCTCGGCTTCGTAGTTTACGGAGTTGAGCAGCGCATGTGCCTCGCTGCTCCCGACGGTGCCGGTAACGACATCGACCAGCGGCCCGCTGCGCCTTACCAGCAGCGAGTTCGGAGAAGACTGTTCAGCACTTTGCAAAGCTCGCAGGCGTTCACCGGCGATCTGCGGCGTCGGATATTGAATCAACGTCAGCATGAGAGGCCCGCTCGCGGACGAATAATCCTGCATCAGAATTTCGGGATCATGACTGAAGTCAACCTGCTCGGGAGTGAGTGGCCCCTTCTGTGCCACCAACGCCTGCGGGCCGAGGATATATTTGGCCGAGTTTTCCACAGCATGGCCCTTCGGCAAGTACCCGGGAAGACTCGGCAAGTTTTCGGCTGAAGCCTTGGCGGCGGGCAGCATCCCCGCGAGCTCGCGCAATTCAGCGGCGGACATCTCGGTCAGGCGATCGAACTTGGCTTCGACCAGAATGTTGTCGCGGAAGAACAGAATGCGCTGGTTGGCCGACGCGGCTTTGGTGCCGATCCGTTCCGTCCCCATCGACGGCTGGCGATAGAAGGTGAAGGCGCCATAAGCTCCGGAAGCGTCGTTGAATCTCGCCGCCTTCACCGTCAGCTTGCGTCCATCGGCGCGGGTGTAGGTTGCCGTCTCGGCGCCGGCGAAGCCGTACTCCTGCAAGACTGCGGGATAGGCAGAATCAGCTTTCGCCGGATCGGTGATTGACTGCACCGGGCCAGACTTGGTCCAGCCGGCAAATGACTGCGGCAGGAAGTCGTTGCCGCCGGATGCGAATGCAACACTCCCCAGCGCGACCGACAAAACCGCGGCAGCGAGAAGGCGTTTTAGGAGACAGCACAGCATGGAGGGTCAAGAACCTACAGAATTAGACTACTGCGACAGGGGCAAAGTTTCCAGGAAGCCATCGCATAAGGAAGGTCCCTACTCTCCGCTGGGCTTGCTCAGCTTGGAAGCCACCTTCACGCCGCTGAGTCCACCGGCATATTTCGCGACGCCCTTGTACAGCGACTCGGCGATTTTCTCGCGATATTCCGGAGTTTCCAGTTTGGCGGCATCGGTAGGATTGGAAACAAACGAGATTTCCGCCAGGATGCTGGGCATGTTAGCGCCGATCAGCACCACGAACGGTGCTTTCTTGACGCCGCGGTCGCGCAGGGTGGAGTGCTTGCTGGCCAGTCCGCTGTAGAGCGAGTGTTGTACGTCGCTCGCCAGTTCATGCGACTCCTCAATCTTCTCCTTCAACGTGATTTTCTTGACCAGGTCCTGAAGCTCGAAGATTGACTTTTGCGAGACGGCGTTCTCACGCGCCGCCACTTCCAGCGCACCAGGATCGGAGGTGAAGTTCAGGTAGTAGGTCTCGACCCCGCGGGCCGACGGGTCGGGGCTGGAGTTCGCGTGTACCGAGATGAACAGGTCAGCCTGGTGCTCGTTGGCCACGGCGGTCCGCGTCTCCAGCGGAATGAAGGTGTCGTCGTCGCGGGTGTAGATCACGTCGGCGCCCAGCCGAGTTTCCAACAAGCGGCCCAGGCGCAAGGCCACGTCGAGGACCAGGTCCTTCTCCATGATCCCGTTGGGGCCGATGGTTCCGGTATCGTGGCCGCCGTGCCCGGCATCCACCACGATGCGTCCGATCTTGAGTCCAAGAGCGCGGATCAGGCTGCGGTCTCCCGCGGACGTGGGTTCGGCCTCGTGGGCGGAAGGCACATCGGGGGCTGCGACTTTGCTCGTCTTCTTGCGCCCCTTGGCGCGAGGAGCGACAGCCACGGCGGTTGGAGCGGTCGTCGGCTCGGTTGTGGCCTTCAGTTCCGGACCTTTGCTATCTCCCGGGCCGGAGAAGAGCGGGTCGTTCGGATTGACCGCGCGGGCCACCGTTGCCTGGGTTGCCTTCGCAGTGCGCGGCTTTGCGGATGACGCCATCGCCGGCGGCAGATCATCGGTGCTGACCTCATCGTTTTCGTTCACGACGACTTTGCGATGGGGAGGGTTGGACGACTCCGCCGTGGCAGGCGTTGGCCGGTTTGGCTGCGCGGCAGCTTTGGTATTGGCGTTGGCGTTGTTGTCGCCGGCCGTCTTGGCGGCGGCATTCTGCGTCGCGTTGCTGTCGCGGGAAGACTTCGCCGTGGTCTCGACCTTGCGGACAGCCGGTGCTGCCTGCTCCTCGTTGCTGACTGTGGGCTTGCCCAACTGGGCTACCTGCGTTTTGGAATGAGGCTGGCGCCCGTGGATATCAATGATGAGGCGGTAGGGGTTGGGCAGCAGGAACGCCGAGTAGTCGGAGACGTCGGCAACTTCGAGAACGACCCGCGTGTATCCCGGCTGGTACTGCGCGACCCGGATCTTCTTCAGAAAACCGTCTTCCACGTCGAAGCTCTTGCCCACCAGGACCGACGCCAGCTTGGTGTCGGGCAGATCGAAGAAGATGCGGTCCGGGTCGGGAACGCGTCCAGCTTCATACTTCACTTCGCGGTCCAAATCGATCGCCACCCGGGTGTAATCGGGAGTGGACCAATGACGGATGCCGGTCACCATGGGCAACGCCAACTTCTTCGCAAGCGTGGTTTGCGAGACGGACTCCGTGGCTGGAGTTTCCGCAGGTTCCGCGCGCGCTTCCTCCACCGGCTTCTTGCTCGACTTGGGTTGGTCCAGCTCGGCCAGCGCCTGTTTCGCCTCCCGGGCCAGGGACTGGCGCGGATATCGCCGCAGAAATTCCTCGAAGGTCTTACGCGCGGCGGCGTTATCGCCGAGGTCTTCCGCGTAGATTTGCCCAATGGTGAACAGCGCCTGGAAGCGGTACTTGCTGCCCGGATACTCATGCCGCAGGAATTCATATTCGCGGATGGCCGAACGCAGGTCTTTCTCTCCGGGCTCGAACTGGCGGCCCATGGCGGCCAGGATCTCGGCCACCGCAATCACGCTGGCGTCGGCTTTGCTGGAAGCGGGCGCCACGTAATAAACCTTGCGATACGCGTCAGCGACGCGCTGGTAATCGCGACGGGTGCGTTCCTCCTCTGGGCGGCCGTTTAGCGCCTCGCGCATCTGCTCCGCCTTGGCAAACTGGCTGGCGGCTTCCTGCTTGCGACTGGCCGCGCTCCACGCCAAGGCGTTCCGCTCCACGCCGGCCAGCAGTAACAGCAAGACCATGGCACTCAACGCCTTGAAAGAGCGCCTCTTGCGGCGAAGGTAGAGTGAGGAAAGGCGGCCCGCGGATGGTAGCGCGCCTGCTGCGGAGAAGAGCGTCGCCATAGGGACATGCTTCCGGATACCCGCGTACCACAGCCGCGATCTCAGCGCGGCTACGGTCAGGTGCGATCCGGCGGAGCCTTTGTCGTCCAGAGCACCTTAATTATAGGTGTGGAAGAAGCGGGCACAAGCAAGAAAGAGGACGGAATCAGGGGAGTGACCCCACCCAGGGAACTCCGGCCAAGGTGATCAGGCGGGCGGGAGTGCGGGCTTTTGAAAGAGAACTCTGATCTGCGGTTGCATCAGATACCAGATAATGAGGACGCTAATGGCAATTCGGAACAGGTGAAAGCCGCCGAAAAACAGGCTCAAATGGAGCCCCAAGAAGAACAATCCGGGAAGAGAAAACAGCAGCGAGATGGCGGCCAGCCCGATGGATAGAATGCGTCCCCACTCGCGCAGGCTCCAGATTCCGTAGCCAGCAACGGCGGCGATAAGAGCGAGAACCACGAAGAACACGGCCCCCACCATCCCAATTAAAAGGCCAATGTTCATGCCACCCATGGCGTTCTCGTGACCGGCGCCGAACATGGCGCCGAGAACGCTGCCGCCGACGACCAGCGAAACGGCAAGAAACACCAGGAACAACGCGCTAATCAAGTGATACACCGCAATCAGCACAATTCCGGTCGGGCGCATGGCCAGTCCTCCTTGGTTTCGATTCAGGCAGACAGTAGTGGAGGCTGAGACGTAAGTCAAGCAGAAGCGCGGCTGGGTGGTCGCGGCAACAGGACTTGATGGTACGAGGGATGACGGGAAGGCCGACTGCTGCCGAACCATCACCCGTCTTCAGCGGTTATACTCTTGCTACGCTCATGCCCACCAAGCTGGAAGAGATCGTCGCTACTACGCGCGAGCGAGTTGCCACTGCCAAGGTGTCGGCTGATCTCCGGGCGCTTAGCCGGGCGGCGCAGGAGCATCAGCCGCGCGGGTTCCGCCAAGGTCTGCGAAGGGTGGCCGAGTCAGGCATTGCGGTGATCGCGGAATTGAAGAAGGCTTCGCCGTCGAAAGGCCTGATTCGCGGGGATTTTCCAGTGGCCAAACTAGCCCAGGAACTGGAAAACGCTGGAGCCGCAGCCCTCTCCGTGCTGACCAATGAACGGTTCTTTCAGGGCTCGCTGCAGAATCTGGAGATCGCATCGCAAACGACCCGGCTGCCGTGTCTGCGGAAAGACTTCATTCTCGATGAGTTCCAGTTGCTGGAAGCGCGGGCCCATCGCGCCGATGCCGTGCTGCTGATCGTCGCCGCGCTCACGCAGCCTGAGCTGGCCAACCTGCACCGGCGCGCGGGTGAGCTGCAACTCGATGTGCTTTGCGAGGTGCATGATGGCGTGGAATTGCAGCGTGCTCTTGACGCCGGCTGCGAGACGATTGGGGTCAACAACCGTGACTTGCATACCTTTCGGGTTGACCTGAACACGTCGCTGCAACTGGCCGAGTTGATGCCTGCCGGAGTGGTCAAGGTCGCTGAGAGCGGTATCGAAACTGGCGATGACATTGCCCGCCTGCGAGCCGCCGGATTCGATGCGTTTCTGATCGGCGAATCGCTAATGCGCGCCCCGCATCCCGGCGAGGCATTGCAAGCGCTGCTGGCGCAGGCGGTCGCAGCCCGATGATTTGGGTAAAGATTTGCGCAACCACGAATTTGCCCGACGCGCAGGCCAGCCTGGCCGCTGGGGCCGATGCTTTGGGGTTCATCTTTGCGCCGAGTTCGCGGCAAATCGAGATCGACCAGGCGGCGGAGATCATCTCCAGCCTGACGGACGACATTGATAAGATCGGCGTTTTCGTGAACCAGGCACCCGCCCAGGTCGCCGAGGTTGCCGAGCGGGCCGGATTGACCGGCGTCCAGCTTCACGGCGATGAACCGGCCGACCAGATGCCGGAATATCGGCAGGCGCTGGGGCACCGCAAGATCATCAAGACGCTGCAAGCGCGAGAGTTGCTGAATTCGCCGGACAGCCTGAAGGGTTATCTGCGATTTCGGCAAAGTATTGACGCGATGCTTCTGGATGCGGGCTCGCCGAGCCAGCGAGGCGGGACGGGGCACACCTTCGATTGGACCGCCGCCGCGCCGATTGTGGCCCGCGTTCGCGCACAAATGCCCGTGATCATCGCGGGAGGTTTAAATCCCGAAAACGTCGGCGAGGCCATCCGGTTGTTTGCGCCCTGGGGAGTGGATGTGGTTTCGGGCGTCGAGCGCGAAGTAGGGAGGAAGAACGAAGCCAGGCTGCGCAGCTTCGTCGGGGCAGCGCGTCAAACCCAGGGGGCATTGCGGTAGAAGAGACCATGGAAGAAACAACCAACAACGGGCAAGGCTCCCAGGCGAGTCCACCACTCGGCAAGCCGGGCAAGCAGCCGCGTGTGCGTGCCATCCCTGGACGATTCGGTTCCTACGGTGGGCGCTACGTTCCTGAAACCTTGATGGCGGCATTGCAGGAACTCGAGACTGCCTATGCGGTGGCGCGCAAAGACAAGGCATTTCGTGACGAATTCCACCGCCTGCTGGCCGATTTCGCGGGGCGTCCCACACCGCTGTTCCTGGCCGAGCGGCTCACCCAGGAGCTTGGCGGCGCCAGGATCTATCTGAAGCGGGAAGACCTGCTGCACACCGGGGCGCACAAGATCAACAACTGCATCGGGCAGGCGCTGCTGGCCCGGCGCATGGGCAAACATCGCATCATCGCAGAAACCGGCGCCGGCCAGCACGGGGTCGCGACCGCAACCGTGTGCGCGCTCTTCGGTATGGAGTGCGTGGTTTACATGGGGACGGAAGACATGCGGCGGCAGGAGCTGAACGTCTTCCGCATGAAGCTGCTGGGCGCCGAGGTGCGCGGCGTGGACTCGGGTTCGCGCACTTTGAAGGACGCCATCAACGAAGCCATGCGCGACTGGGTGACCAATGTCCGCACCACGCACTACCTTCTGGGCAGCGTGTTGGGAGCGCATCCCTATCCCACGATGGTGCGCGACTTCCATCGCGTCATCGGCCAGGAGGCCCGCAAACAGGTGCTCAAGGCTGAAGGCCGGCTACCTTCGGCAGTGATCGCATGTGTGGGCGGCGGCTCGAATGCGATTGGCGTGTTCTACGAATTCATCAAGGACCGCGAAGTGAAGCTGATTGGCGTGGAAGCTGGCGGGCGCGGCCACTCGCTGGGAGAGCACGCGGCGCGCTTCGACGGCGGCGCGCCGGGCGTGTTGCAGGGGACCTATTCTTACGTTCTGCAAGACCAGGGCGGGCAGATCGCATTGACGCACTCGGTTTCCGCCGGGCTCGATTACCCGGCGATCGGCCCCGAACATGCCTGGCTGCACGATCAGGGGCGCGCCGAATATGTGTCGGCCAGCGATCAAGAGGCGCTCGACGCGTGTCTCAAGCTGGCGCGGATGGAGGGCATCATTCCCGCGCTGGAGTCGGCGCACGCGATTGCCGAGTGCATCAAGCGCGCGCCGAAGATGGACAAGTCGGACATCGTGATCGTGAACGTGTCCGGGCGCGGAGACAAGGATATTGGAATTTTGCGGGAGAACCTGGCGTTCTAGGAGCAATTTGGCCATCATCTTCACGAAACGGCCGGGGCTGGTCGCCTACATCACCTGCGGCGACCCTACCCTCGACGTATCACGCGAGGTCGCTTTGGCGGCGATTCGCGCCGGTGCAGACGTGATCGAGCTGGGTGTGCCCTTCAGCGATCCAGTCGCCGACGGCCCGGTGATCCAGCGCGCCAGCGAGCGCGCGTTGCGACATGGGACCAACCTGGCCGGTGTCCTGGAGGTAGCGAAGCAACTCCGGCAGCAGTCGAACGCCGGATTGATCATCTTCTCGTACCTCAATCCCATTTTGCAGTTTGGCCTGGAGCGGTTTTGCGCGGCTGCCGCCGAGGCTGGCGTGGACGGCGCACTGGTCACCGATCTTCCGGTGGAAGAGGCCGCAGAATATTTACGCGCTATGAAGGCGCATAGACTCGCGCCCGTGTTTCTGGCGGCTCCCACCAGCCCGGAGAAGCGATTGCGCGATGTGGCCAAACATTCGCGCGGATTCGTGTATGCCATCTCGCGCACTGGCATTACCGGCACGCGGCAACAGCTTGCGGGCGACGCGTGCTCGTTGGTGGAGCGGCTGAGAGTTCACACCAAGCTGCCGATCGCGGTCGGATTTGGAGTTTCGACGCCCGAGCAATTCGCCGAGGTCGGCAGTTTCGCCGACGCGGCTGTGGTGGGAAGCGCGATTGTGCAGCGCATCGAACAAAATCCTGGGCGGGAAGCAGCGGCGGTGTCAGAATTCCTGTCTTCCCTCACCGGAACAACGCAGGCAACCGTGGGCAGAAGTTAGGTCTGCGACTGCGCAATAGCACGAGGCGATTGGCCATGGACATCGAGGATTGGCGAAGAAAGATCGACGATCTTGACCGCCAACTGGTGCGCTTGATAAACGAGCGCGCCCAATGCGCGCACGAAATTGGCAGGCTCAAGCACAACTCAGCCATGCCCATTTATGAGCCGGACCGCGAGCGGATCATCTTCCAGAACATCGCGCGCGTCAACGCGGGTCCCTTGTCCGATGTGCAATTGCGCCAGGTTTACGAGCGCCTGGTGGACGTGATGCGGCAGATTCAGCGGGAAGAGATGGCGCCCGAAGCGGAAGATGATTAGGGGTTAGTGGCTAGGGGTTAGTGGTTAGTTTTGAAACCTCGTGAACGGTAACAATTTAGTTCAGATTGCTAAGGGCTAAAGGGTAAGAGCTAAAGGCTAAAGGCGAATCATGATTGTTGCGATGTTGGAACATGCCAGCGAAGACCAGATCCAGCGGGTGACCGATCATCTGATGAAGATGGGCTTTGCTGTGCATCGCACTACTGGCGCGCGGCAGAGTGTGCTTGCCGCAGTGGGCAAGCGTATCGACTTTGACACGCGTGACCTCGAGGTGTTGCCCGGCGTGGAGCGCGTGCACCGTATCAGCGCGCCTTACAAGCTGGCGGGGCGCCAGTTCCATGAGCACAACACCGTCGTCAAGCTTCCCAACGAGACCGAGATCGGCGGCAAAGAAGTGGTCGTGATGGCCGGCCCGTGCTCGGTGGAATCGCAGGAGCAGCTGTTTACTGCGGCCGAGGCCGTGGGCAAGTCCGGCGCCAAGATTTTGCGTGGCGGGGCATTCAAGCCGCGCAGCTCACCCTACACCTTTCAGGGCCTCGGACTAGCGGCGTTGAAACTGTTGCGCGAAGCCGGCGACCGCTACGGCATGGCGGTAATCAGCGAGGTCATGGAGATTTCGCAGATCGAAATCATGCTGCCCTACATCGACATCTTCCAGGTTGGTGCGCGCAACATGCAGAACTTCAACCTGCTGCGCGAATTGGGCAAGGCGCGCAAACCGGTGCTGCTGAAGCGCGGCATCGCGGCCACCATCGAGGAGATGCTGCTCTCGGCCGAGTACATCCTGTCCGGGGGCAACTACCAGGTCATTCTGTGCGAACGCGGCATTCGCACCTTCGAGACCTACACCCGCAACACGCTCGACATATCGGCGATTCCCATCGTGCACAAGTTGTCGCATTTGCCGATCACCTCCGATCCTTCGCATGGGACCGGATTGCGCGACAAAGTTGCGCCTATGGCGTGCGCCTCGGTTGCCGCCGGAGCCGACGCGTTGCTGATCGAAGTGCATCCGTCACCCGACGAGGCGCTGTCGGATGGCGCGCAGTCGCTGTATCCGCAACAGTTTGCCGAACTGATGGAGCAGTTGCGGATGATTGCTCCAGCGGTAGGGCGGACGATAGGGTAGGTCCGGCCATGGCGATTCGGCAGATCACGATTGTAGGTACGGGCTTGATCGGCGGCTCTTTCGGACTTGCCGTCCGCCAGCAAGGATTCCCTGGAGTTCTGGTGGGCTGCGACCGTCGTGAGGTGCTGGATGCTGCGGTCACCCGCGGCGCGATCGATCGTGGCGAGACCGACGTCAGTCAAGCGGCCCAGGATTGCGACGTCGTGGTCCTTGCCACACCGATTGGCGGCATACTTTCCACCTTCGAAAAGCTGGCCCCCACACTTCCCTCCTCTGCGCTGGTTACCGATACCGGCAGCACCAAGCTGCGGTTCGTGGAACGCGCGCGCATGATATGCGGCGCGGAGGCGGGAATCCGCGTGCTTCCCGGACATCCCATGGCCGGCAAGGAACACGGCGGAATCGAGAACGCGGATGCCGATCTGTTTCGCGATACCGTGTGGCTGATCACGCCGATCAATGCTGAACAGCAGTACACGGAGCGGCAGCGAGAGTACATTGAGTTGCTGGAGTCCATAGGCGCGCGAGTGGTTGCGATGGATGTGGAACGGCACGATCGCCTGTGCGCGTGGATCAGCCACCTGCCGCAGATGATTGCCACAGCGCTCGCTTCGACCTTGCGCGATGAATTGGGAGAGGACGAAGCCATCAAGGAAATCGGCGGCCGGGCTCTGCGGGAAATGACGCGGATTGCGAGCAGCCCTTACTCGATGTGGCGCGACATCGCGCTTACCAACAGCCAGAACATCGACGAAGCACTGCTGCGCTTCGAACAGCAATTGGCCCATCTGCGCGAGAACCTGCGCGGGCCGGGGCTGCGGGAGCTGTTCGACAGCGCCAACAAGTTTGGGAAGAGCAAGGGACTAGGGACTGGTGGCTAGACTGGTATAAACCCCGTTCGAGATGGCTTACGATAACGCCTGTTACCGCCAATTGACTCTGAGGCTAAAATCAACGCGATGAAAATGCGTACAGTTATTGGGCTTCTTCTGCTACTTACGGCGTCCGTTGCCGCTGCGCAAAATCAAACTCCTCAAACGAAGTACACGGTCTATGAGGTGCGTGGCGATGTGAAGGCGCCCCGACCAATTTCGACAGCAGTACCAGCCCCACCCGATACCGTGAACAAGCAGCTCAAGGTGAAAATCTCTTTCGTTGTCACGCCGGACGGCTCCGTAGCGGATGTAAAGCTGCTAAAACGGTCTGCCCCGGACTTCGATAACTACGCAGTTGATGCAGTAAGCAAGTGGAAGTTTGAACCCGCAACCAAAGACGGCGTTCCCGTTGCCGTGCGACTTGAAACGGAGATGCACTCGCACCAGTAGATTACTGGCGTAATATCGCCATTTCACAAGTAAAAGATGAAACCGCGCAGAGCATTTGGCTCGAGCCGGACTGCGTGGAACTGGTGGACGATTGACCTTTTTGCACCGAGGCCACATGCCCCGGTACAATCGCCGTTCGGAAGCAAAATCCTATGGCAATGCACAAAGTAGTGGCGAACGCAGACGAGGCCATTCACGACATTAAAGATGGCGACACGCTGATGATCGGGGGATTCGGGCTGTGCGGGATCCCCGAGAACCTGATCCGCGCGCTGGTCAAGAAAGGCGTGAAGGACCTGAACACCATCAGCAACAATGTCGGAATTGATGACTTTGGACTCGGGTTCATGCTCGCGGCCGGCCAGATCAAGTCGCACAAGGGAAGCTACGTCGGCGAAAACCGTCTGTTGGAAGAGATGGTGCTGACCGGCCGCATCGATCTGGAGCTGATCCCGCAGGGCACCTTCGCCGAACGCATCCGCGCCGGCGGAGCGGGAATTCCCGGCTTCTACACCCCTACGGGATTTGGGACGGTGGTTGCCGAGGGCAAAGACACGCGCGAGTTTGATGGCCGTCCGTATGTGCTGGAGCTGGCTTTGAAAGCGGATTTCGCGCTCATCAAAGCCTGGAAGGGCGACCGTTGGGGCAATCTGGTGTACCGCAAGACGGCGCAAAACTTCAATCCCATGATGGCAACCGCGGCCAAGGTAACGATCGTCGAGGTCGAGCACCTGGTCGAGCCCGGAGAAATCGAGCCGGACCAGGTGCACACACCCAGCGTTTACGTGCAGCGCATCTTCCAGGGGACCGACTACGAGAAACGCATCGAGCGGCGAACAGTGCGCAAGGCGTGAGGTAGAGCCGGCCTTCAGGCCGGCGTAAGAACCGCGTAAATACTTAGGGGCTTCAGCCCCGCATACATCGACGAACGACAGAAATCAGGATCAAGGCTATGGCGACCCCTCCAATTACGAAGCAGAAAGACACCGAAAAGCGCGATCTCATCGTGAAGCGGGTGGCCCGCGAGTTACGCGACGGCTTCTACGTCAATCTCGGAATCGGAATGCCCACCCTGGTGGCCAACTGCGTGCCTCCCGGCATGGAAGTTATTTTGCAAAGCGAGAACGGCATGCTGGGCGTCGGGCCGTATCCTCTGGCGGGCGAGGAAGACGGCGACCTGATCAACGCGGGCAAAGAAACGGTGACGGAAATTCCGGGCACCGCATATTTCTCCAGCGCCGAATCGTTTGCCATGATCCGCGGCGGCCACATCGACCTGAGCGTGCTCGGCGCCATGGAAGTGGATGAAGAGGGCAATCTGGCCAACTGGATGATCCCTGGCAAGATGGTGAAGGGCATGGGCGGAGCGATGGACCTGGTGGCCAGCGCCCGGCGGGTGATCGTGGCCATGGAGCATACCACCAAGAGTGGCGCGCCCAAGATATTGAAGTGGTGCACGTTGCCGATCACCGGACTGCGCGTGGTCAACACCATCGTCACCGAGATGGCGTATATCCGCGTGACGCAGAGCGGTCTGGTTCTGGAAGAGATCGCGCCCGGTCTCACGGCGGATGACGTGCAGCGCGCAACCGAGGCTCCGCTTGTCGTTAGTCCGGAGCTGAAGACGATGGAGTTCTGACCAGAAATAATGGAATTGGCGCGCTGACGTTTGCCACCCCAGTCACTTACTCGCACCGTCCGGTCGAGCAATAAAAAAGGGCGCATCCATTACGCCCTTCTCGCTTCCGTGTGTTGTCGATGCTACACGCTGACAGGCTGTTTCACCGGGACCGGCGTCATCCAGCCAAAGCGGTCTTCCGCGGTCCCGTTCACGATGGCATAAAACTCCTTGCGAAGGGTCTTGGTAATGGGACCGGCAACGCCTTGCCCCACCGTGATCTTGTCCACCGAGCGGATGGGGGTGATCTCGGCGGCCGTGCCGCTGAAGAACAGTTCGTCGGCGATGTAGAGCATTTCGCGGGGAATGATCTGCTCGATCACTGGAATTCCCAGCCCCTGCGCGATGTGCTGCACCGAGTTGCGGGTAATGCCGGGTAAAACGCTATTGCCCAGGGGCGGCGTGTACAGGCGGTCTTTGTGCACCACGAAGATGTTCTCGCCCGAGCCCTCGCTCACAAAACCGTTGACGTCGAGCGCAATGCCCTCGCTGTAGCCGTTGACGATGGCTTCCATTTTGATCAGTTGCGAATTCATGTAATTGGCGCCGGCTTTGGCCATGGTCGGCATGGTGTTGGGCGCCAGCCGCGTCCACGAGGAAACGCAAACGTCCACACCATCGTCGCTGTCAGCGCTGCCCAGATATTTGCCCCACTCATAATTGGCAATGTAAACCTCGGTGGGCGAGTTGAACGGGTTGACGCCGACCTGGCCGTATCCGCGCAGCACGATCGGGCGGACATAGCACGGCGACACTTTGTTGGCGGCGACCAGGTCCACCGCCGCCTGGCACAACTCGTCGAGGCCATAGTCCAGCTCAATACGGTAGATTTTGCAGGACTGGAGCAGGCGCAACATGTGGTCCCGCAGGCGGAAGATGGCGGGACCCTTGCCGCTCTGATAGCAGCGGATTCCTTCAAACACCGACGAGCCGTAGTTGACCACATGGGCCATCACGTGGATTTTGGCGTCATCCCAGGGGACCAGTTGCCCGTTATGCCACACGTAGTCACTTGCCTTGATAGCCATTCTGGCGCTCCTTCAAAGAATCGGAGTGGTACACCTTGTTACGCTGTTGTGCCGAACGTGCAGGATACAGATACAAACGACGCTCACCCAAAAACCAACGCCACCGCGCTCGATCATGATGAGCATCAGGGAATCAGCTTAACTCGGAATTATAACTGACGTTCGAGCGCCGCAAGCCAGGGTTTTCCTCAGCCTCGGCAGCCGCCGTCGGTCCCAAAAGAATGGATGCAGGCGGCGCCCCTCGGCGCCGGCGCCGACATTTACAATAAGAGGTAGTCATCAGCTTTGAAACCGATTTTTTTCGGAATTGATCATTACCGAGCAGGACCCCCGGGCTGGAGGCCACAGCGTACGGTTTGCTGGCTGACTTCCAGGCCGCGGTCAGGAGTTCCTGAATATGTCTTCGAGCGCAAGAACCGCAGTGCCGGCACGCAAGCTGGATGTGGAGTGGGTGCGTCAACAGTTTCCTTCGCTGCATCAGGCGGTAAACGGTCAGCCGGCTGTGTTCTTCGATTCGCCGGGTGGCACCCAGGTACCGCAACGCGTGATTGATGCGATTGCCGGTTACCTGTCCACCAGCAACGCCAACAGCGGCGGGGCCTTCGCCACCAGCCAGCGCACCGATCAGATGATCGCCGGTGCGCGCGCCGCGATGGCCGACTTTTTCAATTGCGCAAGTGATGAGGTGGTCTTCGGCGCCAACATGACGACCCTGACGTTCGCGTTGAGCCGCGCCATTGGCCGCGAGTTGAAAAGCGGCGACGAGTTGCTGGTGAGCTGCCTGGACCACGACGCCAATGTCTCGCCCTGGGTGTGCCTGGAGGAACGCGGAGTGAAGGTGCGCACGGTTGACGTCACGCCGGGCGATTGCACCCTGGATATGTTTGACCTCGCGGCGAAAATTCGCCGCAGCACCCGCCTGGTCGCCATCGGATGGGCTGCCAACGCCGTGGGCACCATCAACGATGTTCACGAGATCGTGCGGCTGGCCCATGCTGCGGGCTCCATGGCGTTCCTTGATGCGGTGCATTACGCGCCGCATGGGCCGATTGACGTCCGCGTCGTTGATTGCGATTTCCTGGCGTGCTCCAGCTATAAGTTCTTCGGCCCGCACCTCGGCATTCTTTTCGGCAAACGCGAGCAGTTGCAGCGGCTGCGCCCCTACAAACTTCGCGCCTGCACCGAGAACTTGCCTGACCGCTGGGAAACCGGCACCCAGAACCACGAATGCCTGGCCGGACTGATCGCCGCCATTGATTACATCGCCGATGTGGGCCGCCACCACGATCCTGAAGTGAAGACGCGGCGCGAGGCCATCCTCGCGGCGTACGAGCTTTTCCAGCAGCACGAACGCGAACTGGCCGGGCAATTAATCAACGGATTGCTCGCGATTCCGGGACTCACCTTCTACGGCATCCGGGATGCCGCGAAGTTCGGCCAGCGCACCCCGACGGTGGCCATCCGCATGGAGGGCCACACGCCGCGCGAATTGGCGGCCCGCCTTGGCGAGCGCGGCATCTTCACCTGGGACGGAAACTACTACGCCATCGACCTGGCCGAGCGGCTGGGCGTGCAGAGCTCGGGCGGCATGTTGCGCATTGGCCTGGCGCACTACAACACCGCCGAAGAAGTGGAACGGCTGCTGGCGGAGTTGCACGGGTTGGGGAAATAGCAACTAGCAATTAGCCTTTTAAATGTCACATCGACATTTTCGCTGTTGATTTATAATCCGCCCGTCCCCAAAAGGAGAGGACGGGAATGCGCGGCGTGCCTCGCTGGGTAGCAGTGTTGGCTGTGGTCGCGACAGGCGCGATGGTGTGTGCCTTCACCTTTCGGCACGTGGTGGCGCCCGCATCCTTGATGTTGCAACTCTCCCAAACTACGGTTCCTGCCGACGGTTTCACTTCCACAGAGCTCAAAATCACGCCATCCAATGGCCGTCCACTGCGCGACTTGCAGGTCACGGTGGAAGATCCGCATCGCGCGGCGGTGGAAGCGGTGACGCTTGAGGGCGACAGAGCGACCGCGTCGCTGCGTGCCGGCGTGTTGCCGGGCGAGACCAAGGTGCGAGTCACCTGCCGCGGCTTCGCGGCCCAGGAGATCACGCTACGCACGACGCTCGACGGCACTGACACAATCGGAGACGGCACTCCCGACTTCCTGCGCTTGCACGACCCGGCCGACCGCCTTGCTTTCCGCCGCTGGTTTACTTTGCTGGCGGAGGCGCAGTATTTCCGCGGACGGGCGCTTCCGGCCGAAATTGACGATTGCGCGGCGCTCTTGCGCTTCGCCTACCGTGAAGCCTTGCGCCCGCACGACGCCGCCTGGGCGCGCAAGATGGCGCTGCCGGCTCCGGCTTCGGCAAGCGACATCCAGCAATATCAATACCCGTACACGCCGCTGGCGGCGGCACTGTTTCGGGTGCGTGGGGGGAGCCTTCGGGCCAACGATCTCGGCGACGGCGCGTTCGCACAATTCGCGGACGTGGAAACGCTTTGGCGGCATAACACCCATTTCGTCGGCCGCGATTTATCGCGCGCACGGCCCGGCGACCTGCTGTTTTTCCGCCAGGATGGCCAGAGAATGCCATTCCACGCGATGATCTTCGTCGGGCAAGGACAGATCGAGATGGGCAGCGAACAATACGTCGTCTATCACACCGGTCCAAGTGGGCGCTCGTCAGGGGAAATCCGCAGTCTATCAGTTGCGCAACTCATAAACTATCCCGACGCCCGCTGGCGGCCGATTTCCGCCAACCCCGGCTTTCTGGGTGTCTATCGCTGGAACATCTTGCGAGGGGCGGACTGATGCGCTTGAAATCCGCTTTCGTTGCAGTTCTTCTGTGCCACGCGCTGGTGCTGCCGCTGTTCGCCCAGAACGATGCCGATCTCGATGCCAACACCGCGCAGTCGTTTTCCCTCACCAGTCAACGCACCTACCTGCCCGGAGAAAAGCCGGAGGTCTCGGTCTACTCCCACAACGTGAATGCGCTGGAGTTCCGGGTCTATCGGGTGAACGATCCGGTGAAGTTCTTCAGCCAGATGCAGGAATTGCATAACTTCGGCGGTCGCGCGCCCAGCCTGCCGAAGCAGGCGCACACCTGGCTGGAAAAGTTTCACGCCTGGAAGCACCGCCTATGGGCGCGGATTCGCGACTTCATTCGCGCACAGTTTTCGCCCGAGTCGCGCCAGCAGATTCGGCTGTGGCAGATGGGCGGCGGCGAGAAGAAATCGGGAGCGAAGGTTGAAAGCTACGCGCAAGTGCCGGTGCTGAATCAGCAGCAGGTGGTTTCGGTTTGGAACTGGACGGTGCCCTCGCATGAGCGATGGGAGAGCACGACCGTCGCCATCCCGGTAAGCGACAAGGGCGTGTACCTGGTGGAGGCGACCAATGGCACGCTGCGCGCCTACACCATCATCGTCGTCACCGAGATCGCGGTCATCACCAAAGCGGCGCCGGGCCGGCTGATGAGTTGGGTGGTCAATCGCCGCAGCGGCGATCCCATTGCGGGGACCATGGTGCGGGTGTGGGTCGACCGGAAAGAAGTTGCCGCCGATACAACCGACCCGCAGGGATTGTTGGATACCTACCTAATCGAGGCCAAGCCCGAAAACGTTGCGGTGGTGGCGGCCAACGCCGACCAGTTCGCGATCAATACACCCGGCGCGTGGAACCTGGGTAACGATCCTGGCAGCAGTTTGCACGGCTACACCTACACCGATCGGCCGGTGTATCGGCCCGGTGACACGGTGCATTTCAAATCGATCGTTCGCGCCCAGACGGTGAGTGGCTACATCATTCCGCCAGACCGTGAATTGCGCTTGGAGATGCGCGATCCTCGCGACTACAAAACCATCTGGACGCAGACCGTGAAGCTCTCCGACATGGGCACGGCGGAATGGAATTACGTGATTCCCGCCGAGGCCAACCTCGGCTTCTATTACCTCACGATGCAGATGGGCGAGCGCTACATCGAGGGCACCAGCTTTTCGGTGGAGGACTACAAGAAACCCGAGTACCAGGTCAAGGTGACGGCGCAGCCTCCGCGCGTGCTGCAAGGGCAACCGATCAAGGCGACCATTGACGCGCGCTACTACTTTGGCGAGCCCGTCGCGAACGCCAAGGTGAAGTGGGTGGTGCACACCTCAACCTACTGGCCGATGGGGCGCGGCGAAGAGGACGAAGAGGCCGGCGCAGATCAGGAGGGCGATAGTCCCGAAGCTGACAATCCCGAGGGCGACGACCCCTACGGCGGAGAACAGGAGAGCGAGAACAGCGGCGCGCTCGACGCCGACGGCAAGCTGCAGATTACGATTCCGACGAAGGTCGACAGCAAGAAGCGCGACCTGACTTATCGCATCGAAGCGCGCGTGACCGATGCAGGCAATCGCGAGATCGCGGGACACGGCTTCGCGCTCGCGACTTACGGCAGCTTTTTCCTTAACGTGCAGCCTGACTCCTATATTTACGCGAAGGGTGGAACCGCGACCATCACGGTTACCGCGCAGGATTACGACAAAAAACCCGTTGAGACGCCGTTCCGCGCGGAAATTGGTCACTGGAGTTGGCAGAAGCGCTCAGCTACGCCGATCTCAATAGTGCAAGGCCAGACGGATGCCAGTGGCAAAGGCCAAGTAAAATTCACCATCCCCGATGCCGGCGAGTTTCAGGTTCGCGTGACAGCAATGACACCGGAACACCGCGATGTCGAAAACTCCGCGTACCTCTGGGCGCCAGGCGAAGGCCCTTGGGCGAGCGGACCGGCGCAGGAGCGGGTGCAGATTGTCCCAGACAAAAAGACCTATCAGCCGGGCGACACCGCGCATGTGCTGATCGTCACCGGCAAGGAGCCAACTTCCGTTCTGGTGACGGTTGAAGGCAACGGACTGTACTCCGGCCAGGTGATCAAGAGCAGCGGCGGCAGCATCACAGTGGATGTTCCTATCAAGCCGGAGTACGCCCCCAACTTCTATGTCGCGGCGGTTTTCATTCGCGGCAACAAACTGTACCAGGGATCGAAGAGTCTCACCGTGCCCCCCGTACAGCACGAGCTGAATGTGCAATTGCTGCCCTCCAAACCGCAGTACCAGCCGGGCGAAGCGGCCAGCTACACCATCAAGGCGACAGACAACAGCGGCAAGCCGGTGGCGGCGGAGTTCAGTTTGGGCGTGGTGGACGAGGCGATCTACGCCATCAAACCGGAAACCGTGGGCAGCATCGTCAACGCGTTCTATGGCCATGTCTATTCGAGGGTGACCACGGAGACCTCGCTGACGTATTACTTCAGCGGGCAGGCGGGGAAACGCGCCATGCAGTTGGCCACCGTGCGCTCCTCGAAAGCGATGGCGCAACTGAAGCCTGAGCGCCTGGTGCAGCCCAAGGTCCGCAAAGCATTCCCCGACACCGCCTACTGGATGGCGGACGTGCGCACCGGCAGCAACGGACAAGCCACAGTGCGCTTCGACTATCCCGACGCCATCACCTCGTGGCGCGCGACCACGCGCGGCGTCACGCAAGACACCAAGGTCGGCAGCGCGGTGGTGAACACCATCGTGCGCAAGAACCTGATGGTGCGGCTGGTAGTACCGCGCTTCTTCCGCCGCGGCGACGAGATTACGATCTCGACTATCGTGCAGAACTATCTGCCCACCGACAAAGTTGCGCGGGTCTCGATGGAGCTTGCAGGCCTCCAGGTACTGGATGGCGGGCAGCGCGATGTCAGCGTCCCCAGCCGCGGATTGATCAAGGTGGACTATCGAGTGCGTGTGCTCGATGTGGATTCAGCGCGCGTGCTGGGCAAGGCGCTGACCGACGTCGAGAGCGACGCCATGGAACTGACGCTGCCGGTCGTTCCGTTCGGAGTGAAGCTGGCGGTGGCCAAGTCAGGATCGGTCGCGGTCCCGGGCAGGAGCGACACGCTGCAGCCGTTGACCTTCCCGGCGAGCGCCGAGGTGGGAACTCGTAAGCTGACGATCGGCGTGACGCCTTCGATTGCGGGCACGGTGTTCGCCGCACTCGACTTCCTCACCTCCTATCCTTATGGCTGCACCGAGCAGACCATGTCGAGCTTCCTGCCCGACGTGCTGGTGGCAAACTCGCTGAAGAAGCTGGGAGTGAAGTCGAACATCGATCCGCAAAAGCTGAACAAGCAGGTGCAGGCGGGCCTCGACCGGCTCTACAACTATCAACATCCCGATGGCGGCTGGGGCTGGTGGCAGACCGACGACAGCCAGGCATTCATGACGGCGTACGTGCTCGCCGGGCTAAGCCAGGCCAAGGCGGCGGGATTTGAGATCAAGCAGGACGCGATTGATCGCGGACGCGGTTGGTTGCGCCCGCAGTTTGATCGCTCGGAAAAAGTGAAGACCGATCTGCGCGCCTACATGGCCTACGCGCTGGTGTTGAGCGGAACTCAGGAGACGGCGGTGCTCGATTCCGTGTGGAACCAGCGCTCCACGTTGACTGCCTACGGGCAGGCGCTGCTGGGATTGGCCATGCTGGAGAGGAACGATAGCCGGGCGAATGAGTTGAGCAAGCAAATTGAAGCTGAAGCAAAACAAGACGACTCGCAGGCCTGGTGGCCCAGCGACAACAACTATCTGCTGGATTTCTACGGCGACACGGCCCCCGAGACAACAGCGTACGCCCTGAAACTCTTAGACCATACCGATGCGGCGAGCCCGTTGCTGTCAAAGGCGGCGGTTTATCTGGTGAACCATCGCGACCAGGGTTATTACTGGGAGTCAACCGAGCAGACGGCGATGGTGATCTACGGGCTCACCGATTACCTGGAGCGCACCAAAGAGTTGCAGCCCAACTACAGCGTTGAGGTCCAGGTGAATAGCAAGACGGTGGCGACCAAGAGGTTCACCGCTGCCGACGCGCTGGCACCCGCGACCACGGTGGTGCTGAATGAGTCGCAACTGTCGCCCGGAACCAACCAGATTCGGATTGCGAAGTCGGGTGAGGGGCGGCTGTACTGGTCGGCGCGGGGAGAGTACTACTCGAACGAGTCGAAGGTGGTGAACACCGGCAGCTTCAAGCTGAGCGTAGTGCGGGAATATTACCGCCTGTCGCCGCAGCAGAAGGACGGCCGCGTGGTGTATCACCTCGATAAGCTCGCGGGACCGGTGCAGGTGGGCGACACTCTGGCGGTGCGCCTTAGCGTCGGCGGCAACAACTGGAGGTACTTGATGATCGAAGATCCGATCCCGTCAGGGACCGAGTCGATCGCGCGTGACGACTTGTATGAACTGGACCAGCGTCCTAATTGGTGGGGCCGTTGGTTCAGCAATCGCGAGTTGCGCGACGATCGCACGACCTTCTTCAACATGTACTTCCCGCAAGGCCAGCACGAATACGTGTACCTGCTGAAGGTGGTGGACCCCGGGGTCTTCCGCGTCAGCCCGACCAGCGTAGAACCGATGTATCAGCCCGAGTATCTTTCGACCAGCGACGCGTTGACGGTGACGGTGAAATGAGCGCGAAACACAATGGCGTGGCGAAGTTGTGGCTGCTGAACCTGGTCGGCAATGCCGCCTTGCTGGCTGCCGTTTATTTCTGGCTGCTGATGCCGGATGCACATGGCTGGCAGGTGGGAGGCTCCGCGCTGGCCGCGGTGGTTGTCATCTTTTGCGGAGTGTGGCTGCGGACAGGGACGTTCGCCTACTTCAGGGTTGCAGAGTTTCGAGACAATGCAACTGTGTGGCGCGCCTTTCGCCATGCTCTGCGGCACATGGTGGGGCTGGCGATATGGGCCGCCAGCCTTGCTGTGCTGGTGTGGTTGCTCTGGAATCTCCGTACCTATACGCCACAGGCGGGAGTCTGGATCCGGCAGAAGCTGAACGCAGGTCCGCCGCCGCGAAATGTCACGCGCGATCTCAACTGGTTGGTCGTACTCATTGTGTGGGTGTTCATTCCGGCGGTATGGCTGCCGATCGCCAGCACGGTTGCGGCCGCCGGATTCAGATTGAAGCGCATGACACGCTCTCTGCGCGTCTTGCGGCGGCCCGCGTATTGGCTATGGTTCTGCGCGCTGATGCTGGCGGGGGCGTATGTTCCCTACAGGCTGGTCTGGTGGATACCCGACCTCAGCGATCTGCGCAAACAGTCGTGGAGCATGGGTCTGCGGTTCTTCTTGGCTTACGTGATCTTGATTACGGCGTGGGTCGCGCTGGTGTTGATGGTCGGTTCGCGGGTGGAGAAAGAAGACCCTGACATCATTCCGATCAACGGGGTGCCTCCGAGTTCAGCGGCCTCCGGAACGTTGGGCGGCCCCACTGAGGTTTAGCTCCGCCGGCAAGCCGTTCTGCACCCAATCGAGCAATGCTGCTTTGCCGTGCTGTCGCGCCAGTTGTGCCACCCGTGCACGAGCGCCTGCGTAAGCGTGCCGTAACTCTTCTTCACTTGCCGGAGCCCGAAGCGACTTTTCCAGGCCCTTCAAGTCGGCGAAGTCGTCGCTTGGTTTTGGAGAGGCATTCGGCGCGGTGAGGTAAAGCACCAGCCCTTCACGGAACCAGAGCGGCGTTCCCGGAAGCGCGTAGGAGTCGATCAGCATGTGGAGTAGTTCGTGGCGAATTGTGTTCTCCAGCGTGCCCGCCTCGCGTAATACGTCGGAGGGTTGCATCTGGATGGTGCGTCCGCGAGTCGAAGCTGCCACCCATCCCGGCTCACCCGTAGAGTTGCGAAAAGCTGCAACCGTCGGGTAAATCTTCAGGCGCGGAGAAGCACGATAGAGCAATCCGGTATTTTCTTCGGACTCATGCACAAACCCGGTCGCCAGCGTTAGCAGCGGGCGATCGCGATCGGGACGAGTGGTCAGCAACGTGACATCTTCGTTGGCGAGCTGCTGCCACGGAATGCCTTGCGCGCTGACGCCCAGACGCGTCCCCGGGTAGTAGAAGCTGAGGATCTCGCGGTAGGAATGACCTTCCTCGCCCATGACTTCGGCGCCGACCTGGCACAGACCGACCCCGTGCCCGGAGCCCCGGCCATGAAAAGTAAGGCGGTCGCCGGCATCGCTCACGTCGTACCAGTTGCTCTTCATGCGGTCCCATCCAATGTGGCGGCCGATGGCAGAGCGAAAAGTCAGCGCTGGTATGGTGATGCTGCCCTTGCCGGTGACGCGCAGAAACTCCACGCGCCCGCTGGGCGTACGATGCAGAACGGATACGGTGCGCAGGGCGCCAGGGACAACGATGCCATCCGCCGCGAGAGCGCGCTGCAACTCGCGCTTGGCAACCTCGGTGCGCCACTGGGTGCTGCCGTTGCGCACGCAGTACTGATCGGAATGCTGCACCAGAAATGGGGCGGGGGGCTCATTGTTGCCGAGGACAAAGCGCCCATCTTCGGTAGTGCCTCCGCAGTTGGCGTGATAGTAAGTCGCCGCCGGTTCGCCGTCGTACCAGAGGACTTCGCCCGCGGTCGCCTCCGCGATGCTGCGCAAATGGGCGTCAATGCCGGCTATGCGGAGGTCCTGGCAATGGGTGGTGTCGCAGAAGTCGAACCCTTCCAGGGCATGGCGGCTGCCGAAGTGCATCGCGTAAGTGCGCGCCGCAACCGCCATCGCCTTCAGCGCCTCATCGGACTTGAAGTTTCCTGTTTCCCCGGCGAGCACGCCCGCAATGTATTCCTCCATCGGCAGCAAGGCGGTGATGAGCAGGTGGTTGTCGCTGGCGCGAATCTCGATGGGAAAATCGCCGCGCAGCGGCGGGTCACCGGTGGCATTCATTTGATAGGCGCCACTCACGCGAAGCTCGGAGAAGGAGGATTTGTTTCCCGCGACGGCAATCTTCGGTCCCGTGGCGCGCAGGGCGGCAGCGGTGATGGTGGATGCTGTGCACGTTGCGCAGGTCCGCATCTGGGCCCGGCCGGCGTCGGCGCGAATCCGCAACTCGCGCGGCGGATGCAGATACCAGAGCCGCACTCGCACAGTCTGCGGAAATCCAGTGCGGGAAGCTTTGGCGGCGGCGTGATCGCCCAACTCAGCATCGCCCGCCGCACACAGCAGGAGCAGCAGACCGATAGTCGCGAGCGACCGCTTCATTTCCGCGCTCCTTTTGCGGCTGCGGCGACCCCAGCACCGTGTTCAATCGCGAACGCCGCGAAGATCTCTCTCGCGACGCTGGCAGCATCCGTGCCGCCGTGTCCTTTTTCCAGAAAGACGACCAGCACGATCTTGGGACTCGCAGCGGGCGCATAACCGGCAAACCAGGCATGCGTCCATGGACCTTCGTCAGCCATCGCGGTCCCAGTTTTGCCCGCGACTTTCATCGGCGCATCCGGTTGCGCCATGCGCCCCATGCCGTAGGTAACGGATTGTTGCAGGCCTGCAAAAATCGGCGAAAGCTTGCCGTTCGGAACGCTGCTAGCGAGCGCAGCCAGGTCGCGATAGCCGTGCAGCAACTCCAGCGGAGTTACGCTGATTCCCCACTCGCCGACAGCTTGCAGTTGCAATTCCTCCGGGGAACGGGCGAGCGCAACGCTTCCGGCGACTTCCTCCGGCGACGCCCCGGTAGGAGAGGTGAAACCCGAGCGCACAAAACTGTCGCGCAATTGTACGGGCGTCAGGCGGGTTGCGACGCTGGTGAAGTACGAATTGCAGGAATACGCCAGCGCGCTCGCCGGGACCAGAGACTCCGAAGTTGCAGGATGGGTGCAGTCGAGCTTGTGGCCGCCAATGGAAACTGTGCGCTTGCACATGAGCGCGGTGTGCACGTCGAGCTTTCCCGCTTGCAGCAGCGCCAGCAGGGTGAAGGGCTTGATGCTGGAGCCGGGATGCACCACGCGACGAGCGGCGACATCGAGGTGGTAAGCGGCGAGGACGTGTCCAGATTGGACATCGACGACTACCGCCGCGCCACGACGGCCTGCCATCGCGTGCGCAGCCGCTTTCTGCAACGCCGAATTATCTGAGCCTCCTGCTGTGGCGTGCAGGGCCGCGGCGCACACAAAGATAACTGCGAAGCATCGGCAGGCCAGGTTCAGGCGGGGCATGCCTCGATTGTAACGGCGCAGCGCAAGCGCAGCCGCATGTGCATCCTCGGCGAGAACCGGGGCTGACACCCCCAGGTACGTCCACAGCACGAAGGGAATGCGGCCCCGTTAGGCGAGCGCGGAGGACTTAGCTGCGCCGTTGCAATTTGGACGCGAGAGCCTACAATTAACTTGTCAACATCTAAGTAGGTGGAGGTCGCCATGATGGAACTCCGGTTGACAAAGGAAGAAGAAGACCTGCTTCTGGATCTCCTGCAAGAGCATCAGACCCATCTATTGCGAGAGATCGCTAAAGCCCATCACCACGAATTCAGGGATGGATTGCGTCGTCGCTGCACGGTGCTGGAGGCAATCCTCGATAAGGTGCAGGCGCCAGTACACGCAGCGGCCTGAAGCTGTGTTGATAGAGCCACCGTAATCTCTTCTGGGGAATTCCCGTGTCTCTCGCATGGGGCTGAGTTCCGTCGCGAGCTTCTCCCGCCGTCACGGCACCAACACGATCTTTCCATGCGCGCCTGACGGCTTCATGATCTCAACATGGGCGCGCGGCGCTTCGGCGAGCGCAATCCGCTGCCCGATCACCGGACGCAGCGTTCCATTCTCCAGCCCCGCGATCAGCGCGGCGTGCATGGCCTTGTATTCCTGCTCGGAAATGTTCATGAGGGTCACGCCACGGATGTCGGCTTCGCGGCCCATGGCATTACGCGGATCGATCTCAATTGTGCCGCGGCTTCCAATCACCGCCACGCGGCCTTTCTTGGCGAGCACTGTGAGGTCCTTCGCCAGGTTCTTGTTCGCCAGCATTTCCAGGATGACGTCCACACCGCGGCCATCGGTGAGCTTCATCAACTCGTCGAGATAGCCGTCGGACGCATGGTTGAGAGCGTGGTGCGCGCCTTCCTTCTTTATCAATTCGAGGCCGCGCCCGCTGCCCGCAGTACCAATAATCGTCATACCAGCGGCGCGCGCCAGTTGCACGGCTGCGCTGCCAACTCCGCCGCTCGCGCCGTGAATCAGCACGGTCTCGGCGGGCTGCGCCTCGGCACGTTGAAACAATCCGCGATACGCCGTGCCATAGGGAATATTCATGGCCGCGCCCTGTTCGAAGCTCACATTGTCGGGCAGGAGATGCACCTGGGCTTCGCCGCATAGGACCTGCTCGGCATACGTGCCGCTATTAGGACCGGAGATATAAACGCGGTCGCCGGCCTTCACTCGCTTGACGCCTGGTCCCACAGCCGTGACGACGCCACCGGCATCCGTGCCCGGAGTGTAGGGAAGATTGGGTTTCATCGCGTAGGTCCCTGTGCGGACGTAAGCCTCCACGGGGTTCACGCCAGCGGCATGGATGCGCACCACAACTTGTCCGGGGCCGGGTTGAAGATCGGGAATATCTTCCAGCTTCATAACTTCAGGACCGCCGAATTCGTGGACTCGGATAGCTTTCATCATTTCCTCCTGCGCACAAATCTCCCTCAGATTTTACGCAGAGCCGGCCAAGTTTGCATGGCGCGGTCCCTACGAACCGGGCTGAACTTGCGTCGCTTTCCCGTTGGTATAGGTCACGCGCAGCGGATGGCCATGGTTCGGGTAGTCGACGATGCGGGGATTCGACAATCCCGATCCCTCGGGCACTCCCATTCCAATTGCGAAGGAAGCCTGCAATTCATTCATCCCGGGCTGCATCTGATGGGCGTCGATCAGCTTCCACACCTCGGCGGGCCAATGCTTGTACAGCTCGTGCGGATCTTGAATGAAGAGGATATCGTCGGAGTAGAACTGGTAGTCGCCGTTCCGTGCTAACCCGATGGGAAACCCGAAGCGCTTGCCGTCCTTCTCAAATATGGCCATCACCTGTTTGTCGCTGCCGGAATCGGGCGCGCGATCCACGACAACGTCCTTGATATCGAGCTTCTCGATTGGACCCAACGTTCCGGCGGGGTGCTGGAAGTCCGTGTGCCCGGTGTAAGGATAGTAGGTAAAGCGATAGCCCTCGCGAATCCAAACCGGCTGGCGGGTCAATTCCTTGGCGTCCTTCAGGTCCTGCGGATGCAGCTTCTTGGGCGTGACGTAGTAGTCGGGATCAAGCGCAACCTCCGGTTTCGCAGGTTCTGCCAGACCGGGGCGACGCTCGTGCAGGTAGAAAAATAAGTTGATGCCCGCGGCTATGATTGCCACGAGCAGGACGACCTGAATGATCTTGCTGGTCTTCGACATAGCGTTTACAAGCAAATTTGGATGAGCGGCACCGAAATTTCTGTTTCGCGATGCCGTTCCTGTCGGTTAATCTCAGCGTCCCAGCCTCACATATTTTGACGGCAAGCCGCAAGACGGACCCCGCCACTTCCCGTTAGACTAGAGCCAGAGGTTCGCATGGCACTGACCCAGGAAGATGTCATCACAGCGCTCAAAGAGTGTTACGACCCCGAGATCCCGGTGAACATCGTTGATCTCGGCCTGATCTATGAAGTGCGGATGAAGCCGACGGACGTTCCCAACCTCCAGGGCCAAGCTGAAGATATCGAAGTGGAAATGACGCTGACCACGCCCGGCTGCCCGTCTTCCCAGGACATCAGTAATCAGGTGCAGCAGCGCCTGCTGCGAATGCCGGGCGTGGGCAACGCCACGGTTAACATCGTGTGGTATCCGCAGTGGACGCCCGAGCGGCTCAGTCCCGAGGCGCGCAAGCAATTGGGAATTGAGTGAAGTCTTAACAGGCTGCGGAAGCACTAATGTGCACTTTTTGAAGGGGCGCACCTTTAGGTGCGCCATCGTAAACCCTTTATTTTTTGTCATCACGAGCGGGCTTTAGCCCGCGAGGGATCTGCTTTCCCGGCTTTTCCGCAGCCTGTTAGGGCGACCCTCACGAGCTGTGGGCGCGCAGATCGCGCCAGGCGCTGACGCTGCGCCGTTCGGCCTCCTCGGCAAAGCCTTCTCCCATTTTTTCCAGCGCGGCGAAAATCTGCAGGCCCTTCTGCAGGTACTCGGGGGCGCTTTCCCACACCGCTTCGAATTTCTCGGGATACTCTGAGGCCAGGACGGCGAGACCGGCGGCGGCAAAAGCCATTCCGAGAGGACGGCGGCGGTTGATGACCAGCACGGCGCCGACGCCGATGGAGCCAAATACGATTGCCTTCTTCCAACTCTGCATGGTTCACCTCGAGCGATGCGACGCCGGGCGCCGCGCAATGGACTAGAGCCGCCCCGGCCTCCGGCTGTTGCATGCCGAATACTTACTTGCGCAACGGTTCATTGTAAGCGAAATGCGCCCGGGCGTTGCCATTCGTCCAGAATCTTCAGGACCGGCTTTCTCCTGATCGCCTGCCGCGGCGAGACGCTATTCCGAGGCTAGGCGCTCAGGCGTTTTCTTGCCTTGATCTCCTGCAATAGCGCATCGATTTTCTGCTCGCGCTCCAGCGTGTGCAACCGGCCATCGATGTTATCGCCCAACAGCTCACCCTTGCCATCCCGGCATTGGGTGCAGCAACTCGCTAATAGGACACTACCCAGTGACGAACCAGCTTGACTTCGCCATCCCTGGGAGTTATCAATGGATTCTTAGCCAAGGGTGAAGGAGTTCACCCCAAACCGCTGTCCTCCTTATTACCGGGACAGATGATGACTCCTGACGAGGAAGACTTGTCGCGGAGTCATGTCCCCGGCAAGCTTTCCACCCAGAACTTAGCGGCGCTAAGGTGCCGGCATATTGAGAATGGCGCCTGCGATCCCATCGGCGGAAGAGCCAGAATTGCGCGAGCACCACAGCACGTTGAATCCGAGCCAGCGCCAGCGCTTACTGGTCACGTGTAAGCACATCGACAAGCTGCTGGGGAATGTCGAAGAGACCCTGAACGCCGCAGCTTCCAAGAGCGTTTTCCCAGGCTATGTTGGCGACATCACTCCCCAGCAGAGGAAAACCATCGAGGACTACATCGCCCGGCTTCGGGAACAACTTCTGCAAGTCTTGGCGAGGCAGTCGCTCGCTCCGGAAACGCCCCGGATCTCGGCGGCCCATGCCATCCACGTCGATCTCACTTTCATCGAGATTGCCATCGCGGAACTTGATCCCCATTACATGCGAGGTTACGGCGCAGTATCGGAGCAGGGCGCCACTGACCTTCATGGCGTAATTGCGGAACTACAATCCACGGTCAAAGAGCTGCATGGGTATGTGCTCCAGTCGAACCCAGGCAGTCGGCAGAATGGCAGCGATGCCGAGGCCCAAGACCCCCGCCGGCTTCGGGGCAAAGAATGATGACGGTTGCCGGTTTCACAATTTTCGGACGTGAACAGGAGGTCGAGCAATTGCGTGCGCGCTTTGCGGCCCGGCGTTCGTTCCTTTTGCACGGCCCAGCGGGCGTCGGAAAGACCCTGCTGTTGCGGCGGGTGTTCCCGGAATTCACCGACGTCTTGTATAGTCCGCAGAACCCGACCCCGCAGTCGCTGCACCGAAATCTGACGGAGTCACTGCTGGAACTGGAGCATCCCGTGCTCACCAAGTCGTGCCCGAGGGGAACGGAGTCGCTTCAGGCGAAAAACGCCACTTCCGTAAAAGGACTTGTACGCGAGGCACTGCACAACTCGAAATATCTGGTGATCGTGGACCATCTTGTGCGCCCCTCGCAGGCGCTGGCGGCTTCAATTCGTGAGCTCATGTTGAACTGGTCGGTTCCGGTGATCGCGGTATCGCGTTCCGCTCACATGGAGGATGTGGGATTCGTGCTGCCGCTATTTCCTGATCGAGCTGAGAGGTTCGCGCTGCGGAGCTTCGATCCGGAAATTGCACGCCGTTTTGCAGCAGCCTGTGCCGAGAGAGAAGGATTAACGGCGGACAATGTCGAGCAGTTTCTGAACAGGGTGGTCGAATACGGCGAGGGGAATCCCGGAGCCATGCTTCAGATGATTCGCATGGCCAAGGCTCCCAAGTACTCTCATGAGAACCAGATCAAGATCACGCCGCTTTACATTGATTACAGAATCGCGATGGTGAGCCAATAATCCGCGCGGCAATGGAAGTGGTTGAGCGAATCCTGGTTCAGCCAACGAACGATGCACAACGTTGAAGACATCCCGATTCCCAACCAAGCTCCCGTTGCTCCGCCTCCCAAGGCGCAAGCACTGGATCGACTGGCTGCAATGGCCGAGCAGTTGGGCGAAGGTTCGGTCAGCGCCGACGTGCGGCAGTTGGCCGCACGAATCAATGAGGGGCGCTTCTTCGTCGCCTGCGTTGGCCAGTTCAAACGGGGCAAATCCACCCTGCTCGACGCCTTCGTGGGAGAACCGATACTTCCGACCGGGGTTGTGCCCGTGACCACCGTGCCCACGGTGCTGCGTTACGGAGAGGCACGAACGGCGCGCGTTCTGATCGACACACGCTGGCGGACGATCCCGCCGGAAGACCTGCCGCAGTATGTTTCCGAAGAATTGAATCCGGAAAACTCCAAGCAAGTCGCCGGGGTCGAGGTCTTCCTGCCTTCGCCGCTGCTGGCCGGCGGAATGTGCCTGGTCGATACGCCGGGAATTGGGTCGGTCTTCTCCGGGAACACGGAAACGACCAGGGATTTCATACCGCAAATCGATGCCGCCATCCTGGTCGTGGGCGCCGACCCGCCGATTTCCGGGGAGGAAGTGGCGCTGATCGAGGCGGTCGCCGCTAATGTTGACGAGATTCTGATCGTGCTGAACAAGATTGACCGCGTCTCGGCTGCGGAACGGCAGCAAGCGTCGGAGTTCGCCACCAAAGTTCTTGAGGACCGTCTGAAGAGGCCGGTTGGGCCGATTTATGAGGTCAGCGCGCTAAATCGGCTTAACCACTGCACCGGTGCCGATGACTGGAACAGCCTGATCGACAATCTCAAACTCCTGGCCAGCAAATCGGGGCAGGCCATGACGCGTTCGGCGGCGGAGCGGGGCCTGCGGCGCTTCTCGGCATCACTGCAACGCTCGATCGAGGAACGCGTCCGGGCGCTAAGAGAACCGATCGCTAACTCGGAACAGAGGATTGAGAAACTCCGGCAAACGGTGAGCCACGCCGAGCAATCATTGCGGGACCTTGGGGCGCTGTTTGCGGCCGAGCAGATGAGACTGGCAATGACGCTGCTTCGCCGCCGCAAGGAATTTCTGAAGCAGGTTTTGCCAATCGCGCGGGAAGAGCTGGAGCGCGAGACCGGCGCTGTCGCGACCGCGTTTGGTCCGAGTAGGCGGCGCGAACTCATGGCGATTGCCCAGGCTGCCGCCCGGCGTCATGTTATGCCGTGGCTGGACACCGAGGAGACGCAGGCGGAGGAGCTCTACGGCGCGGTCACGCTGCGCTTCGTGAATCTGGTAAACGGGCTGCTGCTGCGAATCTCCGAGGAGCAGGCGGCCGACTTCGCGCACCTGCCAAAATCGTTGGATGCCGAGCACGGCTTCCGTACCCGCTCGCGCTTTTTCTTTCACGACATGATCACCATCGCGCTGCCGGCGTCTCCACTGCTGTACTCGTTCGACGCCGTGATGGGAGCGCTTCACATCCGTCGCTGGGTGCAAAAGGACGCGGCGAACTTTCTCGAGAAGCTCCTGGACACCAACGCCTCACGTGTTCAGGGCGACGTGGAACAGCGCGTGGTGGAGAGCCGCTTGCGTCTTGAATCCGACGTTCGCAGGCTGCTGCGCGAGGTGAGCGCATCAGCCGAGCAAGCGCTTTCCAAAGCCAGAGAGCTTGTGGCCGCCGGCACCAATGCCGTGCAAAACGAGTTGGAGCGCTTACGCAAGTTACAGGAAGAGCTCAACACCCTCGCGGCCATTCGCTAGGCGCCGGCGCCGAGCACCGCGCAGACGGCGCCGCCCTCGCACGACCTGGTGAGTGGGCACAAAATTGGGCACCGTCAGAAAACTAAGGAGATTGCCGGGCGCTTGAATCGCCTGCAACTTGCTGATGGGCAAGAAGAACTCTGGCGCGCCCGGAGAGATTCGAACTCCCGACCTATTGCTCCGGAGGCAATCGCTCTATCCAGCTGAGCTACGGGCGCGCTGCTGGAAATTATACACGCGCCACGCGGATGGCCGCGGTGGGCTTTTGCCGTATCGCAGCCGCCCAACCGAAGGATGTTTGCAAATTATCTACACCCGAAAAACGCCCACGGGTGTAGAATCGCGGCAATCCGAGGATGCCGATTGTGGGGCACAGGCGCGGCGGCCATATTCACCCTGCAATTTGTTCTTCCATCCGGGTCTCTCCCGCAACCTTGGCGCGGCGAGTTCGACCCGACGCTCTTGAGATTGCCTCCTCCGGTGCGATCTCAGGGAGGTAGTTATGCGGTATCAAGGCTGGATCGCTGCCCTTTTCCTTACCCTTCTTGTGACGTCTGCACAGGCCCAGCTAAGAGGGGGGGCAGGCGGGACCTTGGCGGGAAGCGTACACGTGCACATTATTTTCGACAACGACCGCGCGGCCGGACCCAATTTGTTCGTGCAGTTGATGGATGGTTCCAGCAGTACTCCGGTTGGAAATACCTACACCAATTCTAATGGCCAGGCGGATTTTGGCGGAGTTCGTGTAGGCGATTACCATGTCATCGTGAGTGGGGATGGAATCCGGACCACAGAGAGCGCACTCTTCGAGGTGGATGAGCGTAAGGCCACTCAGGCGCAATATATCACCGTGCACCGCATCGACAATTCCGGCGCCGAGGCGGCCGGGTCGAAGTCTGCGATGGTTTCTGCGAGCGCAATGAAGGTCCCTCCGCAGGCGCGGAAGGAACTTGACAAGGCCGATCGGGCGATGGCCCAACACGATTGGGAAGAAGCGTTGCAGCGGTTGAACAAAGCCATCTCCATCGATCCCCACTATGCCGCGGCCTACAACAATCTCGGCGTGCTTTACGCCCGGATGAACGATGATGCCCACGAACAGGCAGCGCTGGAAGAGGCCATCCGCCTGGATGATCACTTGGCCGCCGCCTACCTGAACCTTGCCAAGCTGTGCCTGCGAGAGAAGAATTTTCTCAAAGCTGAAACGCTGCTGGAAAAGTTGGTGAGTGTGGATCCTAACAACGGCGAGGACCTGATGTTGTTAGCCGACGCTCAGTTTATGAACGGCCATTACGACGGCGCCATCGCCAGCGCTCGTGCAGCCCATGCTTCATCGAGCACGCACCCAGCATTCGTGCACTACATTGCGGCCCGTGCCTATGACCGGGAAAACCGGCGGGCAGACGCACTCGCCGAATTGCAAATATTTCTGAAGGAGGAGCCCACGGGACTGCGCGCCGATCGCGCCCGCGCTATCATTCAATCCCAGCAGCCGCAGGCGCAATAGGGTCAGCGGCGCCGATAGCGACCTCGGTGCGTAACCCGCGGCTGAAAGCGATCAACAAATACCGTCATTCCGTGTGCTTCATTTTCATGCCGGCCTTGTTGGCTTCCAGAAACTCGCGAATCTGCTCGACCTGGTCGAGCAACCGGACCCATTGCTCGTAATAGAGGGTGACCGGGAATCGTCCCAGGCCATAGACGCTCATGCCGCCCTTTTCGCTGACCTTAAATTCGAGACTGCCTCGCTTGCGTCCCTGAGTCTTTTCCAGTTCCGCGACTCGGGCTTTCAGTTCTTCGTAACTTGGTTCGGCCATATTGATTTCCCCCAAGATAAATACGCGAATTCACTGCCGCCCACATAGCCGGACGAATCGCCAGCCGGTCCATCTCGCGAGGGGGCGGTCCGATCCATCCTACCCGCTTTGCGCCGCCGTGAATGTGAGCTACTGCACATACCAGTGTTCAGGGGGACGCGAATCCCGCTGCAACAACTTCGACGATTCCTGGGCCGGCCTGTTCCGCGGAGAATGAAGCGCACTTTTCTCAGCCGGCTGTTAAACCGTGGCTGGGCGAATCGCCAAGGCCTGGTGGACGGCAGTGGACAAGTCGGCGACGCTGAATGGCTTTTGCAGAAATGCACTGCCCTGCAACAGGATGTCGCGCCGCGCTGCGCTGTCTTCCGTGTAGCCTGACATGAACAGCATTCGCACCGCGGGGTGATGCTGGGCCAGCCGGCCGGCCAGTTCATAGCCTCCCATGCCCGGCATCACCAAGTCGGAAAGGACCAGATCGACTTTGCCCTGAAGCTGCTCGCAAACCTGCAGTGCGGCCTCCCCGTTCTCAGCTTCGACGACGTGGTAGCCCAACTGCTGCAAACACTCGCGCACATTGCCGCGAATGGTGGTTTCGTCTTCGACAATCAGGATGGTTTGACCGCTAGGCTCCGAGTACGCATCGTTGCACACCAGCGGATTTTCCAAGGGCGCCGCAATCGCGGGGAAGTAGAGTTTGAAGGTTGTACCATGCGCCGGTTCGCTGTAAACCCAGACGTAGCCGCCGCTCTGTTTCACAATTCCGTATACGATCGACAGCCCCAGGCCGGTGCCTTTGCCTACTTCCTTGGTGGTGAAGAAAGGATCGAAAATGCGCGGCAGAATCGACTTGTCGATGCCGGTCCCGGTGTCGCTAACCGCTAACATCACGTAGCGCCCGGGTAGAACGGGCGGATGCTCCTGGGCGTAGGCATTGTCTAAGTCGACGTTGGCGGTTTCGAGATGGAGGACGCCGCCTTCGGGCATGGCATCGCGCGCGTTGATCGCCAGGTTGAGGACCACTTGGCCAACCTGATTGGGATCCAAGCGGGAATTCTCCAGGGTGTCGCATAGGTTGGTCACCAGTCGAATGTCTTCTCCGATGATGCGGCGCAACATGTGCGAAGTCTCGGTTACCACGGAATTCACATTGATGACGCGGGCCTGCATGATCTGCTGCCGGCCCAGCGCCAGCATCTGCCGGGTGAGGGCGGCGGCCCGGTCGGCCGCGTTGGAAACTTGCAACAGCGACTTGCTCAGCGGATTGTCCAAGGTGGTTTGAGCCAGCATCAATTCGGTGGAGAGCTTGATCACCACCAGAATGTTGTTGAAATCGTGGGCGACGCCTCCTGCCAGCCGGGCCACCGCCTCCAGTTTCTGCACCTGCCGGACCTGCTGCTCCAGGGCGCTCTGCTGGGTCATGTCTTCGACGTAACCGGCGAAGTACTCCTTATATGTGCGAGGGTCGCGAGCCAGCAAACCGGAGACTCGCACCGGGACCGTGCTTCCATCACGCCGGACTAGGCTGAGTTCATAGCCCTGAACTCTGGCATCTTGCCGAAGTACTTCCATCAGCCGGCTACGGTCCTTAGGGTCGGGATAAAGCTGAGTTGACAGTTTCAGGCGCAGGGCTTTGTCGAGACTGTATCCGCCCAGGATCTTCAGCATCGCTGGATTCAGCGATTCAAAACGGTCCTCCTTGAGCGAAGTCCGGATGATGCCGAAAGGTGCGTTGTCCACCAGCAACTGTAGGGAGGCTTGCGATTCTCTTAGCGCCTCCTCTGTAAGCTTTCGTTCCGTGACGTCGTTGGCCAATACCAATTCGTAGTGACCGCCATCTCGCTCGAAAGCAAACCCACTGGTCTCGACGAATAGAAGACTGCCGTCCTTTTTCCGGTGGCGCCGGATTCCAAGGCCGTTCAACCCGGGATGGAGATGGTTCCCATGGTCCAGCAACGTCGGTTTCCCCTCGTGAGGGCGTATATCCAAGACTGTCATTCCCAGGAATTCCTCCCGGGAAAACCCGTAGGTCCGCACCGCGGCATCATTCACGGAGACAAAGCGCAAGGTCGCGCAGTCATAAATCCACATGGGATAAGGATTGGCTGAGAAGAGGAGTTGTTGCTGGTTCTCGGCTTGCTGGCGCAGGCGCACCAGTTCCCGATCACTGCTAAGCTTGCATCGCAGGAGCCAAAGCAATCCTGCAACCCCAATCACTAGCGCGACGATGACAATAAGCGGCATCGGGCCAGACCCGCGCAAACCTATGGCGCGCGCACGTCCGAAGTCACTAATCCCACCGCGCAAAATACGGAATTTGTTACGTGCTTGTCGAGTACCTGGGTACCGCAAATTGCGCAAGGTCGCCCCCTATTGATCGGGGGCTCCTGTCAACCGCAGGACTTTGGGCGGCACGTGCGTTGTCGATGGCAATTCATCCCCGGCATGGCGCGACAAGGGAGAACTCCACACAACCTTTTCGCAGCATACCACTTTCAGGCTCCAATCCGCAGCATAATCTGGCGCGCACAAACTGCCACCTTAGTAGTTCGTAGTTCTAATTTGGGACTACGGAAACTTCGGTGCGTTTTGCGCGCTTCGTTCCTCTTGTCGTCACCGCCCGAAGCTTCCCGCCCCTGCTACAATGCAGGCGAAAACCATGCACACGTCCGGGGTTTCTGGCGAATGCCAGAAGGGGTGGAGTCTGCCCTGATTGGATCGAACTTCGGTCTGTGCGCCTTCGTATAAGTCTTTAGCAGTGAGTGGGATTGGGCCAGGAGTCACGCCCCTTGGGAGCGCTGATTGGACGATATCCAAGCCGTCAATGCCCTCGTCCGTCGCTGTGTTACCGGCGACGCTGCGGCCTGGCAGGAAATCGTTCAGCAGTATCATCGCCGGATCTATAACATCTGCTATCGCTTTTCGGGATCGCCCGACGATGCGGCTGACCTCACCCAGGAAGTATTCATCAAAATGTATCGCACACTCAGCACCTTCGACACCACGCGGGCTTCGTTTATGACCTGGGTCACCACGGTCACGCGAAATCTGCTGGTGGACCACTTTCGCAAGGGAAAGTACGACCGCATCACCGACTCGCTGGAGGCCACGCCGGGCAACCAGGACGATGGCCTGAGCCTGGCCGAAAAGCTGGAAGACCGCTCGGCCGGTCCCGAAGCCCGGATGCGCAGCCAGGAGGCGCAGAAGCTGGTCCATCAGGCCCTGCGCAAGCTCTCTCCCGAGCTGCGGGAGGCGGTCATCCTGCGCGATCTCCAGGATATGGACTACAAAGACATTGCCCTAGTCCTCAAAGTCCCTGAAGGCACGGTGAAAAGTCGCATAAATCGTGGGCGAACGGAACTTGCGAGGCTGTTACAACGTAGTTACAAACAGGTGAGTTGATGCCCAGCGAGAACCAATCCGCAATGCAATGCATCGAGTGCGAAGGCCTGCTGGCCGAAGCCATCGATGGTGCTCTGCACGGCACTACGCTGGCCGCGTTTGAGGCGCACCAGCAGTCCTGCCCGGCCTGCCACTCCATGGTCGAAGAGGCCACGGCGGGCCTGCACTGGCTGAAGGGGCTGGATGAGGTTGAACCCCCGCGCCACCTGGTGCACAACATTCTGACCCAGACCATTGGGGCGCTTCCCTCGGAGCACGCCGTAGTTCTACAGCGTGGCGAGGGCTGGCTCGACAAGGTGAAGGGCCGCTTGGCGCCGATCTTCGCTCCGGTCGCCACCCCGCGCTTCGCCATGTCGTTTGGCATGGCCTTCTTCTCCATCACCCTGCTGCTCAGCATCGCCGGGCTCCATCTCAGCGATCTGCGGCGGCTGGACTTGAGCTCCAAAGGCATTGCCAAGACTTATTCCTCGACTCAGGCGCGCGTAATTCGTTACTACGACAACCTTCGCCTGGTGTACGAGATCGAGTCGCGGGTGCGCGACTTGCGCCGCGTCGCGACTCCGGAGAAGCAGCAGCCGGAAGAACCAGCGCCCAAGACCCAACCCAAGAGCGATAACCAGCAGGACAAGAATCGCACGAATCAGAACTACACCCACGACGCCAGCCAGCCCGAGCTGGCCAGGTCTCCGGCGGGGAATGGATCAGGGATGAAGAATTTAACCAATCAGGCCCGGCTGAACAGGAGAACCGCATGAACTGCGCCAATCATGCCGACGTTCCCGCAGTCGCATTCTGCCGTACGTGTGGGAAACCACTGTGCAACAGCTGCGTGCGAGACATCCGTGGCGTTATCTATTGCGAGGAATGTTTGGCCTCGCAGCTGAGCGGCGCCATACCACCGCCCGGTACTACCGCCGTGCCGCCGGGTGCTCCACCGGTAGCCGGGCTCGGAAATCCCCGCCTGGCCGCGCTGCTGGGATTCATTCCCGGGGTCGGGGCCATGTACAACGGCGAATACGCCAAGGGTTTCGTACACGTGCTGATCTTCGCCACTCTGATCTGGATGGCCGCGCACGTGAATGGCATCTTCGGTTTGGGCATCGCTGCGTTCGTAATCTATATGCCAATCGAGGCGTATCAGACAGCGCGCGCCCGCCAGATGGGCTTGCCGCCGCCGGATCCGCTCGGCCTTAACCGCATGTTCTCGTCAGCCGGCCCGGCGCCGAATCCGACTCCGGGTGTCGCTGCCGGCGCAGTACCTCTTACGTCGACGCCTTCGCCAGCAGCTCCGGAGGGGCAACCTGCAGACGCCGAATGCTGCCCGCCGTCGCGAGTGCCGATTGGCGCGTTCGTCCTGATCGGATTAGGCGTACTTTTCTTGCTCAACGAGATGGACGTGGTGAACTTCGACCGTATATGGCGGTTTTGGCCGCTCGTGCTCATCGCTGTCGGCATTCGGGTGCTGATGCGGCGCCGCGGGATGGGCTGGTGAGGAGGGCATCATGAGATTCCGGTGTAACCCTAATTGTTCGTGTGCTCGTTGCCGTGCTCATGGCTTCATGGGGCCGGTTGTTCTGATCACCATCGGGGTGCTGTTTCTGCTTGACCAGTTAGGACACTCGCGTTGGATGGACTTTGGCAGCACCTGGCCGGCCCTGTTGATCGTGATCGGTCTGATCATGTTCCTGCAACACAACGCTTCGGTCGAAGGCCATGTGCCTCGTGATTACCCGCCCATCGTACTACCTGGCAGGCCGGGACAACCGATGCCGCCGTATCCGCCGCCACCGCCGGTGGTAACGCCACCGCCGGCTCCTCCGGCCGGGGCCATCACGCCGGGGGCGAATTGGAATAATCCTGAGAATCCTAACGATCCGGAGGTGCACAATGGCTAGCCAGAATACTTATCCGCCACCACCGCCTCCGCCGCAATATCAGTATCCGCTGCCGCCGCCGTATCGCTATCGGCGCTCGATTGCGTGGCCACTGGTGCTGATCGTTGTCGGCCTGCTGTTTCTGCTGCGAAACTTCGGAATCCACTTTCCGATCTGGCACTTCTTCGGCCACTGGTGGCCCTTGCTGCTAATTCTGTGGGGCGTGATAGCTCTGATTGAGCACACTATGTCGCAGCGCATGGGATATCGCACGCGTCATCTGGGCGCTGGAGGAATTCTGCTGTTGATCACTCTGGTGGCTTTGGGCGTCTCCGCGCACTACTCGTCGGACATTGACTGGGGTGGGGTGCGCGATCACATCCAGATGGACGACGATCTTGGCGGCATCTTCGGCACCGCATTTACCTTCGACGACACCCTGCAGCAGGCGTTTCCGGCGCACGGCAATTTGCGCGTGGTCTGCGATCACGGCAGCCTGACCATTGCGCCCGCCGACGACAACACTCTGCGCGTAGTGGTGCACAAGAAGGTGTATGCGCCGAGCCAGAACGACGCCAATAAGTACAACGACGGGACCAAGCCACAGGTCACGGTGACGGGGAATTCGGTGGTGCTAAACGCTAACACCAACGGCGCCGGCGAGCACGGAGTAGAGGCCGACATGGAGATCTTCGTGCCCCGCGACGCGACCCTTGATGTTGCCAGCAAACGCGGCGACGTGACCGCCAATGACCGCAAGGCCGATGTCAAGGTCGAGTTGCAGCATGGCGACGTCACCCTGAACGATATCAGCGGCACGGTGAACATCAGCTTGCAGAGCGGTTCGGTGCGCGCCTCCAAGATTGCCGGCGATCTTGAGGTGGAAGGCCATATCGACAATGTCACCATCGATGAGGTGGCCGGCGCGGTCCATCTTAACGGCGACTTCTTCGACGATATTCGCCTCAGCAAGATCGCCAAGACTGTGACCTTCAAGTCGTCGCGGTCGGACATGCAGATCGCGTCGGTGCCCGGCGATTTGGAAATCGCCGGCGACGAAGTGCGGGGCAACGATCTCAGCGGCCCCAGCCGTCTTATCTTCACCCGGTCCAAGGACGTCCACATCGAGAACGTGTCCGGGGACTTGCAGCTGGAGACCACAAATGGCGATGTCGAAGTGCGCGCGGCCGACAAACTGCCGCTGGGCAGAATCAGCCTTTCCAGCAAACGCGGTAGCATCTCGCTGGTGCTGCCGCCCAAGGCGGGATTCCAGGTGCAGGCCGCCACCAGCAAGGGCGACATCACCTCCGAGTTCGAAGCCCTGAAGATCGACCAAAGCAACGGTTCGGCGCGGGCGTCGGGCGCCGTCGGCAACGGCGCCAGCAAGCTGCAAATCAACGCCGGTGCCGGCGATATCCGGATAACCAAGGGGTGAAGCGAGTGGCTAGTGGTTAGAGTTGCGGTAGCGAGATAACGAAGGGATAGTTTCATTTGCGGCAGAGGCACGGAGAGATCCGTGCTTCTGTGCGTTAGGGCATCCTGTCATCCCGAGGGAGGGCCGCTTCGGCCCGAGTCGAGGGATCTGCGGTTCGCCGCTGCAGTCACGCCCCCAGGAACAACCGCAGATCCTTCGACTCGGTCGCCGCGGCGACCTCGCTCAGGATGACAAACTTGAAACTCGAAACTATCCACTAATCACTAGCCACTTTCTTCACGATCTCCTCCACCTCCGCGACCACCTCGTCAATACTCTTGTGCGTAGTATCGACGTGTACCGCGTCGGGCGCGGCGACCAGCGGCGATGCCGAACGCGTGCGGTCGCGCTGATCGCGCGCCGCCAGATCCGCCATCACGCGTTGCGTGTCTTCCGTGGAGCGCGGTCCGATCTGCACTGCCCGGCGCTCGGCGCGAACGCTTTCCTCGGCATCGAGAAAGATCTTGACATCCGCGTTGGGAAACACCGCGGTGCCAATGTCGCGGCCTTCCATCACCACGCCGCCTTGTATCCCCAACGCGCGCTGGCGCTTCACCATCACCTCGCGCACCTGGGGGTGGATGGAAACGCGCGACGCCGCGGCGGTGACATCGGCGGCGCGTATCCGCTGCGAAACATCGCAACCGTCCAGCCGCACGCGGTTGCCTTCCTCGTGCGGTTCGAGCTCGATCACCATGCCGTTCGCCAACTGCCGCAGCGCTTCGCCGTCGTCCAGAGAAACCTGCTGCTCCATTGCCTTCAGCGCCAGGGCACGATACATGGCGCCGCTTTCCAGGTTCACGTAACCCAGCTTCTTGGCCAGGCGCGCGGCGATGGTGCTCTTGCCCGAGCCTGCCGGCCCGTCAATGGCGATCACCAACTTGCGGGCTGTGCTCATTCCTTGCCGGTGTCCTTGGCGGGAGGGACTGGGGTTGATGGCGATGGCAACGCCGATTTTCTGGGCCGGCGCTGCACCAGTGGCTTGCCGGGCCGGGGCGGCTGCGGCGTGAAGCGCGGCTGGAGTTTGAACTTCCGCTCAACGGGATGCACGGCCGGCAATTCCACCGAGGACACCTGCAGCAGAACGCGGCCGGCAACGTGAACGAAACTCAGTTCACGCGCGGCTTGCAGCGCGCTGATGGCTTCGCGGACCCGCGCGCGGCCGATGAGGTTGGAGAAGAAGTGTTCCACCTCTTCCTGCTGGGCCGCCACTACACAATCGAGATACTTCGAAACCAGCGCCGTTAGCGCCTCGGCCACCGAGACGTGCATGCCCTCTTTCACCGCCTCGGGTGACCAGCGGAAGAGCACGTCCCAGAACACGCCTTTTTCCTGGCTGTAATCCACGCGGGTAATGCGCAGCTTGGCCCACAATTCATCCAGCGCGCGATCCAGGGCCGCGGCGGAGATGTCGCCGCCCAGCAACTCGCGCAGCCGGTACTCGGAGATCGGCCCTTCCTTCTGGATGATTTGAAACGCGTCGATCGCCAGCGGAGAATATTCGGAGCGCGCCCCGACTTTGGGCGCCTGGCGAGGGTTTCGATCGCCCACCAATCCGTAAAAATAAGGAAACACCGAGGCCGAAACGATGAAGTTATTGTCGGGGAAGACGTTCGCCTCGTAGGCCGCTTTTTCGCGCAGCAGGCGGACCATCAGATGCTTGGCGTCGCGCGCGCTGGGATCGGCGAAGGCCATCTGCCGGGCGGGCAAATGCTCGTCACTGCCGGCATAGGCGCCCACGAAAGTCGGCACGAGGACCGCGGGCCGTTGCGGGTAAAGCAGACAAAATCCCACGGAGTCGATGAACTCCCGCGCCTCGTCCAGCGTGCGGATGGGCCGCCCGTTCAAGCGCCACTTTTCCCGGCGCAGCTCCTGTAATTGCTGTTCGTGCATAGAAAGCAGTTGTCTGTAGTCAGTTGTCAGTTGTCAGCATTTGGCAATTAGCGACTAGTGAAAATCCTAAGGAGAAAAAATCAGGCTCCGGAAGCACTAAATGCTAAGGGCTAAGGGCTACGTGCCAAGTGCGAATTGCCGAGTGGTGATAGCTAGTTGCTAGTTGCTAGCTGCTAATTGCTAATTGCTAGTTGCTCACTTCAGATTCGCTTAAACGCCCGCTGAATGTCCTTAACAGAATACCGCAGAACCACCGGCCGGCCGTGCGGACAGCTCATGGGGCAATCGGTTTTGGCCAACTCGCTCAGTAGCCACTCCATTTTGTTCTGTTCCAGCGGCATGTTGACCTTGATGGCGGCATGGCACGCGATGCTGGCGGCGATGCTGGTGCGAATCTTTTCCAGGTTCAGCACCTGTTCGTCACGCTCGAACTGGTCCAGGATTTCGTGCAGCAGGTGCTCGACGTCCGTCGCCGTGACTCCCGCTGCCGTGGTCTTGACGGCGATGGTGCGCGAGCCGAACGGTTCCACCTCAAAACCGTTGCGGGTCAGCTCGTCGGAAATCTCGGCGAAAACCGACATCTGGCCCGGCGTCAACTCGACGATGAGCGGCATCAGCAGTTGCTGCTTTTCGGGCGACTCGGCCAGGCGCAGTTTGCAGATTTTCTCGAACAGAATGCGTTCGTGGGCGACATGCTGGTCGATGATCCACAGGCCTTGCGGATTGATCGCCAGGATGAAGGAGTCGCGAATCTGGCCGACCGGACGAAGCGTGCTCAACGAATCCAATCCCGCAGGTGCGTCGTCGTCCGCGACCACGGCAGAACATCCCTCGGCGCCCCGCGTCATGGTTGCAGCGGCTGCTACGGGACCGCCAAATGTCTGCGGAGGGAAGCGGGCCACGGGAACAGCTGCATTTCCTTCGACCGCAAAGCCGCCGCCTTCAAACTGCAACCGCGCACTGAACGGTGGGACCTCGGGCGGACGCAAGGCAAACGCCGCATCGGCAGCGGTCACCTGCAACTCGTCGGCCGTAAAATCGCGGGCCCCAGACGTGAGGGAAGGCGAAGCTGTGGGTTGCGCGTGAATCTCCGCGATGAACGCGGGCACGGGGCGGGTTTTCATCAGGACGGCGCGGACTGAATCGCGAATGAAGTCATGCAGCACCGAGGATTGCCGAAAGCGCACCTCGGTCTTGGAGGGATGCACGTTGACATCAACCTCGGTGAACGGCATCTCCAGGAACAGCAGCACGATGGGAAAGACAGTCGGCGGAAGGATGTTGCGGTAGGCCTCGGTGAGGGCGTGCTGCACCACGCGATCGCGAATCAGGCGGCCATTGACGAAGATGAAAATCGAGTTGCGGTTGAGCTTCTGGATCTCCGGCCGCGAAACAAAGCCGTGCAGTTTTACGTCGCCGGCGACCGGCGGTTCGTAGTCTTCGTCGCGCCGCCACGGCGGAGGTTGCGGCAGTCCCACGTGCGACAGCGGCAGCAGCGCGCTCAGCGGGATCAACTGATCGAGCGTCTCCTTGCCAAACACCTGATAGATACGTTGCGAGTGGCCGGCCACGGGCGGCGCGATCAACATGGCGTTGGTCGCGGCGTGCAGCTCCCAATGCATCTCGGGATGGGCCAGGGCATAATGCGTCACCAGCGATGCAATGTGCGACAGCTCGGTGGATTCAGCCTTCAGGAATTTGCGGCGCGCGGGAATGTTGAAGAACAGGTCGCGCACCGTGATGCAGGTGCCCAGAGGCAGGCCCGCCTCCTCAACCGTCAGCAGCTTGCCGCCGGCGATCTCGATCACCGTTCCGGCAGCGTCATCGGGCGCATGGGTCTCCAGACGGAGGCGGCTGACGGAAGCCATCGAGGGCAGCGCCTCTCCACGAAATCCCAGGGTTGCGATGTTGAGCAAGTCGTCGGCGTTGCGGATCTTGGAGGTGGCGTGGCGCTCGAAGGCCAGCATGGCATCGTCGCGCACCATGCCGCAGCCGTCGTCGGTCACCTGGATCAGCTTCTTGCCGCCCGCTTCCACGGTGACCCGAATGCGGCGTGCACCGGCATCCAGCGCGTTTTCCAACAGCTCCTTGACCACCGAAGCGGGGCGTTCCACGACTTCGCCGGCGGCAATCTTGTTGGCTACGTTTTCGGAGAGAACGTGGATGCGGCCCATGCGTTTAAGAGTAATTCACCACAGAGGAAGTTTCGAGTTTCAAGTTTCGAGTTTCGAGCTTCGAGTTTCAGGCGAAGCCGCCTAACCCCGGAAGAAGAGCCCAACTAGCCGGTCCTACCGGGACGACGCCAAATCCGAAAACGCCATAAACTGAGCTAATGCAAGCAGAGGTCGATCGGCTTTGTGTGGTCTTAGTTGCCCCGCGCAACCCGCTCAACATCGGGGCGGCGGCGCGCGCCATGAGCAACTTCGGTTTTCTCCACTTGCGGGTGGTGAATCCCTACGAGGTCGCGTTTCGCGAGGCGCGCTCGGCCGTTGGCGCCGCGGAATTGCTGGCCAACGCCGAGGAGTACCAGAGCCTGGCCGATGCCGTTGCCGATTGCGCGCTGGTGGTCGGCACCACCGCGGTCCGGCATCGCGAACTGCAACATCCGCTCAAACGGCTGGAACACGGGGCGCGCGTAATCCGCAAACAGCTCGCCTCCGGCCGGGTGGCGCTGCTGTTCGGCACGGAAAAGTTTGGCCTGGCGACCAAGGACCTCAGCCACTGCCACTGGCTCATGCGCATTCCGACGCGCGAAGAACATATCTCCATGAACCTGGGGCAGGCGGTGGCGGTCTGCCTGTACGAACTAAGCCGCGACTCAAGAGCCGCACGGCAAACGGAGAAAGTGAAGCGCGCCAGCGCCGGCGAAGTCGAGCGAATCAGTGAAGTATTGCTGCAGGCCCTGCGCGCCAGCGGCTATGTGAATCCACGCGCCGAAAGTTTGACCGAGGACAAGGTGCGCCGCCTGGTGCGCCGGCTGAACCTGCAAGCCGGGGACGCCGAACTCTGGCTGGGCATGCTGCGACAAATGCTGTGGAAGATTCGCGGCGGCGGAAAGTAGCGAGCGAGCTAACGCCCGAAATACTTGGCGTTGCGCTCGGTATACTCTTTCCACTTCTCGGGCAGATCGTCGAGCGCGAAAATCGCCGAAACCGGGCACACCGGCACGCAGGCGCCGCAATCGATGCACTCGACCGGATCGATGTACAACATCTCTTCGGTCGGGAACTTATCGCTGTCCTTCTTGGGGTGGATGCAGTCCACCGGACAGGCATCGACGCAGGCCGTGTCTTTGGTGTTGATGCAAGGTTCCGCGATTACATAAGCCATAAAACAGTGTCTCCTCTACCGTCTCGAATGGAGCAATTCCGGCTGGAGTAGTGACCACGATAGTATCAAAAAACGCGGTTGCGTGGCATCCAGCGATCCTGATCGAGCGGCTCACGCCGCGTGTGCAGGTTCGCGCTCGGCCGCCGGTTCGTACTCGACGATGTAGCCGGCGATGGCGCTGGCCGCCACTGTCAACGGACTCGCCAGATACATTTGTCCCGGACCGCTGCGCCCCGGAAAGTTCCGGTTCTGCGCGCTGATGACCACCTGGTCGGGACGCGTGGAGACACCCGGTCCGGCGTTGATGCAGGCGCCGCAACTAGGCTCGATCACCTGCGCGCCGGCTTTGCTGAAGACGTCGAGATAGCCCTTACGCACGCAGTATTCGCGCGTCTCCTGCGATCCGAACTGGAGATAGAACTTGCAATTCTCCGCAACCCGCTTGCCTTGCCGTAAGGCATCGCTGAGCACGCGCGCGTACATGTCCATGTCTTCGTTCTTGCCCGCGGTGCAAGTGCCGCCGTAGGCTATCTCCACCGGGACCGGCGTATTCAGTTCGCGCACGAACTTGCCATTGCCGGGATCGCCGGGCGTCGCCACCATGGGATAGATTTCCGCGGCGTCGAGCGAGATCACATGCGCGTAGTGCGCGTCGGCATCGCTATACAAGCCTTCGATCAGCGTTCCGGCCTCGTTCTCGCTCATGCCGCGCCGCTCCATCAGGAAGTCAACCACCTTCTGATCGGGCGCCACGATGCCGGTGAATCCGCCGATCTCCGCCGCCATGTTGGTCATGGTGGCGCGTTCATCCACGCCTAGGGCCTCGATGGCTTCGCCGGAATATTCGATGACCTTGGCCAGCGCTTTACCGCTGCGAATGTATTCCAGCGAGAGCAGCTTCAGGATGAAGTCCTTCGCGGTGACGTTCTCGCGCTTCTTGCCGCGAATGACCACCTTCACCGACTCTGGCACCTTCACACGAACGTCTTTGGTGAACCAGGAGTTGAAGACATCAGTGGTGCCGATGCCGAAGGCCACGCACCCCATGGCGCCCACGTGCGGCGTGTGCGAATCGGAACCGACGTTGAGCTGGCCGGGCAGCGCATAGCTCTCGGTCACGATGGAATGGCAGATGCCTTCCGAGCCTTTGCGGTCGCGCAACTCGCCGTGCAACTTGATGCCGCGCGACTTGGCGAAGTCTTCCTGCTTCCACTTCAACTGGGTCGCCAGGTCCAGCAGGCCCATCTTGCGCTTTTCTTCCGACAGCACTTCATCGAGGAAGGTGAGGTGATCGCGGAAGAACAGGATGCTGCCGGCGTCGGTGACCGGCGCATCTTTGCCCAGAAAGTGCTCGAAGAAAATGGCCGCCATGGGCGTGACGTATTCATGGCTGAAGCGCAGATCGGTGCGGGCGAATCCGGTGTCGCCGGGCTTTACCGCCTCGACGCCAACCTGATTGGCGCCGTGCACCATGTGGCGCGCAAAAATTTTCTCCGCGATGGTCATGGGGCGGGGCTTGGTGTGGATCGGCGGCAGAAAAACCTTGCCCTGCAAGCGCGCGACGTTGAACGGAAACAGGCCGCCGTATTCGATAACCTGGCGGGTGATCTCGTCTTCGCCCCGGGTGAACTCCGTCAGCGGGATTTCTTCGCCACGGCGGACCTTGTCGATCAATCCAAACTCGGTCGAGGTCAGCACCCCCAGGTTCTGGCAATTCTGCTTGTAAATGCGCTCGATGTTCTCGGCGATCACCAGCTTGATACCCGCCGACATCTCGGCGTAGGGCGACTGCTCGCGGCTCGACCCTTTGCCCCGCCGCTTGCCGCTGACCGCGCACACGAAGCCGCCGCGCTTTACGTCTCCGCGCTTGATGGGCAACTCATTGCCGCACTTCAGGCCGGTGTAGGGAAATTCGCCCAGCGTCTCATCGAAGAAAAAGCAGATATGCGCCGGCGTAATTTCGTCGGTGGAGATGTCGTCGCGCAGCTTGGGATTGCGCTCCGGATGCTGCGTGTCCCAGGGAAGGTCCTCGCCCGCAAGCTGGCGCTTGATGAGCTCGGGGTCTTCGGTGAGGAACAGAATGCGGCCCTGGAGACGGACCAAGTCGGGGCGCTTGGCAACGGTGCGGTTCAACAGCGGATTGTTCACCGAGTGATTTTACCGCAGAATTGGGCGCGGTAAGGGGCGTAAACAGCGGGCTTGTATGCGTCAGGTTTGATGTTTCATAATGGATGCCGTACCCTGAAAGCCATGGAAGTACACTTCACCCCCGAGACGGAAAAGAAACTCAAAGACCTGTCCACGCAGAGCGGACGGGCGACTGACGACCTGGTTGAGGACGCAATGGCGGGATACTTTGACGAAGTGCTGCAAGCGCGGGAGATGCTCGACCGCCGCTATGACGAGCTGAAAAGTGGCAGGGTAAAACCAATTTCCCGTGACGAGGTTATCGCCCACTTCCGCGAAAAGAGCGACGCAGCTCGCCGGACGCCGCCCGCTATTTCCGCGACTTGGCATACTCCACAGCAGAGGGCAACGGCTCCAGCCCGCGGCCGGCGAAGATCTCCTCGAAGTTCGTAATCAGTTCCTGATGAATGAGGCCGTTCGTCGCCAGCACTTCGCGGCTGTCGAGGCGAAACGGTGAACCGTCAAAGCGGGTCACGCGTCCGCCGGCCTCCTGGACCAAAAGTGCGCCTGCGGCGGTGTCCCACGGATTCAGATTGAACTCCCAGAAGCCGTCGTAGCGCCCGCAGGCAACATTGGCCAGGTCGAGGGCCGCCGATCCAGCGCGCCGCAAGCCGTGCGAGCGCAAGGTGATCTGGTGATAGAAGTGGATGTTGGGATTCTTGTGCCGCTTGTGGCTGGGAAAGCCAGTACCGAGAATCGATTCCGCCAGCGTCTTGGTTTGGGAAGCATGGATCGGTTTGCCGTTCAGGGTCGCGCCCTGGCCGCGCTGCGCAGAGAACATCTCGTCGCGAGTCGGGTCGTAAAGTACGCCGACTTCGAGTTGCTCATCTTTTTCAACGGTGGCGTTGCGCACCAGCCCAATCGAGACGCAGAACACCGGATAGCCGTGAGCAAAGTTGGTGGTGCCATCGAGGGGATCGACATACCAGCGGTAGTCGGCGCCGGGACCGCTGCGGGCGCCCTCTTCGCCGACGACGCCGTGTTCCGGCCAGCGGGAGCGCAAGCGCTCGACAATCATCTTTTCCGAGGCGCGGTCGGCCTCGGTCACCAGGTCCACGTCGCCTTTGTACTCGATGGTGACATGGCCGGCGAAGTAGCCCAGGAGCAGCGCCCCGGCTTCTCGGGCGATCGCTTCCACCTCTGGCAGGTACTGCGTCATTCCGGACCGCTAGCGGAGTTGCCGTTCCCGGCTGGGGCAGGCCCGTCTGGACGCGGTTTGCGCCCAGTGTCTTCGGCGATGTAGGCAATCTCGTGCTTGAAGATGAACAGGTTGGGCGCTCCCTCGCGGGTCAGACGCACCATGCGGCGGTCGTAATATTCGATCCAGCCGCGGACAATGTCGCCGTCCATCAGCTTGATGCGAACGGGACGCTGTTTTTCGCCCAGCATCTTGAGATAAGCGGCTTCCTGGCGAGTGTCGTCAGGCGGCGGAGACTTGCCTTTGTGCGAGTTGCCGTCGTTGCCCGATTCCTGGAAGGCCATGGCTTGATTCTACACGGAGGCGCACTCTTGTCCGAAGCTGCGCTGACGCTTTGGCGGCCGTGCCACGTGCATCACCCAGGCCGGCACGAGCATCTTATAAGGAACGTGTCGCGAATTGAGAATGTGGTCGCCCGCGTCGCCACTTTGGATCCATTCTGGGGTTACGAAGCTAAGTGCCATCCGCAAGTACTGATGTTATGCATCTGCAATTCTGTTTAGCAGTGTTGAAAGCTCCGGCTGCGATGGCGGTGCTGTGTCTCGGCGTCGGTCTGGCCGCTTACGTTGGGCTGCGCAACTTCTCCCGAATTGTGCTTGCGCTCTCGCGCAGCCACTCGCAGTTATTTTCCGTGGGAGCGGGCATGACGCTGCTTGTGATTGTCTTCCAGATGCACCACTGGGGCCGGACCCAGCCCGCAGGCGCCAATGGTGAAGACCTCATAGCAACCACTGCCCCATTTGCGGCAAGCGGTGCTGGGATTGTTGACCATGCCGCTGTCACTGCGGTGAGCACCTACCACAATGACAATGCCCGGACCGGCCAGTACCTCAACGAAACCGTGTTGACGCCGGCCAACGTGAATCCCGCGCGGTTCGGCAAGCTGTACTCCTATCCGCTGGATGGTTATGTTTACGCCCAGCCGCTCTACATGCCGCAGGTGGCAATTCCGGGAAGCGGTGTTCATAACGTCGTGGTAGTGGCAACCCAGCACGACAGTGTTTACGCGTTCGATGCAGACTCCAGTTCTGCGACGCCGCTGTGGCGAGTCAGCTTCCTGAACCCGGACGCCGGCATCACCACCGTGAGCCCGGCGGACGTGAACGCGAGCGACATCGTGCCGGAAATAGGAATCACCAGCACTCCGGTGATCGACGCAACCAGCAACACCATCTATGTGGTGGCGGCCACCAAGGAGAATGGCGCCTTTTATCACCGCCTCCATGCGCTGGATCTGGCTTCGGGCGCGGAAAAATTCGGCGGGCCGCAGCCTATCCAGGCGACGTATCCCGGCGCCGCGCGAGAAAGCGTAGATGGCGTGCTGGCCTTTGATTCCCGCTTCCAATTGCAAAGGGCCGCGCTGCTGCTCGACCGTGGCCGGCTGTATGTCGCCTTTGCATCCTACGGCGATTTTGGCGCTTATCACGGCTGGGTCATTGCTTACGACGCGACCACGCTGAAGCAGACCGGAAGTTGGGTCACTACTCCCAATGGCTATCAGGGAGGCATCTGGATGAGCGGCTGCGGGATCTCCGCGGATGCGGACGGCAATCTTTATTTCTCGGTTGCCAACGGTCCGTTCGACGCATTCGGGGAGCAGCCCGGTGTGGATATGAGCGACAGCGTCGTAAAGTTGAAGCCGGGGCCGGTCGGTTTATCGCTGCTGGATTACTTCACGCCTTTCGATCAGGCAGCCATGGCGCGCGACGATTTGGATCTGGGATCGGCTGGCGTCGTTCTGCTGCCCGACCAGCCCGGTCCTTATCCGCATCTGGCGGTGACCAGCGGCAAGAACGGCCACATCTACGTCCTCAACCGCGACGCTCTCGGCGGCTACCGGGCGGAGGGCAATCGCAATCCCCAGGTGGTGCAGGAAATCTCCGGGCTGCGCGAGCAGATGGGTACGCCCGCCTATTGGAATGGCTACGTCTATTTTGGGTCGGGAGTCAGCCCGTTCAAGGATTCGATACGAGCGTTCCCTATCCACAATGGAATGCTGTCCCATCCCGCAGCTTCGCAAACCCAGGCTATCTACTCCTTGACGCGCAACACCGTGAGCGTTTCGGCGAATGGCAACCAGAATGGGATCGTGTGGGCGGTGCAGACCGATGGGTATTACACCTCCAAGCCGCCTGGCGCCGCAGTCCTGCGCGCCTACGACGCCAGAAATCTGGGACGCGAGTTGTACAACTCCAATCAGCGGCTGGCGCGCGATAACCCAGGCCCGGCCTCGAAGTTTACCGTCCCTACCATTGCGAGTGGCAAAGTATTCGTGGGCACGGCAAATCAACTGAGCGTTTACGGACTTTTGTCGGCGGGGAATTAGCAACTCGCAATTAGCAACTAGAAGCTATCTCCTAAACCGGTTTGTGTCAGGGCACGGCTTCAGCCGTGCCGCAAATGGCTCGCTACGGACTGGGCTTTAGCCCCTGAGGTGCTTCGCTTTGGGCCGCCCCGCTATTTATGAGATGGCTTCTAGTAATGCGGAATCGGCAGTTTGCGATTAGCAACTCGCAGGCCGCATAATTGCATCGGCTGTAGTGCTAAATGCTAAGTGCCAAGTGCTTCTTCATGAGAAAGATTGTCATTCCCTGTGTTGCGCTGCTTTGTTTGCTGGCGGGCTGTTCGTCGGGCAATAAAACTAGCGGCGGCAATGAATCGCGCCCGTCCGCCAAACCGGTCGCCAAACCAGCCGAATACGAAACCGGACGCACTGCCTTCCAGAAGCTGTACGTGTCGGCCCGCATGTGGGCGGCAGACGTGAAGCCGTTCCGTTTGCAGTCGCAGTTTAGCGCTGACGCCCCCACCAACGAAGGCAAGAGCGGCCTATGGCGCGCCTCCTTCGCCTCTCCCGCTAAGCGCATGATGAAACTGTTTGTCTGGTCAGGTTTGGCGGGACCCGACGCTCCGGAACCAGGCATCAGCTTTTCCGCCGAAGATACTTGGAATCCAAGCAACACGTCGACCCCGACATTCGATATTGGATTTCTCAAGGTGGACAGCGCCAGCGCTTATTCGGTGGCGCAGAAGCACGGCGGCGAAAAGCTCACGCAAAAGGACCCCAAACAACCGGCCTTCTTCGTTCTCGACTGGGACGCCTCGAAGAGCCAGTTGCTATGGCACGTGATCTATGGAAGCAGTCAGGACGAAACCAAGTTGCGGATTGCCGTGGATGCCACCAGCGGCGAATTTGTGCGGGTGGAAAAATAAGGGCGCCTTCCCCCGCATGAATGGTGGCACCCACCAGACTAAGATTCTATTTACCTGCGGTCTTTGAGGGCTTCCATCCCGCCCAGATGGGAACGCCTTTCTCGTCGCGCAGCGTGGCCGTATTAGTTCCATCGGTGATTTCGCGGGCCAGTATTTCCTCTTCCGGCGCATCCGGAGCTTTTGCGCCCACCACTTCCACCTGGTCCCCTTTGTTGAACGAGGTGTCAATTTCTTTCAGGAACTCGCTGGGAGCGACGTGCACCAGCACCGTCTTGGTATCGGTTTTCACCACCAGGTGGAGACCCTCGAATTCGCCCGGCACCTCGCGGACTTCTACGATGACACCCTTTATCTTTACCTCATTGGCCTTGTCATACTTGGGGCCCGTTGTCTTGCCGGGGTGCTGCCCCCAGGCCGCGGATGAGATCCAAGCCATGACGGCAGTGATGAATAGGACTTTCAACCACGATCTGGAGTTCATAATCGGTACTTCCTTCCGGCCACAAAAAACTCCTGCATCTCCACGGGAGGTGCGCACCCGGACGCGGGGCTTTCCCCCTCGGATCCCAGCGCGTCTGGGGAAAACGGTTGTGGCGCTTTGGCGACGCCATATCGCTTCCAAAACTCATTGCCCTGCAAGTTTAAACGTAGGCCCTAACTTCACAGGAAGCAGTGAGCGGGGTCACAAAAGAGGGTGATTCTTGCGCCAGTTCGCCGACTTGTTGCAGCCGTCGAAAATCATTTACCACGGAGACACGGAGTTTCTGGTTTCTATAGAGTTTCCTCCGTGATCTCCGTGCCTCCGTGGTTAATGCGACTTTTTTGCCAGTCAGCACTCGATTTAGGTTTGCGGTTTGGCGCTTTAGTGGCATAATCGAGCCAACTTCCCGGCAGATTCGCGTGAAGGTATGACTTTGCGGCCATCTACGTCTTCGCGCAGGTTTCTGTCCCGGCTCCGGGCTTCGGGGCTCCGGTTCGAAGACGGACGTGTGGAGCAGGTGCTGGCCTTTTCACGTTTGTTTCTGGCACTTACGTCGCTTGTCGCCTGGCAAATCCACCCTGTGGCCAGCGGCGTGTATTACACCTTCGGACGACTTGTCCTGCTGGGTTACATCGCCCACAGTCTGCTGTTGCTGGCACTGCTGCGGATAAATCGCGTGCCGACTCACGGCTTCGTCGTTTGGGCCCAGGTCAGCGACATTGCCTGGCCCGCACTGTTGTGTCTGTTCACCGATGCGCCCAATAGTATCTTCTTTATTTTCTTTCTCTTCGCGATGCTGGCGGCGGCCTTCCGATGGGGCTTTGTGGAAACCCTGACCACCGCCATGATCGGGGCCGGGCTGTTGCTGTTCCAAGCGGCAAGCGTGAAGTACGGACCTCCGCCGCTGCAGCATTTGCTGTCCACCAACGTGGAGGCGCCGCGGCTGGTGCTGCGCTGTGGTTTTCTGTTGATGACCGGATTCCTGCTCGGCTTCCTGGCCGAAGGGGAGAAAGAACTGCGGGCCGAGATCGATCTGACCAATCGGCTCCTGTCGCTGGCCGGCATCGGCGGCCGTTTCGCGGTGGCCCTGCACGACGCGATGATTGAACTAGGCCGCGTCTTTGCCAGTCAGCAGGTGTACGAAGTTGTCTGCCAGAGCAGCACGGGGCGCGTCTTTAAGTGGGTAACTAAGGCCTCCCCGGAGCGGCCCGTGGCTACCCGAGAAATTGCTCCAGCTCAACAGGCGGCTGAGCTGATGCGGGGTTATCCTCACACCTTCTACATGCAGAGCACGGGTCAAAAACAGAGATACCGTATCGCCGCCCTGGACGACGAAGGAAGGCGGCTGGAAGCTTCGCAGCTCCAGCATCTGCCGATGCCGGTCCCGGGGGCCGATTCGGTCCTGGTAGTAAGCCATGAGATGGGACGAGACTGGACTGGGCGTTTTGTGGTGGTCAACGGTTACGTCGGCCGGCGGCGCGAACTGGAACTTCGTTTTGCCCAGAACATCATGCGCCAGGTTGGGCCCGCGCTGTATTCCGTTTATCTGTTTCGCCATTTTCGTTCTCGGGCGGGGGCGGTGGAACGCGCCCGGGTAGCGCGCGAGCTGCACGACACCGTGATCCAGTCGCTGATCAGTATCGAGATGCAAATCGATGTGTTGCGCCGCCGCGGCACCAGTGACTCGCAGCTCCCCTCCGAGCTGCAACGGGTCCAGGGTTTGCTGCGCCAGGAGGTCTTGAACCTGCGCGAACTGATGCAGACCATGCGGCCTCCCGATGTCGGGCCGCATCAATTGCTTGACTTTATTGCCCAACTCGTAGAACGTTTTTCCAGAGACACCGGGGTGGCCACCCGCTTTGTCTCCGAATTGCAGGAAGTCACCCTGCCGGCGGCCACCTGCCGCGAGCTGGCCAGGGTGGTGCAAGAGGCCCTGGTCAATATTCGGAGACACAGCGGCGCGCAGTCGGCCATGGTGCACTTCGGCTCGCAAAACGGTGCGTGGAAGCTGGTCATTGACGATGACGGCAAGGGCTTTCCTTTTACCGGCCGCTTCACCTTGACCGAGCTCGACGACTTACACCGCGGACCGACCGTCATCAAGGAACGCGTCCGGGCCGTGGGCGGAGACATGGTGCTGGAATCGAGTCCGGGCCACGGCTCCAGGCTCGAAATCACCATTCCGCAGAAAGGAAACGAGTCTTATGGATAAGCACGACCCGTCGGTGCGCATTGTCATCGCCGATGACCACACCATCTTCCGCGATGGCCTGCGCCGCTTGCTGGAGGCCGAGCCCGAACTGGAAGTTGTAGGCGAGGCGGCCGACGGCGCTGAGGCCGTCACCCAAACCCGCCGCCTGACTCCTGACATTCTTCTGCTGGACCTGGCCATGCCGCGGGTGCCGGGAATGGATGCGTTGCGCGAGCTGTCGGCCGCGGAGGAGGCACTCAACACCAAGATCATCGTGCTCACCGCGGCGGTCGAGCGCCTTCAGATCGTGCAGGCGCTGCAGATGGGCGCGCGTGGCGTGGTCATGAAGGAAGCCGCCACCCAACTGCTGATGAAGGCCATTCGCACCGTCATGAGCGGCCAGTACTGGATCGGGCGCGAGGCCGTCGGCGACATTGTGGACTTCATGCGCACCAATACCTCGGGCGAGAAACCGCCGCGAAACTTCGGCCTTACCAAACGCGAAATGGAGATCCTTGCCGCCATCGTGGCTGGACTCAGCAACAAGGAGATTGCGCGCCGGTTTGCGCTCAGCGAAGACACGGTGAAACATCACCTCACCAACATCTTCGACAAGGTCGGCGTGGCCAGCCGTCTGGAGCTGGCGCTATTTGCCATCAATAATCACCTTACTGACCAGCAGAATTAAGCTTGTGACCGCCGGAGTCGCTTCGCCTGCCTGGGGGCCGGTCTTCACCATCGAGTTTGCGGTTTCAGCCTGGCGCGACAACTCTGCCCGACGAGTGTTCATATTCTTAAGCACTGTTCTAGGATTAAGAACATCTACAGGTGAGGATCAAGAACAGCTTCAGGAGCGATAGTGATCATGAGGACCAAGGCATCCCTGTATGCCATTTTGATGCTCGCAATGGCGCTCGGTGTTTTGGCCGGCTGCTCGCGGAAACCAACCCCCACCGACGCCCAGATTACGGTTGAGATACAAAGCAAGCTGTACAGCGATTCGGCCATCCAGAGTCGTCAGATCGAAGTCCAGGCCGCCAATGGCGTGGTCACGCTCAGCGGCCAAGTCAGCAACGATAGCGAACGTGCGGCAGCGGCAGGCGATGCGGCCACCGTCGAAGGCGTAAAGACGGTGGTCAATAACCTTCAGGTGCAGGAAGCCACGGTATCGCCGCCGTCGCAACCGGCGCGGCGAATGACACCTAAGCCGTCTTCCGCTGGGTCCAGCAAGCTGTATATGTCTGAATCCGATCGCGCCCGCCGTCGCAATGCGAGCGAAAACGACGCGGAGAACGCCGGGGCCGGCGCCCCCGTGGCCGACGACACTCCGCCGGCTGTGTCCGCTGAGCAGACACCTACACCTCCTCCGGCACCCGCTCCTCCAAAGAAGGTCACGGTACCGGCGGGAACGCAGTTGGTCATCAGGCTGGAAAATCCACTCGGATTCGGAGAAAAACCAGGTCGGCGACTCTTTCCATGGTTCGCTCAGCGACCCGATTGTGCTGGACGGTGAAACCGTGGTTCCGTCGGGCGCGGAGGTGGTGGGCCGAGTGGCCGACGTGAAAAGCGCTGGCCGCTTCGCCGGCAATTCGGTGCTAACGCTGGAATTGACGTCGCTGTCGGTGAACGGCAAGACTTACAACATTCAGACCAACCGATGGATCCGCGCCGGAAGCGGCCAGGGCAAAAGCACGGCGACTAAGGTGGGTGTCGGCACTGCCGCCGGTGCCGTTCTCGGCGGAATTTTCGGCGGTGGCAAAGGCGCTGCCATTGGCGCGGCGGCCGGAGCAGGCGCCGGGACCGGGGTTGCGGCCTCCAAGAAAGGACAGCAGATCCAGTTGCCGGCTGAGGCGGTGCTGAACTTCCAGACCATCAATGCCTTGACGGTCACGCCGCAAGGCAGCGATGAACGCAACGCAGGACGCACACCGCTGTCGTAAACCATTTCTCGAAGCGATGCGCAGGCGCAGTCACAATCCGGCTGCGCCTTTTCGCGTCTGGCTTTGTGCGCAGTTTTCTATGGCTGCGGTATCCTGACTTGAGTCGCTCAATGCCTAAGATTGCCCTGCTGCACACCCATAACGATGCGCTTCGCCTGGGCCGCGTCTTGGACTCGCTTCGTCCCTGCGATGAGGCGCTGGTAATTGACGAAGGCTCGGAAGACGATACTGCGCGGCGGCGAAATGAAACTCAGCGGCGACCTGCTGCGTCTGCCTCAACCGTAGGATAGGATGTCCACAACACGCTTTGGACCTAGCTTTCGAATGCGCGCTGTTCGTCGTGGGGCTGGCCTTGGGCAGTTTCCTGAATGTCTGCATCAGCCGCCTTCCCCGCGATGAGTCGGTCATCCGCCCCAGGTCTCACTGCCCGGCCTGCGGCGCTTTTCTGCGCTGGCATGACAATATTCCGTTGTTAAGCTGGCTGCTGTTGCGCCGCCGCTGCCGCGATTGCGGAGCGCCAATTTCACCGCGTTATCCCGCAGTCGAATTGCTGACCGCCTTGTTGTTCACGGCGTGCTACGTGTCATTCGGTCCGGCGTTGGCAACGGCAAAATTCTGCTTCTTTTGTTTTCTGCTGGTGGGACTGATTTTCATGGATGCCGAGACGGGCCTGCTGCCGCGGGAATTCACTTATTCCGGAATCGTGCTGGGGCTGGCGCTCTCCTGGATCGCCCCGACCGACAGCGCGGCAACCCAATTTTTTCTGGGGGTGTACGGCGCGCAGTTTCCGGCCCCGGCACAACTCGGGCTACTCGATTCCGCCATCGGCGCTCTGCTTGGGGCGGCCTTCTTCTATCTGGCGTGGGCGCTGTACTACCTGGTTCGCAAACGTCACGGACTGGGCTTCGGCGATATTGCGCTCATGGCCATGGTGGGAGCGTTTCTAGGGCTGAAGCTCACGCTCCTGGTGATTTTCTCCGCGCCCTTGGCGGCCACCGTTTATGCCGCCTTCCTGCTGCTTGCGGGGCGCTTCCGCCAGACGCCGGAGACGGGCGGAGCGCTTGCCGGGCAGTCTTCCGTTCGAGAAAGGTTTCTGGCGCAGGAACTGCCGTTCGGGGTATTTATCGGCGTGTGCTCTCTGGCCGCCGTCTTTTTTGGCGAGTCAATATGGCGCTGGTACTTGGGCTCGTTTCAGCGCTAGCGAGCGATCGTTCAGGCGTGGCCAGAACTGGCCTGTCGCAGCGGTTTCGGGATTTGCTTGAGATAGTGCGCGGCATGGGCGCGATGGAAGCGCCGCCAGTCTTTCGTATTCATGGGGCCGAGGATGGAATGGTCGAGTATCTTGGCCACCCTGCCGAATCGTTTCTCCGCATTCGCCAGCGCCGCATCCATGGCGACCAGGGCGTCATTGAATTGCCGTAAGGACTGCACTCCGGAACCGTTCGCAGGGTGGCTCGCCTTGGGCGCCCTCCGCCCGCTGGAAACGATTCCCATCCTGGCCACATAAAAGGTCGCAAGTTTGTCCTTCAAGGTGGGATGGCCTCCCAGGGGCTTGCCGGTTTGCAGGGCGGCCTGGGTCCCCTGGGTGGTGGCCGTGTAACTCAACAGCAGGTGTTCCAGGATCTGGGCGCAACTCCACTTCCCGGGCGGGGCATAGCGCCAGTCGTCCGGCGACATGGTACTGGTAATGCGTTCCACTTCACGGCGGATATGTTCCAGCTCAGGAGACACAATACCACCCCACAGAAAGAGAAGTGGGCTGCGAGCAGCCTCGACGGTTGCACCAGTATGAACCACAATTCTTGATTTCGCTCAACCGAATTTTTTGTAATTAGGTTAATTTTGCGGCAACCTACACACCTAAGTGGAGCGCAATGCTGCAGAGATAACTCGTCCCCTGAGCCGTGGATGGATTCCTATATGTCCGACCCGGACTTATTGAGCTCGGCAGAACACAGTGACATTCCCATTGCATTTGTCATCACGAGCGTAGCGAGGGATCTGCTTGTGCGTTGGCTACGAAAAAAGCAGATTCCTCGCGCCAACACCCGGCGCTCGTAATGACAATTCATAAGAGACGATGCCGTCTTAGGAAGACTGCGGGCTGCGGGTCGGCTCAGTTTGGGTCAGCGACGCCAGCATGGGCAATCTGGCCGCGCCGTAGAGTCCGGCATCGCTGCCCATCAAGGCGCGCGTAACCAGGGTGTGCTTCGTTCCCGCCAGGGCGCCATCCGGGGCCGTGACCTTGTAGATGAAGGAGCGAAATCTCAACTCCTCCAGCATGGCGGGCGCGAAAGCGTCCCACGCGCTGGCAACGCCCCCACCGATCACGTACATGGGCAGATTCAGCGCGTTGACCATGCTGCCGATACCAATACCCAACGCGCGTCCCACCTTTTGATAGATCCGCTGCGCCGACACGTCGCCTTGAATGGCCAACTGGTAGATGACCCGCGAATTGAACTCCACATTGTCGCGTGCAGCCCGGGCCAGATCGTCCGCCTGTCCGCTGGCGATCGCTTCATGCGCCATGCGCACGATGGCCGTAGCGGAAGCGTACTGCTCAAGGCAGCCCCGGCTTCCGCAACCGCAGGCATGCCCTTCCGGTTCGACGCAGAAATGGCCGAGTTCTCCTGCCATGCCGTTCATGCCATGCCAGAGGCGGCCATTCAGCACCAAGCCGCCTCCGACCCCGGTGCCCAGCGTGTACATGGCCATGTGGTCGGTATCGCGGCCCGCGCCCAGCCATTTTTCTCCCATGGCGGCGGAGTTGGCATCGTTCTCCAGAATCACCGGCGTTCCCAGCCGGCGCTGAATCTCATCGCGCACCGGAAAGTTCGCCCAGTCGGGAAGGTTGGGCGATTGCATGACCGTGCCGGTATCCATGTCGATGAATCCGGGGACGCCTATGCCGATTCCCGCCAGTTGCCCCGCGTCGCGAAACTTCACCTTTAACGACTGAATGGCATCGCACATTTCGCCGATGACCCAGTCGCGCCCGCGGCCTACCTCGGTTCCGGTGGTTAGCTTCTCCAGCAGTTTGCCGTCGGTATCGACCGCAGCGATGCGCAGGTTGGTGCCTCCCAGATCAACTCCGATGGAATAAACGCCCATGTGCAACCTTTCGGCTCCTCTCAATTTCCATCTGCGGAACGAAATCGGCACGGCTACTTCTGACAGCGCGAACAATAATGACTGCTGCGTCCTGCGATGATAACCCGCTTGATGGCGGCGCCGCATACCAGGCAGGGTTTGCCCTCTCTGCCATAAACGCGATGCCGCAGTTGAAAGAATCCCTCCCGGCCTTCGGCATCGACGTAATCGTTTACCGACGATCCGCCCAGCTTGATGGCCTCGCGCAGAACCGCTTTTAGTGCGATGTGCAATCTTTGCAACTCGGCGCGGGTGAGCGACGCCGCACGCCTGCGTGGACGAATTCCGGCGCGAAACAGCGACTCGTCAGCATAAATGTTTCCCACACCGCTTAACAGCTTCTGGTTCAGCAACGCGCTCTTGATGGGAGTTTTGCGTCCGCGAAACAGCGCCATGAATGGCCCGATCAGCGACTTTAGCGGCTCGTCGCCGGGAGCGGCAAATCCGGCGGCGCTCTTCGCCTCGATCCGCACCACCGCCAGGCGGCCGAACCGACGGGGATCGACGAACCGCAGTTCCCTTCCCGAGGCCAACTTCAGCACCGCGTGAGTGTGCTTGGCCATTTCGATTTCCGGCGAAGCGATCAACAGGCGGCCAGTCATCCCGAGGTGAACAATCCATTGTCCGTCAATGGCTGCCGCTTTTCTCGACGGGTTTCGCCGGGAACGCTGCAGGTCGAAAACAATATGCTTGCCCACGCGCCGCACTTGCACGATTCGGCGATGCTCCAGCACGGACGCGATCTCGGTGGCAGGCGATTTCAGCGGCTCAGGTTTTTCTCCCAGCCAGAGCGAGTCGATCACGTCCCCAGCGATCCGCTGGTTCAGTCCGCGGGCAACGGTCTCAACTTCCGGAAGTTCGGGCATAAGCTGCTAGTGTACCGGGAACTTCTGGGAATGCATCTCAGAGCGTGTGGGGCACAGCGGCAGCACTGCGGAAAAAGGCAACCGTGATGTAAGTGGTGGGCCCGGCTGGAATCGAACCAGCAACCCTCAGCTTCGAAGGCTGATGCTCTATCCAATTGAGCTACGGGCCCACAGGCGGCGCCAGCGAATTGCAATCGCCACCCTCGCCATGGCGACCCTTCTGGTCTCGATGGAAGAAGTGGTAGGCCCGGCTGGAATCGAACCAGCAACCCTCAGCTTAGAAGGCTGATGCTCTATCCGATTGAGCTACGGGCCCACAGGCGGCCGCGTCGTTGAGCACGGGCGGCATCTCGCCAACTCATTATCGCAAATCAGAGCGCGGATTGGCAGGTAGAACCGGATCTCCTCGTTGCACACGCTGCAGAAAGGCGACGGCCTGGCGCTCGGCCCAGCGGCCGTCGTAGCCATTGGCTTCCGCGAGGAAGGCGCAGTGTCCGCCGTGCTCGGTTTCGAAGTAGGCGATGTGCGGGTTGTGCAGCAGCTTCTCCTGGGTTGCGGGCAGAATGCGGATGAAGGGATCGTCGGCAGCGTGTACGATCAGCGTCGGGACCGTGATGCAGTCGAGCACGTTGGACGCCGCCGCGCGCGTGTAGTAGTCCTGAGCGTCGAGAAAGCCGCAGTAACGCGCCGTGATCTGGTCGTCGAAGTCACGCAGGCTGCGCGGCCCGCGCAAATAACGCAGATCGTAAACGCCCGGATACAAGGCCGCCTTGCGCTGCATCCGCCGGCGCAGGCCCCAGAGAAATTTCAGTTCGTAAATGCGATTGGCACGATCGTGCAGCGCATCGGCCGAAGCCGCAAGGTCCATCGAGGGCGACACGCCAATCCCCGCGATAACCTGCGGTGGCGCATTCCCGCCCCACTCGCCGAGAAGCTTCAGCACCAGGTTCCCGCCCATGGAGAAGCCCGCGAGCGCCAGCTTCTGCAGGCCCTCCTCGGCAATCAGCGCTTCCGCCACAGACCCCACATCGTCAGACATGCCGGAGTTGTACAGCGTGGGTCCCAGCGATTCGGTGTTGCCGCAATTCCGCATATTCATGCGGACCACGTTCATGCCGGCGCACCAGGCCTTGCTGCCGGTGCCAATCACATATCCGGATTCGCTGGAGCCTTCCAGTCCGTGCACGATGATCAGCGTCATGGCGCCGCTGCGGTCCAGCTGCCAATGGCAGTGACATAGCACCTGAACATCGGGCTCGACGCGGAACAGGCGATCTTCCGGCGGAGGCAGTTGGTTGCGGCGAGGAAGAAAATTGCCGGCGATGGTCTGCGCGTGGCCGCCGCGGAGGGCGCGCCGCGGCTGGAAGGGCTCGCCAAAGAAATCGCGTCCGCCGCTTGTCGCAGGGGAAGGCAAGGCTGCACCGTTCGTAAGCGACTGCCGCTCCGGCCCTGGTTCCTGCGAGGTGGGATTACGCTGCTGCATCTATAATGGTTGTATCATTCCTGACTGTGCGGGTGGGTGCAAGTCTGCGCTTGTGCTGATTGACCTTTCCGTGAAATTGATTGGAGTTGCAATGCCGATTTTCGAATACCGCTGCGAACAGTGTGGACACCGCTTCGAGGCCATCCTTTTCGGTGAGCAGAAAGCCGAGTGCCCTAGCTGCCACGCCCGCAAACTCGAACCCCAGCTCTCGACGTTTTCCGTCAGCACCAAGAGCAGCGCCGCGGCGGCGGCGGCGGGTTGTGGACAAAACAACTGCTGCATGATGAGCGGCTGCTCAGAGAACTGAGGCGCCAGAGCTTTCGACCCGTCTCAGCGCCGCGAAGTCAGCGCATGTCCGTCTAACTCCCCGCAAACTGTGCGGTTGCCGAATGTTATAATTTTTGGATACGGTGGGTGTAGTTCAGTGGTAGAACTCCGGACTGTGGCTCCGGCTGTCGTGGGTTCGAATCCCACCACCCACCCCAAAACCCCAGGCGTTCCAGCCAAGAGCCCGCATTTAACGTCTCCGCGCTCGCACTGGAGCGAAACATCTGCGATCAGACCATTTAATAAATTCCGCCCCCCGCGCCAGCAAGTTCCATTTGTTTTGCAAGGCGCAACATGGGAACTTATACGCGCGAATCGGGTTTGAGCACTCGTAGTCAAATACTCGCAGTTAAATTGACACTCGATTTGCAAGGCAGTGGCCGTGGCGCGGATGTTGCGAAAACTCGGAAGTCTCTGGCTGGCGATGGTGACGTCGAACGCCCCGCTCACCGCGGCCACGGCCTATGTGGCGGCGTTAATCATGCAACGAGTGTCGAGGAGCGTTGGACAATGACGATGAAAATGACACTGATACACGCGGCCGCGGTCCTCGCGGTGCTGGCCGGCAGTACTCTGGTTTACGCGCAGATGGGTCCGCAACAGGGTGGCGGCCCGTATGGTCACGGCCCGGGACGCCCCATGACAGCCGAGCAGCGGCTGCAGCACATGACCAGGCAGTTAAACCTGACCGATGCCCAGCAGCAACTGATCAAGCCCGTCCTGGAGAACGAAGGCAAGCAGATGCAGAGCTTGCATGAGGACTCCTCCCTGTCGCAGCAGGACCGCATGAGCAAGATGATGCAGATTCGGCAGGGCACCTCGGAGCAGATCAAGCCGATCTTGAATGCCGAGCAGCAGCAAAAGTACGAGCAGATGATGAGCCGCCAGGGCCGCGACCGCAGCGGGCCGGGCCAGAATCAACCGCAAGGAGGGGCTCCGCCACCTCCGCAGTAGCCTGACGAAGACGAGGCAGCCGACTGGTGCGCACGTAGTTGCCTGGGTGTCATCCTGAGCGACGAGCGCAGCGAGGAGTCGAGGGATTTCTATGGCCGCAAGGAATCACTGTTGGCCTGTCGTTGCCATGTTGTTCTGGTTGTTTCCGCTCGCCGTCCTGGCACAATACGGAGGCCGGCACGGCGCCTCTACCAATACCGGAGGTAAGACCACTGCACCGCTGGAGAATCCCGACACCGCGACCTTCAAGCATGCTGTTGCGGTGCAAGCCACCGGGGAACAGACTGGGCAGTTTCGCCTGATGATGAAGAGCACGGAAGCCGCGCGGCAGCAGGCGCACGATCTTCAGCACCTGGGTTCGAACGCAAGCGATTCAGTGGCTTTGACCCACAAGGCGAGCGCGCTACAGAGCGCCGTTGAGGAAGCGCAGAGCGAAAATCGAGCTTTTCGGCAGTCGCTGTCGGATTCACAGGAAGCCGGATTGAAGAACCTGACCAAGAAGCTGACTAAATCGGACGCAGCCGTCAGCAAAGACGCCAAGACCATCTCGCAGCAACTGGAGCAGGGCATGCTTACCTCGGAGTGGCTGGGGAACGCTGCCGCGAATCTGGAAAAAGCGCTTGTCGTGTTTCAGTCCGACCAGCTCAATCTCGGAAAGGAGATGGGCATCCCGTCTCCTTGAATCTCATCGCTGACCGGGGAATATTGAGGCGACTGTTGCCCTCTCGCGCTCCGAGTACGGTCAAGGCAACCCAGGCTGGCCAACAGGGGAAGTGCGTCCAGTGGGGGGCATGGGTCGAACCCACCGTCCACGCCGGGAAACCGTTTCGATCCGCAAGGCTCGGTCACCGTACGCCTACGCCGCGCAACGGTACTGCCTCCAGGTCAAGCCAGCGTTCTCCAATGCCCTTGACGAACGTAAGCGAATCGATCCGGACCACGCGTGTGCCGAAGTTGGCCTGCCAACGCTGGCGTGCGATGGCTTCCACCTTCCGGGCCTCGTCCACCGTATCGGTTTTTACGATGGTGAGATGCGGCATGTAGGGCCAAGGCTCTTCGTAGGCCAGCGCGCCCTGGTTGAGCAGGCCGTGCAGTTCCCGCATCCGATAGGCGCCACGCGCCACCCGCAGGAAGACGGTGGGCGTGATGGGGACAAAGCTCTCCACGTCGCCCATGGTGATTTCGAAGGGTGCGACCGTTTGGCAGACCTCTCTAAGCATGCCCAGGGCTTGCGGTTCGGTGCCCCGCAAGGGCCGCGGCGGCAGCACCGTGAGGTGGGCGTCGGCATGGGTGTGCGCGGAGTGCAACTCGCGGCGCAGTTCTTCCACGAAGATCCCGACCGGGCTGCGCACGTACGCAACCGCGGCGTAGACGAGGCCAAGCATGAAGATTACATTATAGCGGCCACTCCGCTGGAGCGGGTTGCCGGTCGCTTGGTTGCGCTCACGCGAATGAGAATGCCTGCTCGAACCGGCTTGGCTGCGGTACGTCGGGCCCACGGACCGGTTGAAATTGTTGGAATTCAATTGCAGTAATGTTTGAATTGCGTTGCAGTGAATTTGAATTAGGTTGCAGTAGAACGGTAGGTCAATCCTCGATATATTGCCCTCCTACATGATATCTCCCTTCACCTGCTTCCAACTTCCCAAAGATGCGCCCGTATCAGGCTCCTCAACGGGAGGGCCTTCGTACCATTCGAAATCGCGCAATCCCCGGAACTTGACCACAGTTCCAATCTCAGCCATCCGCTTTTGCATCTGGCTACGATGGACGTCACCGATCTTAGTTAAGGGGACAGGCGGAGGTGATGGCGGAGAACGTTACGTGCCGGCGTATTGGGTAGTACACTCTGCTTTTATGACAATTTCTCTTACCGAACTGCGGCAGCCGTGAGCCGCGAAGAAGTGAGCTTATGAGTATTCCGACTCGCGAACAGCAGATTGGGGTGACCCTGCCTTCGACCGCAGTCAAAATGCTTGTTGTCCAACCATATCTGGAGTTGCAGAGTCCGCGCCAAGAGCCTTTTCCTTTGCGTCCGGAATGCAGCCGGCGTCTCCTTGATGCAATCACCAATGTGTTCGAGATCTCTCGGACGTATTGTCCTCATTTGGTGCTCTTCCCAGAATTCACACTGCCAGGCGTCGAGGCAGTTGAGCGTGTCGTTGCCTGTTTGTCCGCGGAGACGGTCTCGTCTCCGACGATCGTCATCGGCGGTGTTAGCGGCCTTTCGAAAGATGAATACGCAAGGCTATGCAGGCTGAACGGAATTCACGTCGATGCGGAAAATGCACCCCATCGCGTTGCAGGAACCGAGTGGGTGAATACGTCCGTCACTTTCGTGAAGGGTGATGATGGCGCTCTTTCGATGTGGATACAACCAAAGATTTCGCCGTCATGGCTCGAGGTCAATGCCAATCATCAAAACATGTTCAAGGGCGGCGCCGTCCGTATTTTTCGGGCTCAGTTCGACACTCGTGTTCCGTGCCGGTTCTTTTCTCTTCTCTGTTTTGATTGGGTCGGAACCAGAAACGGCACAACGATTCCAGATGCGATCCTTCAGGTAGTGTTGCAAGTTTCAAATGCAGACAAGTTTGTCGCCGAGCGTCTGTCGTGCGTTCTTAGGCTGCCAAATCGAAAAGGTTGTCGATGAACTGAATCTGACGAAGAAGATCATCTCTTGCCACCCATCGAACTTGCCCCTTCCGGATCATGTGGATTGCTTCGTAGCCCTGAATCGTAGTGTTGCAAGTTTCAAATGCAGACAAGTTTGTCGCCGAGCGTCTGTCGTGCGTTCTTAGGCTGCCAAATCGAAAAGGCTGTCGATGAACTGAATCTGACGAAGAAGATCATCTCCTGCCACCCATCGAGCTTGCCCCTTCCGGATCATGTGGATTGCTTCGTAGCCTTGAATCGTTCGCCGAGCCGCCTGGAATTCTCGGAAGCCCTGCTTGGCGTTCACTCGACGTTTGATAGCTCGATGATCCTGTTCCAGAATGTTGTTCAAGTACTGCACAGGTCGGTGTCGACAGCGGTTGCGCAGCGTCCCCTCCTTTTTAGTGTCGGAGATCGCGGAGCTGTAAATCGGTGCCAGGTCGGTGTTGATCACTCGAGGTTGGGGATGGGATTGATCGCTGAGCGCCTTGCGAAACAGCCGCTTGGCAGCATCGGCGTCGCGAAACGCTGACAGCAGGAAATCGATGGTGGCTCCCCTGGAATCGATGGCCCGATACAAGTAGCACCAGCGACCCTTCACGCGGACGTAGGTTTCGTCGACTCGCCAAGACTTGTTTGTCGGCTTGAGATGCCTTCGCAGTCGCTGCTCCAACTCCGGGCCGTAATATTGCACCCAGCGCCAGACCGTGGTGTGGTCGACGTTGAGGCCACGCTCCTCCAGCAGTTCCTCAACATCGCGCAGCGAAAGAGAATAGCGAAGATACCACCGGACTGCACAAAGTATGAGGCCGGGTTCGGTCTGCCGCCATTTGAAGATCGCGGGTCGGGCTATCATTTCGCGATTCTTTCACGTCACCAGCCAGCCGCCCTGAAAGTTGCAACACATCCATATCGATTGAGGAGTTCATCCCTATGCACGACTTTTTTGACTATACGCCGACGCAATTTTTGCGCACCACAGTGACCTAGGGACCCTTCGACTCTCGGGGCCGCACGGCGCGTTCTGGTTCTCAGGCCTTTTCTTTCGGCCCCTGCCTTTGCGGTAATTCTGCTCCTTGTACTTCCAAAGTGTTCTTTCAAAATTTCATTCAAAGGCAAGTGTGCCAAATAAATAATTTAGGTTGAAGCTGTGATTTGGTAGACAAGACTGTCTCGGCCGCCGCCGTCGGGTCTCGATCCCACCCGGACCCCGCCTAATTTTTCCAGCGCCCTCTGCGAGCGGAAATTCTGTGGACCAACGAGAAAGATAACGCTGCTCACGAATCTGAAGGCGTGCCGTAGCATGAGCTGTTTCATCTCCCCGTTATAGATGCCGCCCCAGTGGGAGCTGGCCAAGAACGTCCAGCCGATTTCGATCTCGCTTTTTTCTTCGTTGTATGCGTGAAATCGCGACGACCCGATCACCTGACCATCCTTGGAATCAATGGCTACCAACGCTCCGCCCGATTCCAAGGCCTCACGAAAAAATTCCCTGAAAACCTCTTCTTTGTAACGGTCTTTGACCGGATGTTGTTCCCAAATGAGCGGATCTGAAGCTACCGCGTAAAGGTCATGAAAATCCGCTGGCCGAAGCGGCCTGAGTTCGAGGATCTCGCCTTTCAAAACGGGTTGGAGATCAAAAGACATCCTTGATTCTGTGCTGAGCCTTGGAGGTTCGACTCTTATCATCTTTCAGCCGCGCGCCCGTGCGCAAGGTCTCCCGTGATCGACCCGGCTGCCAGCTAACGATCAGACAATCCGACTCGTGTAGGCGAGGAGATTGTCCAGTGACCTCGTATGGTAGAAATATTCGATCGCTTTGAAAAGGCGAGGTTTGCAGCCTCGACTAGTCTCTTCGGATTGCTTGGCAGCCAAGATGAGTTTCTTGACCCTACGGGATTGTGAGTGTAAGCGCCTGATTTCAACAGTTAAGGAATAGACTCAATCGTAGAGCGTTGAACAGGAGAATCGCATTTTTGAAAAGGCCCCCGTAAATCGTAAAGTGCCAGTGCAAGAGGCTCCACGCTTATGACACGACCAACGACGCAGGCAATTTCACCGTTCTTCATCGTCAGCAACGTCGATCAAACCATCGCTTTTTACCGCGACAAGCTTGGCTTTGAGACGAGATTCCAGCAGCCGGATCGAAACCCTTTTTTCGCCATCATCGGCCGCGACGGAGCGCAGATCTTCGTCAAGTCCGATAAAGACACGGCGCCGCTGCCGAACCCAAAGCGTAGTCCTTCCATGAGGTGGGATGCCTACGTCTATGCACCAGACCCGGATGCGCTCGCCGTCGAATTTGCCGATCATGGAGCAGCATTTAGCGTGCCCCTTAAGGATACCCACGACGGTCTTCGCGGGTTCGAGATTTGCGACCCTGACGGCTACGTCTTGTTCTTCGGTCGACCAAGGTAGACGGCGGCGCAGCGATGCGGGGTTCAAATACATCCTAAGTTTTGGGTTTCTACTTTTTGGGCTCGAATCCGCGGCCGGCCCGGAACACGTGGCCATCCGGATGTCGAAGGTGCATCTCGCGAACGTTCCACGGCATATCGGTGGGCGGAAATGTGACCTCCAGCCCGGCGGCGACGCAATGCTTGTGCATCTCGTCCACGTCGTCCACCCAGACCGACATCCAGACGCCCTTGTCGCCCTCTTCGTCTCCGTCTTGCTGAAACGTGGTGGTATTCGCGCCGCGGCCGCGGCCTCCCTGCGCCCCCTGACAAAGAAAGATGCAAGTTTCCTTACCCGATCCAACCGCGCCAAACGTCGGAGGTGTTCCCCAGTCCCACAATTTCTTCCATCCCCACTTCTCAAACCATGCGACCGTGCTGGCGATGTCGGACACGTTCAATATCGGAGTCAAACTCTTGGCTTCCATAATCGAAGAAGGATAACACCCGGCGGATCGAGGGATTTGGTCTACTGTTGCTAAATCGCCTCTCTGACAATGTCGGCGTTGTCAAGAGCGCACTTTGGCATCCGCTTTTAAGAAAGCGCCACTTCGCTCTAGTTGAAAAAATACCGTCCCAACCAACCACGGCTCGCCTTGTAATCCTCTCAGGTCAGGAAATTCGGTCCGACCCATGCATCTCTTCGGTCGCTACTCCGATCATGATTACCAGTTCGAACTCCTCGTTGAAAGAGGAGCGGGGTGCCCACTCAATAACTCGGTGTTCTACTGCACACCATGGCGATTTCCGGGCTGCCCCGCGTGCGAACCGAACTTGTTCCACTGCTGATAATCCGACCCCTGGCGCAGCATCCAGTACAGACAAACAGCCAAGCGCCGTGCCATGGCGATCTTGGCGATCTTTCGCCCCCGCCGCATCATCAGGTGAAAATACTTGCTGCGCCATTCCGGAAGACTGCGCACCGTGACCTGCGCCGCCTCCACCAGCAAGAAGCGCAACATCGAACTTCCTTGTTTGGTGATGTGTCCCAGCCGCCGCCGATTCCCGCTGGAGTCCTCCAGCGGAACCAGACCGAGATAGCTGGCAATCTGCTTCCCACACGAAAAGCGTTCCGCTTTCCCGATGATCAGCACAAACGCCAGTGCGGTGAGGGGACCGACACCGGGATGGGTCGCCAGTCGTTGTGCCTCAGGGCACTTCTCGACTTCCTGCTCTACCGCCTGGCTCAGCTCCGCGATGGTTGGATTCAACCGATCGAGCAACTCCAGCAACTCGTGCCGCCGCCGGCTCGCCCACGGAGCTAGTGGGAAGGATTCGAGTCGCTGCCGTTCGCTTCCCCACAACCGCTTCTTGCAGCGCAGACCTTCGTTCAGGGCGACAGCCTGCAGCTGATTCATGATCCGAGTGCGGGCCTGCACCATACGGTGGCGATGCCATAGCAGTTGTCGCAAATCCCGGTTCTCCCAACTCGGCACCCAGATCCTCGGAAAGTCATCCTTCAGCATCAGCTTCAGAATGAGCTGCGCATCTTGCCGATCGGTCTTCTGTTTGCGTACTCGCTTACTCTGGATCTCGGCGGCATCTCCGATCCACAGCTCGATCTGTAGCTCGCCTAGTAAGCGTTCGAACCAGCGTGCGTGCCCGCTGGCCTCCATGCCCACCCGGACCCGCACGCCTCGCGCAGCAAGCTCCCGATAGAAGCTCTCGGCTTCCTCTCGGTGCTGCAGGCGTTGCTCCTGCAACTCTCCGCTCTCGGTGTCAACGGATGCTATTTGCTGAAACTCGGGGTGAAAATCTACTCCTATAATGATCATTGTTCGGCTCCTTTCTCCCGAGCCCTGTTGGTTGGTTCAGCACCACCAACTCTACTCGGGTGTGGGAGCCGACATTGTCATGGAATCAATTACACAAGTAATCCGCGCCGAAAGATCAGGGAACGTTGGCCTCTGCGACGGCTCTGACAAAATCGTCATTGTTGATGACGAGCTTGAGTTGATTCTCCGTGGGCGACAGCTTGCAACTCGCGAATCACCCAGAACAGCCGCCGGGCCGAGACATAACTGTGCTGGCCACCGTTGCGTAGGTCCGTAATCCGGGATTTCGAGATTAGCCTTTGGATTTTCCGCTGCGACAGTCCCAACCCTAGCTCCGAGTGCACGATGTGGGCTGCTTCCTCTTCGGAGATGCCGGGCAGGGCCTGGCCGGCATGAAAGCGGGAACGCCATTGCTCTAGCTCCAAGGCCTGACGGGTGAAGATTGCCTCCAGTTCGTGGGTGCCGGCGAACAGCAACCCGCAGTGCGGCGGTTGATCCAACAGTTCTCGTAGGGTCTCCAGGCACTCAATCGATAGATGCTGGGCTTCGTCAAAAACCAACAGCACCTTGCGCTGACTGAGATCGAAACGGAGGTTGCGCAGAATCCGATCCACCGTGCCCATCCCGATTGCCCCGCAGCTCTGGGCTACCCGCTTCATCAGGTCCAGTGAGCGGATCCCCTGACGAACGTAGACGTAGTAAGCTCTTCGGCCTTCTCCGTTCTTGGCGATCTCCGAGCGGTTCAACTCCGCGATCAGGTGCTGCAGTACATAGGTCTTCTGGGTTCCCGGGGCGCCGTAGAGGTAATAGGCTCGCCCATGATCCAGCGCCTCGTAGAAGTACTGGCGCAGCAAACGTGCATTCTCGGTTTCGTAGAGCTTTCCTGAGCTGACTGCGGGAGTCGCAATGGGATGGGCCGCGATGAAGCCGCGGATCGCTGCCCGGATGGGGCCGTCGTTGGAGGAGATCCAGCTGTAATTGCCATTCAGAAAAGAGTAAACCGTCTCCCGGGCGTAGTTGATGCGGCGGGCAAAATCTGGCGGTGCCATGCCGGTCCGGGCCAGGTAATCCTGCAACTCCAGGCGAACTTCGGTCGATTCCGGCAAGCTCGCCTCTAGTAGCTGCCGGCGTACCGCGCAGGAAAGAGCCATGACTATTCCCCCTCCGTCAGTTCCCGAACAATGTCATCGATAAAGTCGGGACGGGCTGCGGTTTGCAGGTCTTGCGGCCGTATCAGAGTTGGTGGGGACGACTGCTGCTCCTTGGGCATTTCGGCTCGATCCTGGAGGTGCGAGATCTCGCTGCGGTCCCCGGCACGAGCCCGTATCCCCGACAAGCCAGTGACGTAATCGGCGATCGCCTTACGAGCCGTGCGCCTGATCCGCATCGAAGCCCGAATGTCTTCGTGGCTAACTGGTCCGCGGGTGATCAGCTTCTGGGCCCGCAACCGTCCCAGGAATCGGCCGTCCAAGTCCAGGGCGATGGCTTCGCCCAGATTGGCTGGGTCGCAAGCCACCAGGACATCCCGTTCGATCTCCAGAAACAGCTTGGCCAGACTCTCGCCATCGGCCGGTTCGTAGCGCTCGCCGTACAATTGCACACATCCGCCCTCTGACACCTTGCGCCGCTGACGGTCCCAGAACAAGGCATAGAGAACTTCTGGTGTCTCAATCAGTCTTTTCTGCCCGGGCAGCAGCAGTTCGTTATAGACCTCATCCGGATTCCGGCCTCGCATGCCTCGTCCGCCATGGGGATGCTGCGAGTTGTATTCGGCGATCCATTGCCGCGCCGTGGCGATGAACTCGCTGGCCAGGGGTAGAGGTGAGTTCTTCCGTTTGCCCTTCAGAAAGGCCTGGTGCTCTTTCAAGGCAGCCGTGCACTGCTCCGGCCGGTCCTTGGGACCCGCTCCGCAGTAGGAGGGCCAGAGGCAATCAAAGCGCTTGCGTACCGTTCCGAACCAGCTCTCGATCAGCTTCGACTGGGGATGCCTGGGCAGGCAGTACTGCGGCTGAATTCCCAGCCTGACCAGTACGCCACTACACTCCGGAGAGAAGTCGATGCGGCCGACTTTCTCGTAGTCTTTGCCGTTATCCACATAGAGGATCTGGGGAATCCCAAAGTCCGCAATCCCGACTCGTAGTGCCGAGCTGATGGTGTGTGAGCTAGGGGTGGCCGACCAGGCCGTACCGACGATCTTGCGGGAGCGCATGTCGATCATGGCGGTCAGCCAGGGCCGGACCGCCGCATTGGTCGATACACCGGAAAACAGGTCGTTGCGCACCCAGACGTCATGCTGGCCATGGTCAGAGACCCAGATCTGGTTGGGCACCAGTGACTCGAAGTCGGTGAGCAGGTAGGGCTCACAACGTTCCTGAAACTGGCGCTCGCCTTCCCGGCTCAGGATCAGCAAGGGTTTGGGCAGCTGTTGCAAATAAGACCGGACGGCGCTGTAGCTCGGTGGCCTGATGCATTCTGGCTCGAGATTCCGCAGATCGCGCAGCAAGGCCTGGTACACCAGCCGAATCGACAGCCGCTCACCCAGGTACTTGTTCTCGAGATATGCGCGGACAGCGGGATGGGCTTTGAGAAACCGCGACTTTCCCTTATCCGAGCGAACTCGATCGACCAGACCGGCATAGCCGAGCTTGCGGTACTGTGCGTACCAGTTCCAGAGAGTTCGGGCGCTGACATGGTGCTGATCGACGAGGAAGCTGACCAGCGAGCTCATGCTTCGCACGGCGACTCCCCCGATGGTACGGAACGTTGGACGGGATCGCCGACTGCGCCTCGAGAATTCCACAAGCGGCGCAATGGCCTCCAAGCGCTTCAAGGCCTGTGCGTTCTGCTCTGCCGAAAAGTCGAGGCGCTCGGGCTCGGTAACCTCTGGCAGAGAAGCAAACAGTTTGGACTGGCTCAGATCCGAGCGCAGCGCCAAAGCCGTGCAGTCTGGTCCTGACAGCAGCGGCTGCTTGAGAAATTTCAGCTGCGCTTCAACCGGCAAGGACGACAATGCGTATTCGCGCCGGCCGGAGCCGCGTTTTTGCCGGTTGCTGGTGTCCCGCAGACGTAACGCTCCGAGCTGCACCTTCCAACGGATAGTCCGGTCTGACCACCCGGTTGTCCTTCTGACAGTTTCCTTATTGATCCACAATTCGGCGCCCAAGATCTCATACCTCGGTCGGTGAAGTGAACAGTAAGAATGATTACACAATGTGACTAAAATAGACAACTAAATAGTTATAAGATCTATTTTATTGGATCTACGGGTGCCACCGTGGTACGGTCGCTTCGTGATCACGGGGCGACAGTTACGGGCCGCGCGTGTACTGCTGGGTTGGGGGCAGATTGCACTCGCCAAGAAGGCGCGAGTGGCTATCGGAACCATCCGCAGGATGGAATCCTTTGAGGGAGAAATAGGGTCACGGACCTCAACGCTTTCTCAGGTGCAGGCGACGTTGGAGAAGGCGGGAGTGGAATTCCTCAATAACGACCGGCCAGGAGTGCGGGTTAAGAGACGATGATGGGAGGAGTAGTTCCCAGGCGAGCAAAACCCGTAAAATGCGCAGCTCGGTCTCTGCCGTTTTTCTGCCGCTGGTTGGATATCCGGTTCTGAGCCTTCCTCGGTTGAAAACTCTTTGTACTCAGATAGTTCGGGGCAAGTGGGGTTCTGGGTTCCACGCTCTGCCAATTTCTCGGTCGCGGGACGAAAGTCGATGCTGGATTTGCAATAGGTTACGGACGCCCGACCGCCGAACACTGCAAGTCAATTCCGCACAAGTAGGTCGAATTTCGCGGAATTTTGGCGAGATAAAACCCGCCATATCCCGCCATATCCCGCGATATCCCGCCATATCCCGCCACTGCAGAATAAAATGGCTCCCCACACCGGTCCCACGCTTCATGCCGTGGAAAGTAGTTTAGAATCAGAAGCAGCAGCAGAGTCGGGGCGTAGCGCAGCCTGGTAGCGCACCTGCCTTGGGCGCAGGGGGTCGCTGGTTCAAATCCAGTCGCCCCGACCAAATTCTTTCAAACAGATGCCGCCGTTTTGACAACGGCTTAAAATCGCGTGTAGACGTTTTTGTAGCGGTCACTTCCTGGTTGCTCTTCTAACCGTCACTTCTGCTGCAGGCAAATACCACTTCCAAGCAAATGCGAGCGTCAGGGCATGAAGCAGAGGCACGTGTATGTAGCCCAGGGGAGCTTTCCACAAGTCTGCGCCGGAAACACTTCAGAGTGCAAAGCGCATTCCTACGATGAATCAGAGCTTGTACTCGAAGCTCTCGAAGCTCTCGAAGCGTCTTTCTCCAGCGCGCTGCGAGCCTCATTTTCTTGCCGCAGCGAATGAGGACAGCTTTCGTCGATGGCGCTGATTGGAAAACCAATTCTATTGCAGGTGGAATCTCTAGTCCTCAACGGCACTCCGAACGGCGTCAACGCCTTCTGAAACCGGGAGCGGCTGGCAAGATCGTAACTGCAGCATGGCGCCCCAGGTTCGCCCTCGGTTGGGCCAACCTGGGGTCGCTCCTTTCGCAATCAAGCGCTGACCGCGGTACTGCTCTCGCGTGGCAGTTGCGCCTTTGCCCACGCGTCGAAACCGCCGACCACGTTGATGACGTTGTTGTAGCCCGCGCGTTGCAGCAGGCTGCATGCGATCGCGCTGCGATAACCGCCCTGGCAGTGGACGGCGAGCGGCTGTTGCGGCTCAATCGGCGGCAGTGCGGCCTTGAAGCGATCCAACGGATACCAATCGGCGCCGCTGATGTGGCCGCCCTCCCATTCGCTTTCGCGACGAACATCGAGCACTTGGAGAGCGTTCGCTCGCAGGCGAGAGTTGAGTTCCTGCACCGTGATCTGCGGCAACTGCTGCAAGGCAAATCCCGCCCGCTGCCACGCGGCGGGCCCGCCATCGAGATAGCCGGCCAGATTTTCGATGCCGACTCGCGCCAGACGAAGCCGGGCCTCGTCCAGTTGCTCGGTGGTCTCGGCGATCAGCACCGGATTGGCCGACAAGCCCAGCACCGCTCCTGCCCACGAAGCAAACTGGCCGGCGAGTGCGACGTTGATCGAGCCCGGCACGTGGCCCGCGGCAAACTGATCGTTGGGGCGCACATCCAGCGCAATCGCGCCGCGCTCCAGCCTGAGACGCAACTCGGCTGCTGAAATCGGCTTCAACTCGGGCAATTCTGTCAGCGGCGTGGCGCCAGCGCGGTTAATCGCGGCGTCCTCCAGAAAGTAATCGGGCCGCGCCGGCAGATTGCTGGTCATCTGCCGCACAAAATCTTCGCGACGCTTGATCTGCAGCGCATAGTTGGTGAGTCGTTCGGTGCCGATAGTGGAGAAGCGTTCCGCGCGCATGTTCCGCCCGCACAGCGAGCCGGCCCCATGCGCGGGATAGACCAGCACGTCATCGGGCAACGTCAGCAGCTTGCCGTGCAAGGAGTCGTACATCAGCCCGGCGAGTTCCTGGGGGGTGTGCGTCTTCGACAGATCGGGGCGCCCCACATCTCCGATGAACAGCGTGTCGCCGGTGAGCACCGCCCAGGGCCGCTGCGATTTCTCCTCATCGGTGACAACCAGGTCGGTGATGACCAGGCAAATGCTTTCGGGAGTGTGGCCGGGGGTTTCCAGTCCGTCGATGCGCATGTTTCCCACCCGCAACGCGAAACCATCTTTCACCGGGACGTGCGGAAACATTGCTCCGGCGCTGCCGCCGATGTAGATGGTGGCGCCGCTCCGGGCGGCCAGCTCTTTGTGGCCGGAGACGAAATCCGCGTGCAGGTGGGTCTCGAAGATGTGACGGATGCTGACGCCCTGTTGCTGCGCCGCTTGCAGGTAAATCTCGACATCGCGCTGCGGATCGACGACCATCGCCTCGCCTTCGGAGGCCAGCAGGTACGAGGCATGGGCCAGGCATCCCAGGTAGAACTGCTCAAAGTACATGGATACTCCCGCGCGCAGATAGCAATCGGAATTTCTGGTTTAGATCCCCACAGCTTCACACTATATACATCATATACATCATGAGAATTTCAGCGCATTAGATTTCTCATTCTTACGTGCGTGCCCGTTATTCAACCCGCGAGCTGCTTAACCAACACTTTAGTGCCTATTTAATGTGACGCTTTTAGGCTAAAAAACTATAGCCTATGAGTACCAAATTGTTGTAAGATTCCCTTCGCTTTAACGTGCTGCGCGTCAATCTGAAAAAGCTGCACCCGTATTTACCACCAACTTAACGTAAGGAGAAGCGACCACAATGCGGATCGAATCTGTTCTGCCCCAATCTCACACGACCTTTCGGCTCATCAGTCGGTGACAATCTTGCTCGCATGTGCCACCTTGCTCAGCGGCCAAGTCCGCGTCGGCGACGGCATTTACCCCGCGTCCAGCATCGAGCAACCCCAGGACGTCGGCCTGCGTATGCACACCAACTACATCATTTATGCACCCACCGGCTCCATCATCCCGGCAGCCCAACCGGCGGGAGAAACTCCCGCTTCCCTGGGATGCGTCTACAACGTGGTTTCCAATCCTCTGTCGGGCTGCCCCATCAACGGCACGACGCAGGTCCCCACCGGCGGCAGCGGCGTAATTGTAATCGTCGATGCCTACGACTATCCCTCGGCGGCCGCCGACCTTTCGACTTTCTCCACAACTTTTGGTCTGCCGCAGGCTAACTTCTCCGTGCAATATGCCAGCGGGACGAAGCCAACCAACGGCTGCCGTTCCGGCTGGCAAGGTGAGGAATCCCTGGACATCGAATGGGCCCATGCCATGGCGCCCAATGCCCAGATTGTTTTGATGGAAGCCGCTTCCGCTTCTAACAGCGCCTTGTACACCGCAGTACAAGCTGCAAATAGCTACATCGCAGCCCATGGTGGCAAGGGCCAAGTCTCCATGAGCTGGGGTGGAAGCGAAACCAGCAGTGAGACGAGTTCCGACCACTACTTCACCCAGGCCGGAGTAGTGTACTTCGCCTCTTCGGGCGATTCTCCCGGCGTCATTTATCCCAGCTCTTCGGTGAACGTGGTTTCGGCCGGGGGCACGCAGGTAAATCGTAGCGGCGGCTCCTACACTAATCAGACTGCCTGGAGCTCCGGCGGTGGCGGAGCCAGCCGGTATGAGCCGCGACCTTCATTCCAGAACGCCATTCAAAGCATCGTGGGCAGCAAGCGAGGCACGCCCGACCTTTCCTTTGACTCCAGTGGCGGCTCCCCAGTTGCGGTGTACAACTCGAATTGCTACGGCGGCTGGCTTGAGGTCTATGGAACCAGCGTGGCTTCACCTTCGCTGGCAGGAATCATCAACGACGCGGGAGGCTTCAAGACCAGCAGCAACGCGGAGAATACCCTCATCTACAGCAACCTGGGATTCAGCTCGTACTTTACCGATATCACCTCGGGAAGCTGCGGCACTCACAGCGCGGCTGCGGGTTGGGATTTCTGCACCGGCGTGGGAGTTGACCACGGATTGGTCGGGAAGTGAAGTAGCCGACCCCATGCACTATGGGCCCGCTCCGGCCGGAGCGGGCTTTTTCTGGCGTCCCCCGACATCGTCAAAGAGGACATCCATGGCTTCTTAGACGCCATACGCGATAGGCTCGCGCCTGCCCCCCTCCTTTAGCTCTTTGCGCGCGCAGCGGCGACCTGCACAACCCGTTTCTAGACCGCGTGCTTGGTTATTGCTTCGGTCTGTCACGGTGCCATGCGGCAGGCGTCACTGACAAACAACTGTCGCGACAGAGAAGATTTCTGCTGCTTCTGCTGGCAGTCAGTCTTTCCATCACAGTTCCGCCGAAGTGGCGCAAGCAGCCATCGCCCCCGGCGCCGGTGCTGGGTCAACCCCGAAAAGGAGTCCTGCATGATTCGCCGAATGGTTTGCCATCCTGTGGTCAGTCTGGGTTTGGTAATCACCGCAATTCTCGCCGCCGAGTGCTCGTTCGCGCAGGAGCCGTTGCCGGGGACACCGCACCTGATTTTTTCCACCTACTTGGGAGGCCCGACGCCCTGTGCGGCTTGCCCTGACCGCACCTTCGGCCAGAACGCCGGCAGCGACGCCCAGGGAAATACCTATGTGACAGGAGCGACCGAATCCCCCACCCTCCCTGTGCTGAACGCCTTTCAACCGAAGCCGGCGCCCCACAGTGAGATGACCGCTTTCGTGGCGAAGTACGACCCCGCCGGCAGGGTGCTCTGGTTGACCTATCTGGGCGGTAACAAGCAGACCATGGGTGTGGGGGTTGCTGCCATGCCCGATGGAGGAGTCGCCGTTGGGGGCATGACCAGCTCGGATGGGTCGGGGTCGGAATCCTTCCCGACCAGGAACGCCTTTCAGGACCACAACAACGGAGGGTCAGACTACTTCGTGACCGTGTTTGATGCGAACGGCAACCTACGCTACTCGACCTACCTGGGAGGAAGCGGTCAGGACGGATCAGGCTTCACCGATGACAACAGCAACGGCAACAACGTCGCTGTTGATGCACATGGTCTGGTCTATATCACCGGCACTACCAATTCTGGCGGCAGCAACACGGGGATCAAGTTTCCGGTGACCGACAACGCCCTTCAGCCCGACCTGAAGGGTGCAACCGACTCGTTCGTGTGCATCTTCGATCCCGCAAAGAGTGGCGCGGACTCGCTGATCTACTGCAGCTTCCTGGGAGGTGACCGCAACGAAAAAGGGCACAGCATCGCAGTCAACGCCGCCGGCGATCACATCACTGCGGGCGGCTACACGGATTCCGATGATTTCCCCACCACCCCCAACGCCTACCGAAGTCACTATGCACCCGGCTTCACCAGCAACGGATTTTTGTCGCAGTTCAAGTCCAGCAAGCCCGGTGACCCGTCTTCGGAATACACAGCGCGCTACTCCACCTACCTCGGCGCCGACTCCAGCGACGCCCGGGATGACCTCTACGGCATGGTTATGGATGCAAACGGGCTGATCATAGCCACGGGCCGTACCCAGTCGGCCGACTTTCCCATGACCGGACCAGGGACTCCCTTCCTTTTCAACAGCGCCCCGTATCTCAAGAAGGGTGTGTCTAACGATCAGCCCTATTTGGTAAAGATCGATCCGTCCTTGGATGGCAAGGCATCGCTTGTCTATTCCACCTTTCTGGGAGGTGGATACAAGGGTTATGGTTCGTTTTGCACCAGTGCGGGCGCCGATTCGCACGGCAAGGCGTATGTCGGCGGGGAAACGAATGCTCCGGGTGTACTGTACACCCCGTCTCCTTATCCTCCTCCCAGTGTTTTCGTTCCTTCGCCAACCCACTTTCCGTATACCGCCGATGCGCTGATCACGAGTCTCCAGGGGGAGGAAGACGTCGAGTTCATGCAAGTTACCGCCGACGGTGAGCAGTTGGGCTACTCCACCTACCTCGGCGGAACGGGAACTGACCGCGCCTACGGGTTGGCCGTCGATCCCGACGGCAACGTGGTGGTGACCGGACTTACCTCCTCGTCTGATTTTCCGCTGAAAAATCCGGCGCAGACCTACCCGGGCAACAACGCGCAGAACGCCTTCATCGCCAAGTTCTCTTTTGCTGCGGCAAGCGGGAATGGGAAGCGCTGAGCTTTCGTGATTTGTAGCGTGATCGTGACACTTACGCTGGCCTGATCTGGCGTAAGGGAGATGCCCTTGACACAGGCGAACATTCACCTCACCGAGACCGTCGTCGCGTTTGCCCTGATTGTGCTGCTTAACGTTTTTCTCAAGAAGAAGGGGGTTCTGAACGACAGCGACACGCCGATCTTCACGCGGCTCCTGACCCAGGTGGTTCTGCCCGTGTTCATCTTCTTCCAGCTTTTCAGGTATCCTCCCGGCGTCCGTTACTTGCTTCCCGTCCTGGCGATGTTCATAGCCGGGTGCTGCACCCTGCTAGCGGCTTGGATCATCGGAGAGCTGCTGGGATTCAGCCGTGCGACGACCGGGGCCCTGATGATCGTCTCCTCTTTCGGTTCTTCCGCTCTCCTCGGCTATCCCTTAATCCAGTACACGTTTCCCCACGACCCTGGCGCCATGACGGAAGCTATCGTGATCAGCGAGCTGGCGGTGGGCCTGCCCATCTTCACCTTATGCCCGCTGGTGGCCATGCATTTTGGCGAAGCCTCGCAGACGGCGGGCTCTCCGCTCGGCACCCTGCTCCAGTACTTCCGCTCTCCCATCTTCATCGCTGTGATCTTGGGCTTTGCCGTGGCCCGGTTTCACGTACCCCTCGAATCTCCCTTCGTCGTTCCCATTCTCGAGGCAGCCAAGATGATCGACGGGACCCTAGCGGCCCTCGCATGTCTCATCCTGGGCATGCAGATCAAGGTCGAATCCCTCAAACGGCTCCTGCCCATCGTGGCCATTTCAGCCGTCCTGCAAATGGGCTTGCAGCCGCTGCTGGCATACTGGCAGGCTGTTGCCTACCACCTCTCGGATTTGGAGCGTCAGGTCCTGGTCCTGATTGCTGCCATGCCATCGGCCGTTTTGGGACCCGTATTCGCGGTCCGCTACAAATGCGATGGGGAATTGGCTTCGACCGTGACCTTTATGAATATTCTGTTGGCTGCTCTGGGCATTCCGGTCGTCTTCTGGCTACTGGGGCGGTAGAGTCAGGCCCTCGACGCGCGCCTGTCCGGCTTCGGACACTGCTTCCTGTTTTCGAGCAACCGTACCCTGTCGAAGAGCCGATTGCTTCCGGTTTTACGTGTTATCCGACCGGACTCGAGTGGGGTGATGCGCCCATCCCAGCGGCAGGACGGAATTGCAGGGTGAGCTCAGCGGTCCAGACTATAATGCGCGCATGTCTTTGACCTCGGGCACGAAACTGGGGCCATACGAGATCCAATCGCTGCTCGGCGCCGGCGGCATGGGCGAGGTGTACCGAGCGCGGGATACGCGCCTGGATCGCATGGTTGCGATCAAGATTCTGCCCGCTGCATTCTCCGCAGACCGTGACCGGTTGCAGCGCTTCGAGGAGGAAGCGCGCTCCGCCTCTGCCCTCAACCATCCGAATATTATTACCATCCACGAACTCGGACAGGACGGTCCCACTCACTACATTGCAATGGAGTTGGTCGAGGGGAAGACGCTGCGTGAGCTACTCTTCTCCGGCTTGCTGCCCATGCGAAAAGCAATTGACATCGCGGTGCAGGTTGCGGAGGGTTTGACCAAGGCGCATAAAGCGGGCATTGCCCATGGGGACTTAAAGCCCGAGAACTTGATGGTCTCGCACGATGGATTCGTTAAAATCCTCGACTTTGGCCTGGCGAAGCTCGTGTCGCCCCGCGGAGAGGCGTCGGATATGTGCACGACCGAGCAGGCTCCACCGGGTCTGGTTCTAGGAACGGTGGGATACATGTCCCCGGAGCAGGTCAACGGCAGTCAGGTGGATTTCCGGTCAGACCAGTTCTCGTTCGGCTTGGTGCTCTACGAGATGGTAACCGGGAAACGCGCTTTTCAGAGAAGCACAGCAGCGGAGACACTGGTGGCCATTCTCCGGGAACAGCCCGAACCCATCGGAATGCAGCACCGCGACGCTCCCGCTCCGCTGTGTTGGGCGATCGAGAGGTGCCTGGCGAAAGAGCCCGATAAGCGTTACGTCTCCACCCGAGATCTCGCCCGGGAACTTGCAGCCATACGCGACCGCTTCTCGGAGAAGCCCGTTAAGCAGATGGAGATCCGCCCGACGAACCTTCCGGTAGAGCGGACCGGGTTTGTGGGGCGGGAGAAGGAAGTGGATGCCGCCAAAGAACTCCTGCTGCGTCAGGATGTGCGCCTGGTCACGGTCACCGGTCCAGGCGGCATGGGCAAAACCCGCCTCGCCGTGGAGGTGGCCAGTGGCCTGGTCGAGCGCTTTCCAGGGGGGATTCATTTTGTTCCGCTTTCCCCGTTGAACGATCCGGGCTTGATCGCTTCCGTAATCGTTCAGACGTTGGGGATGCGGGGGGCGGGAGGCCAATCGCCGCTCGAAATACTAAAGGAGAATCTACAGGATCCATTGTGCGCACCAATGCTGCTGCTGCTGGACAACTTCGAGCACCTGGTCCAGGCGGCACCTATCGTGGCCGAGCTCCTGCTCATGGGCCCCAATCTTAAAATCCTGGTAACCAGTCGCGCCGCGCTGCACGTGTACGGAGAACATGAATTTCCGGTGCCACCGCTGGCGCTGCCCGATCCGCGGGCCATGCCTTCGGTTGAGGTTCTGTCACAGTACCCTGCGGTCGCGCTGTTCGTGCAACGCGCCGTCGCTGCCAAGCCAGATTTTGCACTTAATCGAGAAAACGCGCCGGCCGTCATCGAGATTTGCGCGCGCTTGGATGGTCTGCCTCTCGCGATCGAGCTCGCAGCCGCCCGGATCAAAGTTCTTTCGCCCTCTTCCATGCTGACACGCCTGGCGAGCCGGTTGCAGCTATTAACCGGCGGCGCGCGGGACCTGCCACAGCGGCAGCAGACGCTTCGCGCTGCCATGGATTGGGGCTACGACCTGCTGAGCGCTGCCGAGCAGAAGCTTTTCCGAAGGTTATCGGTGTTCGCCGGCGGATGCAATCTGGAAGGCGCGGAAGCGGTGTGCGACACCAAAGGCGATCTCGATTTAGACCTGCTCGATGGTATGGCATCCATGGTGGACAAAAGCCTGGCGCAGCAAGTCCAGCCAGCGAAGGGTGAATCGCGGTTCGTGATGCTGGAAACCATTCGCGAGTACGCTCTGGAAAAACTGGAGGCAAGCGGGGAGGAGGCCTTGACCAAGCGCGCGCATGCCGCCTACTGCCTGGTGCTGGCCGAAGAGGCCACCGAGCAGGGCGGCGCGGAAGGGACGGAATGGCTGGGACGCTTCGCGTGCGAACATGACAATTTTCGCGCGGGCCTGGAATGGCTGACAGAAACCGGAGATGCGGAGTGGGGCCTGCGTCTCGGCGCAGCCCTGTTTCGCTTTTGGGAGATGCGCGAGTATCTCGCCGAAGGCAGGGGCCGGCTGGGCAAACTGCTGCAGCTCGCCGGAGCGGCCGCTCCCACACGAAGGCGCGCGGGCGCGCGCTGTTTGCCGCCGGCGTGCTCGCCGGCGAGCAGGGAGATTACGCCTCGGCGGATGGGCTCCTCGGGGAAAGTCTGGACATCGCGCGTCAGTTGCGTGACCAGCAGGGCGCCGCGGTCTCGCTAAACGCGCTGGCGGTCATTGCTCGGGGCCGGGGTGACGTCCCAGTGGCGCGCTCTCTGTTCGAAGAAAGCCTGGCGCTGTGGCGAGAATTGGGTGACCGGAAGGCGGTCGCTCGTTCTCTCAGCAACCTGGCGAATGTCGTCAAATTGCAAGGTGACAATGCCCGCGCGCGCTCCCTGTACGCGGAGTGTCTCGCCATCTTCCAAGGACTGGGAGATCGGACCGGCGTCGCCTGGTCGATCAACTACCAGGGGGACGTGGCTCGCGATCAGGGTGACTCCGCCGCGGCGCAGACCCTGTACGAACAGGGCCTGGAAATTTTTCGGGAACTCAGTGACCGCTGGGGTATTGCTGGCACGCTGGCTGATCTGGGAAGCCTGGCAATGGAACAGCGGGATTATCCCACAGCGCGCTCTCTGTACCGGGAAAGCATAAGAAATTTCCAGGAGCTGGACCATAAACGCGGCATTGCCCGCCTGCTGGAGTGTTTCGCGTGCGCAGCGGCGGTTCAACTCGAAGCACAGCGTTCCCTGCGGCTGGCTGGCGCAGCGGCTGCGCTGCGCCAAATTATTGGCGCCCCGCTCACGCCCGCGGAACAGGCCAAACTGGAAGCCGCTCTGGATCCGCCGCGGCAGGCATTGACCAACACGGCCAGCGCGACCGCCTGGTTAGAAGGTTGGGCCATGCCGGTCGAGAAAGCGATTGAGGAAGTGCTGCTGCCCGAAGCTGCATCGCCCTCGGGTTAGCACACTGTGGGGCCCGCATGGCCTGACGCTTATGGCGAAGGCAGTCCGGATGCCTGCGGAAGCTTCAGCCAGCGCTTACTCCGCGCTTGCCGGGTCGATCAGTCGGCGTACCGCGGAGATGCGATTGGCCGGAAGGCCTACCCGCCTGGCGTGTTCTTGAATGGTTGCCTCGTCCGGGGCGAGGTAAACGCAGTACACCTTGTCGCCGGTTATGTAGCTATGGAGCCACTGGATCTCGGGACCCATTCCCTTCAGAACGCTGACCGACTTTTGGGAGACTTCCCGCAGTTGGGCGTCGGATAGATTTCCGGCTCCCGGGATTTCGCGTTCGATGACGTATTTGGGCATGGGCATCCCTCCGATGTGCAGGGATACTAGCATGTAGATGGAGCGGCTTCAAGACGGCTTGGCCGAGCTGTCCCCGGGTTGGAGTCACGGGTGAAATGGCGATCTTACGGCAACAAACCACGAGTCGTCCCTTCCCGGATGCCATGGTCAAATCTTGCCTGGCCTCGACCAACCTCAGCAGACTTTTCAGGTCGTTATTGCCGGTCGTGAAGCCCGATAAAGCTGCCAGGCAAAGGCTCCCAACCCCAGGCAGACCACAGCCAAGCGGACCAGCCCGCCAAGATACGGGATGAAGCCGACGATGGTGAGGATCAGCAGGCCCACCAGTAGTCCCAGCAGCCAATCGCTCTTAGTCGTCCCAGGTGATTTCAGAAGCATGTGGCCCAGGAATGCGGCAACCCAGATCTTTGCCAGGTAGATGGCAACCAGATACAGCGCGAGCAACATGAGCGAAGCCGGAAGGCCAACCAGCGTGATGGCCATCAAGATCATGGCCACAGGCACGCCCGCCAGGACCGCAACCCCAAGCCCGAGGCTGCGCCAGCCTGAGCCCACCGCGTGCGTGCTGGCCTGGAAGAAGCCGGGAAACAAAACCAGGCCCAACCATCCCACCAGCATGGCGGCAGCCAGCCAGACAGCTCGGTAGAAGTAGAATCTGGGGCGCGTGAAATGGCTTTGCCGCACGCGCAATTGGATGTCACGTGTGCCCACAATGGTCGCGCCGTCGGCGATGTGCACGTCTTTCATCTGGCGCACGCGTGCGCTCAGGTTGCCGCCGATCCGCGCCGTGTTCGTCAGGGTAAGGCTTTTCCCGGTCATGGTCAGTTCGCGGCCGATGCTGCCGCTCACATCGGCATTGCCGGCGAACACGGTCACGCTGCGCTGCACCTCGCCCTCGAGGCTGACGTCGCCGGCGCCAACCAAGACACCGCCGCCCACGCGACCCTGGTCATTCACATGCAAGGATTGCATCAACCCGTAGATGTTGTGGGCCAACTTCCCGTCCAGGTCGAAGAAGTTCGAGAAGTTGTAGATGTTGCCTTCCACGGTTCCGCTTACCACAGTTCTCTGGGCAAAACTTACCAGGTCTCCCTTGACGGTGCCGCGCACTTCCACATCCCTGCCAAACGCTAGCAAGTCCCCATTGACCACGCCTTCCACGCGCACAACGTTGCCGGTGGCCAAAAGGGTGTCGTCTATTGTCTGGTCCGCCGCTACGTTGACGAAGTCACTGTGACGCCGCTCCAGGGCAAAGCCAGGCAACGACACCGCCAGCAGCATGATCAGCAGGCGCAGCCCAGGTTGGCGTAGCCGCCATCGGCGTCCCAGCAGCAGTGCGCTGCCGCCCAACAGCAAAAGCAAGAAGATCATTCCGATGACAGCAGCATAATCACCCAACATGGCAGTACCTCCGTTTGCAAAGTAGTAAGAAAGGTTGAAGAACAGGTTCGTGCGGCCGCTCAGGCTGAAGGGATTTAACCATTGCAGCGCTTCCGGAATGTTCAGCTTATCGATCCAGCCGACAACGATTGAACCTAGCGCCAGCACCGCGGCCACGACCACCACTTCACCCCACCCCAAAGACCACGGCAAATGGGGGGAGCCCGCCGGGCTGGCGGCTTCGTCCGGAAGCTCTTGCAGGCTTTCGCTCAGCACCCGGTTCTCCGCGCGCAATGCGTCCAACAGTTGCCGGCAGCGCCGGCAGGTGGCCAGGTGGTCGCGCAGGCGCTGCGCCTCCTCCACCGCCAGTTCACCGTCCACGAAGATAGCGACGATCTGTTCCGAATAACATTCCATGATCACTTGCTCCTGTGGCCCAGTTTCCGGCGCAGTTCCTGCTTGGCCCGAAAGATCAACGCCGCCACGTAGTTCCTCTGCAGGCCCAACTGCTGTGCGATTTCGTCATAACTCAATTCCCCGTAATAGCGCAGCACCAGCGGCACGCGATAGTTCTCCGGCAGATGTGCAATGGCATCCCGCACCTGCGCCCTCGCTTCCGTGCTGAGGACCGCACCCAGCGGCGACGGCTCCGAGCTGGCGGCCTCAATGACCGCGACTCCTTCTTCCGCTTCCACAATCACCTGCCGGCCACGCTTGTGGCGCCGCAGAGCGTCAATGCATTGGTTGCCCGCCACCCGCAGCAGCCACCTGAGGAACGGTATTGACCCGTCGTAGCTCTCGATGGCGCGCTGCAGCTTGAGGAAGACTTCGCTGGTGGCATCTTCTGCGCTCTCCCGTGACTCCAGCATGTAACGGCACAAGCCGAATACGCGCCGGGCAAAGAGGCGATAGATCTCCCCCAGCGCCTCGGCATCGTGGCCTTGTGCGCGCTCGATTACGCTCTCCAGATCCGGCCCCTCCATTTGCGTGGCTTTGCCCTCCTGGAGCTGCTGTCCCTTCGCATTGTTTCTCTCGGCGTCCATAAAGCAGTACGCTGCAGATCGAACAAAGTTACACGGATTTTAGGGATAAAGGGAACGCAAGCCTGGACGGCTCACGGTGGTTCTTGCAAGATTCGAGTTGCCCACAAGCGCCGGCGGAAAAGGCCGCGAATTGAATGTCTTTCCGATCACGCGGGTTCGTGATGCAATGCGCGATCACTTGTGTAATGGCGATGTTACAACAGTTTGGTTTGCTATATTCATCATGTCGTGTCTGACGCGGTGCCCAATTCGATAATCGCCACAACTGACGGTGTTCTCTCGCAAACGACGTCTGCTGGCACGAAGCGGCACCTGCTCGCGGCTCTGATGTCCGCCATGATACCCGGTGCCGGACAATTCTTTCTCGGACAACACCGCAAGGGAAGTGTTGTGCTTCTGGTCTTCCTTGTCGCCGTTTTCTGTGTCTGGCCCTTGCGCCTTCCACGTTTCTTTGTAGCGTTTATCGTTATTGGCTTGAGCTGGCTCGGATTGTCCCTCTATGCGGCCTGCGCGGCCTTGCTAGAACCGACGAACCCGACTGAGCGAAGAACATCGAAGTGGTGGTTATTTGCTGTTCCGGTGCTTACCTATCTAGGCATCAACGCAGTTTTCACTCCGCTCTTTCTTCTCGCGGGCTTTAGGGCACTGAAATTCAACTCCTCGGCAATGGAAGATACGTTTTTGACAGGAGATCGATTCATCACTGACAAGACTTTTTACCGCGACCACGCCGTTGCCCGCAATGATCTCGTTGTGCTGCGCAGACAGGATTACCAAATTGTGAAACGAGTGATTGCGATTGGCGGAGACATTGTGGCCGCAAAGAACCGACAAATCATTGTTAACGGGCAAGATGTAACAGAACCCTTCATTCGCCACACTCTCGCCCTCGGCACCGACCCGTGGATGGATAGTTTTGGCCCAGTCACCGTTCCTGTAGGCAAGTACTATGTCATGGGTGACAATCGAGACGTGAGTCTCGATAGCCGATCGCCAGAGTTTGGGTTGCTGGATGCGCATGCGATAACTGGAAAGCCGCTGTACATCTACCGGTCACCGATCAAAGCACGTGTCGGTAGAAGACTGGATTAGCGCCGAGGTCCCGTTAAATTTCCCCTTCTCTCAATGGATGTCTGTCCGGCGCAACCGTAGCTGATGTAATCAGCCCATTTCACAAGCAATCCTGAAACGGGGTTCTTGGCGTGATCACTTGCGATGCGGCGGTTTGTCACGGTTAAGGTACTCCGAGCCGCGCGGCGTTGGAGTCAGCAGCAAAGCTCAACCTTGCGCTGCTGGCGCCGGCCAACCAACAGCGCTATTCGGCCCGCAGCGTGATCGGGGGATCAACCTGCGCCGCGCGCCACCCTGTGCAACCCGTGTGGCCGGCCCTCGTCCCTGAAGGCAGATCCGGCGATCCACAGCAACCGCATCACTTCTGTCGCGCCTCAGCTTCGGCCAGCCACCCGCGGCGCAGGCTTTCGGATGGGATGCTGGACAGGTAGGGTTTGATATCGAGAATAGGTGTCCCATCCAGCATATCGACGCCCCCAACGTGCAGCTCGCAGCCTTCGCGGCGGCGCAGTTCGACGATGGTCAGCCCAATCGGGTTCGGACGGCGCGGCGATCGGGTGGCAAACACACCATGCGGCCGATTGTCGGAGGGCGGTGCCCCCAGCAATTCAAACCCCTGGGAGCGATCGAACTCCCAGAGGACGATGAGATGCGAGAAGCCCTCGATATCGGTGAGCCCCGGCTCAAACTCAGGCAGGACCTTGAGCACACCATCGGCCTCGTGTTTGGCGCCCAGACCCTTGGGAATTTCGCCTGCGTTCTTGTACGGACTACTCACAAATCCAATCGGCTGCGAGGTAAACATATGCGACCATGCCTCCCTTTCCCATACTAATGATCACCTGCGACAAACCGCCATATCACAAGCGCTCACGCCAAGGACCCTGGGCTGTTCACGCCAGCCATCCCCAGCCGCCGAAGAAGCGTCTCCGCATGCTGCTATTCGCGCGTATACTTGATTGTAACTTTCTGAGATTCCGTGAAAAGGGAAACGTAAGCGGACCAGTCTGCTTACCGCGGTAGATCGTATGGCTGTCCACCAGTATATCTGCCAGTTTGTCCCTGCAGATGTAGATGCTGCGCTGGGTCGGCGCTACGTCGTTGGTCCCGAAATTGCCGTTGGTGGCCAGGGAACAGTTTTCCGGGCGACCAGAACTTCGCGGCCAGACGGCACCGCGACAAATGACGTTGTAGCTCTGAAGTTGCACTTCGATCGCAGACGGAACATTCGCGTACAGCCCGAGATCACCGCGATGGAGAACGTCTCGCATCCAAACTTGGCGCGGTTGATTGAGCATGGCTATTGTGACGTGGCCGGCAGACACACGCGCTACGTCGCGTGGGAATTCATCGACGGACAATCGCTCAGCGATCGGTTGAAAAGCGGACGGCTGCTGGAATCCGAAGTGCTGGGCATAGGACGCGATGTCTCGGTTGCCATTGCGGAAATTTGGTCGCGACGCATTGTTCATGGGGACATAAAGCCCTCGAACATCATGCTTAGATACTCCGGCGCCCACACGATGTTCGGCGCGGCGGACAGCGCCGTCCTCATTGACCTCGGCGCGGCCAAATATTTAGATCGAGGCAATATTAGTACACTCAGGCCTCCAGATCGAGACGACCGTCGTCGTTCCGCACGTATGACTATCGGAACCTGGGGTTACTTTTCGCCGGAGCAGATCAGAGGGACAAAGGCATTGTCGTGCGCTTCCGACGTTTTTTCCCTTGGCGTAGTAATGCTGCAATGCTTACTGGGGCGGCATCCCACGGACTCTGACCAGACCGCCTTGGCAGACGGCATCCGGGCGAGCGGAGGCCGGCTGGCAGCGAGCGTAGGCTTGCTTTGCACATTGGATTTGATGCTGTCGCCACTTCCGGCGTTTAGGCCGAATCCTGCAGAACTCAGCCACCGTTTCCAAAGCCTACTCCAAACGATGCCCGGCCAATCCCCAAGAGAAAACCATACGCAGCAAGGCAGTGGATCCAGCATCCAGGAAAAATGAGCACGAACGAAATCCGGTGGCCTATCCAGTACCAATCGTACTGATTACTTTGCACAACGCTGGAGCGTTCAAGCGCGATGGACATTGCAACAGTTTTGCTGAGCGCGGGTGCCGGAGTCATAACAAGTGCCGTGACGGCATACCTCACGTCGAAACTCACGATTTCGGTGGAACACCAGAAGTGGGGTAGAGAGCGGGCCGTTAAGGATGCAGAAGTAGTAGATACGAAGCCTGCGTTTGCCCAAGATTTGGCAAAACAGTTGGCTGTCGGCTATCTGGTTATCGACGAGCCGAAAGGCGTTCCTATAGGCGCGGAGGGACGCAGGAAAGTCTTCATTCCTCCCAATTGTCGCCTGCTGGTGGGCAGGTGTAGTCCTCCCGCGGACATCTCGGTGAGGGATGAATGTGCCTCTGTGAAACACGCCGCAATCTCTTCTGATAGTGCTCACGTATTCGTCGAGGACCTGGATGCGAAGAATGGCACTTGGGTCAACCTCAACCGCCTCGAGACAACCTGCGTGCGTCTTAATGATGGCGACGTGGTCAGGATTGGGTCCACACGATTGCGTTTGTATCTGCTCACCAAGTGAATGGCCAGGAAGTGTGGATTCATGGACCTGGCGTTCTCTGTCTCAGGTTCGGCTTAGGGACAATTGTCAGAACGCTAGCGATAAGAGCAGCGGCAGTCGAGTAGTCGTCTTGCGGCCTGAGATTGCCCGCAAGGCCCCGCCGCAGTCTCAGGTCGTCCACCTTTTTGGTCTCAACCCGGATTTCGTCATTTCATCGATGCGCCCCGGAGTTCGGCGTTTCTGGACGCGTGGTCATTAGCCCGGAAACTTCGCTTGTCCCTCCTGGTCCCGGATGGTTGGCGAAAAATCGCCTCTCTGACAATGTCGGCGTTGTCAAGAGCGCACTTTGGCATCCGCTTTTAAGAAAGCGCCACTTCGCTCTAGTTGAAAAAATACCGTCCCAACCAACCACGGCTCGCCTTGTAATCCTCTCAGGTCAGGAAATTCGGTCCGACCCATGCATCTCTTCGGTCGCTACTCCGATCATGATTACCAGTTCGAACTCCTCGTTGAAAGAGGAGCGGGGTGCCCACTCAATAACTCGGTGTTCTACTGCACACCATGGCGATTTCCGGGCTGCCCCGCGTGCGAACCGAACTTGTTCCACTGCTGATAATCCGACCCCTGGCGCAGCATCCAGTACAGACAAACAGCCAAGCGCCGTGCCATGGCGATCTTGGCGATCTTTCGCCCCCGCCGCATCATCAGGTGAAAATACTTGCTGCGCCATTCCGGAAGACTGCGCACCGTGACCTGCGCCGCCTCCACCAGCAAGAAGCGCAACATCGAACTTCCTTGTTTGGTGATGTGTCCCAGCCGCCGCCGATTCCCGCTGGAGTCCTCCAGCGGAACCAGACCGAGATAGCTGGCAATCTGCTTCCCACACGAAAAGCGTTCCGCTTTCCCGATGATCAGCACAAACGCCAGTGCGGTGAGGGGACCGACACCGGGATGGGTCGCCAGTCGTTGTGCCTCAGGGCACTTCTCGACTTCCTGCTCTACCGCCTGGCTCAGCTCCGCGATGGTTGGATTCAACCGATCGAGCAACTCCAGCAACTCGTGCCGCCGCCGGCTCGCCCACGGAGCTAGTGGGAAGGATTCGAGTCGCTGCCGTTCGCTTCCCCACAACCGCTTCTTGCAGCGCAGACCTTCGTTCAGGGCGACAGCCTGCAGCTGATTCATGATCCGAGTGCGGGCCTGCACCATACGGTGGCGATGCCATAGCAGTTGTCGCAAATCCCGGTTCTCCCAACTCGGCACCCAGATCCTCGGAAAGTCATCCTTCAGCATCAGCTTCAGAATGAGCTGCGCATCTTGCCGATCGGTCTTCTGTTTGCGTACTCGCTTACTCTGGATCTCGGCGGCATCTCCGATCCACAGCTCGATCTGTAGCTCGCCTAGTAAGCGTTCGAACCAGCGTGCGTGCCCGCTGGCCTCCATGCCCACCCGGACCCGCACGCCTCGCGCAGCAAGCTCCCGATAGAAGCTCTCGGCTTCCTCTCGGTGCTGCAGGCGTTGCTCCTGCAACTCTCCGCTCTCGGTGTCAACGGATGCTATTTGCTGAAACTCGGGGTGAAAATCTACTCCTATAATGATCATTGTTCGGCTCCTTTCTCCCGAGCCCTGTTGGTTGGTTCAGCACCACCAACTCTACTCGGGTGTGGGAGCCGACATTGTCATGGAATCAATAGCGCAAGTAACGTGCTGGGAGAAGTGGCGACCTTGCTGTGGCTCCTGATTATGGGCGCCAAGGAGAAGCGCTCGGCCGCCGTTGCCGCCTGAAAGGCTGCGGGTGCGCCCGCCCCAAGCTCGTGGTGTAGGATACCGTTGCCAAAACGAGACCAAGGGAGGCGTCGATGGATGCAAACGACTTCCGGCGGATTGCCCTTAGCTTCCAGGGTGCCGAAGAGGGTTCGCATATGGGCAACCCCGACTTCCGGGTGGGCGGCAGAATTTTTGCGACGCTGGCTTCGGCCGACAAAGGCTACGGGAACCTGATGCTCACGCCGGAACAGCAGGCGGCGTTCGTGGAGGAACTGCCAGAAGTTTTCGTTCCCATCGCGGGAGGATGGGGACGAATGGGAATGACCCATATCCGGCTGGCCGCGGCCAAACCGGAAGTATTGGCCGGCGCCTTACGCACGGCATGGAAGCTGCGGTCTGAGAAGAACGTAAAGTCGGCACCGAAGAGGCGCGCCCCGGCAGAGCGGACCCGGGCAGCGAAGACTCGCAAGAAACGATGACCGAATGGATTGACGAATGCCGTGGTCAATCTTTCTGGACTGCCATGATGTCGGAATGGTATCTTGGGCCGTGCAACGAGAATGCAGTTCTGCTTGATTCTCATGGTGCACGACATCGACATCAACCTTTATTAGATGGAGAAACGGTGATGAAGAACCGAATTCTTGCGGTGGTTGTCCTCAGTTGTCTAGCTTGCGTTACCGCCGTTGCGCAGAAAACCAACATCGATTGGGACCGGCAAGAGAACTTTTCCCAATTCCATACCTACGCATGGGAGCAGAGTCCGCACCCGGCGCATGGTCTCTGGCATCAGCGCACCATCGACGCCGTTGACCAGCAACTGCAAGCCAAGGGATTGCAAAAAGTTGATTCCAATCCCGATCTTTGGGTGACTTACAGCAAGAGTATCCAGGACCAGAAGACGCTGGTGGGAACTGGCTATGGCTTCGGGCCGGGCTGGTATTGGGGTCCTTGGGGAACCCCTGGACCGGTCGCGTACAACACCTATGTGACCAAGGAAGCTACGCTGGTGGTAGAACTGGCCGACGCGAAAAACAAGCAGGTGCTCTGGCGCGGCTCGGCTACTGACACGGTCACCGACAATTCCGACAAGAACATTAAGAAACTCGACCAAGCGGTCGCCAAGTTGTTCAAGCAATATCCGCCCAAAGGGAAATAGGATCGCGTGCGATAGAACCACGTGCCCCGGCCTTTAGATTGACGATTACGGGCCGAGCGTCTTGCGGAAAGCGCTTGTGTGGTCCCTGCCGAGTGTTCGGTTCGGGATTACTTACGAGATGGCCTGTTCACGCCAGCTATCCCCAGCCGCCGAAGAAGCGTCTCCGCATGTTGCTATTCGCGGGTATACTCGAGTGCAGCTTTTCGCAGATTCTGTGAAAGTGAAACGTAAGCAGACCTGCCGCTTACCTGTAGATCGTATGGATGTCCACCAGTATATCTGTAAGTTTGTCCCGGCAGATATAGAAGCTGCGCTGGGTCGGCGCTACATCATTGGTTCCGAAATTGCCGTTGGCGGCCAGGGAGTAGTTTTCAGGGCGACCAGAACTTCTCAGCCAGACGGCCCAGCCGCGAATGACGGTGTAGCTCTGAAGTTAAGCTTCGATCGCAGACGGAACATTCGCGTACAGCCCGAGATCACCGCGATGGAGAACCTCTCGCATCCAAACTTGGCTCGGATGATTGAGCATGGCGATTGTGACGTGGTGGCCGGTAGACACACGCGCTACGTCGCGTGGGAATTCATAGACGGGCAAACGCTGAGCGTTCTGTTGAAAGACGGACCGCTGCTGGAGTCCGAAGTCCTGGCGATAGGGCGCGATGTCTCGTCTGCAATTGCGGAAATTTGGTCGCGACGCATTGTTCATGGGGACATCAAGCCCTCGAACATCATGCTTAGAAACTCCGACGGCCACATCAAGTTCGGCTCAGCGGACAGCGCTGTTCTCATCGACCTCGGCGCGGCTAAATATTTAGATCAAGTCAATATTCTTACACTAAAGCCCTTAGACGGACGCGACCGTCGTCGTTCCGGGCCTGTCGGAACGTTGGGTTACTTTTCGCCGGAGCAGATCAGAGGGACAGCGGCATTGTCGTGCGCTTCGGACGTTTTTTCCCTCGGCGTAGTAATGCTGCAATGCTTACTGGGGCAGCATCCCACGAACTATGACCAGGCCGCCTTACTAGACGGCATCCGGGCGAGCGGAGGCAGGCTTGCAGCGAGCGTAGGCTTGCTTTGCGCGTTGGATATGATGCTGTCGCCACTCCCGGCGTTTAGGCCGAATCCGGCAGAACTCAGCCACCGCTTCCAAAGCCTACGGCAAACGATGCAAGCGGAGTTTGCCAAGGGCGCTCGCGCACCTCAGGAAGCTCAGGGCTAGTCAGCGGCAGATAGCTGTTGTGAAATCGCCTCTCTGACAATGTCGGCGTTGTCAAGAGCGCACTTTGGCATCCGCTTTTAAGAAAGCGCCACTTCGCTCTAGTTGAAAAAATACCGTCCCAACCAACCACGGCTCGCCTTGTAATCCTCTCAGGTCAGGAAATTCGGTCCGACCCATGCATCTCTTCGGTCGCTACTCCGATCATGATTACCAGTTCGAACTCCTCGTTGAAAGAGGAGCGGGGTGCCCACTCAATAACTCGGTGTTCTACTGCACACCATGGCGATTTCCGGGCTGCCCCGCGTGCGAACCGAACTTGTTCCACTGCTGATAATCCGACCCCTGGCGCAGCATCCAGTACAGACAAACAGCCAAGCGCCGTGCCATGGCGATCTTGGCGATCTTTCGCCCCCGCCGCATCATCAGGTGAAAATACTTGCTGCGCCATTCCGGAAGACTGCGCACCGTGACCTGCGCCGCCTCCACCAGCAAGAAGCGCAACATCGAACTTCCTTGTTTGGTGATGTGTCCCAGCCGCCGCCGATTCCCGCTGGAGTCCTCCAGCGGAACCAGACCGAGATAGCTGGCAATCTGCTTCCCACACGAAAAGCGTTCCGCTTTCCCGATGATCAGCACAAACGCCAGTGCGGTGAGGGGACCGACACCGGGATGGGTCGCCAGTCGTTGTGCCTCAGGGCACTTCTCGACTTCCTGCTCTACCGCCTGGCTCAGCTCCGCGATGGTTGGATTCAACCGATCGAGCAACTCCAGCAACTCGTGCCGCCGCCGGCTCGCCCACGGAGCTAGTGGGAAGGATTCGAGTCGCTGCCGTTCGCTTCCCCACAACCGCTTCTTGCAGCGCAGACCTTCGTTCAGGGCGACAGCCTGCAGCTGATTCATGATCCGAGTGCGGGCCTGCACCATACGGTGGCGATGCCATAGCAGTTGTCGCAAATCCCGGTTCTCCCAACTCGGCACCCAGATCCTCGGAAAGTCATCCTTCAGCATCAGCTTCAGAATGAGCTGCGCATCTTGCCGATCGGTCTTCTGTTTGCGTACTCGCTTACTCTGGATCTCGGCGGCATCTCCGATCCACAGCTCGATCTGTAGCTCGCCTAGTAAGCGTTCGAACCAGCGTGCGTGCCCGCTGGCCTCCATGCCCACCCGGACCCGCACGCCTCGCGCAGCAAGCTCCCGATAGAAGCTCTCGGCTTCCTCTCGGTGCTGCAGGCGTTGCTCCTGCAACTCTCCGCTCTCGGTGTCAACGGATGCTATTTGCTGAAACTCGGGGTGAAAATCTACTCCTATAATGATCATTGTTCGGCTCCTTTCTCCCGAGCCCTGTTGGTTGGTTCAGCACCACCAACTCTACTCGGGTGTGGGAGCCGACATTGTCATGGAATCAATAGCACAAGTAATCCGGTTCGGAAGTCCCGTTTCAGGATTGCTTGTGTAATCGCCTGATTACATCAATCATCCCAACCAGCTTACAATGCTGGCCATGCACAAGCCGTCCTTGGTGCTATTCGCGCTGTGTATGACCCAGCAGGAGTTACTCCTATGAGCGATGTCGAGATTAGGACATCCGCAATTGAGGGGTGGGGACTCTTTGCAGCCCGACCGTTCTCTGCTGGGCAACGCATTCGCCAATATCACAAGTAATCCGGTTCGGAAGTCCCGTTTCAGGATTGCTTGTGTAATCGCCTGATTACATCAATCATCCCAACCAGCTTACAATGCTGGCCATGCACAAGCCGTCCTTGGTGCTATTCGCGCTGTGTATGACCCAGCAGGAGTTACTCCTATGAGCGATGTCGAGATTAGGACATCCGCAATTGAGGGGTGGGGACTCTTTGCAGCCCGACCGTTCTCTGCTGGGCAACGCATTCGCCAGATTAACGTGGTGCGGGAGGTCACTCCCACCTCACCCTTGCGGGAAGAACTCGGTGAGCGAGCCGATCACTGCGATTACCCCAATGGCAAGATCGTTCTACTGGGCCCTCCGGATCGGCACGTCAATCATAGCTGCGACCCCAATGCCTACGTGCTCTACGAAGGCGACCGCTCGTTCCTCGTGGCACGCCGCGATATTGCGGTGGGCCAGGAGATTACCTGCGACTACAACATCAACATCACGGGAGGCACGGCGTGGCCCTGTCACTGCGGCACCGCGCGGTGCACAGGTACCACGGTGGGGGACTTCTTCCGGCTTCCCGTCGACATCCAACGCGAGTACCGGCCACTGCTCGCGGAGTGGTTCGTGCGTGCCCATCGTGATCGGTTAAGAGCACTCGGTCTTGCTTGAGTGGCGTGAAATCCCCATTTCACAAGTAATCTGGCCCGAAGCCCCTGGCCTCAGGATTGGTTGCGAAATCGCCTGTTCTCGTCAACAATGCTGCAAACCGTCCCTGCGGGGAGCATAATTGGCGAGAGGTAAACGGCGAGACAACAGTTGTATGCAACCAGCGTTTAGCGAGTGCGGAAGCGTGCCAACGCTCTGTAAGGGATAAGCGCAAGGAACGCTCTCATGGATAATAAGAGCGGGGTTATGGGGGTGTGATGAATAACGCAATTCGCACATCAGCAGTTCTGGGAATTCTCATTCTGCTTTTGCTGGCCGGTGTCGGATGCACCAGCCAGAAGAGCATAGATGACCTGAGCAAACAATTGGCGGACGTGGACGCCAGAGTGACAAGACTGGAGCAAGCAGAGGCTCAAAAGTCTCGTGAAGCTGCGGATAAGGATAAAAATAAAGCTCTTCTGGAGAAAGCCACAGCGGACGCAGCTAAACGTAAACAGGATTGCAAGGCTGCGGCGGAATGGGACTTTGACAATTGGGTGCGCGTCAACGGAACTCGGGTTCCGGGCAAGACGGAAGTGTATGCAGCGGCCCCTGAAGCCATCAAACAAGCCCGCGCCAAGCAGGATAAAGCTGAAGCAGACTGTCAGAAAGAGTATGAGGACGCCTTGCAAGCAGCCCAACTCAAGTATCCGCAATGACCCTGTGGGTAAGGCTGGATTACCGTCGAAAAATCGCCATTGCACAAGTGATCCGGCCAGGGAGCCGCCCGTTCTTGGGATTGGTTGTGCAATCGCCTGTTTACGCCAACGATAGCTGGGTCCATACGTAAACCTGTTTCGTATCATGGACTCCGTTCATTCGCCGAGCAGCAGAGACTCGGAACAAGAATTGGGCTGTCGAAATATGCACGATGTCGTGGTGTATTCGCGCAAGGGCTGTCATCTCTGCGAGGTCGTCAAAGAAACGCTCCTCCAAGCTCAAAGCGCGGCCAGCTTCCAGTGGCGTGAGGTGGACATCGATGCCGACCCCGAGTTACGGCGGAAGTACACCGACGAAGTTCCAGTGGTGTTCATTGACGGGCGCAAATCGTTCAAATACCACATGGGCATGGACGACTTCCTGCGGGTCTTGGCGAGCAGAGAGTAGACTCGCCCAGGGTCATTTACGATAACGCCTGATTACAACGCTTACCGGCGGTATACTGTGCCTTGTGCCCCGGGCGGGGGAATCCTGCATCGTGAAATGCTCAGCGTTCGATACCATCCGCGTAGATGCGTGAAGCCGATAACGATGTTCATTCTTCTGCTGGCCGCGGCCCTCCCACTCCGGGGGACGGAACATCCAGCGAGGATTTTCTTGGGAGATGCGAAGCACCCCGTCGTGAGCGGTGAGGCATGGCTGATTGCGAACCGCTGGGGTGCATACCCGGCCGTTCTGGTGGGCACTATCCGAGAGGGCAAGTTCGAGCAACGCAAGAACATCGAACTCCCGCAATACTGGGAGCAGGCGTTCGATTACAAACTTTTGCTGGCGGTTTCCGACCGTCAGGTTGAAGCGCCCAGTTCATTCGCGACCGATAATGCTTATAGCTTTAATTTTGCTTATGGTGCTGATCCCTGGCCTGAGTATCTGAAGCAATACAACACCATTTATCTTTCACGGCCGATTCCGAGGGACAATCTGGGTAAGGATTGGGAAACCGCTCTCGAGGGCCTTGGTCACCTCACCGGCGACGAACTGCTTCTGCCACGCCCTTCGCAACGCACAATTCGGTTTCTCTATCCGGACGGGAAGCCGTTGGCAGGGACGGGGGTTTCGGTCTCACTCTATGGCTCCAGTTATAACCACTGTGGGGTAGACGAGGGGATAATACTGGGGAAATTTGTTACCAACGCTGACGGAGAGATCCACGTAATCGCAACTGACTCTCCGCTGGAATTTGGCTTACCGTATTTCAAGGAAGTTGCGGGCGGTCCCACCGGCACGAGAATCGTATATGGAGATGACCCAATTGTCAGCAACGAACAAAGGATCACAGTCAAACGGTTGTGGACCCTGCCTGAGCATAACTATGTCCTAAACCTTCGGACCGTAGAGAATCAGCCCATCGCTCATGCTCATCTTGAAGGTTGTTGGCTCGACCCGCCAGGGTGCATGATGCCGTCGTGTGAGCCACTCGGATACCTAGAGGGCGGGCCGGTCCAACCTCCAGAGTCCGACGGGGCGGGCGCAATTCGATTTCGACACCGGGACCTGCGCTTACTGGAAAGCATCAATGTTATCGACGCACACGGCGACAAAAGAAGCCTGACGAAATCGGAGATGCGTGAGTTGCTGACCACCTACCACCTCAACCTTGTGTGGTAAGCGGTGCATGTCTTGAATTCTGCTTTTCCAACGTATTAGCGTAACTTGAGGGACCCCGCAGATCGTAACTGTTGCAACATCGCCATCGCACAAGTGATCCGGGCCGGAGATGCCGTTTGGACGATTACTTGTGTAATGACCTCCCTTGAAAAGGGCCGCAACATGTTGGAGCAGAAAGGACCACGCGCTGGGCCTCTTTTCATGCTTGGTTGCGACCGGCACCGTCAACATGACTATCCCGCCGCAGGCATTGCGGTTCTGATCGCCCGTGGGCTAGCTGTCTCCAGGATTATTCTTCAAAACAGGGACTACCCTTGTGGCCGGCCTTCTGATGGTCTTTAATGATGTGGCTCAACTCCGCATAGGTCCTTTCCAGGGCTTTTCGCTGGTCGTCCGTTAAGGTTGGGTCCTCCAGCGCGGTCACAATCTCGTCGAATTGTCCCTCAAGCAGTTCCAGTTCTTCGCAAAGCATGGCGACCTCCCTATCACGAGCGCCGTTTGCGTCACCGCAGTGTTTCCTGGGTGAATTGGCGGTCGCTCGACGGCCGACTGACCGCCGAGCGCCGCGTTACGGTTAGCAGTCCTCGAATCCTCGACCCGCACTAAACCGGCATCAGGCACCGGCCCTGGCGAGCAATTCCTTCTTTCCGAGTCCCAACACTCCGTGCTTCTCGCCGACCCTCTTGAAGGCCTCGATGGCAAAATCCAGGTGATGTTTCTCGTGCGCGGCAGACAACTGGGTGCGAATCCGGGCCTGTCCCTTGGGCACGACCGGGAAGAAGAAGCCGATCGCATACACGCCTTCGGCGAACAGGTCGCGAGCGAAGTCCTGCGCCAGCTTGGCGTCGTAGAGCATGACGGGCACGATCGGGCTCTCGCCTTCCTTGATGTCGAACCCGGTATCCTTCAGCAGTCCGCGCCAGTACCTGGCATTCCATTCCAGCTTGTCGCGGCGCTCCGTAGTGGCGGTGATTAGCTCCAGCACCTTCAGTGCGCCAGCGACAATCACCGGCGCCACCGAGTTGGAGAAGAGAAATGGACGGGCCCGCTGGCGGCACATCTCCACCAGTTCGCGACGCCCGCTGACGCAGCCGCCGGAAGCGCCGCCCAGCGCCTTGCCCAGCGTGGTCGTGATCACGTCAATCTTCCCCAAGACGCCACAATGCTCGTGCGTCCCGCGGCCGGTGCGGCCGATGAACCCGCTGGCGTGCGAGTCGTCGAGAAACACCATGGCGTCGTACTTTTCGGCGAGCTCAACGATCTCATCGAGCTTGGCCATGTCGCCGTCCATGGAAAAGACGCCATCGGTGATAATCATCCGCGAGCGCTTGTCCATGTGCTCTTGCAGCTTCTGCTCCAGATGCCCCATGTCGGAATGCTTGAACGTGTCCTGCATCGCCTTGCAGAGGCGCATCCCGTCCACGATGGAGGCGTGCACCAGCCGGTCTGCGATCATGACGTCTTGCTCGTTCAGGCAAGCCTCGAAGAAGCCGGCGTTCGCGTCCATGCAGGAAGGAAAGAGGAGCGTGTCCTCGGTCCCGAGAAATTCGGTGAGCCGGTTCTCGAGTTCGCGATGGATGTCCTGTGTGCCGCAAATAAAGCGCACCGATGACATGCCATAGCCGCGGCTGTCCAATCCGGCGTGCGCCGCCGCGATCACCTCGGGATGGCTGGACAGTCCCAGGTAGTTGTTGGCGCAAATGTTTATGCACTTCTTGATTTTCGAGCCGATCGGAAACTCGACCTCAATCTCCGACCGCTGCGGTGAATGGATGTAGCGCTCTTCCTTGAAGAGGCCGGCGGCTTTGATCGCGTCGATCTCGGCCTGGTAACGATTGCGAAATGCATCAATGAAAGCCATGATGTTCCTCGTTAACTACGATATGAATGCTGTGCCGGCGGCCAGGGCGCTCCGTCCAGCGCCGCAGACGCAAGCAACTTCGGTTGCGGACATGCTTGTCCGGTCCAAACGCGTCTTCACACCGCGACGGTTTGTGCTTTCTGAAACTTGTGTACCAGCGCAACAATTTTCTGCACGGTATCGAAGGCGTCAGGCGTAGCACTGGCGTCGGGAATTTGAATGTTGCACTTTTTTTCCAGGAAGCGCTTGAGCGACACCATCGAGAACGAATCCACAATCCCGCCTGAAATCAGCGGAGTGGTCTCGGTGATTTCGCGCTCGTCACCTTCTTCCAGATACTCCCGGATCACGTAATCGCGAACTAATTTAGTGATTTCATCCATGGTCGTTGTGTCCTGCTTCCTTGGTTGTTGGCCTAGTCATCCATAATGGTGGACAGGTCGCCCACCGGTTCGTTGAACTCCTTGCAGCGCAGAACGCGCCGCACGATTTTGCCGCTGCGCGTTTTCGGCAGGGAGTCGACGAACTCAATCGCTTGCGGCATGGCCAGCGGCGACAGGCGCTTGCGAATGTGGTTCATGATTTCCAGTTCCAGATCGTCGCTCGGTTCATAGCCCCGTTTCAGAGTTACGAATGCTTTCACCACTTCCATATTGACTGGGTCGGGCTTGGCGACCGCGGCCGACTCGTACACCGCGGGGTGCTCCAGCAGCGCCGACTCGATCTCGAAGGGTCCCACGAGATGTCCGCCAGTGTTGATCACATCATCGTCGCGCCCCATGAACCAGTAGTAGCCATCGGCGTCGATGGAGGCGCGGTCGCCGCACAGATACCAGCCGTTCTTGAACTTCGCCTTGAACCCGGCTTGGTTGTTCCAGTAGCCCCGGACTTGCGACGGCCAGCCGGGACGCAGCGCGATCAATCCCGCAATCCCCGGCTCGGTGATGGGTTCGTATGTCTTGGTATTCAGCACCGCCGCGGTGATCCCCGGGAATGGTTTCCCCATGGAGCCGGGTCTGATCGGCATCCCGGGAAAATTGGTGATCACGATGCAGCCGGTTTCGGTCTGCCAGAACGTATCGTGGAACATCTTGCCGAAAGCCTCCTGCGACCAGATGACCGCTTCGGCATTGAGCGGCTCTCCCACACTCGCCAGATTCCGCAGGCTCGACAAGTCATGCCGGCGCACGATTTCGGTGCCTTCCTTCATCAGCAACCGGATCGCCGTAGGCGCTGAATACCAAACCGTTACCCGGTGCCTCCCCATGAACTCGTACCATCGTTCCGCGTTGAAGCCGGAATCGAGCACCACCTGTGTCGTGCCGTTTGACCAGGGGCCGATGATGCCATACGACGTGCCGGTGACCCAGCCCGGATCGGCGTTGCACCAGTAGATGTCATCCGGCTGCAGATCCAGCACCCATTTCGCCGTGAGGTACTGCGAAATGATGGAGTAGTGCACGTGCTGCGCGCCTTTGGGCTGGCCGGTCGTGCCGGAGGTGTAATGCAGGACCGAGGGCGATTCGGCCATCGTCGGATAAACCGCGAAGTCCTCGACCCTTGGCGTCCGCTTCATGTCGAACGACACTTCGCGCGCTTGCAGCGCAGAGTCGCCTGCATCCACCACGATGATGTGCCGCAGGTTCGGAAGCTGCTCGCGAATCTTGCGCACCTTGTGGAGGTGTTTCTTCTGCGTAACGATGGCTGAGGTGCTGGCGTTTTGCAGCCGGACGAGCAGCGATTCATCGCCGAAAGCCGAGAACAGCGGCTGCGCAACTGCGCCCGTCTTCAGGATGCCGAGAAATCCGAGGTACAGCTCGGGCACACGGTTCATGAACAAGCAGACGCGTTCGCCGGGCTGGATGCCCAGATCGCAGACAAACTGCGCCACGGTGTTCGACAAGACCCGCAGGTCATCGAACCTGAACTGCTGATGATTGCCCTGGAAATCTTCCCAGTACAGTGCGACCTTGTCTGCCATTCCCAGGTGGCAGATGCGGTCGCTGCACATCCAGCCAATATTGATCGCCTCGCCGGGCTGGTAGCCTAACTGCCGCTCCGCGATGGACCAGTCGAAGTTGGCGGTCAGTTCCTCATACGATTTCGCGGTGAGTTCCTCGCACACCGCCGGGTTGCTCATAGGCATCTCCGATCATCGCGACGATGGCCGCTCAAGACTCCAGAATGACCATTGCGCCAGTTTGCTTGGCAGCGGCGGCAATTGAAACTCTGACGTGCCGTACGCCCAACTGTTCCGCTTGCGACTTCAAGCGATCATGCAGAACCACTGCATACTCGCCGTTCTTATCCAGGCCGATCTCCACTTCGCGAAACACTGCCCAATCGCTGATTCCGACCCCCAGCGCTTTCAGGGTTGCTTCTTTAGCGGCGAAGCAGGCCGCATAACGCAGCGCCGGGTCCTTGCCGGTGCTGCAGCGCTCGATCTCTGCGCCAGTGAAGACTCCGTTCTCCGGCCGCCAATCGCCCCGCGCGAGTTCCTGCGTGACGCGGCGGTTTTCGACAAGATCGACTCCCAAACCAAGGATCACGATGGGCGACCTTTCGCTGCTCCGGCAGCTCGTGGGCAACCTCCGCTCGTCAATCTAGGCGGCGCGCACCGTCAGCACCGGACAATGCGCGTGCTGCAACACGTGATGCAGCGTCGTCCACGGTAAGTGGGTTGACACCGCGCCACTGCGGTGCGAACCCATGACGATAAGCTCGGCGTTGCGAGTGTCCGCCAGCCGTACAATTTCCGCCGCTGGGTCGCCAACTTCCACTTCCATCTCGGGCTGGAATGGAAGATCGATGTCCGGCGGGACCAGCTGGCGCAATCGCTCCCGATCCCGGCGCTCCCACTCGATGAATTCTCCGTCGGACACGGGCAAGCTTTCGATGATATGCAGCATGGCCAATTCGGCGCGATCTTCTTTGGCCAGCGACAGCGCATAGTTCAGCGCCCGCAGAGACCCGCTGGAAAAATCGGTGGCATAAAGAATGCTGCTGAAGCGTTTCAGGGACAGCAATCGGACACGGGGTCCCACGGTGAGCACGGGACAGGTGGCGTGCCGCACTACTTTCTCAGCCGTTGACCCCAACATCAGCTTGTCGATCCCTCCGCTTCCATGGGTACCCATGACAATGAGATCGATGTTCTGATCGGACACCAGCCGCGACAGCACTTCCCAGGTCTCACCGGCCTGCATCACGACTTCGTGAGGAAGAGATTGCAAATCTTTGTCTTGCTCCAGCCGGGCCATGCTCTTTTCCGCATTGCGTTGCGCCGTGTCCACCAACGCGGGCCACACCTCTTCAGCCGTAAGCAATGCTTCCTCTGAGATCGCGTGGACGAGGAAAAGGTTCGACTCGTAACGCTTAGCCAGGGAAATGGCGCACTTGAGGGCGTTCTGCGACTGGGCAGAAAAGTCGGTTGCCAGTAAGATTTTGCTAATTGCGATGCGGGAGAGTTTAACTTGCGTAGCCAAAGCGCACCTCCATGAAACCGGAAAGAACGCCGCCATATTTATTTTTTCATTAGCCGGTCAAGAAAGTCGGTGACTGGGGTCAAGAGAGTCGGTGACTCGGGTCACGAGATTTGGTGATAGATGGCTGCTCGTGTCCCCTTGATGTATAGGAAAAACCAAAATCCGTCGCACAAAGAAAACGGACCGACAGGCACAGGTTGGGCCTGACGTTAGCGAAAGCCCATTTCGGGAATGGAAAAACCAGTGCTGTAATGAAATTGCTGGCAACCCGGCTGGCCAACCCACACAATTAGTCTGGTAGGCCTTCCCACGACGGTTGACCCACCATTCGCCAGTCCATTCGCCATTTTTAGGAGAAACTCCATGTACTCCACGCGCCACGTCTTCTTATCGGTTGTTGTTGTGTTCGCCTTATTATTCGCCGCATTAACGGTTTCTCCGCTGGGGTTCGCGCAGGTGCCGCTGCAGTTCGTTCCCGTTCCTCCCTGCCGGGTGGCGGACACGCGCCTGGCCCCCGGTCCGTTCGGTGGGCCGGCCCTGCAAGGCCAGACCTCGCGCGACTTCGCCATCCCCGAGAGCGCCTGCAGCATTCCCTCTACCGCGGCAGCGTATTCGCTGAATGTGGCCGTGGTGCCGCACGGCGGCCTGGGCTATCTGACGGTGTGGCCGGCGGGACAACCGCGGCCGGTAATAGCTACCTTAAATTCGGTGGATGGCCGCATCAAGGCGAACGCAGCCATCATTCCCGCCGGCACTAACGAGGCCATTAGTGTTTACGCCACCCAAACCACCGATGTCATTCTGGACATCGACGGCTATTTTGTGCCGGCGACCAGTGCGACGCTGGCCTTCTTCCCGCTGACCCCTTGCCGGGTGGCGGATACGCGCTGGACCATCGGACCGTTAGGCGGGCCTTACTTGGCGGGAGGCCAGGAGCGTATCTTCCCCGTGCTCTCCAGTATCTGCAACATACCCGACACGGCGCAGGCCTACTCGCTGAATTTCGCCGCCATCCCTCACGGTCCGCTGGGTTACATGACGGTATGGCCCACCGGACAAAACAAGCCGCTAGTTTCCACCTTGAACGCACTCACCGGCACGATCACGGCCAACGCCGCCCTGGTGCCTTCGGGACTGCAAGGCGCCATCAGCGTGTATCCCAGCAGCGCCACCGACCTGGTGATTGATGTGGACGGCTACTTCGCGCTGGCCGCATCCGGACCGCAACCCGCCGACGGACCGCAGCCCTTATCGCTGTACACCCTGGCGCCCTGCCGGGTGCTGGACACGCGCCACGGAAGCGGCGCCTTCAGTGGCACCATACCGGTCGATGTGTTGACCAGCGTGTGCCAGGTGCCCAGCGCCCAGGCCTATGTGTTGAACGCGACAGTTGTGCCCTACCACGGCCAGCCGCTGGGCTATCTGACGTTGTGGCCCGACGCCGAGAGCAAGCCGGTGGTGGCCACGCTCAACGCCTTGGACGGGGCCATTACTTCCAACATGGCGATTGTGCCCACGCTGAACGGTTCCATCGACGCTTTCGCCACCACGCCCACCGACCTGGTGGCCGACATCTTCAGCTACTTTGCCCCGATTAGTCCTTTGAACATCACCACCACGTCGCTGCCTTCGGCCACCTTAAATTTCCAATACAGCGCGACCTTGGGCGCCAGCGGCGGCGTGCCTCCCTACACTTGGAGCGTAACGGTCGGCAACTTGCCGCCCGGATTGAATCTGGATCCCGCGAGCGGGCTGATCTCGGGCATGCCCACGACCGTAGGAACGTATCCGTTCACGCTGCAGGTTGCCGATTCGCAAACGCCGCCGGCCACCGCGTCGGCGCCGCTCAGCATCACCGTGAACGCGACCCTGACCCAATTGACGGTGGTGACCACGTCGCTGCCTGCGGGCACGCAGAACACCGCCTACAATGCGATGCTGGCGGCTGACGGCGGAGTTACTCCCTACACCTGGAGCATCACGGCCGGCAGCTTACCGGTTGGTTTGCATTTGAATGCCAACACCGGAGCGATCACGGGGACGCCCAGCGGGGCGGGCCTGTCCAACTTCACGGTGCAGGTCACGGATTTCCAGTTGTCGACCGCGACTGCGCCCCTGAGCATCACCATTACCCCGGCGGTGGCGTTGAGCATCACCACGACCTCGTTGCCGTCGGGTACGGCGGGCACCGCCTACAGCGCAACCCTGACAGCGGTTGGCGGAGTTTATCCCTATACCTGGAGCCTCACCAGCGGCAGCTTGCCGTTTGGTTTGTTTTTGAACGCGAGCAGCGGCGTCATCTCGGGCACGCCGACCACGGCCGGCACCTCGAACTTCACCGTGCAGGTTGCCGACTCGGCAACCCCGCCCGCCACCGCCAGCGCGCCACTCAGCATCGTCATCAATCCGGGAGGCGGCGGCAATCCAGGCGCTCTCAGCGGAAACTATGCGTTCTACCTGCACGGCTTCAACTCCAGCACTCAGTGGACGCTGGCGGGCAGCTTCATCTCCGATGGCAACAGCCACATCACCAGCGGTGTGGTGGATGGCAACTCGGTTGCCGGCCAGCCGTTCAACGCAACCGTCAGCGGAACGTATTTTATTGCGGCCAACGGTTTGAACACCATCACGATTCAGGGACAGTCGTTCGGACCGGCCACCTTTGCGTTTGTGCTTGACGCGTCCGCCAACGGACGGATCATCGAGTACGACGACACCACCGGCCAGGGCAGCCGCGGCTCCGGCGTGCTGCGCAAGGCCAACTCCAGCGCCTTTTCGCTGAGCGCACTCAACGGCAACTGGGTGTACGGAGGGTCGGGAGCCAACTATGCCGGAGTACGCACGGTTGACGTCAGCGAATTCACGCTTACTGCTGGGAACATCACCAACGGAACCGTCGATTTCAACGAGGGAGGGACTTATAGCACCTCTCCCTTTACCGGCACGATGTCAGCGGTAGACCCGCAAACCGGCCGCCTGACAAGCACAATATATGTTGGTCATGACACCAGCCCCGAAGTAGGTTACGTGGTCTCGACCGGCGAGATGGTGGAAGAAAGTATTTATTCCCAGCATCCGCAGGCGGGCACGGTGCTACGCCAAAGCGGGACCTTCAACAACGGCTCGTTGAACGGGCTGGCTGTTACGTACTATCAATCGATCAACACTGGCAGCGGCGAAGATGAGTCAGGTGCTGCGATTGTCAGCTGCGATGGTAACGGTAACGCTAATCTGCTTGCGTCGGATGATGATTACGCCGGCGTTATCACTCAGCAGCCGCCATCGCAGGGGACGTACACGGTGGCTGCCAATGGGGCCGTAACCTTCAGCGGAGGCGGCAATCCTCCGGTGGGCTTCCTGATCAGCCAGAACAAGGGCTTCATGGTAACTTCCGGTTCGAATTCCGACCTTTATTGGTGGGAACCGCAAAGCGGCGCGCCGTTCTCGAACGCATCGATCGCTGGAACGTATGCCGGAGGCTCGCTGGCGCCGCTGGACTACACAAATGGCAGGAATGAAGTAGATGTGATCTCGGCAGACGGTCTCGGCACATTTACCCTAAACGAAGACAAAAGTAACTCCGATGGCCTTGATCAAAAGCTTGGCAGCATCGGCAGCTACAACATTTCATCGAATGGAAGGGGCACGATACCAGTGGGCATTGTCGTTTACGTGATCTCGCCCACCAAGTGGCTCGTGCTGCAGCCCAAGACGGACGCTGAGGTGGTGGTGTTTGAGCACTGAGCTTCTATAGATCGATCCCCTTGAACTCACGGCCGGCGTCTTCGGACGCCGGCCTTTTTTTGTGGGTGCGTGCGGGTTTGCGACTCTGGCCGGGAACCGGACGTGACGCTGCGCGTTGCGCTCTTATTGACGGCAAGCCGCACAGTAGCCGCCAACCTCCAAGCGGGAGACCAGAATCTTGAAGTGGCAGTCTTTTTCCACTTGCTGCTTCAGTTTGTCGTAGGTGCTGGTCACGAACTCCGTGATTTTGCCGCAGCGCAGGCAGGCGATGTGGATGTGCTCGCGGTTCATTTTCCGTTCGTAGTAATGCCCTTCCCCGCGAATGTGCATTAAGTCGAGTTCGTCGATCAGCCCATGCCGCTTCAGCAGTTGCAAGGTCCGATACACCGTGCTGCGGTCCACGGAAGCATCCACGCGCTGCACCTTGCGCAGGATCTGGCTGGCGTCGAGATGCTTGGTGGCGGTTTCGATGACGCGCAGAACGGCGCGCCGCTGCTGGGTGATGCGAATGCCGCGCTCGCTGAAGTAGGCCTGCAGACGGCCTGGAATCTGGGTTTCCGGCAGAGGCATGAGGTGGTTTCCTCCGGTGTTGCAACTGGTCGCAAGACGGCTGCGACGAAATCTTCGGCCATTCCTTGACAGCGATCCGTGTTTCCCGCCAGCATAGACAGGTTAGCACCAGATGCGACCAAGTCGCAACTAGAAATATGGCTAAGAGAGTTCTGGCATCGTTGGTGCGGGCGGCGTGGGCGCGAATCGGCTGCGCCGCGCTGCTGCTGCTGGGAGTGCTGCTGCCCTCCTGCCTGCAATGTCATGCTCAGGAATACCCCTACTTCGTCACTTACTCGCAGGATATGGAGGAGCCGGGGAACCTTGACATCGAATGGTTCAGCGCGGTTGGCAACCCTCCGGGTGGCAACAGCTTTATGGGCTCGGATATCGAATTTGAGTATGGCCTGAAGGCTTGGTGGACGACCGAGTTCTATCTCGACGGACAAGCGACGCAGAACGAAAGCACCATCTTTACCGGATTCCGCTGGGAGAACCGCTTTCGCCCGCTTGCCCGTGAGCACTGGATCAATCCTGTGCTCTATGCCGAATTCGAAGACATCAGCGCCGACAAAAGCATACGAGAAGTCGTCGGTCACGACGGCAAGGATGACTTCCTTGTGCCCAACGGGCTGGCGCACACGAACAAAGAACGTGAGCTTGAACTCAAACTGATTCTGGGCAGCAACCTGCGCGGGTGGAACATCAGCGAAAACTTTATTGGCGAAAAGAATCTTGCGGGCGACCCGTGGGAGTTCGGCTATGCTTTCGCGGCAAGCCGTCCTCTGCAACTTGCCGCCAGCGCGCACGAATGCTCGTTTTGCGCAGAAAAGTTTCAAGCGGGCGTCGAAATGTACGGCGGCTTGGGCGATACCGACGGCTTCGGCCTTCGCCTGACCTCGCAATACCTGGGCCCCACCGTTAACTGGACTGCCCCGAATGGGATGACCGTAGCGTTTTCACCGCAGTTCGGGCTGAATGGCTACAGCCTTCCGGTGTTGTATCGCTTCTCGGTGTCTTACGAATTCCAACAGTTCTTCAGCCATTTCCACCGGAGCGGGCAATGACCAGCCGTCCGGCTCCATTCTTCGTCGCAGCGTTTCTCATTCTCTGGTGCGCGATGGCGGCGCTCGCCACCTCCAATGGCGCATGGCTGGCGAACGTTCCGCAGCGCGAGCGCGAACGCGTCAATCCCTATCGCGACCAGCCGGACGCGCTGGCTGCCGGCCGCCGAGTCTTCCTCGATCACTGCGCCCACTGTCATGGCAAGGACGCGGAGGGAACCGAGAAGCGGCCTTCCCTGAAGAGCTCTCGGGTGCAGCAACAGGCCACCGACGGCGACCTTCATTGGCTGCTGGTGAACGGCAACCGCAGCCAGGGTATGCCATCCTGGGTCAAGCTGGGCGATCCTCAGATTTGGCAGGTGATCTGCTATGTGAAGTCGTTGCATTGAGCCTGCCCGCTTGCTGCGGTTGGCTGTGGGTCCGAACTGCGGAGTATCCTCCACAATGTGGAAACCATCCAGGTAGTGTTGGATTCGGAGTTGCTTCGGGCCGCGAATCAAGCGGCCAAACGGGCGCGCGTCAACCGTTCCTCTTTGATTCGGGAGGCGCTTCGCGAACACTTGAAACGCCTTCGTGCGTGCGAGGCCGAGACCCGCGATCGGCGGGGTTATCAACGGCGTCCGGATGAGGCGGGCGACGCTGCGGCATGGGAACGGATGGCATCGTGGCCGGCCGCGTCGCGAACCTACGCTCGCCTGCGCCAGCTTCGCGGCAAGGTCCGGTTCACTCGCAGCTTGGCAGAGCTGAAAGCCGACCGATGACCTCGTCGGCCCAACCTTCCCACCCGGGCAGAGTCAATTTTTTGAGGACCGTTTGCGGCGGTGAGGCTGCTAAAATGGCGTCGATTCATTTGCTGGCGCCGAGTGGCCGCGCGGACTCTCCGCCATCGCGGCGCTCGCTCAGTTTGCTGAGGAGTCGCGTCATGAAGTCTGGAATTCTTACTTCGATTCTGGGCTATGTCGCTCTGCTGGTTATCGGCAGCGGTGTGCTGTGGGCCATTTCCGCCCAGGGACCGGGTGCCACGGTGCAGGACCGCGCTGCCGCGGGCCTGATCTTGTTCGTAGGTGTCGCCATGGGGATTAGCTGGATTCTTAGCCGAAAGCGCATTCGAGCCATGGAGTACCAGGCGCGCCTGGCGCGCACACGCTTATACCGAATCCAAAAGTAGCGCCAGACCCGATCGGCAGCACAGTTTTCCGCCAGCACCCCCGGTCCGCGCTTTCGGGCCACCCCCGTGTGCTACATTAGTGGCCCAGAGGTGCACATCAATGTTCCGCAGTCAACGATCGTTTTTCCCCGCTTATGCGGTTTCGCTGGTGCAGGGCCGCATGGTTGCAGCCACGGCAACGGCCATCGCGCTTCTGGCCTTTGTGAGTGCGCGTCCCGCCGCCGCTCAGGCGACGATCGAATACGGTCACGTCGCCACCGGCAGCAGCGCCGGCGTAGCCGGACTCGGCAGCAAGGTAAACTCCTCGTTGTCCCCGGACAAAAAGTCCGCTTCCGCACCGGCCTCCCGCAAGGGAGCGGCAGGCGCGACCGGCGCCGAGGACGGTCGCGACGAGAGCAGTGTCGAGGAGGCGAACCGGCGCGCATTCGAGCAGCGGGCAGGACAGAATGCAGCCAAGCTCAGCTTCAAGTCTGTGCCGGCGAACGCGGTGGTGCGAATTGATGGCAAGCCAGTTGGGCTGACACCGCTGTTGATGTCTTTGGCTCCCGGCACTTACAAAGTTGAAATGGAAGGTCCCCGGATGGAGTTTGGGAAGCAGCAGCTCACTCTGGGCGCAAAGGAAACGCGCGACCTTGAGCTGCGTCTGGCGGCGCCGCCCCGTTACCCCACCCACATCACGTTGCAATAGACACACATCTCGAGGAATGCAACGTCCGCAGAGTTGCCGCGGGGCTGTGCCAAGAGGACCGCGGCTAGGCTGATCTCTTGGCTTGCCCCGTTTGGTTTGTCATTTGTTCCAGCCTTTGGTGGAGTTTGCCGTGTTGAAGCTTATCTACTTTTTTTGCAGTCGGCCACTCTCTCCGGGCAAAGTTGATGAGGGCTATGATGGCCCAGACCGCGACCATCACAACCAGGCATAGCAGTACTAACGCAGCGTCGGCGCTAAACGAGTTCATGATGTCCCCCGTTCCGATTTCGCGAAGTGCGCCATAGCGAACCCTACTTAACACTGAAGGGCGTTGTCTAGACCACAGAGGTGAATGAGTAACTCCCCACTTTTAAACTATTGAAAACAGCTCTACGGTAGCGCGTTAGTGGTTGGATACTGGACGGGGGATTTCGGTTGCAAGAAAAAAGGCATCCCGACACTGCCCGGGATGCCCGTTAGATTTCTGACCTCTCACATGCTCGTCTATTGCAAGCCCGTCGCTACGCGCCCGGCGGCTTTTCTTGTTTCTTCTGTTGTTCTTCCTGCTTCTTTTTCTGCTCTGGTGTCAGGTTCGGTTGCTGATGCGGAGGCGGCGGCGCCGGCTTCGCAGCTGCAGGTGGAGGCGTTTGCGGCCGCGGAGGCGGCTGGCTGGGTTGTGCCGCCGGCGGACGATTCGGCGGTTGCGCCACCGGCGGACGATTCTGTGGTTGTGCTGCCGGTGGACGATTCTGCGGTTGTGCCGCCGGTGGACGATTCTGCGGTTGTGCCGCGGGCGGCGCCGGGCGATTCGGCGGCTGCGCTGCCGGTGGACGATTCTGCGGTTGTGCTGCCGGAGGCGCCGGACGATTCGGCGGTTGTGCCACCGGCGGACGGTTCTGCGGTTGTGGTGCCGGAGGCACCGGACGATTTGGCGGTTGCGCCACCGGCGGCGCCGGGCGGTTCGGCTGCGCTGCGGGTGGACGATTCTGCGGTTGTGCTGCCGGAGGCGCCGGACGATTTGGCGGTTGTACCACCGGCGGACGGTTCTGCGGTTGTGCTGCCGGAGGACGATTCGTCTGAGCGGGCGGCGCAGTCGGCTGTCCCGGGCGGCCAGCATTGGGCGCGTTGGCAGGATGGCCGGCGGTCGGCGTCGCCGCTTTGCCGGGAGGCGCCACCTTGACCATCGGGTGCGCCGCCGCAGCGGGAGGCGGACTCAAGTTCTGGATCTCGTGCTTCGCCAAAGGCTGTCCGGGATGTGCTGCCAGGGCCTGCTGCTGTTTTGCAAACGGCACTGGCGGCGGAGGCGGCGTCCGCTTCGCCACCACCTGCCGGTTCATTACTGCTGCCGGCGGCGCGGTCACGTGATTTGCCGTCGAAGCTTTCGCTCCCAGCACGCTTTGCTGGGTGGGAGCCACGGCGACCCTCGCGCTTATGGACGCCCTGGCAATCTGCTGCGGGTTTACGGCAACCGCGGCGCGAGCGACGGGCTGCGCGCCGGCAAAAGTACGTTGCGGAACCACCGTCACCGCGCCCCGAACATTCCTGTTCACGTAGTTCACATTGGTGATGTTCGTGGTTTGATTATTGATGATGGTGTTGTTATAGACGTTGGTGATGGTGGTGGTGTTGACCGTGGTGTTGCTGATATTCACCTGGTTCATGTAGCCACGGCTGACTTGGTACGGTGGCACGTAAACTTCGCGCGGACCCAGCGGGAACCATCCCACATCGCCGCCGAAGCCCCCGCCGCCTCCGCCGATGAAGACCACCAGCGCGGGCGCATACACGGGCTGCACATTCACCGGTCCGGCTATCCAGCCCCAACGGCCGCCCACGGTTACCCAGCGTCCATAGTGGAAGGGGGCGTAGCCCCAAGAGGAGTCATCGACCCACGTGTATCCCCAGGGAGCAATCCAGTCCCAGTGGCCCTCGCGATATGGCGCCCAGTCTGGGGCGACATTGTTTGGGTACCAAACATGGCCATAGTCCCGATCGTCGCGCCAGCTTCCATGGTCATCCAGATCTTCGTAGCCGACGACATCGCGGGACACATATTGCGCCGAGGGCGAATTATCGTCGCGATGATCGCGACCGTTGGCCCAGTTGTCGAATTGGTCGGGGCCACCGAGGTCTTCTACATCGGCGTTCAGCGAATCGGTTCCTCCGCTGAACGTGACTCTTTGGCCGGCGTGCAGGGTGTAGGTCTGGCCGTTGCCCGTGGCCTGGCCCCCGCCGTCGCGCAGGTTGACGACGGTGGAGGTGCCGTCTTCACTAGCGTCCAGCCGGTAGTTTCCGGGCTGGGAAACCGTAAATGCCAGGTCCGGTGTATCCACCTCGAAGTCATCGTTCGGGTCGAGGCGGAGCACCCGAAGGTTGATCGTACCCGACGAAAGTTGGATCTGCGCGGTATGGTCATCCAGGTTGAGGAAGGAGACGCCGGTGTTCTCGCTCAGGCGAATCACGGCCGATCCGAGCTGCAATTCGGCGCGCGAGCCTTTGTCTGCCCAGAGCTTGTCGCCGGTCGTCATGGGGCGATTAGCAACGGCTTCGACCCAATCGGTCTCGCCGGCTGGCTGGAAGGAAACCGAACCCTCCATGTAGCCGAGTCGAGCGACACGAGTGGGGGGATCATCCTGTTGACCTTGGTCTTGAGCGATGGCTCGCGCGGGGAAGACTGCGGTGGAGAGCGCCAGGGCGAGCAATGCGCTCCACCAGCCTAACTGCGTAAGTTTGCTTTTCATAGAGGTCTCTTTCTGCGAAAGCTTTTGGTCGCTAAACTCCTTGTCGCAAACCCGGGACTCCGGGAATTTTGTCAACTCGTATCATAGACCTTAGATGCCGGAATTCGTGGTCGCGACCACCCTTCCAGCCGGGGCTGGCGCCAGCGCGGCTGCGGTAAGAGCAGTTGTCAGTAGCCAGTGGCCAGTTGTCAGTTGCCGGGTGCCAGTTCTCAGCCGCGGGCCTGATTGGCCACGGTTGCCTTCTTTCAAGTTGTCCTGCGCCTGCCCTGCCGGTGCGGCTTCCCAAACAGGCGCGGGTCGTAGTTAAGCGGTCCCGGCTCACGCATCACGATTCTCTTGTAGTCGGGATGCGCGGTATTGATCAGGTAATTGTTCTCGCTGAGGGCCAGGACCGAAGGCACCAGCAACACACAGTGCTCACCTTTTTGCGCGAATTCATCGCCCAAGCGGGCGAGTTCAGGTGGCGCTGCGGCTTCGCGCCAATTCACCGGCAGTTTGCGGAGATCAACGCGCGTCAGCGTCACCTCGTCCGGAATTTCCGCAATGGCTAGGACGAGGTCGGTGGGAGGATCATCCTTGTCGAGATGGACGAAATACTCCAGCATGGCGAGGGATTGATGCTCCGAGGTGTAGCAGAGGCGGATGCCGGGACTCGACCAGCGCCCACCGTAGCGGTAGGCCCCCTCCCCATCGAACGGAGTGCGCGCATACGCTTTGCGCAACACTCGATACACTCGGCTCAACTAATTCCGCCGTAGGCGATGCGGCCTAAGATGTTCTCCACCTGGCGCGCGCCCAACTCGGTGTCGATTGCCGCCACGGGGGCGATACCGCCCAGGGCGCGATTGGGACGCTTGAGCCAGCGCAGGGCGCGTTGGCGATCGCCGAGGTATTCGTTGGCCACGGCCACAATGCGCGCCAGACGGTAGAGCCGGTCGGATTCGTAAGCCGCCAGCCGTCCGCTGCGGCGCCGGCGCTGCAAGCTTCGCGGCGAGAGATCGAGGGCACCAGCCAGCTCTTTCAGGGTCAAACCGGAGGCCCGCATCAGCTCCTCGACTACCAGCGGACGAAAGCCTTCGCGGATGGCCTGGCGGAGATCACCATCGCTGGAAAGATGGCATCCCAACGTCCGTTCCCCACCCAATTCCCGGACCACGGCCCTGAGCTCGTTTACCATTATGTCGCCTATAATAGCGACAAATTGCGCGACCCGTCAACCTGCCCGGCGCCCAGCGCGACGGGCTATTCCATGTCTGTCGCTGCTGTGCCGGCGGCGAAATACGCCTCCACGGCGGTTTGCACCGCCTCCTCATCCAGGACTGGTTCTCTCTGCTGGTAACGCGCCGTCCAGCGAATTTGATTCACAATGTCGCGGGGATAGCAGGCGCGCAGCGGTTCCTTCAGTTCGTTTTGGATCCGCTCGATCAAGGCATCGACCACCGCAGGTTCATAACGCAGCCGGGCTTCGCTGCAAACGCCGCGGAAGATTTCGTGGAATTGCGGCGGCGCCACCGCATCCACCTTGATCTTGGTCTGAATTCTGCGCAAAAACGCGGCGTCCACCAGGGTTGCCGGATCCAGGTTGGTGGCAAATACAACGAACAGCTCGAACGGAATCTCGACCTTTTTCCCTCCCGCCAGCGACAGGAAGTCAATTCCCCGATCGAGCGGAACTACCCACCGATTCAGCAGCTCTTCCGGGCGTAGCCGCTGGCGTCCGAAGTCGTCGATGATGAGGACGCCATTGTTGGCCTTCATCTGCGCCGGAGCGGTATAGAACTTCGTAATCGGATTCAGTTGCAGCTCCAGCATTTCCATGGTGAGCTCGCCGCCGACCAGGACCGATGGGCGATAGCAGAGCACCCAACGCGCATCGCTGTTGTGCGATGCCATGCTATTAACCTGGCGGTGAACAAGCGGGTCATAGACAGAGATAACTTGACCATCCACTTCCACCGCATACGGTATCCATACCCGATCGAACGCAAAGGCTTGCGAAAGTGCCATCGCAATGGTGGATTTTCCCGTGCCGGTCGGTCCGTACAAGAAGATGGAAGTGCCCGAATTCAGCGCGGTTCCAAGCTTGGCGAGGGTCTTGGGGTCGAGCACCATATGGGCGAAGGCGCGGGCGACGTCGGGCGGATGTATTTCCACATTGCGGACGCTCTGCTGGCGGATCTGTTGCACGTAACTGGTTAAAGAAACCGGGGCCGGGCCCGCATACTGGTTCGCCGACAACAATTCCAAGGCCCGGATCCGGCCGGGTGAAGTGATGGCGATCTCCGGAATGTTCCCGGTTATCCCCGTGACTTCGCACAGGTGCTCGGCCCGCAGCCGGTGCAGCAGTTCCTTCATCACTCCGAAGGTGAGCCGGGTCTGCGAGGCCAGTTCCCGCAGCGACAAAGGACCAGCTACATAAAGGACTTTTAGCGCCAGTTCTTCCAGGAAGGCTTGGCGCACGCCAACTTCCGCAATCGATTCGGGAGATGGCGGGGGCATGATCTCAAGTTTAGTTCTGACCACAGAAGAATGACTCATGGCTACTCCCGCTGCAAGGCAGTGTTGCTCTGGAAATCCCAATATACCACTCAGTAACGCCTCCATTACCGATTATTGATTCCATGACAATGTCGGCTCCCACACCCGAGTAGAGTTGGTGGTGCTGAACCAACCAACAGGGCTCGGGAGAAAGGAGCCGAACAATGATCATTATAGGAGTAGATTTTCACCCCGAGTTTCAGCAAATAGCATCCGTTGACACCGAGAGCGGAGAGTTGCAGGAGCAACGCCTGCAGCACCGAGAGGAAGCCGAGAGCTTCTATCGGGAGCTTGCTGCGCGAGGCGTGCGGGTCCGGGTGGGCATGGAGGCCAGCGGGCACGCACGCTGGTTCGAACGCTTACTAGGCGAGCTACAGATCGAGCTGTGGATCGGAGATGCCGCCGAGATCCAGAGTAAGCGAGTACGCAAACAGAAGACCGATCGGCAAGATGCGCAGCTCATTCTGAAGCTGATGCTGAAGGATGACTTTCCGAGGATCTGGGTGCCGAGTTGGGAGAACCGGGATTTGCGACAACTGCTATGGCATCGCCACCGTATGGTGCAGGCCCGCACTCGGATCATGAATCAGCTGCAGGCTGTCGCCCTGAACGAAGGTCTGCGCTGCAAGAAGCGGTTGTGGGGAAGCGAACGGCAGCGACTCGAATCCTTCCCACTAGCTCCGTGGGCGAGCCGGCGGCGGCACGAGTTGCTGGAGTTGCTCGATCGGTTGAATCCAACCATCGCGGAGCTGAGCCAGGCGGTAGAGCAGGAAGTCGAGAAGTGCCCTGAGGCACAACGACTGGCGACCCATCCCGGTGTCGGTCCCCTCACCGCACTGGCGTTTGTGCTGATCATCGGGAAAGCGGAACGCTTTTCGTGTGGGAAGCAGATTGCCAGCTATCTCGGTCTGGTTCCGCTGGAGGACTCCAGCGGGAATCGGCGGCGGCTGGGACACATCACCAAACAAGGAAGTTCGATGTTGCGCTTCTTGCTGGTGGAGGCGGCGCAGGTCACGGTGCGCAGTCTTCCGGAATGGCGCAGCAAGTATTTTCACCTGATGATGCGGCGGGGGCGAAAGATCGCCAAGATCGCCATGGCACGGCGCTTGGCTGTTTGTCTGTACTGGATGCTGCGCCAGGGGTCGGATTATCAGCAGTGGAACAAGTTCGGTTCGCACGCGGGGCAGCCCGGAAATCGCCATGGTGTGCAGTAGAACACCGAGTTATTGAGTGGGCACCCCGCTCCTCTTTCAACGAGGAGTTCGAACTGGTAATCATGATCGGAGTAGCGACCGAAGAGATGCATGGGTCGGACCGAATTTCCTGACCTGAGAGGATTACAAGGCGAGCCGTGGTTGGTTGGGACGGTATTTTTTCAACTAGAGCGAAGTGGCGCTTTCTTAAAAGCGGATGCCAAAGTGCGCTCTTGACAACGCCGACATTGTCAGAGAGGCGATTTGTCATGGTGACGAAAGTCCAATCAGCGGTGGCACAGACGCTCTCGTCGTGGGCCAATAATCACTGCATAAGAAATGTCGTCGCCGGCGGTGGAAGCGCCGGACTTCAGAGACTGTGTCGCAACCCATATTGGTTTGCCGGAGTGGAAGGAATCACACAAAATTCAGCCCCGAATGGGGCGGAAGAGCTTAGCCCAGCCCGCCGCGGCGGGCTGGGTGAAGTGGGAAATGTGACCTAGTCCCGTAGGGACGACAGAGGTTGCGACACAGACGCTTCAGCCCGGCGAAATCGATATTTTGCCGTGGTCAACCATTGCGGGTTGCGGTTACTGGGCCATCCGGCTCAAATCAAGTTGATGAATCGGGCGATTCCGATCAGGGCACAAAAGACTCCGGCGGCTATGCTAAGAAAAGCTATAAGCTCCGCCAGATCTCCTAAATAGTCGTGCAGGATGAACCTTGCAACTGCGGCCAGAGTCCAGCATCCGGCGGCGTAAAGCAGCCATCCCCACCACGAAAGATCGGTAGGACTTGTCGGCAAGGACTGCATAGCGAAGTCAATTCAGTGTTGCCAGCGGCCACTCTCCGCTCCTTCTCTTTCCCGGCCCCCAATACCCTGAGGGAAAGCGTAACTCCGGAAGCGGCTGTTGGCATCCGAAATCGCATCCTCCCAGCTCGAAATCTTTCTTTCGCAGCCTGCGGATTTCGCTTGACTTCCAGGAGACGACCGCCTCCCCCTGCGAATCGCCGCAGGGCCTTGCGGCATTGCTGCGTTCAAGGCTAAGTGTTTTGCCCGGCTGGGACGCGTGTGTTCTGCGTTTGCATCTTCCAATGGGGGACTGTTTTTCGCAAGTCTATCACCGGAAGCCGGTTTGAATTAGTGTGCATCCTCGTGTCGCCGGAGGTAGCCACAATGCCGACCGTCCGCCTCGGTTCGCCTAGGTTTCAAGGGCTCCGCTGCCGCAGTTTCTTGTGTGCGCCTAGCTTCTCCGAGCTTCTGAAGGTAGCTGCCCACCCACAACCCCGATACCCGCGGGACATGAACATGGCGCGAACCGGCCAATCGATGATAAAGTTTTGTGCGCATACCTGAAGAACTAAGAACGAAACGCATTGCGCCTTGCGTCAGAAGCAATGCCAAGAACAACATGGCGCCCTGGGCGGGAGGCTGCATGAGCATTTCAGGGTGGGCGAACATGGATATCGCCTCGACTGGCGACCTGCGCCGTAAAGCCAAGCTTCGCTTGCTTCAAATGCATTACGAGAGCGGCGTCGGGCACCTGGGGGGAAATCTTTCCGCTCTGGATATTCTCCTTTGTTTGTATCATTTTACCTTGCATAAAGACGACCTCTTTGTATTGTCGAAGGGCCATGCTGCGGGTGCTTTATATGTGGCTCTTTGGTCCATTGGAGCGCTGACCGACGACGACCTGCGGCAGTTCCATCAGGACGGCACGCGTCTTTCCGGACATCCGCCTGCGGTTGGTATTCCGGAGATTGTTTTTGCGACCGGCAGCCTCGGACATGGCCTTGGGCTGGCGTGTGGACTCGCGCTGGGCAAGAAACTGAAAGGCGAAGCTGGCAGGGTCTTTTGCCTTACTTCCGATGGAGAGTGGAACGAGGGTTCGTGCTGGGAATCTCTGATCTTTCTAACTCACCACCGACTGGACAATCTGATAACGATTGTCGATTGCAATGGTTTGCAGGGTTTTGGAACCACCCGCGACGTGGCCAACCTGGAACCATTGTCAGAAAAATTCCGCGCCTTCGGAATGGACGTGCTCGAGGTTGATGGGCACGCTATACAAGACATCCATACCGCCGTCAATCAAGATCATTCCCGTCCTCTTGCTGTTGTCGCAAAAACCATAAAGGGCTGCGGAGTGTCCTTTATGGAGAACCGGATGGAGTGGCACTACCTGCCTCTGAACGCGCAACAATATGAGCAGGCCCGCAACGAGGTGCAACAAGCGTGCGAGATGTCTTCTGCCGATCATTAGTTTCGCAGGCAGTGGATCCGAGACTGGTATTTCTGACCGGCGATCTCGGATTTAAGGCGTTGGAACCCCTGCGGGAAGCGCTAAGCCAGCGCTTCATCAATGCCGGGGTGGCGGAACAGAACATGGTGTCGGTGGCCGCCGGACTGGCAAAGCTGGGGCTGCGACCCTGGGTCTATAGCATCGCTCCATTCATTTATGCTCGCCCATTCGAACAAATTCGTAATGACGTATGCCTGCACAAGCTTCCGGTAGTATTGGTGGGTAATGGCGGCGGCTACGGATATGGGGTGATGGGAAGCACCCATCATGCCCTGGAAGATTATGGTTGCCTATTGACGCTACCCAACCTGCGGGTCTTTGTGCCGGCTTTTGATGAAGATGTCTCGGCGATGGTACCTTTGTTGATGCAGCTTGATCAGCCGGCCTATTTGAGGCTGGGGTTGGCGGATCGACCGGCGGAGTGCACCATTCCGGCGTATTCCTGTTGGCGAAAGTTCATGGCGGGTGATGGACCAACATTGGTTGTCTTAGGACCGCTTGCGGGCGGTCTCTTTCGTGTCGCCTCTGCAATGTCTCAGGCCCACCGCCCTGACCTCTGGTTGCTTAGCGAATTGCCCATGCAGGCTTTACCGGAAGCCCTGCTGGACAGCATTAGAAGATCGCAGCACCTGGTGGTTGTTGAGGAGCACACGGCCGCCGGTGGACTGGGACAAATCTTGTCTTACCAGTTGGCTGCGATGGGGCTGGCTCCCCGTCGCTTCTCCCACTACTACGCGCGGGGCTACGTGTCGGGCCTGTACGGCTCGCAACGCTTTCATCGCGCAGAAAGCGGTTTGGATCCGGCCGCCATTGTTGCTTCAATCTGTACGCTATGACCGTCTGTAAGCTATGACCGTCAGACTAATGCCATCTCGGAGTCTTGGAAATTGAGCCTCGAAGCGAAAGTCAAGCGCCTGCAAGGCCCGATGCTAGTACTTGGGGCCAGCGGATTCATCGGGGCCAACCTGCTTCGCACCCTGTCCCGTTACCGCGACGATGTATATGGCACCGCAAGCCGATTGCCCGCATGGCGATTGGAGGACCTGCGCAGCGAAAACATAATCGTCACGGACCTGCTCGTCGATTCGAACCTTGATGCAATGCTCGATACTGTCAAGCCGCGTACGGTTTTCGACTGTGTGGGCTACGGGGGGTATTCCTTTGAGACCGATGCCGGATTGATTTATGAGACCAACTTTAATCTGATGAGCCGCCTGCTGGGCCGCCTGGAACGTCGAACCATTGCCTGCTATGTGCATGCGGGCAGTTCGTCCGAGTACGGAGATAACGCCTCCGCTCCCCGAGAGGACTCGCCGACGTTTCCCAATAGCCACTATGCCGTTTCCAAAGCGGCCACTGCCAACCTCATCCACTTTTTTGGGAAAAAGCGGAAACTGCCCTGCGTCAACCTGCGGCTTTATTCGGTATACGGACCTTTGGAAGACTCTTCCCGCCTGATTCCCAATCTCATCCGTTCCGGACTTGCCGGTGAGTACCCCGAGTTGGTCGATCCGCGAGTCTCGCGTGATTTCGTTTATGTTGACGATGTGACCGACGCGTTCGTCACCATCGCTGGTGACGTTGACGATAGAAGCTTTGGCGAGTCTTTCAATATTGGTACTGGCACAAAGACCACGATCGGAGATCTGGCGGTCATTGCACGCGACCTCTTCGGGCTTAAGCAGGAACCGCGCTACACGATGCCGAACCGTGAGTGGGACCTCGCGGACTGGTACTCGGATCCAAGCAAAGTATCCGAGCGCTTCGGATGGCAGGCGCGAACCCCGGTTCGCGAAGGGTTACGTTTGACGATGGAATGGTACCGAACCATTGTGGACAAGGAGCGCTATTGGCAATCCTCGAAGAAGTTCGGCCTCGATACAAAGCACAGTGTTTCCGCTGTCATTGCTTGCTATAAAGATGAGCCGGCAATACCCATCATGTACGAGCGGCTGAAACAAGCTTTCACAAAGTTGAATATTGATTATGAAATCATCTTTGTGAACGATTGCAGCCCCGATAACTCCGAGGAGGCGATCCGTGCGATCTCGCGCAACGATCGCCGTGTCTTAGGCATCTCGCACTCTCGGAACTTCGGTTCGCAGGCTGCTTTTAGGAGTGGGATGGAGGTGGCTTCAAAAAATTCCTGCGTATTGCTGGATGGTGATTTGCAAGACCCTCCAGAACTCATCGAACAGTTTGTTGCAAGCTGGCGAGAAGGTTACGACGTAGTCTATGGTCGAAGGGTGAAACGCGAAGCAACCTTGTTCATGCAGGCCGCCTACAAACTGTTCTATCGGACCTTTGACTACTTTTCATATCTTAAAATCCCGCACGACGCTGGGGACTGTTCTTTGCTGGACAGAAGAGTTGTGGAAGCGATTCTGCGGTTCCCGGAACGAGATCTGTTTCTGCGGGGAGTACGCGCCTATGCTGGTTTTCGCCAGGTTGGAGTTGACTACGTGCGGCCGGAGCGCAGGTTTGGCATCAGCACGAATAGCTTTTGGAAAAATCTTGGCTGGGCCAAAAAGGGCATTTTGTCATTCACTTATGTTCCTTTAACCATACTCAGCGTTTCTGCCCTTTTTCTTTTCGCGCTCTCGGTGGTTTTGATGCTGGCTGAAGTTGTTATGAAAATCGTCTCTCCAAGCCTTGCGCCAAAAGGCTTCGCAACCGTTTTGCTTTTGGTTCTTTTCTTTGGGTCTTTGAACCTGCTCGCGGTCGGAGTAGTTGGCGAGTACCTCGCTAAGATTTTCGAAGAGGTGAAACAGCGTCCTCACTTCATTCGCCGGAGTGTTATCAGAGACGGCGAGGTCCGAGTCACATCTCAGAGCCAGAAACACAGATAGTAGATGATCTAATGTCGGATGTCGGCAACTATTGGCGCAGGCGGACGAACATGGTTGAGACTCCTCCCGAGAGCTGGCGCCCACCGCTATTGCCAAACCCGGCAGAGGGCAAATGGGGGCGGTCGCTGGCCCCATTGCGGCGGTTTTTTGATATTCAGGCCGGTTCGGTATGGCGGGACTTGGCGGCGGTGCTGCCTGATGTTCGCGGAAGAGTCTTGGACGTCGGATCCGGTGCGCAGCCTTATCGACCGCTGGTCCATCCTGATGCGACCTACATGGCAATTGATACAGAGGCTGCAAAACCCCACTTCGGATACGAAGCACCTGATACTCGCTACTTCCGAGGAGAGGTCTGGCCGGTTGCGGATGCCTCGATAGATTTCATCATTTGTACGGAGACATTGGAGCATGTACTGGATACGAAACAGTTCCTTGGAGAAGCTGCGCGAAGTTTGCGAGCTGGGGGAACCATTCTGCTTACTGTGCCCTTCGCGGCTCGATGGCACTTTGTCCCTTACGATTACTGGCGATTCACGCCATCTAGTATGGATCATTTATTACGAGAAGCCGGATTTGCCGGCGTTCGTGTCTATGCCAGAGGGAATTCAGGAACGGTGGCGTGTTACAAAATCATGGCACTCGTGTTGCCGCTGCTGGCCACAAACAACTCCAGTGCGATACGGATGTGGCTAATGCGAATTTTGGGTCTCTGCCTCACACCCGCGCTGGTTTTTTTTGCGGTGCTCGCAAATGTTTCGCTCCTCGGGCGCGGTGGAAATGATTGCCTCGGATACACCGTAATCGCACACCGGGCCGGCGACACGGAGCATGATCAATCCTCGCTATGAACCTTACTTGGGAATCCCGCCCTTGTCCGTTGTGCGGCAGTACTGCGGAGGGCAAGGTCATTGTTGAATCCAATGTGGAAATAAGCAAGCTCACAGAGTTCGCATTCGCATCGAGAAAGCTCCCAGAATACATGCATTCCAGAATGGTGGAGTGCGGGGCTTGCGGGCTGCTGTACGGGACCCCGGCGGTTTCAAGCGACAGCGGCCTGAATGCCTACAAAGACGCAGCCTTCGACAGCGGCCAGGAGTCTCAGTTCGCTGCCCGTACCTATGCAAAGCTGATCGCCGGCCAACTCAACTCCATCGCAAGTCGTGAGAGAGCACTCGACATCGGGGCGGGCGACGGGGCTTTTCTCGAGCAGTTGATTCAACTCGGCTTCCGAGACATCACAGGGGTGGAGCCATCAGCCGCTCCAATTGCTGATGCGAAGCCTGCGGTTCGAAACATGATCCGGCACGACATTTTCCGAGCTCGGGACTTTGCGGGACGGCGGTTCGACCTGGTCACCTGCTTTCAGGTCATGGAGCATCTATGGAATCCAGGCGAATTGGCGCGTGAGGTGAACTCCATCCTGAACCCCGGCGGACTGTTCGTCACCGTCACGCATAATTCAAAAGCATTATCGGCGCGGTTGCTGGGAGACAAATCCCCGATTTTTGACATTGAACATCTTCAGCTATTTTCCGAAAAGACAATCCGGGCATTGCTGCAGCGCTCCGGCTTTACTGATATCCGGGTCATGCGCGTCTGGAATCGTTATCCCATCCACTATTGGATGAAGTTGGCTCCCCTTCCTCAAAATCTAAAGCAAGCTCTGATTACGGTAGCGAAGCACAGGCCGTTGGCCGCGGTGGCCTGCGCCTTGCCGGCAGGAAACATGGCCGCGGTGGCACGAAAACCGTGGCCCTGAGCCGCAAAGTTCACCACAAAGGGTGCGGTTCTCAGACCTTAACTAAGAGAAGCTTTGGATGGCAAAAGGCGACTATCCTCGCCTGTCTCATTTCGATCTAATTCGTCTGGATCTTCAACGGCGCCGTCGCCGTCGCCGGGGCGCGCTCCAACAGCACCGCAACCTTGTCGGAGTAAATCATATGCCATGCCGGAGAGTGTTCCAGAAGATACGTCAGAGGCCATTCTGGTTTCAGCAGAGCTTCGTCGATTTGGTACTTGTCCAGGATCTGGAATGGCTCCTCGATCGTCGTCGCCTTGCGATGGTCATCCAGTACGCCGTTGTACACGAAGATATCTGCGCGTCCGTCAATAAAAGGCTTCAACTCGGGGGCATTCCACTCCATGTACCCGCCCCACACGTACTGGTTGAAGATCCTTCCCTTGAGGTGCTGTCGCTGCATGAACTGCAGCGCCGCCCCATGAACGCCGTCCATCCCCATCGAAAGACACGCATCTCGATCGACTTACCTTGCATTCTCGCTGCTCGCTCCGGTGATGCTTGATTGCCTCAGCGGTTGTTTGCTTCCTGAGGTACGCTCGCCCGGAGTTCCCAGATACGGCGCGCCTTGCTCGCCCACGTCTGAAACATGAGGCGTCGCTGAGATTCAGCACAAACGCCAACGCGGTGATCGGGCCTACCCCTGGCTGCTCGTCAGCAGCTTGCTTTACCGCACCGTCTATCCTACTGCGCGGCCGACGATTATCTGGAGATAATTGCGGCCAGTGACAGCGCCGGCTTTAAACAGGGCCCAAGTGCCGCCGCGCAGAACCGCATCGGCGACTTTGCCCTGCACGGGAAGGTCGATGGCCGCCAGGGGCGCTGCGTGGACGAAGTCAGATTCGATTGAGAAGCCTCCGTTGCGGAGCGCCGTCCTAAATGACTTGCGAGTAAAGTGATGAAGGTGGTGACGCGAATAGAGACGGTTGAAAACTAACGGAACGCCTAGGTGGTAGCCTGCGCGAGCAAGGCCGTAAAGTAAGCTGCCCTCATTAAGTGTCATCACGATCGCAATGCCGCCAGGGTTAATCAGGTCATGAATGCGCTGGACGAATTCTGTCACGTCGCTGATGTGCTCGATCACTGCAAGCGAGACGATCGCATCGAAGCACTCGTCGATCCCCGTCAGCATGATATCGCCCTGAAGGAACCGGACACCATCGACACTCTGATTGGAACTTAAGTCGATGCCCGACAGGCGCAGATCGGGGCGGGTCTGCGTTAGATAGCGCAAGAAGTCGCCTCGTCCGCAGCCCACATCAAGCACGGAGGCGCCGGGGGGAATGCTTTTCGCGATGCGCTCGAACAGCGCCGTGTTCGGGTGATCGAACCACCGCCTATGTTCGACATCGTAGTAATTATCCTCATATCGTTCAAATTCCCGCATCACCTCCAAGTGACTAAAGGCGTGCTTACATTGTGAACACCGGTAAAGATCGGTTTCGGGGTGGGGGGCCATGAATGCAGCTGGAGATTGACAGATCGGGCAAAGCACATTCATAGCTGGAGGGTGTCGTTGTCGAGAGTTGGGGAAGACCATACGAAGATACCATCGCCTTTACCCGCACGGACCGCGGGCCTAACCCCGGACGTTATACATTGCGAACCCAGTGCGATTTTGGGTTAATAGTCTGTCAAACGACCTGCCGTCCGCGTTCTCCTGGCTCGTCTCCCGGAATTGTTCCAATCCGGATGCTCTTAGTTCGACTGTGCTCCTAAGGACGTTGCAATTCCCGCGCTTGGGGCAGCACGTTCGAATAATACTGCAATTTTATCAGAGTAAATCAAGCGCCACGACGGCGAGTGCTGAAGAAGGTACGTCAGCGGCGCTCTCGGTTCCAGTAGAGCATACTCGATTCGGTACTTGTCAAGGACCTCAAAGGGTTGACGGATCAGTACAGCGTTACCATAATCATCGAAGATCCCCTGATACACGAATGGGACCGCACGCCCGTCAATAAACGGCTTCAACTCGGGTGTATTCCACTCCATATATCCGCCCCACCGGTACTCATTGAAGATCCTTCCGTTGAAGTACTGCCGCTGCATGAACGCCAGCGCAGCCGCGGGATATCTTTCCTCCACCTTCTGCTGGAGCTGTGCCGACGACGGGAAAAAGAAGATTATCGAGCCCACTACAGCGCCCATGATAGCGGCGTTTAGCCAGGGTTTATCTAGTTCCCGCTGGTAGGGCGGAAACAGCTTCAGACGTGGCGCAAGGATCGGCAAGATGACCAGGCCCGCGAAGAATAAGAACCGCGCATGCACTAGCGCGGCCCACAGGGCAAATACGGTCAGCATCACCTCATCCAGCCTCCAGCGCTGGCGGGAGAACAACGCGGTGGCAAGCAGGGCGAAAATCAGCATGAGCGCCAGCTTGCCATTCCCGGTGCTAAAGTCCACGGAGAGCCATTCTTGGCCGTGCTCAATAGCGGTTTGTTGGCGGAAAAGAAGTTCAAATGGGAACAGCACTAGCTTGTAACCGAAGGGGTTGACAAAGAGCGCAGCCAGCGAAGCCGCCCAAGCCAGCAGAAGTTTCTTCAATTCCACAGGATTCCAACGCTTCGCCATTACCAGACCCCATTCCCCTTCCACCAGTCCGGAGGCGATCGTCATCACCAGCACCACCATCCCGAAGAGCCAGGAACCGTGCAGGTTGATCCACAGAGCAAACAGTGGCGGCAATAGCCAGACGCCCTTTTCCGTCCGCCTGAAATAGTCCAGCACGAGCATCAGCGCCACCATGCACAGCCAGCCAAAAAGCAGCGTACGGGGGGCCATCGATACGCCTGCGAGGCTCATAGCCCCTAATGTGGCGACAGTAGCGTCCTTGCAGTCGGCGCCCGCACGGCAGCACCGGTAATATACGCCGGCAAAAATGAGCACCATTAGAGTGGAATAAACCAGGAGGATGCCTCGCAGGCCGGTCGCCCTGAACGCCAGGAAAAATGGAACCTCCGAGAGCCACTCAAAACTAACCCAAGGTGACCCCGCTGCTGTAAAGGTGTAGGTATCTATACGCGACAAGGAGTGGTATTGCACCAGATTTTGCGCATTGCGCAGATGCCACCAGATGTCCGATTCTGCAATGCCGCGTGGAGAATATCTAAAGATTGCCCCTGCAAGTAAGAACATGCACATAACCGGAAAAGAAAAGACATTGGCCACCAGGCCAGTCCACGAGGTGCTGGCGGTCGGCCGGGCCCTTTCTAACGGCGGATACGGCGTGGTCGGCAGAGGTGTCCTCTCTCAGGCCAGAGTCCCTAGTATAGTATCTTGGTGCTGATTGTAAACCGTGTAAGGGCTTAACGATGAGATTCGTTTCAAGGCGGTACGCCGAACTTGCAGCGGCTACCCCGAATGACATTTCGCCCCTCTTTTTTCTCATGGCGGGACTCGTTGGCATATTGCAGGTGCACTACCAGCCCGTTGGTTGGGGCAGCGGGTTCGAAATGATCAGCATCGCAAAAAATTTGGCAAACCACGGCGCATTCGCAAATCCGTTCACCGCCTTGAACACGGGTCTAACCGCAAACAATCCTCCTTTGTGCCCTTTGTTATTAGCTTTCCTGATGAAGCTTCTGAAACGCCCTCCACTTATTTTGTGGGCAGCGGTCTTGGGAAGCATAATGGCGAATGCAATTACAGCAGCGTTGCTCCCATATGTTTCATTCCTATTCTTCGGCGAAGCAATTTCCGGCGCCGCAGCTTCCGTCTTGTGGCTGGGGGCGATGCAACCGCTTCCCGCTTGGGACACAAGTTATACGGTTGCTGGTCTGCTCGCCTTTGTTCTCCTGACGGCATCGGACATTAATAAGAGCAAGCATGTAGTCAGGCTGGGAGCATTGGCAGGCATTGTCGCGGGATTGCTTTTTTTGCTTAATCCGTCCTCACTACTGGTGTTCCTGCCCTGGCCGCTTTATCTCTACATCCGCACCAGGACGCATGCGCCGCACGCACTCAAGTATTGTTCCGTCCTGCTTGTCGCAATGTGCGTTTTGCCGGTCGCTTGGGCCACCCGCAACTATCGCCAGCTTGGAGCATTCGTGGTTAGGACAAATTTGGGAATGACGCTCTACGCGTCAAACAATGATTGTGCGCAATCGACTATCATCCAGGAAAGGTTGAGTGGCTGCTATGAAGCGCACCATGCCAACCACAATGCCAGGGAAGCAGAGCTGGTCCGCAGCCTGGGGGAAGTCCGATATGATCGTATGCGAATAGCGGACACGAAGAACTGGATTTTCTCAAATCCAAGTCGTTTTTTTCGGCTCACTCTCACTCGCTTCCGGGACTTCTGGTTGCCACCCGCAGAGGTAGATTCCGGGTATCACGCTCATTTTATTTTTATGATCACAGTCCTGTCGCTTCCGGGTCTGATTTTAATGGGGTATCGGCGGGAACCGGTCATCTCGTTCGTACTGGGGGTGCTTCTGCTGTATCCGTTGATGTACTACATCGTCGTAACCGACATACGATACCGTTATCCGATTCTTTGGCTGTCGCTCCTGCCGGCAGGATATTGTGTTCGCCAACTTCTCGAAATCGGTAAGAATCGGAGCACCTCGTGAAAGACACAAAACACGCTCCTCTCGGCATTGCGTCTAATGCTCAAGCCTACCTCTTGGAAATGCTGGTAGTCGCCGCATTTGCTGGCGTGCGTTCGAACAGCACCGCAACTTTATCGGTGTAAATCGGACGCCATGCCGGAGAGTGCTCAAGAAGATACGTCAGCGGCCGTTCTGGCTGCAAGAGCGCATAGTCAATATGGTATTTGTCCATGACTGCCAGGGGCGCCTCTATCGTCGTCGCCTTGCGATGGTCATCCAGTACGCCGTTGTACACGAAGATATCTGCGCGTCCGTCAATAAAAGGCTTCAACTCGGGGGCATTCCACTCCATGTACCCGCCCCACACGTACTGGTTGAAGATCCTTCCCTTGAGGTGCTGTCGCTGCATGAACGCCAGCGCAGCCGTGGGATATTGTTCGTCCACCTTCTGCTGGAGCCGTGCTGCAGAGGGAAAAAAGAAGATGAGCGAGCCCACGACAACAGCCATGATACCGGCGTTCAGCCACGGTTTATCCAATTCCCGCTGGTAGGGCGGAAACAGCTTCAGACGTGGCGCTAGGATCGGTACCAGGACCAGTCCCGCGAAGAACAAGAACCGCACATGCGACAGCGCCGCCCACAGAGCAAACGCCGTCAGCAACACCTCATCCAGCTTCCAGCGGCGGCGGGAGAACAAGGCGGCCGCCAGCAGCGCCAGGATCACGATCAGCGCCAGCTTGCCATCCCCGGTGCTGAAGTCCACCGACTGCCACTCCTCGACGTACTGCATATTACTCTGCTGACGGAAAAGAAAATCAAATGGGTATAGCACCAGCTTGTAGCCGAAAGGATTGAAAAAGAGGGCGGCCAGTGAAGTCCCTAATACTAGCAGCAGTTTCTTCAACTCTCCGGAGGACCAGCGGCGCGCCACGACCAGGCCCCACTCGCCTTCTACCAGGCCGGAGGCGATTGCCAGCACCAGCACCACCATGCCAAAGACCCAGGAGCCGTGCAGGTTGATCCACAGGGCAAACAACGGCGGCAGCAGCCAAAGGCCCTTTCCTGTTCGCTGAAAACGGTCCAACACCAGCAGCAGCCCCGTCATGCACAGCCAACCAAACAGCAGCGTGCGGGGACCGATGGACACAACCCCAAGAAAAATAGCCAGCAAAGTGAGGAGGGTAGCGTCCTTGCAATCGGCGCCAGCGCGGCATGACCGGTAATAAGCGCCGACGTAAATCAGCACCAGCACTGCGAAATATACCGTCAGAATGCCTTGCAGTCCCATGGTCTTGAAACCTAGGAATAATGAGACCTCGGAGAGCCATTCGTAATCAAGCCAGGGCGAGCCTGCCGCCCCGAACGAAGAAGTGTCCACGCTCGGGAACGAGTGGTGTTGCAAAAGATAGGCGGCGTCGCGCAGATGCCACCAGATGTCCGGTTCCGCAATCTGCCTTACGGAGAAGCCGAAGATCACCGCCGCCAGCAGAAACATGCACATAACCGGAAAAGAGAAGACTCTGGCCGCCAACCCAGTCCACGAGGTGCGGGCGGCGGACGGGGCTGTTTCTGACGGCGCATCTGCCGTGTGGGGCAAGGTGTCCCTTTCAACTGGCCTGTTTTTTTGACCGTATCACAGTCGCAAATGACCGTCTAATATAATTACTCAGTTCCTTAAGAGCGGAGTTCGATTGATCATCTCGCAACGTTTTCCCTTTGAGCTGGCTTTAAGCCGCCGTATGATCGGGCCTGCGTACTTCAAGTTCCGCCACTGCCAGTCATCATCGGTCTGCCTTTGAAACAGCGGACGGCGCTTTTCGTCGCGCGCTGGCTGTGCTGAGCAAGTCCGAGTGGCAGAATAGAATTACTTTCCCATGTCCGCCTCTTCGGCCATCAATGCGAGTTCAGCCACTGAAACCAGGCTCGGGCGGCCCTCCAGATTTCACCTTCCTTCTCCTGCGGTCACGGTTGCGCTGCTGATGGCGTGCGTCTTCTTGCTGCGTCTGCCAAGCGCTCTGCTGCCGCGCGAACTGAATATGGATGAAAGTCAGTTTCTCCTTCAGGCCATGAAGTTCCTGGTTGATCCGCGGCCATGGTTGTCCGGTGACACCGGATCCTCGGGGCCACTAAATTCTTACTTCATAGCTGTTTTTCTGTGGATGGGATTCAAGCCCGGATTTGTCCTGGTGCACATCCTGGCCAGTGTTTTTGTCTGTTTGCAAGTCCTTACGGCGTACCTGACGCTGCGGCGGCTTAAATCGGAGGGGACGGCAGCACTGGGCGCCTTTCTGATGGTCCTGTTATATGGCCTTGCGACAGACAAGGATTACCTGCACTATGCGGGCGAGCTGCTGCCGAACTTGCTTTTGATGGCGGGCTTCTACATCTTCGTGGTATGGGTGGGCGGACCCGCAGAACGACGTGCCAGCGCATCGCGGTGGATCCTGTTTTCCGGCGGTCTGGTGCTAGGCGCGGCGCCGTGGTCTAAATTGCAGGCTGCGCCCATTACCTTGGCCCTCGGATTGCTATTCCTGGCGGCAGTGTTGAGGGACCGAGGTCGTTCTTTCAGTCTCTCGCGGCGATTGAAGGAACTGATCGCATTCTCGGTGGGGGCCGTCTTGACCACCTGCGTCATGTTGGCCATCCTGGCCAAATGCGGGGCGATTAGTGATTTCTGGTATTCCTACATCCAGGGCAATCTCGCCTATGCCGGTCCGCTGAGTTTGACCAGCATCATTGCGAAGTTCTGGTTTACGTTCCTCACCTGGCCAATTTATGAGCCGTTGCTGGTCGCGTTTCTGGGCCTGGGCCTTCTGGTCCGAACTTCACCCAGCGCCAACGTCCTGCTCTTCTCCAGGGAGAAAAAATGGGCCTTCAACGGTGTCCTGGTATATGCCGGCGCCGCCCTGATGGCGATATGCCGGTCACAATACTCTTTCCATCACTACACCATCTTTCTCGTACCTCCAATGACGTACCTGGCGGCAGTCGCTTTTAGCGCACCTCCAGAGGCTGTCGAGCCGATAAAGAGTCGGCGGTCGCCTCCACGGGTGATATTGGCTCTGGTCCTAATTCTCGTGTTCGCTACCGTCGGTGGAATCCAATATGCAAATATGGTCAGAGTTATCGGCGAGTTATCTCATGGCCCACCAGATCGGAATCCGAGAATCGCCAAGGCTCCTGGCGTGCCGGTGATGAATTCCAATGACAGAATGGCCAAGCTGAAATATATCCTCGGTTGCTCTGCCATTATGCAGTGTTCTTGGGACGTAGGAGATTCGAACGAAAGAATTGCCGCGGTCGTCCGCGACATCCGGGAATCCCGCCCAGTTCGGAGTATGGCGGTATGGGGCTGGGCGCCCGGAGTGTATGTTCTCACCGGAATACTTCCCGCAACCCGCGACTCGGTTACATACTACGAGATCACCCAGGGGCCAATGCAGACGTACTTCCGGGCGCGTTTTCTTGCTGACTTGCGCCAGAAGCCCCCAGACCTGTTTATCGACGCCTTCGCGCCGGACGCGGTCGGGTGGCCGCAGTGGACCGAGAATTATGGCTACGAATCCGATCCCCAACTGCGGAAGTTTGTCGAAGACAATTACATCCTCATTGATCAGTTGACGCTGGTAAAAGGGGCAAAGCCGGTCAGATTTTTTGCGCGCCGCGAAGCGATACGTAAATCCTGACGAAATCCGCGCCCTTGTCAGGCACTATTTCCCCGAAGAGAATGTCGGCCGACGGATTCTATCCGCTGTAGCGCAATCGAACCTCCCGGAACCTTCGAGCCCCCACGTTCGTGCAGAAAGTGCCGCAAGAATTCCCGATTTGGAGAAGAACTCTGCGGGCGGCAGACCCACCCAGCCAGCCCGGCTTCGGCTGAAAGGTTACTTCTTCACCGAGTACCCACACTAAAGCCCCAAAAAGGGATTACTTTTGGTTGGAAACTACTAATTTTTCCTTGCTCGCCGGCGCTTTCAGGGCTACATTGGGTTTGCTACCTAACATTGCGGTTGCGCCGCTTTGTCCGAAGCCCTTGCGGTTCGGGGAAATCTCTCGACTCGCTTGGGCAGGGCAGCAGACCGAATCGTAACAGAATAAGGAGATATCTAGATGATCGACATGTTGAAGAATCTGCACAAGGACGAATCTGGCCAGGACCTGATCGAGTACGCACTGGTCGCGATAATCATCGCTCTGGGAGCGATCACTGCTATGGGTGCCTTGGCTGACAAAATCAATAGCGAGTTCACGAACATCGGTACCAAGCTAACGTAACCACAACCATTTTGCCTGTTGGGAGCAGGCTATGCAGGCAGAGGGAGCCGGAACATCCCCGGCTTCGTCTGCACGCAAGACCTTGGGAAACGCGCTTGGCCGGGCGTGTGGCTACGAGCCGATTCGTTAGCCTCGTAGCTTGCTTCTTCCAGTGAACAGTTCCAATTTGTCATCCACCGCTATCCAAGCTTTGTGCGATCTGGCGTGACCAGCCATCGGGCCTGGATTCCATGAAGTGAACGAGAAGCATTTCCTTCGGAGTCTAGCCAACGACACTCTTCTCTGCATTCAGCGGCTCGCCGGTACGGTACCTCGCTGGTATGAAAGTGCTATAAGAATTCTCGGTTTGGAGGAAAAACTCTGCGGGCGACGGACTCGCCCAACCAGCCCGGCTGCGGGCTGAGACGTTACTTCTTCACCGAGTACCCAACTAATGCCCCAAAACGGGATTACTTTTAGTTAGAAACTACTAATTTTTCCTTGCTGACTGGCGCTTTCACTGCTACATTGTGATTGCTACCCTACATTGCGGTTGCGCCGCTTTGTCCGAAACCCTTGCGGTTCGGGGAAACCTCTCGACTCGCTTGGGCAGGGCAGCAGACCGAATCGTAACAGAATAAGGAGATATCTAGATGATCAACATGTTGAAGAATCTGCACAAGGAAGAATCGGGCCAGGACCTGATCGAGTACGCACTGGTTGCGATAATCATCGCTCTGGGAGCCATCACTGCTATGGGTGCCTTGGCTACCAAAATCAATAGCGAGTTCACGAACATCGGTACCAAGCTGACGTAACCACAACCCTTTTGCCTGTTGGGAGCAGGCTATGCAGGCAGAGGGGGCCGGAACATCCCCGGCTTCGTCTGCACGCAAGAACCAAGGAATGCGCTTGGCCAGGCGTGCGGCTACGAGCCGATTCGTTAGCCTCGTAGCTTGCTTCTTCCAGTGAACAGTTCCAATTTGTCATCCACCGCTATCCAACCTTGTGCGATCTCGCGTGACCAGCCATCGGGCCTAGATTCCATGACGTGAACGAGAAGTATTTCGTTCGGAGTCTAGCCAACGACACTCTTGTCTGCATTCAGCGGCTCGCCGGTACGGTACCTCGCTGGTATGAAAGTGCCACAAGAATTGCCAATTTGGGCAAACTTGACGGACGATAGACTCGCTAATTAGTGGTGGCCTGTGGCTGGGAGGTTACTTCTTCACCGAGTACCCAACTAAAGCCCCAAAACGGGATTACTCTTGGTTAGAATCCACTAATTTTTCCTTGCTGACTGGCGCTTTCACTGCTACATTGTGATTGCTACCCTACATTGCGGTTGCGCCGCTTTGTCCGAAACCCTTGCGGTTCGGGGAAACCTCTCGACTCGCTTGGGCAGGGCAGCAGACCGAATCGTAACAGAATAAGGAGATATCTAGATGATCAACATGTTGAAGAATCTGCACAAGGAAGAATCGGGCCAGGACCTGATCGAGTACGCATTGGTCGCCATAATCATCGCTCTGGGAGCGATCACTGCTATGGGTGCCTTGGCTACCAAAATCAATAGCGAGTTCACGCAGATCGGTACCAAGCTGACGTAACCACAACCCTTTTGCCTGTTGGGAGCAGGCTATGCAGGCAGAGGGGGCCGGAACATCCCCGGCTTCGTCTGCACGCAAGAACCAGGGAACGCGCTTGGCCGGGCGTGCGGCTACGAGCCGATCGTTAGCCTCGTAGCTTGCTTCCATTTTTCGCTTTCTTTTTTGGCTTTTCTTCGTTATCTTGGCTTTTCGATGATGCGCCATGCATCGGGACATCGCTCTTCTAATTATCGCGCTGGCGCTGGCCATCACCGCCGCCGTTTTTGATGTGCAGCAGCATCGCATTCCGAACTGGCTCACCTACCCGGGGATCGTTCTGGGCGTGGTGCTCCGCGGTGTGCTGTTTGGATGGAAGGGCCTGGCCAGCGCAGGGGAGGGATTGCTGCTTGCCGGCGGCATCGTGTTTCTGTTTTACGCGGTGCGGGCCATGGGAGCGGGGGATGTGAAGTTGATGGCGGCCATCGGATCGCTGGTGGGTCCGGATCAGGCCATCGCAGTATTGCTGGCAACCGCGATTTGCGGCGGAGTGATGGCCATCGCTATTTCCGTTTACCACGGCCGCATGGGGGAGACCCTCAAAAATCTTGGCTCCGTGCTGTGGTTCCATGCTCGCGCCGGCTTGCAGGCCCATCCGGAATTGAATCTGGACAATCCCACGGCCTTACGCATGCCATACGGATTGGCGATTGCGGCGGGAACGCTGTACCCGTTGCTGTTGATACTGTGGAGGTGAGTTACGAAAACTGGTCGGTTAGGTATTGCTCTGTTGATGGCGCTGCTGGTTTCGATCCTGGTCACATTTTTTCTCTACAGGCGCATTAAGCAGACGTATGGGGGCGGGGCGCTCATCAAGGTGGTGGCCGCGGCCAAGCCACTGGACACCGGGACCCCGCTGGCGGCTGGCGACCTGACGCTGATGGATTGGCCGAGCAACGCTCCCTTGGATGGCTCCTTCCACAAGCTGGAAGACGTGACCGGCCGGGTGGTGATGTATCCCATAGCCTTCAAAGAACCCATCCGCGACGGGCTGTTGGCGGCTCCGGGAGCCACCGTCGGCCTCACCGCCAAAATTCCGGATGGTATGCGCGCGGTGGCGGTGGTCACCAATGAGTTGAACAACGTCTCCGGATTTCTGTTTCCCGGTTCGCACGTCGATGTGCTGGTGAGCTTCCGCCCGGACGTTGGCACCAAGGAAGCCATGACCACGACCGTTTTACAGAACGTCGAGGTTTTGAGCACCGGCGAGAAGCTGCAACCGGATCCGAACGGCAAACCGCAAAATGTGAAGGTGGTGACGGTGTTGCTGACGCCGGATGATTCGGAAAAACTTTTATTGGCCAGCAACCAGGGGACGGTGCAGTTCGTTCTTCGGAATGCTTCCGATCAGGCCCAGCCGGCGACCCGCCCCGTGGACATGCGGGACCTGCAAGGTATCCCTAAATCAGCCCCACTTGTCGCCAGAAAGGCGGCGGCGCCCAAACCACCACCGAGCGTATATACGGTTGACACCTACGATGGTACAAAGAAGGGTCAAGTCAAGTTTTGAGAGGCACCAGAATGGAGCATCTCGTGGAACGAAAAAGACCAAACCAGCAAAAGCCTTTGTGGCAAAGCATGGCTTTCGTGCTGCTAACAGTTACGGCGCTTTGCCTCACCACGTTGGGAGCCGCAGCCCAGGAGTCGGCTCCGACGCCAACCGGGCCGCCCACCGCAACGCAACCGCCCTACCCGCTGGAGGCTCCGGCGCAAGCGCCCGCGGCGCAGCAGGCTCCGGCGCAAGCGCCCGCGCAGCAGGCTCCGGCGCCAGCCCAGCAGCCCACCACATCGCAAGTGTCCTACACGGAGCAGGCCCCGGCCTCAACCCCGCCGCCCCAGGCAACCCCGCAACAGCAAGGCGAGGGGCCGGAGAGTGTGCATGTCATCGTGGGACATTCGCTGCTGATCCGCACCCCGACTCGGATCAGGCGCGTTCTTACCGGAAATCCCGCGGTCATCGAATCGGTACTGACTTCACCCCGGGAACTGGTAGTTACCGCCAAGACGCCTGGCGGCAGCAGTCTGATGCTGTGGGATGAGGCGGGACAGAATCGTACCTTGGATTTTTACGCGGACCTGGATGTATCGCAATTGCGCAACACCTTGGACCAGTCCTTCCCGAATAGTGGCGTGGATGTGCAATCTCAGGCCGACAACGTGATGCTGGTCGGGACCGTGCCCACCGCCGCGGTTGCGGAACAAATGCTGAAGATGGCCGGCAACTACGGCAAGAATGTGGTCAACGGTTTGCGGATCGCGCCCCCGCCGCATCTGAAACAGGTGATGCTGAAGGTGCGCTTCGCCGAGGCAGACCGCGGCAAGCTGAGCCAATTTGGCATCAATCTCTTCAGCACCGGCGCCACCAACACCATTGGCACCACAGGCACGCAGCAATTTGGCCCGATTGCTCTACAGCAGTCGAACTCCGGCACTACCACTCAAACAAATTTTGTCTTGTCGGACCTTTTGAATATTTTCCTCTTCCGCCCCGACATCAACCTGGGCGCCACGATTAAGGACCTACAGCAGAAGAACGTATTGCAAATCCTGGCTGAACCCAACTTGATGGCTTACAGTGGGGTGCCGGCGCATTTCCTGGCGGGTGGTCTGTTCCCGTACCCGGTAGTGCAGGGCGGCGCCGCTGGCACGGTTCCCATCATCACCATCCAGTTCCAGCCTTATGGGGTGAAGTTGGAGTTCACCGGGACCGTCGAGGACAATGGTATAATTCGGCTCAAAGTTGCTCCCGAAGTCAGCTCGCTCGACTATACGAATACAGTCACGATTGCGGGATTCGTCATGCCCGCCATCTCGACCCGGCGCGCTGAAACCGAGGTCGAGCTCAAAGATGGACAGAGCTTCGGCATCGCAGGTCTGCTGGACGACCGCACGACCATACAACTCAGCAAGGTTCCAGGCATCGGGGATATCCCCATCCTGGGACAGCTTTTCCGGTCCAGGAGCGTGAATCGTACCAACACGGAACTGCTCGTACTGGTCACGCCCACCATTGTGGACCCAGCGACAGGACAGCTGCCCAGTGGGGAGCCCGAGGTCAATATGCCGACTCAGAATCTTGACAAGGGAGAATTCGATAAAGGTCTGCCGAGCCCGACTAAGAATCCAGGAACAAAGTAACTATGACTGACCCCAATGTAACGATAAGAGGCTCGCGCAGCTCCGAGCGGCGTATCGGCATCCTCTGCGTAAATCTGGATCCGGTCTCGCTGGAAGGCTTGGAGGCCTTGGTTGCCCAAACGCCCGGGGCCCATGTCGTGGACAACGTCGATCGGCATGTCACCCCGCGCGAAGTTATGCGGATGCTGGAGGAGTTTCAGCATCGCGTTTGCGTGATCAATTTTGACGAAGGTGAGGAGAGCGCGCGGATCAGCCAGCGGATTCACGAAGGCTGCGATACCAGCGTAAGCATTTTTGCCGCTTCCAGCGACTCTCATCCCGACCAGATCATCGCGGCCATGCGTTCCGGGTGTTCCGAATATCTGTTAAAGCCATTCCGCTCGGAACAGATAGTGGATGCCCTGACGCATATAGAGGCGCGGCATCAAGGCAAGCTGCCGGGAAAGAAAGGCCGCATCGTCACCTTGATGGGGGCCAAAGGGGGTGCCGGAGTTACCTCCCTGGCCTTGCATCTGGCGCTCAATCTGGTGCGGCAACAGCAGAAGGTCTTGCTGGTGGACCAACATCCGGCGCTCGGCGATCTCGCCCTGTGCCTCGGCTTGGGCCGGCATCAATACAGCTTTTACGAACTGGCCAACAACATGGACCGGCTGGATGCTGACCTGCTGCAGGGCTTCCTGTTGCAGCACTCCAGCGGATTGCACGTCTTGGATTCCCCGGAAGCCATCCATGCCTTTTCTAATACTCCCACGGACGCCATCGAACATACCCTGGCTTTTCTGGCGGAGAACTATCAGTTTGTCATCGTCGATTGCCCCCCTGGACTGAGCGAGGACACCTGTGCGGTCATCCGGCAATCGGACCGGCTGGCCATCGTTATCACTCCCGAACTGCCGGCGATCCATAACGCCATTCGCTCCATCCAGTATCTGACCGGCTTGCACTATCCCGATGAGAACATCGATATCGTGCTCAACCGCTATTCCAGAAAGAGCCCGTTGAGTGAACGCGAGATAGAAGCATCGCTGCATCGGCAGATTGCGGTGAAAATCCCCAACGATTACGACCTGGTTGTGAACGCCATAAATGCCGGCACCCCAATCGATCTGACCCGCAAGTCGGAACTGAGCGCGGCCTTCGATGCGTGGACGGATCGGTTCATGGCCAATGAGCCGGTTACGGAGAAGGCAGGCAAAGGGTCGCGTAAATTATTCAGCCTCTTTGGATCTCAGTCTTAAGGAGTTAAATGGCTAACACAAAGACCTTTGGCCCTGATATGCGCGTTGGCACTGGCACCTGGAGCGCGCCCCGCAGCATTGGGGTTTCCGCCAAGGCGTACCAGGAACTGAAAACCACCCTGCATCGCGAGCTGCTGGGCAAGATCGATTTGGAGAAACTCACTTCGCTCGAGGATGTCCGGGCGCGGGCGCAGGTACAGCAAGTAATTCAAGACCTTATCGTGGAGCTGGAGACGCCTCTCAGTACCGCCGAGAGAGACCGCCTGGCGCGGGAGGTGTTGCACGAAGTCTTTGGCTTGGGACCGCTGGAGCCTTTGCTCCAGGATGCCACCATCAACGACATCCTGGTCAACACGTACAGAAAAGTATATGTCGAGCGCGCCGGCAAACTGGAGAAAACCAACGTCGTTTTTAAGGACGACGCCCACCTTAGCCACATTATCGATAAGATCGTATCCCAAGTCGGCAGACGCATAGACGAATCCTCGCCCATGTGCGATGCGCGCCTGCCCGATGGATCGCGCGTCAATGTCATCATCCCCCCGCTGGCGGTCGACGGCCCGATTCTCTCGATTCGCCGTTTTGGCAAAATCCCCATCGGGGCCGAGCAGTTACTGGCCAATCGCACCGTCACCGCTCCGATTTTTGAGGCCTTGAAGGCGGCGGTGCGGGCCAAACTCAACATCGTCATTTCCGGCGGTACCGGCGCCGGAAAGACCACGCTGTTGAATGTGCTGAGCGGGTATATCAGCGACACCGAACGCATTGTCACCATCGAAGATTCTGCCGAACTTCAGCTCCAGCAGGAACACGTGGTTCGCCTGGAATGCCGTCCCCCTAACGTGGAGGGGAAAGGCGCGGTACGGCAGCGCGAACTGGTCATCAACGCCTTGCGCATGCGGCCGGACAGGATCATCGTCGGCGAGGTGCGTGGCGAGGAAGCTCTCGACATGCTGCAGGCGATGAACACGGGGCATGATGGATCGCTGACCACGATTCACGCCAACACTCCCCGTGATGCCGTGGCCCGCTTGGAAACCATGGCTTTGATGTCCAACCTTAATCTCCCCGAGAAGGCCCTGCGGCAGCAGATCGCATCGGCCATAGCCTTGGTGGTGCAGATCGCTCGCATGAGCGACGGTACGCGTCGCATCACCTACGTTTCGGAAATTACCGGCATGACCGGCGACGTGGTGGCCATGCAAGACATCTTTGTCTTCGAAAAGCTCGGCATCGACATCAGTGGACGTGTAATGGGAAGGTTTAAGGCGACCGGTGTCTCTCCCAAGTTCCACGAGCGGCTGAAGAAGGCCGGGATCGTCCTCCCGGCAAGCGTCTTTGAACACTCGTTCGAAGTATAAGCGGAGCGGCTTATGTCCATGATCACCGTATTTCTGATTGTTTTGGTGGCCGTGTTCGCTACGCTTGCCTATTTCACGGAGCCTTCGGAAGCCGACAAGAGGATCCAGCGGCGGCTGGGCGGGTTGGATCGCCACCACCTCACGGGCGAGGATGACCAAGGGGAAATCGTAAGGCAGCAGGTCACCTTCAGCCGCATTGCCTGGCTCGATCAATTCCTGCGCGGTACGAAAGCCGCACTGCAACTGCAATTGTTGATGGAGCAGGCCAAGCTGTCTTGGACGGTGGGCCGCTTCTTCTTCTATTCGGCCTGCATGATGTTGGTGGGCGCGATCGTTGGCCACTGGTGGATACCCGCGGGTTTTGCGGGATGGTTTCCGGGGCTGGCCTTGGGTGTGGCTCCGCTGGCTTGGGTGCTGTACCGGCGTTCGGTGCGCTTCCGGCGGTTCAATTTGCTGCTTCCCGATGCCGTCGACTTGATCGCTCGCTCCCTGCGTGCCGGACAGTCACTGCCGATGGCCTTGGTGACGGTGGCCGACGAAATTGCCGATCCCCTGGGGCCGGAATTTCGCCGCAGCGCCGATGAAATGAACTTCGGGCTGCCCTTTCGCGAAGCCATGCTGAATCTTTTCCGGAGATTTCCTTTGCAGGACCTGCAGTTTCTTATCTCCGCCATTCTCCTGCAAAGGGAAACCGGAGGAAATCTCGCGGAGTTGCTCGACAAGACTGCAGCCCTACTGCGGTCACGCATTCAACTACAGCAAAAAGTGAAAGTGTACACCGCGCAAGGCCGTATGACCGGGGCTGTACTCATAGCCCTGCCGTTTATCGCCTTCGTTCTTTTGAATCTGGTTAGGCCCGGCTACACCGCCCCGTTGTTCGAGTCGGATACGGGCCTGAAAATGGTTTATGGGACCTTGGTAAGCATGGCCCTTGGGGCCTTCTTTATACGACGGATCATTCGGATCAAGTACTGATATGACGCTATTGGTTGCCATTTTCGCGGCCCTGGCCCTGTTTGCGGGCAGCGCGCTGCTCCTCCTGGTGCTCGTCAGAAGGAACTCGCCGACCGAAACTCGGCTGGCGGCACTGCAGTCTCAGACGCGCGCTGCCTACGATAGCGAGGCGCCCGACAAGGCCCAGGTCCATGATGTGCTCTCTCTGCTTACCAGCCCACTCGCGCCTTTCCGCGATTGGCTGCGCTCGAATGATCAAGAACTGTCCTATCGTTTGGCCGTTGCCGGCTATCGCAAACCGGAAGACGCCGATACCTTTCTGAGCCTAAAGCTGCTGGCTCCTATCGTCGGGGTCCTGCTGGCTACCTTTGCCGGAGCCAGCAACTTCCTCCTGTACGGTATAATTTTGGCAGTGCTGGGGTTCTTTGCGCCGGATATGTGGCTGTTTAATGCCATCAACCGGCGCAAGACAAGAATTGGCAAGGCCCTGCCTGACGCACTGGATCTGCTGGTGATATGTATGGAAGCAGGCTTGGGCATAGACCAGGCGGTGATCAGGATCGCCGGCGAAATACGGCCCATTCACCCCGAGCTAAGTGAAGAACTGGTCATTATCGGCCGCGAGCAGCGGGCCGGCAAACCGCGCCTCGATGCCTGGCGGAGCATGGCGGACCGGGTTGATCTCGATACGGTGCGCCAGTTTGTCGCCATGCTGGTGCAGACCGAGCGGCTGGGAACGCCCATTGCTCGCGCTCTCGGAACCTTTGCCGACGGCTTGCGGGTCAAGCGCCTGATGCTGGCTGAGGAACAGGCGGCTAAGACTACCGTAAAACTGATCTTTCCCTTGGCCATCTTCATTTTCCCCGCGCTTTTTGTGGTATTGCTTGGGCCGGGAGTGCTTTCCATGATGAAGACGTTCCAAGATCTTGGCAGATAAGTAAACATGGAGGGTTATGGATAACGTAACTATGATTCGCGTTGTTGCCGCAGTGGTCGCTGTGGTTTTGCTGGCGATCGTAATCGCCCGGCGGAAACGTATGGCTTCGGGCAGGCGTATGACTCCGAAGAAGTAGTATTCGTATGGAAGCGGAGATCATCGCAGTTCTGAATACGACCAGGAACACCGTGCTGGGTGAGCAGATCAAGGTCGCCGGGACGAGTCTGCGCCGGCTGGTAGGCTTATTGGGCAAACCAGGACTCGAACCCGGTACGGGCCTGCTCATTATTCCCTCGCAAGCCATCCATACGGTTGCCATGCGGTTCGCGATCGATGTGGTTTTCCTGGACCGCAACTGGCGCGTAATCCATTTGCGACCGGCGATGGCCCCATTTCGCATGACCGGGCTTCATTGGAAGGCGCGTGGTGTGCTGGAGCTGCCGGCAGGTGTGATCGCTCAAACCTCGACTGTGGTCGGCGACCAATTGTCCTTCACGGAGTAAATGATCGGCGCTCCAAATGACAAGCGAACGCGTGTCTTCGAGGCAGCCGTAGTTATGGGCAAATAGCATACGCAGCTTCCCATCGGGCCACCACAAGCGGGAAACGCCAGCTACTCCACTCCCATAGCGGGACGCCAGCTCTGAAACCCGATGAAGTTCCCGAACTTGGGTAGACGGCGATAAGCAACGCGACGACAAGCCCAGCGTAGGATGACAGGCTCCCATTCCTTGTTCTCCATTAGGATCGTGGACGAAGCCCGAAGCGACCCGCCGCCTATGGGCACGGAGAGCAAGAGGCTCTGGTCCTGAGTGATCGCATGAATGATAAGTTGCCATACCCAGCGCCGAGCGACCAGAAGCAACCCTCGGAATATAGGTGGCCCGCCGTTCGCAGCTTGAACACAACCGGTGATCGCCCTATTCCAGTGAGTTCCACAAGGAGTCCTCTCGAAATGGAAGCGACCGACTGGCTCGACGCGACCGTACAGAGGGCGAAGCAGAAGTATGAAGCCCAGCGGGCGCTGGATGAAAAATCGGTCCAAACCGAGGCCCTAAAACGTAAACTCGGCAATCAATTTTGCCGGGAGCTTTTTGCCTGGTTCGAAAGCGTAGAAGTACGTTTTAATAATCGCTTTGGCGCTCAAGTGCTGGCGGTAAGTGTGCTGGGAAATGACGGCTGCCGCAGCGTTCAAATCCTGGCGCGACCGATACGCACCAGAGAGGGCACGGCCAGCCTGAGCTACGAGGAAAACACCGCCTCCCTGGGATTGAGTGTGGGTTTTGGCGGGGGCGCGGAAACTGCTCAAACCATCAAGTTGGTGCTTTCGGATGACGGAGTCGTACTCGCCGAGATAGGCGCCAAGCATTACACCCCGGAACGCTTGGGCCAGAAGATAATCGACGATCTGTTGGCTTAAGCGATTTTTCTTCTTGCGCTTTACGCGGGCCTGAAGGCCCGCACTACCCGTGCAAACCGGACACATCTATTGCGGAACTGCTCTAGCGCTTGCCGTTTCTCACTCTTGTTTGGCGGCTTCTTCGCGCCGGGGGATCTTCGGTTTCGCAGAGTTGTGGGGCGTTAATGCGAAGATGCCGGCAAGCCGTGGTTGGAGGGCCGCAATCTCGATCCTCAAATCTCAGCCCGTTCTATGGTCGCCGCGTTCTACTGTGAGACTGTCCTTATCGAAGAACTCGTCATGGTCCATGAATGGGGGGTAAAGGGCGAAAGGAATGAAAAATTATATTGCACCGTGACCTGTACCGTTCTGCCGGGAGCGCAGGGCGGTGGTGTAAAGGCGTGGCTGGACGGCCAGCATTGGGCAGTCACGGTGATCGCACTCTGATCGAGTGCGAACGCATTACCCTCGATATAAGTCGTAATCAGAGGTGGACCGGCGTTACAGTCCGACAACTGCGGCGAGCCTGTGCAGGACGACGTTCCTCTCACCATCGCGTAGCGTGTGCCTCGGCGAGCCGCATCCGATACCCAATCGTAGGCATAAAGCGCCCGGCCCATGTCTATGATACCGAACAGCACGGTGAGGATGATCACGGTCGCCAGTGCGAACTCTACCAGAGCGCTACCCGCCTCTCCGTTTTTTTGTTCGACGCTTCGCATCATCATCACTCCTTCATAGGGCATTTAGCCATGGCCTATCGCAGCCAGCCCTCGATCTGCTACTGCCGCACCCGCTGGACTGCTTTCCCGTTGGCCTGATACGTCGTGGGCAATCCCGGATAGTGAAACAACGGACTGAAGTCTGCGTGGGTGGTAACTTGGACGCACCCAACAACTTGACCAGTGCAGCCAGTTATTGCCGAACTGGTGCAGGAAAGAAAGGCTTGATTACAGGACGTCCCAGATCCCGTATCGCAGGCGCAACCAGCAGTCGGAGTAATATTCCCGGTCGTGAGAATACCAGTGGTGTTGCAAGCACTCAAACTGATGTGACCATTGGCATCGCATAGGGCTGCGTTTTGCATGCCGGGAAAGTCCGCTGCAGTGGTGCCGTTTTGAGAACCATATTCGGCGCCCGCGGTAGCCGCGTTGGAAACGGTAATGCTGATGAACGCCGCCCGCCCGATTTCTGCGATTCCCAGCAAAAGCAACATCATGAACGGCAGCATGAAAGCAAACTCCAGCAAGGTCTGCCCAGACTCCGCGGTCTTGGCCTGCCGTGCCACCTGCCTAGACAGACGATCCCCCGCTTTCTTTTGCCTCATTGCCCTCTGTTCCATTTGATCCACTTCATTCACTCACTCGGCCAGGGTTGCGCCGTGAATTGGGCCTCCACCACCGGGCAGGAAAGTGTAGTTGCTGATCGTGACGTTTCCCCTGAATTCCAATTGCCATCCAACCATGATTGTAGACACGGTTGACAGAGAGGGAGTCCCATTGTACGTGACCAGGGTACTCGGAAAGTAGATTGCTCCTACCAAAGTCTGCCCGCTCGAACCGCCGAAGCTGCTGCTCTCAGGAGAGCCAGTGGGTACCGAGCGGTCCTGAAAGAATAGCATTCCTGGAATTCCCCCCGCCGAGCTATCCGTGGGGGCGGACAAATTCGCTGTGACTGAACCTCCGAAGTTGACACCAGCATACGGGTGGCTTCCGTCGGAGGTATTGTAAAAGGTCACGCCCGTGCCGTTTAATTTCGCCGAACCGTTGACGGTCATGCCACCACCCCGCAGAGTATAAAGGCCGGGCAGGAAGGTATACGTGCCGCTGCCCGCGATCGAGATCCCTCCACAATAGGTGCCCGGAGAATACACGTTCCCGACCGGAATCTGACAACCAGATTTAGGAGTTGGCTCGGCCACATTGATCAATGGATCAGTGAAAGGGGCAATCCCAGTCACCGGCTTTTGTCCTGAGGAAAGGTCGCTGACAACTTCAGGTGGTGCGCAAACGCCACCGCTAGCTTTGCAGTCGCCAACAATACCAATATAGGAGGCTTCTACCGTTCCGCTGCCCCCCCTTTGGTCTAACGCCCTCGTGTTGCTAGAATTAATGGCGATGCCGCAAGCAGACCCGATGCCGACATTACCCCTCACGTCAAATGTATCTGGGCTAGCGGGATCCATGGAATAAATACACATCGGCGGGGGCGCTAATGTGGAGGCCACCGCCCAGCTACGAACCGCCACCGTATTCTGATCGGGGGGGAGGATGACCTTCATGAAGAAGGTTGGCTGAGGCTGGGTCACACTGACTTCCACATAGCCGGCTTGACCCGCGAACGGGCCCTCCCAAGGCTTGTCAACGGTGATCTGTACTCCAGTGGACGTTCCATCGCTCATGGTGGTAGTAAACCCATTCGCGTTGACATCGGCCACAGCCGCGGCCTTCCAGGCCCCGTTATAGGCAAGTGCCGTGGCACCGGCGAGGGCGCCGGCGTCAGCCGCTTTCTGCATCTGCTGCTTCTGGTAGCGCAGATATCCGACATCGACACCCAGGCCGGCCATCAGCATCAGCACAACCAGCGCCAGAGCGGTCAGCACCAGAGCTTGCCCTTCGTCGGCCCCGAGGAATCGCTTCAAGCTCTGTTTCTGTGTTGCAAATAAATTCGTCACACTAACACCTCCGCGTACGCGCATGTTTCGACTCCTCCGATTTGCCAACGTCAGACTGGACGGAACAGCAGTCGCCGAACGGTCCTGGGAGTAAACAAATTCGCAATATTAGCCCAACCTGATCGTAATAAGTGCCACTCACACGGAGCTAGTAGGAACCCACGAAAACCGCATCAATCGCGCAACGCATGGCTATTAGTACCTCTCGGGGTCGTGGCGCATATAACCGGCACGCCACCCGACGGCAAGCGCTGCTGCGATGACAACTATCCATTGAATGCTCTGCGTCGTCCCTGCGTCGGAAACGGCGTCCTGCCAATAGCGATTAATAATGCCAAGAGCGCCGACAAGTCCCGTTCCGATAACAAGCACGCTATAGCCTACCAGCGTAACCAGAGCGACTAAAAGTACAAGGGAACCAGCCAAAATGAAGCGCAACATACCGTCAGTGTAGGGTCGTTTTTCCCCGAAATCTATGGCTCTTATAGCGAAAAGACGCGGCACTAAAGGCTTGCAGAAGGCGGCTTTCGATTAAGCACTTTAAGGCCATAATTTGCTGAACTTTTCGGCTACTTTATTCTTGTTTTTGCTCCATATAAATGTCAAAATATGCATGCCCAGAAGGTGTCAGATGATGAACAGCTCCGCCTTAAGCGCAGCCGAAGGCTACCGCGCCACGTTGTTGGACCACCTCGCACAGCGCCACACAGCAGAAGCATCTCGGCTGCGTTTTTTCCGCTATAATTGCGGCTTCACCATGAAAACTCCCGCGGTACTGATTTGCTTGCTCGCCGCAGCCGCCGGTGTCTGGGCGCAGACGCCAGCTCCCGCTCCCGAAGTTTGCACCAAGAACGTCTCCTTCGCGGTGGCTGAAGGTGGACAGCCGGTTCCCGCCATCCCCAAGTTCGCCGCGAAATGGATCGACAAAAAGTTACAAAAGCAGGACTATCGGAGCCTTTGCTTTTCCCAAATACCGTCCTCCAGCACCAATAACTACGTGGTGATTTTTTCGACCTCGGAGGCGATGTTCGAAGGGCTTATTCCCACGGCCCACACCTACACCAGTACGGCGCCTGAGGCCGGGAATGTGACCAAGGCCAGCAGTTACGGAGGAACCTGGAGCTACGCGTATGCCGGTGTGCCACCCCCCAAAACCACCACCACGCTGGATCTGCAGCGCGACGACAAGCCCAAGTCGCTGTATGCACGCGCCTACAATCAGCAAGGCCGGGTAGTGTCCCGTTACAGCCTGGCTGGGTTTCCTTCCCGAGAGAAACTTGTGGAGTATGTACTGGCCGCCATCCAAGGCGATGTAGTGTTGCCAACGAAACAGATGCCCAAGGCAACGCCTCTCTCCGTTTACTACGTCAACTGCGATGTGGATAGTCCAGCGGTGCAGACTGCTCTGGCACTTCCGCCCAGCCCACCGCCGGCAGAACCGCCGCGCAAGGAGCCGCCACCGCCGCCACCACCGATGCCGTTGGAGATCTGGTCGAGTCCGGCGGGCGCTGATATATCCCTGGATGGCATGACCATCGGGAAAACACCGCATTCCGTCGTCGTTCCACCGGGTGAACATACGATCACTCTGCGCAAGCCGGACTTCGCGACCTGGCAGCGCACCGTGCGGACGGACCCCAGCAATCGTAGAGTCACCGCCTATCTGGAACAAAAGTCGCTCAACCTGGAATTTCCGCCCGCGCCCACCCCGCCCGCAGGGGCACCCAAACATGCAGAACCGGCTGCCAAATATTCAGAACCGGTCGCCAAAGATTCACCAGGAGAGGCAGTATTGAATTTTTGGTCGAGCCCGGTGGGCGCTGACATATTCGTAGATGGCGCGTACGTCGGGAAAACGCCGTATTCCTTCGCCGTCGAACCTGGTCAGCACACGATCGCCCTGCGCAAGAAGGACGGCGGAACGTGGCAGCGCAAGATGGTGGTGGAGGCCGGCCAGCGCAAAGTGGGCGCAAACCTGGAACAAAAATCGCTGGCCCCGCAGTGACGGCGTGAGGCTGGGTGAAGCTCACCTCCGGGTTGGAGCCGGACCGTAGTTGGAGACCGGCCTGGCGGTCCAGGTCGTGGTTCAGTTTGTCCGCTGCGCCAAGGCGCTGGCATGGGTGACAAGTAACAGCACATTGGAAGCCACGATCACCACATAGATTGCGCACAGCGTCCACACCCGCCGCATCCGTTTCGTCTGCCACACCAGCAACAGCACGAGTACGCACACCAGCAGTTTCGCCGGCCATAACCCTAACTGGCGCACCAGCGGGTTCAGTTCCATGACTCCCGGTATTTTCAACGCCAGGCGGGTCGAGAGCAGGTCCCCAGCCTGCAAGACGCAAAGGACAAGCAACGGAACGATTTTTTGACTTAAGGTCATGGGATGACGATTGCGGTCCCTTCACCCGCTACGATGCTGGTTTGACTGACGCGGTGGCATGGCCGAAAGCATAGCGACTATCCTGCGACCGTCGACTCCCGGTTCGAATTTGTTCCTTGCGGTGAGCGCCGCTTGGGCAGTGCACACTGCTAAGCTACTTCGGCAATCTGCTGCGCAAACTTTACAGCTCGGCAGTCAGGCGATTTTCTAACCGGCGCTCGGCCTATCAACCCCACTAACTTGCCCAACCTTAGACGACACCGCATTCCGTGTCTGGTCACATGTGCTCATAGGATGGAAAGCGCGGGAGAAAGGTTGGCCTTTGACCGCGGTTGGGACGCGGCGCAAATGCAGAATTGCCGCAGCTGCATTGCGCAACCGCGGGCGGAAGACGCCTTGGTTACGGGTGTTGGCACAGGTCGAGGGGAGTCAACGAGATATTCACGTCGTCAGTCTCCACGCTCCAGAAGGTCCTGTCCGAATACGCCTGGCACAACTCCCGGTCATTGTCCTCTCCCTTGGATCGCGCCCACAGAATCTTTTCTGAGTTGAAATCCGCCCCATCGTGCACCAGTTCGTTTCCCGGATAATGCTGCTGCAAATCGTACGCCACTAGGACCAACTGTTTTCCCGGCTGGTTCTCTAGCTGCTGGGCCACCCATTTGCGGGCGTCGCGGAAGGCGAAGGCGGCATTCATCGCCGTGCCGCCGGTTTGCCGGGACAGCGAAACCGCAACCACGGTGAGGCATACGGCCAGAACGAAGGCCCGCTCGCCGTCCTTTTGCTGCTCCCAGAGGTACTGCAGACCGGCGACGGCAAAGAGGTACACGGCGACGGTCGCCGGAGAGAAGTAGTGGAGTTGCGAGACAATCGATAGTGCAATGGCGGCTCCGGTCGTGATCGTGACGGCTACCGCAATCCGCAGCCGGCGCTGCATTAGGCACGACAAGAAGCCAAGTAATACTGGTAAAGATAGCGCCGGGCCCACATAGAAAAGCCAATTGATGCCAAGCCGCCGGGCTTCCAAGGCGGCGAGTCCAGAGACCGTGTTGGTTTGCTGATAGCCATGCTCCTCGGCCAGGACTGCGTACCATTTTTCGAAGACCGGATCGCTAGCGGGTACGTGAGGCCTGGCTCTTTGCCCAAGGAATAGGGGCAGCGCAAGCGGCAGATCTGGATAGGTACGTTGGTACAGGACGTACGGCAGCAAGAGAGGACTCCCGGTAGTCTTCTGGTTGTAGTAGCCCATGAGTACAACTCCGGCGAGTCCGATGACTACGACCGGCAGCACCGTCGCGCGCAGCAGCGCCCTGGTCCCAATCCTCGCCCGTACTGTCTGGTAGCCGAAGTACGCCAACAGCGGAATGGAGAATGCCAAGCCTTCGTAGGGACGCGACGTAGCGAGGATGAGCAGCGCGATCGCAAAGGCACATGCAAGTACGGACCTGCGCCGGTTTGTAAGCCCAGGCTGGAATAGCCGCACGACAGCGCCCAGAGCCAGCGCGCCGCCGAGCGCGGCCATGGACCCGCCCCAGTAGGAATTCATCCAGTAGGACAAAAGCGCGAAGCGGACCACCGCCAGCAACCCGCCCAGCAGCGCCCATCCCGGCGGCAGGAAGGCTTGCAGCGCCCAACAGATCGCCCCGCACAGGAGAGCGGTACTGAGATACACCCCGATCCACGGTTGATGGAATACGATCTGCCCGAAGGCCAACGCGATTCCCTGCGACACCGGGTATTTGGAGTGATAGGTGGGCGTCAGGTTTACATGGAAGGTTTCGAAATGCTGCCACGCGGGCGGAGTGGGATTGCTGAGCCGGTGATGGGAGAAGGTGTCGGCCATCAGCAAATAGCTGTATTCGTCGTTGATGCGAGGTTGGGGAATACCGACGACGGGCAACAGCAGCGCCCGACCGGCCAGCGCGAGGGCCATCACCAACACCACCGAGCGCAAATTGCTGCCGAGTATCCACGCGAGCCATCCTGGCTGCCTCACTTCTGGATGCAGAAAGCGCAAGCTCACATACGCGATAACGAACGCGGCAAACAGTATGCCGCTTTCCACTGCCAGCATCCGCAGACCGTTAATGGGCACATAATTCATGAAGGGACATTCTACGGTGAGTGGGCGTGCAAGTCTTACGGATAGAGATTTGCCATCACCGCTGTGCGCACCTATGCAGTATCTGCTGCGGCGTATGACCCTGCCGGCGCAAGTTGCGCAGGCTGAGGGCGTCGTGCCGTTTGGCCAAGCGAAGGCCCGCTTCATCGCGCAACAGATCGCAATGGTAGTAGGCGGGAGCCGGCAGGTCGAGCGCGCGCAGCAGCAGCAACTGCCGCGCGGTGGACTTCAGCAGGTCGGCGCCGCGCACCACTTCGGTAATCGCCATGGCAGCGTCGTCGGCCACCACCGCCAGTTGATAGGCGGGTACGTCGTCGCGCCGCCAGATCACGAAGTCGCCGAAGTCTTTGCCCGCGATGAAATGCTGCGGTCCCTGCCGCAGATCGTCGAAGGCCACCATCTCGCCGTCGGGCACGCGGAATCGCCAGTTTACCCCTGCGGGCGCTTCGTGCCGGCTGGCCTCGACAGCCTTTTCGCGGCAGCGTCCCGGATACAGCGGCCCATCATCGCTTTCATTCGGCGCCGCCGCCGATAGCGCCAAGTCTTTGCGCGAGCAATTGCAGGGATAGATGAATCCGCCATCGCGCAACTTGCGCCACGCGGCCAGGTAGAACTCGCGCCGCCGGCTTTGCTCATAGGGCGCAAACGGCCCGCCGACGTCGGGGCCTTCCTGCCAGCGAATGCCCAGCCACTCCAGGTCTTCCATCATGGCCCGCACAAATTCTGGCTGGGAACGTTGCGGGTCGAGATCCTCGTTGCGGAAGATCAGGGTCCCGCCATGTTCGACGGCGCGACGGTAGGCTGTCCAGAAGGTGCAGGCATGGCCGATGTGCAGCAGTCCGGTGGGCGAGGGCGCCAGCCGTCCGCGATAGGAAGTGCCATGCACATTGGGGCCTGCATCCATGCACTGATTCTAGAGGCACGAAGGTTGCCTCAGTGCCCGACTCCCACCAACTCCTCCTCTGGCGCGACTTTTGCCGCAACCGATCGTTGCCTCCCAATCGGTGCAGCCGCCTTCCGCGCATGCGGGTGCAACGAGCGCGCATTGCGCAGCAGGAAGAGCAGCGGCAGCATGAGCAGAAAGATCACGCCCATGATCCAGAACGCCTCGACAAACGAGAGCATGGCCGCCTGCTTTTGCACCATGCCATAGATGGCGGCCAGCGCCTTCTTGCTGGCGTCCGCCGAGTTGAATCCGTGAGTCTGGAACCAGCTCTGCAGCCCGTGCAACACGTTGCGCGTGTGCGGGTCGAACGCCGAGACATGGCCGACCAGTTGGTCCTGGTGCACCTGATTGCGGCGGGCCAGGAAGGTGGTCATGGTGGCAATGCCGAAGCTGCCCCCGATGTTGCGCATCAGGTTGTAGATGCTGGTGGCGTTGCCCATGTTCTCTTTCGCAATGCCCGACATGCTGGTCGCCATCAGCGGGATGAACAGAAACGCCATGGCGCCGCCCTGGATCACCTGCGGCCAGAAAATGTCCCAGTAGCCTGTATTCAGGTTCAGATGCGAGAGGCTGAACATGGTCCAGGCGCCCACCCCCAGGCCAATGACGAGCAGCTTGCGCGGATCGTAGCGGTTGGTGAGTTGCCCGACAACCGGCATCATGACCAGCGATCCCAGTCCGCGGGGCGACAGCGCCAGCCCCGATTGCAGTGCCGGATAGCCGAGCACCGTTTGCAGGAAGATCGGCAGCAACATGAGGCTGGCGTACAGCACGAACCCGAGCATCGTCATCAGAAAGGTGCCGGCGCTGAACGTCACGTCCTTCAGGACGCGCAGGTCCACGATCGGATGGCGCGCCTTCAACTCGCGGATGACCATGGCGACTAGTCCGAAGACGCACAGCGCGGTCCACACCCGAATCTGATTGCTGCCGAACCAGTCTTTGCGCTCGCCGGTATCGAGCACGACTTGCAGCATTCCGAAGCCCAGCGCCAGGAAGCCGATGCCCCACAGATCAACGCCGCCGGTTTTGTGTTTGCCGATGTAGTGCGGATCGCGCACGAAGGCGCTGATCATCAGCATCGAAAATGCACCCACCGGTAAGTTGAGGTAGAAGATCCAGCGCCAGGTGTAGTTGTCGGTGATCCAGCCGCCGAGCGTGGGGCCGAGGATGGGCGCGAGGATGATGCCCAGCCCGAACGCCGCCATCGCCGAGCCGTGCTTCTTGGGAGGGAACGTCTCCAGCAGGACGGCCTGCGCCAGCGGCTGCAATCCGCCGCCGGTCAGGCCTTGCAGCACGCGGAAGAAGATCAGCCAATCCAGGCTGGTGGCCATGCCGCAAAGCAGCGAGGTTAGCGTGAAGCCGCCGACGCAGGTCAGCAGAATGCGGCGGCGCCCGAAGCGGTTGGCCAGCCATCCCGCCATGGGCAGAATGATGGCGTTCGACACCAGGTACGAGGTCACCACCCACGTACCCTCTTCGACGGTCGCGCCCAGGTTCCCCGCCATGTGGGGAATGGAAACATTGACCACCGTGGTGTCGAGGATCTCCATGAAGGTCGCCAGCATCACGGCGATGGTCACGATCCAGGGATTCACCGGGGCTGGAGCGGAGTTGGACATCGGCGGTCATGGCCAGTGTAGGAAAAGCGCGCCCCAGCAGTCGGTGACGGCGGACACAACGCGGAGTTTCGGGAATGCGCATGATTGAAGCTGAAGTCGCCACTATTGAGGACGATAGAAATGAGATACAATGTATCTCAAGGAGTCTTTTTCGTTATGGCTACCACGATGGTCCACATTCGAGTGGATGAGAAAATTAAGAAGAAAGCCGCCAAAACACTGGCGGCCATGGGAATATCCGTGTCCGACGCGGTCCGCATGCTGCTGGTTCGTGTGGCTGCGGAAAGCGCCTTGCCGTTTGACGTCAAGGTACCCAACCCGACCACCGCGAAGGCCCTGCAGGCCGCCAATCGACGCGACGGGAAGCGCTTCGAGTCTCCCGGTGCTCTGTTCAAAGACCTGGACATCTAACCCTTGCGCAACCTGATAAGCGCTACCCAGTTTCGGCGAGATGTGAAGCTCGCGGAAAAACGCGGCAAGGACATGGCAAAGCTGCGTGAGTTGATCGAGCTTCTTGCGGCAGGCGGTCCGTTGCCCGCGCGCTACAAAGACCATTCGCTCGGCGGTGAGTGGCGGCACTTCCGCGACTGCCACATCGAACCCGATTGGCTGCTGATCTACAAGATCGATGGCGACGACCTGTACCTCGTTCGTACCGGTACCCATTCCGACTTGTTCTAGCAGGACTAAGAACTGCCCCGCCCTAGCCAAAACCAGGCTAGAACGGGGCACCCAGATGGTTTATTTTCGTGGGACCGAAGAATTCATAGGCTGCGTCACTCGGCCCCGCAACTAGCAACCAGCCACTTTCATCCGAAGGGAGGTTCCAGTGACGGGCTTTGCGGCGTGAACAGTTGGGCGCCGGTTGGTAAGCTACTGAAAAGGTCCGTTACCGTAGCGTCGGATAAACTTGATCTGCATCGTCTCGGCTACGAATATTCCGTCGGAAGACACCGAGTAGGGGGTCGATCTTCTGGTAATGTAATAGTACTTGTTGTCTTCATCCCAGCGGCGCCGCCAATAATTATTCCCCTTCCTATCGAAGATGTCGTTCTGGGCATACTGCGGCGAGTCGACAAAATGCTCAAGCCCGTTCCAGTCCCTACTAAAATCGGCAACATCATAGTGAGCTCCGCCATCCCGGTTGAGCTGGGCAGCTATATAGGCGCCAACCTCGTCAGTGTGCGAGTTGGTATAGGTCGCGGTACGAAACCACACTTTCATTATTTTCATGAGCACGTCTTCATGGCCCTTGAAATATGCCCTGGAAGTCACCAACCCGTTAATCGGCGCCGGACCAAGATCGAAACCGCTGATTACCTCTACCATCCCTTCCTTGACCGCCCTGGTCCTTTGGGGAATGCCTCCCAGGTACGCATCGCCCTTTCCTGACAAGAAGGCTGCGAGCCCCTCGTCCGGTGGAAGGTCGATGATTCTCACGTTTCTATAGATCAGGTCCCCTCGCGCGACAACCGAGGCGACGGCCCGCTCCATGTCAGTATTAGCGGTGGTGATCACGGTTTTGCCGCGCAACTGTGCGGCGGCGAGGCGGACCGCCTCCACGTAACTCGGTACTGACTTGTTGAGTTCGTCCACGGACTTCAAGGGACCATTGGGACGCGCGATCAACGCAAAACCCTTGTCGAAAGTGTTCCATGGGGAGACGTACACCACGTTCGGGTTGTTGATCGAGGCGATCATCGTGTCTGTCGTCGTGCTCCAAGCTACGTCCACTGCCCCTGATGCCAGCATCTCCTGGACTTTGTCAGCCTCGACCATGGTAAATTGCACGTCCAGGCCCTCCTCGCGATACCATCCTTTCTCCTGTGCGAACGTCACCACCAGCGAATCCGGATTACGAGGGACCGCAAACCTGACGGTTTGGACAGCAGTAGTTTGGGTCTTGTGGCTGCAACTGCCGGCCACCAGGACCATTCCCAGAAGTGCAACCATTCCCAGTATCCGTTTCACAGCTTCCCTCCCCAACGCAGCGGTATTACTATCCTTAGGCGCCCAGACTGTCAGGCGTGCAAAGATACACCGGATGATCTGGTCCCGCAGAAAGGCAAAATGCCCAGCCACATGATTGCCGCGAGGATGGCATCGATTTCGAGCGAGACTCGGGCACTTCGGATAATATACCCGAGCCCCTACCTGAGCGCCCAAGTACTCGGCCGCCGGGCGCCGCGCGCCCCAAGCCGGTTTTGCTGGGGTGGGATAGTTGCGCGCTTGGGATTGCTCCGTGAAACTCACTCTCAACGGCCTGGTGCCCGCTGCCATCCGCCTTTTGATGGGAGCCCCCTGCTTTAGCAGGGGGAGCTGGACTTCAGTCCAGCGGAAGAGCGTGCAATTGTCCAGCGTCAACTATTCTTTCCCCTCAACGACTATTAGAATTCCCGACGGATATAACTAACGCTTTCTCTCCCTTCCGTGCCTGAGATGTCGTTGTTGCTGGCAGGGTCGGAGCGGAGCCCCGGAGGGGCGGAGCGGAGGGCCTGCCAGCAACAACGGGCGGCCGACCGCTGCCCCCTCAGTTGGCTTCGCCGCTGTCCGGCGCCGTGTCCCGATTCTTCTTGGCTTGCTCCATCCGGTAGCTCGGAATATTCAACTCCAGGATGACGCAGTGGTGAACTAGCCGATCAATCGCTGCCGCCGTAGTCATCGGGTCCTTGAAGATCCCCTCCCACTTCGAGAACGGCAGATTGCTGGTCAGCAGCACGCTCCCGCGCTCGTAACGCTCCGCCAGCAAGGTGAACAGTACCTCCATCTCCTCTCGGCTCTGTTGCACGTATCCCATCTCGTCGATGATGAGGCCGTCGTGCTTGGCCAGCTTCTTGATCTCTTTGCTCAACCGCAGATCCCGCTTGGCCAGCAACAACTCTTGCACCAGCATGGCGCAGCTGGTGTACTTCATCCTGCGCCCTTGCGCGATCAGTTCCTGGGCCAGAGCACACAGCAAGTGGCTCTTGCCCGCTCCGGGATTCCCGAACAGCAGCAGGTTCTCTTTGCGATCCAAGAAGCTTCCGTCTAACAGCACCTTCAGTTGTCGTCCGACCTTGGTCGGTAGGCGCTTCAGGTCGAAGTTGGCCAACGTCTTCTCCCGCGGTAGCCCCGACTCGCGCAGTAACTTCGCGATGCGGTTCCGTCGCCGGGCCTCGCACTCACGTTCGGCCAACTCCAGCAGGTATTGCTCGTAGCTGAGGGTTTCTTTCTCCGCCCGTTGCGCGGTCTGTTCGAAACAGGCGCGCATCGCCGGCAGGTGCAGTTCTTTCAGGTTCTCCAGCAATGCCGTTCTGATCTGAGGGGCCGCGCTCATTGCAGCACCTCCCGCGCACTGCACAACTGGTCAAAGAGCCCGAGGTCGACTGCGGCCACTTGCACATCGCGGACGGCCACACCGCGCTCGACTCCCAGCATGGCCTCTATCCCCTTGGCACTGATTTCCTCCTCGCCTCCTGCCAGCAGAACCCGCAGCACTTCGTCCACTTTGACCTCACTGTCTTTGGCCGCCAACTCCAGGATCCTCAGGTATTCCTTGCTGCCCTGGGGTCGGCCAAGCTTCTCCTGGAGCAGATCGAACGCCATGCGGAATCGGCTGGTGGGAAACAACTCATCGCGGTAACGGTAGTGCTCGAAGGCCCCGGGCTTGCGCACTAACCAGTCGATGATGTGACGGTAGTCCACACGATGCTTCCGCCGCCCGCGCAACCGCAGCATCTGCTCGACCTTTTTCTGGCCGTACCAGACTTCTACCTGGTCCATGTAGAGCCGCGCTTCCACCTGCTCGCCGATCAACCGGCTCGGCACCGAGTACACATTCCGATCTACGTAGATCAGACTGCCCGAGTCCACCCTCACCCGCTCCCGCTTGCAGGATTCCATACGCCGTTCCGGCAACTCCTGCATCACCGCCATCTCTTCCGCCAGCCGTTGCTTGCGTCCGGCGTTCAAGCGCTCGAACAACGCCTGTAGAAACCGCTGGTACTCTTCCGCGCTGCCGAAGTCCCGGCTGCCGCGCAGCAGCAGTTCCTGCGCCACCGCCCGTTTGAAGCGATGGTGCCGCTGCTCCACGTCGCCGTTCTCATTCCCATGCCCCGCTTGCGTCTTTTCCCCCTCCAGCCCGTAGTAGCGCAGCAGACCCTTGTAGCGCTCTGTGAACTCGGCTGCATCGCTCGTGTTGCTGACCGCCGTCGATAGCCGATCGGTCCGATGCCGGTGCGGCACCTTGCCCAGTTCCCAGACCGCGTTCTGCAGTCCTTCGCATAGGCTCTCGAAGCTCTCGGAATAGCACACCGTCCCCGCTTCCCAGTTCGAGTACGTCAGCACGAAGTGATAGATCAGGTGCGGGAAGCTCTGCCCTTGGATGGTGACGCCCAACTCTTCCATGTGCGTGAAGTCGGACGCCCCCAAGCGCCCCGGTGGGTGTTGCTGCGCGAAAAACACCTCCTTGGCCGGTCCCTCTGTCGCCCGCCAACTCTTCACCCGACGCTGCAACGTGCGCAACTGCCCGTCCTCAAACTGGCCCGGGCAACGCCGCTGTAAATACTCGAACACCGTCTTGGCTTCCAGCCCGGCGTTGACCTCCAGAAGCTTTCGAATCTCCGCCCAGACCTTCGCGAATGGGTCCGCCCGTGTCCGCCAACGCGGCGCCATCGGCAACTCGCTCGGCACCCGGCCCAGCCGCCGATACTTGCGCGCCGTCTTTGCGTCCATCCCCGACTTCGCCGCAGCAATTTCTTGACTTCCCTCTGTTTTCACCAACGCAAATAACCTCCTCACCTGCTTGTCAGTGACCAATCCACCTCCGGTCTACAAGAACCGGAACCAGCTTGGCTTAGTTGTCGTTGGATCGGGAATTTTAATTGTCGCCGGCTGGGAATTCTAATTGTCGCCCGTCAGGCAATTATGAAATGGGCTTTAGAGCGGGGATTTCTCCATCCCGGCGCTAAAGCGCAGATCGAAGTCGAACTTTTACCGGAGCGCTGAAGCGCTCCTTCCCCCGCATAAATGCGGGGGCTCCCACCGAGAAGTACACTTTCAGCCGCATTCCCATTTCGCGCGGGGTGGGGCATCCTTTCGCCCGCCTTTGGCGAAAGGGTGGGAGGAAAAAAGTGGTGAGGTCGTAAACTGCAAGGTCGATGAAATTGGGCAATGCCCCAGGTTCGCGTCCGTCTTTTGGATGCTAGCCTGGGCGGAGAAAGATTAGGGCCGTACCGCCGCAGACCACGCGGCATGAATGCAATCTACACCCTTGGGGCTGCCCAGCGCAGTGATCCCAGGTTAGCCCAACAGAGGCGCGAGCCTGGGGTGCCGGGCGATTCTCTTTGAATCATTTGTGGCGACCCTTTCATACAGAAAAGCATTTGCACCATACACGGTGCACTTCCAAAAGATTATTGACTCGTAAACTACCCGATATCAATGGTTTCTGAGAAACTTCCCCGTCCCTACCATAATATTCAGTTAATTTTAGATTTTTTTTGTGATAACACAGTAGTGTCGGAGACGAACTCGTATGAACCGTAAGAATATTGACCATTGCTTCGATGTCCTAGATCGGCTGTTGTACCGATTGCTCCTGCTTGCTTTAGCCGCAGTCGGTGCTTGGCACCTTATTCTTGGAAGGTAATTATGGGCTTGTCTTCGATTAGTTCCGCGGTTCAGGTGGTTTCGGCTTTGATTGTTGGCAGTCTAACATTGTGGCGAAGGTTACCAAGAAACAGTTAGCAGCCGGTATGCAGCCAGTTGTTATAAGCCGCTTGGTGATATCCCATTATCGAAGTTATCGATATCTCTCATGAATGCAATCTATCAAAGGCTGAAGGAACTTGATCCTAGCGTTTTTGAGGATTTGTGTTTTCAGATCATCGCCGCGCGTCATCCATTGGCGCACGTCGCTCATGTTAACGGCGCGGGTGGTGATAAAGGCGTTGACATTTTCCAAGGCGAACTTGGAGCCCAGCCGACGATTTGGCAATGCAAGTTCTTCGTCAACGGAATTAGGAGTGCACAAAAGAACCAAATCAAGAAGTCGTTGCGGGTTGCACTTCATCATTTCCAACCGAAGCGGTGGATACTATGCGTTCCAGTCGACCTTGATATCAATGCACACGCATGGCTTCAGCAACTCAAGCGGGAATATATCAGCCGCGTCGAGGTCGGAATTTTTCAGGCGTCAGAAATTGTCGGGGAACTCGCTTATCGAAGGCCTATCCGCAACAGTTTTTTTTCGAATGCAATTCTTGACCCTCTAGAGTTGCGATCGCTGCTCGCTAAAACGGGAGAGTATTCGGATCGAGAACTCGAAAAGCTTACGCTGGAAAACGTACAACAGTACGTGCAGAGGCTCCAAGACCGAGATGCCCGATTTGATTACCAGGTCACTTTCTTCCCTCGAGATGATGGTCGCAGGAATTTCCCTCCGGGAATAATGGCGTCAATTACAGACGGCGACAAGCGGATCGACATTTTTGCGAGAGACGTGGAGGCTCTTCGACTCGATCCTCCCAAAATTCAGTTTAAGACACAGGGAGAGGCCACCCGCCAGCTACGGCATGCCGTTGAAACTGGCACTCCCGCTGACATACAGGTGTCAGGTTTTCGCTCTACCTTTGATTTTATTGCACCGGTGCCCGCCGAGTCTCAGCGATTGATAATTCAGCCATCGCCTCATGCGCACGTCCCCATTCAACTAAGCATCAGTTTTGGCGCCGGTGAGTCCGTGGTTCACTATGATTGCCTAGAGTTTCGACGGTCGAGAGTGGGAACCAAGGAGGTGGAATTATCGACAGTGGATGCGAGTCTTCCCTTTAGCCTTTCGATGGTCGTACGGCCTGGCACTGCGCCGCCTGAAATCACTTTTCATTTTAAGGAGCGTTTTCGGGGAAAGGATGTACGGCCCGTACGCCAGTTTGCGGCGGCTATTTTCGAACTCAAGAAAACCGGCCTCATTGAAGTCAGAGATTTTCAACGAGGTGCTGTCGTCTTCACCGCTACGACCAATCCGAATCAGTATCCAGAACTGAACGACCGTTTCAAGGTGCTTTTGGATGAGATTTGCGAGATAGCCAACAGGTTCCACGTCCGACTTCCCGTGCCAGCAGCTATCGACGAGCACAGCGTCGAATCAGTTCCGTTTTTTCTAAAGCTTGCACGAAAAGGCGAGGTTCAAGTTGAGCTTTCGAACATTTCAGTAACTCTTGCCAAGAGTACACAAGACAAAGACATGTTCGTCGCTGCCCTTGGGTCGGAGAAATCCTTCAAATTTGATCTTGTTGAATTTGTGCCACCAGGTCGCATATTTGACACAGACATACAAATTGGTCCTTGCTCCATCGTTGCTCAGCGTGCGTTGATCAAGAATCCCGACGAGGTGCTGCAGAGATACCTGTCTGCTAAAGACGGCGAAGGCTTTGTCGTTCAATTCGAAACACTAGCGCCTGCACGCATCATCCTCGGATCGGGGCAGTTCGGGGGAGGCAGAATTCCCCTAAGCACCCCTCCATAAATTTCCCTAATGCCTCCGATCAACTTTTTTTACTGGCGAGGGGAGGCGGCGGCCTGTAACCTCAAACTTCACCCATTGCAATGCACGACTTCACCTTCTGGCCGGAGGTGGCCGAACTTATTCCGAGGAGATCCATGTCCACTGAACTGCGTAGCTTCCTCGCGCTCTCCTATGACGAGCTCGAAGACCTGAATTTGCGCTCCAAAGAGCAGCGCAAGAACCGCGTCCCCCTGCATAAGGTCCAGGAGGAGCGCCTGAAGTATCTGACCGACGAGAAGCGCATCAAGGCGGTCACCGTGCTGTTCAGCGACCTGGAAGGCCGCCTGCACATGCTCGACTACGACAAGAAGTTCCTGCTCAAGAGCTGGGACAACCTGACCTTCGATGGCTCGTCGATTCGCGGCTTCACCGCGCAGCGCGAGAGCGATCTCCGCCTGGGCATCGACTGGCCATCGTTCTACTGGGGCCCGGCCGACATTCTTGGTCCCGGCAAAGTGCTGGTGTTCGGCGATGTCATCGACAAGGGCGGCACGCCGTATGCCGCCGACATTCGCGGCGTGCTCAAGACCTATGCCGACCAGCTCTTCCAGCGCGAGGGCTACACCCTCAACGCCGCCAACGAAATCGAAGGCTTCCTCTTCGATGGCGTCCAAGCCGAGCGCCATTATCATGAGACCCAGAAGTTCGATTACGTCAATACCGGCGGCTACTATCACTCGCTGCCTGGCGATCCGCTGCGCACCTTCATCGACACCACCGCCGAAGTGCAGCGCGCCATGGGATTCCAGAACGAGAAGGACCATCCCGAGGTGGCGCCGTCGCAATTCGAAATTAACTACGCGTATTCGGAAGTGGTGAATGCCGCCGACCAGATCCAGCTTTACAAGCTGATCTGCCGCCAGGTGGCCACCAAGATGGGCTTCACCGCGTCGTTCCTGCCCAAGCCGGTGGTCGGGGTGAACGGCAGCGGCATGCATACCAACGTTTCGGTCAGCCAAAAGGGAAAGAACCTTTTCTGGGACGCCAAGGGCGAAGAGAAGCTGAGCAAGATGGGCTGGGCGTTTGTGGACCGCATTCTCACCCATGGCAACGATCTGTGCCTGATGCTGAACGCCAGCGTGAACGCCTATCGCCGGCTCGATCCGCACTTTGAAGCGCCCAATCAGCTGAAGGCGTCGGCGGTGGACCGCGGCTCCATGATCCGCATTCCCATCGGCAACGAGAAGAGCATGCGCGTGGAAGTGCGCTCGGTCAGCCCGGATGCGAATCCCTACATGGTGATGTACGCGGTGTTCAAGTCGGGACTCGACGGGGAGACGGCGAAGATCAAGAACCTGCGCCAGGCCGAGCGCTATCTGCCAGACAACATCTACACCGCGCTGGAGAACTTCCGCGACGCCAAGTGGACCACCACCATGCTGGGCGACGACGTCAAGGGCCGTTACGCCGACCTGAAGCAAGCCTCGGCCGATCGCTGTCCGCGGCTGCTGGGGACCTTCGTCAAAGCGCCCGAGGTGCAATACCACCACGACGTGTATAACCAGTTTCTGTGGAACCGGTTCTAGGGCGGCGAGTTCTGGTGCGAACCTCTTTGCGGGCGTTCCGCTCCGCCGAAAATCATTTACCACGGAGACCCGGAGGGCACGGAGTTTTCATTTCCATAGAGTTTTCTGCGTGCTTTCCATGCCTCCGTGGTTAATTTTCATTCTTATAGGTGAGCTCAGACTTCGGTTCCTGCCCGCGCCCCTCCTGTGCCCTTCGGTTCGCACTTCCAGTCTCCCTTGCGGGACAGGATTAAACATACCGCGCGCATTCCGCGCCGCGCCCTGCTCCAAGTTGTCGGCCCCTTAAAGCCTCAATCGTGAAGCTTTGGTAACCGAAAAATATGAACTTTTAGTAATGGCAGTTGTAATTACTTTAGTGGTCATCTCATGCGCATTATCCTTTCCATGCCCCAAAGCTCCGCAGTAAGTTGAAATTGTATGACCATCAACATGAAAGTCTTGGTGAGCTTGGCCCTCCTGATATCAGCGCTCTTCGTGATTCTGTCGAAGCGCTACGACGCGGGAGACACGCATTGGGCCTACACAACAATCGGCATGATTGTCGGCTTCTGGTTAAAACGATGACGGTGCCCGCGCCTTTCCCGAAACGGTCCATTTTGTAGTCGTCGTGCTACCACTAGCACGTTTTGCCGACTACTTTTTACATGTCAATATGGCAAAACACAACAATGGCAACTAACAACCTGAAAACAATAGGGATATAAAGGCATAAATATACTTAGCTAATCAGATTTCCCTTGACATTGATTAGTCAAGTAATATACTCTGATTACATGAAAGACGGTAAGCAACGAGAGCCAAATACGTTACAAGAGGCAATCCAGTATTTCTCCGACCCCTACAATTGCCTCGCATACATGATTCCGCTCACTTTCCCTGACGGAATCGTGACGTGCCCAACTTGTGGCCGGACGGATGCGAAGTTCCTCGCCAATCAGCGGCGCTGGCAGTGCAAGAGCGTTCACCCTAAGCGCCAGTTCTCCGCCAAGGTCGGAACGATCTTTGAGGACTCACCAATCCCGTTAGAGAAGTGGCTGCCTGCTGTTTGGATGGTCGTCAACGACAAGAACGGCATTTCGTCGTGGGAACTGCATCGGGCGCTGGGCGTCACCCAAAAAACCGCTTGGTTCATGCTGCACAGAATCCGGCTGGCGATGCAGGAGAAGTCCTCATTCAAGCTCGGTAGCAGTGGCGGTCCGGTAGAAGTAGATGAGACGTTCATTGGGGGCAAAGCCCGCAACATGCACAAGTCGCGGAAGCAGCAGATGGAGCGCAAGGCTGGCCCAGGTGGGCTGTACGCTGGCGGAGCGAAAGCCATCGTCATGGGGATGCTGCAGCGCGGCGGCAAAGTTAGGACACAAATCATCACCGAACGTAAGCGGCCCATCATGCGGCAAGTCATTGACGACTGTATTGAGAAGGGCGCAATCGTTCACACGGACGAGCACAACTCCTACATGGGCCTGAGTGAGGAGTACGTACACGAGATCATCAACCACGCAGAAGCGTATGCGAAGAACTACATCTCAACGAACGGGATTGAGAATTTCTGGAGCCTGACCAAGCGGATGCTCGGCGGAACTTACGTCAGCGTTGAACCGTTCCATTTATTCCGCTACCTAGATGAGCAGGTGTTCCGGTTCAACAACCGCGCCACGAAAGACAACCCACTGAATGACTCAGATCGTTTCGCTCTGGCGCTTTCACAGATCGTCGGCAAGAGACTTACTTATTCAGAACTGACGGGGAAGAACGGTCAAATCGAAGCGTTCTAGTCCTTATCTTCAGCGGGGACCGAAGCGGAAGCTGGCTTAGCCGACTTCCGTTTTCCTGTTTTGTGCGGGTCGGCTTCGATGCGGCGCTGCAACTCTTCTTTCGATACGGTCATTATCTTCCGCATCGCAGTATCGAATCTTCGGAATTCAGCAGACTTTCCCACAGATTTGCACAACTTATAGTTCAAAATTCGCGGAATGCACCCAATTCATCACTACTAACTTGTTGGAGCAGCTTGACGCTATCGCTTACGATAGGTGTGTAGCACTCAGGGCCGGGAGTGAGGAGCAACGTTGTAGGCGATCTCCTCACCCAAGCCCTGTTGTGGGCGCGTAGCTCAATTCGGTAGAGCCTGACCCTTACCAAGTCCAGAGATGCCCGTTCGAATCGGGTCGCGTCCACTATCGGCACACGTGTAGTTCACGTGCACCAATCTTTTTTGGAAATCCTTTGAATCAGCCTCTGGAATGAGGTCGCTCTCTCTGGCCTGAGGCGATGAAGAAGAGCGCCGGGTACTACATGGAAGCCGTCTCCCGACAGGCTCCCGCCTACTCCAGTATAAATTGACACGGCCCACACGCAATTCCCCATATATGTGGCTTTGGATTTCTCTAGCGCGACATCTTGTGCTGGGATTATTGCCCATTGCGCATCAGTGACCTTGAAAAACTCATTATAACGTTATAATGAGTTTTTGCCATTACTATCTTGATACATGTCAAAGAAAGCGCGCAGACCGGGCGCAAGGCCGACAACCGTCTATCTCACGCCACTGGACTCACTGGTGCTGGCGACCATCGAGCAGCGGAGAAGTTCGCGAGAGGAGCCGGGTGACAGTCCTAGCGAGATCATTGCGGACGCGATCGTTCGCTATCTGGAAGAAGTAGAGAAAGTCCCCTTGCAGAATGTCCAGGTCTTACTGCCGCCGAAGCCAAAGAATGACGAGCAGTCGAACATCAAACCGTTCCCGAAGAAATAGCGAGCGACCTGCTCACAGATAATTTTTGAATCCCTCCGGTAGTGATTTCGAAATCTTGGCTGCCGCGATGATTTTCTTGAGGACGGCCTGAGCCATTGGATAGTGTGTTGTTATTACTCCGTCCTTGATGAGTTTTGCGATGCGGGCATCTTCCTTTGGCCCTACTTTCTGGGCGTCTCTGAAGGATACATAGGATTTGTGCTTGACCCACTTGTGATCGCCGGGGTCGAGGTCGCACTCTGTACCAGCCCTAAAGCTATCGGTTGTGATGTTGACGATGATCGAATGACCGTTATGTTTTGATGGGTCTGATATTGCAACCCACAGATGCCCACCGCTGCCCAAGATGAACGTATCTCCAAGTTGCAGTGGCACGGGGTTAGTCCCGAGTTGCCAGGAGTCGGCTTAAGAAACGCAATTCCTCGTTGGTCTCTTCCAAGCGTTGAATTTCCTCCTCGCTTTTGTTGGCCAGACGCAGAATTGTGCTTGGGTCAATCGGAGTCGAACTGTGACCGGGGTCGGTCCACTCGGGGCAGTTCTTGTGCACCCATTTTGGAATACTGCCTCTGATGGCGTTGATGGTGTTTCGAGCCTCTTCCAAGACTTCTTTTTCTTGTTCAGAGAGAACACCGCTCTCTGCGCACTTTCGCAAAACAATCCAATACGGCTTCTTTTTCTGGATCACATTGTCCCATTGGATTTGTTCCGATTCCTCACCTTCCTGTTTCATCAGATTGTAGATGTTGCTGACAATCGGGCCTTTTTCGAGCGCGGCGAAAGAATCTCCAGTGATGGATTTGCCCCACTTGATGAGCGCAGAACGGTCTGCAAGATAAATCTTTTTGATGAGCGGAAACATGTCAGATCGGCCACCATCACGCTCAATGATGTAGGCGGTTGCGGCAATGGCTTTGTCGATGTCGAAGTTCAGCAGCATAGAATAAAAAGCGAAAGTTCACCAGTACAATTCCCATCTTACGACTAAACTTTGATTTTGGAAAGTGGCTGAGTTGGTGCCACGAAATAGACCCCCTCAGCCGTCAATGCCGAGAATCAGAACAGGAGGTAGTGGCTCAATTTTAATTCTTTCGGTGACGGATAGTCCAAATTAGTAAAGCAATCCAAGCCACGCCAGTGATTGTGCTGGCGGCTAGCCAGGCGTAAATGCGCGGGAGCCAGAGAGCGTTGTCGGTAGGCTGTGCCGCATTTCTCCAAATGAAAAAAAGAAGCCAATAGACGCTATCCAATCCGATGAGGGTAAGCAGGGTAAACAGAATCACAACCCAAATGACACCACGCTTGTTAGCCCCCATGCCTGCCATGCTCTCATGCCTCTATTAGCCTGACAAGCTTCGGCCCTGCCACGGCGGGGTCAGTCTAGCAGATTTGATTAGGCAAGTATATTTATGCCGATATAAATCCCCAAAATCGTGTTCATTTACCCCTAAAATGTGCTATATTGAAACTAGAGTTAGAGATTGGGAAGCGGTTCTGTAAAGCTTCCCGCCAGCGACCCAGCCAAGTGCTGGGTTTTCGTGTTTCTGGCCGCAATTCTGTGATCTAGGTCAAAGGAAACGCAGATTCCGCGGGGCTGAGGGAGTGAGAAGGTGTGCCGTCCCTACGGGACTCATATCTATTTACCACGTTACCCAGCACTCCGCCTGCGGCTCCGTGCTGGGCTAAACTCTTTCGCTCCTACGGGGCTGGGCTTATGTGATTGCCCTCCACTGCCGCAAACCAAGGCGGCGACACAGTCTCTGAAGCCCCTCGGAACAACAAAATAGAACACTTTCCGGCATACTTCCCCAGCTTGGGCTGGGCTTTTGTGTTTCTGGGGCAGTGTTGGGTGGAGCGGGCCTGCGCGCCTCCACTGAGTTGCCAATGTAAACGACTTCGGCTCGCGCGATACTTCATCCCCGGTACGAAACTTCACATGATTCGACCGGCGGAAAGCATGTATCATCCCGCGGCTTGAAGGGCGTCTCTCCGCGGTAACCCAATTGGGAGGACTGCAAATGTCCCGCTCCACCCGCCAAAAGTAAATCGTTTTCATGGCTACGAACCTCCCCGGTAGGAGAACGAACATGCCACTCAAGAACAGCGCAGCGCCGGCCAGTAAGAAGCCGGCGCCGGGTCCGCGGAGCGCGGTTTCCAACAGCAAGCGTCTGGGGGTGAAGAAGAGCGGCGCCGCGAGAAAGAACCGCAAGGCGCCAGCTTCGAGCAACGCGGCGAAAAAGGCCCGCCGCCACGCTGCAGCCTTTTCCACCTTGAAATCGCGGCAACAGGCGGTGGAGCGCGCCAAGGTGCAAATCTGGCGTCACCTGGAGGAGATCAACGGAGCCATCATCAAGCTGGCGGAATCGGGCAGCTACCTGGCGGCAAAGACACTTTTCGATTTTGCCGGCCTGTACACGCTGCCGCTGGAGGAGGAAACTGCGCCGAACGCTCTTCCCGCAGCGTCGGCCGCCGCCGGGGGCGCGCCTTCCCCGCCGCCGGAGGCGCCGCCGGTCAATCGGGTGGAAGCGTTCCTGAAGACAATGGGACTGGATCCTTTGTCGGACGACGAGCCTGAACCGGACGTGGCGGCGTGAAGGGGCAGTAGCCAGTAGTCAGTAGCCGGTAGCCAGTAGTCAGTTGTCAGAGAAAGCATCCCATGCCCCTCATTTCAGCAGCCGGTGAAGCCGAGCGCTGGCAAAACCGATAGGGGAGATAGTCGCCTTGTAGAATGGCAAGTGGAGTTGCCGCTGCGGCGGACAGCTCCGCAGGGGAGCAGACTGTAGCATGGACATGACGTGGGTGACCGATCGCATCGCCTTAGGCGGCGCCATTTGGTTCGATGACAAGATGATTGAGGTGGTGCGCGCCGGAGTGACTCACATCCTGAACATGCAGATCGAGTGGGATGACACTCCACTGGCCGAGCCTTACGGCGTCAAGGTGCTGTGGAACCCCACCGACGACGACTTTCAACTGAAGCCGCCAGAGCTGTTGCAGCGCGGCGTGAACTTTACCCTGGAGGCGCTGGACGATGGCGCCGACAACAAGGTGTTCATCCATTGTGCCGCGGGCGTGCATCGCGCCCCCATGATGGCGCTGGCGGTGCTGCGCGCCCAGGGCTTCGGGCTTAACCATGCCATGGACATGATCCAGGCCCGCCGCCAGGTCGTGGACTTCGCCGACGTTTACGTACGCAGCGTGGAAGAGTTCATGCGCAGCTACCAGGCGGCGCAGCCGGAGCGCGGTTAGGAAAGCGACGAAGCGGTTCACAACACTCCGCGGTCTTAGAGGCCGCGAAAAAAGTCGGAAAAAAGCAGATCCCTCGCGGGCTAAACTTTACCCCAACGAGCGCAAAAACAGCGCTCGTTGGGGACCCTGTTCGCCCGCTCGTGATGACAAAAATAAAGGGTCTGCAATGGCGCACCTAAAGGTGCGCCCCTTCAAAGCAGCCGCGGCAGACTTTTTCCGCAATCTCGCGCGGGGTTATTCGCTACAGTGAAGCCGTGCCCTTTCGAGTCACATTCTCGCACGGAGTCTCTCCGCAGCCTGTGAAAAGCGTGCTGCACCCGTTGCCTAGACATCAGGATGTGAAACTGGTCTCCGTTCCGAGTCAAGGAGTCCCACGTTGTGGGACATTATATCCAATACGCAACTTTCCGCCGGCTGCCGCCGGCAGCAGAGAGGCATGGATTATGCCGACCATCAGCCGCCTGACAGGGCGGTTTTTTTCTGCCTACCTTCCGATCATTCTTGCGGCACTGTTGCTGCCGGTCGCAGCCATCGGCCAAGCTCCCACGCTATGTCAGATCACCGACACGGTGTACCGCGCCGACGGCACTCCCGCGCAAGGCACCGCGCTGATCTCGTGGCCGGCCTTCACCACCGCCGCCGGACAAGCGGTGACCCCGGGCTCGCTCACCGTCACGCTGAGCTCCAGTGGCGGTTTCAGCGCCAGCCTCGCGCCCAACACCGGCGCCAGTCCTGCGGGCACCTATTATCGCACTATTTTCAAGCTGGATGACGGCACCACCGACTCGGAATATTGGGTGGTGCCCAACGCGCCCACCACCACCATTGGGGCCATCCGCAGCAAGCTGGTTCCCTCCAGCCAGGCGGCGCAATTTCTCACCCGCGACTACGCCGACTCCACCTACGTCAGCCTGGCTTCCAGCCAAACCATCACCGGGGTGAAGACCTTCAGCAACTCGCCTGCGGTGCCCACGCCGCAGCACCCGACGGACGCCGCCAACAAGGCTTATGTGGACTCCACGGGCGGCGGTGGCGGCAATCTGGCCTCGCCACCTCCCATCGGCAACGTGACGCCCAACACCGGCAACTTCACCACCCTGACGGCGCAGAACATCAACGGCGTCGCCAACCCGGGAAACTTCCCGCAACCCGATCCCTGCGCCCAGATCAACGCGGCCATCGCTGCCCTGCCAGCGGCGGGGGGCACCATTGACGCGCGCAGCTTTGCCCCGGGACAGGCCTGTGCCACCACCATTACGGCCAACAAGCCGGTAAAAATCTTGTTCGGCGCCGGCACTTGGACGCTGGGCGGCAATCCCGGAATCGATATCGAAACCGGCAAGGTCACCATCGAATGCCCCGCGGGCGGCGAAGGGGACCTCTATAACACCTTTCCCGCCACCCTCAAGTCAGGTGGAGCGTATCCCTTGATTTCCGACACGGTGCAAGGTTTGCACAACAGCGACGGGACCACAATCCGGAATTGCTATCTTGATGGCAACGGCATCGGCACCTTCGGATTGTTCTTTCCCTACGGCAATTCCGGCCATCTGGAGAACGTGTACACCGGCAATTTCGCCTCTGTAGGCCAGTTCATCCTCGGGGGCCAGTGGACTTCATGGGCGGCGTCTTCGGGTGGTAATGGAGGCGACGGTGCGGTCTGGGGCTTCGATGGAAGTATCAACGGCAACTCGCAGTTTGCCGGCAACCAGGGGACGGCGCTGCACCTGGTGAGCGGGGGCAACGACCTCAATGGGGTCGGGACCTACAAGAATAGGCTGCACGGCATTTACATTGACGGAACCGGCGGCGGCGACTGGACCGTTTCCACCACTTATATACAGCAGTCCTTCATCCGTCCCACCACGGGCAACCCTGGCAACTTCGTTTACTTTACCCAGGCGGCCGGGACGACGAGCGCCGGCCGTCCTTCGTTCTGTCAAACTCCGGGCTGCACCTTCCCCGACGGGACCGTAACCTGGATCAACGCGGGCACGGCGTACGGCTACACTTCTGGAGTCAGCATTTTCAACGACAACTACTGGAACTTCATCAAGAGCGCCAACTGTTCGTCCAATGGATACCAGGCGCCCGCCGGGTTCGATGCCGATGATATCCGCATTGAAGGCACCGCTTCGGCCTATGCGGTGCAGAATTCCATCCTCAGTGCCAAGGTGCGCCAGAGCGAGTCCAATGATTCCCCCGCCCATGGCATCCATCTCAAGTGGGCCTCAACCACCACCATCGATGACGTACAGTGGCTGGGCGCCGGCTTTTCCGGAAACGTGGACCTAGGTGGATTGCGGATTGAGAACAGTTTCGATACGAATGTGGAGGGCATTGACTGCTACAACTCCTACTCCAACTGCGTCCAGGTTGCCGGCTCCTCCCAAAAGGTCGTTCTCGGCAACTTAGTTGCTGAGAACGACGCCTGGCGAGCACCCCGACCGCGCAGACGTTTGCGCTTAGCGTGGACGCCGGCTCCGGCCAGGTCCTGGTCAAGGACATGTACGTTGAGGACCTCCGCAGCACCAGTTATTCCCGAGGAGTTTCCAATGCGGGCGCTAACCTGGTGGTCAAGAACCAGCGCTATAACAATCTCGCCAGTAATTTCGATTCGGGCAGCTATTCCAACGAGTTTGCGTCCAGCTCGGGAACGTTGTTCTACAACGTTCCCAGCGGAGCGGGATACCAGTGGAACATCAACGGGTCTCCCGCGATCGGATTCAGCAGCGGCGGTATTGCATGGTTCTCGGGAAGCAACAGCATCGGCGTAGGCGCTCCAACTACCAGCTTTACTCCGTACCAGCTTACCTGGCCGACTACGCCCGGAAGCTCCGGCCAATGCCTGACTTCGGCCGGCGGCGGTCCATCTCCCATGACGTGGGGCGCCTGCAGCGGCGCCAGCCTGAGTTCACCACCGCCCATCGGCAACACCACGCCCAATACCGTCAACGCCACCGCGCTCACCTTCCAGAACATCCCCGGCGTGGAATTCCTGGTCAGCCGCTACGCCAGCGTCCAGGCCGCCATCAACGCAGCCTACAACAGCGGCACGGTGCTGGGCGCGGTGATTGACGATCGCACTTCGCCGTACACCGGTCCGGGATTTATCCTCTATGACTCGGTGACGTTGAAGCTGGCAGCGACCACCTACACCATCAACAGCACGGTGACGTACAACAATGGCAACAATGTCGTCACCGCAGGGATCGTCGCGCTGCCTGGCGCGCGCCTGGTCGGGGCCAGCACTTCCTCCAATCACGGCACCATCATCACCGCCGCCAATGCGTTGAATGCCGATCTGATCGCCACTTCTACTGTCGGCACCGGCATCGGCTCCTCCGCCCAGTGGTGGCATTGGGGAGGCTTCCAGGACCTGCGCGTGACCGGCAATGGCGCCAATCAGACGGCCGGCAATTGCTTCAACCTCGAGAACATGGGCGAGACCGCTTTCCTGCGCACCATTGAAGTCAGCGGCTGCTATCTCGACAACATCCTGTTCACCGGAGCAAGTGCCACAGCGTCAGACATCGCCAACATCACCACCAACAGCGCCGGGCGCTACGGCTTCAACTTCAACAACCTCAGCGGTGTCGCGGTGGTGCATGGCTTGAGCGGCGACTCCAATACCACCTCGATCGTGCGCCTCAACGGCGGCCAGTCGGGAACCCTGACCATCCTCGGCTTCAAGACTGAGGAAGAAATCAGCGGCCAGGATCCACTGATCACCATCGATCAGACCGGCCAGAACGGCGCCCAGCCCAGCCTGTACATCGTCGGCGGTTACACCTTTGGGCGCAGCGGGGTGAACGATGTCATCAAGTATGTGAATGGGACCGCGGGCACTACCCCGTACATCAGTGTCAATAATTTTTACGTGCAGGACTACGCCAACGCGGTGAACGACGTGGTCAACAGCCGCACCACTGCGGCAGCCAATATGAATAAGGTCCCGTTCTACTACGGCCCGACTGGCGGATTCCTTTCCGGCCAGGCTTTCACGCTTGATCTGAACACCTTCGTGCAGTCGCCGCATTCCGGCAACGGCATTCTCACGGAAATCTTCGGCACCACCAGCTCGAACGAGACCGTGGTGGCTGCCAGCGGCACCTCGACCGACCTCAGCGTGGGTGGCATTGGTTTCCGCATGCCCAACCGGACCATCTACGGGCAATCGCCCGAGTTGTTCGCCAAGATGACCTACGCCTTCCCCGGCGGAATTCCCAACACGCAGCAGTGGGAGTTCATTCCGGCCAAGGTAGGCGGCGACAACAGCACGCGCTGGCTCGGCGATCCCAGTTATCGTTGGGATGAAATCTACTCCGCCGATGTCAACACCACGACGGCCACCGTGGGCACGCTCAACGTCACCACCTGCAACGGCTGCGGGACAGGCACTCGTCTGGTGAGCGGGACTATGCAAGGCGCCACCGCAACCCTCACCGGCAACAGCGCCGATCAAACCATCTACACCGCGACGCTGCCGGCGGGCACGTTCGCGGTCGGCGGCGGCGCCCGCTGCTTTGCCAAGTGGACACATCCCACAGCGTCAGGAGCCATCACTTACAAATGGAGCCTGGGTACCACAACGTGGGCGTACGGGGCATATACCTCGTCGAGTGTGAACCTGGCATCTGACATTGAGGTACTGACCATCGCGTCGCTGTCGTCGCAATCGACGAACCTCAGCCCGGTGATTGCGGGCACGGCGATCGGCATCGGCGGCAGCTATGGCAACGCGGGCAGCGAGAACCTCGCCAACGCCGACACCATCAAGCTCATCTTCAACGGCGGCTCTTCCGACCAGGTCAAGGGCGCCACCTTCTATTGCCAGATCGTGCAGTAAGAAACAAGTAGCCAGTTGCCAGTTGCCAGTTGCCAGCTCCTAACTGCTAGCTGACTACTGACGACTGGCTACTGCTTCACAAGGAGTTGAAATGAAAAAAGCTTACAGCGTTGTACTGTCCGTGCTGATGGGCATGGGACTGTGCGTGTTCAATACCGGATGCTCGTCCTCGCAGACGGCAAAGACGGTCAACATCGTGGTGGCTGAGGCCGGGGTTGCGTTGCAGTCGGCTGCCGCCTTTGCCCAGTTGGCGAACGACCCCACGCTCGGCGCATTCTTTCAGTCTGTTTACAGTGCTGCCGTTGTCGACTTGCCTCTCATCAAGGATGCAGGCGCGGCTTGGACAGCGAACAAATCGGCGGGCAATCTGTCCGCTCTCGCGGCGGCGGTGAACACCCTCGCCAGCGAGGTCAATGCGCAAGTCCTGGCGGCAAATAAAGTGGCCAACACCGACTCGGAAAAGAAAGTACTAGCGGCATTATTACTGTTCTCTGCGACGATCAACGGCATGGCGGCCGCCCTGTCTGGAGTAAGCGCAAAGCTGGCGCTTCCCGGCGGCTACCGCGAAGTCTTGGCGCTGACGCCGCGCTCCACCCAGGAGCAGGTGGCTCAGGCTTACGGGGTTGCACCCGGTTTCTTGGAAGGGATGTAGGCAGTTGTCAGTAGCCAGTTGTCAGTCGTCAGTAACAGCAGGTCTTTCGACTCGCTGCGCTCCAAGCCTGGTTCTTACAGGCCCTCTACCGTCCCTACGGGACTCGGATCTATTTCCCACTTTACCCAGCACTCCGCCTTCGGCTCCGTGCTGGGCTAGACTCTTTCGCGCCTACGGCGCTGGCTTTTGTGTGATTCCTTACACTGCAGCGAACCGAGAGAGCGATGAGCGCCGCGAAGAGTCGGAGGAACGCTTTGGCCGATAAGCAATTTCGGGATTGTTCTTTACCGGACGTGCCAACCTTGTTTTCTTGCAGCAATAGGGGTCCTTCGACTCGCTACGCATGACAGGCAGAAAAGGGAGATCGCGCCGGGCCCAACTGACCCTTGACAACTGCGTATGACCAACAACAACAGACAACCGCTTCAGGAGTACCGCGGTGGGCAGAAGACAAACGACAATACGGCAGAATCGGACTGCGTCAAAAACCAAGACGAGGTCTGCACCCGAGATAATCCAGGCCGCCGATCCTGACACTTCGCATAATGCCATCCTGGCGGTGCTCAAGGAGGCCGGTGACCACCTCGATCAACACCCGCACACCCTACTCAACTGGAGCGCTCCCATCCCTCCGGGCATGGAGACGGTTCGCGAACTGGTGATGCACACCATGCTGAAGATCCGCGACAAGCGCGGGCACTTGCTCCGTCTGCGCCTCAATCGCGCCCAGTGCGACCTGGAGAAAACCAGCGGCCGGCGCAACATCGTCCTCAAGGCCCGCCAGTTGGGCGTCACCACCTATGTGGCCGCGCGCTTCTTCGTCAGTTGCATCACGCGCGAAGGCACCCTGAGCGTGCAAGTGGCGCACGACCAGCGCTCCGCCGAGGAAATTTTTCGCATCGTGCACCGGCTCCTGGAAAACCTGCCAGAGTCGCTGCGTCAAGGCGCGCTGGTGACCTCCCGCGCCAACGTCCGCCAGATCGTGTTTCCCATGCTGGACAGCGAATATCGCGTGGAAACCGCGGCGGACCCCAACGCCGGCCGCGGGCTGACCATCCACAATCTGCATTGTTCGGAGGTCGCCCGCTGGCCGCGCGATGTGGCGGAGACGCTGGCTTCGTTGCGCGCCGCTGTTCCGCCGGACGGCGAGATTTTTCTGGAGTCTACCCCCAACGGCGCAGGCGGCACCTTCTATGAAGAGTGGCAACGCGCGCCGCAAACCGGCTATGTCCGCCACTTCTATCCCTGGTGGTGGGACCCGAATTATCGCCGCGAAGTGGAAATCGTCGAGTTCAGCGACCAGGAGCGCGAGCTCATGCACAAACATAATCTCGACGCCGGACAGATCGCCTTTCGCCGCGAGATGCGGGCCAACTTCGGCAATCACGCGCCGGAAGAATACGCTGAGGATCCCGAGAGCTGTTTCCTCGCTTCCGGCGATTGCGTTTTCGATTGCGACATCCTGGACGAGCGCCTGAAACAGTCGCCGGCGATGTCGGACGCCAGCGACAACGGAAGGCTGCTCACGTTTTTCCCGCCGGTCGTGGGCGGCAATGGAGTCACTCCCAAGCAATACATCATTGGCGTGGACCCGGCCGGGGGCGGCTGCGATGGCGATTACGCTTGCGCCCAGGTCATCGAGCGCTCCACCGGTTTGCAGTGCGCGGAGTTGTACGGACATTTCACCCCGCAGGAGTTGGCGGCCCGCGTCGCGGTCCTGGGGAAGAAATATAATCGGGCGCTGGTGGCCGTGGAGCGCAACAATCATGGACACGCCGTGATCGCGCACCTCGCCATGAGCGAGGGCTATCAGAACTTGTATCCCGGCAGCGGCCCGCCGGGATGGCTGACCACCGCGGCGTCGCGCCCGCGCATGCTGGAGAACTTCGCCGCCGTGCTGGCGAGCGCATCGTTCCTCTTTCTCAGCCCGCGGCTGTTGCAGGAATGTCGCACCTTCATCCGCCATCAGGACGGCACCTCGGCGGCGGCCGGCGGCGCGCATGACGACACCGTGATGGCCATGGCCATCGCCTTGGCGGTCCGCGCCGAAGTTGTGGTGAAGCCGCCGCAGTCGCTGCGCGAGTGCAATTTCGCCATCCTGCAAACCGGGCCAGGCAATTAGCAGTCAGCACGCAGCACCCAGCGCGCAGCGACTGCGCTGATCACTGACCACTAGTCACTAGCCCCTGGCCCCTAGCCCCTGTTTTTCTACCGCACACGCTTGTGTGACGGGTGACGGCGCAAAGGCAGCCGATCCGCGCTAGCATAAAGGCGGAAACTGCCGCGATGGTTTGGCTGCTCGCGCACCCTGGTAGGCGCGATTGGCCGGGCGACGCGGAGGTGATGGCCGTGATGTACGGCCGCAATGGCCGTTGCGGGCGGTTTCCACGGCACGTTGTGGTAGAGACCGCCCTGTCGCTCTCGCGGGGTAAGGACAAGTTCATAGAGGCTATCTCATAAATGTCGGAGGGGCCCAAAGCGAAGTAGCTCAGGGGCTAAAGCCCGATCCGAAAACGGCCATTTGCGGCACGGCTGAAGCCATGCCCCTTCAAAGCCCGATTTATGAGACTGCTCATAACGGCGGTCTCGTGTTCGTTCAAGCGGTCCAACACGTACGCAGGATGCGCGGCGGCGCCCAGAGTCACCTCATGCGCTGCGCCGACGGCTTCTACTACGTGGTCAAATTTCAGAACAACCCGCAGCACGCGCGAGTGTTGGTGAACGATTGGCTGGGCACGCGCCTGGCGGAGATGGTGGGCCTGCCGGTGCCGGTGGCCGCCGTAGTCAACGTGCAGCCCTGGCTGCTGGAGCACACCCCCGACCTGCGCATTGAACTTTGCGGGATTCGCACCATGTTCACTCCCGGGCTGTCGTTCGGCTCGCGCTATCTGGTCTCGCCGCAGGAAGGTCAGGTTTACGACTACCTGCCAGAATCGATGATCGCGCACGTCCGCAACCTGCGCGACTTCGCCGGCATTCTCGCTCTCGACAAGTGGACGTGCAACGCCAATGGCCGCCAGGCGGCCTTCTGGAAGCGGGTGCGGGAACGTAAATTCACCGCCAGTTTTATCGATCAAGGGTACTGCTTCAATGCCGGCGAGTGGAATTTTCCCGACGCGCCCTTGCGCGGCGTCTTCGGGCGCAACGATGTTTACGCATGTATCACATCGTGGGACAGCTTCGAGCCGTGGCTCAGCCGCATCGAAACTTTTCCCGAGAGCTCGTTGTGGCCGCTGGCCGAGGAAATTCCTCCGGAGTGGTACAACTCTGAGGGCGACGAGTTGGAACGGCTGTTGGAGCGCTTGCTAGAGCGCCGTTCGCGAGTGCGGCAGTTGATTCAGGATTTCAAGAATTCATCTCGGGACCCCTTCCCGAACTGGCGCGAGGTGGTGAATTGAAACAGCAACTAGCAGCTAGCAACTAGCAACTGGTGCTAGCGTAGGGATGTAGGGCAACGTGAAAGACTTTAGAACACTGAAGGTTTGGGAGGGAGCGCATCTGCTGGCATTATCCGTGTACCGGCTCACGCAAGCATTTCCCAAAGAGGAGCTCTATGGTATTACAAGCCAGATGCGACGATCGGGCTCATCCATTGCCGCCAACATAGCGGGAGGTTGCGGGCGTTCAGGAAACGGCGAGTTTCACCACTTTCTCAACGTTGCGATGGGGTCTGCAGTGGAATTGGAGTATTTCCTACTGCTGGCTCGGGATCTGGCGCTTATCTCGAGCGAATCCTATAACAGTGTGAACGATCACACTGTCGAGGTTCAGCGAATGCTGGGCGCGCTTATTCGAAAGGTCGAGGCTGCTCGCGCCGGCAAGCAATTGCTTCCGTAGGAGGTTTTGCTAGTTGCTGATTGCTAGTTGCTGATTTAATTGCTGAATGCTGATGGCTGACTACAAACATTGCGACTGCTTCCTCCTCCGCTACGTCCCCGACGTGGTCAAGCAGGAGTTCGTCAATGTCGGGGTAGTCATGCTGGAAGAAGGCGCCGACGGCTTCAGCGATGTGCGCTTCACGCGCGACTGGCGCCGCGTGCGCTGTCTCGATCCGGAGGTTGACATCGAGCTGCTGCAGTCCTACGAAGACGAGCTGCGCCGCCTGCTGCAATCGCGCTCGGCCGAGGTCATCAACTACAAACTGCCGATGTCGCGGCGCGAGTGGCTGCTCGACCTGATGCAGCGATCGTTTTCCGGCGCGCTGCAACTGGCGCCCATGCAGGCGGTGCTGACCGAATCGCCGCAGGCCGAGCTTGGCCTCCTGGCGCGCACTTACCTTGAGTCGGAGCGCCGCGCGCCGCAGCGCGAAGCCGTCGGCCGCCGCGCCATTTACAACGTCATGCGTGGCGCCTTCGAGCAGGCCGGCGTCTGGCAGGTGATGTGGAAGGACATCGAGGTGGCCAAGTACGCGGGTAACGGCGATCCGCTCAAGATCGATTGCGCATATCGGCCGGAGAACGTTATCCAGATGTTCCATGCGGTGTCGCTGGCGACTGATGTCAACGCAGCCAAGGTGCTGGCCTTCAGTTATCAGAATTTTCGCGACCGAATGGCGCTCGCCGAGAATGCCGACCCGAACCTGTACGCAGTGATCGAGGACGGGCTCGACTGGAAGGACCCAGGCGTGGCCTTCGCACTGGAGGCCCTTGACCGCTACGGCATCGACGTTGCCACCGCCGCCCAGATGCCCGCCATCGCCGAGCGGGCGCGGGTTGAGTTGAAATTGTAATATCGCCGTCGCGCCCAGTGGACCAGCAACTAACCACTAGCCACTAACCACTTCTTCCTTTCAGGGAAAACATCATGCACATGCGAAACACGTTTCGCGGCGCGTTGCGCCGCATCGCCGGCGCACGCTCGGCCGGCTCCGCGTTCCTCCACCAGCACTGGCCGGTCCGCCGGTCAGCGCCTGCCGCGCTGCAAGCCACCAGCGCTTCACCCGCCCGCAGAACGGTGCCTCTGCCCACCATATTCACTCCGGGGGCGCCCACGCTCGTGCGTGCCGGAGTCATGCCTAAACCTACGCCCATCAACTTGCGCCGTTTCGCCGAAATGCCGGTGGCGCGCAAGGCCATCAACACCATCAAGGACCGCATCGCAGGAATGCAGTGGCGCATTCAGCCGCGGCGCGGGCGCGTGCTCAACGATCTGCCTGACGCGACCGAGCGCATCGCCGCGCTCACCCTCAATTTCGAGCAGCCCAATCCCCAGGACTCGTTCCGCTCCATGATCGAGCAGGTGCTGGAAGACGTGCTGGTCGGGGGTTTCGGCGCGCTCGAGCTCGACCTGAGCGGCGATCCTGCGCGGCCGCTGACGCTGTGGCCGGTGGATGGCGCCAGCATTCGTATTCGCACCGACTGGGACGGCAATCCTTCATCGCCGCGCTACGTGCAGGCCACGGGCCTGTTCACGCCGCAGCAGGAGGTCACGCTGGCCGACGAGGAGCTCGCCTACATCCGGCTGAATCCTCGCACCCACACGCCGTTCGGCCTGGGCAAACTGGAGGTCGCGTTCGAAACCATTCACGAGTTCCTGTGCGCCCACCGCTTCGCTTCGCGGCTGGCCAGCAACACGGTGGTGCAGTACGCCCTGTGGTTGCAGAACCTCAGTCCGCAGCATCACGAGCGCCTCATTCGCTGGTGGCAGGATGAAATCGAAGGCACCGGCAAAGTTCCCATCCTGTCGGTCGAGACCAAGCCCGAAGTGCTGCGCTTCAGCGGCGGCACCGACGCCGACCTGCGCTTGCAGTGGCAGGAGTTCCTCATCCGCATCATCGCCGACGCCTTCGATCTGCCGCCCATGCTGCTCGGCCTGGAGCGCGACGTTAACCGCAACACCGCGACCACGCAGTACGACGATGCCTTCCGCACCGCAGTGGTGCCGGTCGCGCGCTTGATTGCCGAACACCTGACGCGCGATGCCATCAGCAAACGCCTGGGTTGGGACGATCTGGAGTTCGTCTTCACCGATGTGGACGCGCCCAACGAATTGGAGCAGGCGCAAATCCAGCAGATCCTGATTGACTGCGGCGTTTTCACCGTCAACGAGGTGCGTCTCATGCGCGGCCTGCCACCGCTTCCAGAGAAGCAGGCCGGCCTTGCCGACGCTCCGCCGATGCAATAGCCAGTAGCCAGTTGTCAGTTACCAGTAGGGCTAGGCTTGACGAACTAGCTGGAAGCCATCTCATAAATAGCGGGGCGGCCCAAAGCGAAGTACCGCAGGGACTAAAGCCCAGTCCGTAACGGGCCATTTGCGGCACGGCTGAAGGCGTGCCCTGATACAAACCGATTTATGAGATAGCTTCTAGTTGTTAATTCCACACTATCCCACACTGTCGGACCAACAAGGAACAAACCATGAACCTGCAACTGGAAGCCATGGCGCTCAATTTGCCCCATGTTCCCGCGCATCCCAACCGGCTGCCCTTCCGGGGGGTTCTCACCCTGGTGGGGGTCGCCTCGCAACGCGCGCCCAGCGGCGCCCGCGGCCATCGCGTGATGCTGACCCGCCCCGCCACCGAGCAGGCATTGCCCTCGCTCCTGGGCATGGCACTCGATTATGCTCCAGCGCTCCTCAGCCATGACGCGCGCCGCAAGGTGGGCATCATCAGCGAAGCTAACATCGTGCCTCTGCACGACGGCGGGCAGCCGAACGCAACCGGGCAGATCGCCGTCAGCGGCTACCTGTTCGCTCGCGACTTCCCTGACGTGGTGCGCGAGATCAGGGCCCAAGAAGGCAATAGCCTCGGCATGTCTTACGAGATCGCCGACGCCAGCGTGCCGAATCAGGAGGCGTTCATTTGGACGGTCACCGGCTTCACCTTCACCGGCGCCGCGGTGCTGCATCGCGACAAGGCCGCCTACCCGCAAACCTGGATTGCGTTAGCAGCGAGCAACTAGTGGCCAGCAGTCAGCTCTCAGCCCCGTGTGTCCGCACTAGTTGCTGGTTGCTAGAAGCCATCTCATAAATACCGGTGCGGCCCAAAGCGAAGTACCGCAGGGGCTAAAGCCCAGTCCGTAACGGGCCATTTGCGGCACGGCTGAAGGCGTGCCCTGATACAAACCGATTTGTGAGATAGCTTCTAGAGCGTGGTTTACAAAGCTCGTTTTGCGACACCAGGGCTAAAGCCCTCTTTTGGGAGTCGTGATTTTCGCGGGCCTAAAGGCCCGCGCTTCCACCCCGAGAGCTGCAGGACATTTTCAAACAAGCTCTAGTCACTAATTGCTAATTGCTAGTTGCTAGCTGCTAGCTGCTTCTTCCCACATCCCACAGAGTAAGAGGACAAAACATGAATCAAGACACCACGACCACCAACGCCAACCCCGACATGCCGGCCCTGGCCGGTCAAATGGCGCAGGCCACGCAATCGCTGGCCGACGCGCTCAAGAACCTGGACGGACAATTTGCCTCGCTGCACGCCAAGATCGACCGCATCATTGCCGCGGTTGACGACGGTGACCTGCAGGCCAGCGCCAAGCACGACGCGGACCTGCGCAGCAAGCTGACTGAACTGGAAACCAGCAACCGCAATCTCAAGGCGCAGGCCGACACCGCCCGCCGCAAGTCCCTGTCGCCGATGGTGAGCGCACTGCTGGCCAAGCAGGGCGTCGAAAGCGACGCGCTCATCGACAAGCCGGTGATCGAGAAGGCCCTGGCCGGCCTCAGCATCGAGCAGCGCATCGCCGTCAAGTCCGAACTCGCCCGCGCCGGAATCCTGGTCTGAATGGGCGCCAGCGGTTTGGGTAGAGTCTCTGCCGTCCCTGAAGGGACTTGATTTTCCGCAGCTTCCCTCAGGGCTTACGCCCTGGGCAGAAGTCATCGCATAAATAGCGGGCCGGCCCAAAAGCGAAGTACCTCAGGGGCTAAAGCCCAGTCTGTAACGGTCATTTGCGGCACGGCTGAAGCCGTGCCCTGACACAAACCGATTTATGGGATAGCTTCTGGTATTGTTTCGGCCCCGCGGGGCTTGGATTTGCCGCGGACTAAATCCCACCCGCGCCAACTCGCCTCTTAAGAAAAGGCGGCAGCAAGAACTCCCACAATGTCTGACATTGCAGTAACTCCCTGGCGGCTTGGGCCGTCATCTTTCGAAAGGACACCAATGAAAGCACAATTCGTCAACCTGCAAGCCGCGGCCGATTACATGGGCCCGGTAGCGATCGAAGTCGATCGCTACCAGACCGAAATCACCGACATCGTTCGCCGCCGCGGCCCCTTCGGCCAGCGCATCAAGCAAGTCCCAGCCACTGGCCATCCTTCGCGCTTCTTCGAAGAGACGGGCATTCCCTCCCCCACCGCCGCCAACGGCTTCGTCGATCCGCGCAACATCACGCCCACCCTGGTGACCCCGACTCGCGTCGAGCGTTGCGTTCCCTTGAAGTGCCTGGTCTCGCAAATCAACTACAACGTGTTCGACATCGAGGTCGGCAGCCAGCAGAGCCAGTTCGCCTACTTGCAGGCCAAGGACCTGGCCGACTCCGTTGAAGGCCTGCTGCGCACGCACGACGTCGCGCTATGGAACGGCAACGACACCTCGTTGACCAATCCCACCACGGCGCAGTATTACGGCGCGGCCGGACAAATCACCGATGGCGGCAACGTGGTCACGATTGCGACAACCGCGAGCATCGTGGATGGCATGAAGTCCACCGTCGCGCAGATGGTTTCCAACAGCAACTATGAAGTGCGGCCGACCGCGATCTACAGCAATCCGGTGCTGCTGGACCTGATTGACCGCGAGATGAAGCAGGAGTTCAACGTGGTGCTTTCCAGCACGACGGTGGCGGGCGGCTTGACGGTCAAGACGCTCTCCACCCAGGCCGGTGAGCTGCCGCTGATTCCCGATTGGTCGATTTCCTACACCGGCGTTCCGGGCAGCGGCTCGGCGGTGCTGCCTGCCTACATCGTCAGCGAAGATATGATCGAGTACCACTGGCTCACCAGCACCGATCCGCGCGTCTTCCAACTCGGCACACCGAGTTCGCTGGCCTCGCAGATGGTGGTGGTGAAGTTCGGCGGCATCGTCGTCAAGGGCGCCAGCTACGCCCACTACAAGGTGGTTGTCGACCGGTAGCCGCCGGGCGTTGGCCGCGACGGGCCATAGCGACCAGGTTGCTAATCGATCCCTGTTCCGCTGATTGGCTACATCGCGCCGACTCCCGTTCGCCGCCGGTGTGCAACCCAGGGGACGGAAAAACTCCGTCCCCTATTGTCCGAGGCTAAGTTTTTGCTTTTAACCCAGGGCTGACGAGTGAGAAACTCTGTCGTCCCTACGGGACTCGGATCTATTTTTCCCTTTACCCAGCACTCCGCCTTCGGCTCCGTGCTGGGCTAAGCTCTTTCGCCCCTGCGGGGCTGGACTTTGCGCAATTCATTCCACCGTGCGACCTCAAATTAGGTTCACACACGCTCTTACGCCTTTGGCTAAACCAATTCGGCCCCTGCGGGGCTCGGATTTTGCCGGCTTCCTTCTACTGTGGCAAATCGGCATGAGGTCGCGACACTATCCCCTTAGCCTATCGAATCGGATTTGCTCTTCCGATTCATTCACCAGCACTTTCCCTCCGCCTTCCATCCCCAACGCGTAGCCACGAAGGGAACGCCATGAATTACTTGTCTGATTCGGAATACGAAACCTATGGACTGGAGTCCGCCACTCCGGAATCGTTCGTAGCGGCGGCTTCCTCGCTGATCAACGTGTATTGCCGGCGGCCCACGCTCGCCATCGTGGAGTTCATCGAGCGGATTCGCGTGGTGCCGGGCCGCAACAATGTCCAGCTCGCCAATCTGCCACTCGCCGCCCTGCCCCCCGCAACCTCGCCGTTGGTATCGGGCAGGGGCCGCTATGCTCCGCCGCGGCGTGGCGAAGATACCACAATGTGGGAGCTCGCCGAAATCGCCATGGTGTACGCGCTGCCTGGCACCTGGGTCAACCTCGACGTCAGCACCTTCGACTACTTTGCCGACACCGGTGAGGTCTCCTGGCTGGGCGGTCCGCTCGGCCTGGCCTTTGACGAGATCGAACTCACCTACACCGCGGGCTTCTCACAAGTCCCTGATCCGGTGAAGTTCGCCTGCGCGCAGTTGGTGAAAAATGCCCAGGCGACCCCCGCGCTCAATGTCCGCGCCAGCTCCCTCGGCACTCTGAACTCGATGCACCTGGAGTATTTCGCCGACACCCTTATCGATTCCACCGTGCAAGGCATGCTCGCGCCCTACGTGGCGCAGAAAGTGGGCTGAAATGTCTGAAACCGAGATTCCGCTCGGCACCGTTCGCAGCCGCGGTTTGGGCGTGCGGCGCGCTGCCGACGCCATGGTGCGAGCCCTGGGTGGCGCCCAGATTACGCTGCGCATCGCCGACCCTTCCGCCGGCGACACCAACAGTCAGCTCGGGCTCACGCCTCCCACGTCCGAAGACCTGCAGATCTCCCCGGCGGTGGTGCGGACCATCGCCCCGGCCGCCAACGGCAGCAAGCGCATCGAGGTCACGCTGAGCGCCAAAGCGGTGAAGCCACTCGCCGAGCAGTATGGCGTCACCGATGTTCCCACCTGGCTGCTCACCGCCGAAGGCGTACTTTTTCGCGGCAAGCTCATGCACATTGACACCGTGATCAGCGACCACCTCGGCGGAATGGACTACCTCTACCACATCACGGCGACGGAGTAGCGAAATCATGCAACCAGCCAAAGATAGTTTCTACGTGGAGCTGCGCAACCGCCTGGTGGCGGTTGATCCAGGACGCACGATCACGCTCGACGGAGCCACACGGCCTGCCATCGCGGTGGTGGAGAACGAGCCGCCGGCCGCCGCGCCTCCCTTGTGCGACGCCTTCTATCTGCATTGGGGCAGCGCCCACTTGGTGCAGCCATCCGTCGGAACCATGATGGCGCTCGACTGCACCATCTCGTACTGCACCGCCGGCGGCGAGCAGAATGGATGGCTCGACCGCGGCCGCGATCTGGCCAGCCTGGACAACGATCTGCTCGCCATCTGCTCTCCCGCACACACTGCCAAGTGCGATTACAGCTCCGGCTCACCCGTGCCCCTGGGATCCACCATCTTCTGGACGCAACCCACCCTGGGCGCCGCCAAAACCACGCCGCCCTATGTTGGCCGCGAGATCGTCATCACCCTGTTCTTTTATCCCGAGGTGAACCAGACATGAGCATCAATCCTCTCGCCAGGCGTTCGCAGATGGCGCCAGTCGGCCGCGCCGTGCGCGCTTATGTCGCGCCGGTGTGGCGTCCCAGCGGCGTCTTCTTCCCTTTCGACCCGGCCGCGCAGGGCCAGTTCGATCTCGATTCCCCACCCTCTCCCTGGCTCGACCTCGGCTGGGTCGAGAACTTTCAGCGCACTGCCCTCACCAAATGCGACGCGCTGCGCAGCGGTCCCAGCGGCAGTACCACCGTGCAGTACCGCTCGCAGCCCGAGGCGCGCGTGGATTTCGATCTGCCTTCCTGGGGCAAGCTGCAAATGGCAATCGCCGGTGGTTCGCAGCAAATGAATGTGCTGGCGGTCATACCGTTGAGCCCGCCGCAAGGTTCAGGGGGCACGGCCATTCCGCCGGCCCCGTTGCAACCCGGTTCCACCGTAACCCAACTCGTACTCACCCCCGATAAGCTCGCCAACTTCTACATCGGCGACATGGTGGCCGTCGATTCCGACTACACCGGCACCATCGGTTATGTGGGTGCTGGCGCGCCGGCAGCGTATCTTTCGACACCCTTGAACCCGAGCACTCAGGCGGACTTCATCCGCCGTGTGACCTTCAACGTCGCGCGGGTTTCGTCCAAGACGTCAACTTCATTGCTTCTGGCCCAGTCCTTGATCGGCCCACCCACCAGCGGCATGGGCGTACAGAAGGTGTTGGCCTTCGTGGACCGCGAGGGCAGCAGCTTCTTCCAGGAGTGGTCAGGCCTGTTTGTCATCGTAGGCGAAACCGGCGGTCGCGCCTGCTTCTACTATCCTCGCCTCCAGGTGGCTGCCAGCGGCGTGGAAACCCGGCAGGAATTCGCTGCGCCGCTGTTCGGTCACATGCTGCACGCCAGCTTGCACGCATTGCCCACCGTTGACCCCAATGACGATGAAACCGTGCTCTGCTACCGCAGCTACTTCCCCACCCCCGACGCAGCGCTGTTCTGAATGCAGTTGCCTAACCGATGTGAGACGGATATTCCATGAACCTTCTAATCGACAATAACGATGGTTTGGGACAACAGGATTACACCGCTTACGTGGACGCCGACCATTTGCCGAAGATCACGCGGCGTTTGAACCGGGCGGCCAACATGACGGCGTGGCTCGTCGCCGCCGACCCCAGTTTTCATCCCCCGGTGAGCGGAGCGCGTGTGCTTCTGCGACGCGCCGATGGCTTTCGTCTGTTCACTGGCTACCTGGCGGCGGCGCCCGAGCAGCAGTATCTTGGCTACAGCCACGAGGGCGCCGCGTGGCGCTATGCGTTGCAGGCGCTCGACGATTCCTGCCTGCTCGACCACAACGCGCTGCCGGTCAGAACACCCTTCGCCTTTCGCACCGCAGGCGACGCGGTGCGCACGCTCGCCAATGACGTTCTGCCTAACGGACTCGATCTCTCGGGAGTGCAAGACGTCAGTCCGGTCAATCAGTTCGTTATCGTTCCCCAGAAAACCTGGACCGAGCACGTGCAGGAGCTCGCCACCATGACGCGCGCCAGCTATCGCGCGCATGACGGCAAACTCTATTTTGAGGAGGTTGGCCAGCAAAGCTTCACCCTCAGCGAGCAGGATGCAAATTTCGTTCCCGAAGGGCTGCTGCTGCTGCAATCGGACCAGTTGCGCAACGATGTGACCATCATCGGCGAGCTCGAGCCGCTGGTTTACGTTCGCGATTATTTCCTTGGCAACGGCACCACCTTGGGCTTCTACCTTTCGGACATTCCCTACAGCAAGACCGCGGTCACGGTCTTTCAGGAGGACTACACGGCGGCCTCACTGGAGCCGACATTGTGGAGTGTCACCGATCCCAACGGCAGGGTCTCGGTCAGCGGAGGTCAACTGCAGATCAGCGGTGGTCCCGCGACCGTCAGCTTCGTCGAACAATTGGAACTGGCTGGCGGCCTCATGATGCAGCACGGACAGGTCACGTTCAATGCCGCGTCCAGCGGCACTTTTGGCGGCATTTACAACGGCGCGGTCGGCGATGCCAACTGCGTCGCGGGCTTCTCCATTTCGCCCAACGGCGCCAACTGCAACATTCAGGGACTCATCAATGGCGCTTTGGCCGGCCCTTGTCTCACAACCGTGCCCGGACATCTGTACGGGTTCACCACCCAACTAGTTTGCAACGAAGCCCATCGCATTCATCAGACGTATTTGTCATCGACCCATCCTGCGGGCAGCGGTCGAGGCGGCGATTCTGTATCCGCCCTGTTGCGGGTCGTGCTGGCGGTGCACGATGTTGATCCCAACAATCCCGGCACGCTGGCTGCGCCCGCAACCGTGCTCTACGACGACGTGCTGCCCGCGCCTCCGGGCTTCGCCACTTACGCGCTGGCAAACGGCCCCAACCTGTGCATCAGCGTGTCCTTCACGCGTTTGCAGCATGTCGTAGACGCCGAAGTTCGCAGCCTGGTTCCCGGCGGGCAGTTCCACACGCGACTGACAGGCAATTTTGCCGATGGCGGCGAGTGTTACGTGACCTCGTCCGCCGAGCTGCGCTTTTATCCGCCCTATCCGCCGCAGATCAATGAGCAGGTCGTGGTCGCCTATCGCAGCAGCGCTCGCGCCATGGCGCGGGTGCAGAACACCAACAGCATCGCTGCACATCACCACGGCAGCGACAGCGGACGCCGCAGCTACGTTCGACGGTTGAAGCTGCCCCTGGCGCCCACGTCGATCGACTGTGAAAATGCGGCTGTCGCATTGTTGGATGACGCGGTGCAGCCTGCCTGGGCGGGTGAATACCGCGTCATCAGCGACTTCCTCCCCGTTGGCGACGTCATTCCGGCTAATGCTGTCCAAATTTCAGCGCCCTCTCGCGGCGCGGCATTCACCGCCCTCGTTCGTGAGGTGGACCTGCAGGTGGTCTCGCTTCGCGATGATCGCTCCGAGTACCTGCTGCGTTTCTCCAATGACGCCGCCGAGCCGCTGGCGTTCAAGTTTGAAACCATGATCTTGCCCGAGCCCCTCACGACAATTTTCACCACGACCGTTCCGTCGTCGTCTTTGTATCTTCCGCCTCTTACCGCGGCACAAGTCACCAATGTCATCGCCACCGAAATTACGGTGGACGCGGGTATCGCTCCGCCTGCCGGTGGCGGCATCGAGGTACGTCGTTCTGACGCTGGTTGGGGCGCCGGCAGCGACGGCAACCTGGCCGGCCGCTTCACCACCCAGACCTTCAATCTGCCGCGCCTCTCGCGCGTGCAGGGCTACTACCTGCGACAGTACGATGCCTCATCGCCCGTCAAATACTCGCGCGATTCGGCCCTGCTGTATGTGGACTATCCGCTGTAAGGCGTGCCAATTCCACCGCAAAAAAGGAGATTGCCATGGGCTTTCTGGCCAAATTATTGCAAGGTATCGCGTTCGTTCCCGCCATCGTGCACGGCGTGGAAGGATTGTTCGGCGCCAAGTCGGGCAATGACAAGAAAGCGGCCGCGCTCTCGTTGGTTCAATCCGCCGTTGGCGCCGCAGATGCCATCACCAGCAAAAACATTGTTGATGCCAACAAGTTTCAGGACGGCCTGGGCAAGGTCATCGACGGCGTAGTTGCCTGCCTGAACGCGTCGGTGTGGGCCCACAAGTAAACACGCTCAGCCCGTGGCGCCGCGAGTTCAGCACAGAGACACAGAGAATTCTGATTTCAAAAGCGATCCCCAAAAGCCCTCCGTGCAAGATAATCGAAGCCATCTCATAAATAGGGGGCGACTCAAAGCGAAGTACCTCAGGGGCTAAAGCCCAGTCCGTAAGGCCATTTGCGGCACGGCTAAAGCCGTGCCCTGACACAAACCGATTTACGAGATAGCTTCTCTGCACAGAGTGGGATCTTTTGATTCCTAAATGATTTTCTCTGTGTCTCTATGTCTGTGTGGTGAACCTGACCCCTTGCAACTTTCCTCACTGCGCCGCGTCGAAGCTTCAGGTATCCTCGATACGCATCCGAGGTCTGCCCATGAAGTCGTTCCTCCATCTCCTGACGCTGGCGGCGGCCGTAAGCATCCCCGCGTTGACCCAACAGCCTGCCACCACGCCTGCCGAACAGCAGAAGAATGCAGCCAGCGCAAGCAAAGACAACAGTGGCATCAGCGGCGACCAGGTAACCAAGCCGGCCGGCGCCAAAGGTACGACGCTCATCGGTTGTCTCAGCGGACCCGATAAGTACGGCAAGTATGTGTTGACCAGCATGCAGCACCGCACCGGGGTCCAGGTGCTTGGCCCCGATGACTTGAAGAACGATTCCGGCAGCAAGGTCAAACTGACTGGCGCTTGGGAAGCCAGCCCTCAGCAGCCACCGCAGACGAAAGCCAAGGAAGCGCGCCGCTTCCAGGTGACGGCAATCGCGGTGCTCTCGCCCCACTGCACCGCCCCCAGCGCGACAACGCCCGTCAGCAAGGCGAAACAGCAGCAGCGTCAGCAGCAACAACAGCAGAAGCAGCCCAAGTGAGCAGATCAGCCGAAAGTCACGCCCACAGGCGTCGCGTTTCTGCTCAAACTCAGAACGCCTTCTTCGAATCCAGCAGAATCGTGACTGGCCCGTTGTTCACCAGCTCAACCTCCATCATCTCCTGAAAGCGACCCGTCTCGCAGCGCAACCCCCGCGCACGAATCCGCTCCACGAAAGCGTCGTACAACTGGCGCGCGCGCTCCGGCCGTGCAGCCGCATCGAACGATGGCCGTTTGCCTCGCCGGACATCCCCAAATAGCGTGAACTGCGAAACCGCCAGTACCGCCCCGCCTATCTCGCCCACGCTGAGATTCATCTTCCCTGCCTCATCCTCAAAGATCCGTAATCCCGCCACTTTTTCCGCAAGATAGCCGGCATCGCCCTCGTTGTCCCCCTGCCCCACTCCCAGCAATACCAGCAGACCTTTTCCGATCTCCCCGGTAATCTCGTAGCCCACCTTGACTCTCGCCCGGCCTACTCTCTGCACCACAGCCCGCATGGCAGCGTTGTATCACAGTCGCCGAGGTGAAGACACGGCGGGCCGTCCCGTTTGGCGCAGAAAAGAATTCCCCCTCGCGTTGACCTTGCCCAGCCTACCGTTTAGGATGAATCGGGCATCCTCTATCTGAGCGCTCGCGAAGCCGCCCGTGGGCTTCGGCTGTCGCAAGGGTCCAGGCATTCTTTACACGGCATCCTGGCGGCAATTAAACTTATGGGTTTGCCCGCGGCGGCGGATGCCACGTGCGCGATAGGAGAACGAATCGATGGCTTCGGTTGAAGAACGGGTGAAACAGATCATCGTGGAGCAGTTGGGCGTGGATGAAGCGGAAGTGACGCCCAGCGCTTCGTTTGTGGACGACCTGGGCGCCGACTCGCTGGACACGGTCGAACTGGTCATGGCTTTCGAAGAGGCCTTCGAGATCGAGATCCCTGACGAGGACGCGGAGAAGATCCGCACCGTGCAGGACGCCGTGACCTACATCGACCAGCACGCCAAGGTGAAGAAGTAGTCGCCACTCCGGCCCGCTCCGCCCGCGGTGGCGGGGAGCGGCCTGGTTCCGGTCAACCGACATAGCGAAGGTTTTTCGCTCGCCGGGCAGGCGGGTCGAAAGGAGATTGCTGACCTCATGGCATCCGTAGAGGAACGGGTAAAACAAATCATTGTGGAACAATTGGGCGTGGATGAGGCCGAGGTGACGCCCAATGCATCGTTTGTGGACGATCTGGGCGCCGATTCGCTGGATACGGTTGAGTTGGTCATGGCCTTTGAGGAGGCCTTCGAGATCGAGATCCCCGACGAAGATGCGGAGAAGATCCGCACCGTGAAGGACGCCGTGGACTACATCAACTCGCACGCGAAGGGATCCAAGTAGATTGAGTCGCCGTGTCGTCGTAACGGGAATCGGGGTCATCTGCGCGGTCGGCCACAACACCGCAGAGGTGTGGTCGGCACTGCTGGCCGGCAAGAGCGGCGTGGAACGTATTACCGCCTTCGACGCCTCCCAGTTTGCCTGCCAGATCGCCGCCCAGGTCAAGAACTTCGACCCGCTTCAGTTCCTGGACAAGAAAGAGGCGCGCAAGATGGCGCGCTTTATTCATCTGGCCATCGCGGCCAGCGATGAAGCCCTGCGCATGGCCCATTACAAAGTCGAGAATGAAGAGATGGCCGAGCGCACCGGAGTGAACATCGGCTCCGGTATCGGTGGCTTCGACATCATCGAACGCGAACACTCCAACCTGCTGAACGGCGGCCCGCGCAAGATCTCACCGTTCTTCATTCCTGCGGCCATCGTCAACCTGGCTGCCGGGCAGGTCAGCATTCGCAACAATGCCAAAGGCCCCAACGAGGCCACCTGTACCGCCTGCACCACCAGCGCGCACTCCATTGGCGATGCCGCTCGGGTCATCAAGTATGGCGATGCCGACGTGATGATCGCCGGCGGCACCGAAGCCGCCATCACGCCCATGGGCGTCGGCGGATTCGCAGCCATGCGCGCCCTCTCCACGCGTAACGACGATCCGCACCGCGCCAGCCGCCCCTGGGACAAAGACCGCGACGGCTTCATCATCGGCGAAGGTTCGGGCATCCTGATCCTGGAAGAGCTTGAGACCGCCAGAAAACGCGGCGCGAAAATCATCGCCGAGGTGGTCGGTTACGGCATGAGCGCCGACGCCAACCACATCACCCAGCCGGCGCAGAACGGCGAAGGCGGATTTCGGGTGATGCGTAATGCTATGCGCGATGCCGGAATCTCGCCTGAGCGCATCGGCTACGTCAATGCGCATGGCACTTCCACTCCGATCGGCGATGAGCTGGAAGCCACGGCCATCAAGCGCGCCTTCGGCGATCACGCCTACAAGATGCTGGTCAGCTCCACCAAGTCGATGACCGGGCATCTGTTGGGCGGCGCAGGAGGTTTGGAAGCCGCGATCACGGTGCTCGCGCTGCGCGATCAGATCGCCCCGCCGACCGTCAATCTCGACAACCCGGACGAGGGTTGCGACCTCGACTTCGTGCCTCACACTTCCCGCCAGGTCAGCATGGATTACGCCATGTCGAATTCCTTCGGCTTCGGCGGCACCAATGGCTGCCTGGTGTTCAAGCGCTGGACCGAGTAGAAGCAATTGGCAATTAGCAATTAGCAATCAGCAACTAGCCCCTGACCCCTAGCCCCCTGCCCCTGCCTTCGGCGGTTCCCACAGTTCCACACGGTTCCCTTCCGGGTCCATGATCCACGCAAACCTCCCGTACTCGCCCTCCACCTTGGGATCCACCTGCACGCCCTCCTCGCGCAGCGCCTTCAGTAGATCGTCCAGGTTCTCTACCCGGAAATTAATCATGAAACTCGACTGGCTGGGCGCGAAGTACTTCGTGTCCTGGGGAAAGATCGCCCATACATTGAAGCCCGGAATTTCAGGATGGTCGGCGTCACGCCACATCGCCCCTGAACCATCGGTCGCGCTTTCAATGCCGAGATGCTTGCGGTACCACTCGTACAGCGTCTTCGGGTCCTTCGCTTTGAAGAAAATCCCACCTAAGCCGGTTACGCGCTTCATGGATTCCCCCAATCCACAACGAAGATCGGAAAGATCAGTGGATCACTTGGTCGGATAGTTGCACGTCTTGGATATTTCCTTCGCGCTCTTTACTTCAAGAGCCGGCAGCTCTTCTGCCGTCGACGCGGCGTGTGTCACGGTAGTGTCGAGTGTTCTCACTGTAGGCTTACCCGTGATTTCGACTTGGTGACCGACATAATGGCTGAGTCTAGCGGTATTACCTGTAAGGTCATAGATGGTCCCATCCTTGCCCGTGACTGCGTAATGACCGCCAGAGCTTCGTAAGCAACCAGCGATTGTCATGGGGGACGTACCGGCAGGAGCCAGCCAGATATCCGCTCCGGGGTGGCCCTCCTGCGCTTGCAGCCAAAACGCAGAGATGAGCAGCATTAGAGCGAGGATGAGTGTCTTGCGCACAAACGACTCGTAGGAACGTCTTCAACCGTCGCGCGAAAAAAGGTTTGCAGCGACTTGATTCATCCCGAGGAAAAAGGCATGGAGGTTTCTCTCCGTGCCTCTGTGTCTCTGTGGTGAAAAGCCTGTTACGCCTTCTTGCCCTGGTTCTTCAGCACCTCGATGGCGCGATTCAACTGATCGTCAGGCTGATTGGCCTTCTGTTGTTTCTCCTGCTGCGCGTCGTCGGGCGGGTTCTCGTCCTCGTCAGGGGCGATGAAGTCGTCGCTGTTATCGGCAACCAGGATATTCGGCGTAACCGCCGTGTCCTGCACCGCCTTGCCCGATGGCGAGTAGTACTTGGCAACCGACAGCACCAGCGCTGAGCCGTCCGGCATGTCGATCACTTTCTGGATCGAACCCGAACCGAAGGTCTTGTCACCGACCACGTCCCCGCGCGCGTTCTCCATCACGGCGGCGGCCACGATTTCCGCGGCTCCGGCCGTACCGCGGTTCACCAGCACCACCAGCGGCAGGCTGGTCACAGCCTTCTCCGGATCGGCGTTGAAGATTTGCTTAGGATACTTCTGGCCTTGCAGGTAAGTGATGGTGCCATGGTTCAGGAAAAGGTTCGCGGTAGCGATGCCCTCGCTCTCCTCGCCGTCGCCCGAATTGCGCAGGTCGAGAATGATCTTCTTGGCGCCTTCCTTCTGCACCGCTTTCAGCTTGTTGGCGATCTCCTGCGAACGCCCCTTGGGAAAGTCGTCCACCTTGATGTAGGCGATGCCGTCTTCCATCATCTTGTCGCTGACCGGCGGATCGGTAACAATGGCTCGCGTGAGCACCGACTTCACCGGCTGCGCCCGCCGCGGACGAACCACGGAAACGTTGACCGTCGATCCCGGATTTCCGGTCAGCAGGCCATCAATCTCAGCCAGCGACATGTCGCGCGTGGTCTTGCCTTCGATGGCCTCGATGATGTCGCCGCTCTCGATTTCCGCCTTGTCGGCGGGCCCGCCCGGAATCACCGCGATCACCGCCGCGTAGCCGTAGCGCTTGGAAACCGCGGCGCCGATACCGGCCTTGCCTTCCTTGCGCTGCTTGTAATCCTTGTACTCGGTGGGATCGAGATAGCTGGAGTTGGCGTCCAGCGACTCCAGCAACCCGTGCAGGGCGCCGCTGGTGACACTGGGAATGTTCGGTTCCTCGACGTATTCGGTGCGAATACGCGACAGCACTTCGCTGTAAACGCCCAATTGGCGATACGAACCGTCGTCATTGCTGTTGGCCCGAACTCCCAGCCCACCAACCACGGCAAACGTGGCCAGCACAAAGGAGAGGGTGAGAACGATAAGCTTGGTGGTCTTTGACATGTGTAATTCGCTAGGAGGGATACTCTGGCTCCTATTCTACCTCAGTTTCGATGCCGGACTGACGGGAAGGTGGCAGGAAATCATCTGGATTCCCACCTTCGCAGTCCCGTCTGCGGCTGTTGCTTGGACGCATAGCGGGGCTCACTCGTAAGCAACTAGCGCTTTCAGCCCGAGATCAATCCGCGGAGGTCGGGGACCAAGGGCTTGCGGCTCTCGCAAAATGCGCCTCTGGACGACCGCAATAGTATCGCCATTTTGTATATGCAAATTCGTATTATATAATGTATTACAGAACGTCCCATGCCCCATACCCGACATCGACGCAAGGAAGATGCCCTCAGCCTCCGGGTTGATCCGGCCTTGAAGGCCGAGTTCTTGGCTGCGGCGGAAACCGAGAACAAGCCGGTCGCCGAGGTACTGCGCAATTTTATGCGTAGCTACGTTCAGCGCGCCAAGCGGAAAAGGTTTGCCGCCGAAGCCCGCAGGCAGTCGCAACTGGTGGCCGGCTCGGCCGATGAAGCGGAAGTGATGAACTGGATCCGGGACGTGAGCGGGTAAAGCGTGCTGAACCTAAAGCGTGGTGACCTGGTAACCATTGCGGTCTCGGGAGATTACGGCAAGCCTCGTCCCGCAGTTATTATCCAGGCAGATGCCTTTGACGATCTTGCTTCCCTGACGGTGGCCCCTCTTACCAGCGAGATTTACCAAGCTCCCCTGCTGCGCGTCGCCATACCGCCGGGAAAAGAAACAGGACTTCACAAGCTCTCTCAGGTGATGGTGGACAAGATCACCACCGTGCCCCGGTCCAAAATTGGCCAGCGTATTGGTTCTGTGGAGACGAGCACCCTGCGCGCCATCAATCAGGCCCTCAAAGGATTCCTGGACTTGGAATAAGAAGACTATTGCCCTGCTGCTTCGGCTGAAATTTGCTTTAGCAGCTAAGAAGAACTTAGCGTTCATTCATTTCGTCCCGGCTGAAAGGACCGCCAGCATCGATGTGACGCAGGCGTCTCATGAGCCCATCAAATTCCCGCTCGTCACCCGATTGGGCGGTAAACGTACGTAGCCATTCCCGAAAAGCCGCATTGAGCGTCTTATGTTGAGAGCGAGCTATCAGCCGCGCCCGCTCGATCAAGTCATCGTCCACACTGAACGTGATCTTCTTCATACGAAATATATTGTGCACGCAAATTGTTTTCTGTGCTGGGGTTCACCCCCAGGGTGACAATCCCTGTGATCTTTCTCACAACCTGCTCTGGGCTCACCCTGATAAACTCCTCTGTTTTACGTTGAACGCCGGAAAGCGACGAGCGAACCGCGAAAGGCGAATAGCGAACCATGGCCCGCAATCTTGACAAGTCCCGCGCATTGCAAACCCGCGCTGAGCAGATCATTCCCGGCGGAGTCAATTCGCCGGTCCGCGCCTTCCGTTCGGTGGGCGGCACGCCGCCGTTTCTGGTCCGCGGGCTGGGCGCGCAGGTGTGGGATGCCGACGGCAACCGCTACATCGACTACGTCGGCTCCTGGGGGCCGCTGATTCTCGGCCACTCGCCGCCCGAGGTCATCGAGGCCATCGTTCAGGCCGCGCGCAACGGCACCAGCTTCGGCGCCTCCACTCCAACCGAAGCTGACCTGGCCGAGCTGGTAATCGAGGCCTTTCCCGCAATCGAGAAGGTCCGCTTCGTCAGTTCCGGAACGGAAGCGACGATGTCGGCGATCCGGTTGGCCCGCGCGCACACCCGGCGCAAGTTCATTGTGAAGTTCGAAGGCTGCTATCACGGGCACAGCGACGCCCTGCTGGTGAAAGCCGGCTCCGGCGTGGCGACGCTCGGCATTCCCGGCTCGGCGGGCGTGCCGGAAGAGTTTGTCGAGTTCACGCTGGCGCTGCCTTACAACGATCGCAACGTGTTGGAAGCGGCGTTCGCCAAATTCCAAGGCCAGATCGCCTGCGTGATCGTGGAGCCGGTGGTCGGCAACATGGGATGCGTCCCGCCCCAGCCGGGCTACCTCGAAGCTCTGCGCGCGATCACCGCGCGCGAAGGCGCGCTGCTCATCTTCGACGAGGTCATGACCGGCTTTCGTGTGGCCTTTGGCGGCGCCTCGGAGCTGTACAACATCAAGCCTGACCTTACGACGCTGGGCAAGATCATCGGCGGCGGCCTGCCGGTGGGCGCTTACGGCGGACCGGCAAAGATCATGGACCTGGTCGCGCCCGTTGGCCCCGTGTATCAGGCAGGCACGTTGAGCGGCAACCCGCTGGCCATGGCGGCGGGCATCGCCACGCTGTGCCAGTTGAAGGCCAACCGGCAGCAGTTCTACAAGCAGCTCGATAACATGGCGGCCAGGCTGGTGGCGGGCATCACCGCAGCGGCCAAAGAGGCGGGCGTGGCCATGACCGCCAACCGTGTGGGGTCGATGTTCACGTTCTTCTTCACCGATAAGCAGGTCACCGATTGGGACAGCGCGGCCACCTGCGACACCGCCAAGTTTGGCCGCTTCCATGGCGCCCTGCTCGACGCCGGAGTCTGGCTGCCGCCGTCGCAGTTCGAAGCTGCGTTCCTCAGCATCGCGCACACCCAAGGCGATATCGACGACACCATCGCCGCGGCGAGAGAAGCGCTGCCGCTGCTGTGAGGTGCTTTGGCTGTTGCTAGTTGCTAATTGCTAGTTGTTGCCTTTCCATCATCTCCGGAATCGTCACGAACTCGAACCCCTCGCCCCGGTAGCGGCTGAGGATGCGGTCGCTGGCTTCGACGCTGCGGCTGCGGTTGACGCCCATGCGCACATGCGAGCCGTCGTGCAGCAGGATGACATCGCCGCCGCGAATCTGGCGCTCGGCCCGGGCAACGATTTCCTCAGCCGACTTCGCTTTCCAGTCGTAACAGGTGACGTTCCACATCACCGTCTGCAGCCCGAAGCCTCGCACCGTGCACAACGTCGCCGGACGGCGCCCCCCGAACGGAGGCCGGAAGATCTTCGTCTCCACCCCGGTGGCGTCGAGGATGGCTTGCCGGGTTTGCACAAGCTGGCGGCGCAACTCGGTCGCCGGTGCAAAGATCAGGTTAGGATGGCTCCAGGTATGGCTGCCAATGGCATGACCGGCGGCCACCAGGGCGCGCGCAATCTCAGGCTTCTGTTGAACATATTGCCCAATGAGGAAGAACGTGGCCTTCACGCCGTGACGGTCCAGCACTTCCATCATGCGCCAGGTGTAGGGATCGTTGGGTCCGTCGTCGTAGGTGAGCGCCAGCAGGCGAGAGCCGGGCCCGAGGCCGACGAATGTCGGGCCATAAAGCTGCGAGGTGGGCGCCATGGTGTGGTAGCCCGCCACGCAGGCCAGTCCCGCAACGGCCGCCCCGCCAATGAGCAGTGGAAGCATCGCCTCGATTGTAGCCGGAGATCCGCTCTTCGCTGTTCGCTTCTCGCTTTTCGCCAGCATTTACTCTCACGACAATTGCGCGCAGGCGGCGGGCAAGATATTCTGCGGTTCGTAACGTTTTATTCCCATGGCGAACCTTTTCGAACCACCCCGCTACATCGCAGTCGAAGGCCCGATTCGAGTCGGCAAGAGCACACTCTGCCAGGTCATCGCGGAAACCCTGCACGCGCAGCGCATCACCGAGCCTGAGCACAACCCTTTCCTGCGTTTGTTTTACGAAGGCGAGCGCGGGGCGGCCTTCCAGGCACAGTTCGCTTTCCTCATCGCGCGCCATGAGCAACTGGGCAGCCTGGACGTCAAGCGTAATCCCAACAAGACCTACGTCGCCGATTACATTTTCGAGAAGGACAAGCTGTTCGCCTGCCTTAACCTGGGCGATGCGGAGCTGGAGGTTTACAACCGCTATTACGAGCTGTTCCGGCAGAACGTGCCCACGCCCGATCTCGTCATTTACCTGCAGGCCACGCCGGAAGTCCTGAAGAAGCGGCTGAAGAAAAAGAACGCCCCCGGCGAGAAGGCCATCAGCGACGACTACCTGGAAGAGGTGATCAAGGCGTACGAACACTTTTTCTTTCACTACACTTCGTCGGACCTGCTGATCGTGAACACCTCGGAGATCGACTTCGTGGAGCGCAGCGAAGACTTGCAGGCGCTGCTGCGGCGGGTCAGCGAGCCCATCCGCGGCACGCAGTACTTCCTGCCGCTGGGTCCGGATGAGCAATCGGCCCGGGTGTAGAACGATTCCAGGACCCCCTCGGCCGATGGTCACTCCGACTTTTGGGCCAGCCCACGAGGATGGCAGTCTATGCGCCACAGGTGTAGCAGTTGTCAGGGGTTCATGTGCCGCGTTGCGGGAACATGTGGCGGCATTCTTCGAAGCGCGTAATGTCGGCCTCGTGCAGTAACGTCATCCCAATCTCATCCAGTCCGTGCAAGAGGCGATGACGGCGGAATGCTTCCACCGCGAAGGTTTCTGACAGACCAAAGTCGTCGGCGATCGTTTGCGCTTCGAGATCAATCGTCAATTCATACGGCGGCTTGGTCTGCGCCTGTTCAGCGATGCGGCGGACCAGCGGCTCTTCCATTTCGATGAGCAACAGACCGTTGTTGCCCGCGTTGGTGCGAAAAATATCGGCGTACGATGGCGCGACGATGGCGCGAAAACCAAACTCCGACAGCGCCCAGGCTGCGTGTTCTCGTGAGGAGCCGCAGCCAAAATTCTTGCCGGCCACCAGAATGCTTGCCGAACGGTAGTGCTCCTGGTTGAGCACGAAGTCGTGCCGGGGCGTTCCATCGCCATGAAAGCGCCAGCCCGAGAAGAGGTGGGCGCCGAAACCGGTGCGCTCGATGCTCTTCAGATGTTGCTTGGGGATGATCTGGTCGGTGTCGATGTTCTCCCGCAGCAGCGGCGCGACGGTCCCGCGATGTTGACGAAACGGTTCCATCTTTACTCCTTGTAATGCCAGCCACGCACATCGACGAAGTGCCCGGCCACGGCGGCGGCCGCGGCTGTGGCGGGGCTGACGAGATGAGTGCGTCCTTCGCGGCCCTGGCGCCCTTCGAAGTTCCGGTTGCTGGTGGAGGCGCAGCGCTGCCTGGGCGCGAGAATGTCAGGATTCATGCCCAGGCACATCGAGCATCCGGGCTCGCGCCACTCGGCACCAGCCTCGATGAAAACGCGATCGAGCCCCTCGCGCTCGGCCTCATGCTTCACGCTTTCCGAGCCCGGCACCACCAGGGCAGCCATCCTGGCATGGATCTTGTGGCCGCGGAGCACTTTCGCTGCGGCCCGCAGGTCTTCCAGCCGCCCGTTGGTGCAGGAGCCAATAAACACGCGGTCGAGCGAGATGTCTTCGATGCGCATGCCCGGCTGCAATCCCATGTATTCGAGCGCCGCAAGGATCGCGGCACTCTCGGAGGCATCGCGCGCATCGTCAGGTCGCGCGACCCTGCCGGTGATCGGCGCTGCCATTCCGGGGTTCGTGCCCCAAGTGACGATTGGTTCCAGGCGTGAGCCGTCGACGCTGGCTTCGCGGTCGAACTGCGCGCTCTCGTCTGTTGCCAGTTGCTGCCAGCGATTGAGCGCTTCGATCCAGGCATTCCCGCTGGGCGCATAAGGACGCCCAAAAAGGTACGTGAACGTGGTCTGGTCAGGCGCCACCATGCCCGCACGCGCGCCGCACTCGATGCTCATATTGCACAGCGTCATGCGCTCTTCCATGGTCAGGCTACGGACCGCCTCGCCCGCATACTCGATAACGAAGCCGGTACCGCCGTCGGTCCCCAGCCGCCGGATGATGTCGAGCACCAAGTCCTTCGATGACGTTCCTTCTGGCAGATTTCCCGAGACGGTCAGGCGCATGCTGCGCGGCTTCGTCTGGGCCACGCATTGCGTCGCCAGCACGTGCTCGACTTCCGAGGTGCCGATGCCAAACGCCAGCGCGCCAAAAGCCCCGTGGGTGCTGGTATGGCTGTCGCCGCACACCACGGTCATGCCCGGCTGGGTAAGCCCCAGCTCCGGCCCGATGACATGCACGATGCCCTGCCGGCCCGAACCCACGTCGAACAACGGAATGCCCGCGCCCTCGCAATTGCGGCGCAGGGTCGCAATCTGTTGCGCCGCGATCTGGTCCTTGATGTGGAAGCGTTCGTCCGAGGTGGTGGGAATGTTGTGGTCGATGGTTGCGAAGGTGAGATCAGGACGGCGAACTTGCCGCTTGGCCAAGCGAAGTCCGGCGAAGGCCTGCGGAGAAGTCACTTCGTGGACGAGATGAAGATCGATGTAGAGAAGCGTGGGCTCGCCCTCGCGCCGCATCACGGTGTGCGCGTCCCATACTTTCTCGAACAGGGTCTTCGACTTCTCCATCTGCAACCTCAAACCGCGTGGTAGGCCATGTGGCTTTGCAGCAGGTCGGCCACGGTCTCTACTACGGCCTCGCCAATCGCGTCTGTGCCCGACGGCAGGCGTTTGCGACGCCCGGCCAAGTCGGGAGTCACCAGGCCGCGGGCGAGGGTCCGCTGCACCGACTCCTGTATCTTCTCCGCCTCCTCGATAAGGCCGGCGGAGTATCGCAGCAGCAACGCGGCGGACTGGATCGCGCCAAAGGGATTCGCCACTCCGCGTCCCGCGATGTCAGGCGCCGATCCATGCACCGGCTCGTAGAGCGCGACAGGGCCGCCGATGCTCGCCGACGCCAGCATGCCCAGCGATCCGCAAATTACAGAGGCTTCGTCCGAGAGGATGTCTCCGAACAGGTTTTCGGTGAGCACAACGTCATAGCGCGCAGGCGTCGTGATCATCTGCATGGCAAACGAGTCCACCAAAGCGTGCTCCAGTGTCACGTCGGGATATTGCTTTGCGGTCTCAGTGACGGTGCGCCGCCACAGTTGCGAAGTCTCTAGAACATTGGCTTTGTCCACCGAGGTGACATGCTTGCGACGAGTGCGGGCTTCGCGAAACGCCACGTGGGCCACGCGCTCGATCTCCTCCACGCTGTAGCGCATGGTGTTGCAGGCGGAGAGGCCGTCCTGGTCAAGCGCGCGCGGTTGCGCGAAGTAGAGCCCGCCCAGCAACTCCCGCACGATAAGGATGTCCGCGCCTCGGACGACATCCTCGCGCAAGGGAGAGCAATCGGCGATCGCATCGTAAGCCTGCACCGGACGAAGGTTGGCGAATCCGCCGAGGGCTTGACGCAGCGCGAGCAGCCCGGCTTCCGGACGCATTGCGCCCGTGGAGTGATCGTATTTGCGCGCGCCGACTGCGCCTAGCAATACCGCGTCGGATTCCAGGCAGGCGGCCAGCGTCCGCTCCGGCAGCGGAGTGCCATCCTGCTCGATGGCGGTCCCGCCGATGCGATGCGACTCAAACTGGAAATCGTGCCCGCAGACATCCGCCACCGTCTGCAGAACAGCGACGGCTTGGCGTGTAACCTCCGGCCCGATGCCGTCGCCCGGCAACACTGCCACTTGCAACTTCATCACGTCCTCATTTCCGGCCCAGCTTGAGATTGATAGGCTCCGGCACGCTGCCCGAAAAGAATGGACAACAAGTCCTGATCATAGACATGTTTCTTGCGATCGGCGAGCCGGATAAACTCCTGATAGATTCGGCTGATCTCTTCGGCGGACAGCTCGTGGCCCATCTCCTTGAACTTGTGGGCAAGCGCGTGCCGGCCGGAGTGCTTGCCGAGCACGATGCGGTCCGGCGGGACCCCCACGGTTTCCGGCGTCATGATTTCGTAGCACAGGGGATTGCTCAGCACGCCATGCTGATGAATGCCGGCTTCGTGCGCAAACGCGTTGCGGCCCACGATCGCTTTGTTGGGCTGAGTTTCGAATCCCAGGATCTTCGAGAGCAAGCGGCTGGTCGAGTAGATCTCGTCGTGCCGAATGCCGGTCTTGACCGGATAGCGGTCGCCGCGAACATGCAGCACCATGGCGATCTCTTCCAGAGAGGCATTGCCCGCCCGCTCGCCGATGCCGTTCACGGTACACTCCACCTGCCGCGCGCCCGCTTCAATGCCAGCCAGTGAATTGGCGACCGCCAGGCCCAGATCGTTGTGGCAATGCACGGAGATGACGACGTGCTCAGCGCCATGCAGCCGCTGGCGAATGGTGCGGATCAGTTCCGCGAACTCCATGGGCGTCGTGTAGCCAACGGTATCGGGAATGTTGAGCGTGCTTGCGCCCGCTTCCACGGCGGCTTGCAGCACCTCGCACAAAAAGCTTACGTCAGAACGGGTCGCGTCCTCGGGGGAAAATTCGACGTCGGCGCACAGCGAAGACGCGTAGGCGACCATGTTCGCGGTCTGGCGCAGCGCTTCCTCGCGGCCGATCCTGAGCTTGAATGCCAGGTGAATGTCCGAGGTCGCGAGGAAGGTGTGAATACGCGGACGCGCGGAACAGCGCACCGCTTCCCAGGCCACGCGAATGTCCTTTTCGACACAGCGGGCCAGCCCGGCGATGATCGGACCTTCCACCTCGGCAGCCACGCGGCGCACGGCTTCGGCATCGCCGGCGGAGGCGATGGGAAATCCAGCTTCGATGATGTCCACTCCCAAACGCTGCAGCTTGCGGGCGAGCACCAGCTTTTCCGCGGTGTTCATGCTGCAACCGGGGGCCTGCTCGCCGTCGCGCAGCGAGGTGTCGAAGATCAATACCCGCTCAGGTTCCATAGCCACCTCCCGTACTCACTAGAATCGTAGGCGCGAGGGCGAAAATTAGTCCAACTAATAATAATTGCTAATGCATTAACATATGTGATTGAATAAGCCTTAGGCAAGGCGTGCCTTGAAGAGGCTGATGATGGAACTGTTCCAGTTGGAGACGTTTCTCGCGGTGGCCAAGGAAAAGAGTTTCTCGCGGGCCGCGTCAGGCCTGCACCGCACCCAGTCGGCGGTCAGCCAGACCATTTCCAAGCTGGAGGACGATCTCGGCGAGAAGCTGTTCGACCGCTCCTCGCGTGACGGCTCGCTGACCGACGCCGGACGCGTCCTGCTGGCGTATGCCGAAGAGCTGCTCAATGTGCGCGAGGAAGCTCGCGACGCGCTGAAAGAACTGCGCATGCTGCACCAGGGCAAGCTGGTGCTTGCGGCCAACGAATTCACCTCGCGTTACCTGCTGCCGGTCTTGCACCGTTTCCACCGCATGCATCCCACCATCAAGATCGAGGTGCGACGCGGGCTGGCGCGTGAAATACCCAGCGGCGTGCTCAATCGCAACGTCGAGTTCGGAGTGCTTTCCTTTCGTCCCGATCACCCGGAACTGCGCTCGGCCGTGATCTACCGGGATGAGCTGGCGCTGATCGTGTATCCCCGGCATCCCCTGGCCCAGGCCAACAAGGTGGGCATCAAGGACCTGGTGGCGGAGTCGTTCGTGGCCCACAGCGTGCTTTCCCCGTATCGCGAGCGCGTGATCCAGGCGTTCCAGAAGCACCACACCGCGCTGCACATGAACATTGAACTGCCGACCATCGAGGACATCAAGCATTTCGTGCGCATGGAGAATGGGATCGCGCTGGTCCCGCTGATCGCGGTGGAGAATGAAATTCGCAGCGGCGACCTGGTGCATGTGGCTTTGCGCGAGTTGGCCTTCGAGCGCAAATTGCGCATCGTTTATCGCAGCGGGACCGTCCTCTCGCACGCCGGGCAAGCCTTCCTTAAGACCTGCAAAGCATTGGCACAAGCTCCTGCGGAGCGATACATGTGGCAGGTGGAGCGGTAGAAGGGCCGTGTTTCAGGACAGCTCACCGTGACGCCAAAACTGGCCGGCTATTTGGGCGAGGTGTTAACGCTTGGTTCGGGGCCCGGGGCGCCCTTGGCGGGAGCGTTCTGCGGTTGATCAAGGTCCACGAGTTGCGAGCCGGGCTGCTGCTGCAAGGCGAATTGATCATCCCTGATCGGCTCATTGATCACCAGCTTGTCAACGATCAGCCGGATGGAGTACTCCTCCCGCGGGCGGTCAATCTCAATCACCGTGGGAAAGCTGACGCCGTTGTGGTCCCGATAGACCTGATAGGTGACGCCAGTCTCGATTTCGCCCGCCGCGTCGAAAACAATCTGGTGATGGGGAACCAGGTTTACGCGCTCGAATATGATCTTGCTGAACAAATACCAGCCTGCGTCAGAGTCGGAGCGGCGGATAATATTAATGACATAATCTGGCTGCTGCACCAGTTTCTTGGTCTTCGCGTCCACCACCGCCTCGGTGTCATTCTCCAACACCGCAATTTCATCCTTGTCGATCTCCGGCAGCAACAAAGCGTTGTAGATGACCTGGGGCCGTAGATTCTCCAAGGGATTGGCCGCAGGGTGGGTGACTTCAGCGCTCCCCACGTAGAACTTGTTCTTGACCGGAATGGACAGTTTGAACCGGGTTCCGTCGCTCACCATGTCAAACGCCTTGTTGCGGACGATGGGAAACAGCCCGATCATGCGCAGCATGTCCGGCTTGCGCACCAGAATGTATCCCAGGATCTCCTGGTAGTCGGTGACCTTTCCCTTCTTTTCTCCTCCTACGGACGTGCCAATCTCCACCGTGGCATTCAGGGTCTTGATCTGCGAGGTTTGCTGGTTGATGCGGTCCACCAACTCCTGTTTGGTGGCCGTCTGCAGTTTGGCCGTGCTGGTCCGCATCTCGACGACGCGGGTGCGGAACAGGCATCCAGTCTGGCCGGCCAGAAGTGCAGCCAGGGCAACCGCGGCAAGGATTGGGGATTGTCTCATAATGGATCGGGGCGCAGCCGATCGACAGTAATGATTCAGTATATAGGAGCTTGCGGATCAGAGGCGTTTTCTCAAACCAACTCCCCAGGGGTTGGTTAGACTCCGGGAGGCGACGGGGATTATTTCAAAAAGGAATGGAACGGGGTGAAAACAGAGTCATCCCGGAAAGCAGGCTCACAGTCCGATGTTTCACCGGTTCAACGATTCTTGGCGTTTAACCCATGCTCACCGCGATTGTGGAAAGCAATATTTAGAATGGAATCGTCGTCGTCGGCATCCGCGGTTTTTGGCTTTTCGATGCTTTGACCATGCGCGGCTTCGGGAGTGTCCTTTGCTTTTGCAGGAGCGGCAATACTGGAAGCAGGGCCGGATGTGTGTTGCTGCTCTGGTTTGAACTGCTTACTGAGGGCCAATCCTTGCTCCTGATAGGATGAACCTATCGAAGCGCCATACACCTTCTCCGGAACAGCCGCCATCTTGTAATAGTGCAGCCTGCCCACGTATTGATCGTCCTCTAAGACGATCGGCATTTCATGCACACGGACTTCGAGCACCGCCTTGGTGCCGGGGATTTCTCCGCGCATTCCGTATCCAAAGCCGGGGTCGAAGAAGCCCGCGTAGTGGGCGCGGAAATCTCCAATGGTTGGATCGTAAGCCACCATTTCAGCCGCATGGTCAGGCCCCACGCGAACTCGTTGCTTGGACGCCAGGAGATAGAATTCTCCCGGTTCAAGAATGAATTGGCCGTTGCGCGGCCTGTCGATAGGAGTCCAGAACTCGGCCCGGTCGTAGTAGTTGACCCGGCCAAGGTCTATGGAGGGGGCGTGCTTCTTGGCCTGATACGCGACCACCTGGGAATGCCCGTTGCCTTGAAGATCGACGGTCATGTAGAGGCCTCGATTGATGTCGGCTTGCCCGGAACCGTTTTCATCGCTCAACACCAAACCGTCGCCTTTCGCCAACTCCTTCAGGTCGTCATCCGCCGCAGGGTTGGACTTGCCGCGCACAAACCGCAATTGATTGAGCCTCATGCCACATTGCACGACGATTGGAAATGTTCGAGAAACCACCTCGACGTACAATCCGCCGCAATATCCTTTTCGGACGTGCTCGAACTCGTCCCCGGTTTCGGTAATTAGCCGGGTAAAAATATCCAGCCGCCCAGTGGTGCTCTTCGAATTGGCTATTCCGTAAACGTCGGAAGGAAGCGCGAGGCTTTCCATCAAAGGGATGATGTAAACCACCCCCTTCTCCAGCAGGGTCGGCTCGGTTATGTCGATCTTTTTCTCCAGCAGGCCGTTCGCGGTCGCCTTATTGAGCAGCGTGGTCGATCTCCCTGGCAGGAATCTGGCGCGGACCCGGTAGGCTTCGTGCCACAGGCGCAGGTCAATGCTGGCTGGCTGGATCTGAGCCTCGGGAATCTCGCGAGTCGAACGGATGATGCCCGTGTCGATGAAGGTACGAATTTCCTGAGACGGCAGGATGCCTTCGCCGCTCGGCTGCCGAGCCGTGATTGCGGGAAACAGGGAGTCTAATGCCACGATTTCCTCCACCTTATTTGGACAACTCAGCCACGCGATCGGGTTCGAACCTGATCACCTTGGCCCGCGCTTTTCGAGACTCCGAAGAGTAGCAGGTGATTCCCCCTGTGGATTTCTTGGGAATCTCACGCCTCTTGTGAATTTCCGACAAGCACGTCTGCAATCAATAACTTAGTCGCTCCAAACACCGCGCACCAGGGCATTGTCTGTGCAAAACTATTTTTGGCGATCTCTTGCAAGTGCTGCAAGATGGTGCACAAACGCGTTACGGCGTCATACCCAACTGCCAGAACAGAAACAAGTAGATGTCCGTCCACTCTTCCACCTGCTTCGACATGGGCTTGCCGGCGCCATGTCCAGCCTTCGGCTCGATGCGCAGCAGAATCGGATTCGGCCCGCCGTTGTCCGCCTGAAGCAGAGCGGTCATTTTTTTGGCGTGCATGGGATCAACGCGCGTGTCGGTATCGGCAGTCATAAAGAGCACCGCCGGATACGCAGTGCCATTTTTGACGTGGTGATACGGCGAGTAGGCGTACAGCCACTGGAATTGCTTCGGATCCTGCGAAGAGCCGTACTCCGGGACCCACAGCTTGGCGATCTGGAAGTTCTGGTAGCGCAGCATGTCGAGCAATGGCACTTGGCAGACGACGGCGCGAAACAGGTCAGGACGTTGGGTGAGTGCAGCGCCCATCAGCAATCCGCCATTGCTACCGCCACGAATCACCAGGTGTTCCTTGTCGGTGTAGCCTTCCTTCTCCAGATACTCCGCTGCGGCGATGAAATCGTCGAAGACGTTCTGCTTCTTGTCGAGCATGCCGGCGCGATGCCATTCTTCACCGAATTCGGAGCCGCCGCGCAGGTTCGCCATGGCGAATATGCCGTCATGATCGAGCCAGGGAAACAGCACTTTACTGAACTCCGGCGTCAGGCTGACGTTGAATCCGCCATAGGCGGTCAGCATCGCCGGATTGTGGCCGGTAAGCTTCAGTCCCTTACGCATGACGAGGAACATCGGCACCCGCGTGCCGTCTTTCGACGTGTACCACGCCTGCCTGGTCTCGTAGTTGTTGGCGTCAATGCCGGTTGGTACTGAATCCCACAGTGTGCTCTTCGCCGTCTGAATGTCGAAGCGGTAGATGGCAGTCGGCACGGTGAATGAGGTGAAGACATAGAACGCGCTGGTGCTGTCGTACTCGCCGCCGATATTGACGATCGTGCCGAGGGTCGGGAGTTCCACTTCTCCGAGCGGCTTGCCTTCGGTGGTGAAGCGTCGCAACAGCGAGTGCGCGTTCTGCTCGTAGAGGGCGAACAGTTGTCCGCCGATGATGTGCAGTTCCTTGAGCACCGCGTCCGATTGCGGAATGATCTCGCGCCAGTGTTCGCGCGCCGGCGCGGTTACCGGGGTCTTGAAGACGCGAAAGTGCGGGCCATCTTCGTTGGTCAGGATGTAGAGATCGCCGTCGTACGGCTGTGCAACGTACAGGAAGTCCTTGCCCGTGGTGATGCGAAGGGCCGGGGCATTGGTTTGCAAATCCTTGAGAAAGAGTTCGGTCTTGGTCCAACCCTGCGCGACTAGGATGCTGAGCCAGCGGCCGTCGTTCGATAAGATTACGTTCGGCCAGTCCTGGGGGTCGCGGCCTTCACCGAAAACGAGCGGGTCCTTCGTGGGATCTCCGCCCAGTGGGTGATAGAAAACGTGCCGGTTGTACACCTCCTGGCCCTCTGCCACATCGCCCTTCTTGGGATAACGCGTGTAGTAGAAACCGCTGTCGTCGGGCTTCCACGAGATGCTGGCGGCGCGCGTGCGTTCGATGGTATCAGGCAGCAGCTTGTGGGAGGCGGTCTCGACGACGTGCAAGGTGCTCATCTCGGAGCCGCTTTCGGAGGTGCCGTAAGCCACAAACTTGCCGTCGTGCGAGGTCTGCCACCAGTCGAGCGCCACCGTCCCGCCCTTGGAAAGCGGGTTAACATCCACCAGCACTTCGTCTTTGCCGTCCACGTGTTTGCGGACGTAAAGCACGGGCTGGTTTTGCTTGCCTTCACGGCGCGTATGGAAGTAGTACTCGCCGCCCACCTGCGTCTCGCCCAGGTTGCCGATTTCGAGCAACTGCTCGATGCGGTCGTGCAGCTTGTCGCGACCGGGCAGCTTGTCGAGGATGCCGCGCGTGTAGGCCAGTTGCGCCGCCACCCATTGCTGCGTTTGGGGACTGCTACCATCCTCCAGCCAGCGGTACGGATCAACAATCTTGTGGCCGAAGTAATCGTCGGTGACGGGCTGTTGCTTGGTTGCGGGAGGCTTGGGAATGGTCATCGTAGATGAGGCGCTGCTGTTGTTGTGGTTCTGTGCCAATGCGGTTGCCAGCAGCAGGAGTGAGGCGCCGAGTGAAAGAAGCGAATAGCGGGCAATGTCATGGCAATTCATCGCAATGAGTTTACCAGTGCGAACGGTTGCCAGTCCGCGGTTGTAGCGTCGAGAGCGGCGCAATGGCGCTACAAGGACGTCGGCAGTCGGCGGCGCTTCCGTTGCGCCAAAACGGAACGCCTTGATCACACCAGGTGTAGCAAATCTTTGACGACGCGCGTAGCTGCCGCTACAATATAGCTACAACTTGACGTGCTGGCGACAGCGCCAACAGACACTCCTCAGTAGCTCAATGGCAGAGCATCCGGCTGTTAACCGGAGGGTTGTAGGTTCGAGTCCTACCTGAGGAGCCATTCTTTTCTTGGACTTGCCGCAAATCCGCGAAAACGATTTGGGTCAGATAAGGGCCACATAAGTTTACTAGGTGGGTACAGGCCTCGGCTGTGCTTGCCTCGCGACATACCTCTCCCCTTTCCTGAATCCGAAATCATACTTACTTGTGTGCGGATTTAGGGGAGCAGGTCATCCTCAGCTGTGGTACCAAGATCCGCAAACGCTTCCATGGAAACTCCGGCATCTCCCACCAGCGGTGAAATGCTTTGCACAATTTTCTTGTATCCGTTTTTTTGCTCTTGGGAGCTCAATTTGTGGCCGGATGCAATGCGCCGCTGAATCTCTGGATTTTTTGCAATCAAGGATGGATTGGTGGTCTGGCCATCAACAAACCCTATTAAGCTCTTGATCCGAAGCGTCTCGCTTGGGTCGCCACTGTCCACTAGAATTTTGGTTTTCGGTTTGTTTGTTAGCATGCGGTTCACCTCGACAGGCTCTTCTCTACCGTTTGACCCAACCGCCATCTCGCTACTACGAGCGGCGCACTTCAGTACCCTGCAAACTCTTCCGTTCGGATGTCGTCCTCGTCAACGCTGGCGCCCACAAGCATTTCCCTCATGGCAGTGACCATGGCGGGAGGTCCAGCGGCGTAATAGATGGATCCCTGCAGACTGGTCAGGTGCCTCGACAACATCTCTTTGTTGATGAAACCCGTCTCTCCCGTCCATTCCTGCTTAGAAAGTGTCATTTCGGTCATGGTGCAGATCAGCCGGAAATTCGGGTTGCTCTTTTCCAGCATCTGCAGAGCTTCGAAGAAGGGCGTATCTTCAGGTCGCCGATTGGAGAAGAAGAGATACAACTTGTGCGGGAGTCGGTCGTGATCGGCTTGCCGCACGATGCTGATAAAAGGCGTGATTCCGATTCCCCCAGCCAGGAACACAGCCGGTTTGGCTGAATTCTTATGTAGCGTGAAGGACCCCATTGGCGAGTCGATCTTTACCTCTGTACCCAGGGGTATTTTCTTCAGTGAGCGTTTAAACGCCGTGTCGCGCATGCGGGTGGCAAACATCAACTGAGTTTCATATGGAGAGCTGGCGATCGAAAGAGTTCGCGTGTTCCCCTCAGAGTCAGTTTCCGGAGGACGGGTAAGTGTCACGTCAGCAGACTGCCCCGATTTGAAATCGAATCGCGATGGCCTCTCGAAATGGAAGGCCATGGTGCCGTCTGCAACCTCGACACGGCTCACCAACCTGGATGCGTAACCAGCTATCGGAATTTCATTAGTATTCATGCGTACCTCCATGCCTTTCGGTTAATGCCGGCTCTTAGTATTACGGTAGCCCGCCATTCCTGCGCTTGCAGACCGTCACTGCATCCCCGTAGCGGAGTTGTCCGTTTTGGAGACGTGCTTCTGGATTCTTTCAAACACGTTCTTGGCGACTCGATCACACCGCACCGCATGAAAACTGAATGCTTCTTTCCTTTCTATTCCAGCGCGCGCGTAAAGACTCTTGCGTAATAGCACCCGCGCTCGATGGAGGCGAACTTTGACGTTCTCTTCGGTGATTTCGAGGACATCCGCGGCATCGGCCGTGCTCATTTCCTCTATGTCGCGCAGCATGAAAATGGTCCGGTAAGCATCCGGCAGCTTTTCGACCGCTTCTTCCAGCAGCCTGCGAACCTCCGAGTTTGACGCTTGTTGTTCTGGATTCAGTGCCAACGAGGCAAACCAATCCATGGGGTCTCCCTCCCGTTCTGACGTTGGTTCCAACTGCTGATATCGGTTTCCGCGCTGCTGGCGCGCTAGAGCTTCATGCACCGCGATGCGTGTCAGCCAGGTGGAAAACTTTGCCCTCCCGGCAAACTGGTCGAGATGCTCGTACGCGCGCACGTAGGCGTCCTGCATTACGTCCTCAGCCTCGCCATCATTGCGCAGAATAGCCCGAGCCACGCGGTAGAGGCGCTGGTTGTGACGGCGCATGACGATTTCAAACATCCCCGTCTCACCCGCCAACACTCGGGCCACAACCTCTTCGTCACTCAAGGGCTCTTGCGAAGTAGCCACTTCCGCTGGGCTGACCATACAAACCCTCCATATGATGGAGTCACGACCGCAATAAAGGTTACAGATCAAACTGCAGCAGCTCAGTAAGAGAATCAGTAAGAGAAATAGATGCGTCGCCCTGTAACCGATTCGCTCCTGCCAACTCTATTTTCTTGGAGGCAGGCGAATATGAACAAGGGATTTGATTCACGATTGGACCAGGGTTGGTGGGTACTGCGGATCGGACTTGGGGTCGGGCCGTTCCTGGCCGGCCTAGACAAGTATTTCAACCTGTTAACCAACTGGACCGCATACATCAGTCCGCTGGCCTTGAAAATACTGCCGTTCAGCGGACAAACCTTCATGCACATCGTAGGCGTCATTGAGATGATCGTGGGGCTGGCGATCCTGACCAAGTGGACGCGCGTGGGCGCGTATGTTGCCTCAGCATGGCTGCTAGCCATCGCCATAAACCTGGTCTCGATGGGAATGTTCTTTGATGTCGCGGTGAGAGATGTGGAGATAGCCCTGGCAGCTTTCGTGCTTGCGCGCATGACTGAGGTCCGCAGAAATGCTCTGCAGAGCGACATTCCACACGAACGGACTGCAAACGCTGATGTTGCAGCTTGATGGGAACGAATGCACGTCATGTCTGGTGACGCGGGCAAAGCGATCACCACTTTTCCAGAGACAGGGTTCTAGCGCGGCTGGTATGGCGCCCGAGAACAGCAGTTTCGAACCGGAGCGTTGCCAAGTCCGGCTGGCGAACCGGACCGTTTACAATGCCGGGATACCTGGCGCTGGTCCGGCCATGTGACCTATGTCACAGACCCGATTGCATTTGCTCTTTATCCTTATGGCCCACGATGGTCTCGGGTTTGACATCAGGAGGGTATCGATGCGTCACCTGGCAATAGGGTCAATCACTTCATTCCTGTTCGTTTTGTTCTGTGCGCCGATAGCCGCTTCTGCAACTGGCACACAGCAGAACGATACAAAGAGCGGGCAGCAGTGCATCGAGTGCCATAGCAAGGTGACCCCTAGTATTGTTTCGGACTGGAAACAGAGCCGCCACCGCGAGATGAACATCGCCTGCGACACTTGTCACGGTTCTGCCCACATGACCGCAGCGGATGCGTCGCAAGCCAAGATTCCGACCCCTGAAACCTGTGCCCAGTGTCATGAAACGCAAGTTGCACAATTCAAAAAAGGCAAACACTCGATGGCGTGGGCGGCCATGGAAGCGATGCCGACCATTCATTGGCAGCCAATGGCGATGACCGAAGGCATGAAGGGCTGCGGCTCCTGCCATAAGATCGGCCTGAAGTCGCCTGAGCAACTCGCCGCTTTGCAAAAGCAGGAGCGTTTCGGAACTGCATCGTGCGACTCGTGCCACACGCGGCACACCTTCTCGGTGGAAGAGGCACATTCGCCACAAGCCTGCGAAACCTGCCACATGGGCTTCGACCACCCGCAATGGGAGATGTATTCCTCTTCGAAACACGGTGTGCGCAACGAATTAAAGCAGCTCGGGGTGAATTCGGCTGCATCCGCCGCGCCCACATGCCAGACCTGTCACATGCAGGACGGCAACCATGAAGTGATGACAGGTTGGGGCTTCCTGGCAGTACGGCTACCCCTGCCGGAGGACAAGCAGTGGGCCGCCGATCGGGCCACCATTTTGCAGGCGCTGGGGGTACTCGATCCGAGCGGCAAACCCACAGCACGCCTCGAGGTGGTGAAAGCCGCCGAAGTTGCGCGGTTGGACCAGGCATCATGGCAGACCCAGCGCGACAAGATGTTAAAGACCTGCAATCAGTGCCACTCAGGGAACTTTGCCAAGCAGCAACTGGAATACGGTGACGACATGATCAGGAATGCCGATCACCTGATGGCGCAGGCTATCCAGACCGTGGCCGGCCTATATCAAGATGGCCTGCTGCCGAAGCCCAAAAACTATGCGTATGCTTTCCCTGACCTGCTTACCTTCCATGATGCACCCACCGTAGTCGAGCAGAAGCTGTTCGTGATGTTCCTCGAACACCGGATGAGGACGTTCCAGGGGACCTTCCATGCAAGCCCCGATTACGCGCTGTGGTACGGCTGGAGCGAGATGCAACGCGACTTGACGGAGGTCAATGCCTTGGCCGCTGAGATTCGCCGCACTGGCCATGCCGCACCGGCGACCAACGTCACTCCGGTCGTTGCGCAACCGAGCGCCGCCCAGAAAACGCCGAAGTAGGTGACCGAGGCTTTTGGGGGTCTCATGACGTCGCGAATAGAGAGATAGGGTTGGCGTTTTCCGGAACGCCACTCTCTCCAGAATAAAGGAGCCCGGACCATTTCTTTGCCTCAGTCGCCGACGGTTGCGCAGTCGAATTTTGTGCACTGGTCGGAAAGAACAACGCACCGCATGGTTCCTCGCTAGGTTCTTGCGGAGAACACCTAGACCCTAACACCCTAAACCTTGGTGCCGATGGTTGAGGAATTGCATGAGCGCAGGTTGGTAGCGATGGCCACGATTCGCAGTGAGGCGTGGCTGGAATCCATCGGCCTGCAAGAGCTCGCTAGCAGCGTTATATGTCGTGCATCCGTATGAGACAACAAAAGATCACCGCTTAAAGCGAACTGCCCCGCCTCTGACCCGGCTTAATGCAAGGGTGCGTATCCCAGCGCACGAAACTGGTCTGCGATCACCTTGTGGCCGGCATCGTTGGGATGCAAACCGTCAGTCGCGATCAGTCCCTGGGCGACAGGGTCCTGGGTGCCGTCGGCGCCATTGAACGCCTGGTGCACGTTGGCGACTGGAATGCCATTGGCCGCGGCCGTGCTGTGGATGTAGTTGTTCACCTCGTCCAGATACGGTTCAAGCGTGGTAAAGATTCCCTTCTGCATGTCGGAAGCGACATAGGGATCGTAGATGTCCATGGTGCGGATGATAGTGTTGCTGGCGCTGCGCAGGGTCAGCAACTCGGTGATGATGGCGCTCCAGTTCTGCTCAAAAGTAGTGACCGCAGTGCGGACGCAGTCCAGATTATCGGTGCCGCCGCAGGTGCCCTGCGTGTAATGGTCATGGGCATTGGCCACATCGTCACCACCGATGTCCCAAGTCACCACTTGCGAATTGGCGATGTGGTTACGCAGAACCGGATCGGTTTGAATCGCGTTCAGCAGATCGCCGCTGTGCCAACCGGGCACGCCCAGGTTGATCGTGTTGATATTGGAGCCGGTGTCCTGGTTGGCGTAGCTGGCATAACGGGCCACGTAGCCTTCCTGCGCCAGCACACCGGAAGCCAGCGAGTCGCCCAGCGCCGTATAGTCCCACGTTGTGGCGCCGGGGTTGTTTCCCGTGGTGCCACTGCCGCAACTGGCCAGGCAGAACAACAGCCAGAGCGACAGGAATACGAGGAATAACTTTTTGCCGCAAAGAACGGACTGTTTCTCTTTCATTATTCAGTTTGATGCAATTTGACAGGTTTGCGTCTCGGATCCAGAGCTGCTCCCCACGATACCCTTGTGCTCCGCGCGGCCGGACAGCGTCCGGGATGGGTAAGCCGTTCTGCGCCTAAAAGAGAGACAAAAGGGGCCCGAAAAAGAGAGACGAAAATGGGGAGCCCGAAGGCTCCCCCCAGTCTTGCCACTCAATCAGCCGATTAGAAAATCAGCTTCAGAGCGAACTGAATGTTGCGCCGCTCGTCGGTGGCTTGACCGGCTTGGCCAAAGACGCCACCTTTTTCACTCTGTATGTAGGGAGTATTAAGGTACGAAACGTCGAGATTGAAGTTTGTGATGTACATATTGTGATGGTTGAAGATGTTGTACATCTCGCCGCGGAACTGCATCGTGAAGCGCTCCGTGAGCTTGAAGTTCTTGTAGAAGTTCCAGTCCATGTTCCAGTAACCCGGGCCATAGAAGGCGTTGCGGTCGGGCAAATTTAGGCCGCTGCAAGTGAACGGGTTGCCGCCGGCCACCGTGTTGCAGAAGATCGACTGATTGGGTACCTGGAGCGAGTCGCCCACACCCGCAATCACACCATCGGTGTTAGGCAGCTGCATGTAGTTGAACAGGTTCGGGCCAACGTTGGTAGCGCCACTGGCGCCGCCAGTGGTAGGTGTAAGGTTGGTGTCGTTTGCTACCACCGTGACCTTGGCGCCGGAGACGACGGCGCCACTCGCGTCTCTGATCGTACCTGTGATCTGGCCGGTTTCGGTCTGACCAAAGGCCCAAACTGGGAATAGGGTCAGGATCGCAAGCAGGAAAATTAAGCTTATCGTGTTTCGATTCATCGCGCTCTCCGCACCCAATCGTTTGGAAAGGGGACCGACACACTCCCCCGCATCAATTTATGCACGATAGTAGCCACTGCGTCCGCAGTGATTATAAGTAGCTTACGGTTATCCAGCTCCTGCGCCTATTTTTTAGTAGAAAAGTGGTTTCACGTATTCCGAATTCTGTAGGACTTTGGTAGGAATAAATCTCACCTTCATACCACGTAAGTTGTAGGAGGTGGGATGAAGCCCTTGTCGGCGATATTTATGTCTGAGTTATTTGACGGTTATTTTCGTAACTAAGGAGGTCACAATCACTCGATCGGTTACACGGGCCTTCGCCGCCGCCATGATCGCTTGGCAGAGGGCTGTCGCTAACTGGACGGGGTCGCGGCGGGTCGAGATCGCTAGGTGAGGCTTACCCTCCCTTGCCCAAAGCCAGGGTTAGAAGCGTCTTTTGTTCCAGTTCGTGGGCCTTGGCTGAACCCGTTGCGGGCGTTGCATTGGCGGCTCGCTTGATGCTTCGTAACTTGGGGCCAACCAGTCGCTTCAGGCGAGGAGCAACGAAAGTAAGCGCTCCCATGTTCGCCGGCTCTTCCTGCACCCAGATAAACTCGGCTGCATTCTTGTAGCGGCTCAGTAACGCACGAAGCTCGTCTTCCGGGAAGGGATACATCTGTTCCAGCGAAATGATCGCTGGGCCTTGCATCTTCAACTTTCTGCGCTCCATCCTCAACTCGTGACCGATCTTTCCGGTGCACAGCAACACGCGCTTGGCATGAAGAGCGGTTTCATCGGGAATGACGTTCTGGAAGCGCGGACGTTCTAATTCGCTCAAGGGCGACACGGCTTCAGGATGGCGCAACATGCTCTTCGGGGTGAAGCAGATCAGCGGCTTGCGCCATTTGCGTAACAGCTGCCGGCGCAGCACATGGAAGTACTGTGCGGCCGTCGAGGGCTGGCAGACCTGCATGTTGTCGCGCGCGCACAGTTGCAGATAGCGCTCGACGCGCGCGCTGGAGTGCTCCGGCCCCTGGCCTTCGTGACCATGCGGCAATAGCAACACCAAGCCACTTAGCAGGTCCCACTTGTCTTCACCTGAGACGACGAATTGATCGATGATGGTCTGCCCCCCATTGGCAAAGTCACCGAACTGCGCTTCCCAAGCGACCAGGGTTTCCGGATAATCGCGCGCATATCCATATTCGAAACCCATGACCGCAGCCTCGGAAAGTTCCGAATTGTAGATCTCAACCCGGGCCTGCTGCGGAGCCAGATGGCACAAAGGCACGTATTCCTTCTCGTTAATAATGTCGATCAACACGGAATGACGCTGATTGAAGGTGCCGCGGCGGCTGTCCTGACCGCTGAGGCGGATCGGCACATTTTCCAGCGCCAGCGACCCGAACGCCAATGCCTCGGCCATGCCAAAATCCAGCGGCCGCTTGCCATAGCCCATCTCGCGGCGCTGCTCCAGCAGCTTTTGCACCTTGGGATGGATGTGGAAGTCCTCGGGATATTTCACCAGGCCATCGGTGATTTGGTGCAAGCGGTCGGCGGTTAGCCCGGTGTCAACTTCATCGGCGGGATTGTACGGGCCGCCGTGAAATGGCGACCAGTAGCTGGGCAGTTGACGCATCGTCGGTTTCTTGACCATGCTCTTGCCAGCCTTCTCCGCGGCATCAAGTTCGGCCTGGAACTTCTCAACCTGCGGTTGCGCATCCTGACCGACGTTGCTGGCGTAGATCTGATACAGCAAGGGGTGATCTTTGATCTTGCGATACAGGATCGGCTGGGTAATAGTCGGATCGTCCACCTCGGAGTGGCCGTGGCGACGAAAGCCGATGAGATCAACCACCACGTCCGTACCGAAGTCGTAGCGATACTCGAGCGCCATGCGGCCGACACGCACCACCGCATCGGGGTCCTCGCCGTTGACGTGGAAGATTGGAATCGGCAGCCGCTTGGCAAGATCGGACGAGAAGCGGCCCGAATAGGCGTCGTTCGGGTTGGTGGTGAAACCGATAAGATTGTTGACGATGATATGGACCGTGCCGCCGACGGTGTAGCCGCGCAGGTTGGCAAGATTCAAGGTCTCCGCCGTGATTCCCTGCCCCGCGAAAGCGGCGTCTCCGTGCATCAGGACCGGCAGAATCTTGGTCTTGCCTTCGCGCCCGATTCGCGTCTGTTTGGCCCGCGCGCGCCCCACAGCCACGGGATCGACGGCTTCCAGATGGCTGGGATTGGAGACCAGGTGAATGCGCACCTGACCGCCACTGGCGCCGGTGAAGATCCCAGTCGCGCCAATGTGATATTTCACGTCGCCGCCGCCCAGCACGCTTCGCGGATCGACATCCTCGAATCCAGCGAAAATCTCCGCTGCCGGACGGCTCACGATATTGATGATGACGTTGAGGCGCCCGCGATGGCTCATCCCCAGCACAGCCTGCTCGGCGCCTTGCACCGAGGCTGTGTTCAGAATCTCGTCCAGCAGCGGGATGAGCGCCGTGTTGCCCTCCAGCGAGTAGCGCTTGGTACCGATGTAGCGGGAGTGAATGGTCTGCTCGAAGATGTCGGATCGCACCAGTTGATCGAGAATTCTGGAGCGGTCCACCGGCTCCGGCTGCGGCGACTCCATGCGCTCCTGAATCCACTGGCGCCGCTCCGGATCAGGGATGTGCATGAACTCGACACCGATGCTGCCGCAGTAGATACGGCGCGCCAGATCGACGCCCTCGCCGGAAATGTCCAACTCAGGATGGGAGAGCGGGCCGAAGTACCCCAGGGGATCGAGATTGGCTTTCAAGTAGCCCCAGCGGCGGAAGGCGTCCATGACGCGCTCCAGCTTCTCGCTGTCAACGCTGGTGGTCTGGCTCGATATCGTTAGGGTGGACAAGGATGACAAACTCTCTGGCCGGGCTTCTGCGACCTGTAGCCTCAGCCTTTGCGTGTCGGATGTATAAGTTATAGATTCCCTGGCGGCCGGGACGGATGCGACCGCCGGTTTCTCAGACCCGAAAACCGATGGCGACCGAACCACTCAGTATATAGAAACGCGATAGGATGATGTAACCAAGTGGGGCACATCGCAGCATCGTCGGGCACTGCTGCGATCATATTTTTCGACGAGTAGCTCAAGCGTGGCCAGCAACCGACACTTAAGAAGGACGATGACTCAACCGCTGACATCGCAGGACCGCGTGTTCGTGCTGACCGGCGCCGGCGTCAGCGCCGAAAGCGGACTTCCGACCTTTCGCGGCGCCGATGGACTTTGGCGCGGACATCGCGTGGAAGAAGTAGCCACGCCCGAAGCTTTCCACGCCAATCCTGAACTGGTGTGGCAGTTTTATTCCGAGCGGCGCAAGCGGGCGGCAACGGTGGCTCCCAATCCCGCTCACCGCGCGCTGGCGGAACTGGAGCGTGCCCTGGATGAGCGCTGCTTTCTTTGCACGCAGAACGTCGATTCCCTGCACGAGCAAGCCGGCTCGCAGCGCCTCGTTCACATGCATGGCCGCCTGATGCAGACGCGCTGCTCGCGCGAAACCTGCCGCAGCTCGCCTTTTGACGACGAGCGTCTGTATCTGTCGCGAGCGGAAATTCCCAGCTGCCCGCAATGCGGCGCGCTGCTGCGACCACACATCTGCTGGTTCGGCGAGGTGCCCTTTGCCATGGACCGCATCTTCGAGCAGCTCAGGGTGTGCACCATGCTGTTGACCATTGGGACCTCGGGCGTGGTCGAGCCGGCGGCCAGCTTCGTACGCATGGCCCGCATCAATCGCGCCCGCGCCCTCTACATCGGACCGGAAGAGCCGGCCAACGGCAAGTTCTTCGATGAGGTGGTGCTGGGCAAGGCAGGAGAAGTGTTGCCGGGGCTGGTGAAGGAACTTCGCGGTTGACGTGGTTGATTGAGTAAGAAAGCCTGTGGCTCCCGATCAGTGATTCACCTGCAACTCGCTCCACAGATCGGTAAGCTGCAAGAATATTGAAGAACCGGCTATGCGAAATTCTTCAACCGGCAACCACGCTGCCGTGCTGCAGTCGTAACCCACTCGATTGGCAGGATCAATGACCCACACGTTCTGAATGCCCATTCGGCGGTAGTCGGCCAGCCGTTCGTTATAGCGCGAAATGCGGTCTTCGGGAGAAAGTATCTCGATAACGGCCAGCGGGGCTTTGGTAAGAACTTGCTCGATTTCCTGGCCTCGGGCGACCAGGCAAACATCGGGGATTCTCACGCGCTCTGCGGAGACGCGGACTCGCATCTCTACCAATACGTGCAGATGCCACTCTTGGCGGTGTTCATAAAACCAGGCAGTCAGAAAAGCTTGCACTGCCGCGTGATCGAATTCTCCCAAGTTGCGCTCCTGCACCTCGCCCTCGACGTAGTCACGGTCAGGGTGGTAGCTCGTCCGCAGGTACTCTTCAAGCGAAATCTGTACGGTTGCCATGCCGAATTCCGACCCAATAATTTTACCCCAATGGGCAAGCGGGAGATTACTCAGTGAACGAAGTGCCCGACGATATTGTAGGCCGCGAAGGCGGAGACGTAGGCCACAACGGTCATGTAGCCGAACTGCAGCACCGGCCACTTCCATCCGTTGGTTTCGCGACGCACCACGGCAATGGTGGACATGCATTGCATGGCGAACGCGAAGAAGACGAGCAGGGCGACGGCGCCCGCGGGTGTCAGCTCATGCTTCAGTGCCGCCTGCAAGTCAACAGCATGGGACTGGGGATCGATTCCGTTCAAGGTGCCCAGGGTGGCGATAATTACCTCGCGCGCAGCGATGGAGGTCAGCAGTCCAACTCCGATTTTCCAATCGAAACCAAGCGGACGAATGGCAGGTTCGATGGCGTGACCCACCCACGCAACGACGCTGTCTTGCACTGCGGGCGGCTGCCCATGATGCATGGGGAAGTTGGTCGCCGCCCACAGCAGCAGCGAAACCAGCATGATCACCGTACCTGCGCGATAGAGGAATGCTTTGCCTCGGTCCACCAGCCGCAATCCCAGGGACACAAGCGTGGGCCAGCGATAAGGCGGCATCTCCAGAATGAAGGGCGCGTCCTTGCTCTTCAGAACCGACGACTTCAGCAGCCGCGCCGTGAACACCGCCATCAGGAAGCCGAGAACATACAGCCCCAGCATCGCCAGCGCCCGCGTGCCCAGGAACACACCGAGCACGGGCCGGTTCGGCAGGAACGCCGCGATCACCATGGTGTAAACCGGCAAGCGCGCCGAGCAGGTCATGAAGGGCGCAATCAGGATGGTGGCAATGCGATCGCGCTTGTTCTCGATGGTGCGCGTCGCCATGATGGCCGGCACCGCGCAGGCATAAGCCGACAGCAGCGGTATAAAGCTCTTACCATTCAGGCCAACCCGCGACATGGTGCGATCGGCGATGACCGCGGCGCGCGAAAGATATCCGGAGTCCTCGAGAATTCCGATGACCAAAAACAGCAGCAGAATTTGCGGCAGGAATACCAGCACTGAACCGGTCCCCTTCCACACGCCGTTCACGATCAGCGAGCTCAGCATCCCGTGCGGCAGATGATTGCTAATTTGCAAGGCACTGGCATCGAGGAAATGCTGCAGCAGGTTCGAGAGCGGCTGGCCAATCGCGAAGATCGTCTGAAAGACGCCGACGACGACCACGCCAAAGATGACCGCGCCCCAGGTGCGGTGCAGGAATATGGAGTCCAGTCGCTGCGTCCAAACCGGAGTTGCCGGACGGTGGTACTTGGCATTGGTGCCGACCTTCACGGCCCACTCGCGATAACCGCGCGTGCTTCCCACTACGGGCAGTTCCAAGGGCTCGGGGCTGGCGGTTGCAGCGGACAGAAAATTCTGCACTGCGACAATGCCTTCGCCTGTAGTAGCGCTGACCAGCGCCACGGGCGTGCCCAACTGGCGCGCCAACGACAGCACGTCCACCTGACCACCCTGCTTGCGCAGCTCGTCGGCCATGTTCAGCAGCACCAGCGTCGGCAAGCCCAGCGCGATGACGCGGCCCGCCAATACCAGATGGCTATGCAGGTTGGTGGAATTCAAAACCACGATGATCGCGTCCGGGCGCGGCGTGCCCGGCATCTGTCCGGTCAAGACATCGACCGCTACCTTTTCATCTTCGGACTTGGGAGTCAGACTGTAGACGCCGGGCAGATCGATCAGCGCGACCTCATGGCCTTCCAGATCGCGCACGTATCCGGTGTGGTGTTCGACGGTGACGCCGGGGAAATTGCCGACTTTCTGGCGCAGACGGGTGAGCCGGTTGAAGAGGGTGGTCTTGCCGGAATTGGGAGGGCCGACGACCGCCACCGTGCGATACGACGTGCTGAGGGATTCATCCCTGGGCTGCGCCACCGCATGGCAGCTCATGGTCGAGGCGCCCATGCGTTAGTCTCCGAACACGGGCGCCCCAGCCAGTTCTACGTGGATGTGGCGCGACAGATCGCGGCGCATGGCAACTTCGGTGCCTTCCACCCGGTACACTCGGGGATCGCCACCCGGGCTGCTGCGCGCGACCGTGACTTCCAGGCCGGGCACGAAACCCAGGTTCATGAGATGTTCGGCTACCGGAGGAGAGAGTTCCAAATCGGCGAGAATGGCTTTCTCTCCGACGCGCAGATCGGCGAGGGCGCTGGCCGGGCGCTTAGGTTGTTTCTTATGACGGCCGAATATGAAGTTGAAAATCATTTTCAATTCCAACTCTATTCTAACTCTTTCCCGCAGATCGGCAACGACCAAAGTCACACTTGTTTGTGACGCGCGAACATGGGGGAAACGCGATGTCAGGGGGCCCCGAAAATGGGCCGGCAAGCTCCCTTGCCCGGCCCGCTTCGGCTTCAGCGCGCCTTCACCCTGACCTGGAACGTCTTCACCGGAGCCACGTCGTGTTCCCAGGGCCGGCGGTATTCCAAGGTGAGCGATGCCATCCCCGCGGAAACGGCCCTCAGCCGGAACTCCTGCGTGATCGGCGCGCCCGCGACATGGCTGTTTTGGCCATTCTTCTTCGTAGAACTCTTCACCAGTCTGAGAGGCGATGGGTCGCCTTTGATCGCCCAACTGTACCCAGTTGACGGGTTGCTGTTCAGCCGGATCGCCAGGGTGCCGCCTGCGGGAAGGTCAATATCTTTTCCATTGTCCTGGTCCGTGATAACCACAACCGAGGAAGCGTTCTTCTGCTGGGCGTCAGGCGATTGCAGCGGTTGCGCGACCAGCATCAAAGAGAAAAGCGGCAGGGCCAAGGCGACGATCGCAATGCGAGTCATAGGAGGACGTCTTCTTTCTGTTATAAAGTTTTGATCGCTGGCGGCATGAGAGTGACCGCTCGCGGAGAAATTGTCATCAGAACCAGAATCGGCCGCCGCTTCTGCGCGTTTCCTGGGAAAAAAGCAAGGGAGGATTTGGCTCCTCCTCCCTGCACGAACGCTCTGCCGCACTCGCTATTCGACGTACGGCTTCCAGGTGCCGTTATCTGTTTCCATCAGAACAATGCTGGCCTTGGTTGGTGGCGCGCCATAAAAATCTGCGCCGTAGGTCTTGATGAGAGTGGCGCGGTCCCAACCGGAAAAGCTCTTTACCAAGCTGCCGGAAGCGTCAAACTCGCTCCCCAGGCGATTGGGTTCCCACTTCCAGCTATATTCCACGCGAGCCAGATGCGGTTTAATCATGGTGACCTTGGCCACGTCCACCAGCTTGCGCTCCGCCAACGGAATCACGTACGTAACTGTCCCGTCGCGATTGCTCGCCTTTTCCACACCTTTGATGGTGCTGAACAACTTCTCGCCCGCGGGTGTCAGGGCGACGATCAACGAACTGGAGCCCTTCGCCTTCGGTTTGGTGACAATGACGCCGGTCTTGGCCAGCAGCTTGTAGTGCGGATCCTGCGGCTTTTCGTTGACGGTGGAGACTACGGTCCCGGTGCTGAAGCGGATGGTCGCCGGGCCCTGCGCGTCCAGAATCCTGGTAACTGAAGTGGTCGCAACTGGCACGGTAAGAACGTCGCGAGCGCCTTTCACAAAGTAGAAAATGGTCCCACCAACCACCAGGATCAATCCCGCAATCAACACTAGCGGCATGAAGCCGGAGCTCTTGCCTTCCATCGCGACTTCCGCGGCAAACAGCTCAGGTTCGTTGGAGACGGGGGGAACGGGTTGCGCTTTTGCATCCTTGTTGGCTTTCGGTTCAATGACGGTCGGCATTGCTGACACCTCCGATGCGGACATGCTGCCAGCCGCAAGTGCCAAGGCGCAAGGCGCAGGGAAAGCTCACCAATGGCCATCGCAAGCGGCACAGGTTTTGTCCCCATGCCGGGCTGTGGGCAGCCATAAACAACTCCAGTATGGACCCTATAAACAAGGGCGCAGTGAGCCTCATCACTTCGCAATGTGAGGCGTGAACCTGCGGCGCCGGCGCGTAACTGTAGCGGTCCAGGGTTGGCGCCTCAGGTCGATGTTGCGGACGAACGAGTTTCTTACGGCTTGTAGGGGCTGGGGCCGAGCTTCTGCACTTGCTCGGTAAAGCTGCTCACTACTTGGGCGAATCGTGGGCCTTCCGCCGCCGAGACCCATTCCAGGCGAAAGCGCTCTTCTTCGAGTCCGAAGTCGGCCAGCATCAGGCGGAGAGCGTCGGCCCTCTTTTCAGCCTTCAGGTTGCCCTCCTGATAGTGGCAATCGCCGGGATGACAGCCGCACATGAGGACGCCGTCGGCGCCCTTGGTCAGCGCCTCGATCACCAGGTTGGGATGGACCATGCCCGAGCACATCACGCGAATCATGCGGATGCTGGGCGGGTACTGGATGCGCGAGACACCGGCCAAATCGGCGCCGGCATACGAGCACCAGTTGCAGCAGAAAGCCAGGATCAGAGGTTGAAAGCTATCTTCCATCACGCCACCTCCAGGGCGGCCTCAATCTGGGCTCGGATTTGATCGAGGGTGAATCCCCGCACGAAGATGCCGTTCTTGGGACAGGTCGCCTGGCAGCATCCGCAGCCTTTGCAGGTGCTTTCGTTGGTCTCGACGACCTTCTTAACCGACCCCTGCCACATGTATTCGACCAGGGTGATCGCCTTGAAGGGACACGTGTCCACGCAGTAGGCGCAGCCATCGCAGCTCTCGTCCACCACCTGGGAGATGTTCGCCCCCAACTCCAGGCTGTCCTGACCGAGGACAGCGGCTGCTCGCGCCGATGCCGCCTGGGCCTGCAGGATGCATTCATCAAGGCCCTTCGGAGAATGGGCCAGTCCACACAAAAAGACGCCGTCGGTCATGAAGTCCACCGGGCGCAGCTTCATGTGGGCTTCGAGGAAGAAGCCCTCGCTGTTCAACGGGACCTTGAGGAACTGTGCGAGGGTGCGATTCTCTTCATTCGGATGAATGCCCGCCGACAGAACCACCAGGTCGGCCCGGATCAACATCGGCATGCCCAGGGTTTGGTCAAAGACGGTGACCTCGAGCGCATGGGAGTTCCGCGACACCTCCGGCTTGCGCTCCTCGTCGTAGCGCACAAACACGACGCCCTGCTGACGCGCCTTGGTGTAGTAGCTCTCTTTGAAGCCGTAGGTGCGGATGTCCCGGTAAAGGACGTACACGTTCGTCTCGGGGGAAAGCTTCTTTATGCGCAGCGCGTTCTTGATGGCGTCGGCGCAACATACCCTGGAACAGTAGGGATGATCGGCGTCTCGCGATCCCACGCACTGGATCATGACAATGGTTTTTGCTGGCCGATTCGCTGCCCCGGCCAGGAAGCCGTTCCCGAAGGCAAGGCGTGCTTCGAGCCGGCGCTGCGTGATGACACCGTCGTCGTGTCCATACAAGTATTCTTTTGGCTGGTACTGCTTCGCGCCCGTGGCTACGATTACGACCCCGTGCTCGACTTCGGTGGTCTCGCCGCGAGTTGAGATTCTGGTTTTGAAATTGCCGATGGAGCCTTCGATGTTTTCGATGATTGCGCCAGTAAACAGACGGATTCTGCTGCTCCGTTGGATTTCGTCGCGCAGGCGGGCCAATTCTTCCTGTGGCCTTTCTCCGTTGAGTGAATAGTAGAGGTGCCGCAGATTACCGCCAAGCTCCTTCTCCTTCTCCACCAGATACACGTCGGAGCCTTGGCGGGCCAGCGTCAAAGCGGCGGTCATGCCAGAGATCCCGCCACCAATGACCAGGGCAGATTTCTGGATTTTGATCCGCTGCCTCTGCAGAGGCTGTAACAGGCGAGATTTGGCCACCGCCATTCTGACCAGATCCTTGGACTTTTGCGTGGCCCTTTCCGGCTCATGCATGTGCACCCAGGAACACTGGTCGCGGATGTTGGCCATCTCAAAGAGATAGGGATTGAGGCCGACCTCGGCGATGGTGTTGCGGAAGAGCGGCTCGTGGGTCCGCGGAGTGCAGGAGGCCACCACCACCCGATTCAGATCGTGTTCAGCGATCTTTTCCTTAATCCGGTCCTGAGTATCGTTGGAGCAGGTATAAAGATTGTTCTCCGCGTACACCACGTTGGGCAGCGTTTTCAAATATTCCACGACGTTCGGGACATCGACCACGCCGGCGATATTGGTCCCGCAGTGGCAGACAAAAACTCCGATGCGAGGCTCTTGTCCTTTCACATCTCTTTCCGGCGGGTAAAGCTTGGGCGTGATCAGGGTGCCCCTGGCATCCTTCAAAAGCGAGAGCACCTCGGCCGCCGCCGCCGAAGCTTGCATCACGGTTTCGGGGATGTCTTTGGGCTCGGCAAACGGGCCGGCGACGTAAATTCCCTGGCGTGACGATTCCGCGGGCTGGAACGCGGAAGTCCCACAGAAATTGAATTCGTTAAGCGCAATTCCGAAGCGGTCGGCAAGGACCTTAACATCCTTCGGCGGCTGCATGCCCACCGACAGGACGACCAGGTCGTACTCCTGGGACAGCTTTCTGTCGTTTTCGCCCAGATACTGAACCATCAAATTTCGGCTGCCTGCGACTTCCTCGATTTTCGGCACGCGAGAACGGATATAGCGCACACCGAGCTCTTGCGCCCTGCGGTAATACTGCTCGAAACCCTTGCCGAAGGCGCGCAGGTCCATGAAGAAGATGTCGCATTGCAGATCTTCGCCAAGATGCTCTTTGGCGATGATGGCTTCTTTGGTGGCATACATACAGCAGACGGACGAACAGTAGTCGTGCTCGAAATCGCGCGATCCAACGCACTGCAGGAAAGCGACCCGCTTCGGCTCCCGCCGGTCGAAGGGGCGCCGCACCTGACCGGAGTAAGGTCCAGAGGCGGACAGAATTCGCTCGAACTCCAGGGCCGTGAGCACATTCGGGAAGCGGCCATAACCCAGGTCTTTCTTCAACCGGGCGTCGAAGATCTCGTAGCCCGGCGCGAGGACGATGGCCCCCACACTAAGCTCAAGGGTTTCCGGCTTCTGGTCAAAATTGATTGCCTTGGCCTCGCACACTTCCTGGCAGATTCCGCAGGACCCGTAACTCAAATGGATGCAGGAGTCCGGATCGATCACGGCCTTGTTGGGAATGGCCTGCGGGTAGGGGATGTAGGCAGCGGGCCTGGGCTCGAGCCCCATGTTGTAGGCGTTGAGAATGGGCAGGAAAGGCGCCGCGCTGGTCAGGGATGAAACCTGTTTGCCGGTGGGACAAATGAAATTGCATGCCCCGCAGGTCCAACAGACCGGATTGTGCTTGCCGAAAGGCGCCTCCAGTTTCTTTCGTGGTCCCCTGCCAGAGAAGCCAATGGCGGCCCTTCCCATCCGTTCCTGACACATCCGCACGCACAGCCCGCAGTAGATGCAGTCGTCGTTCTTCTTCTTGATGCGGGTGTCCCGGACTCCCAGTTCCGCGGCCATGCGTCGGATGACCTCGGCGTCGGGACTGCGCGCCAGGAGAAGCTCGGCCACGATGCGCCGTGCCTGCATGACCCTCTCGCTATGGGTCAAGACGCTGAGCCCGTCCAAGGCAGGGTACGAGCAGGAAGCTTGGACAGAGGCCGGCCTGCCCGGAGCCTGCACCTCAACGATGCACAGCCGGCAGGCGCCATAGGGAGTCAGCGCCTTATGGTGGCAGAGGGTGGGGACCTTGACGCCGGCCTGTTCTATGGCGTGGAGAAGTTTCGTCCCCTCCGCAACTTCCACCGGCGTGTTGTTAATGGTGAGGCTGGGCATTTCGTTCTCGATGGCTAGCGCCTGACTCCCGTTCCTGTTTCCATGGCTCGCCGTGCCCTCCACTCCTTGACCGGGACCGGAGCAGGCAACGACTGCAGTTCCAGGGCCTCTTTCCCCGAAAGCTTGACGACCGCCGAAACTTTGGGCGGGCAAATCTCCAGGCACTCGCCGCATTTGGTGCAAATGGCCTGGTCGATCACGTGGACGTGCTTCGACTCTCCTTTCACCGCCCCGGCTGGGCAACCCTTGAAACACAACAGGCAACCGGGGCACTTGTCGGGATCGATGTAGTACTTGATGAGGGGCTTGCAGACCTTCGCCGGACAGTTCTTGTCGGTGATATGCGCTACGTACTCGTCCTTGAAGTATCTCAGAGTGGACAGCACCGGGTTGGGCAGAGTCTGGCCCAGCCCGCACATGGAGGCGTCCTTAATGGCCCGCCCCAGTTCCTCCAGGAACTCCAGATCGCCTGGGCGCCCTTCCCCTTCCGAGATCCTGGTCAAGACCTCGAGCACGGCGTCGCTGCCCTCGCGGCAGGCGCTGCACTTGCCGCAGGACTCGTCATTGGTGAACTGGATGAAGAACTTGGAGACATCCACCATGCAGGTGTCTTCATCCATCACAATCATCCCGCCGGAACCCATCATCGAACCGGCTTCCTTCAGGCTCTCGTAATCAATGGGGAGATCAATGAGGCTGCTGGGGATGCAACCCCCGGAAGGGCCACCCGTCTGCACCGCCTTGAACTGCTTGTTGCCGGGAATGCCTCCGCCGATGTTGTAGATGACCTCGCGCAGGGTGATGCCCATCGGCACCTCGATCAAGCCGGTGTTGTTGATCTTCCCCACCAGGGAGAATATCTTGGTGCCCTTGCTGGTGGCGGTCCCGATGCCGGAGTACCACTCTGCTCCCCGGTTGAGGATTATGGGGAGGTTGGCCAGGGTCTCAACGTTGTTGATCACCGTCGGGCAGCCCCAGAGGCCCACCTGCGCCGGGAAGGGAGGCCGCTGCCGGGGTTCGGGACTCTCTCCCTCAATGGAGTGGATCAGGGAGGTCTCTTCGCCGCAGACGAAGGCGCCTGACCCTTCGCGAATCTCCACGTCGAAATCGAACCCGGAGTGCAGGACCTTTTCTCCCAGCAAGCCGTACTCGCGGGCCTGCTGGATGGCTCCCTGCAGCCGCTGAATCGCCAGGGGGTACTCGCTGCGCACATACACAAAACCGCGGGACGCCCCGATGGCATAGGCGGCGATGGTGATTCCTTCGACAACGGAATGTGGATCGGATTCCAGCAGGCTCCGGTCCATGTAGGCTCCCGGGTCCCCTTCGTCGCAATTCCCGATGATGTACTTCGGGGTCTTTTTCTCTCCCCGGCACACCTTCCACTTGATGCCGGTAGGGAATCCCGCTCCTCCCCGGCCCCGCAGGCCGGAGCGTGTGACCTCCTCGATCACGTTCTCGGGGGTCAGCAAGGTGAGAGCCTTCTCCAGTGCAACATAGCCGTCGCGAGCGAGGTAGTCCTCAATCCTTTCAGGATCGACGGTTCCGGTGTTCTTCAGGACAAGGAGCAACTGCTTCTTGAAGAATTCTGAACCGCTGTCGATGGCGTACTCCATGACGGGAGTCCCATCCACCACGTGCTTGGCAAAGATCTCCCGAACTTTTTCGGGAGTGAGTTCGCCGTATTTCACCGGAGGGGTATTCAGCAGCGCCACCGTGATCATGGGCTCGCGAGAGCACAGACCAGCACATCCGCTGGTAGTGAGAACGACACCGCTGTTGGCTATCTTCACCAGTTCCTCGCGAACCGCTGCCAGCACCGACCGCGCCCCGGCGGCAATCCCGCAGGTGCCCATGTGGACGGTAATCTTCCCCTTGAACTCGCCGTTGCCGGGGCGGGCCTGCTTGCTGGCCGCCTCTCGCCTCTCGCGGAGCTGTTCTAGGGTGAGCCTGGGCACGCTATGCCACCTCTCCGCATTTGCGCACAATGTCCGGGACGTCTTTGCGGGTCAGCTTTCCGTAAACCTCGCCGCCCACCATGAGGGCGGGGGCCAGCCCGCAGCACCCGATGCAGCGCACGCTCTTGAGGGTGTACTTCAGGTCGGGGGTTGTTTCGTCCGGCTTGATGGCAAGCGTTTCGCTGACCTTGTCCATCAGTCCTTGGCTGCCTCGCACATAGCAGGTGGTGCCCATGCAGACGTTGATCACGTATTTGCCGCGGGGCACCACGCTAAAAGCGCTGTAGAAAGTCGCAATGCGATAAATGTGGGCCAGCGGATAGCCGGTCTCCTGAGCGATGTAGCGCAGCACGTTCTCGGGAAAATAGTTGAGGGTTGCGTTGACCTCCTGAAGAATGGGCATCAGCGGTCCCTGCCGGCTCTTGTGGCGAGCGATGGTGGTGGCCAGGGTTCCGCGGAGCTCAGGCTCCAGCTCGAGCGGCGGACTGGGCACGGGCTGTACATGGTTGCGGGTGGGACAATTGGCGACGCACGACCCGCAGCCCGTGCACTTGGCTTCATCCACGAAGCGCGGTCGCCGGGCGAGAGTGACGGTGAAATTCCCGGGGACTCCCCGGACGCTTTGCACGTCGTTCAGAGTGAGCACTTCAATGTCGCGGTGGCGGCCGACCTCGACCAACCGCGGGGCCATGGTACACATCGCGCAATCGTTGGTGGGAAAGGTCTTGTCCAGTTGCGACATGACCCCCCCGATGGCCGGCCCGCGATCGGTCAGGTAGGCCTTAATGCCGGCGGCAGTGAGATCCAGCGCCGCCTGCATGCCGCCGATACCGCCTCCTACGACCAGGGCAGCGCCGATCGGTGGGGTTTGGGACCACTCAGGCTGCATGGGGAACCACCTCCGCTGACGGCGCTTGCCGCCCGGCCCTCTGCCTGACCGCCAGGAAATACAGGGCCAACGGCCGATAAACCATGTGGGCCCACTTGCCAAACGACATCTCCACCAGCAGCATGGGCGTGGCGATGACAATGTGCAGGGCGTACAAAAAGTGACAGGTGAGGGCAAAGCCGGCATAGCGAAAAATGTGTGCCGACAGACCGCTGAGCACGGTCAACACCAGCAAGATGGGAAAGGCAAGGTCCGGGACCCGCGTTTCTTTGTAGATCTCCTTCTGGGCCCGCAGCCGACCTAAGAAAATCTCTCCCATGCCATAGAGAATGAGGCCTGCCGCGAGGTATCCGAGCCACCGCTGGGGATTGTAGAAGGGGTAAAGGTTGTCGGTTTGAAACCACCTTAGACCGAACACCTTGATGGTGAGCATCATCACGGTGCCGAAGGCCAGACCCCAATGGCCGAGCCAGCGGCCTCGGTCCGGGCACTTACGCATCAGGGAATGAGTCGCTGACTGGTACACATAGGTCCAGAACTCGGCAACATAGGTAGAAAATGGAATGTGCGCCCGCTCTTCTGCACTCATGGTCAGCCGCCAGATGCGGAAGACACGCGATAACACTAAGAACAGTGGAAGGAGGGCCACCGTCAGCGTGTAGTAAATGATGAGCGGGAACATGTGCTCCAGGCCAAGCGGCGTGGTGACAAGCTGAGTAGCCGGCATCTTCACGTACCACAAGTGATAGCCCAGGATCAGCAGAAAGGTGAGCGCCGCCACGAAGACTAAGGAACCGAGGTACCACGCCCCAGATTGGAGTAGCTTGGGGGCGATGCCCGTCCAGTCGTACTGCGCGCTGAGGAAGCGCCGCAGCGTGAGCATGGAGATTCTGGGTTCTGCTTGACGCGGACAGGCAATAGAGCACTCGCCACAGTCATGGCAGACCCACGGATCCAGGCTTTGGACCAGCGGCTTTCTCAGTCCCAGCAGGGCATAGCGAATGCTCCTGCGGGGAAAGGTCACAGTATCGTCCACCAGATCGCAGGTGAGCGTGCAACTCCCGCATTGGTAGCAGCCCGTAGGATCGAACTTTCCATACCGCCGGATGTCGGCCAACAACGTGGGATCGGAGACCGGAATCGCTTCTACCGCCATAGACCACCTGCTTGCAGATGTGCAGCTATTGCGTCGTCACCGCAACGTTGCTCACTACTCTCCGCGTGTAGACCAGAAATTGTCCTTCTACTTCCGCCGTGAAGATCTCAAACCCGGCGTTTCGATACGTCTCTCCCGCATGGGAGGCTTCATCCTGGCTGGCGTAGGGCCGCCCGTCCCACATGAACTTTTTCCCATCGCGGACTAAGGAGATATTTGGGCTCATAGATTCAATCTCCGACGCAAAATTACGCGCTGGCCAGGCATAAATCTCCTCGCCCCGCAGTGGTGCGGGAGAAATACTCGCGCACCAGCCACTCCGCCGCTTGCGCCACGGCCTGGTTGACGGCCTCCGACAAACCTTGCGAGATTTCTTCCGGCAGCGGCCCCGTCTGGCAGGCCAGCACGCGTACTTCGACCCCGCAACTTTCTTGCAACTCGCGCAGCAGGTTGGAGGTGGGCAACTGGTGCAGCGAGAAATCGTCGAGTTTGACGGGGGGAATCTCGGCGGGATCGATCTCGAATATCTCGCCTTGCGTGCGCCCGGCATCGATTGCGTCCAGGATCAGCAACCGCTGCGGACGCGCGGAGCTCAGGCAGAGGGTGAATAACAGCTTGCGCACGCCCGTGCCCACGTCGAGCAAGCAAACCGCTTCGGGCACTTGGTAGTGTGACTCGAGATAGTCAACTACCGCGCACCCGAAGCCGTCATCGCCAAACAGAATATTCCCGCAGCCGAGCACCAGGGTCGGCTTCCAGCAGAACTCGGGAAGATCGTCTGGATCGACCTCCCGCATGTGCTACCTCCTCCTTCGCTGCCCTCAGTTGGCAAGCGAGTCAAGCAATTTGCCGTCCGCGCTGAAGATGTCCAGCTTGACCGACAGCTTCCCGTCCAGCCGGTGGGTCGCACAGGACAAGCATGGATCGTAGGCGCGGATCGACATTTCTACTGTGTTCAGCACTCCCTGGTCGTACACGCCGTTATGGATCAAACTCTTGGCGGCCTGCGTGACCGACATATTGATGGGAGCGTTGTTGTGGGTAGTGCCCACAATCAGGTTGACGTTGGTGATCAAGCCGTCGGCATCGGTGGTGTAGTCGTGGATGAGCGTGCCGCGCGGCGCTTCGGTGACGCCTACGCCTCGCGCTGCCCGCGGCGTAACCTTCACCCGGGTCTCGGTGCTGGTGATCTCGGGATCGTCCAGCAAGCGGACGGTATTTTCGGCGTTGTAGAGCAACTCGATCAGCCGCGCCCAGTGATAGAGCAGGGTGAGCTGTGCGGGCCGCCCGAACTTGGCGCGAAACTCCTCCAGTTCGGTCTGCGCCAGCGGCGTGTCGATATAGTCGCAGGTGTTGATGCGCGCCAGCGTGTTGGCGCGATACACGCCCTTGGGGTTTTCCACATCCATGGAGAAACCCTCGCCCCACTGTTTGGCATAGGGGAACTTCAAGTAACTCCACGATTCGATGTGCTCGGAGATGAACTCCGTATAGCGGTCACACGGAAAGTCCTGATAGGTGCCAGTTGGCGTCATCAGGCGAATCTTTCCGTCGTAAAGGTTGAGCGCCCCGTCCTCCTTGACAGTGCCGATGAAGCCGGTCGTGATCACTCCCAGCGACTTCACCACGTCGAGGTATTTGGGGAAGATGTTCTCCTTGGCAAAAGTAATGGAGAACTTGGCCAGTTCCAGCGCCTCATCGGCCTGCTTGCGCAATTGGTCGCGCTCACCCGAAGCCAACGGTTTGCTGAATCCGCCAGGAACAGCCGCCTGGGGATGGATCGGCTTGCCCGCCAGGACTTCCAGCATCTTGGCGCACATGTGGCGCACCTTCACCACTTGCCGGGCGATGTCGGGAGCTGCCTGCAATATCCCGATAACATTGCGGACCGAGTAAGGCGCATCCGGCCCCAGCAGGAAATCGGCTCCCGCCAGGAAGTAGAAGTGCAGGATGTGCTCTTCCATGAAGGCAATGCTGTTGCACAGCTCACGCAACTTCTTGCCAGCCGGGGGCGGCTCGACTCCAAAGACCGCGTCGCAAGCCTTGGCCGAGGCCAGGTGATGCGACCACGGACAGACCCCGCAAATGCGCGGCGTGATGCGCGGCATGTCTTCTACCGGACGGCCCAGGCAGAATTTTTCGAAGCCGCGCAGTTCAATGACGTTCACCCGGGCGGTGTCCACGTTGCCGGCATCGTTGAGCTGAATGGTTATCTTGGCGTGGCCCTCGATGCGGGTGACAGGTTGTATGACCAGTGTCTTTGACATGGATCACCTCCGGGGCAGCGGCCGCAGACGGCCGGCGCCAGCAAAACGGTTGAAGGTTGCGGCCCGGTCCGGAATCTGTTTGGGATCGAGGCCAATGGAGGAGAGTGCTCCCATCATGTCCACCATGGGATTGGCTTTGTCCGACATCGGGCCAAAGCAACCCTCACAGGGCATGTAGGCGCGGATGCAGCGCGGGTTACCGTCACTGCCCCCGCAACCGGCGCGCGTCGCCGGCCCCAGGCACAGGATGCCCTGCTCCATCAGGCAGCGCATTTCGCTCAGCGGCGCTCCCGGCACGAAGTCCGGCGCTTCCAGTCGGCGCTTTAGCGTCGAGACCGCCTTCTTTTCGCGCTTGGTGGGACACTCATCGCAAACGCTCTTCGTCGCCAGCGCGGGCAACGGTTTGCCTTCCAGAAGTGCAACCAGCGCTCCCGCCACCATCTCCGGCGTGGTTGGACATCCCGGCAAATAGGCATCCACCGGCACCACCTCGTGGACGGCATACACCCGATCGGTCAGCGCGGGAATCTGCTCGTTGGGTATGCCATCTTTGTCGGTGGTGACGCTGTCGCGATACACCTTCTCCAGCAATTCTTGCGTGCTGAACTGGTTGGCGAGAGCAGGTACGCCGCCAAAGCAGGCGCAAGAACCCAAAGCGATCAGGACCTTGCACTTCTTGCGCATCTCCTGTGCCAGTTTCTTGTGCTCCTCGCTGCGGATTCCTCCCGATATAAGTCCGACATCCGCGGCGGGAATTTCCATCTCCGTACCTTCGCCAGTCTGACCAAAGAGCTTGTGGTCCATCAGGACTGGCATGTGCACGATTTCCACTTGCTTGAGTACGTCGAGGAGCGGTTCACCGATGTCGAGGATGGTTACTTCGCAACCTCCGCATATGGCGAACCATTCTTCGGCAAGTCGAGCTGCCATACTGTGCCTCCCTTATACCCTTGAGTTGGTTGCTGCTCCGTTTTTGTTTCCCACGATCTCTTATTACTGCGTTCGATATGGACTAGAACCAAGCTTCCTTGCCCCGCTTCACCATCCCTGTTGTCACTTGTGCCCAGCGCTGCGCTTCAAAAGCCAAGACCACTCCAGCCGAAAACGCTCCGCTTCCAATCCTGGAAGCAGGTCTCCGGCGATAACTTTTTCGCGTAGGCCAGATCTGGCAAGTTCTTGCAGACGGCGGTCAGGGGAACTTCCACAAGCCACTCTCGGCGTGTTTGACGTGCGTCAGCAAACGGAAGCCGCTGGGCTCGGCGCGCCGCAGTTGCAAACGTGTGCTAGTTATTAGTCCAACCAGCACACCGGGGTCAGTGACCCAGGTCACGCATCGACGTGAGCGAACGTCCGTTCGGAAACTGAGGCAGGCCAGAACGCGCGGGCTTGTTTTTCTTGAAATTCTTGCTGGGTGCGGATTTGGACACAGCTTAACTTGCGTAACCATCGTCAAAGCCGGGGCGTGCGCTGCACCTGGAAAAAGCCTCCTTCGAGCGGACACGGGGTGGGCAACTCCATGTGAGGTCCAGTAGATCATCACGTTGAGGTGTGCCGCTGGTCACAGCCTCCTGTAACAAGCGGTGGTTTACTGGCTGCCGAGGAGACCTGCCATGTGCCTCGCTATACCCGGAAAAATCCTTGCAATCGAAATGCAGGGCGCCATGCGGGCCGCCCGTGTGCAGTTCGGCGGGATCGTGCGCCAGGTTTGCCTCGACTTTGTGCCCGAAGCCGGGCTGGGTGACTACGTGATGGTCCACGTCGGCTTCGCGCTAAGTCTCGTCGACCGCATCGAAGCCGACCGCACCTACAAGCTCCTGCAGGAGATGGGAATGCTGGAGGCGGAACTGGCGCCCACCGATTCGTAAGATTCTCATCCTTTCTGCCCTTCCCCATTAGAAAATCTCCAGCCCTCAGCATCACCCGCGAAAAGACATTTCTTGGCGGACGAACTCGCCGCCTGCGGGCAGTCCAAGTAAGATACAAGAGACCTGCTTTCCGGATTTCTAGCAGCTTGTCCTCGGGGCATGTATCTTCGAAATTACGCACGAGATTAGGGACTCATGGAACTATCGGAAAAACTGGAAACACCCGTCACCACCATCCGCGAAATCGGCCAGCACGAAGGCCAGACCGTCACCCTTCGTGGCTGGCTCTACAACTTGCGCGAGAGCGGCAAACTACTGTTCCCCATCTTTCGCGACGGCAGCGGCGTCATCCAGGGCGTGGTCGCCAAGAATGCCGTCTCGCCTGAACTGTTCGACTCGATCAAAGGCCTGACCCAGGAATCCAGCGTGGTCGTCACCGGCAAGGTGCGTGCCGACAAACGCGCCCCCGGCGGCTACGAACTCGACGTTAGCGGCGCGCAGGTTTTGCAGCGTGTCAATCCGGACGATCCTTATCCCATCTCGCCGAAAGAGCATGGGGTTGATTTCCTCATGGAGCACCGCCATCTTTGGCTGCGCTCGCCGCGTCAGGCCGCAATCTTGCGGGTCCGCGCCGAGATCATCAAAGCGGCGCGCGACTATTTCGACGACCGCGGATTCACCCTCACCGATCCACCAATTCTCACGCCCGCAGCCTGCGAAGGCACGACCACGTTGTTTCCGGTGGATTACTTCGACGAGCAGGCTTACCTGACGCAATCGGGACAGCTTTACATCGAAGCCACGGCGATGGCTCTCGGCAAGGTTTACAGCTTTGGCCCAACCTTTCGCGCGGAGAAATCGAAGACGCGCCGCCACCTCACCGAGTTCTGGATGGTCGAGCCGGAAGTCGCCTTCGCCACGCTCGACGATCTAATGGTCCTGGCGGAAGAGTTCATTACCTTCATCGTCAAGCGGTGCCTGGAGAGGCGGCGCCCTGAGTTGGAAACGATCGGCCGCGACGTCAGCAAGCTGGAGAAGATTGCCACGCCCTTCCCTCGCATCTCCTACGACGAGGCCGTGCAGATGTTGCAGGAAGGGCACGCCAAGGGCCTGGTCGAGAACAAGTTCGAGTGGGGCGGCGACTTCGGCTCGCCGGATGAAACTTACATCTCGTCGCAATTCGACCGGCCAGTGATGGTGCATCGCTATCCGGCGGCCATCAAGGCGTTCTACATGGAGCCCGACCCGCAACGGCCGGAGTTTGCCCTGTGCGTGGATGTGCTGGCGCCGGAGGGGTACGGGGAAATCATCGGGGGATCGCAGCGCATTGGGTCCTACGATCTTCTGCTGAAGCGCATTCAAGAGCACGAGCTGCCGGAAGAGGCCTTCAAGTGGTATCTCGACCTGCGCAAGTTCGGCGGCGTTCCGCACGCCGGATTCGGCATGGGCATCGAGCGCGCTGTGGCCTGGATATGCGGCTTGGAGCATGTGCGCGAGACCATTCCCTTCCCGCGCACGCTGCACCGCTTGTACCCGTAGCTTCGAGTTTCGTGTACCACATTGTGGTACGACAATGTGGGATTACGATTTGACAGAGAATCCTTATGGCAACCAGTCCAATCACGAAGCCATTACAACACGTCGAAACCAAGCACATCCGGATCATCGGCGTGCCGCTCGACCTCGGGCAGTCGCGTCGCGGCGTTGACATGGGTCCGTCGGCCATGCGCGTCGCCGGACTCGAAGCCAAGCTCGAGGCCCTCGGCTACAAAGTCGAAGATGGCGGTAACATACCCGTCGCTTTGGCGGAAACCAAGTCGGAAGGCGATCCCAACGCCAAGTACCTGAAGGAAATCACTCAGACTTGCTCGAAAGAAGCCGAACTCGTGGTGAAAACCTTGGAGGCCGGGAAAATTCCCGTGGTCCTCGGTGGCGACCATTCCATTGCCGCGGGCACGGTGTCTGGCGTGGCCGAGTTTTATCGCCGCAAGAACCAGCGCATCGGTCTGTTGTGGATTGACGCGCACACCGATATCAACACCCCCGGCAGTTCACCCAGCGGCAACGTGCACGGCATGCCATTGGGCGCCATCATGGGCCTGTTCGAGTCTCCGCTCACCGACCTGTACGGCTTCAGTCCGAAAGTACAGCCCGACAACTGCGTGCTGGTGGGCATTCGCGACGTCGACAATCACGAGCGCGAAAACATCAGGAAGTCAGGCGTCCACGTCTTTACCATGCGCGACATTGACGAACGCGGCATGCGCTCGGTGATGGAGGAGGCCCTCCGCCTTGCAGGACGCGGCACAGTGGGCTATCACGTTTCGCTCGATCTGGACTGGATCGATCCTGAAGATGCGCCGGGCGTCGGAACTCCGGTTTGGGGCGGCGCGACCTATCGCGAGGGACACCTGGCGATGGAGATCATCGCCGACCACGGGCGCATGCTCAGCTTCGAACTGGTGGAAGTGAACCCGGTCCTCGATGAGCGCAACCAGACAGCCGAGCTGGCGGTCGAGCTGGCACTGTCGGCATTTGGCAAGAAGATCTTGTGATCTCCAAGCGTTAGGCCCTAGTGGGTAACTGTGTGAGCGATAACATCATCTCGTATGTAGAAATGTGTCGTCGCGAAGGAACCAGCCTTCAGCGGGGTATGAATTATGGTTTACGTGGGTACCATTCAGTCATCCTAATGTCCACCCGGCGCAATGCGCCATACCGGGACCGCTTGGAGGATGGTGGTACGACGCTAATATATGAAGGACATGACCAATCGAAAACTGGCTCTTGCTTAAACCCAAAGCTCACCGATCAGCCAGAGCAACAGCCGTCCGGACGACTCACTCAAAATGGCAAGTTTCACCGGGCAGCGCAAGAGGCAAAGGATGGTCTACGCGGACCTGAAAGAGTACGGGTTTACGAGAAGCTTCACGAAGGCATCTGGTCGTACAACGGCATATTTCACCTAGTTGATTCTTGGCGTGAGCCTGATAGACACCGGTTAGTATTCAAGTTCCGCTTAATTGCTGTTGAGGGTGATGAGGATCTCGATAAAGCTCCAAACGCTAACGCCGAACGACGAAGAGTAATTCCTACTGCGGTAAAGCTAGCCGTCTGGAAGCGCGACGGAGGCCGGTGCGTAATGTGTGGTGCAACAGATCAGCTGCATTTTGACCATGATTTGCCTTGGTCCAAGGGAGGGAGTTCCATAACGGAAGACAATGTCCAATTGCTCTGCGCCCGGCACAATCTCGAGAAGCACGACAAGATTGTCTAAAATAACCTTGCGAGCTGCTGGTTTCAGTCAAGATGAACTCATGAGGAAGCCGTTAAGCATCCGACTAGACTCAACACTGGAAAAGCGCTTGGAACGGCTCTCCAGAGAAACCGGCCGTAGCGTTAGTTTTCACGCCAACCTTGCCATTCGGGAATACTTGGACGACAGACAGGACTACGTACTCGGCATCGCCGCCCTCGAACGCAACGAGCCGAGAATTCCGCTGGAGGACTTGGAGCGCGAACTTGGCTTGGATCGATCCGGCCCCATCCTCGAGGCAAACT
>CAWIKZ010000003.1:0-720518 GCA_963836875.1 uncultured Acidobacteriaceae bacterium
GTTCGAGGAGCGCTTCTATCGCGAGCGCGGCATTGAGGCGCAGTTTGTCGGCCATCCGCTGGCCGACCTGCCATCGCCGCAGGTGACGCGGGAGCAGTTTGCCGCGCAACATAAGCTGGATCCCGCCCGGGAGTGGATTGCCTTGTTGCCGGGCAGCCGGCGCGGCGAAGTCTCGCGCATTTTCCCCACGCTGTTAGAAGCAGCGCAACTTCTCGGTCCGGAATACGTTTACATAGTTCCCGTTGCTTCCACCCTCGATGCAGGCTGGGTGGCTGCGTTTTTGCGCGACTACAAGGGACCGCAGATTACATTCACTCGCGACGCTCAGGCTAGTTTGCTGCATGCGCGGGCGGCCGCGGTCGCCAGTGGCACGTCCACGCTTGAGGCGGCCTTGATCGGCACGCCGTTCACGATGGTGTACCGCGTGGCGCCGCTCACTTGGGGCCTCGGCCGCCGTCTAGTAAAGGTGGATCGTTTTGCGATGGTGAACCTGATCGCGGAACGTGACGTGGTTCCGGAACTGGTGCAGAGCGAGTTCACGCCGCAAAGGGTTTGCGCCGAGTTGCAGCGGCTCATTCCGCAAGGGGAAGCGCGAGAGACCATGATGGCAGGCTTCGGCGAAGTGCGGCGTCGCTTGCGGCCCAGCGGCGAGGGCGGCACTGCATCCGAGCGGGCAGCCCAGGCCGTACTTGCATTGCTGGGACCGTCAGGATGAGTCGAGTTCACCAACAAAGAGAAGTTTCGAGTTTCAAGTTTCAAGTTGTGAACCGGAGCGATTCAAACCTATAGAATTCTCTGTGTCTCTGTGGTAAATGTTTTCAGATTGAACGGTTCACCCTGAACGTCCGAAACTGGAAACTTGAAACTCGAAACTTCTCTGTGTCTCTGTGGTAGATCCGTGCGTCCCTTTGCGGCGGGTTTTCCATCATTTATAGTGAGCACAACAGGAGCAACCTCCCTAATGCAAATCGCAGCGCGATCTTTGGTGCGCGTCGTTCTGGTGCTGTCGGCTGCCGGTCTGGTTTTCCCGTGCTTCGCGGCTGAGAAGCAGCGCCTCCAGGTCAACGACTACGCCATCCAGGCCGTCGTCTCGCCGCAGACCCACCAGATCAAGGCACAGGCTCGCGTGCGCTTCACGGCGCTCGACGACATCACCATCGCCATCTTTGAGTTACACAATGCGTTGCGTCCGACCCGCGTGCTCGATGCCAGCGGGCAGCCCCTGTCTGTGGAGCGGGTCAACCAGGACTCGACCATCCGCATCTCCTTGCCCAATGGCTTGACCAAGGGCGGCAGCGACACTCTGACCTTCGAATACGAAGGCGCGATCCAGTCGGGAGACGACAGCCCGGTGCCGGGACTGAAGCTCGCCTACATCGGCGATCCCATAACGTACCTGCTCTACTCCGGACGGTGGTTCCCCATGGTCGGCTACGGCGTCAATCGCTTCACCTCGACCATCAGCGTCAGCGTTCCCTCTGAGTACAAGGTGGTTGGCAGCGGCAAGCAGAGCTCGGGAGCGGCTGCTGAAATCGCAACCGAACCTGCCGGCCACAAGGGCGGCGCAACTCATGAGGGCCTTACCAAGCTGGCCGTTCCCGCCGGATACAAGACGGTCACCTTCAGCTACGAAGAAAGGGCGAGCTTTCCAGGAACCATTTTGATCGGCAAGTGGGAGCCGACCAAGAGCACTGAAGGCGGATTGGATGTGACGGTGTACACCACGCCGGAGCACAAGGCGCTCGCAACCCAGTACGCCGACACCGCAGTGAAGGAATTTTTCTTCTACACCTCGACCTATAGCCCTCCATTCAGCAGCACCCTGAACGTCGTCGAGTTGCCCGATGACACGGTCCCCTCCGCGTGGGCCCCGGAGATCGCAGCCCTGGCCTCGCGCGCCTTCGTCAGCAAGATCAACTATCGGTTGCTGGCCAACAGCATTGCGCATCAGTGGTTTGGAACCATGGTAAGCCCGGCGACCAAGAATGATTGGTGGCTGAACGACGGCTGCGCCCGCTATTCCGAGGCGCTCTATGTGGAGCACGTTGCCGGTCGGGCTGGTTTCCAGGAAGTCACCAAAGACATGTCGGTGGGCGCGCTGGCTTACTTATCGGTCCCGCTGGCGGAGGTTGGCCGGCTGGATACGTTCTCGCCCGAGTTCCAATCGCTGGTGGCCGACAAGGGCGGCATGATCCTGCAAATGCTGCGCTGGGTGATTGGCGACAATCCCTTCGACAAAACCATGCGCACCTTCGTTACCCAGTACCAAGGCAAATCCGTCTCGGTGGACGATTTTCGCAAGATTGCGGAGCAGGCTTCCGGGCAGCAGCTTACCTGGTTCTTCACCCAGTGGCTGGACTCGACCGGCGCCCCTGAGTTCAAGAACAAATACACGGTGTACCGCACGCAGAAGGGCTTTCGCGTGGTCGGCGAGATACAGCAGGACATGGACCTCTTCCGCATGCCGGTGGAGCTGAGGATCGACACCGATGGCAAGACGGAGACCAAACGCGTGGAAGTTTCGGGCACGAATTCCGCCTATGCGGTGGAGACCTTCGGCAAGCCGCGCCGCATCTCGATCGACCCCAACAATGATGTCTTGCAGAACTCCCAGGAACTGCAGGTGCGCACCTCCATCATGCGCGGCCAGCAGGACGTGGAACAGGGCGACCTGACCGAGGCGCTGAAGGAATTCCAGAAGGCCCTCGACATCAACAAGAACAGCTCGCTGGCGCACTACCGCATCGCCGAGGTGTTCTTCCTGCAACACAACTACCAGTCCGCCGCCAACGCCTATCGCCAATCGCTCAACGGCGATGGCGAGCCGCGCTGGACCGAGGTTTGGAGCCATATCCAACTGGGCAAGATCTTCGACTTGACGCAGCAGCGCGAGCGCGCCACCAACGAGTATCGCCAGGCCCTGCAGACCAACGACAATACTCAGAATGCGCTCGATGAGGCCCGCAAATATCTGCAATCTCCATACCAGCCCCCAAGCGCCGATAAGCCCGGCATGTAGTAATCCGATTCAGTGAGACAGTTTCAATCCGCTCAACGCAGCGGCCTTTTCCTTTGTCACTCCGGCTGACATCAGCAGTACCTGAAACGTCTCACCCATGCCTGCGGGTGAAATCAAGTGTTTCAGTTGCAACGCCACTTTGGCGCGCTCCTGAGGAAGTTTGCATTCCTGAAATGCGTCCGCAAATTCCGTCTCCTCTCCAATCCCGATCAAGAATTGCGATTGTGTAAGCAGGGCCACCGGATCGAGTCCGTGCGCAACGCCTTTTGCTCGTATCGCCGTGAAGTTCACGTGGGCGGTGATGTCCTGCTCACCCGGCGCTTCGTAGGGCGACGCGCTGGCGGTATGCTGGCGGTAGCTCATGACGGTGTCGCGATGGCGTCCCGCCAGTTGCTCTTCGCGGGTGTAGCCGTAGTCAATCGCGACAAGGAAGCCTCGCTTACCCTGAAAGACCTCTGCGATGCGCTCCATCCACTCCAAGGACACCAGCGTGGCTTCCACCCGTTCGCCCTCTTCCGGATGAACGCTGTAGCGATCGAGGAATTCGGCTTCGGCCGCGGTTAGCCGATCGAATGTCTCCACGAATTTCCCGTTCTCCAAGTCAATCCGCAACCCGCCGCGATAGTCCACTACTTCAACGGGAAGCGCATCGAAGAACTCGTTGCCAAAGACGATGATGTTTTCGCCCGCCGTCGAAGCTGCCGCTTCGAGCGAGTCGAAGACACGCGCTCTTTCTGCCGCGACGTGCTCGGCCAGCCGTTCCTGCAATCGCTCGCGCAAATGCGCCGCCTGCTCCACCAGCGCGTAACGCAAAGCGCGTGAGAATTCCGGAAACTGCTTTGTCGACCAATCCAGCACATCGCGCGCGAACAGGCCGCGTCCGGGTCCCAACTCGATGAGGTCAATGCCCTGCGGAGAATCCAGTGCGCGCCACATCTCCTCGAACTGCCGCGCCAGCAGCCGCCCAAACACGGCATGAACATCGCTCGAGGTGTAAAAGTCCCCGGCCTTGCCGAATTGCTCCCGCAAGCGCGAATAGTAGCCAAGCTCGGGCTCATAGAGACACAGCTGCATGTAGTGCGAGAACGGCATTGGACCGTTGCGGCGAATCTCGTCGGCAATGCGCCGGCGCAGGCGCGATTCGCCGCGCGCATCGCTCTCCGGCTGGTTGGGGCTGATGATCACAGCTTGCCTTCGCGCTCCATCTGCTGGTTCTCTTTGCGGTGCTGCGGCGTACGCACGAACATCTCCACCAGGTAATCGTGCAGGCAGTCGAAGAGCTGGCGCTGAAAGGCCCACTCGAATTGCGCGTCGTCCAGATCGCGGGGATGCAGCTCGAAGTAGTAGGTGTGGACCGGCGGGTCGCTAAAGCGCGGCCGGATGATCACCTCCACGGCTTCGCCTTTGCGGCGCGCGTCGAACTCCACCAGGGGATGCTCGTACAGCCGCAACTGCTCCCGCACGCGTTCCAGGCGATCGGAGGTCATCGGGCGATTGTAGCCGACGGCAGCCGCAGACGCAGGCATTCCGCGGTGAGGGTAGTTAGCACATTGGCCGAGGCGACACCCCGAAAATCGGCTTCCATTCAGCGTCGCGAGAGACCCAATGGCTGCGCATTCTTCCCGTTCACTGCGCACCTGCTTCACTCCTGGGAGTGAGGCGCGACACAGCGCCGCAGCGGCCTTCGGCGCGACAATCATGGATGAGGCGGCGCGGCGGTGTATCGCCATCTTGATCGTCCTCCTTTGGCCGTCGCGCTGTCCCATGATTTCGAGGTGAATACTGCGTGAGCACTCAGACCTTGTCGCCGGAAGTTAATATCCCGAACTTGCCAACCAACCTGGATCGGCCGAAGAAGCTTTCTCCGACCAAGCGGCCCACTCTGCGCATCCTGCAACCCGACGTGACTTACACCGGCTCGCCTATCCAGCCTCTGCAGAAAGGCCTGCCCAAGCAGACTGAGTCACTGTGTCCGGAATGCAATAAGGTCATCCGGGCAGACATCTTCGCCGATGACGGCAAGGTGGTGATGGAAAAATCCTGCGCCCAGCACGGCAGCTTTCGCGACATCATCTTCAGCGACGTCGAACTCTACCTCAAGATGGAAGAGTGGAACTTCGGCGACAATCTTGGCCTGGCCAATCCCCAGGTGGAAGGCGGTAAGGTGTGTCCTGACGATTGCGGCCTCTGCGGCATGCACACCTCGCACACCGCGCTCGCCAACGTCGATCTCACCAACCGCTGCAACCTGACCTGCCCGGTCTGCTTCGCCAACGCCAATGTCGCCGGCTATCTTTATGAGCCTTCGGTTGAGCAGATCCGCACCATGCTGCAAACGCTGCGCGGTGAGCGCCCCGTGGACGGCCGGGTGGTGCAGTTCTCCGGCGGCGAGCCCACCATCCATCCGCAATTCTTCGAGATCCTTAACATGGCGCGCGAGATGGGCTTCACTCACATTCAGGCTGCGACCAACGGCATCGAGCTGGCCAATCTGGAATTTGCGAAGCAAGCCAAGGCGGCCGGGCTGGCCACGCTGTACCTGCAATTCGACGGCGTCAGCGATGACGTTTACCTGCGCACCCGCGGGCGGGCGCTGCTTGAAACCAAAATGCGCGTCATCGAGAACTGCCGCGCCACCGGCATGAAGATCGTCTTCGTGCCCACCATCGTGAAGGGCGTCAACGACCACCAGGTCGGCGACATTGTGCGCTGCGCCATCGACAACGTGGACACCGTCTCCGGCATCAGCTTCCAGCCGGTGGCCTTCACCGGACGCATCGCCAAACACGAACTGCTGGCCAAGCGCTTTACCCTCTCCGATCTGGCGCGCTGCGTCAGCGAGCAGACCGGCATCACCGACGCGCGCGCCGACTGGTTTCCGCTGGCCTGCGTCACCCCGTTCTCCAAGCTGACCGCGGCGCTGCGCGGCACCGGCGTGCCTACCATCTCGTCGCACCCGCATTGCTCGCTGGGGACGTACTTTTTCGTGGACGAGAAGTCGAAAAGGGCCGTGCCCATCACCCAATTTGTTGACGTGCCCAACATGCTGCAGGACATGGAAGAGCTGTCGCGCTCGGCCGGCAAGGCGCGCTTCAAGCTGTACAGCAAGGTGAAGGCGTGGAACTCGCTGCAAAAACACTTCAAGCAGCAGCTGGCGCCGCCGGGATTGACGTTTACGAAATTCCTGCAGACCTTGCAAGGCATGACCAACAAGAAACTGGGCCGCGACGGCAAGGATGGGACCTTCACCTATCGCACCCTGCTGGTGGCCGGCATGCACTTCCAGGACTCTTACAACTACGACATCGCGCGGGTGAAGCGCTGCGTCATTCACTACGCCACGCCCGACGGCAAGCTGTATCCCTTCTGCACCTATAATTCGGGCCCCTGCTATCGCGAAAAGATCGAGCGCCAGTTCTCGGTCCCGTGGGACCCGAAAACGCAGCAAGTGATTGCCGGCAATTAGCCGCGGGGTTTTCCTGGCCTGGTGCACGATGGAATATGGAATCATGGAGTGGTTAATTATCAACTGGCTGAAGGGATTGTCAGGGCACCGTGAGGCGTCTAACATATTGGCATGAAAACAACTGAAGCCGAGAAGCCCGAAATCCCCGTGACCGCCGACGTCGACGAAACCGTTCGGGAGCGGCTGGAGACCATCGAGGAAGATAAGAAAACCGCATCGCCGTGGCCTGACGTGAAGCGCCGCATTCTCTCCCACGCGCCCCAGCCTTGAGCCATCCCGTTAAACTTACCCGGCTCGCGGAAGCCGATATCGCTCACTGAGCTACGCGAGTGGCCGCGCTCCCGTCCCGTCCTCAAGCTTATCCCCCAATCGCCGATGTAATGACCGGCACCTGTAGAGGGTGGAATCCCTCTGCCTTGACCAGAGTAGCGGGGCAGTTGTCGGCCTCGCGCTCGGGCGTTTGTCGTGGTGCATCAGCCGCGGCGGTGTGTGGTTGGGGAAGCCTCCGCCAGAGCGGTTTAGGAGGAATCATCTGATGAAGAAACTAATCGTGTTGGTCGCCATGCTAATGGCCGTCGCGCTGGCGGTCAGCGCACAGGAAATGCCACGCTTTGAGGTGTTTGGTGGGTACTCCTACGTCCACGTGGGCTCGTCGAACCTGGACTCTTCGCAGCAAAAAGGCTTCGGGCTAAACGGCTGGACCGGCCAGGCGAGTGTGAACCTCACCAACTGGCTGGGGGTCACCGCTGACTTTGGCGGCAATTATGGATCTCCGTTCGGCGTGTCCATCCACAATTACAGCTACCTGTTTGGTCCCACGCTGAGCTATCGGGCGCAGCACGTGGTGCCCTTTGCCCACGCTCTGTTTGGCGGCGGCCATCTGAGCGGTTCGATCGGCGGCCTGTCGTCCACCGATAACGCCTTCGCCATGGCCGTGGGCGGCGGCCTCGATATTCCCTTTAAGGGGCACTTCGGGGTCCGGGTGGCACAAGTGGATTGGATGCGGACCCAGTATTTCAAAACCGACCAAAATAACGTGCGGGTGGCGACGGGAGTGATGTTCAACTTCTGAGACCTGCGGCGCAACAGCGGGAATCAGTAGGGGCAGGCGCACGTCTCTGGCGTGCGTCTTTCCTTTACCGTCCCTCGCCGGCGACGTCGCTGCTGGCGACTCGCGGCTATCCCGGCGGCCAGTTCAGATCGCGCCCGCCCAGCAGATGCAGATGCAGGTGGAACACCGACTGCCCGGCGCGCGGGCCTACGTTGTACACGGTGCGATATCCGTCCTCGATGCGGCGCTCGCGGCCGATCTTGGCCGCCACCAACTGGCAGTAACCGAGGACCTCGGCGTCCTCCGGCGTGGCTTCCTTCAATCCGGCCACGTGCCGCTTGGGAACGATGAGCACGTGGGTCGGCGCTTTGGGGTTGATGTCTTCGAAGGCGAACACCTTGTCGTCTTCGTACACCTTCTTCACGGGAATCTTTCCCGCAACAATCTTGCAGAAGAGGCAGTCGTCCATAAAAGGTTGCTTCCTAACTAGCACTCGATCGGAGCAATCGTGCTCAATCGGATCCAGGGACACGCCTATGGAATGATGACGAGCCGTGCCCGAGACTTTCGTTCCCAAGCAGTCTCGACATCAGTGAGTGGCACTAACTCGGTTTGGATGCGAAGCTCTCCCCCTGCGACACGCGACAATACCTGATGATAAGCGTTGAGCAGGGTGTCGAGCGAAGCTGCGGAGCCCGAGCCGCCGCCTAGAATCTCCAGCCCCGAGCTGCGCAGAGCCGCGGCGGAAAGGGAAATGGTTGGGCCGGCGCTCTCGCCAACTTGAACAAACCGAATTCTTCCCGAAGCAGGAGCGAAATCGCTGCGTGTGATGGCAGATAGCAACGCCTCCGTCGGGGGACCCCATAGATAGTCGATGATGACGTTGAATCCCGCTTCACCAGCTTCGCGAGTGAAGGCGGCGACCAGCTTTTCAGATGGCTGATCGAGCGATATGGTCGAGTCGGCGCCTAGATCGTGAAGCCTATTCAGCGTCGATTCGTCACGTCCCGCAGCGACAACTCGTCCGGCGCCCGAGAGCTTGGCTATCTGCACCGCAAGTCTGCCAGTGGTGCCGGTCGCGCCAAGGACCAAGACGTGGTCGCCTTTAGCCAGCTTGGCACGCTCCAAGAGCGTGAGCCAGGCCGAGACACCGGGGTTGACGATGGCCGCGGCGCTGACGTCATCAACGTCGTCTGGCAGCGGCCAGCAGCGGGAGCGGGCTACAACGGTGCGCTGCGCCATCGCCCCATGGGGCCGTCGCGGCGCAGCGAAGAACACGCGGGTGCCATCATCGAGCGTACCAACGCCGTCGAGTCCGCACACCACCGGCAGCTCACGAAAACTGGCATAGTGTGAGCCACTGGCCATCTGTTTGTCGACGGGTTTTAGCGCTGCGGCGCGGACGTGGACAATGACCTCACCCTCGCCAGGAATAGGCTCGGGAAAAGGCTCGCAGCGGGGCGGCTTTCCAAGAGTGCGCAATACTGCGGCATCCATTAGCGAGTTCCTTTGTGACTTCGCATCTACTCTATTGAGGGTAATCAGGCTCGAAAGTAGCCGATAGTCGCCTACTCCCTCTGCTCTTTCCTTCGCAACTGCAGATACCCTCGGATTAACTCGTTCAAGTCGCCGTCGAGCACGCGATCGACGTCACCGATCTCGACGCGCGTCCGCAGGTCCTTCACCATACGATAGGGCTGCAGCACGTAGGAGCGGATCTGCGACCCGAAGTCGATGTCGAGCTTGGAATCCTCGATGCCTTTGGTGACCGCGCGCTTCTTCTCCAGTTCGTACTCGTACAGCCGCGAGCGCAGGATGCTCATGGCGCGTTCGCGGTTCTTGTGCTGCGAGCGCTCGTTCTGGCAGGCGACCACGATTCCCGTCGCGATGTGTGTAATCCGCACGGCCGAATCGGTGGTGTTGACGTGCTGTCCGCCCTTGCCCCCGGAGCGATAGGTATCGGTACGAATGTCGTCCGGATTGATGTTGATCTCGATGGTCTCGTCAATTTCCGGCGAGACATAGACGCTGGCGAACGAGGTGTGCCGCCGCTTGGCCTGATCGAACGGCGAGATGCGCACCAGGCGATGCACGCCGATCTCGCTGGTGAGCAGCCCGTAGGCGTACTCGCCGTTGACGCCGAAGGTCGCCGACTTGATGCCCGCCTCGTCACCCGGCTGGTACTCGTAGAGCTGCGTGGAGAAACCCTGGCGCTCCGCCCAGCGAAGGTACATTCGCATCAGCATCTCGGCCCAATCCTGCGACTCGGTGCCGCCGGCTCCGGGATGAATGGTCACGATGGCGCCGCGCTCATCGTTCCCGCCGGAAAGCAGGGTCTCGGTTTCGAGCTTCTCGACCAGGCCGCGCAGCGCATCCACTTCGCGCCGCAGATCGGAGGAAACATCTTCCCCTTCGCGCGCCAGATCGAAGTAAGCGGTGATGTCGCTGGACCGCCGCGCCAGCTCGGTCTCGGTGGCAAGCAGGCTGTCGAGGCGCTTCTTCTCGCGCATGACCTGCTGTGATTTTTCGGGATTCGACCAGAGCGTGGGATCGGCGGTTTGCTTTTCGATCGCGCTTAGTTTTTCGCGCAGCTTGGGCGCGTCAAAGATACTCCTGTAGATCGCGCACCTTGTCGCGGAGCGCTGCGTATTCCTGCTCTAGTTCTTCGACCATCTAACCTCTCACTTCACCACAGAGACCCAGAGAAAGCACTTGGCACTTAGCATTTAGCAAACTGGCAACTGGCAACTGGCTACTGTTATTAAAGACGCGCAACAGCAGTCCCAGCAAGGTGATTATCGCACACGCCAGCGGGAACCAGTCTCCGTGGCGGGTGTAGAAGGTGGTGGTTTCCTCCAGCGAATACGCTGCCTGCAACTGGGTACGCTGGTTGCGCGGAGCCTCGGCCACCACCCGCCCCAGTGGGTCAATCACCGCCGTGATGCCGGTGTTGGTGTCGCGCAGCAGCCAACGATTGTTCTCCACCGCGCGCATCCGGGCCTGGTTCAGGTGCTGCCGCGGAGCGCCTCCCTCGCCATACCAACCGTCGTTCGAGATATTGACGAACAGCTCAGCGCCGTTCTTCGCGAACCGCCGGACGTCATCAGGAAAGATCGACTCGTAACAGATAAACGTGCCAATCCTGGTGTCGCCGACTGGCAGCGGGAGCCGCGATTTGCCGCGGGCGAAGGTCCCGATCTCGCGGGTAAGCCCGCTGGCGAAGCTGAACAGTTTCTCGAACGGCACGTATTCGCCGAAGGGGACAAGGTGGATTTTGTCGTAGCGCGCCGTCCACGCGCCATCGGGCGCAATCACTGCCGCCGAGTTGTAGATGTCGGGCTGGCGGCTCGGTTCGCCGGTGTGCTCGATACCCATCGAACCCGCGACGACATAGGAATTCGTGTTGCGGGCCACCTTGGCCAGGGTGCTGCGCACATGCAGATCGGTCACGAAAAATGGCGCCGGCGATTCCGGCCAGACGATCAGTCCGGGCGTGCCGGTCTTGTTGTGCTGCGGGCTCACGCTAAGCGCCGCCAGCGAGTCCAGCGTCTGCGTGAGGTAGTCGAGCGTCCACGCGCCGGAATCGAGAATGGGAATATTTGCCTGCACCAGGGTCGCACCATCGCTCGCCGGCAGCGCCGCAGGCTTTATCAATTTGCCGGCATGTAAAGCGATGGCCGCCGCCAGCGCCACGGTGAGCAGGACCTTGCGCCGCGCGTGCGGCACCAGGAAGGCGGCTGCGACCGCGGTATTCACCAGCACGACCTCGAAGGAGAGGCCGTACACTCCGGTGACCGTGGCGACGCGCGAGAGCGGTATGTTGTCGATCTGCGTGGTGCCCAGCAGATCCCAGGGAAACCCAGTGATGTAGGTGCGCGCCAGCTCGATGGCCACCCAGACAAACGGGGTGAAGACCAGCGCGCGCAAGCTGAATCCGTTGCGCCGCGCGGCAATCAGAGCGAGAAAGCATCCAAACAGCCCATGATACAGGGCGAGATACAGGGCATACATCAGCAGCAACAGCAGCGAGGTGGCGACGCCAATCCCGCCGTACACGTGCATTACATAGAAGACCCAATAGCAACTGCCGAGGTACCAGATGACACCACTGACATAGCCGAGCACAAACCCTTGCCACGCCGTCGCGGGCGCAAGAAAGAGCCCGCCGTCGGCCAGCGCCAGGGTCACATCTTGCTCGCGGCATTTCAGGATGGCGTAAATCAGCGGCGCCAGCGCCACCCAGCTCAGCAGATAAAGTGCGGGCTTGGGGAAGATCAGCACCTGGAGAACGCCTGATGCGCAAGCGAAGATCCAGGCATTCGGGCGGATTCTTCTCACTTAGCGAGTGTAGCGGGGACGAGTGGCTAGTGGCTAGTGGCTGGCGGTCGGTGGTGTCCCTGGACCGCGGTCCAGTGCCATCGCCTTGCCCGCGTGCGGCTGTCCCTTCCTGCTCATGCTCTTGGCCGGCATCGCCGATAACTCATTTGTGCACAGGTCCGCGATGGTCATAGGGTTAACGCTGGCTTTGAGCGCGGCCCCGCTGGCCGAACTCGGCGAATGGGCGGCCGGCGGATCCAGCAATTCTGCGGGGACATCCTCCAGCGCCTCGGTTGCCGCGCCCGGGCAGAACGCCGAAAGTCGCGTGCTCGCCCTTGCGCCCATGCCCATGAACTTGCTTCCCGCGGGCAGCTATTCTCCCGCCGGCATCCCGGGATACACCGTCAGCCGCACCGTGCCCGAAGTCAGGCTGCAGTTCACCGTGGCCGACGAACATGGCCGCCTGATGCACGATCTTGCGGCGGAAGATATTCGCATCCTCGACAATCACGTGCCGGTGGAACATTTTAACGACTTCGCGCGCGAGGAGAATCTCCCCTTGCGCCTGGGAATCGTGCTGGACACCAGCGATTCCGTGAAAAGCGTGTTGCCCGACGAGAAGGCGGCGGCGCTCAGTTTCCTCAATCGCATCCTGCGGCCGCAAAGCGATCGCGCCTTTGTGATGGGGTTCGGCGGAGAGGTCCGCATCTGGCAGGCTTCCACCGCCGATCGCGCGCGGTTGATCGACGCGGTGGGCCGGTTGCATCAACCGGGATGGGGTACCAGTTTCTATGACGCGCTGTATGCCGCCTGCAAGGAGTATCCGTCGTATGGCGACGAGAGCAGCCTGGTGCATCGCGCCATCGTCGTGCTGAGCGATGGCGACGACACCCAGAGCTTCCACGATCTGCGCGATGTCATCGCGATTGCCCAGCGCGGAGAAGTCCAGATCTATGCCCTGGCCCTGCGTGGCAAGAAGCAGGTGTTGCACGCGGACGCGGTGCTGCAACGGCTGGCGGAGCAGACCGGTGGCCGGTTCTATGTGGCGCCATCCAGCCGGGACTTGGAAGGAAGGTTCGCGGAAATCGAACAGGAGCTGCGCACCCAGTACTTTGTGTCGTTTCCGCCGCAACAAGCAACGCCGGGATTCCACGCGTTGCAGGTGCAGGTGCGCACTCCGCAAAAAACCCAGGTCCACGCCCGCCAGGGATACTACGCGGCGGCGCAATAAGAATTAGCGGCTTAACTTCGGGATCGATACCACGTGACATTCCTCGCCCGGCTGCGCTTGACGGCACCGCGCGGTATTGCTACCTTGCCTACTGCCGCACGATATAGCGCCCAGCACGTGTGGGGAATCGCGCAGCAGAGTCTCGCGACTGCGGTCCAGGATGAATTCTTATGTCAAAATTAGATTCCGCCGCCGCGAAGGACGGAGGGACGGGTCCCGCCGAGCTGGAACAGCTATACTCCCGCAGGTTTGGCCGTGACGCAGACTACAGAAATCGCGTATGGCGAACGATAATCGCCGCATACTTCTCCAGGTTCATTGGTCCGAACCAGACCGTCTTGGACTTGGGCTGCGGATACGGTCAGTTCATCAACAACTTGCGTTGCGGAAAGAAACTGGCTATGGACCTGAATCCGCAAGCAAGGCAACTGCTTGCTCCCGATGTGACATTTATCGAACAGGACTGCATGGAACCGTGGGGCATTGCGGATTCTTCCGTCGATGTTATTTTTACCAGCAATTTCTTCGAACATCTGCCCTCCAAATCGGCGTTATTTGCCACCGTGACCCAGGCCCACCGGTGCCTTCGGCCAGGGGGAAAATTGATCGCAATGGGCCCCAATATACGATTCACTGGCGGTGCCTACTGGGACTTTTGGGATCATCGCCTCGCACTGACAGAAGCATCCCTTCAAGAATTGTGTGAGGCCGTGGGATTCAACATCCGCCTGGCCCTGGCGAAATTCCTGCCGTACTCGATGGTCCGTGAGAAACAATACCCGATGGCACTGATTGCGGCCTATCTGAAGATGCCGATCTTCTGGCGTATTTTTGGTAAACAATTTTTGCTCATTGCGGAACGTGGTGAATAAAGCCATGCCGGTCGAATGTCGATCCTATCGGCCAGAGGTGGGAGCTCTGCTTCGCTCCAAAGATCGCATACCGCCCGCCGAGCCCTTGGTGAGGGCGAGATTTGGAGATCGAAACCGTTATCCAGCCGTAACCCACCGGTGCGCACTACTTCAAAGATTTTTGCGATGCCAGATTGTGTAACGGCCGAATTCCGCCATGCAGGGTTTGCGGCATTGTTCTAGCGAGTACACCATTTGCAGCGCAGAGAATTGGGGACGCCGATTTGGGCTAGCGCAAGCCCGCGGTACCGATCGGCTATACTCGTCGGCAACATGGGTAGCATGGCTTCCGTTGCTTCATCGCCCGACAAAGAAGCGCAGTCCAAGCCCGGGTCACGCTGGTTTACCCAGCCATTCTTTCTCGGGCTTTTTCTTGTGGTGGCAACGGTTGCGCTTTACTGGCCCGTCCACGGGCACCCATTCGTCAACTATGATGACAGCCTCTACGTGACGGACAATCTCCAGGTCCAGAGCGGGATCAACTGGGACACAGTCACGTGGGCATTCACCACCTTCGACGTGGACGCCTGGCATCCGCTCACCTGGCTTTCGCACGCCTTGGATTGCCAACTCTTTCAACTGAATCCTGCCGGACATCACGACATCAACCTGCTGCTGCATGTGCTCAACGTTGTCCTGCTGTTCTGGGTATTGCTGCGTGCGACAGGTTACGCCGGACGCAGCTTGATGGTGGCCGCGCTGTTTGCGCTGCATCCCATCAACGTCGAATCGGTGGCTTGGATCGCCGAACGCAAGAACCCGCTGAGCATGTTGTTTTTTCTGCTCGCCTTGGGCGCATATCGCTGGTACGCCCGTGAGCCGCGAATCGGCAGGTACCTGGCAGTTGCATTCTTGTATGCACTCGGTTTGCTGGCCAAGCCGCAGGTGATTACCTTCCCATTCGTTCTGCTGTTGTGGGACTACTGGCCGTTGCGGCGGATGTTTGCCTCAGCACAGGAATCCGATTCCGGGACCGCAGTCCAAACCGCAATGCCGCCAAGGAAACTCTCCTGGCTGGTAGTGGAAAAACTGCCGCTGCTCGCCCTTTCCGCGGTCAGCGCTGTCATGACCATGAAGGGAGTGCGCGCGGGTGCCGTCAATGTTTGGTATTCGCCGTGGGTCCGGCTGGAGAACGCCATCTTCTCCTACGCGCAGTATCTGCGCGATGCAGTTTGGCCCTCGCGCCTGGCGGTCTTCTATCCGCATCCCGGAAATTCCTTGAGCGGGTGGCAGGTCGGCGCAGCGCTTCTGTTGCTGCTGGCCATTACCGTGCTGGTCATCGATCGCCGGCAGCAACGGTATCTCGCGATGGGATGGTTTTGGTTCCTGGGCACCATGGTCCCCATGATTGGGCTTGAAGGAGTGGGCTACCAGGGCATGCAAGGCATGGCCGACCGCTATGCGTATCTGCCGTTCCTCGGATTGTTCATCATGGTCTGCTGGGGCATATCGGAGTGGGCGCAGCGACGGCACATTTCCACCGCCTGGCTGGCTGGTCTCAGCTTCGCAGTGTTGTTGATTCTGACGGCGGTGACGCATCGCCAGATCGGATACTGGAGCGACAGTGCGACGCTGTGGTCGCACACCTTGCAGGTCACCAACCGCAATTGGCTGGCTGAGAACAATCTGGGCAAGATACTGATGAGCCAGGGCCGGGTCGAGGAAGGCATGTCGCACTTCCTGAAGGCGACGGAAATTTACCCCGCCGATCCGGTCAGCAACATGAACATCGGTACCTACGAGCAACAGCGCGGAAATTTGCCGGAGGCCATCGCGCGCTACCAGAAGGCCCTGAGTTCTTCGCACGACGCCCGCTTAAGGCTTGCCGCGTTGAATAACATGGGCCGTGCCTATAGCGATCTCGGAGACACGGCGCACGCTCAGGAATGTTTCGCCGCAGCCGAAAGCCTGCAACGCCGGCGATAGCGAAGCTGTGTCAAAGTGGAGAGCCCCTCGACGCCAGCCTGAAGAGACTGTGTCGCAACATGAGGACATCACGCTTTGAAGGGGCACGGCTTCAGCCGTGCCGCTAAGGCTTTTATTTTTCTCATCACGAGCGGGCTTTAGCCCGCGAGGGATCTGCTTTTCCGACTTTTTCAGCAGCCTGTGAAGCCGTGCCCCTTCACCGTCGCTGATTCGGACATATGCCAGGTCGCGCCCTATAATTTTCATCTGGGAGGGAATCTCCCGGCGAGGACCGCCGAGCAATATAAAAAGGCTGTGACTTTGGTTATGCTCTAGCCGCCGACTCCTGCGAGGGAGCCACCGGCGTGGACGCATGTACCGTCACAGCCCTTGGTGCGATCACCGCTTTCGCGGTTCCAAGCCCCGGCTGACACCTCGCAGCGCAGTCGGTTTTTTCGGGCCTGGCGGTTCCTCCGGGTCGCCCCTCGGAACCGATCACCCAGCTTACTTCGGACTGGCTGACTATTATGTTTGCCTGTCCTTTTCTGCCGTCGACATCTGTGATCCTACAGCAGGATGAGAAATTGTCAACGCCCAAGGTTGGTGCAAGTGCACTTTATTTTTGTGTGTGAATCTTTTCGCCTAAGCGACAGAAACTACACTCTTTTTGAAACGCCTCTGCTGTTATCCGAAGTCAATTCACATCTTTTTCACAGAGTTGTAGCATCCGTACGATAGTCTAGGGAGAATCAAAATTGGCTCTTGACGAATTCGACAGGCTGAAGCATCGTATGTACGTAGGAGTGGAATGCCCGATCTCGTAGCCTACGTGGACGGCGGCTCGCACGGAAATCCCGGGCCCTCCGGGATTGGCGTCGTGATTGAAAGCCACGACGGCGAAATCACCCGTATCGCCCGCTGGATCGGGCATCAGGACAATAACGTAGCCGAATACGTTGCCCTGCTCGAGGCTTTGCAGCACGCCATTGCGGTCAACGCCAAGACGCTGCATGTTTATTCCGACTCCGAAGTGATGGTCAAGCAGATGACCGGCGAATACGCTTGCCGCAGCTCGCGCCTGCATTCCCTGAACTGGACCTGCCGCAAACTGGCGCGGGCGGTTGACTTCACCATCGAGCACATTCAGCGCGAAGACAACTGCGAGGCCAACCAATTGGCCCACCACGCGGTGCGGCAACGCGAAGTCCTCTAGTCGCACCAGTCCAGCCCTACATCATTCATGAGCAACAAAAGATAATATTGTCATTCCGAAGGAGTGCCGCGCCATGCTGACCAAGACCATCATCGAACCGTTTCGCATCAAGAGTGTCGAACCCATCCGCTGGACCACCCGCAAAGAGCGCGAGAAATATCTGCGGACCGCGCACTATAACCTGTTTCTCCTGCCCGCCGACGATGTGCTGATTGACCTGCTCACCGATTCCGGCACGGGCGCGATGTCAACCCAGCAATGGGCGGCGATCATGCTGGGGGATGAGAGCTACGCCGGCAGCCGCAGCTTCGATCATTTTCGCGACTCCGTCCAGGACATCTTCGGCTACCAGCATGTGATCCCGACCCATCAGGGGCGCGCCGCCGAACGCATCCTGTTCAGCGTGATGTGCAAGAAGGGCGACGTGGTCCCCAATAACACGCACTTCGATACCACGCGCGCCAACATAGAATTCGTGGGCGCCGAAGCCGCCGACCTGCCGATTCCTGAAGCCCGTCAGCCTGCGACCCGCCTTCCCTTCAAAGGGAACATGGATGTGGCCGCGCTGGAGAATCTCATCGCTCGTGTTGGCCGGGAACGCATCCCGTTGGTCATGCTCACTATCACCAACAACTCCGGCGGCGGGCAGCCGGTCTCGATGGAGAATGCTCGCGCTGTGAGCGCAGTTTGCCGCAAGCACGGTATTCCGCTGTACTTCGACGCCTGCCGCTTCGCCGAGAATGCCTATTTCATCAAGTTGCGGGAAGAAGGCTACGCGTCAAAGACTCCCAAGCAGATTGCGCAGGAGATGTTCGCGCTCGGCGATGGCTGCACCATGTCGGCGAAGAAAGATGGCATGGCCAATATCGGCGGCTTTCTGTGCACCAATAATGCGGTGCTGGCGGGTCAGGAAAAAGATCTGCTCATTCTCACCGAGGGCTATCCGACGTACGGAGGACTTGCCGGCCGCGACCTTGAGGCCATCGCCGTCGGCGTGCAGGAATCGCTGGAAGAAGATTACTTGCGCTATCGCATCGCTTCCACTGCTTATCTGGGAAACCACATTTCAGAGCAAGGAGTTCCCATCGTGCAGCCCCCGGGCGGGCACGCCATTTATCTCGACGCGCGCGCCTTCCTGCCGCACGTTCCTTTGGAGCAGTTTCCCGGCGTGGCGCTGGCGGCGGAGTTGTATCTGGAGGGCGGCATCCGCTCGGTCGAGATTGGCACGCTGATGTTCGGGACGGCAGCCACCATGGACCTGGTGCGGCTGGCGATTCCGCGCCGCGTTTACACCCAGAGCCACATTGACTACGTGGTGGAGATCATCCTCGCGGTGTGGAAGCGCCGCGAAGAGATACACGGGATGCATCTCACGTACGAAGCGCCGTTCCTGCGGCACTTCACCGCGCATCTGGAGCCGGTGGCATGCGCGAAGGTGGCGGGGTGAGCCAGGGCTTGAAAGCGCGCGGCTTCCGAGGGTGCGGGAAAACTCTGCGCGCGGATGTGATTTGAAAGGGCACGGCTTCAGCCGTGCCGCTAAGCTCCTCAATTTTGTCATTCCGAGGGGCTTCAGCCCCGAGGAATCTGCGGTTTCTTTTCAGTGCAACGAATTTTTCCGCAGCCCGTTTAGCCGTGGCGCAACGCCATCTTGAGGAACTGGGCTCTAGGGGTGTGTGAGAACTGTGCCGTCCCTAAAGGGACTCGTTATTTTTCCCCACTCTACCCAGGGCTTACGCCCTGGGCTAATATTATTTCGCCCCTGCGGGGCTTTGATTTTGCGCGATCGTTTAGCCCGTCCGACTCCGACCGCAATTTTCGGCTGAAGCCGCCAGCGGAACAGGAGCAGCCATGAAACTCCACTACTATCCCGACACAGATTCGCTCTACATTGACCTTAATGCGAATCCGAGTGCCGATTCCCGCGAGGTGGCCGAAGGCTTGGTCATCGACCTGGATTCCGCCGGCCGGGTGGTGGGCATTGACATCCAACACGCGTCGCAAGTGTTGGATTTGAACACACTGGAAACCGAATCGCTCCCGGCGGTCAAGACGAGGATCGCCTAGCAATACTTCATGCGAAATGTAGCCGCTTCACGCTTGCCCTTACGCCTTTCCTGTCTTTAGCACCTCATCCACGGTGCTGATGTCCACCAGCCCGAAGCAGCCATAGATCGCGGGAAGCACGCGCTCTGACGGAAAAGTTCGCCGCAACTGCGCGACCCGTTCGGTCCCGGAGCGATAGGCGGGAAGATACATGCGGCCCAGCAGCGGATGCCGTCCCCATGCGCCCGACAGTTTGTCGGCGCGCTCCTCGCTCACCAGAAAATCGCGGCGCAGGGTCGCAGCCACTTCGGCTTGCGGCTTGCCTTCACCCCAGGTGAGATACGACGACTGGTTCTTGGCGTCGTCCTGCAACAGCGCCAGCAGCACGCCGATCTGCATGTCCTCGTCCGGCAGTTGGTCGACCTCGGTCACGCCGTGCGCGATCAGGATGGCGTTGTTGGCGAGTCCTTCAAACAGCGTGGCGGCGCGCGTGTTCATGGTCAGGACGGTGGCTTCGAAACCGGCCAGCCCGCGGACGTACAAATTCTGAAGATACGCAAACGTGGTCACATGTCCGGGCACGACTTCATGGCTCACCAGTTGCTGGAACTCCGGAAAGCTCATTTGCAGCGACGCATTGATCTCGTAGCTGGCCTCGTACTTCGGGCTGCCATCGGCGTTGCGAGCGCGGCCCAGATAGTTCATGGAGCCGGAGAACCACGCGTCCTTGATCGGCAGGAACTCGATATTCGCGCGCGGCACACTTGAGAGTTCCTTCGGCAAAAGCGGCAGCAGGTTGGCCGCACTCAGATTGTCGAAGTATGCGATGACGGCCGCGCCCAATGCGCGCACCGACGCCATCGGAACGGTACGCTCGCGGCGCCAGGCATCCACCGCGCCCAGCAGGCCGCCGGACTTCGCCGTCGAATATCCGCCGCGGTCCAGCAACTCAGCAACTCGATCGCGCTTGGCTTCCGGCTGCGACGGCTCCGGCAGCTTGCCAGTCGAGGCCTGGACGCAACGCTCGTAGGCGACCGGCTTGCCTTTGCCCAGTATCTCCATCGCGAGGTCCCACATGGTTTCAAGGCAGTTCGCCAAACCCGCAAGATACTGGCCGCGCATCCCGCCGATTTTTTCCGCCTCGGCGCACATCCCGTGTATCGCTTTCGGCAGGTCCACTTCGCGGAGATAGGCTTCGATGGCCTCGCGATCGACCGTCTTGCCGCCGACGCCTCCGGTTTCGCGCACCCGCGCCGCCGCCGGCGTGGTGTAGGCAGGGGGCAGCGGCTCATCGGAGAACCACGAGTCCGCAATGAAGCGTCCCGTTCCCGACGCACACATCACGTCTCCGCCCCAAAGCGTGTCAATGCCGAGTACGGCCTCGGCTACAAATCGTCCTATCTGGTCCATTATGATGCCTTCTTTCCTTGGATCGACCTAAACCACACGTACAAGCATAGCCCAACGAACATCAGCGCGGAAACCATCTGCGACACCGGCTCATTCGAATAAAACGGTGTGTGGACCATGTCTTCGCTATATTTCGGCAGCAGGCGCAAACCTGCGCCGAAGACGCCGCCCAGCGCTCCGCCCGCCATGAGTCCGCCAGCGACGATGACGCCACGCTCGCGTACGCTGCGGCCACTGTCATCGCCCGTCTTGTCGGCGCGCTTGTTCACCAGGTGCGAGAGGAATCCGCCCGCTAGTATGGGCGTGGTCAGTTGCAGCGGGAGGTAAATTCCCAGGGCGAAGACCATGGACGAGACGCCGAGCATCTCCAACACCACGGTGACCAGGGCGCCGATGCCAAACAGGACATAGGCGACCGGCTGGCCGCTCATAAATCCCTCGACCACGGCCTTCAAGGCGGAGGCCTGGGGCGCGGCCAGCACCTGGCGCACGTCTCCGGGCGCAGCCTCTCCGAACTGGAAGGCCTTGGCCAGCAGGATGATGGTCAAGCCGGCGGTGATCGCCGCGGCGACAACCCCGATGAACTTCACCTTCTCCAGCGCCGCAGGCGTGGAGCCGATCCAGTAGCCGGCCTTGAGGTCGGTAATAAATTGTCCCGAGGCGCAGAGGGCGACGCACACCATGCCGGCGAGAGCCATCACGAAGAACATGCCGGTGGTTCCGGAGAGGCCAAACTTCAGCAGCACCACCGCCGAGATGATCACGGTGAGCAGGGTCATGCCGGAGGCTGGATTGTTGGCCGTGGTGGCAATGGCGTTGGCGGCCACCGTGGTGAAGAAGAAGGCGAAGACCAGCGTCAGCCCCAGACCCAGCGCCACCACGGTCCAGGTGACATGCAGCTGTCCATAGAAGACGGCCACGGCGATGGCCCCCACCACCACGCCGAGGAGTATGGCCATGATCGGAATATCGCGGTCGGTGCGCTCCATATGCGGGGCTTCGCCGTGGCGGAAGGCGTGCAGCGCGATGCCGAACGATCCCGCCACCACGCGCAGCGATTTGAGGATGCCGACGAGGCCGGCGGCAGCGATGGCGCCCACGCCGATGAAGCGCACATAGTTGCGGTAGATTTCGGCAGCCGTCATATGCGAGATGGGAATGGTGGCCGGATAGACCGCGACGTCGCCCATGTGGCTGCCGAGGAACCAGATCACGGGGACCAGCACGAAGTTGACCAGCACCCCACCGGCGCAAAAGATCATGGCGATGCGCAGGCCCATGATGTAGCCGAGGCCGAGAATGAAGCCGATCGCGTCGAAGTTGAAGACCATGCGCTGGCGATCGACCAGCGTTCGCATGACCGGCACAAATTGGAAGTTCACGTACTCCTTCCAGACATGGAAGGTGGTGACGAAGAAATCGTAAATGGCGGCGACGATGGTGGCCTGGATCAACAGCTTGGCCTGGGAGCCGCCCTTCTCGCCGGTGACCAGCACCTCGGTGATGGCCGTGGCTTCGGGAAAGGGGAATTTGCCGTGCATCTCGCGCACGAAATAGCGCCGCAGCGGAATGAGGAAGAGAATGCCCAGGCAGCCGCCGGCCAGGCAGATGAAGATGGTCTGCACCGGATGGGGGTCGAGGTGGAGGGCGTAGAGCGCCGGCACCGTGAAGACAGCGCCAGCCACCACGCTGCCGGAGGCCCCGCCCATGCCGGTGATGATCATGTTCTCCAGCACGGTGGAGCGGCGCCGGTACATACGCGCCAGCCCGATGGCCAGGATGGAGATGGGAATCGCCGCCTCCATTCCCTGGCCGACCTTCAGGGCGGAGTAGGCCGAAGCCACGCTGAAAATGATGCACAGCAGCGTGCCCCACAGCACCGCCCGCCAGGTGACTTCCGGCAGGTTCATGCCGGTGGGCACCAGCGGCACATAGAGTTCACCCTCTTTCAACGGCTGATAGGCGTTCGCGGGCAGGGACTTGGTCTCGAGTTCAGGTGTAGCTGTGGCCATGTACACAATCTCCTGGCAGTTTGGCAGCCGGAGGAATTGTAAATGGAAGGGTCAAGGGAGGATGTGATGTCGGTCGTGAGTGTCAGTGATCCCAGGTTAGCGTGCGGAGTCGGGACGCGAACCTGGAGCAGCAGGCCTCGACACACCAGCGCCGCAGGCGCGGAACTGAAGTTAGCCCAGGGCGGAAGCCCTGGGTAGGTAGAAATAGAAATCCTGAGCCGGCTTCAGCCGGCGACACCTTCCCGCTTTCCCACTCATTCGACAACCGCGAATGAGTGGGGCACCCGGCATTGTAAATGGCGGGGTCAAGGGAGGACGTGACGGGGGAGTCCGGGTAGTGGGCTAATTGTGTGTTGCTGCATTTATTTGGGACGTTTTGACACCCGATGCGTCATCTCCCCGAATGTGTTAATGAGAATAATCAAGAGGTAAATCGCTGCGAACGGCATGAGGGTAATGAATAGCCCCTGAATCAGCTTGGGCCACCCCGGTGGCGTCGGCTTTGGGGTGAGCCATTCAACCAAGGCGAAGCCGACAAGGAACGCACAACAGACCCCGATCTTGATCCAACGTTTCATTTAGTACCGTGTTTGTCGAATTCTAAACCCCGCCGGACGGCGGGGTTTTCAATTGTGTGTTGCTGGCGGAATCCGCCATTTCAGGCCAGCGGGCGTTATCTCTGCAACGTGAATATGGCCTCCCATCGCCTTGCATTTGGCATCAATTTGAATCGCCAAGGGAGAACAGCACGCTTTGACATATCCCACCGCGTATTCTTCGGCATCATCCAGCGAGGGGTCTAAGCCCAATTCTTTCACGTACTCCGAAAACCGGGACCCTGCGACGGGCAAGCCGTTGGCTTGATACATCTCACGAGTTACTGCCCGCGATCCAGCAAAAATGCACTGCTGTGGATTGGGATAGGGAATTACCATCGCCTCGGTATGTTCGCCTGAGTAATGAACGAACTCGATGCGGTACAAGATCGGCATTCCATCGAAGTAACCGGCAATCAGCATTTTCGCGAATTTCCAAGCGGTGGTCTGTTCCAATCGAGCCGCTTGCGGGAACATATCAAGCCTTCCGTCCTCCTTCGCATTGTTGATCTCCGTATTAACCTTGTCGGCCAATACAGCTAGGTATTGCCGACAATCACTAAGTCGTCGGTGGCGGATACGTTTGACCTGTGATTGGATTATCGCGACCAGGTCATACCCGTCCGGGTGGATGACCCAGCCCTCAACCGCGTAGGCCAACGCCTTTTGCGAATCGCTGATGTCGAAGATTTTCTGCTGATAATCGTCAGCTAAGGCTAGCGTGTCCTCTGGTGCGTTGGGATCGCCAGGACTCATCCTTCCATCGGCAGCCGCGATGAAGCCAAACGATGTGCCTACTATTGCGATAACGCTCATTCCGTCCTCAAATACAACGTTCGGGAAAACCGAAACGTCGGCGGGTGGCCCGGGTCTGCTGCCCGGAGCCATCCTTAATTTTGGGCAACAAAATCAGGTAACGCTGGGTGCCCAGGTCTCCTGTCAAGAGCCATCCTTGTTTTAGGCACCGAAATCAAGTAACGCTGGGTGCCCCAGGTCTCGCGTTTTTCGAGACCTGGGTGAGTACGACGCACGGCTGCGGGATAGTTGTCCGCTTCCTAAGCTTCAGCCTTTGCACGCTCCACTCATTCACCCGCACCGGTCCTGTCTCCTGGTAGGCGTAGGCGCAGAAGCTACTCCACCGCCACTGCTCCGGTGCTTCCACCAGACCGCGCTTCACCGGATTTCGATGGATGTATCGCAGCTTCTCCACCCGCTTGCGCCCGGTGCAGACGTTGAAATCGTAGTACCGCGCCTGCCAGATGTGTTGCGCGCTGTGCTCGAACAAGTCCGCTTGCCCACTGCGGCGACGACGCCGGCTCTGCTCCGCTAAGACTCGCCGCGCGAAGCCGAGTTTCAATGCCTGCATGGCGGTCGACAGCGGGCGCTCTTGCGGTTCGCTGACCAACAGGTGAATGTGCTCGGGCATGACCACGTAGCCGATCACCACCCATTGGTACCGCTGCCGCACTTGTTCGAGGACTTTGAGCAACAGGTCGCGACGCCCCGCGGTCCGCAGCACGGGCTGCCGGCCATAGCAACTGCAGGTGATGAAGTGCAAGTCGCCTCCGCCGTGCCAGCGTTGTAAACCCCAAGGCATGCAGCCAGATTAGACGCAACTCTTGCCTCATGCTGTGATTGAGAGCACACTACCCGCGTGATGGATGACGGACCGCCCGGGTCTCGAACCCCGCGAGACCCGGGGCACCCGGCGTACACTACTAGCAAATCCATTCTCAGAATTGAGGTCCCGGTTTATGATTCCGCCTAAACTCCGCCAATTCCGGCAGATCAGATGGCTGTGTTCCGTGAGTATATTGGCGTGCTTCTGTGCGCTCTGGCTTGTGCCAACCGTGTCCGGGCAGGCCGAGAATCGGCCTGCAGAACTCGAGAAGTCCTGCGATGGCGGAAACGCGCAGGACTGCAAGAGGCTCGGGGATATGTATCGGCGCAGCCATCTACCCGACGCCAAGACCAAGTCCGCGGCGCTCTACCAAAAAGCCTTGCCGTTTTACGAAAAGGCTTGCGACGGAGGGGACGCGAAGCGCTGCGGCGACCTCGGGTACATGTACGCCGACGGCCTGGGTGTGTCCGGCGATATGCCCAAGGCCGTCCAACTCTGGGAGAAGGCCTGTGACGCCGGTGACGCGGCCGGGTGCAGAGGCCTTGGACTTATGTACCAAGGCGGCGGTGGGCTGTACTCCAGAGTTCATGGCTTGACGCAGGACGGCGCCAAGGCCGTGGCGCTCTTCCAGAAAGCCGTAGCGCTCTACCGGAAGTCCTGCGACGGAGGGGACGCGAAAAGCTGCGGCGACCTCTCGATCATGTACGCCGACGGTGACGGCGTGCCCAAAGACTTGGCCAAAGTCATCCAGCTCGATAAGAAGGCCTGCGATGGCGGGGACACGTCGGAATGTATCGACCTCGGGGATTTTTACCTTAGCGGCGCCCCGGGGATCATACCTAAGGACAAAGCCAAGGCCGTCGCACTCTACCAGAAAGCCTGCGACGACTGGTATTGGGTGGGCTGCGTCAAGGTGAAAATGTACGCGAAATAGGCTTTGGACGCTTGAACTGTACGCGATAAGATCGGGGTAATGCTTCGACTGTCATTTGGGAAACATTGGAGGTTCTTCATTGGTCTGCAATCGCCGGAAGGCTATTACTATCGTGGCTGCCACTGTATTGACTTGCTTTCTCACGTCATCGTTTGCTGTGGGCCAGGCAAAACAAACAGTTGACGATGGCTTGAAAGCGAGCAAGGTCTCGCTGGTCTTGGAAGGAGTCGGCCAAGGAAAGTCTATTCGGCTGTTGGTGACGAACATTACTGATTCAAGAGTGACCCTTGTTTTGCCGAAGGGGAACTCGGACTTCCATTGCGGGCAGAATACCGTTTCTATTCTTGCGGAGAAGGAGCTTACGATCGATCTCCAAGGCCAGAAATCGTACGAAGTGATTCTTCCGCAAGTTGGGAAGCGCATGTGGTTGCAGGCAGGGAAGATCACTTTGAAGCAAACCGAGCAAGGCATGCAAACACAATTTGAAAATGCGACGTTCGGACCGGCGACGTAGACGGCGGGTGGCCCGGGTCTCCTGCCAGGAGCCATCCTTAATTTTGGGCAACAAAATCAGGTAACGGTGGGTGCCCTAGTTCGCCCCTTCGTGGGGCGCGCCGAAGTCTGCCCTACTGGGAATTGTGGTTACCTTCGTTCTGGGGAATGCGGTTCCTTCTCAGCTCCGCTCCTACCCGCAAAATACAATGAGAAACGCTGGAGTCAGTCTCCGGCGCCGTGAGTGCCCGTCTGAGCTGTTGCCGTGATGGTGAACGGCTTTCCGGGCGGCGGCAGCGATCTTTGAGAACCAGCAACCCAACAAATGCCCACCCTAGCCAAAAGAAGGCTAGGATGGGGCACCCCTTGGGCACCAGATAAGCGCTTTGTTCGGAATACTTTGCGAGTATCTGCTTTAGATATAATACTTTGCCGGGAATCGCGCAAAGTATTCAGCAGCAAGGACTTACGGCTGCTCGTAAATCGCCTGCTATGAATACTTTGCGGGCAAAGTATTGAAAACAAATATGCTGTGAGAACGATTATTTACTTGACTTAGGTTGAGTAATGCGCTATAAAGAATCCATGAATGAAGAAACGCTTTACCGATGCGCGGTTGTTGAGTGCAAAACAAGCGGTTGCGGAATGCTGCTTGTCTTAGAAATCATCGGCAGGGTTGCTCCACCACCGTCTCATGTGCAGCTGGACATCCTGAAACGCTGTCGGGAGTTTTCGGAAGTTTGTCCAGAATGTCGCCAAGCCCATACTTACGGGCGAATGGATGTGCAAGTAAAGCATCTACCGAATATATCGGCTCCGATTGGACCTTGCAGTGATGCGTTCGCTGCGGCCACGGAACCAGAACCACCGGAAACCGAATAATGAGCGGGCGTATTGCACTGCGCGGGATAGCGAGGACCATGCTATGAACCTCCTTCAGGTTGCCAAAACATTCGCCACGGAAGATATGGCGTTGGCCTACTGGATAATGACGCGCTGGCCGAAGGGCGTCCGCTGTCTGGCTTGCGACAGCCCCTACATCTATTCAATCACAACTAAAAACAAGGCGGGGCGAAGGATTCACCTGTTCGAGTGCGCGGATTGCAAATTACATTTCAGCGCTACGACTGGCACCCTCTTCCATGACTCCCACCTGCCCTTGACCAAATGGTTTGCGGCCATCGCCTTGATGTGCGAAGCCAAGAAGGGCGTCTCGGCCTCGCAGATGTCGCGGCACATCGGCTGCTCTTACAAGACCGCCTGGTATCTCTGCCATCGCATTCGCAACGCCATGAGCGAAACTGACATGCCCAAGATCGGCGGACCAGGTAAGATCGTCGAGATAGACGAGACTTTCATCGGCGGCAAGATGCACCGTAAAGGGCTAAAGGCCGCCCACGATGCCAAGGTTGCTGTTCTCGGGCTCGCCGAACGTGGCGGACGCATTCACCTGCAAACCATCGAAAACAGCAAGATAGCTACGATGCGCCCCATCATCCAATCCAAGATTCATCCCGACACCGAAAAGGTTGTTACGGACGGCGCTGCCGCCTACAGTTACACCATCCCGAAAGACAAGCACGAAGAGCGGGCGCACAACGCCGAACTGCGCGACGATGGATTCATTACCGGAACGCGGTCAATCGAAAGCGCCTTCTCTCTATTCAAGCGCGCCATTGTAGGTTCCTACCACAAGATGAGCCGCGATCACATGGACAGTTACCTGAGCGAGTTCTGCTGGCGCTTCAATCGCCGCCACCTGCAACCGCAACTGTTCGATCTGGCGTTGCATAACCTCGGAGAGCGCAAGCCGCTTACATTCAAGAAACTGACGCGAGAAACCTTCTAGCGTGACTGGCGTCACGGCCACTAATCACCGGGCCGGATAGGATTGCAGCGAGCCGAAGTCGGGCTCAATCCATCCGGGGGTTAGTCGGTCTAACTGACGGCCTAGCGCCGTACCGAGTTAACCCCCAGAAAGCTGCATTGGTGTCCAAAAGAAAAGGGGCCCAAAACCCCAATTCTTCCGGGCTAGCCACACGGCTGTCCGTGGCTGGCTTTGTGCTGACGGTAATCCAGACCGTCCTCAGTATTCTGGATTACCTGAAGCGGTAGTAACAACCGAGCCTACTTCGCCTTGTGGGGCGGGGTAGGCTCGCCCTTCCGTGCGCTGCGCTTAATGCCGCCATCCTTGCGTGGCTTCGGGCTTGCGGCCACTTCCTTGAATGTCGTGGGCGGGGTGTTAATCAGCACTCGCAGCACAGCGTCGAACTTCGATTTATTAACCGTATCGCCGCTCATCGCCGCTCGATCAAGAGAGAGATTAGCTTCTCCGCCATCTCGATAACCGAAATTGGGATGCCAATGTTGGCGCAGTAAACAAGCTCCTCCCCCTTCACTAATGGATGAAACTCGCCGCTTTTACCCATAGACCCGACGTAGTTAATCTTCCCGGTGGGCTCATCCAAGGTTATGCGCAGAGCCTCAGTGTCATAGGTCAGCGAAAATGCTCGGTCGCCGATTAACGCCCGCCCAATCCCTGGGATCTTCGTAATACACGCCATCACCTCGGCGTTTAGGGCGCTCCATGTTGCCAGCCCTTGAGTAGCCCGTACTTTGGCGTCATGGAGTTTCTCTTCTGTAGCTAGTTCCGCCTGCCGTTTTTGGCTCTTAATCTCGCGGTTGATCTTACTGACAAACTCTTCGGTCGGCATACCACCTCCTGATCGGAGATGATAGCCCTTGCGGGGCATTTCCGCGAGGTTCTGCCCGAACGTGAAGCGCAACGAAAATTCGACTGCTATTTGAGCCAAGTTATGTCAACCTACGTCAAGTAAAAGTTCGTTGCTGTGAGGCCGGGGGGGTACCCAATCCCAGCCGTGATCACGGCTGGACATAGATCGGATTGTTGGGAGACGGCGGCTCGTAGTCCTGGCCGTACTTGTTCTTGTGCGGCGCAGACGCGGCCATCGTCACCCGCACGTGAATAAGGCCCAGGGCGTGGGAATCCTGGCTCACCATCACCTCGCGCGAAAGCGCCCGCAGCGTGGCGGGCAGCGCATTCTCATTCCAAACGTGCAGCCTGTAGCGGCCGGGCGGGACGGAGGCGATCGCGAACTCGCCCTGTTTGTTGGGGACGGCGAAGTGTGGGCTGGACAGAACGACCACCACCGCGCTCATCTCCGGATGAATGTTGCAGAAGATGTACGACACTCCTTCGCGGTCGAAGTGCACGGTGCGGCTGGTTCCAGCCTCGTAGAGCCCGAGATCGAAACGCTTGCCGTTAAACAAGGAAAACACATTGTGAAACCAGGGATCGCGATTGGGGAAATCTACAGTCGAGCCCTTGGTGACCACCAGCAGGTGCGGCTCGAAGGCCTTGTTCTTCTGTTGCAGCATGGCATGCATCGGAGCGACGATGGCCGGGTCGCCCGGCGCAGCGCCAATCGGGGCCAGCCAGACGACCGTGGCGCTGGCAGGAGACAGGTTGCCGCCTCCTTCGGCCACTACGCGACCGGATACGCTAATGTCTTGCGACCACAAGGCTGGCGTCGCGCACAGCGCTAACGCGACACTCAACGACAGCGCGAATTGTCCCGCGATACGCATAGTTCCGCTCAGAACAGTATCCCCATCGCCATGTTCAACTGCCCAGCCTCATAACTGTGATCGTAGATCGAGAAGGTTTGCAGGCGGCGGTATTCCAGCGACAACAGCAAGTCGGAACGCGGCCGGTAGATGACGTTGCCAAACCCGGCGCGGTTACGGGTCAAGAAAGGATTGCCATAGCTCTGGGCGTACACGCCGAAATAGCGAATGTCGGCGGCAAAAGGATTGTCCTGGCCAAAGGCGGCGTTGAACTCAAGCTTCGGCAGAGGCTGATACTTCAACTGCGCCCAGCCCCCGGCGGAATTCAAGGGAAGCACGCGCGTGGCCGGATCGGTGAGTGGCCCGTTATAGACGACGCTGCGACTGAGGGCCGCGCCGAGTCCGCCGATGGCTTGTCCGCGATAGAAGAAGCCGCTCAGCGTGAACCAACGGTTAAGCGGCAGGTTCAAGTCTGCGGTCGCCGCGTGTCCATTCACGTTTCGGTTGAAGCCCCAGTACTCGCGGCTGTAATAGCCTCCGGTCCCCAGCGTGAAGGTCCGGCCCAACAACGGATGCGAGTAAGCGACCCGTGCCGCGAAAGCCGGCTGCCGCGATTCTTCTCCGGCATCGGGAGCGCGGTACCAAACGTAGCTGAAATTGTTGGGGGTTTCGCCGGTCAACGGATCTAGCACAGCCCCCTGCAGACTCACAGTGGAATGATTGGAAAATTCGAAGCGGTGCTCGACCCGCAATTGCGGAGTCCACGACCAAAGATTGCCTGAGTAGGTGAGCGCCGGAACGATCAGCGACGCGAACGAAGTTGGAGACTGCGGCGAAAGGAACAAGCCGTCCTGACCGGCGATCACGGAGGTGTCCTTCCAATCCAACCGAACGGCCGCAGTGCGCAATCGCACTAAACCGGAGTTCACGCCGTTGTTGGTAGCGGGAAATCCGCCGCCGAAGTCGAGGTTCACATTGCCGCTGGAGTGGGCCCCGAAGAGGTCTGGCCCAAAGACCTCGAAGCCGAGAATCGACTGTCGAAGCGTGCCTCCCACCGAGCCCGGCGAGTCCATGGGATCGGGTCTGAGCACCCACGTGGGAACGTCGTGATTATCCGGATAACCGCTATTGCCGTACAAGTTGAAGAGCACGATGCCCGAAAAGCGCACTCGGTATTTCGAAGCGCTCTCCAGCTTGGTCTGATATTGCTCGTTCACCTTGTCGGAGAGCAATTGCTGGTCTTCGGCCACCTGGTCCACGCGATGCGCCAATTGGGCGGTGCTTGAAGAAGGAATTGCCGGCGAAGGTTCGTCGAGCGTCGCCTCAGCGCTGGTTGCCGTGTCGCTTGTGCCATGTTGTGCTTCGAGTTCCTGGCGCAGTTGGGATATCTCAGCGCGGCCGGCCATGGTCTGCTGTTGCAGTTGCAGGACCATTTCCTTCAGTTCGCGGACTTGGGATTGAAGTTCTCCCAAGGACGCGTTCACGCTGGCGTTGTCACCGGCCGTGGCGTTGGATTGAGCAGTCTGCGGCAAACCCGGCACAGCTGCCGCCAAGGCAAGCGCCACCAGCAGCGCCGGACGCGAAACCTGCAAACACCTGGTGAATTTCATGTCGCACCTCGCGCAACGAGTTTTGAGTGTCCCCGACACATGCGGGCTCCGGGCCCGCGTGTTTAGACAGTGAACGGTTGAGAGGCGTCCGCGGTCCGGCCATTCCACGTGACGATCTTCTTGCATACCCGGGGCAGCACGATCTGCATTACGGTGCGCCCCGGTACCGAGCTTTCCAGTTCCAGAGTGCCGTCATGGTCCTGCACGATCTTCTGCGCGATCGTAAGCCCCAGTCCTGTGCCGTTCTCCTTGCCGTGGCTGACGAATGGCTGAAACAGCTTGTCGCGGAGAGAGGATTCTACCCCGGGCCCGTCGTCGGTGGTGCGGATTTCCAGGTTGCCGTTGACCTCAGCCACGTGTACCGCGACGTGGCCACCGCAAACCTGGGCAGCCTGGCAGCCATTCAGCAGCAGGTTGTAGAAGACACGCTCCATTTTGCGGGGATCGAATTGTGCGCTGTGCAGCCCGGGCGATTCGATGCTGACCATGATCTTGTGGAATTGGGGATGCGCTTGCACCAACTCAATGGCGCGGCTGATGGTCCGCTCGATGGGAGCTTCGCTGAGGTTCAGCGAATCGGCGGGACGCGACAGCTCCAGCAGCGAATCGACCAAATCGGTCAGCCGGTTCACCGCAATGCGGATTTCCTGATAAAGCTCTTCGCGCTGTTGCCGGTTCAGATCGGCATCGGCCAAAAACTCCGCATTGGCCAGGACGGCGGTCAGGGGATGGCGCAAGTCATGCGAAATCGAACTGGCCATTCTTCCAATGGTCGCCAAGCGCTCGGCATTGAGCAGCCGCTGCTGCGCTTGATGCAGGCTCTCGCGCATAAGCGAAAAAGCATTGGTAAGTTCCGCGATCTCACTGGCGCCGCGCGCCTCGACCGGGTAACGAAAGTCGCCTTTGCCCAAGGCCCGCACTCCGTCCACCAGTTCCTCCAGGGGACGGGTGAAGGTCCTGGCCGTGACGTACACCAGCACGCTCCCCACGAACACCGCACCCAGTCCCACTGCCAGTAACAGCCGCCGCAGATGGTTGAGAAATGCCGTGGCTTCGTCGTAGGACTTCATCACTAGCATGGTGACCGCCGGCGCTTCGCCGGGATCCAAGGCGAGCGACGAAACCACGAAGCTTTCGCCGCCTAGCTTCCAGTCGATGGGGCCTCCCGGAATGGCTTGGCCCTCCAAGTAGGCGCCGACCTCGCTTCTCTGACCGGCATTGAGCGTGCTGACAACGACCTCAGACCCGCAAACGATGGTCACCTGGCTGGCCGCGATCTGGCTCACCTGGCGGGCCACGGCGGCGTTCATCTCATCGCCGACCGCAACCACTCCGAGCAGCGAATTGTCGGTGCTGGGCCCGAAGTAAATTGGAACCAGGACGACTTCATAGAGGTGCCCGCCGGCAAACCACCACTGTAGTGGCTGGTCGAGGGAGTTGCGATGTTCCAGCAGTTGTTGAGCTTGCTCGCGGGTAATGCCTGGCGCCTTGGTGTGAAATCCCACAAACTGGCTGGTGGGATCCAGTAGCGCGAACAGGTCGCCGCCGGAAAGGCGGAGCATCTCCTCCGACGCATCCTGGATGGTGGGCGGGTGACGGGATGTCATGAGTGCCTTCAGGCTGGGAAAATCGGCCATCAGCTTGGCGGATCGCGCCAGCACCGCCTCGCGCTCCTTCTGGGCATTGCGGAAGGTTTCGACAGAGTTGGCCAGGTCGTTGCTAAGGTCGCGCCGGACCTGGTTTTCCACCGTGCGCTGCACAATCAGCAGGGAGACCGCAGTCAATCCCGCCGAAGTCAGCAGCATGGCGATCAGGAACTTGGTCCGCAACCGCAACCGCACCCGCCCCATCGCCAATCTCCTCCCCGCTCCGATTAACGGACGAACTTATAGCCCGTTCCGTGGACAGTACGAAAATGTACTGGATCGGCGGGGTCTTTTTCCAATTTTTGCCGCAACCGCAGCATGTGGGTATCGACCGTGCGCGTGGTCGGGTAATTGGTGTAGCCCCACACTTCATTCAGCAGTTCGGTGCGCGAGACTACCCGCTCCTGGTGGTTGAGGAAGAAGCGCAGCATCTTGAACTCTTGCGGAGTGAGGGCCACCGACTGGCCATCACGCCGCAACTCCATCTTGGAGAAGTTCACTTCCACATCATCGAAGCTAAAAATGTCGGACTTGTCCGAAGCCTGGTTCAAGCGGCGCATCGCGGCGCGCACCCGCGCCAGCAGTTCGCGGGGGCTGAAGGGTTTGGTGACATAGTCATCCGCGCCGATTTCCAGCAGCAGGACCTTGTCCAGCACATCGCTGGCGGCACTCAACACCAGGATGGGAACGCTGGAGAATTCCTGCTTGATCTCACGACAAAGATCTTGACCCGACTTTCCCGGCAGCCGCAAATCAAGGATCACGATCCGCGGCATGGTGGCGCGGAAGGTCTCCATGGCAACCGCTCCATCGGCGGCGACCGACACCTCGAAGCCGGCGGATTCAAAGGTCCGCCGCAACGCCCGCTGCACTGCCAAGTCGTCTTCAATGACCAGAATTTTGTCCATCGCTCGCTTCCACACAGCGTCTGAGCTACAGCTAACAACACCTCGAAGCGGCAGTCAATGGCTTGTTGACAATTCCGTGACATCCTGCGCGCCCGATGGAATTGCCCTCCTGACGTTTGTCACCAAACTTTGACAAGGTGTTTACCTGTCCACGACAACTCCCGTTTCAGTCCTCGATAGATTGCAGAAGACTCATGGCAACAAAGTTTCACCGGACTCCGCGTTGCCTAAGTAAATTCTCAATTCTGAAATTGATGGAGGAACCATGCTGAGCACCCACAAGATCAATAAATCCCAAACCGCTTCCCGGCTGTTCTTGAGCGCCGCCGGGTTGCTGCTGGCGACTGCCCTGTTTGCCCTGCCGGCAACGGCCCAGTCCGTTCAGGCGACATTTCTCACATCCGACATCGTTAACATCAGCGTCAACACCGATGCCAACCTAGTCAACGCTTGGGGTATGTCTTTCAGCCCTTCGGGTCCCTGGTGGGTCTCCGACAATGGGACGGGGCTTTCCACTCTGTATAACGCGTCCGGAACGCCTCAGGGGCTGGTCGTTACTATTCCTTCGGGAAACGGCGTAGACCCGGGAGCGCCGACGGGACAGGTTTACAACGGTACGACAGACTTCAAAATTGTCGGCACTCCCGCACACTTCCTCTTCGCAGGGGAGGACGGAACCATCTCCGGATGGTACACCGGCACGACGGCCCAGCTCGTGGTTAACAACAGCGGTAGTGGCAATGCTGTCTATAAGGGAATTGCTTTGGCCTCGGCGGGCGGCGCCAACTACCTTTATGTGGCGAACTTCAGAAATGCTTCGGTGGACGTGTTTGACGCGAACTTTGCGCCGCACTCGTTTGGGTCAGGGGCATTCCAGGACAGCTCCATCCCCACCGGCTTTGCGCCTTTCAACGTTGCCAATATCGGTGGCGGCAAACTGGCTGTGACCTTCGCCAAACAGGATGCCGCCAAGCATGACGACGTGGCGGGTCCGGGAAATGGCTGCCTTGACATCTTTGACACCTCAGGCCATTTGATGCAACGCTTTCAGCACAATGTTTTCCTGAATTCTCCCTGGGCTGTAGTGATGGCCCCGGCGACCGGCTTTGGCGGATTCAGCGGAGACCTTCTGGTTGGACAATTCGGTAGCGGCGCAATCGTGGCGTTCAACCCTACGACAGGCAATCTCGCGTCGTTGCTGCTCGATCCCAATATTCTGCAACTGCGAATTGACGGGTTGTGGGGACTGGGCTTTGGCAATGGTGGCTCTGCCGGTCCAACCACTACGCTGTTCTTTACGGCGGGATATTTCGCAGAGGCCCACGGCATATTTGGTTCGATCGTGGTTCTTCCCGGACGCCCTCCGAGGCAGTAGTTAAGACTTGAGAAGAAGACGAATCCAGGAGGGCGAAAGCGCCCTCCTTTTTCTTGGCGCCGGGCAGGATTGACAGCGAGAGCGCTCTTCACGGCCTGACGAAGACAAGTTCGAAGGAGCAAGCTGCCGCCGTTTGCTCGAATGGGACAGCTTCCGGTAGAATCAACTATCCGGCTCACGTCGAGATTTCCTACAAGGACCACAGCAAAATATGGCAGACCATTTTTCGGCGCTCAAGCGTGCGCGTCAAACCGAGACTAAAACTACGCGCAATCGCGCCAACAAGTCGCGTCTGCGCAGCGTGTTGCGTTCCCTGCGCGAAGCCATTGCCAAGGGCGAGAAGGAAGCCGCCCAGGCCGCCTATCGCGAGACGGTTTCCGTGGTGGACAAAGGCGTCCAGAAGGGCATCCTGCACAAGAACACCGCCAGCCGCTACAAATCGCGCCTCAGCAAGCGGGTAAAGGCCGTGGGCGCGGCGAAGTAGGCCAATTTTCGCAGAGATTAAAGGCGGGCCAGAAGCCCGCCTTTTCGTTTTGGAGCACAGAGACGTCGCGCGGCAAACCGATACCGCAATACAATACCTGTCACCCTGAGCGAGCGGCCGCCCTTGCCGCGAGTCGAAGGGCCCCTATCTCCTCACGTCTCTGCCGGAATGGGGGTGCTTCGATTTCGCCTGCCCAAACCCCGGGGCAGGCTCCGCTCAGCATGACACCGGACACGAGGACTTTTGAGATTCAAGTATTTCTCCGCGCGCTCCTGCCTCCCTGGTGAATGATTCACTTCGCTGCCGCCTCACTCTCAGCTATTCCCATTCATAAGTCAAGAACACGGTCGGCTATAATCCTCGAAACTGGGGAGCAGGAGTGATTTCTGTCGATTTGGCACCGAAGATGGCCACTCAGTCCCAGCCCGAACCCGGTTGGTTGCACTGGAGCAAGACGCGTACATGGATTCTGAGCCTTCTGCTGGTGGTCGCGACCCTCGCACTTTACTATCCTGTGGGCCAACACCCGTTCGTCAACTACGATGACAACGCCTACATCTCGCACGTGCGAGCCGGGTTGGACTGGAACACGGTCAAGTGGGCATTCACGACCTACGATGAGGCCAACTGGCATCCGCTGACCTGGCTCTCACACGCCTTGGATTGCCAGCTTTTTCAGATGAAACCCGCCGGTCACCACGACGTAAATCTACTCTTGCATGTACTGAACGTGCTGCTCCTGTTCTGGGTGCTATTACAGGCGACAGGTTTTGCCGGCCGCAGTTTCATGGTGGCTGCGTTGTTTGCCCTGCATCCCATCAATGTCCAAACCGTGGCTTGGGTGGCGGAACGCAAGAACCTGCTTAGCATGCTGTTTTTCCTGCTCGCGCTGGGCGCTTACCGATGGTATGCGCGCAAGCCTCGGGACGGGCGTTATGCCGTAGTGACCTTGCTGTTTGCGCTGGGGCTGATGGCCAAGCCGCAGGTGATTACCTTGCCTTGCGTTCTGCTGCTGTGGGATTACTGGCCGTTACGCCGCATGTTTGCCCCTGCTCCGGAGCCCTCGTCCGGCACGGCACCGCCAACCATTCCCCCCAAGAGTTTCTCCTGGCTGGTAGCGGAAAAGCTTCCGCTGTTCGCCCTCGCCGCAGCTAGCGCGGTGATTACCATGGACGCGCAAGGCGCGGGCGGCGCTAGAAATTATTTTCCCCGCCTCATCCGGCTAGGCAACGCGATTATCTGCTACGCGCGATACCTGGGAAAGACGATTTGGCCGTCGCGTCTGGCGCTTTTTTATCCTCATCCCGGCTACTCCCTCAAAATCTCGCATGTCCTCGCGGCGCTGATTTTCTTGCTGGCGGTCACCGGACTCGTCGTCCTACAGCGCCGCCACCGCTATCTCGCGGTGGGGTGGCTTTGGTTTGTAGGGACCTTGGTCCCCATGATCGGTCTGCTTCAGGTGGGTGTGCAGGCGATGGCCGATCGCTACGCCTATTTGCCCCTCATCGGCTTGTTCATCATGATTTGCTGGGGCGTAGCAGATTGGTCAGAGCAACGGCGCATTTCCCCCGCTTGGCTGGCCAGTGTCAGCGTCGCGGTGCTGTTGGCGCTGGCGGTGGTGGCTCGTGTTCAACTCGACCACTGGAGTAACAATGTGGCGCTATGGTCCCACACGTTGCAGGTGACAGGCCCCAATGTCAAAGCCGAGAACAGTCTGGGGGTAGCTTTGCAGGGCGAGGGCGAACCAGAAGAGGCCGTCAAGCACTTCCGCGCCGCGTTGACAATTAATCCCGACGATCCCGCCAGCAACATGAATATCGGTATTTACGAGCAGCAGCACGGAAACCTGCCGGAGGCCATCGAGCACTATAAGAAAGTCCTGAGCTCCTCGCGCGATCCCAACCTACGATCCGCCGCGCTAAATGGCATGGGCCGCGCCTATAGCCACCTCGGAGATATGGCCCGCGCTCACGAATGTTTCACTGCGGCGGAAAGCCTGCAACTCCGTCAATAGCGAGCCGGCTCTGCGTGCGAAGGGCTACCTCTTTCCAGCTTAAAATGCCTGTCACCCTGAGCGAGCGGCCGCTCTTGCCGCGAGTCGAAGGGCCCCTATCTCACGTCTCTGCTGGAATAGGGGTGCTTCGACTTCGCCTGCCCAAACCCCGGGCAGGCCAGTTTTGCGGTGGCGTATTGGAGATACTTGTTTTCACCACCCTTCGGCTTCGCTCAGGGCAGGCTCCGGCACGGAGAACACGGACAGAATTCTTGTTTCCACAACTCTGTGTCTCTGTGCCTCTGTGTTGAACAGCTACTTCCCTGCCGCCTCGCTTTGCGGCTTCCAGCGCAGGATCGGTTTGCGCGCCGCCATGGTCTCATCCAGACGCGAGATGCGGGTGTTGTGGGGAGCTTCGAGGACAAACTCCGGGTGCTGCTCGACTTCCTCGGCGATGTTCTTCATCGCCTCAATGAACATGTCGCACGATTCCTTCGACTCACTCTCCGTCGGCTCAATCATGATTGCTCCGTGCACGACCAGCGGGAAGCTGACGGTGTAGGGATGGAAGCCGTAGTCAATCAGCCGCTTCGCGATATCCCCGGTCTTAATCCCCTTTTGCGACTGGATGTGGTCGCTGAACACCACCTCGTGCATGGTCGGCGTCTTGTACGGCAGATCGTAAGCGCCTTCCAGCCCCTTGCGGATGTAGTTGGCGTTGAGCACCGCGTCTTCGGTCGTCTGCCGCAAGCCGTCGGGCCCATTGGCCATGATGTACGCCAGCGCCCGGATGTGCATCCCAAAATTGCCGTAGAACATGCGCACGCGTCCGAGGGACTTGGGCCGGTTGTAATCGAAACCCAACGTGCCATCCGGCTTGGTGACAACCACCGGAGAAGGCAAAAACGGTTCGAGGATCTTCTTGCACGCCACCGGGCCTGAACCGGGACCGCCTCCGCCGTGCGGCGTCGAGAAGGTCTTGTGCAGGTTCAGGTGCATCACGTCGACGCCGAAGTCGCCGGGACGCGTCTTGCCGACCAGCGCGTTCATGTTGGCGCCGTCCATGTACAGCAGCGCACCCTTGGCGTGCAGCACTTCCGCAATCTTGTGGATCTCCTGCTCGAACACGCCCAGCGTGTTGGGGTTGGTCAGCATCAGCGCGGCTACGTCTTCGTTCACCTGGGCCACCAGCGAGGCGATGTCCACCATGCCGGCGGCATTCGACTTCAAGTTCTCGACCGCATAGCCTGCCATCGCTGCCGTCGCCGGATTGGTGCCGTGCGCCGAATCGGGGATCAGGACCTTCTTGCGCGGATTGCCCAGCGATTCCAGATACGCGCGCACCAGCAGAATTCCGGTCAGCTCGCCGTGCGCGCCGGCCGCGGGTTGCAAGGTGATGGCATCCATGCCGGTGATTTCGATAAGCTGCTCGCTCAGCATCTTCAGAATGCGGAGCGCGCCCTGTGAAATGCGCTCCGGCTGATAGGGATGCGCCTCGGCCAACCCGGTCAATCGCGCCACCACCTCGTTCACCCGCGGGTTGTACTTCATAGTGCAGGAGCCCAGCGGATACATGCCATGGTCCACGGCATAGTTCCAGGTGGACAGGCGGGTGAAGTGGCGGATGATCTCGACCTCGCTCACCTCGGGCATGTGGCCCAGGTCCCGGCGCGCCTGCGCGCCCAGCAACTTTGCGGGATCGACCTCGGGCACATCGAGCGGCGGCAACTCATACGCCTTCTTGCCCGCCGACGACCTTTCGAAGAGGAGCACTTCGTTCTGGCTGATGTGGGTGGTAGCCTTGCGGATCTTCTTATTCACAGCGCCACCTCCTTCGCAGCCGCGTCGATCGATGCCTTGGCCGTGGTCTCGGTGCAGCACCACAGCGAGGCATTCCCCAAGTCGGGATAAAACTTCTTCAGCGGGAAGCCCCCGATAATTCGCTGTCCCAGCAGCTTGTCATTGATGGCGTAGGGATCGGTTTTGGTCTGGATGACAAACTCGTTGAATCGCGGCGCGCCGTCGAACAGCAGGGTTGCCCCGGCCTTCTTGAACTCGCCGGCCGCATAATGCGCCTTGGCCAGGTTTTGCTTGGCCAAGTCCTTCAGTCCCTCGCGACCATAGACGGTCATGAAGATGCTGCACATCAGCGCAACCAGCGCCTGGTTGGTGCAGATGTTCGAGGTCGCCTTCTCGCGGCGGATGTGCTGCTCGCGCGTGGAGAGCGTCAGCACGAATCCGCGCTTGCCGTTGCGGTCCAAGGTCTGGCCGACCAGCCGCCCCGGCATCTGGCGCACAAACTTGTCGTGCGTCGCCATCACTCCGCAGTAGGGGCCACCGAATCCCAGCGGAACCCCGAACGACTGCGCTTCCATGCTGACGATATCGGCCTCGACAGGCGGCTTGACGATGCCCAGCGAAACCGCTTCCGCGATGGAGACAATCAGCAGCACTCCCTTCTTGTGCACGAGGTCGGCGATCGCCGCAACGTCCTCGACGGTACCGAAGAAGTTGGGTGACTGGATCAGCACACCGGCGGTTTCGTTGTCGATGCCTTTCTCGAGGGCGCTCAGATCAACCCGGCCATTCTTCGAGTAAGCGACAGTCGAGACCGGCATACCCTGATAGCGCGCATAGGTGGTGATGACCTCGCGATACTCCGGATGCACGCTGCTGGCGACCACCGATTTGTGCCGGCCAGTCAGTCGGGCGGCCATCATCAGCGCTTCGGCGGCGCCGGTCGAGCCGTCGTACATGGAAGCGTTGGCCACATCCATGCCGGTTAGCTCGCAAATCATCGTCTGAAATTCAAAGATGGATTGCAGCGTCCCCTGCGCGATCTCGGGCTGGTAGGGGGTGTAAGCGGTGAAGAACTCCCCGCGCGAAACCAGCGAGTCGATCACGACCGGGCGATAGTGCGAGTAAGCGCCAGCGCCCAGGAACGTGGCATAACCTTGCGCGCTCCCGGTGGCGCACTCGCGAAAGAACTCCACGATTTCGCTTTCCGCATAGGCGCGCGGAATCTTTAGATCGCCCTTCAGGCGATACTCCGGTGGAATGGCGGCGAACAGATCGTCGATGGACTTGGCGCCGATCTGGCGCAGCATGACCTCGCGGTCGGATTCAGACTTGGGAAGATAGCGCATGGGTACCTGCAGCTTTCCTGGGCGACTGTATGAAGAGCACCTCCGGCGAATCCCGGAGGCTGAATTAGTTAGGTGCTACACATCAGAATTGTCATCCCGAGCGAGCCCGCCTCGGCGGGCGAGTCGAGGGACCTGCTTTGTGCCGTCTCCGCGAGACTCGCCGATTGCTGGTTGCGGACCAAAGGTCCCTCAGTGCCCGCCTTCGGCGGCGACGTACTTCTCGTAATCGGCGGCTGACAGCAACCGGTTCGCCTCGCTCGGGTCCTTCAGCTTGACTTTAACCATCCACGCCCCATGGGCGTCTTTGTTCACCTGCTCGGGCGAAGTGTTGAGAGCTTCATTTACTTCGGTCACAGTTCCGGAGGCCGGCGCAAAGATATCCGAAACCGCCTTCACCGATTCGACCGTACCAAGACTCTTGCCGGCGGTGAGCTCGGTCCCCACCTTCGGCAGCTCGACGAACACGATGTCGCCGAGCGATTCCTGCGCGTGATCGGTAATGCCGATGGTTCCGGTGTTGCCTTCCACCTTCAGCCATTCGTGTTCTTTGGTGTACTTGTAGTCCGCGGGATAAGCCATAGGAATTGCCTCCTCAGCACTGCGCGCCTGCACGGGCGAAAATTTAAATACGAATTAAATCATTTTCTATTCCAGCGACTGCTTCGCTACGGAAAAACTCGGACGGGACACAGTACACCTAGAAGCCAAGAGTCTCGTCCGCCGAAGGCCCATAAATGGCCGGAACTTTTGCTTCGTTCATGCGCAGATAAACGCCAAGTTGGGCCCGGTGATGCACAATGTGATTAAGGAACATTTGGCGGTACGCCAGGAAACGGGAGCCGTCGAAGATCCTCTTACCCTGCATCAGAAGCTTCCAGTTCTGCTCCCACGCATAATCAGGCGTGCCGAGAAGTGCGCTCCGTGTCTGCGCTGCGCCTTCATCGAAAACGCTGACCAGTTGGGCCGCCGATTGAAACGGCACGGGCTTGAAATTGGCCGTGGCGAAGTCCAGCTGGGGGGTCGTCAAGATGGTGAGGCCGAAGCCCGTAAGCTGGGCTATGTGCGGCGCTAGTTTCCCCAGCGGCATAGACCTGGGGTGGGGCGCGAATTCCGGCTTGTCTGCCGGAATCCGTTCCAGCGTCGTACGCGTCTTTTTCATTTCTTCGTCAAATTCCGGCAATAACAATTCGCTGATCAGCACCGGCCCTCCCCTTCTTTCACGCCTGCTTCTTTTTTCAGGACTGCTTCTTGGGACGCTTGTAAAACGGCGTCGGAATTACCTTGCACTTTACCGGCTGGTTGCGGATTTCCACCGCCACTTCGCTGCCGATGGCGGAGTGCTCCATGGGCACGTAGGCCAGCGCGATGTTCTTCTTCAGGAACGGCGCGTAGGAACCGCTGGTAACGTAGCCGATCTCCTTGCCGTTCAGATCGAGCACTTTGTAGCCGTCGCGCGGAATGCCGCGGTCCACCGACTCCAGCCCCACCAGCGTGCGTTTGATGCCATCGGCCTTGGCGCGCTCCAGCGCCGCGCGACCGGTGAAGTCGCCCTTCTCCATCTTGAGGAAGCGCTCCAGGCCGGCCTCCCACACGTTGATGGAATCGGAAATCTCATGCCCGTACAGCGGCAGCCTGCCTTCCAGGCGAAGCGTGTTGCGCGCGCCCAGCCCGCAGGGAACAATGCCGAACTCCTTGCCTGCATCCATCACCGCGTACCAAACCCGCGCGCTGGTCGCTTCATCGGTGGGAACGTAAATTTCGAAGCCATCTTCGGCGGTGTACCCGGTTCGCGCAATCAAGATGTTCGGCAGCCCGCAAACTGTGCCGTGCGTGAACCAGTAAAACTTCACCTGCGACAGGTCCGCATCGGTCAGCTTCTGCAGCGTGTTTACGCCCTTCGGCCCCTGAATCGCGATCTGGGTGTAGTTATCGCTCAGGTTCTCGGCCTTGCAGTCGAACTGGCGGGTGTTCTCGGTCACCCAGCTAACGTCCTTCTCGCGCGTGCCGGCGTTGATCACCAGCATGTAATCGTCGTCGCCCATACGATGCACAATCACGTCATCGACGAACGTCCCCTGCGGATACAGCATCGCCGAATACCGGCACTGGCCGATCGCCATCCCGGCAGCGTCGTTCATGGTGATGTGCTGCACGGCGGCGAGCGCCTGCGGCCCCGCGATTCGGATGTCGCCCATGTGGCTGACGTCGAAAACTCCCACGCCGTTGCGGACCGCCAGGTGTTCCTTCATCAGTCCGCCCACGGGAGGATATTCCACCGGCATGTCCCAACCGTTGAAATCGACCATCTTGGCGCCCATCTGGCGATGGACAGGATTCAAAGCAGTTTTACGGGGCGTGGCCGCCACAGTCTCAGAGGACAAGGGGGCATCCTTTGGCGCACAGATCGCGCAAATGAGGTTGGTGCAACCAAGTACGGTAACACGCGCACTTTCAACGGTCAACGCAGACACGGCAGTCGTTCGCTCAATTCAAATTTCATCGAAGGCGGTTAACACTCCACGCGGAAATCAGTGGTTTTTGCTCATCGTTTGATTGATCGGCAATTTCCGAGACATGCCGGCGGGAAGGAGGAAAGGAGCTGTCAAATCCGTAATTAAAGTTTTCCGTTAAAAACTTTAATTATTTTGGAACAGCATAACGGAGGTTTTATAACGCGGATCGCAAGATTTGCGGAAGAAGCTCTGATTGCCGCAGGGCTTCAACGCCGCACGCGTAGCGATTGAGAAATCCCTTCCCAAAACGAAAGTACAATCCATTCCCATTTTGGTACTGGCCTTTCGTGAGGTCCCCATCACAGACTGCCGAATGGCGCCCCCGTTATAGGTTGTACCACTATGGGAACGCCGCCCAATCGGGGAATCCCCCCTCTGTACCTCTCCACTCGCCTCCTCCGCCTCAGCGCCGGACTGTTTCTTCTGCTGAGCCTGACTCTTCCGCCTGGCGCAATCGCGCAAGATGGGTCCGCCTCGCTGCAAGGCGTGGTCGAAGACATCAGCGGCGCCCGCATCGCCGGCGCAAAGGTCACCGTCCTGGATCCGGCACGAGGTTTCCGCTCGGAAGCGGAGAGCGATGCGCAAGGCCAATTCATCTTCGCCATGCTGTCTCCAGGCCGCTATGACATCAGCGCTTCCGCGCCCGGCATGACCACCAAGACAAGCCACGGCCTGGAGCTTTATGTGGGGGGCGTGGCCGTGGTGCAAATACGTCTGGCACTGGTCGGGGTCACGGAAACGGTCACCGTGCGCGAACAGCCGGAGGCGGTGGAGACCCAGGTCGGCGATGTTTCGCAGGTCATCACCCAGCAAGCCATCCAAGGCCTGCCCCTGAACGGAAGGCGCTTCACCGATCTGGCGCTGCTCACTCCGGGAGTGACCCAAGACCCGCGCGGTCTCACCTCCGACTCGAACGGCGATCTGTCGTTTGGCGGAACGCGGGGATTTCAGAACAGCTTTCTGGTGGATGGCGCCGACAATAATAATTCTTTCTTTGCCCAGGCGCGGGGCCGCTATCGCGCGCCCTATCAGTTCAGCAACGAGGTCATCAAGGAGTTCCGGGTCTCCTCCAACGCTTATAGCGCGGAGCTCGGGAAGGCTGGAGGCGCGGTCTTCAACGTGGTCACCAAATCAGGGACCAACGATTGGCACGGCAGCGCCTTCTACTATCTGCGCGATCGCATCTTCGACGCCCAGCAGTCCTACGTCACCAGCCAGCCCGACGATCGCCAGCAACAGTTTGGCGGCACCATCGGGGGACCGATTCACAAAGACCGTGTGTTCTTTTACGCCGGCTTCGACCAGCATCTGCTGACCATGCCTTCCGTCATGCAGTTTGCCAATGGCGCCAGCTCCGTGGTTGCGACACCTGCGGACTACGACTACACCGACCAGAAACTGGTTACCGCGGCGGCACAGCAACTGAACGCGATGGGCGGCGCCTATCCCACCACCATGCAGGGCAACGCCGGCTTCGCCAAACTGGATTTCACCATCTCGCCGAAGCAGGTCGCGTTCCTAAGGCTGAGCACCTCGCGCTACACCGGCACCAACAACGTGTTCTTCGATCCCTCCAGCCCGATAACCACCTACGCGGAAAGCGCTAACGGAACCGAAGACGTCAAGACCGAAAGCCTGGCCGCATCGCTCACCAGTATGTGGACCAGCAAACTGGCGACCACCCTCCGGGTGCAATTCTCGCGTGACGCGGAGCAGTCGTACGCCAACACCGAAGAACCATGGACGAAAATCTACGACCTGGTGGCCGGCTTTGGGCGCTCCAGCATACTGCCGCGCAACACGAACGAGCACAAGCTGCACATCGCCGATACCTTGAGCTACGAAACCGGACGGGTGCACTGGAAGTTCGGGGCCGATTTCATTCAGGCATGGATCTACAACTACTTTCCGTCCATGTTCGGAGGCGAATATTACTTCGACAACATCAAGGTGAATCCGTGGACCTATGCGCCGATGAAGTACGGCGAGCCGCTGACGCCGCTGCGCGCCTACGCCCACGACGTGCCCCGTTATTACATGCAGGACTTTGGAACTGCCACATCCCATCCCGATTCCCGTTCTTACGCCGCGTTCATGCAAGATGCCATTCGGGTCAACGATCGGTTGACATTGAATATCGGGCTCCGCTACGATTTGCAGACCTTTGAGGCTGGCAACCTGATCACCAATCCGTTGTATCTTCCTTCCGGAAAAATTCCGACCGTATCGAATAATGTGTCGCCCCGCTTCGGTTTCGCCTACGCGGTCGGGGAGCATCGCTCGCTGGCGATTCGCGGAGGCTTCGGCGTGTTTTATATGCAGATTCCGTCCATGTACGCATCGCAGGTGGCGACCGACAACGGAATCACCCAGGGCGAAATTTTTCTCGATAACATGATTCCCTCAAACGCGGCGGTTTTTCCCAAGTATCCAACCCCCCTGGTGAATTGCCCTTCGGGCACCCTAGTCTGCACGCCGCCGGCATCGATTGCGGGATTGGTGACTACGCAGGTTTCAGCTTTCGCGCCGAATTTCCAGACGCCTTACACCGAGCAAGCCAACCTAAGCGTGGAGCACCAGTTCGGCTCTAAGGTGGTCGGCACCGTCAGCTACCTGTATGTTCACGGGGTGCACTTGCTGCGCTCGCTCGACGCCAACCTGCCGCCGCCAATCATGGTGCAATACCCGGTGTACAACGATAACGGGTCCGTTTTCCTGGGCACCTTTTATGACGTCGCATCCTTCGCCACCTGGCAGACCACGCCTTCGGTGACCTGTCCTTATCCTCCCTGCATCAATCCCGTGCAAAGGCCGATCCCGCAATTGGGCACAATCAATTCTTTCCAGAGTTCATCGAGCAGCGTCTATAACGGCATGACGGTTTCGCTGAAGCGGCAAGTCGGCTATGGCATGTATTTCAGGGTTGGTTACACGTTAGCGAAAGCCTTGGACGATGGCCCCGACGCGCTGGTGGTTGGCCGCCCCGGAAACGTGCAGAATTCCTATGACACCAGCGCGGAACGGGGCTACAGTGCCGACGATCAGCGACACCGCTTCGTGGCCGCATGGGTGGCTGAGCCCAGAAAGTTCGAATTGAACCAAGCGTGGCTTAACGGTCTGGTCAATCACTGGAAATTCTCCAGCATTGTCACCTTTGGATCGGGGCGGCGGCTGAATGCCACCATCGCCGGCGACCCCAATGGCGACGACAACACCTACAACGATCGCCTGCCCACCAATAGCAGGAATGCATTCATTGGCACGGATTATTTCAGTACCGATCTTCGCCTGACGCGTAACTTGAAGATTAGCGGGCGAGCGAAGCTGGATCTTCTCGCCGAGTCGTTCAACGTGACCAATCGCTCTAACAAACGGGTCCAGATCAGCGACGATGGCTTCTTCAATTCCGCCGGCCAATTTGTCGCCTATTCCACCCTGATCCAGGCGAACGGGAAATACTATCCCGGCCAGTATCAGATCAATACGACCTATCTGGATCCCACCAATGCGTATGCGCCACGGCAGATCCAGATCGCGCTAAGGCTCAATTTCTGAGCCACATACGGCGTAGAGCACTTTGGTGGCCTGACGCAAACCCCCTTTCGCGCCAGCTCGCTTCGTACTCTTTCCTTGACTTCCCTTACAAACATTGGGATAACTACTACTGTCCTTCGTGGACGAGTTTGGGGGTGTTTCCCGTTTGGCGGAAGTTCGCATTCAAGAGGGCGAATCGTTAGAGAACGCTCTGCGGCGGTTTAAGCGCAAGGTCCAGCAAGAGGACATCATCAAGGAAGTGAAGCGTCACTCCTTCTACCTCAAGCCGGGCGAAAAAAAGCGCGTAAAGGAAGCTTTGGCGCGCAAGCGCAGCCGCAAGAAGGCTCGCAAAGAGCAGGACTAATTCAACGTTGGGCCGCCGTTCCGACGGCGGCCCTTGCTTTTCCCCAATCCTGGTGGGGAATTCTTGATTCACAGGACCGCAGTCTTACCGGTAGTAAACCATGCGTTGCATGGTGGGCCGAACCCCGGGGATGTGCCCGAGCTTTGGAATTTGCAACCGGCAGCAAGAATATTCAGTCCGGTTCTCTGGCCGCTTGCAACTTGACCCTTGTCCATAGCTGCGGGGATCGCGGACTGAAGGAGCAACTCCCCATGGAATTCCAGGACAAGGTTCTGAAGTGTATTGACTGCGGCGCCGACTTCGTGTTCACCGCGGGAGAACAACTGTTCTTCTACGACAAACAATTCAAGAACGAACCCAAACGTTGCAAAACCTGCAAGGCCAAGCGGGCATCCTCAGTGGGCGCCACGCCGGCCGGCAATTACCCAAAGGTGGAAACTCGCACCAATTGTTCGGGTTGCGGCAAGGAAACCACCGTGCCATTCAAGCCCACGCAAGGACGGCCCGTCTTCTGTCGGGAGTGCTTCCAGCAGCGGCGCACCACCGCCGCCACTGCCTGAGCTGCCGAATCCCAGCCATCCGCTAGCGCCAGCCACCACGTGCTGTGGACGCGTGGGGGATTTTGCGTCTCAACAGGGGTTGGCAGCAGGCGGTTTTTCAGCCCGGCAAACTCGACCAACCGCTATACCGCCTTTTCGGCCGCCGGACTTTCTTTCTTGGAATTGCGGTTGAGAGTTTTTACGCCATTCGCAGCGGCTGCCCGGGTCTTGTGGTCCTGATGGCTGATCAACAGCGCTTCAATTTGGCGCAGCAGTTCTTGCGTATTCACCGGCTTCACCAGTAACGATTGCGCTCCGTGGCTCCGCCATTCATTGCCCAGAGACGGGTACGCGGTCAGGATGGCGGTGGCCGGGTTGTAGGGCAGTTGCCGCGCCGCTCGCATCACATCGTAACCGGCGGTCTCGGTCTCCATGCGCATATCGGTAATGACCATCTCGAAGACGCCGCTCTTCAGTTTGCGCTCAGCTTCCCTGGCCGAGGAGGCGGTGTCCACTTCAAAATCGTTCATTTCCAGGATGGCGCGCAGGGTGAGCAGAATGGCAAGTTCATCATCGACCAACAGGATGCGACGTTTCATCGCGACCTCCAGGGGAAAGCCTCGTCATCGACGTGCGGCTGGTGTGATGCCAATTCCTACCGCTAAGTGCGAATCGAATTCTGGCCCGGCTGCGCTTCCCCTTGCCTGTTTCCCCCGCGCCGGACCCGCGCCAGCCTTAAAGTGCGCCCATTATAATAGCTTGGTGGCGACTTATCATGTGGAGAACTTCGGATGCCGCGCGACCCAGGCCGATGGCGCCGCCATCGAGCGCCAATTGCTGGCCCGCGGATTAGAGCGCGCCTTGGCGTCCGTCGAGGCCGAAGTCGTCGTCCTGAATACCTGCACGGTCACCGCCTCTGCCGATCAGGATGCGCGGGCTGCCATCCGCCGCATTCACCGCGAAAATCCCGCCGCCAGAATCCTGGTCACCGGCTGCTACGCTCAGCGCGCACCCGAGGAGATTTCGGCGCTGCCCGGTGTCAGTCTGGTCGTCGGAAATTCCCACAAGCACCAGTTGGCAAATTACGCTGTCCCGCCGGCAAGCGACACTGGATTCGTAGCGTTGGATCAAATCGGCCTGAATCCTGCGTCAACCGTGATCGTCGGCGACATCTTCGCCCACACTGAGTTGCTGGCCGCTCCAGTCTTCGAAACTGGCTCCTTCGAGAAGACACGCCCCAACCTCAAAGTGCAGGACGGCTGCAATAATCGTTGCTCGTTCTGCATCATCCCGTCGGTGCGCGGCCGCAGCCGGTCGCTCAAGTTGGAGCAGGTACTTCGCGAAGTGGACGGGCTGGTCGTCAGCGGCTATCGCGAGATTGTGCTGTCAGGCATCAACCTGGGGCGCTGGGGACGCGAGCTGACGCCGAGGATGAATTTCGCCGCCATGTTGCGCGCCATTCTTGAGAGCACCGCGATCGAGAAGGTCCGCATCAGCTCGGTCGAGCCTATGGACTGGACGAACGAGGTGATCGAGTTGGTCGCAACCTCAGTGCGCATCGCCAAGCACGCGCACGTGCCGCTGCAGTCGGGCAGCGATCGCATTCTGCGTAGGATGCACCGCAAGTATCGTCCCTGGCACTACGCCGATCGCATCGAGCGCATCCGCCGCGCCATGCCCGATGCCGCGATTGGCGCCGATGTGATGGTCGGCTTCCCCGGCGAGACTGACGACGACTTCGAGCAGACGCGCGCGCTGATCGACCGCCTGCCCTTCACGTATCTGCACGTGTTTACGTATTCGTCCCGGCCGGGAACGCCGTCCGCCGAAATGCCGGAGCAGGTTCCAGTGCAAATCGCGCGCGAACGCAATCGTGTGCTGCGCGAGTTGGCTGCAAAGAAGAAGCGCGAGTTCATGCAGTCATTCATCGGACGCGAGGTGGAGGCGATCACGCTTACGCATTACGACGGCGAGTGCACGGAAGCGTTGACGGACAACTATTTGAAATTCAAGCTGCGCGGTGAGCACCGGGCGAATCAGTGGGTGCGGGCCGTGATCGAAGCGGTGTATTCGGATGCCCTGGTGGGTTCGGTCGTGATCGCCGAGTTGGCAATTCGGTAGTGTGCTGCTTTGATTATGCTGCTAAACGCAGGGATAATGTTATGCAAGAACACCCGAAAGTCACATGCTTAGATGATGTGCCTAGCGCGGCCCATTTAGCGGCTCGACAACGATTCTTCAAGCGTTGGTATCGCCCAATTGCTTTAGCGCCGTTCGCCCTGATCGTCTTCGTCGCTATCAAGTTCTTCAGCAACAGCACAAGCAAGCTAATCGATGCATTGATCTTCCTCTCACTAGCTTGGGCATTGGCGGTGGCTGCTTACACGTTTTACCTAGTATTCTTCAGCCTTAAGTGTCCGGCGTGTGCGTCAAGATTCGGAATTGGGGATAAATGTCGCACCTGCGGATTGCCAAGACACGGCGACCTAGACCCGATACCCCACGCCTGAAAACCTCAAAACAGCCCACCACTGACAATTCCAACCGCGGTTCCCGCCTAGTTCCCATGCTATACTTTTGAGATACTGCAGTTGTTGCGGAGGACTGTATCGATAAACGTTTTATCCGCACGAATGAACGCATTCGTGGCCGTGAAGTTCGCGTCATCGACGACGAAGGCAACCAGTTAGGCGTCATGACCCCCTTCGACGCGCTCAAGATCGCCCGCGAGAAAACCCTGGATCTGGTAGAAGTCTCGCCCACCGCCCAACCTCCTGTTTGCCGCATCATGGATTACGGGAAATACCTGTACCAGCAGGAAAAGCGCGAGCGCGAGGCCAAGAAACATCAGCACCAGATCGTAGTCAAGGAAGTGAAGTTCCGCATCAATGTGGACGATCACGACTACGACACCAAGAAGAACCACGTGTTGCGCTTCCTCAGCGAAGGCGACAAGGTCAAGGCCACCATCTTCTTCCGCGGACGCGAGATGACCCGCCAGAGTTTGGGACGTGGAATTCTGGAGCGCTTGATCAAGGACCTGGGCGACAAGGCGATCGTGGAGTTTCGTCCGCGGCAAGAGGGCAACACGTTGCACCTCATTCTGGCGCCGCCCAAGACGCAAGCGCCAGCCAAGCCGCCAAAATCTGACAAGCCCCACGCGCCCAAGCCAGAAAAGACGACGGCTCCGCAACCGGCCCCGCCGCAGCAACCGCCGCAGTAACGGAATAAGCCACGCAGTAAACCGAATCCGTCTTGATCTCGACGGATCGGCGTTCCGCGTAAGATTCGGCTGACCAGAGACTTTCTCGCATTCTTTGTCTTCTCTGTGTTCTCTGTGCCTCTGTGGTGAATACATCTCCACTGGCCGAGTACGCCCATTTATGTTGTAATGGAAAGACGTTATGCCAAAGATGAAAACCCATAGTGGAGCGGCGAAGCGCTTCAAGAAGACCGCAACCGGCAAGATCAAGCGTGGCCATTCCATGAAGCGCCACATCCTGACTTCCAAGGCGACCAAGCGCAAACGCCAGCTCGATACCGATACTTTGGTGGACAAGGCCGACCAAAAGCGCATTGCGCGCATGATCCCCTACGCCTGATCCACAACTAGCCGCATGGTGCGGCATCCGGCGCGCGTCATCAGACCACGACGGCCAACAGCGTGTGAAGAGGCTATTTTGGGCCCCTCGGCCAACCCAAGATCGGGAAGGCGAGCGTGGTCGAAGTCCTTGCCTCCAGCCGCTTAGTGACTTGCAAAAAGGAGCAACATGCCTCGCGTTAAACGTGGTACCAAGCGCCGCGCGCGCCGCAAAAAAATACTTGAGCGCGCCAGTGGCTATTACTTAACAAAATCCAAACTCTACCGTTCGGCGAAAGAGTCGGTCGAACGCGGCCTGAAGTTCGCCTACAGCGGGCGCAAGCAGAAGAAGCGGCAGTATCGCTCCATCTGGATCGTGCGCATCGGCGCCGCGGCCAAATTGAACGGCACCAGCTACAGCCAGTTCATCCATGGTTTGAAGAGGGCCGGCATTGAATTGGACCGCAAGATCCTGGCCGATCTGGCGGTCAACGACGCTGCCGGATTTGCGGTGCTGTGCAAGCAGGCGCAAGCCGCCACGGCATAGTCCGCCCATCCCTGAAACCTTGAAGTAGAATTCCGATGGGCGGCCCGCGCGGCCGCCCGTTGCGTTTGAGGAAGAGATAAGCACCCCGTGTACACCGTCCCTAAACTCGAGGATTACTCGCCGGAGGCGCTGGATCGCGCCGTGGCCGACCTCTTCACCGCGCTTGACGCCGAAAGCCGCGAGCTCCACAGCGAATCCGACTGGAAAACCTTTCGCGACCGCTGGCTCGCGCGCAAGAACGGCATACTCACCCAGGTCAATGACACTTGGCTGAAGGCCGCTCCAGGCGCAGCAAAACGCGAGGTCGGACGCCGCGTCAACGAACTCAAGGCGCGCGCCGAAGCCGCCATCGAAGCCGCGCAAAACAAAATCCATGCTTCCGCCGTCAGCGCCAAGCTCTCCTCCGACCGCCTCGACATCACTCTCCCCGGCATCCAGCGCCCCATCGGCGTCAAGCATCCCGTGCTGCGCGTGATGGACGAAATCGTCGCCGTTTTCAAGGCGATGGGCTACTCTGTCGGCGAAGGCCCCGAGGTTGAGACCGACTACTACAACTTCGAGTCGCTCAACTTCCCGCCCAACCATCCCGCGCGCGACACGCAAGACACGCTGTTCATCGCCGGCCAGGAGAGCAAGCCGGCGCGCGATCGCCTGCTGCTGCGCACCCATACCTCGCCGGTGCAGATTCGCACCATGGAGCAGCAGCCGCCGCCGGTGCGCATCGTGATCCCCGGCAAGGTGCACCGCAACGATCCGTTGGACGCCACCCACTCGCCGGTCTTCCACCAGGTCGAAGGCCTTGCGGTGGACGCCAACATCACCTTCTGCGACCTGAAGGGCACGCTGGACCACGCGATGAAGGCGTTGTTCGGCTCGTCGGTGAAGACGCGCTTTTATCCGTCGTTCTTCCCCTTCACCGAGCCCAGCGCCGACATGCAGGTGAGCTGCATCTTCTGCGGCGGCAAGGGCTGCCGCAAGTGCAAATTCAGCGGCTGGATCGAGCTGCTGGGCTGCGGCATGGTTGACCCCAACGTCTTCGACTTCGTCAAGCACAACGGTTATGACTCGTCGAAGATCTCGGGCTTCGCCTTTGGCATGGGTGTAGAGCGCATTGCCATCCTGAAGTACGAGGTGGAAGAGATCCAGTTGTTCTACGAGGGCGATGTGAGGTTTTTGGAGCAGTTCGCGTAGCTATGTCAGGATTAGCAGTCGCAAAAATCGTTGGCGCAGCCCTGTTGCTCGCAGGCGCGAGCGGGTGTGGACTCGCTAGCTCGATAGTCCTTAGTGACATGATTGAGGACATAAACAGGGTTTCACCGGCAGCCGAGCAGGAGAATCCAGCCTGTTGGCACTTCATAAAGTTACGCCGAGTAAGACGCAAGTACCGAATGTTGTACCCCGATGGCACCCGCGTAAGAACGCTTACACGGCTGATGATCATCGGTTCGGTTTTGGCGGTGGTGGGCGCCAGATTGATGTTAGGTCCGAACTTCTTTGGATTTTGATAGCAACTAAATTTCGTCATTATGAGAATCCTTCCCGCATGGCTGCGTGAGTTCGTCAAGGTTGCGGCCGACGACCGCCGACTCGCCGAAGACCTCACTTCGGCTGGCATTGCGGTGGAGTCCGTCCAGGAAGAGAACGGCGCGACCATCTACGAGATGGACCTGACCACCAATCGCGTGGACGCCATGAACCACTACGGCGTGGCGCGCGAAGCTTCAGCCATCTACAACGTCGAACTGAAGAAGGTTGCGCCGAAGCTGCCGGGAACCGCAGATCCTTCGACTCCGGCGGCCAAAGACGGGCCGCCTCCGCTCAGGATGACAGGGGAAGTGTTCCCGATCATCATCGAAGACGCCCAGGGCTGTGCGCGTTACACTGCGCGCATTGTTCGCAACGTGAAGATCGGGCCATCGCCGCAGCCGGTCGCCAGGCGGCTCGAACTGCTTGGTTCGCGCCCTATCAACAACGCCGCCGATGCGACAAACTATGCCTTAAACGAGCTTGGCCATCCCACGCACGTCTTCGATCTCGACCTGCTGGAAGGCGGCACCATCATCGTGCGCCGTGCCCGCGAAGGCGAAGTGCTCAAGACCCTCGACGGCGTCGAACGCAGGCTCACGACTGATGACCTCGTCATTGCCGACGGGAACAAGCCGGTGGCGCTGGCAGGCGTGATGGGCGGCTTCGATTCCATGATCACCGAGCGGACGAAGAACGTGCTCATCGAGTCGGCATGGTTCGACCCGGCGACGGTGCGCAGCATGGCCAAGCGCCACCTCATGCACACCGACGCGTCGCATCGCTTCGAGCGCGGCGCTGACTGGGGCATTACGCCGCTGGCTTGCGATCGCGTGGCCGAGCTGATTCTCGCCAGCGCCGGCGGCGAATTGCAGGGCGAACTGATCGATGCTGTTGCCCGCAAGCCGCAGGGCGCACCCATCATTCTGCATCGCTCGGAGGTGAATCGTATTCTCGGCATCGATCTTGATGAAGATGAGATCCAGCGCATCCTGGGCCGGCTCGGTTTCGGCGTCACGCGCGCACCAGGGGCAGCTTCAGCATCCAGATTCCCACCTGGCGCCTCGACGTGGAGCGCGAGGTTGATCTGCTGGAAGAACTGGCGCGCGTCCACGGATACAACCAGTTCCCCAACACCCTGCCTGCGTTCACCGGCGCAGTGGTCACGCTGCCGGACGAGCCCAAGAACGCCAAGGTCCGCGAGACCATGCTCGCACTCGGTTACAACGAGAGCATTTCGATCACCTTCGTCTCCGAGCAGGAGGCGAAGGCCTTTGCAAGCTCCCACTCAAGCAACACCGGCTTGAGTGGGGCGCCCAGCTTGGGCGGGACGCCCGCCGAACCGCTCGCCATCGCCAATCCGCTGAGCGAAGAGGCGGGATACCTGCGCACCTCGCTCATTCCCGGCCTGCTGAACCTGGTGGGTTACAACCTGAATCGCGGCAACGCCAACGTGCGGCTGTTCGAGGCCGGCGAGGTCTTCGAGAAGCTGGGCGACCGGCACGATGAGCGCCGCCACCTGGGCTTTGTCGCCACCGGCGACGCGCTTGCCAAGAGCGTGCATTCACCCGCCGCCCAGCCCTACACGTTCTTCCACATGAAGGGCGACATCGAAGAGCTGCTTGCGGCCTTCGAGCATCAGAAGCTGCATTTCGACGATCAAACGCCGCCGTATTTCCATCCCGGCCGCTCGGCGCGCGCGCTGATGGACGGCGCGATCGTCGCCTGCTTTGGCCAGTTGCATCCTGACCTGGCAACGGCGCGCAAGTTCCGCCAGGAGGTTTACGTCGCAGAGTTGATGCTCGACCGCCTTTATGGCCATCCATTGCGCGAGCCGCGCTATCGGCGAATCTCGAAATTCCCCACGGTCGAGCGTGATTTCTCGTTCATCTTCGATGAAGCGGTGACCTTCGAGCGCATCCGCTCGGCCATCGAAGAGTTGGGGCTGGGCGAGCTGCAGCAGTTCGTCCCGGCCGAGATCTTTCGCGGCGAGAAGGTCGGACCGGGCAAATACTCGGTGCTGCTCCACGCGGAGTTCCAGTCGAATGAGCGCACCCTGCGCGACGACGAAGTGGCGCAATGGTCGGCGCAGATCGTCGCGAAACTCGAATCGCTGGGCGGTGTGCTGCGCGCGCAATAGAGCACAACCGTAAGCGCAAATCCGCGAATTCGGAGCCGTCTGCACCGCGAAGGTTGCACATTCGGGTTCGCCGGTTACAAATGACAACGTAATCGTGCTTTCCGCGGTCTTGCACACCGACTTCTGCGATATACTGCGCTCGCGATAACAAATTTTTTTGAGGTTTGGTCTTTCTATGCCCGCGAATGCAGTCGAAACCGTCCCCGCCTCTTCTAATGCTGATTTCAAGTCCCTGGAAGAAAAAATTCTGCGCACCATCGAGCTGTTGAAATCGGCACGCGAGGCCAAAACCGCCGCCGAGCGCGATGCCTCCCGCCTGCGCCAGCAGTTGCATGAGCGTGAAGCGGAGATTGACACCATGCGCCAGGAAATGGTCGGCCTGCGCCGGGAGCGCGAAGAGGTACGTACCCGAGTAGAAAAGATGCTGGACCAAATTGAAGCTTTGAACTCCGAAGAATCGGCAGGATAATCGAGGGGCAGTAGTCAGTAGTCAGTAGTCAGTAGTCAGTTGTCAGTTGTCGGTAGTTAGTGATTAGGGATCAGGGGCTCGGGTGATGCAGGTTTTTCAGAGATCTTGCCGCGACCTTTTGTCGGTTTGCGTTGCGGGAGGAAGCGCGCAGAAGACAGCCCGGAGGGCGGAACAATATTAGCCCAGCGCGTAAGCGCTGGGAAAAGCGAAAAACAGAGTTGAGTCCCGTAGGGACGGCACGGTTGTCGCGAACATACGAGCATTACAAAACAGGAGGCGGCGCTTGAGTCAGTCTAACGGAAACGGAAACGGCGCGGGCAGCGTCCGTGTCGAGATTTACGACCAGACCTACCATCTCCGGGGTTCCGACCCGGAATACATTGGCGAGTTGGCCGACTACGTGGACAGCAAGATGCGGCTGATCTCCAAGCAGGCCGCCACCGTCGATTCCCTGCGCGTCGCCGTGCTGGCCGCGCTGAACATCGCCGATGAGTTCCACCTGCTGAAACGGAAGTACGACTCCATCGCCACCGACTACAACGAGCGGGCCGAACAACTGGCTGGCGCGCTGGACGAAGTTCTGGCGGAGCCGCGTCGAGCCGGCTGAAGTTGACCGCCGACTCGCGGCGCGCGCAGGCAATACACTCGTGTCCTGCCGCTGCCTAAATCCGGAAACTCGATGCCCTCCCTGTTCACCGTGATCCAAGAATATTGCCGCACGTAAATTTCCAACTATTTACCTCCCAGCCCTTGTCATCCCTTCGACTTTTCCATAGCATCTGAGCAGAAAGCCGGCCTGCAAAGTTGGTGTTGGTGGCAACCGTTTTTTGAACCAATGCTCAATGAACAGGGGACTCTACTCGTATCTGGCTCGGTGTGCGATGTTCCGTCATGCGGAAATGCCTAAAGAGCTGCGGATGGTTCCCACCGTATAGGACGGGTTCATTGACGGCCCACTGAACACGGCCCCGCGGGTCGGCTTTTTATTTCCGCTGTTCGCCTTTCGCTCTTCGCTTTTCGCCAACCTGCAGCGCTGTGGCTGAGCAGTTGCTTGCAGAACTCTCTTACAGATGAATGGTGGACTTGTCTCGTTTAAACACTCGCCCGATAGGATGTTGAATCCGTCTCTCCCGGCTTGGCGATTGGCGAAGAGCGATTGGCGAAGAGCGAACAGCGAAGAAGTCTGCAGCCTTGCAATCTCGCTCATCATCTAAAATAGAACCGTGCTTCCCCGTTTATTTCACATTGGCAACTTCGGCCTGCCCACCTACGGGTTGATGGCGGCCCTGGGCCTGATCTTTGGCCTCATGCTCATCGTCAAGCTGGGCCGCGAGCAAGGACTCGATCCCGACAAGCTTTGGAACCTCGGCATCATTGCCATCCTGTCCGGCATTGCCGGCGCCAAGATCCTGATGATCCTCGTCGATCTCGGCTACTACCGCGACCACCCGGCAGAGATCTTCAGCCTGTCAACCTTCCAGGCCGGGGGCGTGTGGTCCGGCGGCTTTGTGCTCGCGCTCGCGATGTGCATCTGGTATATGCGCCGCAACCATCTGCCGGTGCTGCGGACTTGCGACGTCTTTGCCCCAGGATTGGCGCTGGGACACGCCTTCGGCCGTGTCGGCTGCTTCGCCGCCGGCTGTTGCTGGGGCCGCGAAACCCACGTGCCCTGGGCGGTCACCTTCCATAATCCCCTGGCCAATGAAATTGTTGGGACCCCACTCAACGTGCCTCTGCATCCCACGCAGCTTTACGAGATGGTCGTCGAGCTGGCCAATTGCCTGTTCCTGGTGTGGCTCCTCCGGCGCAAGAAGTTCGAAGGCGAAATCATCGGCACCTACATGATCATCTACGGGGTGGCCCGCTATTTCATCGAGTTCTTCCGCGGCGATCCTGGGCGCGGCGAGTTCATGGGATTCATGTCAGGCACGCAGGCGATCGCCTTGGTTTTGGTGATCGGCGGCGGCCTGCTGTGGATGCGCCGCGTGGCGCTGGCCCCGGCAGTGCCAGTCAAAGCGGCAAGATAGTTTCGAGTTCCAAGATCAGTTTCGAGTTTCAAGTTTCGAGTTTCAAGATCAGTTTCGAGTTTCAAGTTTCGAGTTTCCAGTGGGACCAGACTGAGAAGCAATGATGCTCACCGTTTGAGTGAAACAACGCTCAGGTTTGAGCTTCCCGTTCTCATCGCACCCTACTCATTTGTTGACTAACTCCCACCTCTTACGCAAACTTGAAACTGGTTTTCAAACTCGAAACTCGAAACTTGTTCCCAAACTTGTTTCCTATCACCATCTCCGTTTCTCCCGATGCGGCCGGCCAGCGCCTCGACCAATTCCTCACGGCGCACATCCCCGATATCAGCCGTGCGCGCGTGCAGCAGTTGTTGGCGGAGCAGAAAGTCCTGGTCAACGGAAGCGTCTGCAAGCCGTCGCTGCGGCTGCGCGGCGGCGAACAGATCACTATCCTTGGCGATCCCGAACCCCCGCCGCTGCGCGCCATCGCAGAAGACATTCCTCTCGACATCGTCTATGAGGACGACGACCTGGCCGTCATCAACAAGCCAGCGGGGATGATGGTGCACGCCGGTGCGGGCGCCACCGACAGCGAACGCAACCGCGGGACGCTGGTCAACGCCCTGCTGCATCGTTTCGCCAAGCTGTCGGAGGTAGGCGGCGAGTTGCGCCCCGGAATCGTGCACCGTCTCGACAAGGAAACCAGCGGGCTGATCATCGTCGCCAAGAACGACGTGACCCACCGCAAGCTGGGCCAGCAATTCTCGGGGCGCGAGGTGAAGAAGCGTTACGTGGCCCTGGTGCATGGCTGGCCCGCGAAAGACCGCGGCACCATCAATGCCGAGATCAGCCGCGATGTTGTGCGGCGCGTTCGCATGACCACCCGCGGCAGCCGAGGTCGCGCGGCGATTACTCATTATGAAGTTCGCGAGCGCATAGCCTCGCCATTTGGCAAGTTCGCGCTGGTGGATGTCCGTATCGAGACCGGCCGCACTCACCAGATCCGCGTGCACATGTCGTCCATTGGCCATCCGGTTGTCGGTGACTCACTGTACCGCGCGCCGAAAGAACTGCGCCGGCCTACGGCTCCGCCAACGGCCTCAACCAAGGCTGCCTCGCGAGGGGCAAGCCGGTCGGAAGCCACGCAGCCGCCCAGCGTGCTCGCCCTCAATCGCAATTTCCTCCATGCGGCAGCCGTCGAGTTCACACATCCCCGAAGCGGGGTGCCGCTCTCTTTCAGTGCCCCGTTGCCTCCGGAATTGACGCATTTTCTGGAGCAGATTCGACGGTGACCAGCAGGGTGATGCGTGCTGAGTGTGGGGCCGATCTTTGACACCAACCTGAAGGTTGGCTCTTCCCGAGAACGCTCTTTTCACCACAGAGGACACGGGGATCACGGGGTTTCTATTGTTATTTCTTCTCCGTGCCCTCCGTGTTCTCCGTCGTGACAACGGAGGGTCGGTGGCGAAGCCCGCAAGCGGCTATAATAGAATTTCGGAATGAAAACTTGGGTGATGATGGTTTTGTTGGTGGCACTGCCGTGGGGGCTGGCCGCCCAGAACCCTACAGAGCAGCAGCTTCCTACCGCGCCATCGGCGACGAAGTTCCCTCCGCAGCAATCCGCTCCGCCGCCGTCAGGGAGCGGCCAATCCACCACACCGGCGCAATCACCGGCTGCGCCCGCTGCGAACCCGAGTGCAGGGAGCGCTGCCAATCCACGTTCTTCACCACCGGCAACGGCCCAGCAGAACAGCCCTGCGCAGCCGGCCACTTCCAGCGCGTTGAATAGATCCACCACGGGGCCGGGAGGTTCTGCCGACAGCTCCACCGGCAAGGCCGGCAATCCCGACGATGAGATCACCGTCATCCGCAAACGGGTGGACGAAGTCAACGTGGTCTTCACCGTCACCGACAAGCGCGGCCATTTCGTGAAAGACCTTACGCAGAACGATTTCAGAGTTTTTGACGACAGCAAGCCCGCGGAGAGCATCCGCTCGTTTAGCCGGCAAACCAACCTGCCGCTGCGCGTGGGATTGCTCATCGACGCCAGCAACTCGGTGCGCGATCGCTTCAAGTTTGAGCAGGAAGCGGCCATCGAGTTCCTGAACCAGATCATCCGGCCGAGGTTCGACCAGGCGTTTGTCATCGGCTTCGACACCACGCCCGAGGTGACGCAGGACTTCACCGACGATAGCGAGGCCCTCTCCCATGGCGTGCGTATGCTGCGGCCGGGCGGCGGTACTGCGATGTACGACGCCATCTTCTATGCCTGCCGCGACAAGCTGATGAAGGAGGACAAAAGCCAGGTGGCCACCCGGCGCGCCATCATCCTGCTCAGCGATGGCGAGGACAACCAGAGCCGCGTCTCCCGCGAAGAAGCCGTGGAAATGGCGCAGCGCGCCGAGGTCATTATCTACACCATTTCAACCAATACCAGCGGGCTGAAATTGCGCGGCGACAAAATCCTGGAACACTTCGCCGACGAAACCGGCGGCAAGGCCTTCTTCCCGTTCAAGATCCAGGATGTGGCCGACGCCTTCTCGCAAATTCAGGACGAGCTGCGCAGCCAGTACGCCGTGGCCTACAAACCGGCAGATTTCACTTCCAATGGCCAGTACCGCAAGATCGAGATCATGGCTGACAACAAGAAGTACAAGGTGCGCGCCCGCAAGGGCTACTACGCGCCCCGGCAGTAGTGAGGGGCTAGGGGTCAGGGGCTAGGGGCTAGTTCAACACGTTTGCAGCTTCCAGTTTTCAGTTTTCAGTTTTCAGTTTTTCAATTCCAATTTCCAAGGAACGACTGATTCTACGGGGCATTGGACCCTGGCCTACCGATTCTTTCTCTGTGTCTCCGTGTCTCTGTGGTGAATCAAACCTGCTAAGATATTGGCAAGTGCCTGCAGCCGCGTTCGCGGCACGGGACACGGAGGAACAACATGAGGTGGATGTTACGTTCGAAAATTCACCAAGCCACAGTTACCGACGCCGATCTGCGATACGTAGGAAGCATCACGATCGATGAAGAACTGATGGAGATGGTGGGACTGCTGCCCGGCGAAAAAGTGATGGTGGTCAGCAATACCAGCGGCGCGCGACTGGAAACCTACACTATTCCGGGCGAGCGCGGCTCTGGCGTCATCTGCATGAACGGAGCGGCCGCTCACCTGGTCAAGAAGGGTGAAGAGGTCATCATCATGGGCTTCGAACTGGCCGACCGGCCGGTCGCGCCCAAACAAATCGTGCTGGGACCGCACAACGAGTTCGTGAGGTGGCTGGGGGATTTGCAACCTGAAGACTCCCCGCAACTCTGTGTTTGACGGACGCCTTCAAGCAGTGTTATTTTGCTTTTACACTGGAAAGGAGGGTGATCCAAATATATGAAGATTGATTGTCCGTGTAGTATCCCAAGTGAGGTGGCTGAGGCTTAGGGCTTCCGCTCTAAATCCTCGCAAGACTCGCATCGCTGTGAAGTCTGCCGCTGGGGCCACGTAGAGTGGACAGCCTCAGGCCAATCCCAACAGCTAACCGGAAAGACCCGCTGGCGCCACGCGCCGCGGGTCTTTTCTATCTGGAAGCCCAGGTGCGAGGCAGCCGCGACGCTTCACTTTGGCGGGGTTTTATTGGAGGGCACAATCTTCGGTGGGGGTGGCGCTTCCCCGGCCTTCAATAGACGGCAGCAGCCGCTTAGCATGTCGCCCTGCGACAAAGTGATCACCGCTGCAAAGGGGAACGTTCCCTTGTGCTCAGGATCGGTGCACGACGCCTTCTGGATCTTGGCCGACAGCACATCTCCGCTGCCCACCGACGCGATGTTATTTTCCCGCTGCCACAGCCAGGCCTGTTGGTCCGATACCCAGAAAAAATCGCCTCGGAAGTCTTTGTCCGGCTGATTGATGCCGAGATATCTGGCGCCCCACGAGACAAACTGCATGCTGAACTCGGGGCCCTCGCCGAAACAAACCATGTCGGGTGGCTTGTCAGGTGGCTTGTCAGGTGGCTTGTCAGGTGGCTTGGGCACTTGCTTTGGGCGTTTAGCAGCCGGAGCTTGCCCCGAGGGGTTCGTCGTATCCGGCTCCGTCGTATCTTGCGCCTCAACCGAGATCGCCGTGAAAAAAAGAAGCGAAATTACGATACCGCCAACGACGGTCCGCGACATTAACTCCTCCGCTACAAGCATGTTCCTGCGCGACTGGCATGGCGTCAACAAGTATTTTGCGAGGCCCTCAAGAACCCTTTGCGCACCACCCGCTCAATGGACTCCCGCAACCCCATCGCCGCCAGCTCGTCCTGTCGCACCCATCTGACTTCGCTGACGTCGCTTCCGGCTTTCGCTTCATCCGAGATGGAGGTGCAAAGATAGTCGATCAGGACGTAGTGGTACTGCGTACGCCCCTGCTCATCGCGGAAGATGCTGTCGAAGACATCCAGCACGTCGCCCGGTTCAACCTGGAGCCGGGTCTCTTCCAACACCTCGCGGCGAACGCCATCGCGAAGCTTCTCCCCGAGTTCCAACACGCCGCCGGGAACAGACCACTCTCCCATGAGGGGCTCGGTGGCGCGGCGCACCAGCAGCACGCGGTCCCAACGGATGATCACTGCGCCAACTCCGATGATGGGCCGTTCGGGATAATCGCGTTTCATGGCAGGTGTCTGCGGTCAGGCAGAAGGCATCGCACTGGCGTCATTGGGAAAAGAAATCCGCGGGAGCAAATCCCACCAGCCTCCAGCCCTTGTGTCCCAGAATCAGGCGGAAGCGCATTTGGGTATCGCGGCGCACGATAATCTGCGACGGGTCGGCGGGCGTGGCCTCCATCTCGATCTCGGCAACCGCGGAGCCGCCGTTATTATCGGACGTGACCTGCAGCAGTTGGTAACGGAAGCGGATGGCATCGTACTGAGCGAAGAACGCGCGCAACTGGTCGCGAACCTGGGCGTAGTCGGGTGTCTGCTGCTGGTCGAAGAGGGCCAGTACCTGGTAGGGATTGTGGCCCTCCATTCCGCGTTGCAGCGGGCCGAACACGTCCCGTATGACCTGGTCGTTGAGGTCCAGCTTCTCTTCGGCTGGCGGTTGTGCGGGCTCGGGGGCCGGGGGCTGTTGATTCTGTGCCAGTAAACCGCATTGCAACCCTGTGGTCAGCAAGACGCCAGACAACAGTGCGAGTCGGCAAATAAACGACATGCGCTTTTGCATCAAAGGATTACCGGTATGCCGGAATTCGGCCACTCATGCATAATACTGTTAACCCCGCTGGAATGCAGCAGGCTGCCACATGGCAATGGACAAACCCAAACGCGCATCGGAGCTTGCTGACTCTTCCGATCGCAGTTCCGCGCGGCCTGCTCGCGGGCCGGCGGGAAGCCGGGCTGCTCCGACGCAACTTTCTGGAGGCAGAAGGGTTACAGCCGATGTGAGCAGCATCGCCCTGGATCGACTGTTGCTGGGGGGTGGCTCCGCTGAGGGGACAGCGGAGCTACCCGCCGGCCTACGGGCGAATTGATCGAACCTGTCGTGCTGGAGATGCTGAGCGACGCCGAGGTCATGCTACGCGTGGCCGCGGGCGACGATGTCGCTTTCAATTATCTGGTGGAAAAATACCGCCGTCAGATGATCAGCTTCATGTACCGCATGACCCACAATCAGTCGGTGGCGGAGGAGCTGGCGCAAGAAGTGTTTCTGCGGGTCTATCGCTCGCGGCAAGGCTATGCGGCGAGCGCTAAGTTCACCACCTGGCTCTATCGCATAGCGACCAACCTGGCGGTGAATTACGCGCGCGACACCAAGCACGAACGCCCCGAGAACATGGTGAATCTGGATGAGCCCAATACCGATACCGGCATGACCGTGGACTTGGCGGGCGGCGGCTTGAATGCTGAGCAAAGCCTGCTGCGCACGGAAAGGCTGGCGGCCATTCGCCGCCAGGTCGAGGCATTGCCGGAACGCCAACGCATGGCCGTGATCATGCACAAGTACCAGAATATGGATTACAAGCAGATCGCGGCGGTATTAAAGTTAAGTGAGTCGGCAACCAAGTCGTTGCTGTTCCGGGCGTATGAAACGCTGCGGGAGACATTGAAACAGTTCTTATAAGCAGGAAGTAGGGTGCGGTTATGATGTGCGAGAAGCTTCGCGGCGATTTTATGGAAGCGGTGCTAAGCGGGCCGGAAACGGCTTCGCCTCAATTGCAGGAGCATTTGCGAAGTTGCGCGGCCTGCGCGCGTGAACTGGCTTCGTTCCAGCAAACCATGTCGGTCCTGGACGAGTGGCAGGCGCCGGAGCCTTCCCCGTATTTCAGTTCCCGATTGCGGGCGCGGATGCGTGAGGCAACGGCAATGCAGCCTGGCGGCTGGCTGGCATGGTTGCGCCGGCCGGTGGCCGCGGCGGCCGCGGTAGTGTTGGTGGCGGTTGGCGCCGGACTGTTGGAGATGGGCCGCGTGAATCGCGACCGCAACACCCTGGCGACCAATGACCAGCCCGGTGTGGTACGGGTGAACAACAGCCCCGGAACCGCGGTTGGCGACTTGCAGTACCTGGACAAGAATGCCGATCTGTTTTCAGATTTTGACGCTCTTGATGACGAGCAATCCCCAACGGAGAATTAGAAGCCGTGCGCGCCGCTCAATCCACCCTGGCCAGCCTGGTGCTGCTTTTCAGCTCGATTCCAGCGCTGGCGCTTTTTCCCGGCTGGCAGCAGCACGCTCCGCCCTCAAGATCGGCGCAGCAGACGCCGCCAGGTTCCCGGCCCATGAACGGTCCACCGCCGTCTTCGCCCCAAAGCTCTCGGCCTATGAACGGTCCACCACCATCTTCGCCGCAAGGCTCTCGGCCTATGAACGGCCCACCGCCATCCTCGCCGCGAGGCCCTAACGGAGGCTATCAGCCCCACCTGAACAGTCCCGGTCCGCATCGCGGCGATTGGCTCCGAAAATATATGGCCTTGCCACCGCAGCAGCAGGAGAGGCAACTGCAACAAGATCCGAGTTTCCGCAGTCTTCCGCCCGATAAACAAAACCATCTGCTCGATCGTTTGCGGAACTTCAACAGTCAGCCTCCGGAAAAGAAGGCCACGATTCTCAATCGGATGGAGACCTTCGAGCGCATGACTCCGGAGCGGCAGACCGCGGCGCGCAGTCTGTTTCAACGCTATCGCAATCTGCCTGACGACCAGAAGAGCAGGGTTTCGCAAGCCTACCGAAGGTTGCGCGGTATGCCGCCCCAGGCGCGCAATCGGTTGTTAAGCTCGGACGAGTTTCGCAATGGCTACACCGATGATGAACGGGACCTGCTGCGCGGCATGACCGATCTGAGTGTCGAGCCGTCGCACTAAGCCGAAGACCAAGACAATCTATGTTCCTGCCCGTTTCTCCCTATGATCGGAAGCACAGCGCGGCAAAATAATTTAACATCGAGCTTCCGCCCCTTGCGGCGTTGCCGTTAGCGGGACGACGGACGAAAACTGTCTAACTATGATCGAACTTGTTCGCGACACCTACCGGTATCGGGAGTTGATTTGGGCGCTGGCCCTCAAGGAGCTGAAGATCCGCTATAAGCGGTCCGTCCTGGGCTTCATGTGGGCGCTGCTGAACCCGGCCCTGCTCATGGTCGTGCTGACGCTGGTATTTTCCACGATCATGCGCTTCGCCATTCCGCATTACGCGGTTTTTCTGCTCAGCGTGTTGCTTCCCTGGACGTTCTTCTCGCAATCGCTCTCCTATGCCGTGGAAGCCATCGTGGCCAACGGCGATTTGATCAAGAAGATCGCGGTGCCCAAGCTGGTGTTTCCCATGGCGGCAGTGGTCTCCAACATCATCAACCTGCTGCTCTCGCTTATTCCGTTGGCCCTGCTGGTTCCACTCCTGCGCCACCCCTTCTATTGGACCTGGGTGTACCTGCCGGTCCCACTGCTGGCCTTGGCTATCTTCACCCTGGGGATGACCTTCTTCTTCGCCGCCGCCAACGTGTATTACCGCGATGTGGCGCACATCTTGCAGATCCTGCTTTCGGCATGGTTCTACCTGACTCCAATTATCTATCCCCTTGAACTGATACCGGCGCGCTATCAATGGATTTTCAAGCTGAACCCAATCATCTACGTCATTAACGGATTTCGCCTGGCGGTATATTACGGCATGTTGCCCAAGGCGCCTTCCATCGTGGCCTCATTTGTTTGCGCTTTCTTAAGCTTGTTCCTGGGATTTGCCATCTTCCGCAAGTACCAGGACAATTTCGTTTTCTATGTCTGAGTCAGGAATGTCTTCCAGCCCGGTTGCAATTCGATTGCAGAACGTCACCCAGCGCTTTCGGGTGATTCACGAGCGCCCCGATACGGTGCGCGAACTGTTCTCCAAATTTTTCCGTCGCCAATCCAGCTATCACGACTTTGAGGCGGTAAAAAACGCCTCCTTTGAAGTCCCAAAGGGCCAGATGCTGGGATTGATCGGGCGCAACGGATCGGGCAAGAGCACTATTTTGAAGATCGTTTCCGGCGTATACCGGCCGTCCGCCGGAACCGTGCAGGTGCAAGGTTCGTTGGCGCCGCTGATTGAATTGGGTGCCGGCTTCCACCATGAATTGACCGGCCGGGAGAACATTCTGCTCAACGGTCTGCTGATGGGTTATTCCAAACGCGAGATCCTCGAGCGCCAACAGAGCATTATTGACTTTGCCGAGATCGGAGACTTCATCGACTCGCCGGTGAAGCAGTACTCGTCAGGAATGTACATGCGGCTGGCGTTTGCGGTGGCCACCGAGGTGGATCCGCAGATCCTTCTGATCGACGAGATTCTTTCCGTCGGTGACACCGGCTTTCAGGACAAGTGCTTCGAACGCATCCGAAATTTTCGACGGGCTGGCAAAACCATCCTTATGGTGACCCATAACATGGCACAAGTGGCGCAGCACTGCGAGCGCGCCATTCTTCTGGACAAGGGATGCATCATGGCCGACGGTCTGCCGGACGACGTCATCGAGGTGTACAAGAGATTGCTGGCGCTGGAGGCGGTCGGGGCCCATTGATGCTGGCCTATCTCCCCGCGCCCACGCTGCATTCGTGTTATATTTGCGCCAATCTATGCTGCACGCATTCGCTCACTGGCTTCACGAACACGCAAGGTCCTTCGAGATTGTCCTGGTCATTCTCAGCGCCCTGGTGGCGTTCTATGCCGATACACTCCGGCATTTTCTGTCCCTACCTCCCCAGAAATTATCGACCTGGATCTTGAAGGCAAGGCTGCTTTCGGTAAACTCCAAGCTGTTCAATCTCTGTGAATGTCAAAACAACGCATTCTCGACTTTGGTCTATGTTTGCCGTTTCTTGGTCTTTGTGTTGCTGCTCAGCAGCCTTTTCATCGGCGGGATTTTCCTGGAGGTAGTTTCGATCCGGGTGGAAAATCGGGGAGATCCCGGCGCGTACAGCCGCTTCCACGCGAATCTGGACATCACGCTGGCCTTGCTGTTTGTGGTGGTTGTCTGTTCGCGACTGCTGTTGCTCGGGGAATTTCTCTTTCGCCTGCGAAACTTCAAGGGATACGACAGTCGCCTCATGGAGCGCGTGGCCGAACTCGAGGGAAAACTTGGGATTGCCGACACTACCCCGGCGAATTCAATCAGCGATTAAGAAATTCATTCCGCCAATCGTTCCTGCGGCAAAGGACCGCTGTCGCTCCCCATTTTTCGGGCACGGTGCCGCTGCATGAATCGGGAGTAAGTCCTCTAGCTGAAGAGATCGAACGAGTCGTGACGGCAAGCCGCAAATCGCGAAACTGGGATACTTGAGATCATCCTTGCAGAGCCTGACGGAAATCATGCGGCGGCAAAAGAAGCGGGTCCGCACTCTGCTCCGCGCATTCCGGCCGGGGAATGTGGACGACCGCTACCGGGTTGTACAAAGTGTGTGTACCCGGCTGCCCTTACCGGTCCGGGCTCGACAGCGGGTATGTTCCTGGTGTTTGGACCGCATCGTGGGGCGCACTTGGAGTGCGCGGCCCGCAGACGTCCGGCCCGCTCAGAAGGCGTGGGACAAGCAGGGACGTGCGCGTCTGCGTCAACTTCTGCAGGGAGGCGAACAACTTACCTGTCCGGCAACCGAGCATCCCACCGTATCGTTCATCGTAGTTCTGCATGACCGCGCCCACCTGTCGCTGCTCAGTTTGGAATCCATCATCGCCAACGCTGACGCCAGTTATGAACTGCTTGTCGTGGACAACGCGTCCACTGACGAGACTGGGCTGATGCTGGACCGGTTGCAGGGCGCAAAAGTAATCCGCAACCCAACCAATGTCGGATTCGGTCCGGCTTGCATGCAGGCTGCGGCTTGCGCTGCCGGAGAGTACCTCTGTTTCTTCAACAATGACGCGCTACTAAGCCCCGCGGCGATCAGCGCGGCGCTCGCCAATTTCGCGCACGCCCGCGTGGGTGCGGTTGGCGGAAAGATTCTGCTTGCCAATGGCGCGCTGCAGGAAGCCGGCAACATCGTGTGGTCTGACGGAAGCGCTTTGGGCTACGGACGAGGCGATAACCCGCAGGCTGCGCAATACGAGTTTCGCCGGCCGGTGGACTACTGTTCTGCCGTTTTTTTGCTGACGCCGCGGCGATTGTTCGCTGAACTGGGCGGATTCAGTTCCGAGTTCGCGCCCGCATACTACGAAGATACCGACTATTGCATGGCGCTGTGGCAGAAAGGTTTTCAAGTTATCTATGAGCCGCTGGCAGTCATTCGGCATTATGAATCGGCAACCTCGGGGGGAAATGAGTTTGCCCAGGCCCGGATGGCGGAACACCAGAAGAAATTTCTGCATAAATGGGAGCCAGTATTAAAGCAACATCATGCTCCCGGCTTGTCGCCAATCAGTGCTGCGCGCATAGCAGTCGGCGCCAGCGGTTTACGAATCCTCTATGTTGACGACCGGATACCCCACAGGAACCTCGGTTCCGGCTATCCACGAAGCAATGACATTTTGCGGCAACTGGTGGCACTCGGTCATCACGTCACCTGTTCAACGCTTATGTTTCCGTTGCTGCGGGATGAGTATTCTGACATCCCCCGCGAAATTGAGCTGTTTGACGGCCTGCGCAACCGTGCGGCATTGACGAAGGACTATTGCCGGTGCAGCGACATCGTATGGGTCAGCCGTCCCCACAATCTCCACGTATTCATGACGCAATGGCTGGCCGGTGCGAGCACTCGACATTTTCGCCTGATCTATGATGCGGAGGCGATTTTCTCGGAGAGAGCGCAACAGAAGCAGGCCTTGGGCGGACCGAGCGCCGACGCCGTTGAACCCTATCATGAATTCGCTTTGGCCAGGTCGGCGGACACTGTAGTTGTGGTTTCCGAGAATGACAAAACAGCAATGCTTCAGTCCGGCGTCCGCTCGGTGCATGTGGTTGGATTTCAGCTCTCTCCGTCTCCTGCGTCCACTGGGTTCGCGCAGCGCCGTACCTTTCTCTTTGTCGGAGGAGTACACGGTTCGGACAATCCCAATGCCGACTCGATTCGATACTTCCGTCGCGCAATTTGGCCGACGGTGCAAAAGGCGACCGGAGCAAGCTTGGTCGTCGCGGGCTACGGGACCGACGAGGTCCTGGGCGATCTGAACAGTTCCACGATCACGGTGCTTGGAGCGCAGGAGAATTTGCGTCCTGTTTACGAACAGGCGCGGGCGTTTGTCGTTCCCACCCGCTACGCTGCAGGTTTGCCGTTCAAAGCGTACGAGGCGGCTGCGTTCGGGGTGCCACTGGTGGTCTCCGACATCATTGCGCGGCAGATGAAGTGGCGGGACGGCATCGATTATCTTGTCGCCGGCGATGCGGATACATTCGCACAACAGTGCAGCCGCCTCTACCGCGATGAAGCCATTTGGCAGACCCTTCGCGCAAACGCCTTGCAACGCGTGACCGATGAACTTAGCCCTAACGCGTTCGCCGAGAGCATACGGTCGGTGTTGAACGAACGGCCGGCAGCGATGTCTTAGGCGGCCCAGGGTGTGTACAATCGCGAGCATAGCCGCGTGAAGACCGTCACCATAGCAATTCCCTCGCTGCATCGTCCCGACCTCACCGCGCGTTGCCTCCATTTTATTCAACAGCAGACGCTGCCGGCTGACGCTTGGGAAGCCGTGGTGATTGAAAACGAGGCGCGTCCTGACAGTATTTTTCCCGATCCACTGCCGCCGAATACGCAACGCATCGAGCTGTCTACCAATGAGGGAACGACCGGCTCCATCAATCGCGCCGTAGCGCAGACCGAGTCGCGTTATGTTCTGCTGCTCAACAACGATGTCGAGATGCGCCCCGACTACCTTGCGAAGCTGGCGCAGGCGCTCGATTCCGACCCGAAACTCGGATTCGCCACCGGTAAACTATTACGCGCAACCCAGCGAACTCATCTCGATGGCGCCGGAGACGCAATGCTGATGTCCGGGGCCGCCTATCGGCTCGGGCATTTCGACCAGGACAATGGCCAGTACGATCATCCGATGCCGGTTTTGAGCGGCTGTGGCGCCGCCGTGCTGTATCGCCGAGAGGTCCTCGAACTTTGCGGCGGACTTGATGAAGATTTTTTTGCCTATCTTGAGGACCTCGATCTGGCATTGCGCGCACATCTGCTCGGCTACAGGGGACTCTACTTGCCGCAAGCAGTTGCGTACCACATCGGCAGCGCGACCCTGGGTGACGTACTGCATCCTCGCATCGTCGAGTACCTTACGCGCAACCAGATCTATCTCCTGGCCAAGGATTATCCCGGTTCGGTATTGTGGCGGCTGCTGCCGCGAATCGTCGTCTATCAGGGTCTTTGGCTGATGTTTGCCGCGCGCCGCGGGAAACTCGGCGCGTATCTGCGCGGAGGGTGGGCCGGGCTGCACGGTCTCGCCAGAATACGGCGCAAGCATAGAGCGCTTATGACAAATCGTCACATCACGGACGATGAATTTCTAGCGCAGTTGCGGGAGTCGGAGCGTCAGATTTATGACTGGCAGCAGTCACTGCCCCCAGCGGAACGCTCTGGTCTGTTGAAGCTCTACTTTCGGCTCTTCGGAAAACCGTGAAGGGCATCCCTGGAAAATCGTCTGAGTCTGCGCTCAAAACTAAAAGGGCCATCCGAATGGACAGCCCTTGGTTGCGCTGCGCTGGCTCCCGAGGCAGCAATCAGGTTCGATCCTGCGGCGCGGAGAAAGTCAGTCTCATCCAACTGGGACCGTGCTCAGCACCTGCTCGCGGACTTCCTCGTCCTGCTTAGCTTCCGCGCGACTGGTGGGCAGAGCAATGTCGAGCAGCTCCTCAATGGTCTTGATGTAATGCATGCTGATGCCCTGAAGCTGCTCCGGCGTCAGGTCTTCCTCAACGTTCTGGCGGTTGTCGGCAGGCAGAATGATGTCGGTCACGCCCGCGCGTTTTGCCGCCAAGGTTTTCTCCTTGATGCCGCCGATGGGAAGCACATTGCCACTCAACGTGATCTCGCCGGTCATCGCGGTCAGCGGCCGAACTCGCCGATCGGTGAGCAGCGACACCAAAGCCGTAGCCATGGTCACACCCGCCGAAGGTCCGTCTTTCGGAATAGCGCCCGCGGGCACGTGGATGTGAATGTCATGGTCGGCGAAGAACCCTTCGTCAATGTTCAGCTCCTTCGCATTCGACCGCACCCAGGTCAGCGCCGCCTGCATGGACTCCTGCATCACCTGGCCGAGCTGGCCGGTCATGGTGAAGCCACCCTTGCCCTTCATCTTGTTGGCTTCGATGAACAGGATGTCGCCGCCGGTCGGCGTCCACGCCAGTCCCACGGCCACGCCCGATCGCTTGGTGCGCTCGGCAATTTCGCCCTCGGTGCGGATCTTCATCCCGCCCAGCATGTCGTGCTGCTGCACCAACTCCGGCGTCACCGTCAGTTTGTCGTGCTTGCCCTCGGCAATGCGCCGCGCCTGTTTGCGGCAGATGGTCCCGATGGTGCGCTCCAGGCTGCGCACACCGGCTTCGCGGGTGTAGTGGCGAATGATAAAACGGACCGCTTCCTCGGGAAACTCGATCTGAGCGCCGGTAATTCCGTTTTCCTCGATCTGGCGGGGAACCAGGTACTGGAATGCGATGTGTACCTTTTCCTCTTCCGTGTAGCCCTGCAGCTCGATGATCTCCATGCGATCGCGCAGCGGATCGGCCACGGGATCGAGCATGTTCGCGGTGGTGATGAACAGCACCTTCGACAAATCGAAGGGCACGTCGAGGTAGTTATCGCGGAAGCTGAAGTTCTGCTCGGGATCGAGGGCCTCCAGCAGCGCCGACGCGGGATCGCCGCGAAAGTCGCGTCCCACTTTGTCAATTTCGTCGAGCATGAAAACCGGATCGTTGGTTTCCGCGCGGCGGATGCCCTGCATGATCTGGCCGGGCAAAGCGCCAATGTAGGTGCGGCGATGTCCGCGGACCTCGGCCTCGTCGTGCACCCCGCCCAGCGACAAGCGCACGAACTTGCGTCCCAGGGCGCGCGCGATCGACTTGCCCAGCGAAGTCTTGCCCACTCCCGGCGGTCCCACGAAGCACAGGATCGGGCCTTTCATATTGGGCTTCAAGCGGCGGACCGACAGGTAATCCAGAATCCGGTCCTTCACTTTCTCCAGATCGTAATGGTCGGAATCGAGGATCTCCTTGGCTTTCAGAATGTCCACTTCCACGCCCGAGGATTTCTGCCAGGGAAGTATCGCCAGCCACTCGATGTAATTGCGCGTCAGCCCGTAGTCGGCGGCCATGGGTGACATGCGGGCCAGCCGGCCCAGTTCCTTCAGGGCCTCCTTCTTCACGTCGTCGGGCATGCCCGCCGATTCAATTTTCTGCCGCAGCTCCTCCGCGTCGCGCGTGGTTTCGTCCTGCTCGCCCAGTTCTTTCTGGATGGCCTTCATTTGCTCGCGCAGGTAGTACTCGCGTTGCGTCTGCTGCACCCGGTCCTGCACTTCGCTTTGGATCTTATTGCGCAGTTGCTGAACTTCCAGTTCCTTGGCCAAATGCTGGTTGATTTTCTCCAGGCGCGCGTTAACGTCGGGGGTCTCCAGCACGTCCTGCTTATCGCGGGTGGACAACGACGGCAGCGACGAGGCGATGAAATCAACCATGCGGCCGGCGTCGTCGATGTTGGCCGCCACCGTGGAAAGTTCATCGGAAAGCGTCGGTGAGCCCGCCACGATCTGCTGAAACAGCGTCAATACGTTTCGCTGCAAAGCCTCGATCGCGGAGCTCTTGGGGGCCGGTATCTCGGGAATGGTCTCGACCGTCGAGTACATGAACGGAGTCAACTGCGTGTACTCCGTCACCTTGACGCGCTCCAAACCTTCGGCAAAAACAAACAGGCTCTGGTTGGGCATGCGCACTACTTTGTGCACCACCGCCAGGCTTCCCACCGTGTAAAGGTCGGTAGGCTGCGGCGAATCGACGCGAGCTTCGCGCTGCGCCACCACCACAATGGTCTTGTCCTCACCCAGGGAGTTGATCAACTGGACCGAACTTTCCCGGCCAACCGTCAGCGGCAACACCGCGTGGGGAAACAGCACAGTGTCGCGCACCGGCAAGACCGGAAGGGTGCGGGCGGCTGAAGCATCGTCCCGCAATTCCGGATCGGTTACCTTTAAATCTTTTGTTTCGTTCGACATATGACTCCTTGAGTCTATCACACTCAAGCTTTAGATGAGGCGGCCCTGCAAAAGATGCAGACCAGACGGTAGTGACCGGGCGAAGCTTGATGTCGCCCACGGAAGCGGTGATGGATCCTGCGTCATCAGGTCGCCCAGACCGTATATCGACCGCGACACCGAGTTGGTTGAGGCTCCCATCACGCCCGGCGCCCGTACTTCTCAAAGATCAAAGAGCATTGAATGGCAAATAAGCAACGGACCGTTCACAGCCGCAAGGAGTGCAATCCACCCCTCACATTCCCAAACCTATACGTTGGCTGCCAATCCTGTTACGCCCTAACCTGCTTTGGAGTTGGCTGCCGGATAAACTCCCAGTATCTTCACAAATTCTGCGATCTCTCCCAGATGACGCAGCGCATTACGCGACGGTCCGTCATCGCCGCGAAGGATGTCCACAAAGAAAACGTATTCCCAGGGACGGCCACGCAGCGGGCGCGATTCGATCTTACTGAGATCGATATCGCGCAGGGCAAAGACGCTCAGCGCCTTGAAGAGTACACCCGGCACATTCTTGAGGGCAAAACCAATCGAGGTCTTGTTGGCACCTTGGCCGATCCTTTTGGACTTGCTGATCAACAGAAAGCGCGTGTAGTTCTGCTGGTCGTCTTCAATCCCGGCCAGCAGCACGCGCCCTCCATACTGTCCAGCCGCTTGTTTGGGAGCGATCGCCGCCGCGTCGTGCAACTCTTCCGCGACAATGTGGCGAACGCTTCCGGCGGTATCGTAGAACGGCACCGCCTGGATGCGCGGATGCGCGCGAAAGAAGCTTCGGCATTGGTCCAGCGCCACCGGATGCGAGAACACTTGCCGTATCGCGTTCATTTTCACGCCCGGCATGGCAATCAGGTTGTGCCGGATCCGCAGATAAAATTCGCGATGCACGAACACCTCCCGCGTGAGCAGCAGGTCGAAGTGCTCGGCCACCGACCCGGCCAGCGAATTCTCGATCGGGACCACGGCCGCGTGCACCGAGCCGCTCTCCACCAGGTCGAATACCTCCGCCGACCGGGCGCACGGAACCACGGTCGCACCCGCCAGCATGTTCATGGAAGCTTCGTGGCTGAACGAACCAAGTTCTCCCTGAATCGCAACTTTCATGGTAATGCGCAGAGGATAACAGAGTGCCGGCAATGATTACCGCTCGCCATGCAACTGACCATGCCAAGAGCGAGCACAAACGGTCCAAAGACATTGAACAGGAACAGCCCGAGGGTGACGAAGATCGCAACGTCGCTTGATCTTCAACTGACCTTCAACTCTTAACCTTTAACCAGGCGCCCTTCGCGGCGCCTTTTGTTTGGCAGTGCTCTCGATCAGCAGATTCCCGGCTGGGTCGATGAGGAAGGTTGATCCGGGAGGAACGAAAGTAGTTGCGCTGTACTCGGCGATGATGGCGGGACCTCGCAGTCTCCGACCGGAACGCAAACTGGTTCGCTCATAGAGCGCAGTTGCCACTGAACGCCCCGAAAACCAGACTGGTCGCTTCTCCATTTTCCTGGCGGACTCATTTGCCTTCAAGACCAGCCTCGCCGATTCACGTCGCGTCTTGATCCGGGCCCGCACTCGCAGAGTCACCAGCTCGACCTCCCGGTCAGGATGGCTGTAGCCGTAGCGAAAATGGTGCTGGCGATGAAATTCGTTCACGAAGTCCGGCGAGAACGCAATGTTCAACTCAAAACCTTGTCCACGATAGCGAAGATCGGCGCTGCGCTCGAAGTGCAGTTTGCCGCCCCAGCCTTCGTCGCGAAATTCTCGTTTCGCCCGCTGTTCCAAGACCGCAAATTGCTTGCGTATCGGCGCGGTGGAAGGTGTTGGACCCATGCTCTGCACCACCGTCCGCGAATAATCCTTGACCACATCGCTGACCAGAATGCCGTAGGCGGAAAGCGCGCCCGGCATCGCCGGAACGATGACCTGGGGAATGCCCAGCGCCTGCGCCAGATCGCAGGCGTGCAGACCGCCTGCCCCGCCGAACGCGACCAGCGCAAAATTTCGCGGATCGTGACCGCGTTCGATGGAAACCACGCGCAGCGCCCGCTCCATGTTGGCATTCACCACCCGGATGACACCCTCCGCAAATTGTTCCAGAGACAGTCGTGAGCCCTGGGCTTTCAGCCATTCGCGCGTGAGCGCCTGGGTGCGCTCCAAATCCAGAGTGAACTCTCCGCCGAGAAACAAATCCGCCTGCAAACGTCCGAGCAGCAGATTGGCATCGGTCACGGTGGGTCGAGTTCCACGCCCGTAGCAGATGGGGCCGGGATCGGCGCCCGCGGATTCGGGCCCGACCCGCAACGCGCCGCCGGCGTCAAATCGCGCCAGCGAACCGCCGCCAGCCCCCACGGTGTGGATGTCGAGCATGGGCACGCGCACCGGCAAGCCCGCCACTTCCGCCTCATTGCTGGGCTTAGGCTCGCCACACACCAACGCGACGTCGGTTGACGTTCCTCCCATGTCGAACGTGATCACCCGCTCGAAGCCGCTGCGGCGGGCCATGGCGGCAGCCCCGACCACTCCTCCGGCCGGGCCGGACAATACAGTTCGCACCGGCTGGTGCGCCGCCGATTCCAGGGAAGTGATGCCACCGCTGGATTGCATCACGAAGACCCGCGATGCCTTGGCGCCTGGCTGGCCGCGCTGCCGCAGTCGCGTGTCCAGGCGCTGCAGATAACTCTGCATGATGGGCTGCAAGTATGCGTTGACCACCACCGTGCTGGCGCGTTCGTACTCGCGGAACTCCGGCAAGATCAAATGCGAGAGTGACAGGGGCAGACCAAGTTCTTCCAGCACCCGTCCGATCGCACGCTCGTTTTCGGGATTAGCGAAGGCGAACAGGGTGGAGACGGCGATCGAGTCTGCACCACTGGCATGGACATCGCGCGCCAGCAGCCGGAGGTCCTGCGGCGAGGGCCGTTGCAGGACTTCGCCCTCGCAACTTACACGTTCCGGCACGCCGAACCTCATGGCCCGCTCCACCAGCGGAGGCACGCGCTGAAACGTAAGGTCGTAAAGCCGGGGTCGGGCCTGCCGTCCAATCTCGATGATGTCCTCGAATCCAGCGGTCGTAACCAACGCCACCCGCGCGCCCTTGCGTTCCAGCAGGCTGTTGGTGCCCACGGTCGTCCCATGCAGCAGCACGATCTCGCCCGCGCAGCCGCTGCGCGAAACCGCTTCGCCAATGGATTGCGAAGGGTCCTCCGGGGTGGAGAACACCTTCACCATGCGTAACCGTCCGCGCTCGATCCAAACGCAGTCGGTGAAAGTTCCGCCGGTATCCACGGCTATGCGGGAGGGTGCCTTCGAAGTGTGCTTGCGCGAAGCGGACATGGTCGAGCGAACACCAGCGCGGAGAATCGCCGATTTTAGCACGCGCTCCGCGGCCACTACAGCGCTTTGCCCATCAGGAATGCATCCAGCGAGTGGGTGGCGTAATAGTCGGGCAGGGTGCGCAATACCTGATAGCCCAGCTTGCGGTAGAGCCGCAAGGCGGGCCCGTTATTGACTGCTGTTTCCAGGTACACCTCTGTGCAACCGAAGTCGCGCAACCGGTGCTCGCATTCGTCCATCAGCAGGGACGCCAGTCCCAGCCGGCGCGCCTCAGGAATAATGTCGAGGGTCAGAATGCGCCCCGCTTTTCCTCGGACCGGGTGGGCAATGAGGAAGCCGGCAATTGCCTGTGTCGTTGCCGCAGTTGCCGGTGTCGTTGCTGGAGTTGCCGAGCGCTCCGCTCCCGGCTCGCGAGAATTCAATCCATTACCCGGCTGGGGACTGGCGACGGTGAGCTTCTCCCGGTCATCCTGCCGTTCGTTATAATCGGCGACCAGCGTTATCGCATTGCGCCGGGTGATGAAGCCGCTCAATTCCATCTGGGTGTAGGAGATGCCTTGGGGAAAGCAGAGTTGGTCGATTTGCCACAAGCGCTCGAAGTCGGCAGCGCGATAGTTGCGGAGGTCAAACTGCACGTCAGCAGTTTGGCGCTTCCATGGCAAGCCGCGCAAGTGTTCTTCGCCGCGCAACAACGGTTTGTAATCCCGGCGAACACAAAAGAGTGGGAATTATCTTGTTTGAATGACGGGTGGTTTTTCTATGAGCGGGGAGTCGAGTATGGGCTAGATCACGCGGCGGTTAGCGCGCACCTGAATCTTGGTCATGGCGCGCAAAAGCGTCATGGCTTGTTTCACTTCCGGCATGGAAAGGCCACAGTAAAGCTGTTTGCCTTTTCGCCGTGTGCCCACGATGCCGGTGGACTTCAAGATTCCAAGATGCTGAGAAAGGTTCGCTTTGGAAATACCGAGTCCCGCTTGTAGTTCTGCGGACCAGCGATCGCCGCGCTCAAGCATCGCCACCAATTGCAACCGGGTTGGATTGGCGAAGGCCTTGCAGATTGCCGCCTCGCGTTCGTAGTCGTGCGGATTCGACTTTGATTTTTTCTTGATCACACACCCCCAGTGGACAGCAGAGTGTCCGGTTTGTAAGGGTAGTGGGGCGCTTCAGCGCCGCGTTTCGCCGCGGCCAAACACCCGCCTAAGCGATCTTTCTTCCTGCCCCTATACGCGGGCCTGAAGGCCCGCACTTCCCGTATCGGCGGACACACCAATCCTGGAACCGATTTAGAAATAGCACCGCTGCGAATGCTGGGGAATCCCCTAAATGAGGTACTAACTACGGAGTAATCAACTAACGAGCAGGAGTGAGGGCTTGCGAAGCGGATTGAACCAAGCGGAAAGCAGGCAGGACCCCCTGCGGCCCGGCGGCCACAGCCGAAATCAGGAACCGGAGGGAAGCACGACCAGCCAACCCTCCGCGTTGGAGAGCGGCGCGAGGCTGATCAGTAGTCGCCATCGTCCTCTTCTTCTTCGTCCTCTTCTTCCTCCTCGTCTTCCTCTTCGACGCGAGTCAGTTCCAGAGGCTCCACAGCCACCACTTCAAAATCGGTCCCGCATTCCGGACAGGAAACGATTTCTCCCTCGTCCACCTCATCTTCTTCGATGTCCAGATCGCTCTCGCATTCAGGACAAATAACCATAATCACTAGCCTCCCAGTTCTCGATGTTGCCGCGCCGTCAGAATTAGGCCCACACGTCCCTGCATTTATATTTAGAATCTCTTAACAGCGTCAAGTGATAGACGCACAAGCTTTCCTGAGGTTCCTGGAGTTCCGATGTCCACTCTGCATTCAATCCTAAACGGAATCGCGGTTTTGATGCTGACCATCGTCCTCTCGGTTGCTGTTTTTTCGCAGCCGCCGGGCAATATCTCCCCTGCAACGCCGGACCCGCAGATCGCGGCGGCCCTGCACGAGGTCTCTCCCGCGCGCATTCAGCAAACCATCGAAAAACTGGTCAGCTTCGAGACGCGGTCGACGCTCTCCTCCGACATGCCGGCCTCCAGCGGAAAAGGCGCGACCGCTGCAGCGGAGTGGATCCGAAGCGAATTCGAACGCTACGCCAAAGCCTGCGGCGGATGCCTGGAAGTGAAGACTGACGAATTTACGCAAGAGCCGGGTCCGCGCGTTCCGACCCCCACGAAGATCACCAACGTCTATGCGGTTCTGCGCGGGACCGACCCTGCGAACGCCGGTCGCATCTATCTGGTCAGCGGTCACTACGATTCCCGCGACAGCGACAACAACGACACCAAGGGAGCCGCTCCCGGCGCAAACGATGACGGCAGCGGCACGGCGGTGAGCCTGGAATGCGCGCGCGTGCTGAGCCGGCATCGTTTTCCCGCCACCATCATCTTTCTCACCGTGGCCGGAGAAGAACAAGGGCTATACGGCAGCGCTCATTTCGCCAAGATGGCCAAGGCGGCCGGCTGGGACCTTGAGGCGGTGTTGAATAACGACATCGTTGGCGGCGATCGCACGCCGGGAGACACCTTGCAGGACCCGCACGTAGTGCGCGTCTTTTCCGAAGGAATTCCCAGCACCGCCGACGAGAAGCAGCTTAAGATGATTCGCGCTCTGGGCGGCGAAAGCGACGGCCCTTCGCGGCAACTGGCGCGCTATGTCGCGTCCGTCGCCAAGGAATATCTGCCTGCTGCCACTTTCAGCCCCTTGCTGGTCTTCCGGCACGATCGCTATCTGCGCGGCGGCGATCACTCCTCGTTCAACGAGCAGGGATTCGCGGCGGTACGGCTTACCGAATTTCGCGAGAACTACAACCATCAGCACCAGAACGTGCGCACCGAGAATGGCATCGAATACGGTGATCTGCCAAAATTCGTGGACTACGATTACACCGCGAACGTGGCGCGGCTGAATGCGGCGACCCTGGCGTCGCTGGCCTCAGCTCCGGCGCCGCCGGCCAACGTGCGCCTCTTGACCAAGGAGTTGCAAAACGATTCCGCGCTGGCCTGGGAGCCGTCGCCCGGCGGGCTGGCCAGCGGCTATGAAGTCCTGTGGCGCGACACTACCGCGGCCGACTGGCAACATATTAAGCCGGTGGGTAATGTCAGCAAGGCCACTTTGCCGCTTTCCAAGGACAATGTAGTCTTTGCAGTACGCGCCCTCGATGCCAAGGGACACCGCAGTTTGGCGATCGTACCGCTGCCAGAACGCTGAGGAGACTGGTGTCGCGAACCTTGTATCGGTTTGCCAGAGTGTGGAAGCCCACAAAAGCAGCCCCGAAGGGGCGAAAGAGCTTAGCCCAGCGCTTCAGCTGGATTATTCATGAGGATCGCACGTTTTGAAGGGGCACGGCTTCAGCCGTGCCATAATCTACTGTCATTTATGGTGGCTTTAGCCACTGAGGGACTTCGGTGTTGAGCGAAGTGCGACTTCCCTCGGGGGCTGAAGCGCAACTCTCTGCGCTAATGGGGGCAACAGGCTGCGGAAAAGGTCGTCACGCTGAAAAGAAACCGCAGATTCCTCGGGGCTGAAGCCCCTCGGAATGACAAAATAAGGAGCTTAGCGGCACGGCTGAAGCCGTGCCCTTTCAAATCACATTCGCGCGCGGAGTTTTTCCGCAGCCTGTGAAGCCCACCCTGCATAGAACGGAGTAAGCCATGCCACGCGGCTCGACCATGTCCATGAGTTTTCCGCCCTTCACCCGCGCGGTGAAAGAGCTACTCATCGCCAACGGCGTCGTCTTCCTGCTGTTCTGGTTCCTGCGCGCGTTTAGCGCTACCGCGCTGTTTGGGGAGTGGGCCTACGTCCATCTCGGGCTCGAAGGCGCGGCCGTCGCGCATGGCGAGATTTGGCAGTTGGTGACCTACTCGTTCCTGCACTATGGTGTGCTGCACATCCTGTTCAACATGCTGGCGCTGTGGATGTTTGGCGCGCAACTGGAACAGGACTGGGGCTACGGTCTTTTCCTGCAGTTTTATTTTTTCTGCGTGATGGGCGCGGCGCTGGTCACGGTCGCGGTTTCCTTCACCGGCCTGCTCGGTGTCTCGCCGCGAACTTTAACCGTCGGCGCGTCGGGTGGCATCTACGGACTGCTGCTGGCCTTCGGCATTCTGCACGGCGAATCACAAGTGATGCTCTTCCCGTTTCCCTTCCTCATCAAGGCCAAGTATTTCGTGATCGGCATCATCGCCCTGGCAATGTATGGCGCGCTGTCGTCCGCGCAGGGTGGAGGCCAGTCGATCGCCTACATGGCGCACCTGGGCGGCGCGCTGTTCGGATACATCTGGCTGAAGTTTATTCCCCGCCGCGGCTTTGGCTACGCCGCCTCGGAGCGAGCATTCGGACTGCGCAACTCCTATTACCGCTGGAAGCGCAAGCGCGCGGCGCGCAAGTTTGAGGTCTATATGCGCAAGCACGATCGCGGCGACTACCGGCACGACGACTACTTCGATGAACACGGCAACTTCCGCGATCCCAGCACCCGCGATGTGCGCAAGAAAAACGGCGACTCCACCCCGCCGTGGGTGAACTGAGAAGTTTGACTCAACTCAACTCGTTCGCCTCAGGCCGCCCATATTTCAAGCTTGAACTTGCAATAGCTATAGATCATTTCGAAATCGGCGCGATTGGAGGTAATCAGGCGAGCGCCATAGGATCGAGCCGTGAGGGCGATCAGCGCATCGAAATGCATGTCGCGAAGTTTATCCGCGGTAAATCCCTTCTCTGCGCTGATTTTCGCCAGCAGTTGTCCCGACTCCAGCCAATTCCCCGCCGTTGGAGTAAGAACGGGATGATTGCGCTGCAGGGCGCGCAGAAATTCCCGCTCCGCCGGCTTTCTAGCGCCGCGCCACAATTCCGCCAACACTACCGAAGACGTTCTCACCAGCCCGCTGACCGACTCCATTCGCTGGCGGTGGCGGCCCGTCCGCAGGTCGTCAATAAAGATGGCGGTGTCGAAGAGGACCAGGTCACTCATCGTATCCGGCGAACGACAGTTTTCCCCGGTGCTTTCTCATCAAGTCCTTGAATCGCTTCAGCGCCACAATTTCCCGCAACGCCACATGCACCGCCTCGGTGCGGGATTTCACTCCCAGGACCTTTGCTGCCTCGTCCGCCAGGTTCGTGTCCAGCCGGATTGATGTCATCGTCACAGTCATGAGCTTGGCCTCGCTTGTATATACAGCATACCGTAGTGGTATATACACAGCAAACGAGCCGCGATTGACTCCACTTTGGACCTACCCTCCGGTAAAATCCGGTCAGGCCATGATTCCCGATCCCAAGCTTCTGTCCTTTTCCGAAGCGCGACAGACGGTTGAGCAGTACGCTGCCACGCTCGGTCCGACTCAGCCCGAGATGCTGTCCCTGCTCGACGCTCTCGGTCTTGTGCTCGCCGAAGATCTGCGCGCCGACCGCGATTTCCCGCCTTTTCCCCGCTCCACGCGCGATGGATTTGCGGTGCGGGCTGCCGACGTCGCTGCAACGCCTGCGCGCTTGCGTTGTGTCGGGGAGATCAAGGCCGGAGCAGCCGTAGAACAAAGCGCCATCAAAATTGCAGCCGGAGAAACCGCCGAAATCATGACGGGCGCGCCCGTTCCCGCCGGCGCCGATGCCGTCGTGATGGTGGAATACGCCGAGCGCAACGGCGACGTGGTGACCGTTCAGCGCCCGGTGCGAGCAGGCGAGAACATTGTTCCCGCCGGGGCCGAAGCGCGTCAGGGCGCGATGATGGTCGAGCGCGGGACTCGCGTGAACCATGCCATCGTGGCCGTCGCCGCCGCGGTGGGACGTGCTGAGATCGCCGCTTATCGCCGACCACGGGTTGCCATTCTCGCCACCGGCGACGAACTGGTGGACATCAACCTGCCGCCCGGCCCCAACGAAATTCGTAATTCCAACAGTTACTCGCTGGCCGCCCAGGTTTATGCCGCTGGCGGTGAAGCCGTGATTCTGCCGGTCGCGCCCGACAGCGCCCATGAACTGGCCCTGCTGTTACGCAAAGGCTTCCAGTCCGACCTGCTGCTGATCAGCGGCGGGGTGTCCATGGGCAAGTACGATCTGGTCGAACAGGTGTTGGCTTCGTTCGACGCGCGGTTCCTGTTTACCGGCGTTCGCATTCAGCCGGGAAAGCCGGTGGTGTTCGGAGAGGTTGCGATTCACGGGCGCACCGTACCCTTCTTTGGGCTGCCGGGAAATCCAGTCTCTACCATGGTCACGTTTCAACTCTTCGCTCGCCCCTTGCTCGATGGGCTGGCCGGCTCGAAGCCCCAGCCGTTGCCGTTTGCGCAAGCGAGTCTAAAAGCGGAGTTCACGACCAAGACAGGGTTGACACGGTTTCTGCCGGCGCAACTGGGTGGCACGCACCAGCAGCCAGAGGTGGAACTGGTGCGCTGGCAGGGCTCTGGGGACTTGATGGCCGTCTCCCGCGCGAACTGCTACATTGTGGTACCACCGGATCGCGAGCGCTTCGCTGCCGGAGAAGCGGTGACGGTCCTGCTGTTCTGAAATTCGCGCCATGGCAAAGCGGAACCACAAGTCGAAGAAGCTGTCGCACTACGATGCCGCAGGGCGGGCGGCGATGGTGGACGTTTCCGCCAAGCAGCCTACTCTGCGCGAAGCCGAGGCGCGCGCCTTCGTGGCGATGGGCCGCGCAGTCATGCGGGCCCTGCCGCAAAATCCCAAAGGCGATCCGCTGGAAGTCGCCCGCGTCGCCGGCGTCATGGCCGCCAAACGCACAGCGGAGCTGATCCCCATGTGTCATCCGGTTCCGCTGAGCAAAGTCGATGTTCAACTCAAGGTGCGGAAGGACGGAGTCGCCATTCGCAGTCTCGCCCGCACAACCGCAGTCACCGGCGTCGAAATGGAAGCCCTGGTCGCGGCCGCGGTCGCCGCGCTGACCGTTTACGACATGTGCAAGGCGCTGGACAAAGGCATCGAGATCCGCGAGATTGCGCTGGTGCGCAAGTCGGGCGGAAAGAGCGGCGACTACCAGCGCGAAAAATCAAAGTCGAGATAAGGAATTATGAGAACCGCCGCTGTTCTGACCATCAGTGACTCCTCTGCGCGAGGCGAGCGCGCCGACCACTCCGGGCCAGCCACTGCCGAGCTGCTTCGCCAGGAGGGGTTCGAGGTCACCCATCAGGAAATCGTTGCCGACGATCAGCCGACCATCGAGTCGGCGCTGGTCCGCTTGAGTGACCAGGTCCAATTGATTGTGACGACGGGTGGGACCGGCATTGCCGCTCGCGATGTCACGCCTGAGGCGACACGCGCGGTGTGCTCTAAGCTGATCGAGGGCATTCCTGAGAGAATGCGCTCCGAGGGCCTGGCCAATACTGCCTACGCCATTCTGAGCCGCGGCGTTTGCGGCGTGCGCGGGCGCACCCTCATCCTCAATCTGCCGGGCAGCCCAACCGGGGCATCGGAGTCGCTGCTGGCCGTCATCGAGATTCTGCCCCACGCCCTCGATCTGCTGGCCGGCAAAACCGTGCATGACGACGCGCACCCGCCTCGCGACGAGTAGGCTCTAGCATCCAATCCGGCTAGCGCCTGCGTACAATAGCTCTCTTGCTGTGCCGAGAACCACCCGGGGGAAGACTTGGATCCTCTCACTCATTTTCTGACTGGCGCGTGCATGGGGCGCGCGGGCTTCAATCGCAAGAGTGCTCTCACCACGCTGACGATGGTGTTGGCCGCCGAGGCTGCTGATATTGACGTGCTGTGGGCGCTCAAGAGCTCCACTGCAGGGCTCCAGCATCACCGCGGAATCACGCACAGCTTCGTGGGTGTGCCGTTGATTGCCGCCGCGGTGCTGGCCTTCGTGTATCTCGGCCATCGGCTGAAGCTGCGACTGCGGCCCCCGCGTGCGCGCTCCCCCGAAGCTCCGCCGCGGTTGCCCATCCGCTGGGGATATCTCTACTTCTGCGCGGTGGTGGCCGCTCTCAGCCATTTACTGCTGGACTACACGACCGCCTACGGCATTCGCCTGTTTGAACCATTCAACTTCCGCTGGTATTCCTGGGACATCGTTGCCATCATCGAGCCCATCATGCTGCTTGCGCTCGGGGCCGGGCTGGTTCTGCCTTCGCTGTTCGGCTTGATCAATCAGGAAATTGGCGCGCGCAGCACGGGCCCGCCAGGCCGGGCGGGAGCAATCTTCGCTCTGGCGTGTCTGGTGCTGGTTTGGGGCTTCCGCGACTATCAGCATGGCCGTGCCGTCACCGCCATGAACTCGTTCCTCTACCACGGGGCCACGCCGCTGCGGCTGGCAGCGTATCCCTACATGATCAATCCATTCCGCTGGCATGGCGTGGTCGAGACTCCTGGCTTTTTCGAAACGGTCCCGGTGAATTCGCTGGCGCCGGAGGTCGATGACTCGCGCGGCCTGCTTTTTTACAAGCCGGCTGAAACCGATGCCAGCCGCGCAGCAAAGTCTTCGTACCTTGGGCAGGTGTACCTCGATTGGGCGGTATTTCCCATGGTGGAAGTGCAGGAATTTCGGGGCGAGCACGGAGGCTATCTCGCCGAGTTCAAGGACCTGCGCTACACCTTCCCGGATATGCGGGGCCGAACGCCGTTGGGCGGCTATGTCGTGCTCAGCCCCGACCTGCGCGTGCTGCAGCAGGGGATGAACTCCAGCCGCTCGCCGACGGTGGACAGCCTGGAGCACGGGCCTGGCCGGCAGTGATTCCCGCCATAATTTGTCCTCACACGCTGACCCCCTTGACGGACGGCGACGCGACGTACAGAATCAAAGGGTTGAGGTGAACATGCTGGCGTATGTCTTCGTACTTGTTGCCGTGGCCGTGCACCTGCGGTTTTTCGCGATGCCTTTCAGCTTCACGCCTGTGGCCGCCGCCCTGCTGTTTTTCGGGGCGCGCATGCCCCGCAAGCAGATGTGGATTCCGGTGGCCCTGCTGGTCGCCTCCGACGTCTATCTCACGCGGGTGACCTACGCCTATCCGCTGACAGCCGACCATTTCGTCACTTGGGCCTGGTATGCGGCCATGCTGCTGCTGGGTGGTGTGCTAATCAAGGGCTTCTCGGCGCTGCGCATCGGCGTCGCTTCCCTGACCGCTTCGGTTTCGTTTTTCCTGATCAGCAACTTCGCGGTGTGGATGGTCTGGCGCGACATGTATCCCAAGACCATCAACGGCCTGCTGACGTGCTATGTCGCCGGCTTGCCCTTCTTCCGCGCCGAAGTTGTCTCCGACCTGCTGTTCTGCGGGACCTTCTTTGGCATTGCATACCTGGTGAGCCAGCACGCGACGGAGCCGGCTTCGGTTCCCGTTAGCCGCAACCTTCGCTAAGGTCCTCGTCAGCATAAGAAAGAGCCGGACAAATCGTCCGGCTTTGTTTTTGCGCTTGCCCTTCTCTGGAATTGTCATTACGAGCGCAGCGAGGAATCTGCTTTGGCTTAGCGTTGGAACGAGCGCTGCGGCGTTCCGCTTCTTCCCCCGCGTAAATACGCAGGCTCCCATCGTCCCCCAGCTTTTGCTAATTGCTAGTTGCTAATTGCTAGTTGCCAGTTGCTTCTTGCGATATGCTAGGGACTTCCCATGACCGAAAAGCGCAAAGTTCTTGGCCGCGGCCTGGAGACCCTGCTCCCGCCGCGACACCTGCCTCATGCTTCGACCGCGGTTGCGTCCACGGCGCACACCCCAGCGCCGAGCGATCACCCCGGCGAGGCGCTGCGGCAGATTCCGCTCGACCACCTCGAGCGCAACCCCTACCAGACGCGCACCGTTTCTCTCGATCCGGCCGCCCTCAATGAGCTGGCCGCTTCCATTCAAGCCGTAGGCGTGCTGCAACCCATCGTGGTGCGGCCGGTGGCGGGCGGCCGCTATCAGGTGATTGCCGGCGAGCGCCGCTGCGAAGCTGCGCGTATGCTCCACCATCAAACCATCCCCGCGGTGGTGCGCCCGGTTTCCAACGAGCAGGCCATGGAGATGACCATCGTCGAAAACCTGCAGCGCTTGGATCTGACTCCCATGGAGGAGGCCCGCGGCTATGACCGGCTGTCGCGCGAGTTCGGCCTCACCCAGGAGCAGATGGCGCTGCGCACCGGCAAGGAACGGTCGTCGGTGGCCAACTTCCTGCGGCTGTTGAGGTTGCCGCCCAGCGTGCAGGCCATGCTCGACCAGGGCGAGCTCAGCTTCGGCCATGCCAAGGTGCTGATGGCGCTGGAATCGCCCGAAGCCATCGAAAAGCTGGCCCGGCGCGTGCTCGCGCTTTCGCTTTCAGTTCGCCAGACCGAGCAGGCGGTTACCAATCTGGTTCACCCCCCGGAAAAGGCCGAAAAGGTCCGAATCGTGGACCCAAACGTCAAAGAAGCCGAGCAGGAGCTGCAACGGGCGCTGGGCGTCCGGGTCGCCATTACCGACCGCAATGGCAAAGGCAAGATCCTGATCGAGTACTCCTCCCTGGAGGATTTCGACCGCATTCTCGAGGTGATGAAGGCGAAATGAGGCCCTGGCCTCGGTTGACGTGACGCCCCTGAAGGGGCTCGGTGCAAATTTGTGCCAGCTTTCCCACCGCTTCCGCGGTGGGCTAATCAGTTTCGCCTCTGCGAGGCTCGATTCAGCGCTGGAAGCTGATAACTGACAGACTGATGGCCGACAACCGATAGCTGATAGCCGACAGCGAATCAGAACTTCGACTTCAGCCGCTGGTAGGTGGTTTCCAGCGACTCCGGCAACACGCGCGTCTCGCCGATTGCGGTCATGAAGTTGGCGTCGGCCACCCAACGGGGCAGAACGTGCATGTGCAGGTGCTCAGCGATGCCGGCGCCCGCCGCTTTGCCAATATTCATTCCGACATTCACTCCATCCGGGCGATAGAGTTCGATGAGGGCCACTTCCAGGCGCTGCGACAAGGCCATCATTTCGGTTGCCGCCGGGGACGCAAGCTTATGCAGACGGTTGAGATGCTCGTAGGGCACGATCATGGCGTGGCCACAAGTGTAGGGAAAGGCATTTAGGATGACAAAGTTATGCTCGCCGCGGTAAACAATCAGCGATTTTTGGTCGTCGCCGGCGCGCAGCAATTCGCAGAAGATGCACTCCGCCGACTCGCCGGCAGAGACGTAGGCATAACGCCACGGGGTCCAGAGATAATCCATATCACCAGCAGAGTACCAAACCGTCAAAGCATCCCCCAACGGTCTTATCGTTATCACACTGCCCGGTGTCGAGCGAACTTGACAGGCGCGTAAATAATCCTGAAAAAGCTTGTAAAATCAGTGCGAATATTGAACTTACGAGTTTGACACTGCTCGGCACGGTTGTTATATTCGAAGATGTTCCATGGCAGCGAAGCTCGCTCCGTGGGATTCGGCCGCTGGGTTGTCCAAACCCGCTATAGGCGGGCAATCACACCTGAAGATTCAAGCCAGCAGTCCGCTCTTATTTCTCATTAAGGCTCTCTGCGTGTTTTCAAAACGCGCGAGTGTACATACGCAACCACATGTCTTTCGAAGAAGTCTCCAACGCCCCGACCACCCAGACCGAAGACTCCGGCGCTCCTGAGCAACCGCAAACCCAGCAGGCAACCGAGCCCAGCGCTCCTTCCGAGCAGCCTCACATCGAGCAAGCCGCCGAGCCCAGCTCTCAACCTGCCGCGAGTACCGCTGCCGCCGCTCCTCGCTCCGAAAAAGAACCGACCATGGAAGATTTCGCCACCGCTCTTGAAACCTTCGAGCACGAACAAGCCCAGACCGAAGCCGCGCTGAACGAAGAACAGATCGTTACCGGCACGGTGCTGAAGGTCACGGCGCAGTATGTGGTCGTGGACATTGGCTACAAATCCGAGGGCGTGGTGCAGGTCGCGGAATTTACCGACTCCGCAGGCAACGTCACCGTTAAACGCGGCGACGAGATCGCGGTCATGCGCGAGCCCGGCCACACTGAGGAAGGCTACATCCACCTCTCGCACCAGAAGGCGCAGCGTTTGCACGCGTGGGACGAGATTGAGAAGGCCTACACCGACAAGGCTTCGGTCAAGGCCCGCGTCATTGATCGCATCAAGGGAGGCCTGACGGTCGATATTCTGGGCGCTCACGCCTTCCTCCCGGGTTCGCAGGTCGATCTGCGTCCCGTGCGTAACCTCGACGGTCTGAAAGGCCAGGAGATCGAGGTCCGCATCATCAAGCTGAACAAGAAGCGCGGCAACATCGTCGCCTCCCGCAAACAGTTGCTGGAAGAAGAGCAGTCGGAGAAGCGCACCAAGACCCTGGATCAGTTGCATGAAGACGGCATTCTCACCGGCACGGTCAAGAACCTGACCGACTACGGCGCCTTCGTCGATCTGGGCGGCATTGACGGGCTGCTGCACATCACCGATATGTCCTGGGGCCGCCTCACCCATCCGCGCGACCTGGTGCAGGTGGGCGACCAGATCCAGGTGAAGGTGCTGAAGTTCGATCGCGAGAAACAGCGCGTGTCGTTGGGCTTCAAACAACTCACGCCCGATCCCTGGCTGGACGCAGCCGAGCGCTATCCCATCGGTGCGCATGTACACGGCCGCGTCATCAGCGTGACCGACTACGGCGCCTTCGTCGAGCTGGAACAGGGCATCGAAGGGCTGGTGCACGTCAGCGAGATGACCTGGTCCAAGCGCATGAAGCACCCCTCCAAGCTGGTCAATGTGAACGACCAGGTTGAGGCCGTGGTGCTGAACGTAAATCCGCAGGAGCGCCGCATCAGCCTGGGTCTGAAGCAACTGGAATCGAATCCCTGGGAAAGTCTGCACGAGAAGTTCCCGGTGGGTGCGGTGGTGGAAGGCAAAGTCCGCAACTTGACCGACTTCGGGGCGTTCATCGAAATCGAAGACGGAATCGACGGACTGGTCCACGTCAGCAACCTGAGCTGGACCAAGCGCGTGAAGCATCCCTCCGAAGTGCTGAAGAAGGGCGACAAGGTGAAGGCCATCGTACTGGCCATCGAGCCCGACCAGCGCCGCCTGTCACTGGGCGTGAAACAGCTTCAGCCCGATGTCTGGGACACCTTCTTCGAGCAGCATCACGTGGGCGATGTCATCCACGGCAAGGTGCTGCGCCTGGCCAGCTTCGGCGCGTTCGTCGAGATTGCCGATGGGATCGAAGGCCTATGCCACAACTCGGAAGCGGCGGACGCTCATGGCCAGCCCATCAAGCTGGAACCCAGTCAGGAGTTCGAGTTCAAGGTCATTAAGATGAATCCCGCCGAAAAGAAAGTGGGACTCAGCACTCGCGCCGTGGGTGGGGAAGAGGCCACGCGCCGCGATGTCGAGGCCTACAAAGCTCCGGCGGCCACCTCCTCCGGCACGGGCTCGACCATTGGCGAGTTCATGTCGTGGAAGCGCGCCAGCAACGAAAACAATTAGTTTGGGTTTCGCATACCGCGATAAGGCCGCCAGCGATGGCGGCCTTTGATTTTGCGCCCAGGCTGACAGCTCCCCCCTACTTGATCCGCAAAACGATGTTGGCCTTCTGCCGGTCGTCGAACTGGCTCAAGGTTTTGGTGTCACTCTTTTTGCCCTCGCGCTGCGCATAGATCTCATAATCCACATTGGGCGAGAGCTCAGGGAAGCGATAGGCGCCGTCATTGCCGGCAATAACGGTTTTCACTGCTAGCGACTTCATGTTCTTCAGATAGACCACCGCATTGCTCACGGGAGCGTCGCTCTTGCCCAGGACCACGCCGGTAAGACTGCGCGTGGTGACCCGAGTGGCCTTACGCCCGGTGTCGGAAGAAGACGATCCCCCTAGGGGAAGCGTCAATTGCCAGGCAAAACAATTCAGTGCAACCAGTAGAAACACGGCCATGCCCAGCGTCTTTTTCATTCGCTTCCCTTCCGGCAGTCTCGATGTGACAGATTGTCCGCTTACTTGGATGCAGGCTGACTCCTGTTAGCTCAATATCGCGAATGTGGACGGTGATGTCAACAACCCCGTCGGACTTACTGCCGGTAGTGAGCGCCGCCATGGCGGACGTCGGCGCCGCGCACCCAGAAAATCACGTCTTCGGCGATATTGGTAGCGTGGTCGGCGATGCGCTCCAGGTTGCGCGAGATGAGCAACACATTGAGCGCCGAACGCGTCACCGCGGGTTCGTTGTGCATCTTCTGGACGAGCACAATGAAGGCTTCGTCTTTCATGCGGTCGACAATGCCATCCATCTGCAGAACCGCCTCGGCCACCTCGGCTTTGCCGTCGAGGAAGGCCTCAAGCGCGCGTTGCACCATGGTGCTGACGCTGTCGGCCATGCGCGGAATATCCACCGGCAACTGCACCTCGGGTTCGCTGATCAGGTCGAGCACCCGTTGCGCAATGTTCACCGCCTGGTCGCCCACGCGCTCCAAATCGGCGTTGATCTTCAGCACCGCCAGGATAAAGCGCAGATCGACCGCCATAGGCTGCTGCATGGCCAGCAGGTCGAGCGAGAGTTCATCGATCTCGCGTTCGGCGTCGTTGATCGCGCTCTCCCCGCTCAGCACCATCTGGCAATACTTGCTGTCGCGGGTGCGATAGGCTTCGGTTGCGCGATCGATGGCCTGCTCGGCAAGGCCTCCCATCCGCAACAGTTTCTCTTTCAGTTCGTCCAGTCCCTGCTGAAAGCGGCTGCGCATTATCCAAACCTGCCTGTAATGTAGTCTTCCGTCCGCTTGTCGGCGGGGGTGGTAAATATCTTCTCTGTCTTGTCGTACTCGATCAGGCTTCCCATCAGAAAAAATGCCGTAAACTCGGCCACGCGCGCGGCCTGCTGCATATTATGGGTCACGATGACCACGGTATAGTGCTGCTTCAACTGAAAAATCAATTCCTCGATCTTGCTGGTCGAGATGGGATCCAAGGCCGAGGCCGGCTCATCCATCAAGAGTACTTCAGGCTCGACCGCCAGGGCGCGCGCGATGCACAGCCGTTGCTGTTGCCCGCCCGACAGGCTGGCCCCCGACTTCTTGTGCAAAGAGTCCTTCACTTCATCCCACAAAGCTGCCAGTTTCAGCGAACGCTCCACCAGTTCGTTCATTTGTTTGCGGTTGCGAAAGCCGTTCAGCTTCAGGCCGGCCGCAACATTATCGTAGATCGACATGGTGGGAAAGGGATTCGGCTTCTGGAAGACCATGCCAATGCGCCGCCGCACCTCAACCGGATCGGTGCCGCTGCCGTAAACATCCATCTCGCCGACCTTGACCGAGCCTTCGGCGCGGGCCTCCGGAATGGTCTCGTGCATGCGATTGAGGCAGCGCACGTAGGTGCTCTTGCCGCATCCCGAGGGACCGATGACCGCGGTCACGTGGTTGGCGGCCACCGTCATGTCGATGGAGTTCAGCGACTGGTTCTTGCCATACCAGGCATTCAGTCCACGCACTTCGATTCCGACGCCCATATGAGCCTTACGATCCCCCCTTCAACATTCCGCGGCTGGTGGTGATGCGGACGGCCGCCACCGCGCCCACGATCAAAACGATCAGGATCAGAGCTCCGGCCCACGCCTGCTTGTGCCAATCGTCATAGGGCGAAATGGCGTAGGTAAAAACCTGCAACGAGAGCGCCGCGGTGGGCTGATTCAATTTCAGGTTCCAAAACTGATTTCCAAAAGCGGTGAACAGCAGGGGGGCCGTTTCTCCCGCCACCCGGGCAAATGCCAGCATACAGCCGGTGATCACTCCAGCGGAAGCGGTGCGCAGCGAAATGGAGAGGGTGGTGCGCCACTTGGGAATACCCAGTCCATAGGCCGCCTCACGGATCACGTTGGGCACCATCAGCAGCATTTCTTCGGTGGCGCGCGCCACCGTGGGAATCATCATGATTCCCAGGGCCACGCCGCCGGAAAATGCCGAGAAGTGCTTCTGCGGGACCACCACCAGCGAATAGGCGGCAATGCCGATAACGATCGACGGCACACCATTCAGCACGTCGGCGGTAAATCGCACCAGGTCACCAAAGCGATTGCGGCCATATTCCGCCAGGTAAATGCCCGAGCCGATGCCCAGGGGCACTCCGATGACGCTGGCCACGGCAAGGATGATTCCGGTGCCAACGATGGCATTGGCCATACCGCCGCCCACCTCGCCCGGAGGTTTCGGCGTCTGCGTAAGAAAAGCCCAATTGACGGAGCCGATTCCCTTGATGACCAGGTAAGCAAAGATGGCCAGCAGCGGAACCAGCACCAGGATGGCGGCCGCAACCGCGAAGGTGGTCGCGCCTGCGTTGGTAAGACGCCGTATCAGGCCGACCTGCTGAGGCGCTGCTTGTGCAGACTGTGCAGACAAATTAGGCACGCACCCTCGCAGTCCCGCCGGTGATGCTCCACACCAGCAGCCGAGCCAGTGCGTTGACGATGAGAGTCACGATAAACAGCGCCAGCCCGATCTCGACCAGCGCGCTCAGGTACAAATCGCCGGTGGCCTCGGTGAATTCGTTGGCAATGACGCTGGCCATGGTGTAGCCGGGTGCGAACAGCGACTTGGCGATCTCGGGACGGTTGCCGATCACCATGGTAACGGCCATGGTTTCGCCCAGCGCGCGCCCCAGTCCGAGGATGACGCCGCCCACAATGCCGATGCGCGCATTGCGCAGAACGCCCATGCGGATCATTTCCCAGCGGGTGGCGCCCAGCGCCAGCACGGCTTCACGCTGGTTCTGCGGGACCGCGGTCATCACCTCGCGCGTGATCGAGGCAATCACCGGCACCACCATGATCGCCATGATGATGCCTGCCGCCAGCATACCCAAACCGTACATCGGACCGGTGAACAGTCCAGTCCAGCCCAGGGTCCGCGCCAGAAATGGCTCGACGTATTCGCGTAGCAACGGCGCCAGCACGAAGATTCCCCACAATCCGTAGATCACGCTGGGAATCGCCGCCAGCAATTCCACCAGAAACGAGATGATGGCGCGCAGCCGCTGCGGGCACATCTCGGTGACGTACACGGCCACTCCAATCGACAGCGGCACCGCCATCAGCAGAGCCAGGAACGACGAAACCAGCGTGCCGTAGATGAACGGCATCGCGCCGAAACTGCCCGATACCGGGTCCCAGTCGTGTCCGTAGAAGAAGCCGATCCCGAATTGATGAAGCGACAAGCGCGACTTGTCGATCAACTCCCAGGCCACCAGCACCACAATCGCAAATACGGAAATCGCGCTGAGCAGAATAATCACGGCAAACACCGCGTCCGAAATACGGCTGGCACGCGGATGGCTGGTGCGAATCTTCTGCAGGACAGTAGGAGCTGCCGTCTTCCGTTCCTTACTCACCTGCGCCATAGACGGAATCGCGGTCGCGGGCTTCTGGAGCTGTCCCAGCGGTTCGGTCGAATTCATCGGATCGACGCTATCAGACATGTGTTACAGGAGCGTTACAGGGCTGCGCTTGCGGGGGCTGCCAACTCCCGCTGAAAGCCGGGGGAGTTGGCGGCATTTTTGTTACGTGGATGCCCGGCTCAACCGGCGGCGGAGAAATGCTGAAATCGGCTTGGGTAGTGCGGGCCTTCAGGAGCATCTGTGAGAACTCTTTTTGAGTTGGCATGGTGGAACATTTGCGCAAAGGCCAGCCCCGCAGGGGCGGAATTTGTGTTAGCCCAGGGCGTAAGCCCTGGGTAAAGTGGGGAAAATTAACGAGTCCCTTTAGGGACGGCACGGTTCTCACACACCCTCTAAAGGCCGCTTTCTCATCACCACATGGAAGCGACGCTGAAGCACCGCACTATCCGAACGCTTTTCTCCGCAGCCTGTCAGGGCTTGACCTGTTTGGTGATGGCGGCCTTTTCCATCTCCACCACCTGCGCGGGCAGGGGAGCGTAAGACAGCGCCTGGGTCATGGTCTGGCCCTTGTCCAGCATCCAGAAGAGATACTCCTTCAGGATCTTCCCCTTGTTGGCATCCGTGGGACTGGTCGGAACCAGCAGCCAGGTGAAGCTGGCAATAGGATAAGCGTCCTTGCCGGGAGGATTGGTGATCGACACCCGGAAGTCGGCCGGCATCTTCACTCCCACCGCAGCCGCCGTTGTCGACTCCAGGCTGGCCTTGATGAAATTCTTCGAGGAGTTCTGCACGCTGCCGAACGGAATCTTGTTCTGCAGCGCGTAAATCAGTTCGATGTAGCCGATGGAGCCGGGCAACTGGCGTATGGAACCGGCCACGCCTTCGTTCCCCTTGCCGCCGATTCCTACCGGCCACTTTACCGATGTACCTTTGCCGACGGTGTTCTTCCAATCGGGACTAACTTTCGAAAGATAATCGGTGAAGATGTATGTCGTGCCGCTGCCATCCGAGCGATGCGCCACCGTGATGCCCTGGTCGGGGAAATTCACCCCTGGGTTCGCCCCCGTGATTGCCTTGTCATTCCACTTGGTAATCTTGCCCAGAAAGATTCCGGCCAGGGCGTCGGGAGTAAACTTCACCTCGCCACTCACTCCGGGGATGTTGTAGGCAGGCACGACCGAACCGAGCACAGTGGGAACGTGCAGCACCTTGACCTTGGACTCCGCGATCTGCTGATCGGTCATGGGGCCATCACTGGCGCCGAAATCCACGGTACCGGCCTGGACCTGGCGGATGCCGCCGCCGCTACCGATCGACTGGTAATTAATCTCGATGTCCGAATGTTCGTTGTGATACTCGTTAAACCATTTGGAGTAGATGGGGTAGGGAAAGGTGGCGCCAGCCCCGTTAAGCCTGGTCTGCGCAAAAGCGCAGCTCACCAGTACAGCGATGCAGAGGAGCACCCTGAAAGAGCGAATCACGTAGTTTCCTCCTGAGATTGGCCAGAGATACGTTCCTAGTTGGTTTTACCTACGGATTGTTACAACTCCGTTACATGGGGATAAATTTCGCGTGAACCTCTACCCGATGGTCAGTCCCAGTGCCGGCGTTCCATCGCCCGCAACAGTTCGGCTACCAGGACCTGGCTGAAGTGCCTTACTTCGCGCTCTTCTGGCGTCGCTTCAAGTCTTCGATGAACATCTGCTCCATGGGCTTGTCGTAGGTGCGCAAGACGTGGCGGACGCTGTGTCCGCTCACCAGATGGCAAACTTCCTCAGCGAGGTTTTTGGCATGGTCGCCGGCACGCTCCAGCGACTGGGTCATGAACAGCACGTGGAAGCTTTCCTGGCGGGGAGCGCCATCGTGGTTTTCAATATGTCGCATAAAAATGAGGTTGCGCAGGCGATCGAGTTCTGCATCGGAACGCAGCACCGCCAGCGCGCGATTGAGATCGCGTTCCCGGAAAGCATCGTGCACATCGCCCAGCATTTTCTCCAGCCGCGATGCCATGACGGTGAGATCGCGGATGTCCTGCAGTTCGATACGGCTGCCCACCGCGGCGGCGCGATTGCTACAGTTCAGCAGCAGGTCGCCGATGCGCTCCAGGTCAATGATGAACTTAAGGCACGCCAGCAGTTCGCGCGCATGTTCCTCGTCCACCTTGGTGATGATCGAGGTCACGCCCTGATCGATGAGGCGATCGAGGGTGTCCAGTTCCTTCTCGCGCTCGCGGACCCCGTCCGACAGAGACGGTACGCCGGTGGCGATTCCCTCAGCGACAATGCCGGCGGCAACGCGGGCCACCCGACAAGCCTGGAGGGTCTGTTCCCGCAACTCTGCGCAGATCGTATCCGGGCTGGGCGAAACCAATTCTGGCGAACTCATGATGGGATATCTCGATGCTGCACCCGAACCGATACGTCCGCGCCCATCCGATCCTTCGCGGCATCAGCGGGTAAATGGCGAGCTATGGAAACAAGGCTAAATAGCGATTGTGAATTCTTGATGAAAGCTCCATGAAGTTCGCTTGAATTCACAGGCAGGCGTATTCCAATTGCATACGCCAGTTCCGCTAGGCATTGACCGGCGCAGGCTGCCGAGGCAGGGTGAAATAAAAGGTGGAACCGTGATTCAATTCACTCTCCACATAAATCGTCCCGGAGTGGGCGCGCACCACATGTTTGGCGATGGCCAAGCCCAGGCCGGTGCCTCCCGATTCGTGTGAACGCGCTTTGTCCACCCGGTAGAAGCGCTCAAACAATCGGGGCAGATGTTCGCTGGAGATGCCGGAGCCAAAATCGCGAACGTAGAATTGCACGCCTTCTTCGGTCTCGCACGCCCCCACCAGGACCTTCCCGCCCCCGTCACCGTACTTCAGCGCATTGTCAATCAGGTTGGAAAGCACCTGATGAATGGCATCGCGATCGACCGCCACGGCGGAAGTTGCCGTGTTCATCACCGACAGCTCGATGCCACGGCTGGCGGCCCGGTCTTTGAAGGTCTCGACGGCATCCTCCAGCAGCTCGCGCGGCGTGGCCGGTTGGAGATTGAGTTTCTGCTCCCCGGATTCGACCCGCGCCAGCACCAGCAAGTCCTCGGTGAGGCGGGCCATGCGCATGGCGTTCTTGCGGACAATCTCCAAGAAATCGCGCACGCCCTCGCCCAGATCGGGGTTGTCGAGGAGAGTTTCGGAATAACCCTGAATGGAAGTCAGTGGGGTGCGCAGCTCATGCGAGACGTTGGCAATGAAGTCGCGCCGTGTTTTCTCCACCCGCTCGACTTCCGTCTGATCATGCAGCACGGCAACCGCGCCACCTCCGGGCATAGGCGCGGCGGTAACGTTGAAGATACGTCCCGAGAAAATCTTGGCGGCATTGGCCACCGTTACTTCACGTCGGTCGAGCGCGGATTGCACCGCCGTCAGGATCTCAGGGTCGCGCAACGATTGCACCAGCGGCGCTCCCAGGCGCAGTCCGCCCGGCAGCAGGCGTTCCATGCGCTGGTTGGCCCACAGCACGCGCCCGTCCTGGGCCACCGCAATCACCGCTTCCTGCATCGAGTTCAGCAGAGCTTCCAGCGTCTGGCGGCTGTTCTCCAGGGCGCGAAATCCGTCCTCTAATTTGCGCGCCGTCTTATCGAGCGCGGCGGCGACGTGCGCAATTTCGTCCGTCGACTCCTCCTGAATGCGCGCCGAAAGATCGCCGGCTGCGATACGTTCGGCGAAGTCGGTGATCCGCACCAGCCTGCGGCTGATGGAATGCGTCGCAACGATCGCCAACAGCATGGCGATAAGCGCCGCCACCAGCGCCGCTTCCAGCAGATCACGCCCGATGTGGCGATTGGCCTCGCGGATCTCTGCTAGGGGATAGGCCAACCGCACGGCTCCGCCGGGAACCGGGGCCGCTACATACAGCAATTCCACTCCAATGGTGTGGCTCAAGCGGGTGGAGCTTCCCACCTGGCCATGCAAGGCGGCGATGAACTCCGGCCGGGTAACATGGTTCTCCATCGCGTCGGGATTGGCCTCGGAGTCGGCCAGCACCTTACCCGAGGAGTCAATGATAGTTACCCGCGCGTCGGTGGAGTCGGCGGCCTGCCTGGTAATTTGCCGGAGCGACGCCGGGGGAGCTTCCGCGACGCGGGCAGCAAACATCAGGGTCTTTTGCCGTAACGAAGTCTCAATCTGGCCGCGCAGCATTCCCACCCAGGCATGATGCAGGAGCACAGCCATGGTGAGGGTGCAGGCGACGATGATCAACAGCGCCGCCACATACAACTTCAGGAAGATCCGGTTCTTCACGAATGGCTCGTCACGACTTGGGGATCTCGAAGCGGTAGCCCGCTCCTCGTACCGTCCTAAGATAACGCGGCTCGTCGGGATTCTCTTCTATTTTCTCGCGGATGCGGCGCACATACACGTCCACCGAGCGCGGGGTAACGTAGTGGGTGTCGCGCCACACCGCGTCGAGCACCTGGTCGCGCGTGAATACCCGGCCGGGATGGCGGGCCAGATATTCCAGCAGCCGGAACTCGGTCGCCGTGGTCTGCGTCAGTTGCCCGCGCACGGTCAGAGTCATGGCGCCGCTGTCAATCTCAATATCGCCGGCTTTCACTATCGCAGGCGCCAGCGGACGTTCAAATCGACGCAGCACGGCCCGCACCCGCGCCACCAGTTCGCGGGGGCTGAACGGTTTCAGAACATAGTCGTCGGCGCCCAGCTCGAGCCCCATCACCCGGTCGGCCTCGCTGGTCTTGGCGGTCAGGAAGATCACCGGGACCATGGCCAGCAACGAGGTCTGGCGAATGCGGCGGCAAAGTTCCAGTCCGTCTCCGCCGGGAACCATGATGTCCAGAAGGAAAAGTGCCGGGGCTTGTTTCTCGGCTTCGGCAATCACGCCCGCGGTTGCTGCAAACGTGCGCACCCCGTATCCGGCGGCCTCCAGGTGGTGGCTGACCAGCCGCGAAATGTCGGTGTCGTCTTCCACGGCAAAGATGGTTTGTTTCACGGCTGTATTGTAGCCGAGGGTGGGCGATAGACTGTCATGTGTCGGTATCACAGCAATACAGTACACACAACTGTGTTACAGGATGATGAAACCCGAGGCCGCGTATATCGGAGCGTATCTGCATCGGCACGGGCGCACAAGACGCAGAACGGCCCGTTCAATGGCCCGGAGAGGTGGGCCACGCACGCGTCAGGTAGTCGGTCATAGTGAGCGAAAGCAACAGGAAAAGCCAGAACATGGCAGCGACGACGGTCGCCATGGTCAACTTCGGGCTGTAACGCAGATGCATGAAGAACAGGACCACCAGGGTCCCTTTGATAGTCGCGATGACCAGCGCCACAACCACGTTCATTGGCCCGATATCGACCATTGATACCAGGACCGTGGTAAGCGTGAGCGCCGTCAAAATGGCCCAAATTGCCACGTACAGTTTCGCCGGTGCAATGTGGCCCACGGAGCCGGTTTCCTTGTTGTGTTCTGCGTGTTCTGCCATGTGCTTCCTCGTTAGCCGCCGTGTTTTTTGCTGATCAGGTAGAGCATCGGGAAAAGATAAATCCACACCAAGTCAACAAAGTGCCAATACAAACCGACGTTTTCGACCGGGTTGTAATAGTGAGGCGTGTAGGCGCCCATCAAGCCCGCAATGACCAGCCACGCCACCAGACCTATTCCGATCACCATGTGCAAGGCGTGCAATCCCGTCATGGCCCAGTACAGGGAGAAGTAGATCTCAGTATGCTGGGGATCGGTTGCGGGATGGGCCGGGTCACCGGTTTCGAAATGGAAGTTCGGTCCGGGAAATTCGTGATTCACCCAGTGCTCGTGGTACTCCACCGCCTTGATCCCAAGAAATCCAAAACCGAAGACGATGGTGATCAGGAGCAGGATAACCATGAGCTTGCGTTTGCCCATCTGCGCCGCCCGTACCCCGAGCGCCATGGTCAGCGAACTGCAAATCAGCACCGCCGTGTTGGTCGCGCCCAGAGTGATGTTCATCTTCTGGCTGCCCTCGACGAACGCATGGTAATAGGAAGCGCGATACACCAGATACGCACAGAACAGCCCGCCAAAAAACATGATTTCCGTCAGCAGGAACATCCACATCCCAAAGGAAGCGGTGTCCCGCTGCTGCTCCATGTCGGCAAAGTGGTGTTGCAGCGCGCGCTCAGCGACTTGAATATCGCCCATATCGCTAGTGGCCAACGGTGATCTCCTCCTGATGTTCGTAGTCGTAAGCTTCCCAAGTCACCACCGGGGTCTCGTCGAAGTTGTGGGTCGGCGGAGGCGAGGAGGTCATCCACTCCAGTCCTGTCGCGTTCCAGGGATTCGGACCAGCGTCCTTTCCGTAACGCAGCGACCAAACGAAGTAGATCATGGGTAAGACGTAGCCCACGGCCAGGATGGAGGCGCCTGCCGTCGAGAGCACGTTCAGCACCTGGAATTCCGGCGGATAAGCATGGTAGCGGCGCGGCGAGCCCATATATCCAAGAATGAACAGCGGGAAAAAGGTCGTATTGAAGCCGACGAAAACCAGCAGCGCCGACAACTTGGCCCAGGCCTCGGGATACATTTTGCCGGTCATCTTGGGCCACCAGAAGTGCAGCCCCGCCATGTAGGCCATCACCATGCCGCCCACCATCACATAATGGAAGTGCGCGATCACAAAGTAGGTGTCGTGGACGTGCACGTCGAGGCCCAGCGAAGACAGGAAAATGCCGGTCAGCCCGCCGACCGTAAACAAGCCGATGAACCCGAAGGCATAGAGCATCGGCGTGTTGTAGCTGATCGATCCCTTGTACATGGTCGCGGTCCAGTTAAACACCTTGACCGCCGAGGGGATGGCGACCAGGTAGCTCAACAGCGAGAACACCAGGGCCGCATAAACCGAGATTCCGGCGACGAACATGTGGTGTGCCCAGACCAGAAAGCCGAGGACGGCAATCGCGATCGAGGCCAGGGCCACGAACTCATAACCGAAGACGCGCTTGCGCGAGAAGCAGGCGACGATCTCGCTGATGACGCCCATGCCGGGAAGAATCATGATGTACACGGCGGGATGCGAATAGAACCAGAATAAGTGCTGGAACAGCAGCGGATCGCCGCCCAGTTGCGGGTTGAATACGCCGATATGGAAAGCGCGCTCCAGCGCCACCAGCAGCAGCGTGATAGCGATGACTGGAGTGCCCAGCACCATGATGATAGCGGCGGCGTAATTCGACCAGCAGAACAGCGGCAGGCGGCGCCACGTCATGCCGGGCGCGCGCATACGATGAATGGTGACGATGAAGTTCAGCCCGGTCAGGATGGAGGAAAATCCGGCGATGAAAATACCGATGGCCGCTCCAATCACATGGGTGTTGGAGTAGGTGGTGCTGAATGGCGTGTAAAAGGTCCAACCGGTGTCCACGCCGCCGGTGACCATGGCGGTCAGTGCCGTGATGGCGCCCGCCATGTAGAGATACCAGCTCAGCAGATTTACCCGGGGAAACGCCAGGTCCTTGGCGCCGACCATCAGGGGCACCAGAAAGTTGCCCAGCACCGCCGGCACGGACGGGATCAGGAAGAAGAAAACCATGATGATTCCGTGCATGGTGAACAGCTTGTTGTAGGTGTCGGACGAGACCAGGTCACCCGCGGGCGTCAGCAGCTCCAGGCGGATCATCATGGCGAAAAACCCGCCCAGCCAGAACATGGCGGTGATCGAGATCAGGTAGAGGACCGCGATCCGCTTGTGATCGGTGGTCAGCAGCCACGACTTGATGCCGTAGTTCGAATTCAGGTAATTCTCGCGCTCGACAGTCTGTACTGCGGTTGCCATGTCACACCTTTAGGGTCTAATACCTCATTGCACGTTCGACGTATTCGGAACGGACGAACCATCGCCCGCCTTTCCCTTTTGCTGCGTTTGCGCCAGCGATTTGACGTAGGCCACCAGCGCCATCAGGTTCTCTTCCGAAACCTGCCCTTGGAAGGTGGGCATGATGGGCTTGAAACCCGAAACGATCTTGGTGCCGGGATTGAGAATGGATTCGCGAATATAGTTCTCGTCGGCCATCACGGTGCGCCCGTCATCCAGCAGCACCGGCTTACCGAAGAGGCCAACCAGGTTGGGACCGCGTCCCTGGGTATCGGAGCGATGACAGGTCGCGCATCCCAGTTGCTGGAAAAGCTGCTGCCCGTTGGCGGCCAGTGTCCCCGAGGAGCCACCCGCACCGCCGCTCATCCAGGCCTGGTAGGCGGCGGGGTCCATCACGATCACCTCGCCGATCATGGCGGAGTGGTTGGTACCGCAATATTGCGAGCAGAACAGGTGATACGTTCCCACCTTCGTAGGACGGAACCAGGTCGTGGTAAATCGTCCGGGAAGCACGTCAGCCTTGATGCGGAACGCCGGCACGAAGAAGCTGTGAATCGCGTCCTGTGAACTCATGATCATCTTGACGTCGCGGCCAACCGGCACGTGCAGCTGGTTGATGTCGCGCTGTCCGTTCTCGTACTCGAACTTCCACATCCACTGTTTGGCTACGGCGTAAACTTCCATCGCATCCTTCGGCGGGCGGGCCTCCTGGAAATAGATCAGCGAACCCCAGGCGAAGAAGATCATGCAGATTCCCAGAGGAATCAGCGTCCATGCCAGTTCCAGCGGCAACGAGCCTTCAATCTGCACCGCATGAGGATGGACCGAACGGCGGTACTTGACCGCGAAGTAGAAGATCGCTGCAAAAATCAGCAGCGAGAAAAACGCCGATACTGCGATCAGCAGAAAATAAAGTCCGTCCACCTGCCATGCCAGCGCCGAGGCACGCTCCGGAAAAAGTGGGAAGTCCTTCCACATATCTATCGGGCCCGTCCTGTTCCGTTCTTGCTGCCGTGCGACTCCCGCTTGAACATCACGATGAGAAAGCCGCCGAGAAGCAGCATGGTTGCGGCCCCGGCCAGCCGCATGATGTTGGTGATCACCGCGCCGTATCGCCCGGTTTTGGGATCGTAGTGATAGCAGTACAGCGTCACCTGGTCGACCAGGGTGCCAATCTTGTCGCGCGAAGCCTCGATCAGGCCGAGGCGAATGTCTTTCGGAGAGAATTCAACTCCGTAGTAGTACTGGGCGATCTTGCCGGTCGGAGTCACGATCATGATGCCGGCAGCGTGAATGAACTGTCCGGTGCTCGCGTCGCGGCGGTAGTGGAAGCCCACCGCGTCCGCCAGTTGTTTGATCTCGGGCGGCTGACCGGTCAGGAAATGCCAGCCCTCGCCGTTGGTCTTGTGCTCCCGATGCTCGTTCATGCGCGCGATGTAAACCTGCTTTTTCTCGGCCGCATCTTTGGGAGTCTCGTCCGGATTGAAGCTCACCGATACCACTTCGTACTCATTCCCCGGAGTAAATCGCAACACCCCAAGCGCGCTCGCCTCGCCCGCTAATTCTTCACCGCACAACATGGGGCAGGTGTAGTACACCAGGTTCAAAAGGACCGGCCGGCCCGACTTGAAGTAGTCGCCGAGTTGCACCGTCTTTCCCGTCTCGTCTTTAAACTGCAGATCGAGCGGCACCTGCTGGTCGAGCCGCTGCTCAATTCCAATGTTCGACAGGTCGGCTGGGGTGACCTGGGAAGCGGCACTCGAGCTCTTGTCCTGGAAAGAAGAAGGCGGCTGGGCAACGGCAAAGGCGCCCGCTGTCAGCAGAATGGCCAATCCTTTCGAGATTTCCTGCAACCAACGTTTCACAGCTTTAAATCCAATTCCTGCGCCGAGCGCATGTTACGAGAGCGATCGAAAATCTGTACCGTCCTTACGGGACGGTTTGCGGGTTGACCTCCGGCGGCGGGGCATTCGGACGCACCGGCAACCCTCGCTCCTCGATCAGCTTCATGGCTTGCGAAATGGGGATGTGGACCGCCCCGCTCTGGTCCATGAACGGCTGATCCGGATTCAGGGTCTTCTGCTCCGAATAAAGGAACGTGTTCATATCGGCTGCATCGCCGGTTTGCAGCCGCGGTTCCGGAAAGATCATGACGTCCTCCGGCGGATTGTTCTGCAGCACGGACCGCGGAGCAGGCGCGGGCGCAAGTTTTTGCGCGCTCATCATCGGGTTGGGTTGAGGGTGCGCGAACAGCACATCGCTCTTGGCCATGAAGCGGAACATTCCCCACAGCACCAGCTCGATAAAAACCCCGGCCACCAGGAGCCCCACCAGGAACAGCACGATTCCCCGCGCACTTAAGTCGGCGCGTTCGTAATCAACCCCCGGATTCCGCAAGCGATCGTATTTGGATTTCTCAGTCGCCATGGGACCTCTGGTGCAACAGGCTCGGTATCTGCGGTTCATACAGCGGCAACAATGGCCGCTGCCGTAGGTTGTAGAAGAAGTAGGTTAGCCACAACCCGCCCACCGCAATGGGCGCGACGATGTACCAGGGGCTGAGGTAGAAGTGTCCGTGTTCGTGGGCAAAGTTCGGAACTACATACCAATAGATGTCCACCAGCCGCATGAAGATGAGAAAAATTGCCAGGCCGATAAGGCGGCTGCCGGCGCGCTTGAGTTCCCGCGACAATAGCAGCGCGAAGGGCAGGGCAAAGTGAAACAGAATGATGATCAGCGCCACCACGCCCCATCCCCCGCGTATGCGGCGCAGATACCAGCCAATCTCGTCCGGCAGATTGCCCGCCCAGATGATGAGCCACTGCGAAAAGGAGAAGTAGGCGAACAACATCACGAACGTCAGCATCAATTTGCCGATATCGTGGAACTGCATCGGCTTGATGATTTCGCGATACGGGCTATAGCGCGTAAAGACGGTCAGCATCACAACCCCAAACGCCAGTGCCGACAGGCCTTGCCCGGCGATGAAGATGAGCCCATAGATGGTCGAGCCCCAGTGGGGATCGAGCGACATGACCCAGTCCACCACGGCGAATGACACCGTCAAGGAATACAGCACCAGCCCCAGGCCGCTTAGCCCCTGGAAGCGGAGCGAAACGCCCGGCGGCAGAGGGCGGTCCTGTTGATCGCCTCTGCGAATCAGCGTGAAGGCAAACCATCCCCAAATGACGAAATAAAGGATCCAGCGGGCGATCCAGCCGCCCAAGCCCGAGGTGTGCAGGTACCAACCATTGCGCGCGGTGAGCGCCGGATCGCTCATCCACGCGTAAAGATGGTGGCGCCCGAACAGGATCGGCAGAAACAACACGAACATCAGCGGAAGGCATTTGCAGGCGGCTTCGAATACCCGGCGCAGCACCAAGCCCCACAGTCCGCCGGAAAGGTACTGCACCATCAACAAAGCCAGGCAGCCGAGACTGAGTCCCAGCCAGAAAATGTAGGCGATCAGGTAGCCGCGCAGGAACTGGTCCAGCGAGGTCACTGCACCGATGACGCACAGCAGGGCGCCGGCCACACCTACAATCAGCCAGCGCTTCTGCCACTGCGCCGCCTGCGCGGGAACGGCGTATTCGGCTTGTCCGATCTGGGGAATCTCTTGGCTCATGGTTTGGCTTCGCCTCCGTTGGCCGGAGCCGCATTCGGCTTTGCAGCAGCCGGCGCCGCGGTGGTGGCCCCTTGCGTATCGAAGGGCGGCGAAACGTTAACGCCGGGCGGCGGCTGTTGGGCAATCTGCTCACCGGCTGGAACATCGGACTCGGTGGCGTGCTGGCTCAACTGCAAGGCTCGTATGTACGCCGCGATCGCCCAGCGGTCCTGCGGCGGGACTTGTTCCGCGTAGTCGGGCATGGCGCCAAAACCATTGGTCATGACGTCAAAGAAATAGCCGATCGGGGCCTTGCGCAGACGCTCGGTGTTGTACGAGGGCGGGTGCTTAAAACCACGCTGCACAATCATGCCGTTGCCGTCGCCCAGTTCCGAGTGGCAGGGTGCGCAGTAGATGTTGAAGCGCTGCTGTCCGCGCGCCATCACCTCGGCCGTCACCGGAAAGGGCATGTAATCGCCATCGTTGCTGCCGATTTTGCCGGTGTAGAAGTAGGTGTCAGCCTCCAGATGCCCGCGCGCCACCGTGCCCTGGATAATGGGCCGCGCCGAACGTTTATCGGCGTAGAAATCGTTCTCGCGCAGCGGGCGATAGTAGGGCTGGTTCTGCATGTCTTCGCGGCAGCCCGAGAGCAACAACAGTGCTGACGCCAGCAGAATGTAAACCGCTGCTTTGCGGGTGCGCCGCCTGTTGTTTCCGGAGTGCTGGCTCGCGGTCGATGCCCGGCTGTTAAATTGTGCTGACCAATTAATGGGGCACCTCCGAAATCGACAGCGGCTTCAGGCTCTCCATGAATCGCTGCGTGTCCACCACATCGAACTTGGGATCGGCGGCTTCCACGCACAGGAAAAACTTGTCGCGGGTGACGGCGGAAAAGCGGTCAACATTGAACAGCGGGTGATACGGCATGGGCAACCCGTTCAAGGCGAACATGCCCAAGACCCCCGAAAGTCCGGCGAACAGAATGGTCATTTCGAACGTCGGAACAATAAACGCCGGCCAGGAATCGTATGGCTTCCCGCCGATGTTGAGCGGATAGGAAATCACGTTGATCCAATACTGCAGGCCGAACCCCGAAAGCCCGCCCAGCAGTCCACCCAGCAACACGATCAGCGGCACGCGGCTCTTGTGGAAGCCGATGGCTTCGCTGGCCTCTTCAATGGGAAACGGGCTGTACGCGTCCATCTTGCGGTAACCGGCGGCATAGGCGGCCCTGGCCGCATAGACCAGATCGGTGGGCGAATCGAACTCGGCCAGAATACCGTAGATTGCCGGGGAGAGCGGTGCGTGACTCACTTTGCTTTCACCTCCGCCTCAGGCAGCAGCGTGCGCATTTCGAAAATGGAAATGGCCGGCATGATGCGAATGAAGATAAAGATGGCCGCGGTGAAGAATCCGATGGTGCCGAAGAAGATCGCGTAGTCCCAGCGCGTAGCCACGTAATGGCCCCACGACGAGGGCAGGAAGTCGCGACTCAGGCTGGTGATGATGATGATGAAACGCTCCAGCCACATGCCTACCAGAATCACCAATGAGATCAGGAACAGCCATCTGGTATTGGCGCGAATCTTTGGTATCCAAAGGACCTGGGGTATGACCAGGTTGAAGAGAATCAGCGTCCAGTAGAACACCGCATAGGGTCCGAACCAGCGGTTCTGCATCATGAAGCGTTCGTAAGTCGAACCGCTGTAGAAAGCCATGAAGGCTTCGAAGAAGTAACCGTAGGCAACAATCAACCCGGTAGCCAGCATGATCTTGGCCGCGTTCTGCAGATGGCGCATGGTGATCATGGACTCGAGGTGATAGTAGTGCCGGATGGGGATCGCCAGCACCAGCACCATGGCAAAGCCCGAATAAATTGCGCCTGCAACAAAGTAGGGCGGGAAGATGGTGGTATGCCAGCCGGGAACGATGGAGATGGCGAAATCGAAGCTGACCACGGTGTGCACCGAGAGCACTAGTGGAGTTGCGATTCCGGCCAGCAGAATGTACAGCGCCTCGTAGCGCTTCCAATGGCGGGCCGAGCCGCGCCAGCCCAATCCCAGAATTCCGTAAACCTTCTTGGTCAAAGGATGGCTGGCCTTTTCGCGCATGGTCGCAAAGTCCGGAACCAGGCCGACGTACCAGAACACCGCTGAGATGGTGGCGTAGGTCGAAACTGCGAAGACGTCCCACACCAGCGGACTGCGGAATTGCGGCCAGACGCCCATGCTACTGGGGTAAGGGAACATCCAGTAAGCCAACCAGGGACGGCCCATGTGCAATAGGGGGAACATCCCGGCGCAGGCCACGGCAAACAGTGTCATGGCTTCGGCGAAGCGGTTGATGGAGTTGCGCCAGGTCTGCTTGAGAAGCAGCAGAATGGCGGAAATCAGCGTGCCGGCGTGGCCGATGCCGATCCACCAGACGAAGTTAATGATGGCGAAGCCCCAGCCCACGGGAATGTTGATACCCCAGATTCCGACGCCAATCAGAAACAGGTAGGTGACCGCCGCCATCAGGATCGCGACCAGGCCCATGCCGATGGCCAGGCCCGCCAACCAACCCAAGCCGATTGGCCGGGTCAGCACGGCATCGGCAATGGTATCGGTCATCGAACCGAACGTCTGCCCCGGCCCTAATACCGGCGGCTCCTCCGGCCAGGGCACGTCCATCAAAACCGTTTTTCCCTCTGGTCCCCGCTGCATCGCTAACTGGGCTCCGACTGTTCAAGATCAGGGTTCGGGTTCTGCACCACCGCCATGTACGAGGTGCGCGGACGCGTGTTCAGGTCTTCCAGCAGGTTGTAATTGCGCTGCTGCGCTTTCAGCTTCGACACGCGGCTGTCAGGATCGTTCAAATCTCCAAAAACGATGGCGCCCGCCGGGCAAGCCTGCTGGCAGGCGGTGATCACTTCGCCATCGCGGACCTTGCGGTTTTCCTTTTCCGCCGTGATGCGCCCGGCCGTGATGCGCTGCACGCAGTAGGTGCACTTCTCCATGACGCCGCGGCTGCGCACGCTGACTTCGGGATTGCGCATCATTTTGAATTGCGGAGTTTCAAAGTCCTGGAACAGCAGGAAGTTGAAGCGGCGCACCTTGTACGGGCAGTTGTTGGAGCAATACCGGGTGCCGACGCAGCGGTTGTACACCATGTCGTTCAACCCTTCGGTGCTATGGACCGTCGCGCCGACCGGGCAAACCACCTCGCAAGGCGCGTTCTCGCATTGCTGGCACGGAATCGGCTGGTAGTAAACCGCTGGATTTTCGGTGCCACCCTCGTAGTACACATCCACCCGCAACCATTGCATCTGCCGGCCGCGCATGGTCTGCTCCTTGCCTACGACGGGAATGTTGTTCTCCGCCTGGCAGGCTACGATGCAGGTTTTGCAGCCGATGCACGAGTTCATGTCGATGGTCATGCCCCACTTCAGCTCGGTGTACTGATAGTTGGTGTAGAGCGTCATCTCCGGCCCAGGCGACTCGATTCCTTCGTGCGCGAAGTTGGGGTTCTTGATGAAATCCTGCAAGGTCGCTTTGCGAATAATGTGACGGTTGCTGAGCGGCTCGGTGCCCTTGGGAAGGTCAGAATGGTCGATGTACTGGAAGCCCTGCGGGTGAGCGAAACCGTATCCCGCCCCGACTTTGCTGATTTTGGCGGTCGCCATCCAGGCCGCATCGCTGGTGCGAATTTGATAGAAGTCAAATCCCACGCCATTGCCGACGCGGCCTGCCTTGGTCCGTCCATAGCCGAGGAATACCGTGATGGAATTGTCCGGATGTCCGGGCTGCGGCCAGATCGGGCCCTTCTGCTTGCGCCCGTTGACATCGATCTCAATGATGTCGCCGGTCACCAGCCCCTGCTTCTTGGCCGTGTTCGGGCTGATTAAAACGGCGTTGTCCCAACAGAGATTGGTGATCGGCTTCGGGGTCTCCTGGAGCCAGCCATTGTTGGCCCGGCTGCCGTCGTAGATCATCGGGTCGCGACGGAAGATGACCTCCATCGCCTCGCCATTGCCGCCGTTGTTGCTCGCCGGGATGTTCCCACCCTTGGCGGAGACGCTCTTCGCGGCCAATGCCGTGTTGGCTACGAAACCATCGTTCAGCGACTTGCGCCACTGAGCATCGAAGTCACCACCCGGCATCTTGCCTTGCCAGTACTTGCGCACGATGTCGTAGCCCGCGGTCTCCGGGAAACCGATCAGGGAAACGATGAATTCGTATTCGCTCTTGCCGTTGTAAAGCGGCGCAATCAGCGGCTGCACGATGCTGCACGTTCCGTCGAAGGCCCGTGCATCTCCCCACTCCTCCAGATAATGCGTGCCGTTAATGTGCCAGTGAACATGGTCGCTGGTCTCGTCCCGATACAAGCTGTGCTGCACGCGCAGCGGGACCTTGTTCATGGCCGCGAGGAAATCGAAATCCGCAGGGGCGTCATAGACTGGATTCGCGCCCATGATGAGCAGCAGGTCCACCTTGCCGGAGTTCATTTCGCCGGCCAGTTCTTTCAACGCCGCGGTCTGGTCTTGCGGCTTGGCTTCCACCGGATCGGTGTAGGTCACGGTATTGCCGATCGCGCCCAGCGCCTGATTCATGGCGTGCGCCAGTGCATGCACCGCCGGCGGCTGGTTGTCGCCAGGAATCACCACCGCGGCGCCACGATGCACCTGCAGATCTTTGACCAGTGCGGCGACGAACTTCTGATGCTCGGGTTTCGCCGAAGCTCCGCCGCCAGCGCCGACTCCCGCGGCGATGGCCCTCGCCAGTTGCTCCACCTCCGATGCACGCACCGGCAGGCGATGATCGGCTTTGCCCGCGGTATTGGTGGGCGTGCTCTCAATGGCATAGAAGCGCGCCATCTTTTCTTTCAAATCGGGATTGCGTCGGGCAGCGAAAGACCGGGCGTAATACAGGAATCCAGGGAACCCGCTGGAAAGGAAATCGCCGTCGAGGGTCAGAATGATGTCGGCCTTTTCCAGGTTGTAACGCGTTTCCACGTACTGGCCGAACGCCAGCTTGGCCCCGGCTCGAACGTTGTCGCGGTTCAGAGGCTCATACTGCACCCATTTCGACTCGGGATACGCTGCCTGCACCTGGTCCATCAGCGAGGCCATGGTGGGAGAGCCGACGGTGTGGCTCAGAATCCGCAGGCCACTTCCCTTCACCGCCTTTTGCGAATTCAGCGCCCCCTTCAGAGTGCTGCTGAATCCACTCCAGGTATTCATTTCGCCCAGGTAGGTGATGATCTGCGAGCGGTCGGGATCGTACATGTCGAGGATGGAAGCCTGCGCGAAAACATCGCTTCCTCCCAGACCGGCCGGGTGCTCGGGATTTCCGTCCACTTTGGTCGGACGGCCTTCGTGGCTCTCCACCAGCACCGGCGTCGCATACGCGCCAAACGGCATGGCGCTGGCGAAGAAGAGCGGCTTGCCCAGGACAATCTCTTCCGGCTGCCGCACATAAGGCACGATGGGCTCCAGGGGCTGCTTCACGCACGCCGACAATCCCGCCAAGGCGAGCGAGGCGCTCATCAGCTTCATGAAGTCGCGGCGCGAGGCGCCCTCGGGCCAGACCGATGCCTGCCGCGGGAACTCCCGGTGCAACATCTCATAGAAGCCGTCGGTCTGGGCCAGCTCCTCCAGGCATCGCCAATACTGCGGACCGCTCTTGGCGCGAGCCAGCTTGTCTTGTATCTGGACAAGCTCCAGTTTGCTGGGACAGACTGCCTCAGACTTATTCGGGCTCTCTTTTTCCATCTTCTCGTCGGTTTCCGGAAAAGGTCGTTCGTCAAACTACCGCAGTCGGCTCCACGCGACTAGCGGTGACAGGTACTGCAACTGGTAATGCCCTCGATGCTGCGAATGTTGTAACGGTGCTTCAACTCGTTGCCCAGGGCGATCTGGTCGGTGAAGACACTGCCATCGTCCAGCTTTACCTTATTTTGCGAGCTGGGCGGTTCGTAGCGCATGTTAAACACCTGGTCGCGCGGGCGAAGAAATTTTTCCGGCGCGCGATGACAGTTCAAACACCATTCCATCTGCAGCGAGTTGGCCGCGTAGGTCAGCGGCATCTTGTCCACCGGCCCATGGCAACTCGCACAGCCAACGCCTTTATTGATATGAATGCTGTGGTCGAAATAAACGAAGTCAGGAAGGTCGTTGACCCGGGTCCAGATCAGTGATTGGCCGGTGCGATAACTTTCGCGCACAGGTTCCAGCATGGGCGCGTTGGTCCAGATCTGCGAATGACAATTCATGCAGGTCTTGGTGGGAGGAATGCCCGCGAAACTCGAATTCTCGACCGAGGTGTGGCAGTAGCGGCAGTCGATACCGTCGCCGCCCACGTGGTGCTGGTGGCTGAACGGCACGGGTTGCGCCTGTGCGACGTTCTGGTAGGTGGCGTACGGTGAGCGCTGCACCTCCAGCGCCGCCCACAGCAGCACCGACACGACCACCACTACCCCGATGATCGACGCCCGTGCAATTGTGTTCGCGCTGCGATGAAAGACTTGGGCCATTATTTATGAAGCTTTCCAGTGTTGCGGGTTGGGGAGCCGATTACCCCTTCGGCGCCCAGGTTCGTGCGGTCCTGCGAAGTGCGCGTCTGAGCCTGATGTGACGTGCATCACCCAAGCGAGTGATTATAACAAGGTGGGTTCCCCAATGTGCAAGTGGGACGCCAGAATCGGCGAAGAATCTTTCCTGGCGGGCGAATTCAAAGGGAGTCACTTCCGATAAAAGAACGGCTCGGAGCCGCATAAAACAAGCATTCGCGCGCGTCCCGAATCGGGAATCGGAGGGCGACGCCTGCAAGAAAAAAGAGGACTGGATAATCCGCCTGCGAGATGACGGCGACAAGGCATTTGCTAATTGCTAACGGGACTATGTACTTGTTGAAACATAGTCCGGTAGCCAGTTGTGTGTCCAGTGCTCACGGTGATCTAGCGCTGCTCCGGTTTTTTCTTGAGGAGCGTAGCGATTGCTTTCTGCGGGTCGCCAGTAATGACCAACCGTTCCTCTTGTGGTCCGGGCTTACCCTTCTTGCGTTTTGGCTTAGGTTTCTTGGGCATTTGGTACTATTATCACAGTGATTCCTTTCTGTGGGTGAATTGGTGCCCCAGCCGGGGACCGGACCCGGACGCCGCGAATGGGCACGCGATTGCAAATCGCGCCTGTCTGCCAGTTCCAGCACTGGGGCACAATCAAAGTCGCTAGATGTGGGGACGGAAGGCCCTCTACAGCGTGCCGTCCCCGCTTTGTGCGGGTTGTCTAGCGCGACCCTAAATCCCTCCTCATGGCAGTTCTCCCTCCAACATTTGCGTAGTCCACTACGTAGAACCTTTGTCCTTTCGCTGGATGTATGCACGAATCATACTGTCAATCATCAACCAGTCGTCCGTTGCAACGTCAGCAGGAAGAGTTATTGTCGCCGCGCCTTTCCCTGGAATAGGAAAGTTGAATCGAGCAGCACCAACGCCCGATTCCGCAAGCTCGTCTTCGCCCTCGATTTCGTCAGCGAGTTTAGTGACCCCCTTTGCCAGACCCTTGCTCTTGCGCGGTGCGGCCACTCGTCGGGGTTTCTTGAAGTGCGGAGAGAACGTAAGTCCAGCGTCCGTCAAAGCGGAAAGGTAGAACCCTATCGCTCGGTCACGAACAACGCCGTCAGTCCCTGCTTTGCGGAATCTCTCGTCAAGTTGCGAGTAAGTTGCGGTATCAATATCCAAGTCGCCAATTATGGGGACGAAGGCGTCCGAAATGGCTTCCCCAAGCGCGTCTTTCCATTCTTCGGTTCCATACGCACGCACGAGCTTCTTCAAGACATCGTTAGTCGCCCCGCTCTGCTGAATCAGCCCCATGTACTTGAGCGCGAGAACAAGTTGACGAGCAACGCTCCCCGCATAGTTTGTGAGTACGCTGCTATCAATGCGGGGCGGTACCGTTGTGTTCTTCATCTTGTCCATGAAATTCGTAAATGTCTTGTAAGAGATATAAGGCGGCAGTGGAGTGGCATTTTCGGGCTTATCAGCCATTTCAAACCTCTGTGTTGTAATTACAACGAAATAGACGAATCAATATTACGACGGAGACGATAATTAGTCAAGCTGGAATATCGTCCCACAGAAATAAAGATACAACACGCTCTGATTCAATAACTTGAATGGTTAGAGACGTTCAGGGCGGTACTGAGTGCCACGTTGATTTTGGCTGCACTCGCAAGCATGGCGAAGGGAATGGATACAAAACGGCAGGGGATTCATCCCGGCTAATATTGAGGAGATTACGGCGTCAGTGCGCGGAGTACCCAATGTTCACGCAAGAATAAAAAAAGGCCATTCTTGCAAACAAGCGTCGAACTTCTTTCAGTAGGGAAACAGGGATGAGTCGAACGAACCGATTGTTTCAACAGATACCTAGTCGCGATCGCTAATTGCTAGTTGCTAATTGCTAGTTGCTAGTTGCTTCTTGAACGTGCGCAGCAACAGCATGGCCAGCACATACGCGGCTGCGCCGCAGGCCAGCGTGACATTCAATCCGAACTGGATGGCAATCACCATCGCCAGCACCGAGCCCAGCACGCTCGACGCAGCATTCATGGCCCACGCCCATTCCACCGCGCCGTGGTTTGCCGGAACGCTCCCCGGACGGGAATCCCGGAGCGACAAGGCGCGCAGGCCGCTGGGAAATGGCATTCCCATGGCGAAGCCCAGCGGAATAAGCAGTGCCGCGCTCAGCAGCAGCTTCACCACGAAGGGAAGTCCCACCAGCGCGCCCAGCAGGTGTGGCAGAGCGAAAACATAGATCGCCAAGGCCGCCACGATGAACGCCATCGCCGAAGCGACTCGTGTGGGCTCGTGGAACCATCGCCGCGAGAGTACGCTTCCCAATCCGCTGGACAGCAGCATGAGGAATATCACTACTGTAAGAGCGTAGGTTGGATTCCCCAGAAACAAAACAAAGCGCTGAATGAGCGCGATCTCCACCAGGATGTACCCCAAACCGATGGCAATGAAATACAGCAGGCGAACGCTGCGGCCACTTCGCGCCTGTGACGAGAGCAGCAGCGGAAGCACGAGAAAAGCGATGACCGCGGCGACGGATATGACCAACACCAGCCCCAGGATCGCGATGCCAAGGTTCACCTTCCAATCGATGCCGCCGCGGTCCTGGCCGCGGAACACCTGCCCCGGCTTCAGAGTGAAGAAGAAGAACGGCGCGTTATCGGTGACCGGCGAAACATTAAACGCGTAATGTGCGGAGAAGCGGCGAGCGTCCTGGCTGCGAATCAACTCGGCAAACGCGGGATGTGCCATGCCCGCAGTGGCAGCGGTAGCGGGTAGGTAAAGCACGTGCAGGTTCAGGTTCGAATCTCCGGGCGTTTCGCCCTGGATGTGGTTCAGCACAGCCTGCTGCTCTGGCAAGGTGAAGGGCGACTGCTTCGCCAGCACCAGCACGGGACGCCCATCCACATTCAGCTCGCCGTCGCTGATCACGATGAAATTCTGCGTGCTGTCCGGGACGCCGAGTTGACGCAGCGCTTCCATGGCCTGCGAGACCACCCGCAGGGCCTCGCGAGGCTGGGTAAATTCCCAGCGCGTGATGGCGACCATGCCGTCGGGCTTCAGGTGCTCGAAGTACTCGCGGAAGGCCTCTACGGTGTACAGATTGTTTTCGCTGAGGGCGAACGCCCCGGCCGCGGTGGAAGCCCAGGTGTCCACCAGGGTCATCTGCACCACGTCGTACCGGTCGCGGCTATTGCGCACGAAGGAGCGCCCATCGCTGACGTGCATGTGCACCTCGGGAATCTGGTAGAGGTGGTGAGCGTAGTCCGCGAACCCCCCGCGCATGATGTCGGTGGCAATAATGGGATTGATTTCGATGCCGGTGACGCTCGGGCTGCCGTTGGCGACGGCGCGCAGCACATCCACTCCACCGCCCGGACCGATGATGGCGAAGTCTCCGCGGGGACGCAGCACATTGGCGATCGAGGACGCCGCCGACATCAGATTGCGGCGGTAAGCCTCATCCCAGTGATAGGGATCGGAGTTCATGATGTAGGTGCTGGCGTCGGCATCGATGACGATTGCCTTGGCGTCTCCCCACTTGTCCACCTCCACGCGCGAGAGCGCATTCCACTTGGCGTAGAGCGGGGTCTCGCGTTTCATGCCCTTGGCATAAACAATGTCAATGAGCTTACCGCGAAAGTTTGCCGCGATCAGCACCAGCAACGCCAGCGCGAGGCCTGCTGGAATGCGACGGCTTCGCGAAGCGCCCCAAGCCGCGCCTGCCGAGGCGACTGCCACCGCCGCAAACAAGATGGTATTGGGACCGCCGATAAAGTTCAGCAGCGGAACCAGCGCCAGGCAGGCCAGCGATCCCCCCAGCAGATCGGCCCCATAGAGCTGGGTAATCCGTGCAGGATGGCGCGCAAAGACAAGCGAAAACAATAGTCCAGTGATGAAGAAAGGAACGGCCGAAGCCAGGTAGAGCACCGAAAGGTGACGGAAGTTCGCCCAGTCGAGGTGCAGCGACACCTGGCTATGCAGAACGATCTCCAGCACGGCCAAGATGACCACTGCATTGGCCGCACACAACCACGCGCCCAGTTGTCCAACGCGCCAGCGCTCCAGCCACTCCCGCCGCAGATAAGCGAAAACCGCGCCTGCGCCCAGCCCCAGCAGCGCAATCGAGATGGCCAGAAAAGCGAAGTGGTAGAAGAGCACGACCGAGAAGATGCGAGTGAGCCCTAATTCCAACAGCAAGGCAGAAAAGCTCATCAGTCCGATGCCGAGTGCGGCGCCGCGAGGCGAGACCGCAGCCGCCGCTTCGCCGGGATGGCTGGTTCAGTTGTTCCGATCATGAAGAATTGAGATTACTACGAATGGCCCGCTCATTCGTCGCCTAAGAGGTGGGAGACCCTCCGAAGAACCGATCAGGTAAAGGCAGGGGATCGACGCTTGCCGCCGTTGGCGTTTGATCTTCATGTCACAGACAAATGCTGGCGCGTTGCGCTAGACTTAGCACGCAGCAAGATCTGCACCGATTCTGATGGCCCCGGAGGATGGCTTATGTCTTCTCGCATTGCAGTAGCGCCCCAACGAGTTCTTGCCATGTTTCTCACAACGGCGTTCGTGGTGGTTTTACTGGCTGTCGGTGCCACGGCGCAAAACGCGTATCAGCCAAAAGATGAAGTCTTCGGCGGATATTCCTGGTTAGCGCCGAATGGATGGGGTGATCTCTACTTTAGGATCAACAACATTCCAAAAGGCTTCGACGCTTCGAACACTTATTACTTCTCTGGCGCGCATAATATCGGCCTCCTGATAGATGGCAGCGGCCATTTTAGCGGAGGCACCACACCCGGGAATCCTCTTACTGCAAACGACAAAACTGGCGTCGGCTATGTACTGACCGGGCTCCAGTACAAGTACCACACAAACACCTTGTCGCCGTTTTTCCGTGGTTTCGTGGGAACGGCAAATATATCTCCTGATTGCTGCCATGACACGGAGTGGAGTTTCGCAGCTGGCGGCGGCGGCGGACTCGATCTGAGCCTGAAGCCGCGGTTCTCGATTCGCCTGATTCAGGCCGACTACATTTATTCAAACTACAGCCACATATTCGCAAGCACCCACGCGACCCAATGGAACAGTGTCCGTTTGGCGGCCGGCGTGGTCTTCAACTTTGGCAACTACGGCGCACCCGCACCGCTTTCCTGTACCGCGTCAGCGGCGCCCACGGAAGTTTGGGTAGGCGAGCCGGTAAAGCTCAACGCTACCGGCACGAACTTTAGCCCGAAACACACACCCACCTACGGCTGGACCGCAACCGGTGGCAAGCTTTCGGGCAATGCTGCCCAAACCGCCACCATTGATACGACCGGTATGGCGGCGGGCAGCTACACCGCCAAGGCGTCCATCGCCGATCCGAAAATGAAGAAGAACGGCCCGGCCACGTGCACGGCCTCTTTCATTGTGAAGGAGCGGCCGCAGCCGCCGATGAATCCGCCGCAGGTGAGTTGCTCCGTCAGTCCGGCGAACGTGAAGGCCGGTGAAACCGTCACCATCGCAGCCACGGCGAGCAGCCCCGATAACGCGCAAATCACCGGCTACTCGTATCAAGCCACCGCCGGCAGCATCAACGGGACCGGTGCGACGGCCACGCTGAACACCGCCGGGATCGCTTCTTCCGGCACCGTCACCATCTCCGTAACTGCCACCGATGCTCGACAACTCACAGGCACGGGGACCTGTGCGGTTGAGGTCAATGTGGCGCCGCCGGTAACCGCCCGAACTCCCATCGAGTTCATACCCCGGCCGCATCAGCCGTACATACCGTGGCGGGTGGATAACGTGGCCAAGGCGATTCTCGACGACGACGCGAGCGCCCTGAAGAACGATCCTGGCGCGAAGCTGGTGATCGTCGGCTACGCTGACGACGAGAAGCCGCCTATGGTGGGCAAGGGCAAGAAGGCCGAGCCCATGAATCTGGCGGCACAACGCGCCGTAAATGCAAAGGCGTACCTGGTAGCGGCTCCGCCCGATGGACAGGGCATCGATCCCGGCCGTATCGAGGTGCGGACCGGCGCCGGCAAACAGCACCAGGCTGACATCTTCTGGGTGCCGCAAGGCGCGGACGTCAGCAGCTCGGCTCTGCTGCAATCCACCGTGCCGGTGGACGAGACCAAGGTGAAGCCGAGCAACAACGCGTACCCGAAACCAAAACCGGTGAAGCACCGGTAACCACGGGAACAACCATAGAGCGCATTACGCCGCGAAAGCGGCGTAATGCGGTCGCCGTTACAATTTTGGTTGAGAATCAAACCGAACGAACATCCCCACGCTGCTTGCAACCGTCGTCATTCCTGGCGTGCCTGGAACACATTCTGAGTTGGTATATCCGGGTGGAGCACCGCTTCAGCGGTGCATTGGAGAGTCGCGTCTGAGGTTGGCTTTCTTGCAGCCTTGGTAATGCACGCCTGAAGGCGTGCTCCACCCAATACCGGATACAGCAACTCTGGTTCTGCTCTATGGCTCGGTCACCAGCTCTTCCTCCACAAATGCCTTATCTTCCACGGTGCGGCCGGCGAGAGCGAACGAGCGAGTCAGTTGGGCCTGGCCATTCTCGACGCTGGTAATGACGTAGGAGCAGCCCAACCAATACGCCTCCGCGAGGTCGGTTGGCGACCAGTACGCGGGATGATCGGGATGCGAGTGATAAAAGCCGATAATGTCGAGTCCGCGGGTCCGCGCGTCACGCTGGATACGCACCGCCTCCGCCGGATCGATTTCATAGCGATCGCTTGCCGAGTCTGCCCGCAGGTTGCGGCAACGCACCGTCGCGCTCACCATTCGAGTATCGCCTTCGACCCTGCCCAATAGCGCGCCGCAGCATTCGTACGGATACGTTTCTTCGCCGTGGCGGCGAATCTCGTCATAAATAAGCTGGCGGAGTTTCAACATGCGTCGCCGCCTTTTCTATCACGTCTACGGGCGATTTCCCGGAGAAAACATTCTTCACCCGTGGCGCAACAACTGGTTAGGTTTGTGATTCCGGCCTCAACGCAGGTTGCCGTCTCCCCGTGCAGTGTGCGACAGTGTGAGTCTCTGGGATGCCGGCTCCAGTAAAGTGGGTTGGAAGCCGATGCAACATAAGTACGGTATTCCGGTATCGAATTCCATGGCCAAGACGGTGGTGGTGACTCCCGTCTGGCGAGCGGCGTTCGCGAAGGGTTATTGCGGAAGATGACCAAGAAGATCAAGGCGAAATCGTACGAAGACGCGCTGGCGTGGTTTCGCAGTCATGAATTTGACATACTGGAAGCTCCGGGCACGAGTAACCGGGTATTTCTGAAGAAGTACCACTGCTCCGCCGCCATCGAGCGCACCGACGACGGCGGCGTCAAGGTCTTCGCCTATCCCGGATACCTCCTCAATGGCGAGATCTCAAAGCTGGTCGATCATGGCTACCAGAAGGTCTTGAAGACCACCAAAGCCGAGTATCCTGCCACCGCCGACCACCTCAAAGCGTTGCACCAGTTCACTGAGGAGCTGAAGGAAGGGATTGGCGCCATCAGTCTCTACAATGAAGGCCTGGGTACGGTAAGCGAGTCGTATATGTACGATCGCATGCGGGGACGCAATCTGCCGGAAGCGGAACGTCCCCAACGCCCGTGGCAAACGGCACCCGGTAAGCGCCGCGCATAGCTTCTTCCCTCAATCCGCGATGTGTCCCGGCTCCGCCAGGTTGTAAGTTTTCCGGATAATGAACTCGCTCCGTTCGCTGGCGGATCATCCACGATCACACCTGCGCGGAGTAGAGTCCCGCTTCCTCAATTCGCATCATCCTCGGCATCGGCTACATCGAAAGAGCTATGGCTGGGCCCTCGCGCGGGTGTAAAATTCAGCTGAATACAGGCGGTATCCCCGCCAGGCCGGGGAACTGCACTGGAGGACATCGTGAGTATCACCACCGGCGACTTCCGCTCGAAGATTACCTCTTCCACCCTTCTCGAAAAAAAACAGCGTAAGGAAATCATCACTTGTCTGACCGCCTACGACTATCCCAGTGCGCGGCTTCTGGATGAGGCCGGCATTGACATGGTCCTGGTCGGCGACTCTCTCGGCATGGTGATGCTGGGCTATGAAAATACCCTGCCGGTTACTATGCAGGAGATGCTGCACCACACGCGTGCAGTACGGCGCGGCGTCAAACGGGCATTTCTGGTGGCCGACATGCCTTTCGCTTCGTTCCATGTCACACAGCGCGACGCTCTGCGTAACGCGGCTCGCTTTATCAAGGAGGCGGGCGCCGAAGCGGTGAAGATCGAGGGCGGCGAAAAGCGCTCCCGCCTGGTCGAACGCATGGTCGAGGCGGAGATTCCCGTGGTCGGCCACATCGGACTTACGCCGCAATCGTTGCACGCCATGGGCGGATACAAGGTCCAAGGCAAGACCCTGCAAGCCGTCGAGCAACTGATGCACGACGCGATCGCCCTGGAGCGCGCTGGCGCCTGTTGCATCGTTCTCGAAGGCATCCCGCGCGAGGTCGCGGGTATGATCACGCGCGAGCTGGAGGTCCCGACCATCGGCATTGGCGCCGGCCCCGAGTGCGATGGGCAGGTTCTGGTCTTCCACGATCTGCTGGGACTGACGTTTGCGCCGCCAGCCAAGTTCGTCCGTCGCTATGCCGACCTGGCATCCGTGATCGGCAATGCCGTGGTTGCTTTCAAGGACGACGTGAAGGCCGGGAGCTATCCGTCCGACGCCGAGTCCTATCACCTGCCCAAGGAGACGCTCTCCGCGTTAGCGGGAATTGCGCAACGCAAGCGAGCTGTGCAACTGTAGGAGTCATGCGGCTGTCGCTGCGGGTTGTCATCTTGTTAGTCCTGGCGCTGGGCCTGCCCGCAGTTGCGGTCGGCCAGAAGCCTTCTACGCCTCCAGCGCCGCTCCGTAAGCCTGTTCCCAGAAAGCGTTACTGCCAGCCTGATGGCGGGTTCTGCTTCAGGTATCCCGGTTCCTGGACCATGCTGGGCGAGGTTTACGATGGCGATGGTGTGGTCGTAGCGCCTCCTCAAAAGCTGGACAAGGCACTGTGGGATGAAATCACGGTTGCGCTGATCACGCCGCTGTCGGAAGGCGATGAAGAGGCGGTAAGCCTGGACGTGATGATCGAACAGGCGTCCAAGAGTATGCGCGAGGGCGGCCAGGCGTTCGAAACCTTGCAACGCCAGCAGCGCACCGTGGACCACAAACCGGCCCAGATGCTGAAGGTCCGCTATCACGAGAAAGCGACCGATCGCGATTGGGTCGAAGAGCTGGTTTTTATTCAGGGCCCCGATGGCGAGATCTATTCCGTCGCCTTGAAATGTTCACCGGAAAATCTGGCGCGCCTGGAACCGGTACTTGCGGGGGTGCTGGAAAGCTGGATGCTGCCCGAGCCTGAACCTCCGGCAGGCGAGGAAGAGGAGGAGACGCCCAAGCAGCCAACTCCACCTTCGAAAGCGGCGCCGCCCGGCCAGCCACACTGACGACACCATCCCGTGAAACGCATTGCGACCATCGCCGAGATGAAGGCAGCTTGCCGCCGAGTGACCCGTAACGGCAAGACCCTGGGATTGGTGCCCACCATGGGCGCGCTGCACGAAGGCCATCTTTCGCTGGTGCGCGCGTCGAAGGCACGCTGCGATGTGACCGCCGTTTCCATCTTCGTCAACCCGCTGCAATTCGGTCCGGCGGAAGATCTGGGCAAGTATCCGCGCACCATGGAACGCGATACTGCGCTGCTGGAGCAGCTTGGCGCCGACCTTCTGTTCACGCCTGCCGTGGAGGAAATGTATCCCCCAAGGGCGCAGACCTACGTGCTGGTCGAGGACCTGAGCAACAAGCTCGACGGCGCATCGCGTCCGGGACATTTCCGCGGCGTGGCGACCGTTGTGGCAAAGCTGTTCGAAATCGTCCGCCCCGATTTAGCCTTCTTCGGCCAGAAAGACGCCGCACAGGTAGCCGTGCTGCGCAAGTTAGTCAACGATCTCGATATGGACGTGGAGATCGTCGTCTGTCCCATCGTGCGTGAAAAAGACGGCCTGGCAATGAGTTCCCGCAACGCCTACCTGACGTCCGAACAGCGGCAGCAGGCACTCGTGTTGTATCGGTCGCTGCTTCGGGTACAGGCCGCCGTGGACCGTGGCGAGCGCGACTCCGCCAAGCTGATCGAGATTGGCAAGCAGGTGATAGCGCAAGAGGCTGGAGTGAAGCTGGACTACTTCGCCATCGTCGATCTCGACACGCTTGATCCAGTTGCAGATGTATCGCACTGCGCGCTGGTGGCCGTCGCAGCGTACATCGGCAGCACCAGGCTGATCGACAATATCCTGCTCACACCTTCGTCACGGTAAATTCCCGACGATGGGTGCCCCATCCTTTCGCCTTCTTTTGGCGAAAGGGTGGGAAACGAAACACCGAAACTGGTGCCGCAGGTCACAGCCAAGCCTCGAATAGGTCGGTTAGCATGTTTTCATGCCTGCCGGCCTTGAGCGACGTTACGGAGCGGATGATTTTCACTTCGTGACATGCAGTTGTTACCAGAGGCGGCCGCTCCTTTCTGACGATCGCGTCAAGCTACTGTTCTTGAAGATGCTGGAGGATGTGCGCCAGCGTTATGGCTTTTGTGTCTTCGGATACGTTCTCATGCCGGAGCATTTCCATCTCCTGATGAGCGAACCCGAGATCGGAAGTCCGTCACTAGTCCTCCAAGTTTTGAAACAACGTGTGGCGCGACAGGTGAACCGTAAACATCTGATACTCACCCTTTCGCCAAAGTCGGGCGAAAGGATGGGGCACCCAATGGAACAATTCTGGCAGCGGCGGTTTTATGACTTCAATGTCTGGACCAAGAAGAAGCGGATCGAGAAGCTGAAGTACATGCACCGCAATCCGGTGGTCCGCGGTTTGGTTGAGAAGCCGGAAGATTGGCTCTGGAGCACCTTTCGCCATTATGCATTGGGTGAAGTCGGAATCGTCGAGATCGAATCGGAGTGGACCGGAATGCGGCGTGAACGGGAACTGAACTTCCCATCTGGCAAGTTATCGTAAGGTCGATTCCCACCCTTTCGCCAAAAGAAGGCGAAAGGATGGGGCACCCAAACTATCTTGTCCTGCTTCACGGTACGCGACCGCGCCTTTTCCATCCCGACAGCCATGCCCCGCCGAGAACCAGCACTACCGGGAAACATTCCAACGTGTAGCGCGGTTCGGGATTTTCCAGCGTCCCCAGGAACGCCGAGCGCAACAGCACCAACAACAACATGAGGGCGAGGTAGCGAGGCCGCGGCCCGCGCACGACTCCCATCGCTGCTGCGAACAGGAACAGCAGGTTGAGCACGCCCCAGAGTGTGGCCAGGACGCTGCTCTCGGTGTCGTTGGCGTACTCCCACCAGCGCGTATTGAGCGGCAGCATCTCCGTGCGGGGGCGCAGCCACATGTCGGCGATGCGCAACGCGGGCAGCCAGACGTAATAGCGAAACGGTGCTTGCTTTATGCGCTCATTCGCCAATTCCGCAAAGCGAGCGTTCAGTTCGGGATCGACAAAATGCGTCTTGGCGTAATCGTTGAAGATCGCTTGCGTCGTCTCGCGCTGCTGCGCGCTGTCGAACGCCCGCGAGGGCAGGTCCTGCAAAGTGACGTCATCGCCCGGAACCTGCCAGTAAACTTCCTCCGTCGAAACGTAATCGACCACCCAGGTTCGCATCCACTGGTCGAAACCAGAGGGAACAAACTCGTCCGGATCGCTGGCGTAACGTGGGGCCAGGGGTTGGAAGCGGTGGAAGTCGCGCCAGTTTCTCGCCGTCCACGGCGCCAGGGGAGCCAGCGAGACCGCCAGTACCAACGCTCCTGCCCAGAACAGACGCACGCGTTCCACGGGCCTTTGCCACATCCGCCACAGGAGGAACAGGCCCAGCGCCACCAGCAAAATGCCACCGTCGGGGCGAAGCAAGATTCCCGCCGCAACGGGAAAAGCGCAGCCCATCCAGGCGGGCCAGCGGGTGAGCCCTTCTGCCGCGGCCTGGAATGCGGTGACCGCGCAATCGAGCGCCACCGCAGTGAAGAAGATGCTCAGCGTCTCCGCCAGCGGAGCCACGGTATAGTTGGCGGTAAAAGGACACAGCGCAGCCAGAAGAAATGCGAACCGCGCCGCTTGCGGCGACACCGTTCTGCGCACCAGGTCGGCGATGACGAAACAGCCCGCCACGTCGATGGCGATCTGCACCAGCAGGACGGCGTTGTAATGCTCGCTTCCAAATAGCGCAAAGCAGACGGCCAGAAACGCGGGATAGCCGGGCAGGCGAATCCAGGTAGGCCGCGGCCCTTCGGCGTGGGTCAGGCCGTAGATGCCGTGCTGAAGCCAGTTCTTGGCGATGTCGCCGTAAACCAGCGAATCGCCGGTCACGTGCGGGAATCTAATGTAGAAGAAAATCCGCAGGGCAAGAGCCGCCAGGGTGACCAGCAGGAAGTACTTCCGAGACTCCCGCAGCATGTTCCAGAATGGTGGCAGCTCGGTTCTCCTCAGCGAATTGCGCTCCGCTTCCAGCACGTGGCGAATATAGCAGCTTGGGGGTCGACCTTAAGCGGTTTGATTGACTGGAGCAGTTTCGCAATAGATGTGTCCGATTTGCGCGGGTAGTGCGGGCCTTCACCTGAATTATTCACGAAGATGTCATCCTGAGCGGAGCGCCCGCAAGAAATTTCCGACCCGCTGCTTTTGCGGGTCGGGCGGGCGCGCAGTCGAAGGATCCGCGGTTATTCACGACGGCGTGAAGCTACCGGCCAACCGCAGATCCCTCGACTCCGCTGCGCTCCGCTCGGGATGACAATAAAATGTTTTTTGTTGCTCATGAACAATCCAGGTTCAGGCCCGCGTATAGGGCGAGAAGAAGAATCGCTTAAGCGCCGTACTACCAGTGCGGGCGGATATAGTAATCCCGGAACCGCCCTTAACCGCTAACGGCTAAGTGCTAACTGCTGCTACGATAAATTGGCCCTGCATGCCTAAGTCGAAACCGATTTTCTTCGATCCCGACCGCAAGCGCTGGCGGCGTTTACGCTTGGTGCTCGATACCAGCGTGATCGTAGCCACGGTGCTGGTGGTGTTTTTTGTCGCGACCATCATTCGTGGATCGTCCGTTCCGGGCGTGCTCCTCCCTTTGGTGAAGAAGCCCTATCACGCACTCAAGGAAAGCCAGAAGCACAAGCCGCCACGCCGGCTGAACACCCACCGCAAAACCAAGCGGCCCGCGTCGCAGGTGGTCCTGAACTCCGACGAAGGCATTCGTGGAGCGTTCTATGTGCAGTGGGACGCGGCCAGCTTCGCCTCGCTGAAAGAGTACTACCCGCAGATCGACCTGTTATTTCCCGAGTGGATGCATGTGCTGACCGCGGACGGCCGGCTGCAAGCGGTCACTGAACTGAACACTCTGTACAACATGATGGACGACAAGGGCAAACCACGGCCGGTGGACGAAAGGGTGATGCCTTTTCTCAAGGGCGAGAAGGCGCAAACTGACGTCCTACCTCTGGTCAACAACTTCGATCCCATCCGCAATGAGTGGCAACCCGACGTTACCGCGAAATTCATGGCCGACCCTGCGGCGCGGCAGCGCTTCCGCAGCGAGCTGATGAGTTTCCTGGCCACCGACCAGTACAAAGGCATCACGCTCGACATTGAGGCCTTCCCCGAAAGCTCACGCGGCGACTACCGCGCGCTGGTGCAAGAACTCTACGCCGATCTCCACGCCAAGGGCCTGAAGCTATTTATCGCGGTTCCGGTCAACGACAAGACATTCGACTATCCCGCCATCGCGCAAGTCTCGGATGGCTTGATCCTGATGAACTATGACCAGCACTACCCCGGCGGCGACTCCGGCCCAGTCGCCGGGCAGGACTGGTTCCTGAAGAACCTGCAGGACGCCCTCAAAGTCATTCCCAAGGAAAAAATCATTTGCGCGGTCGGCAATTACGGCTACGACTGGGCGATGAAAAAGGGCCAAAAGAAAGGCACGCCGCCCGCCGAGGTGCACACCGTCTCGGTCCAGGACGCGTGGCTGGAAGCCGAAGACGCCGAGACCGACGTGAATTTCGATGACGATGCCATGAATCCACACTTTGCCTATCTTGACGACAGCAATGTTCGCCACGACGTGTGGTTTCTCGACGGGGTGACCGTGCTCAACCAGATGCGGGCCGCTCATTCGTTGGGCATCCTCACCTTCGCATTATGGAGGCTGGGTTCGGAAGACCGCTCGCTGTGGGCGGTTTGGGACAAGCCATACGAGGCCAATGCGCCCGCCAAGCTAAGCACGGTCCCACCTGGTCAGGATGTGGACATTGAAGGGCAAGGCGAAGTCCTGCGCATCGCCTCGCGTCCGGCCTCCGGCGAACGCACGATCAAGGTCGACGCCAATACCAATCTGGTCAGCGACGAGGTCTTTAAGACCATGCCGTCGCCGTACGTAGTCGATATGTACGGCGGGACCTCGCAAAAGAAAGTTGCCATCACCTTCGACGACGGCCCCGACCCGACGTGGACTCCCAAGATTCTCGACGTGCTGAAAGAAAAAAACGTCAAGGCCACCTTCTTCCTCATTGGGCTGGAAGTTGAAAAGTATCCCGGCGTGGCCAAGCGCATCTACCAGGAAGGCCATGAAATCGGGAACCACACCTTCACCCACCCCGATATCAGCAACATCTCCAAGCGCTACTTCGAAGTCGAACTGAACCTCACCGAGCGGTTGTTCGAGGGCAAGCTGGGAGTCAAGCCCGTACTCTTCCGTCCGCCCTATTCGATTGACCAGGAGCCCGATACCGCCGACCAGGTGCGTCCCCTGGAACTCTCGCAGGACATGGGCTTCATCACCGTGGGAGACAAGATCGACCCCAACGACTGGCGCGATAATCCGCGGCGTTCCGCCGACGAAATCGTGGCCGACGTGTTCGCCAACCTGCCGCCGTGCCAGCCCAGCAATCTTAGCTGCGGGAACATCATCCTGTTGCACGATGGCGGCGGTAACCGCAGCCACACCGTCAAGGCGCTGGGCATGATGATCGACGGCCTGAAGGCCCGCGGCTACGAGATCGTTCCCGTCTCCGATTTGATGGGCAAGACACGCGCGGAAATCATGCCGCCCATTTCCACCAACGAACGCTGGGCCGCCTGGGTCGACGGCCTTAGCTTCGGCATGTTCGGATTCGTCTCGTCGCTCATTATTTTCGTTTTCTTCGTGGGTGACGTGCTGATGAGCGGGCGCCTGGTGCTGGTCGGAACTCTGGCCATCTTCGACCGGTTCCATCGCCGCAAGAGCAACTTCGACCCCAACTACCAGCCCGCGGTGGCCGTGCTCATCCCCGCCTACAATGAGGCGAAGGTCATCGAGCGCACCGTCCGCTCGGTCCTGGATTCCAACTACAAGGACCTTCGAGTGATTGTCATCGACGATGGTTCCACGGACGCGACTCTGGAGGTCACGCGCGCCGCCTTCCAGAATGAGATCGCGGCCGGCCGGGTCACGGTGTTGACCAAGCCGAACTCCGGCAAAGCCGACGCGCTGAACTTCGGACTGGAGCAAGTGACGGAAGAGCTGTTTGTCGGCATCGACGCCGACACCCTGGTTGCGCCCGATGCGATCTCGAAATTGGTTCCGCACTTTAGCAATCCGCGGGTGGCAGCCATGGCGGGCAATGCCAAAGTCGGCAATCGGGTCAATCTGTGGACCCGCTGGCAGGCGTTGGAGTACATCACCAGCCAGAACTTTGAACGACGCGCGCTGAACACGCTCAACGCCGTGAGCGTGGTCCCCGGCGCCATTGGCGCATGGCGCACCGCTGCGGTTCGCGCCGCCGGCGGTTATCAGCACGACACCGTCGCCGAAGACGCCGATCTGACCATGGCGCTTCTCCAGGCCGGCTATTGGGTCAATTACGAGGACCGCGCGCTGGCCTACACCGAGGCGCCAACCAAGGCGCGCGGGCTGATGCGGCAACGCTTCCGCTGGTCCTTCGGCATCATGCAGTCGGTGTGGAAGCACCGCGCGGCGGTGAAGCAGAAAGGAGCTCTGGGCTGGGTCGCGATACCCAACATGGTCATCTTCCAGGTCCTGCTGCCGTTGGTTTCGCCGTTCATCGACATCATGTTCGTCGCCGGCACCGCCATCTACTTCGTCGACAAGTACCGGCATCCCGAGTCGGCCAATCCGGCCGATTTCCACAAGTTGGTAGTGTACTTCGCATTGTTCATGGTGATTGATTTCATCGCATCGGCCATAGCCTTCACGCTGGAACGGCAACAGCCTGGCGGAAAACGCGACTTCCTCTTGCTGGGCCATGTCTGGCTGCAACGCTTCGCCTATCGCCAACTGTTCTCCCTGGTACTCCTCAAGACGCTCAAGCGCGCCATGGAAGGGGGCAGCTTTGCCTGGGACAAGCTGGAGCGCACGGCCAGTGTGCGGCAGCCCATTACCGTAGGCCGTGAAAGAGAGGCGCATTGATGGAGGCCAACTGGTGAGTCCTGCTCCGAAGCCCGCGCTGGATATGAGCGTCAACGTTGCGGGAATTACGCTCAAGAACCCGGTCATGGCCGCCAGTGGAAGTTTTGGCTATGGCGTGGAATTTGAGGACGTGGTCACGCTTGATCGGCTGGGCGGGTTCGTGGTGAAGGGACTTTCCCGCGAGCCGATGGCAGGCAATCCGCCGCCGCGGCTGTTTGAAACCGCCGCCGGCATGCTCAATGCCATCGGACTGCAGAATGTTGGGGTGCGGGCCTTTCTGGAAGAGAAGCTGCCGCTTCTGAACAACATCAAGAACATCGTTTTCTTCTGCAACGTGTTTGGGCATTCGCAGGAGGAGTACGAAGACGTGGTGCGTATGCTCAACGACGGCGCGGGCATCGCCGCTTACGAGCTGAATGTTTCCTGTCCCAACACCAAGTGCGGCGGAATCAGCTTTGGCAGCGACCCCAAAATGCTGTTTGAAGTGGTCAGCGCAGTGAAAAAGATCGCCACCCGTCCGCTCATCGTGAAACTTTCGCCCAACGTCACCAGCATTCCCGAGGTGGCGCGGGCTGCTGAGGAGGCGGGCGCCGACGCCATCTCGCTGGTCAATACCTTTGTGGCCATGGCGATTGACGCCGAAACCCGCAAACCGCGCATCTCCAACGTCACTGCCGGACTGTCCGGCCCCGCCATCAAACCGATTGCCCTGCGCATGGTGTGGGAAGCGGCGCACACGGTGAAGATACCCGTCATCGGAATCGGCGGCATCAGCACCGCTGAAGATGTGATTGAATTCCTGCTGGCCGGCGCAACCGCCATCGAGGTCGGCACGGTGAATTTCTGGGACCCATGCGCCTGTGAGACGCTGGTCGATTCCCTGGAGAAATGGTGCCTGGAGCACCGCATTGAGAAAATTAGCGATCTGACCGGCGGGTTGACGATCGAGTAAAACCTATCAACGTATCAATACGTTTTGTGTCAATCAGGGCACGGCTTCAGCCGTTACGCTCTCAGCCGTCGCGTCGGTGTCCTGAAGCTTTTGCACGCTGGTGACCAGGTCGGGATCGATCGCCAGAATGGTTTTCGTGTGCGTGATCTCAAACAGGCGCTTCACCTGATCGCTGGGGCCGGCAACGCGGAAGTACCCTCCTTGCTGACCAATCTCTCCAAAGATATGCATGATGATGCCGAGGCCGGCGCTGTCCACGAACTCGACGTGGGTAAGGTCAAGCACCAGTTTGCGCGCGCCTTGCTGAATCAGCGAATTGAACAGCGCTTCGGTTTCGCTGAGGCGCGTCCCCAGGGTGAAGCGGCCCGCGCAGGAGACCCCGGTGATATCCGGTTCGAATTGGAAGACCTCGGTTTCCAACATCATGGCTGCGTGGTTCCTTTGGGCGAAGTTTGGGGTTTCTAAAGTATCACGACGTTCGGGCGACGACGAACGAAAGCTATAGCGGCCGGTCGGGTAATTCCGTCGCCCTGAAGGGTAGAAGCGCCAATGTTACACCTTAGAGCTATAAATCATGTAATCGTGTAAAACTTACGTGACACACATATAGACCACCATTTGGCTATCATGATGGTCGCATAAAATGCCATTTAAATGCGCTGGCGAGCCCGTAGGCAGCGTTTTGCGGCTGCGGACCAAAGTACCTCCGGAGCGGCTGCGGTCGCTACAAACGCCTCTAAACGCGAAATCTGGAGTCGGCGCAATTCTGGCGCATTTCCCGATTTGGGCCGGATCGCAACTTCCGCTAGAGCCTCCGACGCGCCTCACCCGACCTTTTTCAGCAGCTCCATAGTCTAGGGCGCCGAGAACAGCTTCCACTCGCCCTGCACGTAATTGAAGATGAAATCGACGAGGTTCGCGCCGCCACACCGATTGTTCTTGACCTCGGCCACCAGAATCGCCTGGCGCACGCCGTTGCGCACCGTCTCGCTGGCGGCGGTGCGGACCTTTTCCGAATGCGTGAGCAGCTCGCGGTCCGAGCAGGAGCGCGAGCTGGCATCCAGCTTGATGGCAGTGTCGATACAGGAAGAGTCGAACAGCTTGCAGTAGAGGTCGCGGCGATGCGACAACTGCTCTTCGACCTCGGCACGGCCCACCAGCTTGGCTTGCGGGCCAACGTGAAGCCCTTCCTCGGGCACGTAGGACAAGAACTTCCTGGTGTTCCCTTGGCGAAGGGCGGCGAAGAAGTCGCGCTCCAGGGCCGCGGTTTGCGGCGAGATCGAAGCGTGTAGGGCCTTCGATGCACCTGGCGGGGAAGCTGACTGGGCTGCGGCGGAGGTCGTCTGCGTCGTCAGCATGGACGAAAGCATCGCGCTGAAAATGACGGCACGACGCAGGCCAGCCATCCACTTCATCTTCATCTACGCCGGCCCGCCTTCGTACTCTTGGTCTTGGCCGCTGACTTGGTTTTGACCGCTGATTTGGTTTTGACGGCTGACTTCCGAGATGCAGGCTTTGGTCTGCGGACTGCCGGCCGCTTTGCGCCTGCCGCTGCGCCGCTCTCCAACTCAACCCGCCTCTTCATCGGCAGGCGCTCCCACACCAGCCGGTAGGATTCGGAAATCATTTCGCGCAGCTCCGCATCGGGCAGTGCGTTCAGCCGTTCCAGGCTGACCCACTGTGCGCGCGCCATGTAGGGGGCAGGAATAATTCCAGGCCGTTCGCAGAGCTCGGCGAAGTTCTCGGGCGTGCACTTGAAAGAAATCCGTTGCGGCACCATCTCCATCGCCGCCACTACGAACAGCTTGCCATCCACTTTGAAGCACAGGTCGGCTCCCCACTGCACGATTTCAGTGGTGTGCGGGAATTGGAGGCAATACTTGCGAATCGCTTCAATGTCCACGGTCTCCTCCATGGCGCGACAATGCTTCCACGCATTCCGACAATTGCCACCAGCGGAGCCAGTCCGAGATAAGCCGGCTACGCGGCCACTCGATGCCGACGATCAATTCCGAATGGCCAACCGGAGCTATGGCGTGGGACGTCCGGCCGCTGTGTGCGAGGTTCGGTCAGAGCCCGCGTTCGCGGACGCTGCCTCGATTTCGTGATCCAAACGCTATCATTCGTGCTCGCAAATCTCCGCTTCGTGGATAGCGCTGTTGAGATGCTCGATCGCTTTCTGGCGATGGCCATGAAAATTGCCCTGGGCCTGCTGCAGATGTTCCCTGGCGTTTCGCATCGCTTCTATCGCCTCGTGTATGCGAGGGCGTCCATAGTCTTGGGTCGTGGCAGCAGCCGCGGGGCTGGATGGAACAGCCACGGGAGCCGCCGGCACCTTTGGACCAGTTGCCGCCGCCGGAAAGGCCAGGGTTAATAGCAGAGTTGCCGTGATCAACAGAGTCAGGAATGCAAGCTTCTTCATGTGCTTCTCCTTGTCCGAATTCCGGCGCCCATAGCCGGCGAAGCAATGGCTATTCCCATGTTCTCCCGATGGACGCCCGCAATAACCGACAGACGTTAGCACATGCAGCGCGGCATGACCAGCCTATAGAGATTCTGGTAGTGGCCGAAATGTGCGTTGATGGTTCGGCAACGGTCATGGTGCATTCCTTCCTCGCACAAATGCGGCCATCCATGCAAGCGCCCACCACGCTACCCAAAGGAAGAGAGGAATCTGTGCTATCCGAAGAATGACATGCGAAGCTCTCTCAGCCTTCAACCACCGGGCTAGAAGCCCAACGAAGCCGATTGCAATTCCCAAGAGCAGTAGCAGTAGCGGTGGGTTCATCCTTAGTGGCTCCGATCTCCCTTGAATCGGCAGTCGCCGTTGAAACACTCATCGTTGCCCTTGCATCCGGGACGATGAAAGGGCTACGATTGAAGTGTCCAGTTTCAATCGAAATGCCCCGGCCATCGCGCCGGGCTTTTCGTTCTGTAAGACATTCAGATTCTATTCAGGAGAGACACTTTATGAAAGAACTGCGTCACGGCGACTGCTGGGGTGATTGGACCTTAGAGGCGGAAGGCGACGATGTCCCGCATCTTGTGCTCACAAGGGAAGGAGGGCGAAAACGCGCCATCAACTTAAACGAGATTACCGACAGCGCCAAAATGCTGGATTGGATATTCCAGTTCCGAATGAAGGGCTGGGCAACCAATGACATTATGGGGGACTTGTTGTCGGCGTTTCGCGATATTTATAAGCCTCAACAAACGCTCTGTAGTGAGGGAAAGGACAAGCATCTCGATGCGAAGGTGTTTATTGGTAAACGCCTAGCACGGTAAACCCTTAATTGGACTCTTTCGGCGGTCTGCCTCCGCCGTGGGTCTTGCGTCGGGCTGCCATCTGGCGATAGTGTTCGGAGCCATGCCTGCGTGCGGTCGTGCTGCCGCCTTTGCGCCCGTGCCCGCCAGGCACGGACGTCGATTGACCGGGTACGAAAGGAAGAAATCGCAAGAGTGTTCACTTGACCCGAAGGTAGAAAGGGAGCTTTGAAGCTCTGCCTGCCAGCGGAGCTTTTTCTCGCCCGACAATCAGCGCAGCGCCGTTAAGCCAACCGTGACCGCCGTGACGAATAGCGATGGTGGGAGCACGTCCTTCGTCGAGGCCCCGCGCTTCCACCATCCCTGCCTTGCTGCGCAGCCTAGTCGGCATTGTTGGTAATATCGGCCGTGGTCGGGCAGTCCTTTAGTGGCGCCTTGATACCGCTTCCCACCCGGATCTGGATCCAAGTGCTTGAGAAGCCCGCCATGTGGTAACCGGCCACGCCTGCCATGTGGTACCTTTTTTAGCCATGCCATCGCTTCCGACTTTATCGTTTGAAGGACGGGTCGCCTTAATCACGGGAGGCTCGCGCGGCATTGGCGCGGCGACTGTCCGCCTGTTCGTTCGCGCCGGAGCTAGGGTCGTCTTCAATTACAAAAGCGCGCAATCTGAAGCGCAACGTCTGGTCGAGGAATGCGGCGTCGATCACTGCCATGCCGTGCAGGCGGACCTCACCGGAACCGCGAGCGCCGCAGCGTTGGTGAACGCGGCCGTCGAGCGCTTCGGATCGCTTGATGCGCTGGTCGTCAATCACGGTATCTGGCTATCGGAGGAAGTTGACATCGACCAGATGACCGACGAGCAGTGGCGCACCACTCTGGCCATCAACCTCGACAGCACATTCGCCTTAGTGAAACACGCGGTGGCGCAAATAAAGCGGCAGGCGCGAGGCGGGCACGTCGTGCTCGTCAGCTCCACCGCCGGACAGCGCGGCGAGGCCGGCCACGTCGATTACGCGGCCACCAAGGGCGCGATCATCAGCATGACCAAGGGGCTCTCCACCGAGCTCGCCCCGCATGGCATTTACGTCAACTGCGTTGCGCCGGGATGGGTTGAGACGGACATGACCGCGGGAGCGCTCTCTGATCCCGCGCGGCGTGCAAGGGTCTTCGCCGCGATTCCGCTGGGCCGGGTGGCGACGCCGGACGAGATTGCCGCGCCTATCTTATTCCTCTGCACCCGGCACGCAGGATTCATCACCGGCGAGGTCTTCAACGTAAACGGGGGCGCCGTGCTGGTGGGATAAGTTCTGTGTGCAGCGAAGGTCTACTCGTCACTGGGCGATTCGGCGAAGCCCATTTCCGCCAGGTGAGATTCCGGGATGTCCACCCAGGCCTCGGTGGTGCGCCCGATGGCGCGAAGTTCGCCCAGCATGGCCTCGACCTCACTCTCGGGTAGCGCCCAACTGTGGCGCAGAAACTCATCGAGACCAGGAGCGTCGAAAACCCGCACCCACGAACTCGCGCCGACGTTGATGTTCGCCTGGTATTGCAGTGGATCGGGTTTCAGGCGAAAGATGTGCAAGGTTCCGGGCATGTGCTTTCCGAGGAAAACTCAGGCTTCCATGCTCGACGCTTCAGGAAAGCGCAGCTTGGATTTCGACAACGATTTGTTGAGCAGGTCCTCAACCTCGGTCTCGGCCCGATTTCTTGACATCGCCAGTTCGCTCACCAGCAGGTAGCGGGCCCGCTCCAGCATTTTCTTTTCCCGGAAGCTGAGGGGTTTGGATTGGGCCAGGACCAGAAGGCCTTTGAGGACCACGGCCACATCAAGCAGGGAGCCGGTGCGCATCTTGTCGGAGTTTTCCTTGAACCGGAATTTCCAATCGGCGTGGTTCTCGCACTTGCCGTCGTTGAGGAAATCGAGAATCTTCTGCACCTCGCCGTTGCGCACCACTTTTCGCAGCCCAACAGTGCCGACGTTGTGAAAGGGCACCATGACCTTCAAACTGCTGGCCTTGATCTTCAAGAGATAGAATTTCTCGACTTGCGCGCCGATCGTGCGGCTGCTGATCTGCTCGATTACGCCCACCCCGTGGTTCGGGTAAACGACCTTGTCTCCGATGCTGAAACTTAGGTTATGCATGAGGGCCGGAGTACTACACCCAGAGACTAGACCTGGGTCTTACGGGGAAGAGCGGCTCTTTCGCTGCTAGGAGTATACCCCCGTTTCTTCGAAGGGGTCAATTGACGGGGGGTTAGGGCAGTGGGTGTTGGATTTCCACAGGTCACTGGAGAGGTAACGGAGCGACAGGATGAATGTTGAGCCTTTCCCCTTCGTTATCGACGGAGACGATACTGCCCTCTTCAATCCTGAGGATGCCCGCAAGCCATTCTGGAATGGTGATTCTCAAGTAATCGCCTTCTACCTCTCCGATGCCCCTGGAACATTCGATAAATTGGTCCCCACCAGCCTCGAGCGGGATGAATAACGTAAGTTTCCCGTCGATCTCCTCGACTGGCCCTTGCAGTGAAATCACATCGCCCATTGCTGCGCTCTCCCAGTGCTTTCAGGATAACGCCCTCGTCAATCCGCTTTGCTGGCGGTCGTGTCATACCCCTCGTCGTATAATAGTGCAACGCTTGCGGGAGGCGTCCAGCCGGCCCGAAGCCGTCAAATCCGAAGTATGCCTGAACACATCAAGAAGAAGCTGTCGGAAGAGATTACGGTCCTCGAGCACGAGCTCAATCACGAGCTGCCTAAAGAGCTGAAGAAGGCGGTAGCCATGGGCGATCTCAGCGAGAACGCCGAGTACCACATGGCCAAGCAGCGGCAGGAGTTTGTCCGCGCCCGTCTGGGCCAACTCAAGCAGCGCATGGCTGACCTCTCGATGATCAATATGGCGAACATTCCCCGCGACCGCGCCGCCATTGGCTCGACCTTGTTGGTCTATGACTCCACCAAAGAGGAAAAGATCGAGTACAAGCTGGTGACCAGCGAAGAATCGGACGTGACCAAGGGGTTGATCTCTACCACTTCCCCGATTGGCCGCGCCCTCATGGGAAAAAAAGTAGGCGACGTCAGCGAAGTCGTCACCCCGGCCGGCAAGCGCGAACTCGAGGTGCTGAAACTGACTACCATTCACGATGAAGGATGATGACGCGCAATGACCTGGACGAGCGCAGTCGGGCGGTCCTGCAATTGGCTCTTGTACAAGATTGTCCACGGCCTTGCGCTGACCCGAATTTCGCCTAACGCGCTCACCTTCATTGGTTTGCTGATCAACGTGGTGGCCGGCATTCTGTTCGGCTATGCCCACGCCGAGAACCAGCGCCGCATGTTTCTCTATGCCGGACTGGTGATCATTGGGGCCGGCATTTTCGATATGGTGGATGGCCGGGTGGCCCGCGCCACCAACCAGGTCACGCAATTCGGCGGCTTCTTCGATTCCATCATCGATCGCTATAGCGATGCGGCCCTGTTTTTCGGACTGCTGGTGTATTACGCCCGCGCCAACCGGTTCTTCTACGTGGTGATGGTGGCGCTCGTCATGATCAGCTCGGTGATGGTGAGCTACGCGCGGGCGCGCGCCGAGTCGCTCATTCCCAGTTGCAAGGTCGGCTTCATGGAACGGCCCGAGCGCATCGTGCTGATCATCATCGGAGCCCTGTTCAATCGCATGGGCCCGGTGCTGTGGGTGATCGCCGTGCTCAGCACGATTACGGTCATTCACCGCATCAGCCACACCTATCAGGTCCTGAAAGTGATTGAACCGCCACCCAACCCCGTGCCGCCGGACCCCCTGAAATTCGAAGAGATCGTGGGCTAGCACGGCGTGTACGTGTACAGGGCGAGTTCCCCTAACGCTCGTAGGTTTCCGCCAATTGCCTTAGCCGTGCGCTCGTCGCCGGCGTCAGATCTGCCTGGCGGAAGCGCCAGCGCCAGTTTCCCGACGAGGTACCCGGCAGGTTCATCCTGCTTTCGCTGCCAACACCCAGCACATCCTGCAACGGAAACAGCACGGTGTCGGCGACCGATGCCATCAGAGTTCGAATCATTACCCAGTTAATTTCGTGGCCGTCGGTGTGCAAGTAGCGCCGCGCATACTCCATCTCTTCCGCGACGTCGGCGGAGGTGCGAATACTCCCGCCTCCCGCGGTGCTCGTCCACCAGCCCACGGCGGTGTCGTTGTCGTGCGTGCCCGTGTAAGCCACCAGATGATGCGGGTAGTTGTGGGGCTTGAAGTCCGGAGCTTGCGGATCCTTGCCAAAGGCGAACTGCAGAATCGCCATACCCGGAAATCCCAAGCGTTCGCGCAGCGCTTCCACTTCCGGCGTGATCACGCCCAAATTTTCCGCGACGATGGGCAGCCTGCCCAGCGCGTTCTCCAGCGCCTCAAATAGCGCGGCCCCGGGCCCTTTGACCCACGCACCGTTAACCGCCGTCACCTCGCCGGCGGGAATTTCGTAGTACGCCTCAAAGCCGCGGAAGTGGTCGAGGCGAATCAGGTCGAGCATTTCCAGGGAACGGCGCAGGCGGGCGATCCACCAGGGATATCCGGTCTTAGCGTGGGCTTCCCAGCGGTAGATGGGGTTGCCCCACAGTTGGCCGGTGGCGCTGAAGTAGTCGGGCGGCACACCGGAAACGGCTTTTGGCCGGCCCGACCCGTCCAGTTCGAACAACTCACGGTTGGCCCATACGTCCGCGCTATCGAGAGCGACATAGATGGGCACGTCACCCATGATGCGTATATCGTTGCGCCCGCAATGCGCCTTCAGATCGTGCCACTGCCGCTCGAATTCAAACTGGATGAACTTATGGCATTCAATCTGGTCGCGCAACTGGTTGCGTGCGCGCTCAATGGCATCCGGCTTATGCAGCGCCAGATCGGCATCCCAGAGCGTCCACGCAACATTATCGTGAGTTTCTTTGAGCGCCATGAACAAGGCAAATTCGTCGAGCCAGCCGGAGTGCCTTTCGCAGAAAGCCGCGAAGGCCTCGCGCTCGGCCGGCGAACTGCGTTGAAACGACCGGAAAGCATGGCGCAGCAAGGGGACCTTCCATGCGATCACGGCGCCGAAATCCACTTGGCCGGCGGAAAATTCCGGTCGCGAGTCCAGCTGGCGAGAATCGAGATAACCGCGCTCCACCAACGTGTCGAGGCTGATCAACAGAGGATTGCCCGCGAAGGCTGAGAAACACTGGTAGGGAGAGTCGCCGTATCCGGTCGGCCCCAGCGGCAGGACTTGCCAGATTCGCTGGCCGGCATCGCGCAGGAAATCGGCGAAGCCATGCGCCTCAGCCCCTAGCTCGCCGATGCCGTACGCCGACGGAAGAGAAGTTGGATGTAACAGGATGCCACTGGATCGTGGAAAGCTCATGCTGTGATGTTAGATCGCAATCGCTGGTGCGACGTTGGTCGAGGGCACCGCGCAACCCAGCGGAAAAAGCAGGTCCTTCGACCCGCCCGTCGCGGCGGGTTCGCTCGGGACGACAGCAATAAACTAGACAACAGCAACAGAGAGGTTACGCCATCAAAACGGAATATCTTCGTCCGTGATCTCCGCGCCGGATGGGGCCTGCGAATGTTCCGGCTCGGGGGTGCGCTGGTCCATGCCGCTGGACTTGCCAGCTCCCGAGCGTCCGCCGCCTTCGCCGCCGGCATCGCGTCCTCCCAGCAGCACCAAGTCGTTGATGATGATCTCGGTCTTGTATTTCTTCTGACCAGTCTCCTTGTCGTCCCAGGAGTCGCTGTGCAGGCGGCCTTCGATGTAAACTTTGCCACCCTTCTTCAGGTACTCGGCGGCGATTTCGGCGGTACGCTGGAAGGCCACCAGGTTGTGCCACTCGGTGCGATCTTGCCAGTTGCCGTCTTTGTCTTTGACGCGATCCGTGGTTGCCACTGAGAAGCGCGCTACCGCCATACCGGTTTGGGTGTACTTCACTTCCGGATCTTTTCCGAGATTGCCGATGAGAATGACTTTATTGACGCTCTTAGCCATGAGGACCGCTCCTGTGCTTAAGGAATGGGGGTAATCAAAAGCCAAATATAGCAGAAGGCCGGGCGGAAGCCGCTTCCTTTTACTTTACTTGCTTTTCGTTCTCACTTTTCGCCCGGCGCCGTTATTCTTCGCCGCCGGCTCGGCCTGTTTCTTCTTGCGGGCTGCGGCACGCGCCATCTTCTTCAATTCTTCGGGAGAGTACATGCTCCCCCGGCAACTTTTGCTGCCGCAGGAACAGGGCGCCTCGTCGTCGCCATCGTAGAGGCAATAGTCGTAGGTAAGTTCCTCGCCGGCGGCAATGTCGCGAATGGCGGCGATGTAAACCCTTCCCGCTTCTTCGTCGGTCTCGCAGTTGGGATCGCAAGAATGGTTCACAAACATCGCCATCCCGTGGCCGTCGATCACCACCTCGCCGTCGCCCAGGCCGAACAGATAGGTGAACGGGCGGCCTTCATAGCGGAGGTCGCCTTCGGCCTTGGTAATGCGCTCTCCCGTGTATTCCAGGATGCGTGTGCTCTTGGGGATATTTTCCAGGGCGAAACAGCCAGCAGCGTGAATGTCGGAGGAACGAATGATGAGGCGCGGCAAGAAGAAGTGCTCCCGGTGAACTTGGTTGGCAGTATAACCCACTCCCGGTTGCGAAGGAGCGCTTCATGGCGCGCATACCTTCAGCACCCAATCGCTTCGCTGTCAACACCCTTCGTCACCGGGTAGTGTCTCAGTTTCAAATAAGCTTTGCGCCCAGTTCCTTCATCAGCCGAGCCAAGGCGATCATTTTAGTGAACTCGGTCGCATAGGTTTCTGGAACCGAGATTTCTTTACAGAACCCTTTCGGGTCGATGCCTGCCAGCTCATCAGCGTTTTTCAACACCTGAAAGTGGAACATCGCAATCTTCTGGTTCTTTCCCGCTGCACGCTGCACGGCGGTTTTGATTCGCTCGATCACAAATTCGCTCCTTTGGGTGCCCTTGACTGAGACCTCTCATACATCCTCACGACGGCTGCTTCTAAATCGCCTGGTCCAATCAAGAGATCCTCCCATTTGGCCCGTTCTTTCACCAAGGCAGTCAGTTCATCCCTTTTCGCTTCATCCATGTTCTTGTAGGTCTCTTCGATCTCCATCCGTTGACGTTCTGCTTCGGCTCTTGCTTCGGCTTCTGCTTTGACTCTTGTCGCAGCTTCTTCCTCGCACAATCGGCATCGACCGAAAACTCCGTGGGGGTAGCACCGTTTCGATCTGAACAGGTCGCTTAGGAACCAATAGGCGATAAACAAGACAAGCAGCCAGCCCAGCCAGCTCATAAATAGGAGTTCCCTCCTCCAGCACTGAATCGCTCAAATTCTAATGCTCTCCAGCGGTTCTGCAAAACGCGCCACAGCTCGTCACAGAGATCGGTTGCATTTCCGGGTTCACATTTGGCTGGAGATTCCGTATCTTGGAGGAGACGATTCGATTGGGAGGCGCTCTCATGGTGCATGTGCTGGTCCGCCACAAGGTGGCGGATTACAACCGCTGGAAGCAAGCGTTCGATTCTCACCTCAATACCCGCAAGCAAGCAGGCGAAACCGCGTTCCGCATTTTTCATCGCGTTGACGATCCCCGCGAAGTGGTCCTGTTCTTCGATTGGGAGAGCGTGGAGCAGGCGCGCAAGTTTATGAATTCCGATGACCTGCGTAAGGCAATGCAGCAGGCCGGAGTCGAAGGCCCTGCCGATGTGCAGTACATCGAGGACGCCCGTACGGTCCATCGCACGGCGGCCGACTAACCCGTCTGTGGTCCTGGTTTCGAAAATGTTTTCGCAGGGTCTTGACACCAGGCGAAGTTTGGTTTCCCAATTATCGCCTGGTTGCAGCCGCCGGACACCGCTGGAGGTTTTTCATGGCTGACCTCGGATTGCTTCCAAAGCCGCGAGGCACAAGGGTTCCGCGAGATCTGGCACTCTGTCAAGAAATTTTTCGCAGATTTTTCCCAGGACGCCGCAACTAATTTTCATCAGACATTGACAAACCAGAAGGGAAATTTAGAATACCCGACGACTTCTCCGATTCGATTTAAGCCACCGTGAAAGATTCAGCTCAAACTTCCGACGTTCTGTTGCGCACCGACTTTTCCGGGCTCGAGCTCTATGCCAGCGGAAAAGTCCGCGACCTTTACCAGGTGGGCAGCGAACATCTGCTCTTCGTGGCCACCGATCGCCTCTCCGCCTTCGACTACATTCTGGCGACCGGCATTCCGCAAAAGGGACGAGTACTGACCCAGCTCTCGCTTTTCTGGTTCGAGTTCCTCAAGCCCATCGTCCCCAATCACCTGGTCACCGCCGATGTGCGCAAATATCCGCCGGAGCTGCAGAAATACGCCGCCCAGTTGCATGGCCGCTCCATGCTGGTGGCGCGCGCCGACATGATCGCCATCGAGTGCGTGGTGCGCGGCTATCTTTCCGGCTCGGGCTGGAAGGAGTACCAAGCCAGCGGCTCGGTCTGCGGCATCAAGCTGCCTGCGGGATTGCGCGAATCGGACAAACTGCCGGAGCCGATTTTCACCCCCGCCATCAAGGCCAGCAGCGGTCACGACGAAAACATCCCGTTCGATCGCGTGGTGACGCTGGCGGGCCGCGAGCTCGGCGAACGGTTGCGCGAGTTGAGCGTGAAAATCTACCAGGCGGCTGCCGATTACGCGGAGACGCGCGGCATCATCATCGCCGATACCAAGTTTGAATTCGGCCGTACCGCTGCCGGACTGGTGCTGGCCGATGAGGTGCTCACCCCGGACTCGTCGCGCTTCTGGCCCAAGGACAAGTATCAGCCCGGTGGGCCGCAGGACTCGTACGACAAGCAATACGTGCGCGACTATCTGGAAGCTATCAGGTGGAACAAACAGCCGCCCGCCCCGGCGTTACCTCCGGAGGTGGCGGTCCGAACGAGTGAGAAGTATGTGGAGGCTTACACCCGATTGACCGGGCATCCGCTGCCGGCCTAGGAAAAGCCGAATGATGGGCGTCTCTATCCTCGACTGGGTCATTCTGCTCATCATTGTGTTGTCGGTGTTACAGGCCAGCGCACAGGGATTCTTTTACGAATTCTTTTCGCTGGCGGGCGTGATCGTCGGATATTTGCTGGCTGCATGGGAGTACCCGCGGGTGGCCGCATGGTTTGCACCTCACGTGAACTCCCAGTGGGCGGCGGATATCGCTGGGTTCTTTACCATATTCGTGGTCGTCGTGGTGCTGGCGGGAGTGCTGGGACGGATTGCGCGCTGGGCGGTGCATGGCGTCGGACTGCGCTGGTTTGACCGTCTTCTGGGCGCGGCATTTGGGTTTCTGCGCGGCGCGGTGGTCAGCACGGTCGTGGTGCTGGCGTTGGCCGCTTTCGCGCCGCAGTGGGGACGGTTGCAGCAGTCTCGGATCGCGCCTTTCCTGCTGGTCAGCGGCCGCGCCTTGATCTGGGCGGCGCCGGCGGAATTGCGGCAGCGCTTTCGCCAAGGCTGGGAGCTGTTACGGACCGTTCCCCAGCACGTATCCGGGCAAGGCGACGGCAGTGATCGTCACCCGTGAAGCTGTGGTCCATTTGCGGCCTTACCGAAGCAAAAGAGAGAGGCGTTGTGAAAGATCAATTGGAAGCTTTGATCCTGCAGATGTACAAAAACGGCATAACTTATTCCGAGGGCGTGTGTGAATTCAAGAAGCGATTCCTTCTCACGGTGCTGCAGGAATGCAAGGGTAATCAGTGCAAGGCCGCGCGCCAACTGGGTATGCACCGCAACACCCTGAGCCGTGCCATCGCCGAACTTAAGCTGGATGCCAAAGGCCTGCGTCACGGTACGCGCCGGCCGCCGCGCAGTGCCCATGCGGTCGCGGTGGACAGGAAAGTCGCCCGTTAGACCTGCTCCACCCTGCTGTGCGCTATCCAGAACGGCCAATTCAGGTTCGCTGCTGGAAGTGGGCCTGACTGACCTCCAAGCTGTCTAAAATATCAATGGCTTCGCTCCGCCGAGACACCTGGAAGTCGGTTTTTTCAGCGGGCTCGTCAACCGCTGAGATAACGCATTTACCTTTTCCAAGTCTTTCAGTAGCCTGTAAGCTTGCTGCCGTTCGTACCGGGTTCTAATCGTTCGCGCGGCCTGCAGAGGAGAGATGAGCATGCCATTACCGGAATTCAAACAACTGGTCGACGAAGCCAAGTCGCAGATTAGCGAAATCCTTCCCGATGAGCTCCGACACATGCAGCAATCGGGCGAAGACTTCAGCCTGGTAGACGTGCGAGAGCGCGACGAACAGGCTCAGGGAATCATTCCCGGTGCCATCAGCCTGCCTCGCGGCATTCTGGAACTGAATATCGACAAGATTACAACCGACAAGGACCGCAAGCTGGTTTTGTATTGCGGCGAAGGCGGCCGTTCGGCGCTGGCAGCCCTCAATCTGAAGAAGATGGGCTTTCGCAATGTGTTCTCGCTCACCGGCGGCTATCGCGACTGGCACAAAGAGGAAACACGCTAGCGCGCCTCGTCGAATGGTTTTCGGCTTCGCTAATCGAGGTGAACCATGGACCTGCAAGGAAACCGCATTACGTGGCTGGGCCATGCCACATTCCGTATTGCAACCAAAGATGGCGTCGTCGTGTACGTGGATCCCTGGGTAATGGGCAATCCGGCATGTCCGGAAGCCGAGAAGCAGGTAAAAAAGGCCGACGTACTGATCTGTACCCACGGCCACATGGACCACATCGGCGACGCCGTGCAGATTGCCAAACAGCACAACCCCATCGTGGTCGGGATCTTTGAGCTCTGCCTCTGGACGGCGAAGAAGGGCGCCCAGCAGATCGCCCCCATGAACAAGGGCGGGACGCAGACGGTTGCCGGAATCAAGATCACGATGACGCACGCCGTGCACTCCTGCGGCATTCAGGACGACGATGGCAGCATCGTGTACGGCGGCGAGGCCTGCGGCTATGTCCTCGAGTTGCCGGGCGGAGTGAAGCTCTATCACGCCGGCGACACCGCCGTGTTCGGCGATATGCAGATCATCCACGATCTCTATTCGCCCGAAATCGCGATGCTGCCCATCGGCGACCATTTCACGATGAGCCCACGCGAAGCGGCCTACGCTTGCAAGCTGCTGCAGCCCAAAACCGTCATCCCTATGCACTTCGCGACGTTTCCGATGTTGACCGGTCGGCCTGCTGATCTGAAGAAATTGCTGGGTACGGGCGGCCCGGAGGTGGTCGAAATGAAGCCCGGACAGACGTTGAGCTGAGGAGTGAATACCCTCGATGAAGAGCTTTACCGATGAACGCGTCGAGAACTATCTCTACGCTATGCTTCCCGAGCGCGGGCCCGTCTTGCAGGAGATGGAACGCGAGGCCAAGGCGCGCGACATCCCCATCGTGGGGCCGGCAGTCGGCCGGCTATTCTATCAGCATGCGCGGCTGATCAACGCCAAGACGGTCTTCGAGTTGGGTTCAGCGATCGGCTATTCCACCATCTGGTGGGCCAAGGCAGTCGGTGAAGCTGGCACGGTCCATTACACCGATGGCAGCCGCAAGAATGCCGACGAAGCGCGCCGCTACTTCGAGCAGGCGGGCGTCGCCGGTCGCATCCAGGTCCACGTTGGCGATGCGCTCGAAATTCTGTCCGAGCGCAAAGAGCAGTTCGACATCGTGTTCAACGATGTGGACAAGCATGACTATCCCCGTGTCTTCAATATGGCAGCGGCGCGCGTGCGCAAAGGCGGGCTCTTCATCTCCGACAACGCTTTGTGGAGCGGCACCGTGGCGTACGCCGCCGGCAATCCGGATTTGGCGAACAGCGCCGGGCCCGACAAGTACACCAAGGGCGTCGTGGAGTTCAATCGGCTGCTGTACTCGTCGAAGGATTGGTTCACGACCATCGTTCCGCTGCGCGACGGCCTCGCCTTGGCGATGCGGATTTAGAGCACATGTTGTCTATTTTCAAGCGATCCGGTTTTGCGCGGACCTAAGTTATGACCTCTACAGACAAGGAATTGTTATCGTGCTTCAAGATGCCAAGCGGCTTCACCATTACCGGGAGAAGCTCTAGCATTCGAAATGTGTTTGTCGCGGCGATCGTTCCGTTGATTCGTCCTAACCCTGATGAAATTAGGCGAGTCCTCGAGATTCTCGAATTAGATCCCAGCCATCTCTGTTGTTCGTATTGCGGCGATACTGCATCCGAGTGGGACCACCTGCGCCCTTTGGTGAAAGAGGGAAGGCCTACTGGCTTCCCTTCCTCTATTCGCAACCTCGTTCCCTCTTGCGGAAAGTGTAACCAATCAAAAGGGAAGAGCGATTGGAAGAGTTGGATGCTTGGTGCAGCTAAACTCTGTCCAGGAAAGCGCGGAATTCATGATGTGCAACTTCGTATCCAGCGGCTAGAACGATACGAGACGTGGGCTGACTGTGCTCCACTCAATATTCAGGAACTCGTTTCCGCCGAGCTACTGTCGCAGTATTACGCTATGCAAACAGAAATATTGAGTCGCATGCGTGAGGCGCAAGCCCTTGCCGCGAAGATTTCAGTGGAGATTCGGAGCCGACAGGAGCGACCAGAGGGCAATTGATAAATTGCTACCGTTCTAACGTCTGACGATGTGCCGTCCCTGAAGGGACTCTGATCTATTTTTCCACCCTACCCAGGGCTTACGCCCTGGGCTAACTTCAATTCCGCCCCTGCGGGGCTGGATTTTGTGCAATCGTTCCACCGTGCCAACTCAGAACGAGTTTGCACACACGCTCTTTGGCCCTTTATGCCTGACGCGCCACACTGCGACATCCTGGCCATCGCCGCCCATCGCGACGACGTCGAGCAAACCTGCGGCGGCACGCTGCTCAAGATGGCCGAGCGCGGACACCGCACCGCCATCCTCGACCTCACGCAGGGCGAAATGGGCACGCGCGGCAGCGTCGAAGACCGGGCACGTGAGGCCGACGAGGCGGCGCGCATCCTGAAAGTCAGTTGGCGGCGGGCGCTCGACATCCCCGATGGCCGCGTCGAGAATACCTTTGGCAATCGCATCAAGGTCGCGAGTGTCATTCGTGAGCTGCGCCCGCGCGTGCTCATCCTTCCCTATTGGCAGGCGCGCCATCCCGACCATGCCACCGCCTCCGTGCTCGGCTATGAAGCCGCGTTCCTCGCGGGATTGGCGAAACTCGGCCATACCGGCGCGACTGCCGACATTCCTCCCGAGGAGTTGAAGGCGCTGTGCTCTTTTCCGCCCCACCGCCCTTACAAGATCGCCTATGCCAGTCTCTACGCCGATGTTCGCCCGTCGTTCGTGGTGGACATCTCCGATCAGTTTGAGGCCCGCTTCTCGGCCCTGATGGCCTACCGCTCGCAGTACCAGGACCAATCGGCGGGCAGCGGGCTCTTCCCGCGCCAGGCGGAAATCCGCGAGCGACTCGCCGCCATGGCCGCCTTCTACGGCCTGCTCGCGGGCGTCCAGTACGCCGAGCCCTTTGTTCAGAAGGAAGTTGGGCTGGTGGATGACCTGCTGGCCATACCAGTCCAGTCGCTTTAGGCGAGGAGCCCAGCCGCATTGCGTTATGGCAAAATATGAAGCGATGGCGGAAGTAACTCTTTCAGCAAAGAACCAGATCGTGATCCCCCGCGAAGCGCGCGCAGCCTTGCGTCTGAAGCCCGGAGACAAGATACTTGTGGTGGTTCGTGGCAAACGGGTCCTTCTCCTGAAGAAGCCCAAGTCCTATCATGCGGCCCTTCGAGGCCTGACTCGCAGCGCACCTGGCGGACTGGGGACGGAAATCGCCGCGTTGTTTGCCAAAGCCGGCCTGGCTTCAGACATTCCTGAGCTGCGAGACCGAACGACAGTCACGTTGGATGATGACGTGGCGGCAATGGCTAAACGGTATGCGGAAAGCCGGGACCTGTCGTTGAGCAAAGCAATCTCTGAGCTGATTGTGCGGGCCACGCGCAGGTCCGCGCGTATCAAGTACGTGGATGGACTGCCGGTTTTCGATCTTCCCAAGTCGAAACACCCGATCACTGACGAACGAGTGAAAGCGCTGGAGGCACAGGAGACTTGAGCCAACCCTCTCGCCAAAGGCGGGCGAGAGGGATAGGGCACCCCGGGTCAAGAACCACGAGTTTGTCCTCGAGAGGCTGGGGCACCCGCCAGAATGAAGCGAGATATTGGTGTCATTCGGAGAGAGTAGGCCACCCGCCGGACTGCGGTGGTATGGTTTGCTGCTAGATTATTTCTCATGACGCAGGACGGCGACGACACGCTTGAGCTCCGCATTCTTCAATACATCAATGACCGCGGCACTTCTGTCAACAAATACAACCTAATTGGACGCGGTGGTCCTGGAGAACTTGAGCTATCGTTTGGCCAGGAGTGGTCTGTTGATCAGAAGGTTGCGGCTGCGCAGGCATTTGACGAGTTGAGGAATCGCCGCTTAATTCAGTCGACGTTGAGCGATCTCGTCGATCCCGAGAACTGGGTCGCAATCACAGACGCCGGGCGAGAAGCGCTGACCGACGGCACAATCCAACCTAAGGCGCCACAGGCCGGTGACGAGCGCAGTGATCAGAGGGAGACACTTACCCAGTTCATATCTGACGAGTTAAAGCTGAACCGCCCCACGGCTCTGATTTATGCGGATCTCGACAACTTCAAAGGCGTTAACGATGCCCTCGGTCACGATGCAGGGGATCGGTGCATCGAGGCGTTCATGCAAATCCTAAATGAAATCGTCGAGGGGCGAGGTCGGGCCTTTCGGGCCTACGGTCGAGGGGACGAGTTCGTGTTGGTTCTGCCTAACTGCACAGCAGTTGAGGCGAAGGCAACCGCAGAGCGGATAAGACGTATTGTTGAATCCAGGAACATTGGCGGATCGATAGCTGTCACCGCGAGTCTCGGCGTGTGCGAATCGGAGTTCGGGCTGGTTGCCGATGCAAGCGAGCTAATTAATCGGGCTGAAAAGCTGATGCGCGCAGCAAAGGCAACAAAAAACGCCGTCGTTTGCGCGGGGGGGCCAATGCAAAAAGACGCCCCAGCAAGGCTTTCTCAAGCACTGACGCAGTGGATGAGCGAATCAACAGCACGGTGGGAAACGGTAGTGAGCCAAATCCCGGCGCAGTACCCGATGGGATCCTTTGTTCATGGTACTTGGTCGTTCGCATATGCCATCGATGCAAATCAGCGGAAGCTCTCTGTGAAGGGACTCTTTGAACTTCTTCGCGACCTGCCGCGTCAGGGAAGATGTCTCCATCCTTGGAGATCCCCGCTGTCCGTTGAAAAAGAACCTTATGCGTACGACGGTACGGTTGAGTGCTGGCCCGTGGCATCTCCTGACAACGACTCTCCCTGGTATTGGCGGGCATCTCCTGAACTGAAGCTGTTCTACCTGAGGAGGCATGAGGAGGACGAAAACGAGCAAGGAAGGAGTACCGGCACCGGGGGGACTAGCATTCTGTTACACCTTCCAATCTGGCGTATTGGCGAGTGCGTATTGCATGCAGCACGTCTAGCCCAGGCATTGTCGTTATCATCGGGTACCGTTATTTTCCGCGCCCGTTGGACTCGCATTAGAAATCGTCGCCTGGTCGTGGAGGACCCTTCTCGGCGCCTCGACAGGGACTACATCTGCCGGCAGGAGTCCATCGAATCGACGGCTGCTGCGGGAATCGCTCAAGTCGAGGGCGAACTGCATCAGATCGTGGCAGAACTTCTAAAACCGTTCTATGAGGGGTTTGGCTTTTTCCAACCAAGTACACAGCTGTTAGAGGAGGAGCTCTCGAGAATGTTGGAAAATTGCACGTAGTCTCACGATTTCAGCAGTGACTAGAAGTGGTTGCATAAATAGGTTCTGACTCAGAGTTGGTACTTCAAGAGATACTGCTGATTGAGATTAGCTGTTGTCATGATGCTGACCGACCAGCAGTGGAAGCAGATTGAGGATTTGTTCCCGGCACCGCAGCGACGGAAAGATGGACGGGGCCGACCTTGGGCACCGAATCGCAGCTGTTTCGAAGGCATTCTCTGGGTTCTGCGTGTTGGCGCACGGTGGCGCGACCTGCCAAGCGAATATCCCCATGGCTGCACCTGCTGGCGTCGTCTGCGGCGGTGGGAAGAGCAGGGGGTGTGGCTGCGGGCATGGCAAGCGTTGCTGGCCCGGTTGGATGAACGAAAGTTGCTCGACTGGGAAGAGGCCTTTCTGGACGCGACCTTTGTGCTGGCGAAAAAGGGGGCTGCGCAGTCGGAAAAACCCGTCGCGGGAAAGGTACGAAGTGCATGGTGGTGGTCGACGGCCAGGGTATACCTATCGGAGCGCAACTTGCGTCCGCGCAGATCTCCGAGTTCCGGCTCGCGGAAAGCACGCTGGCGCGGGTAAGAGTACCGCGCGGTGGACGCGGCCGCCCGCGGAAGCGGTTGCGCCGTGTGATTGCGGATCGCGGTTACGATTCGGATGGGCTGCGCCAGCGGTTGTGGGATCGAGGCACGGAGTTGATCGCTCCCTACTTGCGCAGCAGAAAACAGCGCCGCTTTGAAGACAAACGCAAGCTACGCCGCTATCGGCGGCGCTGGAAAATCGAGCGCACCAATGCTTGGCTGCAGAACTTCCGCCGTGTCCAAGTACGCTATGACCGCATCCTGAGCGTGTATCAAGGCTTCTTTCATTGTGCTTGCCTCATCATCACCTTGAGGCATTTATGCAACTAGCTCTAGCCTCACTTCTTCCTCTCCACCAGGAAGTGCGCGATCTCGCGCAGGGTGGCGGCACGCTCGCCGAACTGGTCCAGCGCGGCTTCGGCTGCCGCGACCAAGTCGTCCGCCTTCTTCAGCGAAGCGTCGATGCCGAACAGCGCGGGATAGGTCGCCTTGTCGTGCGCGGTGTCCTTGCCTGCGGTCTTGCCTAACTGCTCTGAAGTCTGGGTCACATCCAGAACATCATCCACAATCTGAAACGCCAGCCCGATGTTCCGGCCGAAATCGCGCAGGCTCTGGAGCTGCGACGCATCCGCTCCCGCATACATGCCGCCGGTGACGACGCTCGCGGTCAGCAGCGCGCCCGTCTTGGAGCGATGGATGTATTCCAGTGTCTTCGCGTCGGGATGAACGTGCTCGGCCTCGAGGTCCATCACCTGGCCGCCGATCATGCCGCCGATGGTGCCGGTGGCGTGCGCAATCTCGGCGATGATGGCGACCCGCGCCTCCGCCGGACACCGCAACTTAGCCAGCACTTCGTAGGCATAGGTCTGCAGCGCGTCGCCTGCAAGGATGGCCGTGGCCTCGCCGAATGCCTTGTGGCATGTAGGACGTCCACGGCGAAGATCGTCATTGTCGAGCGCGGGAAGGTCGTCGTGGATGAGCGAGTAGGTGTGCAGCATCTCCAGCGCCGCGCCCACCTCCTCGACGCCCTGGGGAATACAGCCCGCGATCATCTGCGCGGCTTCCATGCACAGGATCGGCCGCAGGCGCTTGCCGCCGGCAAAGACGCTGTGCCGCATCGCCTGATGAATCGACCCGGGATATTGCGAACCTGGCGGGAGCAGGCGCTCCAGCGTTGTGTCGGTAACGGTCCGGCCTTGTTGCAGCGTGTCCTTGAGCATGAAAGGGCAGTATAACAATCGCAACTACTTCGCCACCCGCTCCGCAATCCACTGGGCGCACTCGCGCGTGCCCAGCAGGCCTCCCACATCCACGGTCGTCTTCTGCTGGCGGACCGCATCCAGCACCGCGTTCTCGATCCTCTGCGCTTCGGCGTTCAGACCCAGGTGCGCCAGCATCATGGCGGCAGTCAGAATCGAGCCCATGGGGTTGGCGATGTTCTTTCCCGCGATCGGAGGAGCCGAGCCATGCACCGGCTCGAACATCGAAGTGCGGCCGGGATGGATGTTGCCGCTGGCGGCCATGCCGAGCCCGCCTTGCAGCGCGGCCGCCAGGTCGGTGACGATGTCGCCGAACATGTTGTTGGTGACGACGACGTCGAGCGAGCGCGGCTCGCGCACCATCTGCAGGCAGAGCGCGTCCACGTACATGTGCTGCGTCTGGATATCGGAATATTCTCTGGCCACTTCCTTGAAGACGCGCTGCCACAGGCCGCCGGCATAGGTCATCACGTTGGACTTGTCGGACATCAAGACTTTCTTGCGGCCGTTGGCGCGCGCGTATTCGAAGGCGAAACGAATGATGCGCTCCACACCCTTGCGCGTGTTGATGTCCTCCTGCGTGGCGACTTCATCGGGTGTGCCGACCTTGAAGCTGCCGCCCATGTCCATGTAAACGCCTTCGGTATTCTCGCGAATCACGGTGAAGTTGATGTCGTCAGACGTGGCGTTTTTCAGCGGGCACAGCGAGGCGTCGAGCAGGCGCACCGGACGCACATTGGCGTAAAGGTCCATCTTGAAGCGCATGCCCAACAGAATTTCCTTGGCGTGGATATTGCTGGGCACGCGCGGATCGCCCAGCGCTCCGACCAGGATTGCGTCGAAATCACGCGCCAGCATCGCAAAGCCGTCTGGCGGGACCGTGGTGCCGTCGGCCAGGTAGCGGTCGGCGCCCCAGTTAAACGTGGTGAACTCGACGGCCGCTCCGCTGGCGCGAACTACCTCGAGAGCGTTGGGAATAACTTCTTTGCCGATGCCGTCTCCGGGAACCACTGCGATGCGTTTGGTGGTAGTCACGAGAAAATAGTAGCACTCAGCACTCAGGCCTCAGTGTTCGGTGCCGTAGTGCGAATTCAAATCGGCACATCGGGCCAAAGAGGGTGTGTGAGATCTGTGCCGTCCCTGAAGGGACTCGTTATTTTCTCCCAGCTTACCCAGGGCTTACGCCCTGGGCTAAAACAAATTCCGCCCTTGCGGGCTGGCTTTTGCGTGATCGTTCCACCGCGCCAACTCAAAACGAGTTCTGACACACCCTCTAGAGGCTGATAGCCAACTGCTGAATGCTGAGTACTGATGGCTGACAGCTGAGTGCTGACTGCTGAATGCTCCTTCCCTTCCTTCGCTATAATCAAAGATTCGGTATGAGTGTTACCACTTTTCAAGAGAAGCTTGCGGCCAGCGGCGCCCGTCTGGGCATGTACCGCGGCGCGGAAACCCCGGCGGATTTTGGCAATTCCGCAACTGAATTTCAAGCGCTGTTGCAGGGCTGCGCCCTTCTCGACATGAGCTGGCAGGCCAAGCTGGTGCTGGCAGGAGAGAACCGAGTGCGCTGGCTGAATGGCATGGTCACGAACAATGTCCGCGACCTCGGGCCGGGGCACGGGGTGTACAGCTTCGTGCTTAGCGCACAGGGGCGAATTCAGGGAGACCTGGTTGCCTACAACCGCGGCGACTATCTGCTGGTCACCACCGACCGCGAGCAGGCGCCTACGATAGCTGATATTTTCGACCGCTACATCATCATGGACGATGTCGAGGTCGCCGACATCAGCGACAAGCTGGCCACGATTGGCGTGGCCGGCCCCAAGTCAAAGTCGCGCGAGAGTTTGGCGGCGGCTGGTCTGGAGGTCGCGCATCTCGAACCCGGGCAGGTGATCGACGCGGTGTGGCGCAAGGTTGGGATTTCCGTTGCGCGTAGCGCGCAGCCGCAGATGGATGGATTCGAGATCTGGTTTGCCTCGGAGAACATGGATACAATCTGGGACGGCCTGGTCTCGGCCGGCCTCACGCCCGTGGGCAGCGATGCCCTCGAACTCTATCGCATCGTCAGAGGGACGCCACGCTTCGGAGTTGATCTGCGGGAACGCGATTTGCCGCAGGAGACGGGACAGCAGCACGCCTTGAATTTCACCAAGGGCTGCTACATCGGGCAGGAGATCGTGGAGCGAATTCGTTCGCGCGGCAGCGTGCATCGCATGTTCACCGGCTTCGAAGTGCAGGGACATCCGGCCGAGCTTCCTGCGCCGGGAACCAAGGTCCGTGCGAACGACAAGGATGTGGGAGAGATCACCAGCGCGGCGCGAATTCCATTTCCGAGTGGCGAGCGGACGCTGGCGCTCGGCTATGCGCGGCGCGAAGCCGCGCCTCCCGGCGCTACGGTGCAAATCGGCGAGCAGAGTGCCGCCGTCCGGACCCTTCCATTCAGCGAGTAAACAACCTATGGCCGACAAAGAGAAGAAACCTGAATTCGTAGTCACTGATCGCCGCTTATTCAGCACCGATGGCGAGTTGCGCCAGGACGTGGTGGACGACGAAGAACGCCGCTCCGAACGGGAACGCGAGAAAAGCGAAGCGCAACGCCTGGTCAACGAAGAACGCGCCGCACAACAACAACCTGCGCCAGAAAGCGCGGTGCAGTCCACGCCCATCGTGACCGAGGAAGTTGCTCCGGAAGGGCCCAGCGCCCAGGAACAGCACGACTCGGCCGCGGCCTACCGGGAATCGACACGCGAGATCGACGAAAGCATCGAGAAGGAGATGCGTAAGCAGGGACGGCCGCACAGCGCGCAAGACTTCGAGATGACCTTCGACAAGTTTGTCGCCTCGCTTTACATGAGTTCGCTGATGCAGCTTGGTTTGGCGGCGCCGCAAGGCGCTAAGCCGCAGGTGGACCTGTTGGGCGCCCGGCAAACCATCGACACGCTGGCCATCCTGCAAGACAAGACCAAGGGCAACTTGACGCCGGCCGAGCAGAATATGCTGCAGAACTGCCTCTACGAATTGCGCATGGCCTACCTTGAGGTCACCAACCTGCTCACGCATCCGCCGCAGGGTGGACCGGCGGGTGATGGCAAACCCTGATGAAAGCCGTGCTCACGGTTTTGGGCAGCGGGACCTCGATGGGTGTGCCCACCATCGGCTGCGACTGCCGCGTGTGCACGTCGGCCGATCCGCACGACCGCCGCACCCGTCCCTCGGTCATGGTGCAGTGGGATGGCCGCACCGTTCTCATCGACACCACGCCCGACTTCCGCGAGCAGGCCCTCCGCGAAGGCATTCGTAAAATTGACGCCGTGCTTTACACCCACGGCCATGCCGATCACATTCTTGGACTCGACGACGTGAGGCCGCTTAGCTTCCCTCGCGTGACCGGCGGCGGAAAAATTCCGCTTTATGCCAGTGAGGCCACGACGCGGACCCTGCGTAGCGTTTTCCGCTACATCTTCGAGGCGGATTACAAGTACGGCAGCCTGGCGCAAGTCGAGTTGCGCGCGATCAATGGGCCGGTGGGCCTGTTTGGAGCAATCTTCACGCCACTGGAGGTGCTCCACGGAGACGCTCCGATCGAAGCGTATCGCTTCGGCTCGGCCGCGTATCTCACCGACTTCAGCAGTATCCCGGAGTCGTCGATGGAACAGTTGCAAGGGCTCGATATCCTGTTTCTCGATGCTCTGCGGCACCATCCTCATCCCACGCACTCGACGGTGGAAAATTCTGTGAAGCTGGCGGAGCGATTGCAGCCGAAGCGCGCGTACTTCACGCACATCTCGCATGACCTGCCGCATGAAGAGACCAATGCGGCGCTGCCCGATAATGTGCGCCTGGCGCACGACGGCCTGAAACTCGAGTTCGACCTGTAGGACACCGACTCCCATGCAAGTATTCCGCAGCCTCGAAGAAGTGCCGTCACAGCTTGGTCCCACGGTGGCTAGCGTGGGCAACTTTGACGGGGTCCACCGCGCCCATCAGGAGGTGGTGCGGCTGATGGCGGACCGCGCCCACGCGCTCGGCGGGCAAGCGGTGGTGGTGACCTTCGAGCCGCATCCCTACCGCATTCTGCGTCCCGATGTCGCGCCCAGGCTGCTGACCCCTCTGCCTATCAAGCTGCGCCTGCTGCAACAGACCCGCGTTGATGCCGTGCTGGTGTTGCCCTTCACTCGTGATCTCTCGCTGATGCCGGCGCACGACTTCGCCAAGAGCGTGCTGGTGGAAACGCTCCATGCACGTGAGGTACACGAGGGTTACAACTTCCACTTCGGCCACAAGGCGCAAGGCAACGTGAACACGCTGGCCGATCTGGGCAGAGAGTTTGGTTTCGCCGCCACCATTTATCCCGAGCAGGTATTGCGGGGTCATCACGTCTCCAGCACGGAGATTCGTAAACTGATCGCCGAAGGAAAAATGACGAAGTCGCGCACCCTGCTCGGCCGCCCCTTCAGCATCTTCTCCAATCCAGGGCGCGGACGCGGCTATGGGCACAAATACACGGTGCCGACTGTGAACCTGGCGCGCTACGACGAATTGGTCCCCGCCATCGGGGTTTACATTACGTGGCTGCGCGTCGGAGGCGAATGTTTCGAGGCGGTGGCCAACGTGGGAAACCGGCCAACCTTCGGGGCAGACTCCTTCGCCATCGAGAGCCACCTGCTGAATTTCCATCCCATCGAGTTGCTGCCGGAGACGGAGTTGGAACTAATTTTCTTGCAGCGGCTGCGGCCCGAGATCAAGTTTCCGTCGGTGGAAGCGCTGCGCGAGCAGATCGCCAGGGACGTGCACAAGGCGCGACGCTATTTTCGGCTGCTGAAGACGATAAGCGAGTAGCGGGCAGTATTTTGACAACGGGGGTACCAGAGCGATTCCAACGTCACTGTATCCTGCCAGCAAGGTAGAGCGGCGCTTTACCTGGATTATTCATGAGGGTCTCACGCTTTGAAGGGGCACGGCTTCAGCCGTGCCATTACGTGTGCCGGAGAGTTGGGCTTCAGCCCCTGAGGGAAGTCGCCCCGCCGCGGCGGGTTTCAACCCCGAAGTCCCTCAGTGGCTAAAGCCACCATAAGGACAGTAGCTTACGGCACGGCTGAAGCCGTGCCCCTTCAAAGCTTCTAGCCTTAGCTACCGAAACAGGTTTAGCGCCAACGCGGTTTGCGTGGTTGAACCGAAACCTGATAGCTTTTGCCATTACTCTTAAGAACACAATGAACAAAGCCATTCGTCTTGCCCTGTTCTGCTGCCTTGCCGGTGTGCCCTTGCTGGCGCAACTTCCTACCGACAGTCCGGTTGACGTGCTTCGTCATCCCGGCTGGAACAAGGGTGTGTTCGTCGGGGGCGGCACCTCCGTCGCCAGTTCCCCCAGCGGGCAGTCATTCCTAATCGGCTTTCGTCTCGGTCGCGTGCTGACCAACGAACATGGCGGCGGTTTCCTTCGCGGCACCTTCGAGATGGCAGGGGACATCATTCCGGTGGACGAGTATTGGATCCACGGCGCTCAGTACGCTGCCGCAATCAATCCGTTTATCGCCAAGTGGAACTTCACCAGCGCCGGCAAAGTTGCACCCTACATCGCGGCGGTGGGAGGCGTGCTCTTCAGTACCCACAATCTGCCGCCGGGCGACACCGCGAACGTGAACTTCACCAGCGGGGCCGAAGTGGGCGCGCAGATATTCCGCAAAGAGCGCAACTCCTGGGACCTGGCCGTCAAGGCCTATCACCTCTCCAACGCCTCGCTGGGTAAGCACAATCCCGGCATCAATGCGTCCCTGCAATTCATGCTGGGGTACACGTGGCATTAGGGTGGTACGCGAGCGGCATGGTCTGAGCGACGCTCATCTGATTTCCGCTGCTACACTGATGCCGTGCGCAGGCTCATCGTCAATGCCGACGACTTCGGTTTGACCGCGGGGGTGAACCGTGCCATCGTCGAAGCGCAAGAGCGCGGGATTGTGACCTCATCCACGCTGATGGCAAATGCGGGAGCTTTCGACGAAGCGGCCAGCATGGCGCGCGCGCTGGCGGCAAGCAACGCGCGTTTCAGCGCAGGCTGTCATGTGGTGCTGCTCGATGGCGAACCGCTCTTGCCGGCGGACCGCGTAAGCAGCCTGCTGCAACCAGGCGCACAGAACGGTAGCCGCCAATTTCGCGTCAAGCTCAATGACTTTGTCATAGCTTCTTTCCGCAACCAGCTCGACCCTGCCGAAATCGAAGCCGAGGCCAGCGCCCAGATCGAGCGCCTGCAATCTGCGGGGGTGCGGCCTTCTCATTTCGACACCCACAAGCATGCCCACATGTTTCCCGCGGTGCTGCGGCCACTGCTGCGAGCGGCGCGGGCGTGCGGCGTTCCGGCGGTGCGCAATCCATTTGGCCGGGTGTGGCCATTGCCAATCGTAGATCTGCTGCGAAAACGCAAATTATGGTGGCGTTTCGCCGAACTGAATGTGTTGCGTAACTTTGCCGCCAGGTTCCGCCGCGAGGTGGAGGCCCACGGCCTACGCACGACCGACGGATCGCTTGCCGTGCTGGTCACCGGATGTCTCGACTTGAAACTGTTCACCGCGATCGCGGACAACATTCCGGACGGCACATGGGAGTTCGTCTGCCACCCCGGCTACAACGACGCTGATCTCGACAAGGTTGACACCCGATTGCGGCAATCGCGGGTGCAGGAACTCGCCCTGCTGGTTTCGCCTGAAGCGAAAGAGGTCCTGCAGCGCCGGGGGATTGAGTTGATCACGTATCACGATCTGTAACAGCTTCAATCGCTCGCGCGCGCTACAATGGCTGTCCCGTCAAATCGCAACTGTTGTGAGACGACGCGGCTGAGGCCGGGTCCCTTCAAAGCGGTTTTCTCCGCAGTCGCTCTTATGAAAACCATGTCTCAACCCATGTCCCCGGTGAAGCGCGACGAGATCGTTACCACAGCGCCATGCCGCGCCGATCTGGCCGGCGGGACCCTCGACATCTGGCCGCTGTACCTTTTCCATCCCGGCGCAGTGAGCGTAAACGTTGCCCTCAATGTCCTGACCCGTTGCAAAATCACTGCGCGCCGCGGACGGGAAATCGTTCTGCAATCGCAGGACACCGGGCGGCACGAGCGCTTTGCCGGGCTTGACGAGTTGCTCGCGGCGAAGACCTATCAACATCCGTTAGCGGCCCATCTGGTCCGCTTCTTCAAGCCGGACGCAGGTTTCACGCTGGAGACGCATTCCGAATCTCCTGCGGGCGCGGGCATCTCCGGTTCCTCAGCACTGATGATTGCTACCACCGCGGCACTGGCGCGCTTTGTTGGGCGCAAGATTGATATCGAACAGATTCGCGTCCTTGCGCAGAATGTCGAAGCGCAACTGATCGGCGTGCCTACCGGCTGCCAGGATTATTATCCGGCGATGTATGGCGGCGTGAGCGCGGTGCATTTGGAGCCTGACGGCGTCCGCTGGGAGGCGGTCCCGGTTTCGCTCGACGAAATCGATCAGCGCTTCGTTCTCCTCTACACCGGAGTGCCGCGGCGGTCGGGCATCAACAACTGGGAGGTGTTCAAGCAGCACATTGACGGCAACAAGCGCGTCATCCACAACTTCGCGGAAATCTCGCGCATTGCCCAATCCATGCACCGCGCCCTGGCCGAGGCACGATGGGACGACGTGCAGCGCCTGATGCGGGAGGAGTGGAAGCTGCGGCGGAGCAACGCTCCCGGCATCACCACCCCGTTGATCGACAAGCTGATCGGCGTGGCCCGGCGGAACGGTGCGCGGGCCGCCAAAGTTTGCGGCGCTGGAGGCGGCGGTTGCGTGATTGTCTTCATTGAACCGGCGTCACGCCAGCGAGTCGAGGACGCGGTTCGCAAGCATGGCGGCGAGCTGCTGGATTTTTCTGTCGCACGCCAGGGACTGGCGTTTCACTCGGCGCCGCAGCGGGAAACCGCCAAGGTCTAGTTATGTTCACCACCAGCACGGGACGCCTTCATCCGGTGTGGGCGTTCGTGGTGTCAGCCTTGTTTTCGGTGCTGGCATTTCTGGCCGCAGGTTACGTCGCCGGAGCGATAGCGGGCGATCGCGTCCTGCTCTTCGAGGCGATCTTCCGTCCGCTGTTGGCCTTGCTGCTGATCGCCCTGTTCGTCTGGATGCTGACCGCCGCCGACCACGTCGAAGGTCATCATTTCGCCGCCTTGGGATTGCCACGCGTAAAAGGCTGGCTCAAGCAATTCACCTTTGGCTGCCTCCTCGCATTCGGGCTGGCGGTCCTGGCGATTGTTCCAATCGAAATTTGGGGACATACCAGCACCAGATTTCGGCTCAGCATGCACACCTTGCCGAGGTTCGGGACTGTACTGTTGGTTCTTCTCATGGGCGCGCTCGCCGAGGAGTTGATGTTTCGCGGCTATCCCTTCCAACACTTGCAACAGGGCATCGGAGCAATCGGCGCGATCGCGGTCTTCTCGGTGATGTTTGGGGCGGTGCACCTGGCGAATCCCGGCGCCAGCCTCTGGGGGCTGGTCAATACCATCCTGATCGGCGTGCTGCTCTCCATTTCCTACCTGCGGACCCGAGCTTTGTGGTTGCCATGGGGCATCCACTTCGGCTGGAATTTCGCTCTCGGGGCCCTCTTTGGCCTGCCGGTGAGCGGCCTTCGGCTGTTCAACGTTGTGGTACGGACCGCCGTGAGCGGGCCGACTTGGGTCACGGGCGGGAGCTACGGAGTAGAGGCCAGCGCCACGGCTGTTGTCATCATTCTGGCGGGAATCGTGGTGGTTTGGAAGGTACCGTTGGCGCCTCTCGCGCAACCGGGAATGCCTTCGCCGGAGACGGAACGCCGCGACAGCCTTTCGGGCATCCAACCCTAGTGTGGTACTGATCTAATTCCGTGTTGATGAATCAGCGCTGTTTCCGCTTTTGCAGTGCAGTGAACTTCTCGACACGCTCGTTCTTCTGTTCTCGTCTTGAAACAACAAAGACACCGCCGATAACACCGACGCTTCCGATAATGGAGACGAGTCCGGCGACGCTCTTACCTTGCAATATCAAGTAAAAGCCGCCAACCAGGGCGACCAAACAGAGAATGAAGGCGAACCAAGAGCCTCGCGTTTGGCTAGCTACATTACCGTTTACGACGAGAGACTCCAGTTTCTCCCGATGCTCGCTTTGCCTCTCGGCCATCGCCATGATGCGTTCAGCCCCGTTTGGGATGATCTCGCTGTATTTTGCGAGTAAGCTGGGAGGCGGCAAGGGGCCAGAAAAAGATGCCTCGATTTTCATCAAGGATGTAGCGCTCTTTGCTGCTTTGTCGTCTTTGCCGTTCACGTGAAATTAAACAGCGTCTTGGTTGGAAGAGGTCTGCTCAATGGCATCACAAATATCTTGACCGACGACCATCCAATCAGCAGCGAGCGCTGCCGAATCGGCTTCTGCTGGAGTCTCACTGATGTTGTACTCATCAAACCGGCCCCAAAGGTCAAGAACGCGAGCGGCGCCGGACGCAAATGAAGGCTGCGCGAAGAGAAAATCAGATTTTACTCGACTAGTCATAAGCTCGCTTTCCCTGGACGGTGGGAATACTACCACATCCAACCATCACTGTATGTGATGAATCGGCTGACTCCTTGGTTTCATGAGCAGGGAAATGGGGGAACCAACACTTAGTAAGCATGTTAAAACACCTATATTTGCCTGTCAAGTTTGATTGCCAATTAATTCCTCCAAACTCCAGACCCACCAATACGGAATTAGATCGGTACTCTAGTGTGTATCCCCGCCGGGATGGGCCTATAATCTGAACCAATCGGGGATTTCCATGAGCCGCAATTGTTTCCCGCTATTCGCTACGGCGCTTCTGCTGCCGGCGATGTTCGCATTTGCCGATGACGCCAAAGCGCCGGCCAAACTTCCGACGGAAAAAATGACGCCGCAAACGGGCATGCTGGTCATCCGCGATCTGACGGCCGAGCGCGTTTTTGCGCGCCGCTTGTTCCCCATGGGTGAAAAGGGATTGCAGATCAAGAATGGAGTCGTGACTCCCGGCGACAAGCAGGTTACGCAATTGATCGCCGAACACGGGCTTGCAGCCCGGCCGGGCGACCGGGTCGTCATTTCTAACGTGGTAATCAAGGACAGCTCAATCGTCTTCGAGATCAACGGCGGACCGAGGAAGCATGAGAAGTGGTATCAACACCTTCAAGTAGGTGCCGGAGGCGGAATGACCACGGTGGGGGGGGCCCCAAAGAGCCTGGAGGCCAAAGGCTCGCAGGTGACGCTTGCGTTCGATAAATATGTGCCCGAGTTGACTGGCGATCAAGTCCGTGATTTGCTGTCGCCGGTCTTCGATTTCAAGGCGCTCAATCAGGCTGAGGCTTACGAGAAGACTTTGCCGCCCAAGGTTCAGCAAGCCATCAAGGACCACAAGGTCCTGGTAGGCATGGACCGCGATATGGTGATCTACGCCAAAGGGCGGCCGCCCAAGAAGGTCCGCGACAAGGACGACAAGGGCCAGGACTACGAAGAATGGATCTACGGCGATCCGCCCGAGGAGGTGGAGTTTGTGCGCTTCCAAGGCGCCGTGGTTGCGCGATTAGAGATTATGACTGTGGGCGGCGAGAAGATTGTGCGCACGGAAAAGGAAGTGGACCTCAAGGCCGCCGATACGGAGGTTGCCCAGAAGAAGCCGGCCGAGAAACCGGCGAACGCTCCCACTTTGCGCCGTCCGGGAGAGCAACCGGAATATCCGCAAGGCAGCGGCTCCAGCCCCGCTCCGCCTTATTCTGCTCCCGGCACCACCGGGCCCGATAACACTCCGGGTATGCCGCCACACTCTGTGATGGGCGCCGCATGATGTCCGCAATCATGGACCCTCAATTTGGCGCGCCTGCGGGTGCGCCTTTACACTGTTAAGGTGAGGATTGCACTCGGCCAAATTAACCCTACCGTCGGCGATTTTCCGGGCAATTCCGCAAAGATCATCGCCTATGCGCGACGGGCCAGGAGCGCCGGCGTCGATCTCATTCTCTTTCCCGAGCTGAGTGTTTGCGGCTATCCCCCGCGCGATCTGGTGGAGCGCCCCTGGTTTGTGGAGCGCAACCGGCAAGCCGCGGAAGCGATCGCAGCCGCGACCCAGGGCATTGCCGTGATCTGCGGTCTGGTTACTCCGGCCGGTTCCGCTACCGGCAAGTCCGTGATGAACTCGGCGGCGCTGCTGCGTGACGGAAAGATCGCAGCCATCCAATCCAAGCGCCTGCTGCCCAGCTACGACGTGTTTGACGAGATGCGCAACTTCGCGCCCGCCGATCGCCAGCAACTGCTGGCCTTTGACGGCAAGCAGCTCGCGCTCACGGTTTGCGAGGACGCCTGGAACGACAAGAATTTCTGGGACCGTCAGTTGTACGGGGTTGATCCTGTGCAAGACTTGATCGGCGCCGGTGGACAAATCCTTCTAAACATTTCCGCCTCTCCGTTTTATCTTCACAAACGCGAACTGCGACTCGACATGCTGGCCGCCATCGCCCGGCACTACCGCATTCCGGTTGCGCTGGTGAACCAGGTTGGGGGAAACGACAGCCTGGTGTTTGACGGATCGAGTTTCGCGTTGGGGCCCGATGGGCGGGTGATCGCGCAAGCCAAATCGTTCGCAGAGGACCTCGTCTGCTTTGACAGCGAGTCGCTTACCGGCGACCTGCACCTGACTGAGGAGGGACTGGAGGCGAGCGCTTATTCCGCGCTGGTATTGGGCACCCGCGATTACGTGCACAAGTGCGGCTTCCGCCAGGCCGTGCTGGGACTGAGCGGCGGTATCGATTCGGCCATCACTGCCTGCATTGCGGTGGACGCGCTAGGGCGCGAGAACGTCATCGGGGTAGGCATGCCGGGGCCGTATTCTTCTGCCGGCAGCATTGAGGACTCTGTAACCTTGGCCCGGAACCTCGGCATTTCGTTTGAACTGGTGCCCATTGGCGATATCTTTGACTCCTATCGGACAGCGCTGCAGCCCATGTTCGCCGGCCGCCCGCAGGATGTGACTGAAGAAAATATTCAGGCGCGTATTCGCGGCTCGCTGCTGATGGCGGTGTCCAACAAGTTCGGCGCACTGCTGCTGACCACCGGAAACAAGTCGGAGATTGGGGTGGGCTACTGCACTCTCTACGGAGACATGTGCGGCGGACTGGCGGTGATCTCCGACGTGCCCAAAACCCTGGTTTACCGCCTGGCGCGCTACGTGAATTCGCGGTCGCCGGTGATTCCCGCGTCCACCATCGAAAAACCTCCTTCCGCGGAGTTGCGCCCGGACCAGAAGGACAGCGACTCGCTGCCGCCCTACGAAGTTCTGGATACCATCCTGGAAGACTACGTGGAGGACAACCTGTCTCCCGATGCAATTGCAGCACAGCACAGCTACGATCCAGAGCTGGTGCGAAAAGTGGCTCGCATGGTGGACAAGAGCGAATACAAGCGCCAGCAAGCCGCTCCCGGTTTGAAGATTTCGGAGAAGGCATTCGGCTTTGGGCGCCGCTATCCCATCGCCGCCAAGGCGGAGATGTGACCCTACCCTTGCACATTAGATTTGCACATTTGCTTTAGACAAGAGAAAGGAACCATGAACCGTTGCACTGTCGTATTGATGACCACCGCTCTGGCCTTGGCCAGCCTCTGCGCCACCGCGCAGCAACCGCCCGCGACCACGTTGAAGCCTCCCGCCAAGACCATGGCTGGCGCACCCGCCAACGCGCATGGACCGCTTCCCAGCGAAGCCACCTTCAACGAATTTCTCAAGCACATGTTCGGCTGGAACCAGAACCTCACCTGGAAAGTGGTGGAGATTAAACCCTCGGAGGCGGCCGGCCTTTCCGAAGCCGTGGTGATCTTCAACACGCCGCAGGGCCAGCAGGCGACGCGAATCCATGTAACCGCCGATCAGAAGCATGCCTTTACCGGCGACCTGGTGCCGTTCGGCACCGATCCGTTTGCCGAGGACCGCGAGCTGCTGAAGGGCGCCAATGGTCCCTCGGCAGGGCCGAAGGATGCAGTCATAACCATTGTGGAGTTCGGCGATCTGGAGTGTCCGGCGTGCAAGGCCGCGCAGCCGAACATTATCAAGCTGATGCAAGAGGAGCCCAAGGTCCGGCTGGTGTTTCAGAACTTTCCTCTGGAGGGGATTCACAAGTGGGCGCTGCCGGGGGCCAAGTACGTGGAATGCGTGGGACAGGCGAATAACGACGCTGTGTGGAAGTTCATCGCTGCGGTTTACGACCACCAGACGGAAGTGAATGAGCAGAATGTTGACCAGATGCTGAGGGGTTATGTGAAGGATGCGGGCGGAGATCCGGATGCGATTGCGGCTTGCGTCGCCAAGCCGGAGACCGCGAAGCGGGTGGCGGATTCACTGGCGCTGGGCGAGAAAGTCAATCTCACCAGCACGCCGACGTTCTTCATCAACGGACGCAGGCTCACGGGATTCAGTTCCAATATTCCCTACGACACGGTGAAGTCGATGGTGGACTTCGAAATCGCCCATGCGGGAAAGTAGCGCCTAGCTTTCCGTCAAACCGGCTTCGCGAGCGCGGAATTTCCAGTAGTCTCCGGCGGTCTCGCTGAGGTCGCCGGCGGGTTTCTCGCCGCGAAAGACGCGTGACACGCCACGCACCACGCGCCGCATCGGCAGTTCGCCGTCGTCGGCAAGAAACAATTCGCCGACCTTGATGGTGCGGTAGTACCAGCGCTTCAGCAGCGCGAGGTGCTCCATCCACTCCAGCGCCCCGCGCAGCTTGGGAGCTTCCACCGCTGCCAGCGCCTCGGTGATACGCGACTCCATGGATTGGGACTGCGGCTTCGAGACGAGCTGCGCGGCGCCTGTTGGCTGACCGACGTTGAGGGCGACGGGAGCGCAGATGCGTCCGGCGGCAATCTTGAATAGCGCGACCGATTCGCGGTCCGCCGAGGGCTGCACCATCACGCCGTTCAGGTCGTCGAGGCGGCGCACGATGGGCGGCAACTGCGCGGCCGCAGCCTTCACCTTCTCCAGGCGGGTGTGCAAGGCGGCGGCGGACTCGAAATCAAGATTGGTGGAGGCGTCGTCGCGCTGCCGCTCGATCTCGCGCACCAGCGAGTGCCCGCCGCTTTCGAAAAACTGTTGCACGCGCCCCACTTCGGCCGCGTATTCCTCGTCGCTGCATCCCTTGAAGCAGGGCGCCAGGCACATCTTCATCTCGGAATAAATGCAGCCGGGGAATTGCGGGTCGGGATGGAGATCGTCAACGCAACGGCGCATCTTGAACAGGTCGAGCGCATCGTTGGCGAACTTTTCGGCGGCGACGCGGGTGGCGAACGGGCCAAAGTATTGCGCGTTGCCCTTCGCGCCCCCGCTGCCCTTCAGTCCCCCGCTCTTCATTCCAGAGATGCGCGTGGTGACCGTCGCCCGCGGGTAAGGATTGTCGAGAATCAGCTTGACCAGCGGCGCGAAACGCAGTCGTAGGCGTTTGTCGTAGGCCTTGGGGAATTCGCGGCGGAGGGTCTGGTAGAGCAGGAACGAAGCTTCGAAGTCGGAGCCGGTAGCAGTCCACTCGACCCAGCGCACGCGCTCGCGCAGGTTCAGCTTGCGGGTTTGTCCGTCGACGGGGCCGAGCAGTCGTTGCAGGCGGCGGCGCAGGTTTGAGGTCTTGCTGACGTACGGCTCGCCGGCCTCATCCTCGCCACGCAGCAGAAACACCGCTGCACTCGCCGGCACGGCGGCAAACAGCTCAGCGTCACGGTCGGGAGTGAACTCGATGCGATACGATAGCACGAGGAGATTGTATTGCAGGTAGAAAGAACCAAGGATCAGGGATAGCGATTTCAGTGTCCTCTCGCTAAGCTAATAGGATTAGACGCTTGTGTAATGGGAATATTTCAACAGTTGGGAACAAACGGCGTACTAAGCCACATGTGTGGTAGAACTGCCTGATATGCAGTCCCGCAACCCAATAATCCATCGCCCATTGCGTGCGACCGAGAAAATTGCTGCGCCCTTTGCACTCGCCGTGATTCTCCTCGGATGTTCTCCAGCGGGTCACAAAAATGTCTGCCCAATCGACGGACAACCTTCACAATGGTCAGGGGAACGAAGAGGACGCTCCTGCGAGTACTTCCACTACAGCATTGTCGAGAAGAAGACGCATTCTTGGTGGGCTGACTGCTCGGCAGCTCAGTGAGTGATAAGGCGATTTATCACCAATCATTCTCGCGAACTACGCCGGGTGCACTTTATCCAGCAATGACTTGAGCTTTGTGATTACCCGAACTAGCTTAGGCCCTTGGGCCACCGCTGAGGAGCGTGCTAATTCCTCTTGCGCATCGCGGAAGCGACCTTCCTTGTACGCAATCAGAGCCAATTCATACCGAATCCACGCTGGATGGTCTGGAGGCAGTTGTGCCGTGGGCGCAGAGGTTGCGTCGATCAGCGCATGCTCAAGGTAATCTCTCGCCTTTCCCAGATCGCCCAACCGATAGTATGCACTGCTTAGCCAAATATGCATAAAATATCGGGCTGCCGGCCGAGGCTCAAGGGATGACGCCTGTTCAAGCTCCCTGATCGCTTCCGAGTAATGGCCAAGCCGTGAAAGACACATGCCGAGGTAACCCTTAGCGTCCACATATTGCCAGAAAAAATCTGGGGAGCTGAATTGCTTAGCATAGCGGCCTAATATTGATCGGACTTCAGCAACCGCCTTTTCTAGCCCATCCCCCTCGGAAAGATAAGTACTCTGTAGTTGTAGACAAATTCTGAGCGAACTTGAAATGTCGGGCTGCGCTAAAGCCTCTTCAAGACAGGCACGGGCCTGTGTTACGTCTCCGAGCCGTAAGAGGCAGACGACTTTCCAGTAGAGGGCTGCGGCATAATCTTTGGGACTCAGTTTGGCTGATAACGCATCGAGGGACTGGATCGCCTCGCCAGTTCGACCGTCATTGATCAGTTGCGTCGCCGGCTGGAATCGCGGGTGGTCTATTGGCAGCATCAGCCCTCCATACGCACGAGGTCAGACCGCGTAAACAAGCGGTTGCGTTCTGCGAGATTATGCCCCAGCAATCATTGGTGTAAACAGGCGTTTACGCAAGCAATGCCCGTCCAAGCAGCCTAGCCGTTCCTCTTAGTGTTGCGTAGCGTCACCCGCGAGGGCGACTCGTGCCGGTGAAATTGCGCTTGTTTGGAATGCTCGCGAAAGTCGAGGCCATCGATCTCCACCTTCTTGCACATCTCGTGCAGGCGGGAACGCATGCGCTCGCCGATGCGATCGCCCAGGGTCTCGCGGCGGGCGGCGCGATCGGCGGCCGAGCGGCTGCTCAGATTGTCAATCTCCGCCTTATCCTGCTCCGGTTTGTCGGGAAAGTTGGTGGTGATGATGGTGGTCTTGTTGTCGTTGTAGCGGCTGTTGAGAACGTAGTTGACGGTGTCGAAGACCCACTCCGTGCTGCGCACTGCGCCCAGCTCGTCGAGCACCAGCACCTCGGCCTCGAAGACCGGCCGCAGGATTTCCATCTCAGTTGCCTGCACCGATGGGTTGTAGGAGTTCTGGATCGACTTCAGCAGCTCGCGATAATCGCAGAACAGGCAGTGGATGCCTTTCTCGCGAATCAAGTCCTTCATGATGCCGACCGCCAAGTGCGTTTTGCCGACGCCGACCGATCCCACAAACAGCAGGCCGGTCTTGTCGGTTGGGTACTCTTCGACAAAACGCCCGGCGAGAAAGCGGGCGTCGCGGATGCTCTTCTGCCCTTTCTCGTCAGGATCGCACTGGAAGTTAGAGAGTTCGCAATGCTGGTAGCGCGCCGGGATGTGCGCGGCGGCCAGCAGACGCTCGCCACGGTCGCGCACGCGACATTCACAGCGCACGGCTTCACGCTCTTTGCCGCGTTCGATGGTCTGCCATCCGGTGCCGCCGCAGATGGGGCAGGTCTCGGTCGGGGTGGTCACGAGTTTGAATCTACTGCCGGACGCGGCGATGCGCAACGGGAACGAACGGGTGGACCGAATGAAAGGGCAGGAAAAGCTGTGTGGGTCTGTGTAAATCGAGGAAAGAAAAAGCTAGAGCATTTTCAGAGATAGTGTAGACTGTTGCTGGCGATTCTCCGCTCCACAGGATGGCACGACCATACGCGAATGATTTGCGACGAAAGTTTTTGCAGGCCTATGAGCAGGGCAAAGGGACACTGGGGGAGTTGGCGGAACAATTCGGGGTGAGCGAAGGCTGGGCCAAGAAGATCTCGGCCACCCGCACGCGCACGGGGCAGATGGAGCGGCCGCCGTGGCGACGTGGTCCGGTGAGCCGGGTGACGGTGACGGTGCAGGAGTGGATGGGGGAGCAAATCCGTAAGCAGCCGGATCTGACCCTGAGGGAGTTGCAAGCGCAACTGCAAGCGGTCCAGGGCGTGGGCTTGAGCATCGGGCGGCTGTGGCTGGCCTTACGGCAGATGGGACTGCGGCTTAAAAAAAGTCACTCCACGCCCAAGAACAAGAAACGCCGGAGGCGCAGCAGCGCCGGCAAGCGTGGTGGGAAGCCATAACCCAGATCGACCCTGCGTAGTTGGTGTTTCTAGACGAGAGCGGCGCCAGCACGCAGATGACGCGGAACTATGGCCGGGCTCCGCGTGGAGAACGGGTGCCGGAAGGGACGCCCCACAGCCACTGGTCTACGTTGACCATGCTGGGGGCGCTCACCACCCACGGCTTGCAGGCGCCCATGACCATCGCATCGCCGACCGATGGAGATGTCTTCCTGGCCTATCTGGAACAGGTGTTGTGCCCGCAGCTCCAGCCCGGACAGGTGGTCATTATGGACAATCTGTCGGCTCACAAAGTGCAGGGGGTACGGGAGCAGATTGAAGCCCGGGGAGCGCGCCTGATCTATCTGCCCGCCTACTCGCCGGACTTCAACCCCATTGAGCAGGCCTGGTCGAAGATCAAGCAGTGGCTGCGCTCGGCCAAGGCCCGAACCGTAGAAGCTCTGGAACGCGCCATTGCCGAAGCCCTGGTAGCCGTTACCGCCGAGAATGCCTTAGCCTGGTTCTCGCATTGCGGATATGGTCTACAATAACTTTGAAAACGCTCTAAACCACGGATTTTCACGGATGAACGCGAATTTTCTTGAATCTCTTTTCTGAGAGGTTTATCCGTGAAAATCCGTGTCAATCCGTAGTTCAACAGGCTCCTGAAAAGCCCGAAAAGCAGATCCCTCGCGGGCTAAAGCCCGCTCGTGATGACAAAAATGAAAGCCTTAGCGGCACGGCTGAAGCCGTGCCCTTTCAAATCGCATCCGCACACGGAGTTTTTCAGCAGCCTCTTCAAGCCGTGCCGAAGAAGCTGGCTTTTCCGATGGGCTTTAGGCGGTCTGCGAGAACTGTGCCGTCCCTAAAGGGACTCGAATCTATTTTCCAGTGCGCAATTCGCTCCACCGAGCCGACCCAAAACAAGTTCCCTCACAGCGCTAAAGCGCTGGGCTATCTTCTTCCGTCCCGCTAGGCGGGACTGGCTCTTTCCGATGCAATCAGCGGCGCACATCCAACGTCTTCGGAAGCTGCAAGCCTCCCCGTTATGGCGTGGCGGCGAGATGCTCGTTCGACACGGGGAAAATGTCGTACACATAATCATGAACGGCCAAAGCGGCGGGTTTCATGGCGCCTGCCTGTAGCTGCTTCACGATTTCCTGGCGCGAAACATCGAAGATGGCCGCCAGGATTTGCGCTCGTTCCTCAGCGGTGGCCTGCGCCAGCAGGAACAGCACGCGCGCGCTGTGCTGTATGTATTGCGGCGAAAGCAGTTGCCGCTTCAAAAGCTCCATGATGAGCGGCGCTTTCGTCCGGTCAAAGCGTCCCGGGTCGCCGCGCCGGTCCAGTTCGGCGAAGAACTCCGCGGTCCATTCATTGTGATACTCCCACACCTTCTGGAACAGTTCCTTGGTGAAGCGGGTCCCCGCCTTGACCTGCTCGGCGCTGGGCGCCAGCACCACGCCGTCTTCGGTGAGCGCCCACCGCTGAAAATATCCATCCTTGGTGATGACCGCCTGATGAGCCAGCAGCGTCCACAGCCAGGAAACGTCGATGCGGTAGGTGGCCAAATCGTTCATGAAGCGCTGCTTGAGTTCGTAGTCGTCGATGGCGGCGGCGAAGTTGCCGTTCAGGATCTGGAAACCGTAGTTGGCGGCCATGTAGTAGGCGTGCTGGATGTGCTCGATGGTGATGTCGCCTTGCGGCACGCTGTAGATGGCGTTCCACAACTCCCGCGACAAAAGCTTCTCCGGCATGTCCAACGCGTCCTTGTTAAGGATGCTGGGTGTGATTTTGCCCTGCGGGTTCAGCAAGCCGCGGGATTCGAGCAGCGCCCGTTCCGCGTCCACCAGGCCACTGGCAACGGTGGGTACCGCTTTGCCGTTGGCGTCCACCGTCGCGCGCGGCGCATCCAGCACCGCCTGCAATTCCGCGAGCGGCACGCGCAGCGGCCCATTGCCCGCAGCCACGTAGGCGGTCTCCGGACTGGCAACCCAGCTTTGGCGATACGCGTCGTACAGCCGCCCCTTGACACGTCCGGCAAGGACATCTTCGAGCGTAAGCTGCCGGCCGGCGGGGATGGGCCCGTCAGCCACGAACATCAGTCCCAGCAGCCGCTCGCGCAGCTTGTCGATGGCGACGGCGCGCAGCGCCACCGGGTTATAGCGCGAGCGGCCATAGACATCGCTGGGGTGATAGATCATCACCGCCGCCATCCCGCCGATGGGCGCACCCTGCGTGAGTTCGCCATGCTTCATGCCTGCCATCAGCATGATGAGCGCGTTGTAACGCTGGTAGGCGATCATGTTTGGCGAAGCCATGCCGATGGTTTGGGGATCGGGAAACACGCCGGTTGGGTCGTCTTTCCACATCTCGATGAGGCTGCCGAGATAGTCCCAGCGGCCGACATTGGTCCCCAGCAGCCGCCGCCGGAAGACCCAGGCGATGGCCGGCAGATAACGGCCGCCATTGCCCTCCTCGTAGAGAATCTTGATCTTGAAGGTGCCCGCCGGGAGCCCGATGATTCCTTCCACCCGCGCCAGCAACTTCTCCACGATGAGCGCTTCGCGGGGCGTCTGCATCTTCGGGATGTAAAAATACACGCCGGTGCCCGCACTCTTCAGGGCGTCGTAGTTGTTCAACACCCAGAGAACGACCACCGCAATCAGGCCGGGGGCGGGTTGGCCATCGACGGTGACGTGATCGTAGAGCACGTGAATGCTGGGCGGACGGACCAGGCGCGTGGGCCACTTCTGGGGCGGCGGGTTGATTCGGTAAGAGCGCTTGTTGTCCTTCTTCTGCACTTCGTAAGGCTTACCGGCCCAGCGGCCTTGGAAAATGTCTTTGGCGTTCTGCAGGGCGGCAAACATTCCCACCGGCTGGCCCTTGGGTGCGCCCTGAGGCTGGAAGTGCGACGGTGAGGCGTCTTCGAAATCGGGCATGTTCATGGGCGCGGCGCTATTCAAAGCGTTGAACGCCATATCCAGCGGATGCCAGGGACCGGTAAGCTCCAATCCGGGGTTGTTCAACGGATGCACGTCGGCGGGGATGGGTACTTCGTCGTTGAGCCGCCAGCGCCATTCGCTTTCGCGGCCCAGAAAGTTGTCGATCATGCCTTGCACAATCTGGCGAAAGGTCCAGGCACGTCCCGTGACCGGGTCGTCGAACGCCTCCTCCCACGCCGGCCAACCGTACTTGGTTCGCACCGGTTCGGCACTCTGGAGCAGCGCTCGCCGGGCGTTTAGGGCCTCGGCAATGGCAGGACGCAGTTCGCGGGTGAGCGTCGTAATTGTCTCTTCGACGCTGACCTCTCGACCATTGATGCTCTTGCTGCCGAACAACTCGGGGAATTGCTGCAGAATATCTTCACGGATCATGGGCCCGCCTCCCGCGTGGTTTTACAGCCAGTGTAGTGCGCGCCTTCAGTCCGGTCAAAGTACCGCAGGTCGCGTGCAAGATGGCGGAGACGACGATCCGGACTCCTTCAACCTGGAGCCTCGACTGGTGGCCTGACTTGGGGAAAAAGCGCGTCGTTTAACGGTTTTTCTTGACATTCGACCGGTTTCGCACGTAAATACTGGCGCCACAGGTTCTGACCTGGCGAGGAGCGAGCATGAACAAAGGGGATCTGGTTGAAAAAATCGCAGCCGCCCAAGGGATCAGCAAGACCGCCTCGGGGGGCGCGATCGACACAATAATTGATGCGGTCACGGCCGCCCTGAAAAAAGGCGATCGGGTGACTCTGGTGGGATTCGGCACCTTCTCCGTCTCGCAGCGTAAGGCGCGCAATGGACGCAACCCGCAGACCGGCGGCGTCATTAAAATTGCGGCCCGGAAAGTTGCCAAGTTTACTCCCGGGGTCGATCTGAAGAAGGCGGTCAACAAGAAGTAGCCGAATCTGGGCCACCAGGGTTTGCAATGCTGCGGCGGAGGGAAAGTTCCGCCGCGTCATTTCTTGTCGCGAGGCCGAGCAGGAACGCCCGCACGTCCGCAAGACGAAGTCCGGGCCCGGCGCGCCTCGCCGAATCGTTTTCTACCCGGTCCGAATCAAATCGTCTGAAGGTTGGCCACCGCTGGAGCGCGGCGATTGCGGCTATTGGCCAATTTCCGCTAGAATAAAAGTTTGCCACCAAGAACTTCCCCGCCCTAGCCAAAACCAGGCTAGAACGGGGCACCCAGTGAGGGAGTTCCTATGAAAGCAGCCATCCATCCAGCTTATGACGAGGTACGCGTGCACTGCGCATGCGGCAACGCCTTTATGACCCGTTCGACCCACAAGGGCGACATCAACGTGGAAATCTGTTCCGCGTGCCACCCCTTCTTCACCGGCAAACAGAAGCTGGTGGACACCGCCGGCCGGGTCGAGCGCTTCCGCCGCAAGTACGCGAAAAGCGATGCCGGCAAGGCAGCAGCAGCCAAGGCCGAGGCCGCGAAAGTCGAAGCCGCAAAGAACTAACATCTGCAAGGGTTTCAGCGAGAGCCTCCGCTGCAGCGGGGGCTTTTTGCTGGATCAGCGAAAGAAATGAGAACAAGAAGCGACTCGGGGGTTCGGTCGGCCGAAAGACGCGTATTTTGGACATGTGTACAGGTGAGGAATGAAGACCATAGCTATTAAGGAACTCCAGAAGATTCCGTATCTGAAACTGGATGACTTGCGCGGTAGAACCGTCAAATTGATGCCGTTCTGGGACGGTGAACGCTGGCATCTTTGGTTTGCGCTACCGGAAGGTCTCGTTGAAGGACAGATTATCGACACACTGGAAGGCGACTATGTTGCGGCTAGTCCGGCCCGATCCACTGACCTCCTTATTCCCTTTGTGGAACTGATGTGGCAGCGTGCGAGCTGGCCGGAAGTCTGTCCCTTGATCTCCGCAATAATCGCGGATTTTCATAACATGGGAACCTCAGTCGCGAAGTTGCACCATTTCTTCAACTCGCGTCTGACTCTTTTGCCTGGGGCGGCGCGCCGCTTTGCTTGCACCGAGTTGGAGTACCTCGTGATTCTTGCGCGAACGGTATTCGATCTTTTGCAGGAGACGATATCACTGCTGTGGAAAAACCGACGAGTACGGCTGCTAGATGAGGATTCGGAAAAACGCCGCCGACAGCGAACCTTGCCTGAGACCTTCTCAAGAATATTGCTGCGCGATAAGAAAGTGCTGCGGTCGGCAGCCGAAATTGAACACGACTTTGCGTTGCCATTGACGCTGGCCGAAGAGTATGCGAGGCAAGGGCCGTTCTTCGCTGAGGTACGGGAGTCTCGAGACAAAGTCGTCCATGCCGGCAGCGAATTGGGCCTCATCTTCGACACCGAACGGGGCTTCTGCGTGAATCCCAAGAGTCGCCCCTTCAATTATTACTCCGGTTGGAATGTCGGCCACTACTACAACGAGAACCTCGTTTCACTCTTGCCATGGGTTGGCTACTTAGTTTTGCAGACCATAGACGCGTGCAACAGATTGATGGCAGCCTTTTGCTCCATCATTCAGATGCCCCCTGAACTCGCACCTGGGCTGCACGTATTTGTTCGCGGACCTTGTAACGATGCTCTTCTTGAAGCCTTGAATCTGGAAGGTGGGTCATCCCCATGGTGGGGGGATGCAGTGCCGGAGTCGTGAACTGCTTATAGTTGCGGGGTACAATCGAACCGTGCACAAGTATTTCGACATTCCGGCTGAGCGCAACGCGCCGGCTGATGCCCGCGTGCCCGCGTCGGTGTCGTTGGGGGGCGTCGAAATCCGGCCCGCGACCGTGCTGGCGCCCATGGCGGGCATCACCGACACGGTCTTCCGCCGCTTCATCCGCAACCTGGGCGGCTGCGGCCTGATGATGACTGAGTTCACCTCGGCCGACGGCATCATCCGCCACAAGGACAAAAAGGCCAAGCAATACCTGACGTTCTACGGAAACGAGCACCCGATTTCGGCGCAACTGTTCGGCAGCGACCCGGCCACGCTGGCCGAGGCGGGACGCGTCGTCGAGGCCATGGGCTTCGATTTGGTGGACCTCAACCTCGGCTGCCCGGCCAAGAAAGTGGTGAAGTGTAATGGTGGCTCAGGACTGCTGCGCGATCTGCCGCTCATCAAGAACATCTTCGAGTCGGTGCGCGCGGCGGTGAAGATTCCCTTCACCGTGAAGTTCCGCGCGGGTTGGAGCGACAAGGAAATCGTGCACATCAACCTGGCGAAGATGGCCGAGGACTGCGGGCTGGCCGCGGTCGCACTGCACGCCCGCACGCGCGAGCAGGGTTATAGCGGGCCGGCGCAGTGGGAGTGGATTGCAGCGGTGAAGAACGCAGTCAAAATTCCGGTGATCGGCAACGGCGACGTGCGCTCACCCGAGGATGCCGCCGCCATGGTGGCACAGACTGGTTGCGACGCGGTGATGATCGGGCGCAGCGCGGCTTCGAATCCGTGGATCTTCCGCCAGATCGAGCAATTCACTCGCACCGGATCGTACGAGCTGCCCAGCGACGCCGACCGCTACCAGATGATCCGCACCTACTTCAGCATGCTGGTGGAAGAGAAGGTTGGCGGCGCCGAAGGCAAGATGAAGCAGTTCGCGGCGTGGTTCACCCACGGCGTGCCGCATGGCGCGCAGTTGCGCAAGGCGGTGTATGAGTCGAAGCGCGAGATCGAGATTCTCGACGCGGTGGACCGATTCTTCGAAACGCTCCTCAGCGGGAAAGTCCCGAGCGCAGCGCAGAGCGTTGAGGACGAGATAAACTACGCGGCGCTTCCCGTGTAAGACGTGACCCGCCAGCAGGACTGCGGATTCTATACAATTCCGGAACCTCATTCGGTACGCGAACGTACTACCTGGTGATTCCTGGAGGACATCCTGCGCAAAAAGTGGAAAGAAGTGGGCCTCGGCTCGCTAAACCTGGTGGCCGTCGCTGGTGTTATCGCCTTGGTCCAGCCCGTGCTGCGGGAGTACACCCCTGCGGCGGGAACGGCCGTGCTTGCGCTGCTCTGCCTGGCCACTTACATTCTGGCTTCGCGACTGATCGAGCGGCGCACTCCCACTGAGCTGGCCGTCAATCGTGCTTTGCCGGAAGGCGCAGCCGGAATCGTCATCGGCTTTCTGCTGTTCGCTGTCGTGATGGCAATCCTGCTGGCGGTGGGCGTCTATCATCCGGCAGGTTGGGGCACGACCAGCGGGCTGGCCAACGGATTCTCCTTCGCGGTAATGGCGGCCATAACGGAAGAGATCCTGTTTCGCGGGCTGCTCTTCCGCTTGAGTTCGAAGCTGGTTGGGACCTGGGGCGCGTTGATCGTTACATCCGGACTATTCGGTCTGGCGCACAAGGCCAATCCCGGCGCCACCCTCGCCAGTTCGGTGGCGATTGCGCTGGAAGCCGGCGTTCTGCTGGGTGCGGCCTACGCCGCGACGCAGCGGCTGTGGCTGCCCATCGGGCTGCACATTGGCTGGAACTTCACCGAAGGCCCGCTGTTCGGCATGACGCTCTCTGGCAACAAGATGACCGAGGGCGTGCTGCGCGGATCGCTGAGCGGGCCGGGAATAATGACGGGTGGTGCGTTCGGCCCGGAAGCCTCGATTGTGGCGGTCATGGTCTGCCTGGTAGCGGCGCTCTATTTCCTGTGGAGGATCGTGAAGCTGCATCGCGCCGAGCCCGCGATGTGGGACAAGCTGGCGGGGCAAAAGCGCGGAACGGAAGTGGTATGTTAGGGAAGGTCTGATTAAGTCCGGTGGACATGCCTCAGGGGCTAAAGCCGCGGCCTCATATTAGTCATTTACGGACGGCCTGAAGGCCGTCCCCTTCAAAGAGCCGGACTTAACCAGCGCCTCCTTAGCTATCGGAGACGGAAATCGTGGCGAGCAACTTTACGGCGCACAACATCCGGCTTGACGACGGGTCTTTGACCAAGCCGGAGCAGCCCTGGCAGATGGAACATGTCCCGCTGCTCAGGTTCACCAAGCAATTCCTGCGGATGCTGTTTCCGGATGGCTTCGCTGGCAAACGGGTTGTCGATCTTGGGTGCCTCGAGGGCGGCTATACCGTCGAACTCGCGCGTGCCGGATTCGATGCGCTGGGCATCGAGGTCCGGCAAAGCAATTTTGAGAATTGTCAGCGAGTCAAAGCGGGGACCAATCTGCCCAACCTGACATTCGCGTGTGATGATGTCCACAACTTGGCGAAGTATGGTGTCTTCGATGTGATTTTCTGCTGTGGCCTCCTTTACCACCTGGATGAGCCGCGCAAGTTCGTCGATCTGATGGCGCAAGTGTGCCGCCGGGTCGTCATTATCGATACTCACGTCGCCGAGACCCGGCGAAACGGCAAGTTTCACCTTACCAGGGTTAAAGAGCATGAAGGTTGGGCTGGACGCTGGTATTCCGAGGGCAGGAGTGACAGGTGGCGCTATGCAGCTAAGTGGTCGTCCTGGAGCAATCGAAAATCATTCTGGCCGATGAAGCGCGACCTCATGCAAGGTCTGCAACAGGCGGGCTTCAACATGGTCCTGGAATATCCCATCTTCGACCCCGACCGCGAACTCACCCATAGGGTGACCATCGTGGGCGTGAAAGATTGACAGTCTGCGGCGCCGATTTGCCCTCCCGCGAGATGACAAGCCCCTGCCTCCGGTAGCATCCTTGAATAGGCACTCATGACGCTGCAGCACAAACCGGCCGGTGGTTCGATGGCCCGTGTTGTTTTTCTCGTGGGAATGTTTCTTTGCGCCCTGAGCACGGCGATGCCGGGGCAATCGATTCCGCTGACCTCCGGGCCGGTCTTGCCGTTGTATCGGGCGCTGCGCAATGTAGGACTCGATCCGCAACGGGTGTTCCAGATCCGCGAGGCGGAGATCGACCGCGAAGATATTCATATCTGGCTGAACGACGGCGCCATCGCGTTTACTCAGTCCGTCGATGGCAAGGTGACGGGCGCTTTCTTTGAAGGAGAGGGCGAGGTGCTGGTGCGTCCTCCCGACCGCATGGAGCGTTCGTCGCTGGGCCGCTTCATCGGCGCCGGCGTATTGGAAGAGCGGTTTGCGTCCGCGTATCTGCGCTTCAACGACAACACGGCGAAGGACCTGGAGCCGTATCTGCGCCCGCCTACGGATGCCGCAGGCTTCCTCACCCGGGCGGAGGCTCCGGCGCGCGCGCTGGCGCAGGTCGATGCCATGCGGCTCTGCATTTCGTTCACCAGCGCACCGCCCGCGCCTGCGGCGGGCGAAGCCGCCTCCGCGGCGGACCGTTTTCTGCATGCTCGCATCGCGGGTGAGCACTACGGAGTGTTCGACGTCTATTTCGATACCCTGAGTCCAGAGCAGATCGTGGTAGGCAATACTTCCTCGCAGAACCAGCAAATCTATTACGACCTGTGGATGACCTTCCCCATGCGCTCGCAGCGCAAGACCCCGCTTTCCAACCTCCGCTTCGAGGGACCCAACGGACCGGTGTGGACGCGGGACGTTCTGACCGTCAGCAAATACACCCTTAGCGGAAAGCTCGACCCGCCGCGAGACCTGGCGGCAGAGGCAACGCTCGACGTGGAGGTGAAACAAAGCGGCGCGCGCATGGTGCTGTTCGAACTGTCCCGCTACCTGCAACTGAAGCAGGTCGACGCCGACGGCCAGCCGCTGGAGTACATCCAGAACGAAGCCGTGGAAGGCAGCGAGATGTCGCGGCGTGGCAACGACGTGGTCGCGGTCGTCTTTTCCCAGCCCTTGCAGGCGGGAGCGCATTTTGCCCTGCGCTTCAGCTATGCCGGTTCGGTGCTGTCGGATGCGGGCGGCGGGCTGCTTTACGCGGGCGCGCGCGGGACCTGGTATCCCAACCGCGGCATCGCCATGACCAATTACGATGTCACCTTCCGCTTTCCCGGGCCCTGGACGGTGGTGGCTACCGGGAAACTGGTTTCGCTGCAGCGACAGGGCGGCGACTTCCTGGCCCACTGGATCACCGAGAAACCCATTCCCATCGCCGGATTCAACATGGGCGTTTACGTCCGCAGTGCGGCAAAGTCCGGCGATGTGGAGGTGAACGCCTACTCGGCGCGCGGCGGCATCATCAAAATCATGCCTCCGTCCGGCATGGTCGCCACCTCGCCCGGGCCGGAATCGTTGCTCGCTTCCCGGACCTCGGGGATGAAGCCCGAGCCCTTCCCCAGCGCCGCCAGCCGGGGACAATCGCTGGCCGACAGCGCCGCGGAAACCCTGACTGCACTTTCGCAAATGCTGGGAGCGTATCCCTTCAGCACCCTCTCGCTGGCGGAAAATCCCAGTACCGACAGCCAGGGATGGCCGGGACTGGTTTTCCTTTCCAGCTACGTTTACCTCAGCCCGGAGCAGCGCGCCGCCTTGAACCTTCCCCCGGCTGACCAGATCATCTATGGCGATGTCATGATGCCGCATGAACTCGCCCACCAGTGGTTCGGGGACAAAGTGTCGTGGGCCAGCTATCACGAGCAATGGTTGATGGAAGGGCTGGCAAACTACTGTTCGCTGATGCTGCTGGAACGCACTCGCCTGGCGGACGTGAAGCTGACCCTGCAGACCTATCGAAATTGGCTGGCGTCCAAGTCGAAAGAGGGCCGGCCCAACGTGGAAGCCGGACCGGTAACGCTGGGCATACGCCTGTCCTCGTCGCACTTTCCCAATGGCTACGAAATCATTACCTATGGCCGCGGCACCTGGCTCATTCACATGTTGCGCTGCCTGTTGCGCGACGCCTCGCGGACCGCGGAAAAGCCGGATGGCGACGACACCGCTTTTCTTGCTTTGTTGCACAACATTGTGGACCGCTATCAAGGGAAAGAAATCACCAACACGGATTTCCAGCAGGCCATCGAGGCGGTGCTGCCGCGCGCCTTGTGGTTTGAGGACCGCAAATCGCTGGATTGGTTTTTTGATGGATGGGTGAACGGCACCGCATTTCCGCAACTCGAAGTTGCCGAGGTAAAGGTGGCGCGCAACGCCGGAACGGTGAAGGTCAGCGGAGTCCTCCGGCAGAAGTTGGCGCCACCGGACCTGGTGACCAGCGTTCCGGTCTACGGCGTGACGGGAGAGCAACAAATCTATCTGGGCCGCGTCTTCGCAGAAGGCGACGAAACGCGATTCAGCCTGTCCGCCCCCGCAGAGGTGAAGCAGTTGGTGCTCGATCCCTACCAGACCGTGCTGACCGCGCCGCAGTGAGCGGCGACGGGATAGGAAGGCGCGATGCGAATTGCGGGTAGGGGTTGAAATTCAGCCACTACCGAATTGCGCTGAGGCGGCTGCACAATCGCCGTCGGCTGCTATAATCAGAAAGCGCGCAGCAGCAGCGCCCGCCACAGCGGGCATACGCCCTAGCCGGAGAGGTGGCCGAGTGGCTGAAGGCGGCGGTTTGCTAAACCGTTATACGGTCAAAAGCTGTATCGGGGGTTCGAATCCCCCCCTCTCCGCCATAAATTTATAACCTGTAATAGAATCAATAGCTTGAAATCTATAGTACACTCGTGGTGTCTGTAATAGAGCAAGAAACAGACACCAAGAGGTGCTATGTGGCAGTAAAGAAAACCGTTCGGATTATCAAGAAGATCCGCGAGGACGGTGGACAGTGGCGCTTCGTTTCTCTGCGCCGAGCCGGTACTCGTTACGCCTGGGACAAGCGGCCAGGCCATTATTTTGTGGAATGGTGGGAAGGCCGTAGCCGACGGCGCCAAACCGCGGGGCAGACGCCAAGTGAGGCCATGGAGGCCCAACGGCGGAAACGCAACGAGCTTGTCGGCGAACGGGTGCTCGGCACGAAAGGCGAGCTACCGACGCAGGCGGACACACCCCTGACGCTCCTATCCGATGCCATTGATATGTTTTTGCAGCATGTGCGCCTGGAAGATTGTGGATACGAATCCAAGACATCGGACAAAGGACGCTACGAAGCTGAGACGATGCGAAAGTTTGGCGGACTCGAAAGTGCGGGATACGCGCTTTGGTCCCAAAAGCGTCGCGAACTTCTAATGAAGTTTCTGGACAAATCCGAATCCGTCAAGGGCGTGCATGACGAAGGCGTTTACCTGAAAGACAGGCGTCGGTATCTCAACTTCGTCTCAATTTCTAAGATTGTTGGCAGCGATGCGCTCGCGCGGGAAATCATTGACGATTATGTGGAAAAGGGCATCTTCTACAGGGGTTACATTTTCCAGTGTGAGAACTGTTCGGATGCAGCCTGGCATTCCATTTCTGACATCGATCAGACCTTTACCTGTAGGCGCTGCGGCCTCAAACAGCAGTACAAATCCAAAAGCTGGAAACATCCGAACGAGCCGGCATGGTTTTACAAGCTCGACGAGATGATCTATCTCATGCTCAAGAATAACGGCCATGTGCCTGTGCTAACGCTAAACAAGCTCAGAATTCAGTCCAAGGAGAGTTTCCTGTTCCGCCCGGAGTTACGAATGAGGCTGAAAGGCAGTACGAAGATGTTTCTTGAAGTCGATCTCTGGTGTATTGCCGACGGCCGTCTTTGCATAGGCGAGGCGAAGAGCAACGACAGACCTTGCGGGCACGGGTTTCACACCAATTCAAACAGCCGAACGCTACCGTGACCTGGCCCTCAGAATCGGAGCATCAACGGTGATCTTCAGTACGACAGAACAAGCGTGGGACCAGCCGAGCCGTGATGCGATGCGGATTGCCTTCGAGAATTATCCGCATATTGAGGTCATGAAGCTCACGTCGGCCAGCCTTTACGGTTGAGCGATCGAGCGCGCGATCTCGTCAGTAGACGATCAGTCCCGCTAAACGTTAGATCCCTATCGGAACTGCCCCGATGACAGCACGGTAGCGATCTGCAGGACTTGGCGGTGGGCAGTTTCGATAGGGTCGTTTGAAGGGAGCCGCTAGCGTTGGCGGCGGATGCGGGCTGCCATATGGGATTTCAATCGATTTTCGCCTGGAAAGCCTTGCCAGAAGCGGGTTTTGCCAAAAAAGGCACTTATTGATGCTTATCGATCTTTCCATGAACGCTTCGCCTCAGGATGGCCTCATCGTAACGCAACATCGATCCTTCCTCAAGCCTGGCGAATGTGGACCCTCCCTGACCCCTCACTCGAGCACGCGGTAGCGTCCGCCGCGCTAGCGGCTTAGTTCAAACGCGCTTCACGACACTCATTCTTGGGCAAATCACTTGCAACGCGGTTCGGTGTGCCTTGCCGACTTCCCGGTACCGATCCGCAGGTCACAACTGGATTCCTTCCGGATAGCCGACAATCCACTAACTCCGCCGAGATCGTGCTCGGGTTCGTGGACGGCGACGTGAACCGCTTGCTTGATCTCGATACGCGGCGTGAGGTTTCCTTGTGCCTGGTGCCGATCGGGCACACATCGGAGAGTCCGCTGCCATCCCCGAGAGAGGCTCCAGTGCTCGGCCTAGAGACGATCCCGCCTTCCGAGAATGAGGTTGCGTACCCGGCCATGTTGGAGATGCATGACGCATCTTCGCTGGAGTCCGCAGAGGAAGTAACGCAATGGCGCGGGAAGCAACCCATCTTCCCATCTTCCGCTCTGGCCGGTGAGGCAGTTCGCCTCCAGCCGCTGCCGCATGAAGAACAACCCAAGGACACGATCGAGCAGGTGATCCTGCGCCGCGGCTCGACCCGAACGTTCGATAAGGCGGCATCCATTACCCTGGCACAACTCTCAACCATTTTCGACTGCGCCACCCGCGGTCTTTCGGCTGATTTTCTTGAGCCTCCCGGCGCGCAGCTCAACGATTTTTACCTGATCGTGGTGCATTCCGTGCAGGGGCTCAAGGCGGGTGCTTACTTCTTCCACCGTGAGCGAAACACCCTGGAGCTTTTGAAGGAAGGAGAACTCCGCGCCGAAGCCTACCACCTTGGTCTGGAGCAGGAGCTTCCGGCGGACGCCTGCGTGGACATCTTCTTTCTCGCCGATTTGAAACTCATCCTGGAGCGATACGGGAACCGCGGCTACCGCGCCGTCCAGTTGGAAGCGGGCGCCATCGGCGGCAGGGTGTACCTGGCCGCGTATGCCCAGGGCTTGGGTGCAACCGGGCTGACGTTTTTTGATGATGACGTGATCAACTTCTTTTCGCCGCACGCAACCGGCAAGGCTGCCATCTTCCTGGTCGCAATTGGCAAACCGCTGAAACGCAAATCGCAGTAGAGGCACGGTCCAGTTCAAGGAAAGCCCTGTTTTCGCCAACTGACACTCAACTTCCGGGTTGCCCCTCATCCACCAAGTGAGCGGTGACTCGTGATATGACGATCGATGATGAGCCGGTCTTCTGTGTTAGTATGCGCTGACTTATGAAAGGAGCCTCCATGAAGCGCATCAACTTTTTGGTTGGGGTCACATTGGCACTGGGCGTCGCGCTGGGGTTGCTGGGCAGCCAGATGTTGAGCGCCCAAGACAATTTGAAAAGCGGCACCGTGCTGCAACGAACGGCACTGAAGAGCGCGCCGGGGTGGGAAGCCATCTTGGTGCAGCGCATCGTGCCACCCGGCGCAGAGAGCGGCAAGCACACGCAATCGGGCAACGAGATCGTGTATATCCAGGAGGGCTCGGTGATCTTGGAGGTTCAGGGCAAGACCGCCGTGACCCTGAAGGCAGGCGAGGCGTTCACCACCGCGGCCGGCGAAGTGCACAACGTGAAGAATGCCAGCAGCAGCGCGCCTGCGAAGGCGCTGGCCTTCTACGTTGCCAAAAAGGGCGCTCGTCTCGAGGACCTCTCGGTTCCGGCTAAGTAAGTACCGCACCTGCACGGTTTGGGTCAGAACACCGTAGTCGACGCAACCAATCGCTGATCGTGTATTGACCACATTAGAGCATTTTCAGAGATAGTGTAGACTGTTGCTGGCGATTCTCCGCTCCACAGGATGGCACGACCATACGCGAATGATTTGCGACGAAAGTTTTTGCAGGCCTATGAGCAGGGCAAAGGGACACTGGGGGAGTTGGCGGAACAATTCGGGGTGAGCGAAGGCTGGGCCAAGAAGATCTCGGCCACCCGCACGCGCACGGGGCAGATGGAGCGGCCGCCGTGGCGACGTGGTCCGGTGAGCCGGGTGACGGTGACGGTGCAGGAGTGGATGGGGGAGCAAATCCGTAAGCAGCCGGATCTGACCCTGAGGGAGTTGCAAGCGCAACTGCAAGCGGTCCAGGGCGTGGGCTTGAGCATCGGGCGGCTGTGGCTGGCCTTACGGCAGATGGGACTGCGGCTTAAAAAAAGTCACTCCACGCCCAAGAACAAGAAACGCCGGAGGCGCAGCAGCGCCGGCAAGCAAGCGTGGTGGGAAGCCATAACCCAGATCGACCCTGCGCAGTTGGTGTTTCTAGACGAGAGCGGCGCCAGCACGCAGATGACGCGGAACTATGGCCGGGCTCCGCGTGGAGAACGGGTGCCGGAAGGGACGCCCCACAGCCACTGGTCTACGTTGACCATGCTGGGGGCGCTCACCACCCACGGCTTGCAGGCGCCCATGACCATCGCATCGCCGACCGATGGAGATGTCTTCCTGGCCTATCTGGAACAGGTGTTGTGCCCGCAGCTCCAGCCCGGACAGGTGGTCATTATGGACAATCTGTCGGCTCACAAAGTGCAGGGGGTACGGGAGCAGATTGAAGCCCGGGGAGCGCGCCTGATCTATCTGCCCGCCTACTCGCCGGACTTCAACCCCATTGAGCAGGCCTGGTCGAAGATCAAGCAGTGGCTGCGCTCGGCCAAGGCCCGAACCGTAGAAGCTCTGGAACGCGCCATTGCCGAAGCCCTGGTAGCCGTTACCGCCGAGAATGCCTTAGCCTGGTTCTCGCATTGCGGATATGGTCTACAATAACTTTGAAAACGCTCTAAAGGCGCGCGAAATGACGCGAAGCAGCTATACTTCCGCTCATGCAACCCGACCAGGAGGTCATAAACCGATGGAGCGGTTCCGCTCCGTACTGGGAGAAGCACGGCGAAATCATCCGGCAGATGTTTGCGCCGATTACACAAGCTCTGGTCGAAGATGCTCAGATTGGCAGGCAACACGCGGTTCTGGATATTGCTACGGGTGCCGGAGAGCCGGCATTGAGCGTGGCTGCCTTGGTCGGACCTGAAGGCAAGGTCTTTGGGATTGATCCGGTTCCCGAGATGGTGGCAGGCGCTCGTCGGGCGACGGAGCGTTTTGGGTTGAAGAACGCACAGTTTGACGTCGCCTTTGCGGACCATCTGCCCTTTGCAGCCGATACCTTCGATGCCGTGATCAGCCGCTTCGGCGTAATGTTCTTTCCCTCTCCGGTCGACGCGGTCCGCGAGATGTTGAGAGTGCTCAAGCCCGGGCGGAAACTGGCCTTGGCGGTCTGGCATTTAGCCGAAAGAAATCCTTTCCACTGGACGCTGTCGCGAGTCATCGAACGGTATGTCGATTCGCCACCGCCTGCACCGGATGCTCCGGACGCATTCCGCTTTGCCCGTCCTGGCAAGTTAGCGGAGGTTCTTACCAAGGCCGGCGGGATGGCTCCCTCCGAGCGCCTCTTGCAATTCAGCATACAAGCGCCGATCTCAGTGGAAGACTTTTGGGCACTGCGGTACGAGTGGTCTGAGAAGTTCCGGGAAAAGATCGCCATGCTTTCCAAGGAGCAGGCGAAGGAAGCGAAGCGCCAGGTGCTCGAAGCTTTTCGTGAGTATTCCACAGACCGGGGGATGAGTTTCCCGGCTGAGGTTCTTATCGTGAGTGGAGCCAAGAGCGGTCGGGCATAGCTGAACCGTCAATAGTGGGCAAATCGTTGACCGTGTATTGACCACACGAAAGGCGCTACTCTCGCCGTGCCCCGCGATCAGAAAGTCACCCATGAACGGATGAACTGTTGCGGCGGCAACGCGCGTGGATATTCCGCCCGGTGACCCAGTGAGACTCAGTGGCAGGAGGAATCATCCTGAAAGCTGCCGCTTCCCAACATCGAAGCCAGGAAACGCCAGCAAGTGATTAGTTTTTGGGATTGGGGGTCATTGCGCAGCGCATTCTCTGACATGGAATATTTCGCTGTGTCCATGGACTTTCCCGCCTCGACCAGCTTGTTGCTCCAGTCCCGCACGCCCTCGAACTCATTGGTGAGCAATTGCAGCGCATTTCGATCGGCGTTGGTCGAGGCTGCCACCGACGCCAGTCGGAGGCCGGACGCCGCCTGTTCCCGGTAGCGGGCCACCCATTCTTCCTTGAGTGGGTACCCATTCTGGACGGCATTCCCAACCGGACTGCCCCATTCTCGAATCAATGCGATCTCCTCGATCGCGGCCTTCATGAAATCCCGCGACAAGCCGGAAGCCTCCGCCGGGTTGGGCGAGTCAACGCCGCTGGGGGTGCTGACCGTGGCCGGCGGTAGCGTCAAAACAATCCGATTTGCGTTGAAGCTCAGCGACCCATTTGCGATCTGTGCCAGTGCTTCCAGGTCAACATAGGCGCGCCCGTTTTCCTGGATTACGGCCGCTTGTCCGGAATGTCCATTTACCAGCAAGGTGCGCGACTGATGCTCAACTTGCGCGAAAGCCATCCCCGAGGCGACCAGCAGTACGGTTAATGTCTGCGCGGCGCCGCAACCGGTGTTTCGCATATATCCTCCTACCTCATGCTTTCAAATTCTATGGTCAACGGACCTCGCTCAGCTCTGCAGGCAGTTGAAAGTTGCGGATGCCTGCAGCCGTGACGTCCATCTATTCGTGACTCTGGGCCGGTTTCTCAGCGTCCTTCGCCTACTCCCAGAGCGATCAGGATAAGGGCACAGCTTGCGCAAACCATGGCTTTTCGGTACATGACTTTCCTCCCGGCGCGGTACTACCGCCGGCCAACTGCCTTACTCCTCGCGAGAGACTGGTGCAGGCCCAAGCTGGGTACGGACTGAACGGCTCACCGGCGACGGCCGCCTCCGGATCTAGCAGCACCCGCGCCGCGGGAGAATGTTTGCTCGCGCGCCGCACCCTGCCGGCGCGCCGCTGCTTCCTGGTTGAGTTGCTGCATGGTTTCCGGGGAAGCCGAGGAGCGGCGCTGACCCGGTTGCGTTGCCGCTTGCCCGGCAGGGTTCACTCCGGCACTCTGGGCGCGTTGTTGCAAATCAGCCGACTTTTGTTGGTTGGGGGACGTCGTTGATGCCGCCGTTCCCTGGCGAGACTTCAGCGTCGAGTCGCCGCCGGCGGTTTTGTTTTGTCCGCCGGTGGGCTTGTCCACCGGTGTCCAGTTTCCGTTGTCGTATTTGCTCCAATTTCCGTTCGAGTCCCGCTTGTAGACATTCCCGTCTTTACCGGCGTAGACGTCGTCATTAGCGGTCTTCGCCACTCCGGCAGCGCCTTGCGAGCCATAAACAACTCTCCCCGCGCCTCCATCCGAAGTCCTGTAGCCTGCGGTTCCTCCGTTCGCGGTCGTAACGTGTGCTGTGCGCGCCCAGTCGTCGCCTTGCGTGACTACTGAGCTTCCCCACTGGGCATAAGCATTGTGGCCTTGCGCGGTGGCTGCGTAGGTGCCTGTCCAGGGGTTATAGGATTGGGCTACGGTGCGTCCGCCGTAAGGCGTCTGCACCGTGGCGGCCCGTCCATAGGTTCCGGTCGAAGGGTTATACCAAGCCGCCCTGCCAGCGGAGCCATAGGGTCCGTAGACGGCGCCTCCCACACCGTAGAAACCTGTCGCGGGATTATAGACCGCCCGGTAGCCATAACTATAGGGGTACGGATAGTAAACCGGATAGTGGTAAGGCCCCCAATAAGGTCCCCAATAGGGCGGATAGTAATATCCGGTGCCGTAGGCCACGCACGCCCCTACCGCCGCTCCCAAGACGAACATGCCCATGTAGCCACTGGTATAGCTGCTCTCCACCGTTGTGGAAGTGGGATTGCTGACTGTGACATAAGTGACGTTGTACACCGGTGAGGTGGGCGGGATCTCATAGATCGCCTTAGGCACCGAGTCGGCGGTTTTCCACGGCCCGCTCGCGCTGGTGGCCATGAACCACACGCCCTGGAAGCAAAGGTAATAGAGATCGCCATACTTGATGACCTTGTCCTGGGTGTTCGCCGCGTAGGACAAGGAAGTGCCTTCGATCGACTTGAACTGAGGGTCGCCGGCGTAGACAACTTTTACCTTGGCTTCGGCTTCGGCGCGATTCACCACCGCCGTGGTTGGCACCTGCGCCAGCAACACCGCGTCCCGCGCCGCCTGGGTCCCGGGAACAGACGCTAATACATGCGCGCACGGGTGAGTGACCGGAATGTTGGCAAAATCCGCCGGCAAGTCAGCGCCCGCATACGCCCACGGACCGCGCAACGTCGCAGCGCGGAACCAGCGCCCGGAGATCAAAACATAGAGTTGGTGGTCCGGGCTTTGCTGAAAGACATCGCTGTCGGTGTTCGTGGCATAAGCGAGATTGGTCTTGGGAATCTTCTTGTACGCGGGCTCGCCTGCAAACAGCAGCAGTTCCGCCGGCTTGGTTGAGAACAGGACCCGGGGCGCCACGGTGGGCGCCTTAGACGGAGGGACCGCTTGCCGCACATCGTCCCAATTCTGTCCCGCGGGTAAGCGTGTCATGTCCGGCGGCAACTTGGTCGTCACCGTCCAGGGTCCGGACAGGGTCTTCGCCTTCAGCCAGGTCTTCTGGTCCAGCAGGTAGTAATCCGATTTGTCGTACAGCAGGTCCCAGTTGGTATTGACTACATACTCCAGCTTGGTGCCTTCGATGGGCACGCGAACCGGCTCGCCATCGACAAACAACAGGATCGCGGGTTTGCTGCTGAAGAAGATCTCTGGCGGTTGCGTGCTGATGGCCGAAGGCCGCGCCGGTTCCTGGGCCATCTTGACGCCCGCCAGGAGGCGATCGAGTCCAATCGTCATCCTCGTGCCAGGAAAGGTGGCGCGCACCACTCGCTCCATGGCCGCAGAAGCATTCGCGTCGAGCGAGGGAAAGCGCGCCTGGGTAAGCTGGATGTCTTTAATCACCACGATGCGCGCCTGGGTATCCGTTACCGTGGTGGCGCGCCACGACACCACGCCCAGGACCGGCTTACCACCCTTCGGAGTAATCGAAATGACGGTGTCGGACGTGAGTTCGCGAAACTTGTTCCAATCACGAATCTGTGGCTGATAGACGATCAGCACATTTCCATCTTTCAGGAACTCCGTCGGCCATTTCGGCGGCGGCGGGATGTTGCTCGTGGGCGGTGGGGCTTGCGCCAAAGCGGAAGCTCCAAATGGTGGACTCGCCGGTGTAGGTTGTTGCGCCCATATCAAAGGCACAGTCAGCAACAAAACAGTACAGATCATGACTGATTTCATGACGATGGTTCTCCCCTCCGTAGTGCAGAGCGCCGGCCAAAGTGACGATGGCTCCTTGCCGGCCACCCTCTTATCGTTGAATTCACCAATTGCCTGGCTGGAGCTTGTCCCTCGGCCCGCACCTTGCGAGTGATCTCGGGCATTACGGGATCAATGTGCTCCCAGAATTTTCTAAGTCCAACGCAGAGATAGTTCAGACCAACATCGCCCTCGGCGGTGCGCAGCAGACGATTCTTCGGGCACTCTCCGTTGCACGCAAACAGATACTTGCATTCCCGGCAGCAAGCGGGCAGCGAAAGAAATTTGCCGAATCCAAAACTCTTCTGCCGCTCCGAGACCACCAGTTCGGCGCTCGACGTCTGGAGGTTGTTGCCCAGCCGGTAGGCCGGATAGACGTAGTGGTCGCAGGAGTACACGCTGCCGTCGTGCTCCAGCGCCAGACCCTTGCCGCAGAACTCGTGATAGATACAAACTTGGGATTCCATGCCCATCCATTGGGCCACGGCAGTTTCGAAGAGGTTCACAAATACTTTGCCGTAATCCCGTGCATACCAGTCATCCCAGACCTTGCAAAGAAACTTGCCCCAGTCCTCCGGATCAACCGACCAATCGGTTACAACCGAATCGGAGTTTCCCGGCCGCGCCGCCGTGGATCCGAGTTGCGGCAAGCTGGCCGGGTCCCACTGCTGCGGGGCCGTGCTTTGGAAGACCTTTGGTTCCACACAGGGAATGAACTGCAACTCATGTGGACGCACTTCCCGGCTGATGAAGCGATAGACATCCAAGGGACGGGTGGCGTTCAGCCGGTTGATGACGGTGAGAGTGTTGAAGCGTACGCCATACTTATGCAGCAACTCCGAGGCCGCGAATACCTTCTTGAAGGTAGGCTGACCGCCTTTGCTGCGACGATAGGCATCGTGCAGCTCTTCCGGACCATCGATACTGAGGCCCACCAGAAATCGGTGCTTCTTGAGGAATTTGCACCACTCATCATCCAGCAGAATGCCATTGGTTTGAAGATCGTTTTCGATGCGCTGTCCCGCTCGCTTGTACTTCTGCTCCAGCGCCACCACCTTCTCAAGAAATGGGAGGCCCAGCAGGGTGGGCTCGCCGCCCTGCCAGGTGAAGACGACCTCGTCGCCATCTTGCCCCTCGATGTACTGCCGGATATGGGTTTCGAGGACCTCGTCGGCCATCCGAAAATTCGAGTTGCTGCCCAGGAGTTGTTCTTTGTGCAGGTAGTAGCAATAGGTGCAATCCAGATTGCAGAGGGAGCCGATGGGCTTCACCATTACGTGATAGCGGCGCACCGCGCCATTTCCGGGTGCCTGCACCGTAGATAAGTCATTATTCGCCATAGGCGCGCTCTAGTGTGCTCTTACTTCGCCGAATGCGTTGCGGTCAACTCCCTGCTTCTGACTGTGTGAGGCGGGCCGCGTTGCAGCGGCCCGCCTCACCTGTTATTTAGGGTGTCGGATTCCCCGTGTCTTTCTTCTTCATCCGTTCTTGCATGCTCTTCATCTGCGGTGCAAGGTTGTACAAAGGCGGATTATTGGAGAAGAAGCCGACTTTGAACTGCGGCGGATATTTGAGCAGGTCCTTCACATAAGTGCCGATCGCCTGACCAAGGAGTGTCGTCATCGGAATGTGTCGGGCACCGACATTTACATCTTCCTGGGGATCGGTGTAGAGGTTCACCATGATCGCCCCGCCGGTATCGGTCACAATGGAACCGCTGAACCCGCCCAAGTCTCCCTTCTGGAAGATACCGTTTTCGATCTCCGCGGTTACGATGTACTTGTATTCGTCGATGCGCATAGCAGATAAATATTGGTTCAGGGTGTAAGGCCGGCTGCGCCGCGCAGAGTGGCCGTCGTTGGCCACTATCCACGAAGCCTGGTCCACACCGTCAATATAGGTCGTCTTGGGAAATAAGTCAGCGAGTTTGGCGCCTGGCACCCCGGCAAGTGACATCGCGGTTGGCAGAATATCAGCGAAGTCGAACAGACCATCGTCCCGGCGCGGCGTGATCATGCCTTTCCAGTAAGCGAACGTCGGCACGCGCACGCCACCTTCCCAGCTCGATCCTTTACAGCCACGGAACGGCGTACGAGCATGCGGCGGAACCTCGCATTCTGGCCCGTTGTCAGAGGAAAGGATTATCAGGGTATTTTCCAGTTCGCCGATTTGCTGCAGCTTGTCATATAACTGCCCGAGTGTGTAGTCCATCTGCACCATGCAATCGCCGTAGCTGGTGCGCGACATGGATTTGCCGGCCCACTCATCGGAAGGATAGTTGTCGAAGTGGCAGCCGCGAGTAGCGTGATAAAGGAAGAACGGTTGCTTGCTGCCTTTCATCTTGTCCAGAAAAGCGAGGCTGGTATCTAACCAATGCTGGTCGAGGTCCTTGATATAGGTCAGGTCAATAAGCTTGCCCATCTCGCAGTTGCTCTTGTTGGCAGGGGTGCAGTGGACCTCGTTGTGGCTGAAGGGGTCGTTTTCCATCATGGAGAAGCGCCCCGGCGAAAGAGCAACTTCAGGGTTGAAGTACTCGTCACGCCATTCGGTGTACATGTCGGACACGCTTAGGAATCCAACATAGTCATCAAACCCGACATTCTGCGGCAGCGATGCCTGGTTCTCGCCGATGTGCCACTTGCCCACACCCTGGGTTACATAGCCCTGCTTCTTCAGTAACAGGGCCACGGTAGTCTGGCCGTCGAGACCGCCCGGTTGCCCGTACATGGCCGGGATCAAGATACCGTGATGCAGAGGATTCTGCCCGGTCATGAGGGTGGCGCGACTGGGCGAGCTGGAAGGCGTCGAGTAGGCGGAGGTGAAGATCAGGCCTGCATTGGCGAGTCTGTCCATCACCGGCGTGGCATTGCCCACGGCCTCTCCGCCGCCGTTGAATCCGGGATCCATCCAGCCGACGTCGTCCATCAGGAAGATAAGGATGTTGGGTTTCTTGCCGGTCTTCTGCTCCAGGGCGGCGAGCTTCTTGCGCGCTTCGGCATCCTGCTCCGGATGCAGCATGACCGGATACATGTTGTCGGCGGGCTTAACGTCCTGCAGGTGAATGTACTGACCAGGGTGGTCGTAGCCCCTGGCCGTGGCGGGCCCGGTGGCCGCGCCGCGGGTGTTCTGCGCCATTCCGGCACACGAGGATGCGGCCGCGAACAGCGCGATCACGGTCTCAAGTCGCCGGCCAGCGAACTGCTCTCTCAGTGTCTTCATGCCTTTCTCCTGTTGTTGAACCTATGTTTATGCCGTGTTAAGGATGGCTAAAGCGTCTCCATCAATTGCGGTTATGGTTGTGGCTTGAACCGCGGCTATCTGGGAAATGAGCGATCTATTGCATCCCGCAAGCACGACCGAAAGGGCGCTCACGATGCGCTTGCAGCGCAAGCATTGGCTGTTGACGTAATCCCCCAACCGGATGCTCATGCCTCGCAACTCCCGTGTTGCAATCACCGAAACGTGCTAGTTCTCCTCCACGACGCATTTGACATGCATGTCGGTGCACACCTTCAGCGCCGCTTGGACCACCAACGAAGTGGTGCTGGGTTGGGTGTCGGTCAAGCTGGAGGCAATAACGAGTTGCGTCACCTTATCGCCCAGCGAAGTCGCCCGAAGGCTAGCCACCTGTTGGCCCTTGCTGAACTGAATTATTCCTTTTTTTGGATTCTGCTTGGTGACGACCACATCAGCATGAGACTGCAGGGACTTCAGGGCAGTCTCGTAAACCTTGTCAACAGCCGCCTCGAGAATGAGGGTGGCAACGTCGTAGCCCGCGGCGTTGTCCGGCTTTTGCTGCATCCGCTGGACACGTCCTTGGACTGCACGGGCCACCATCACCCATTGCGCCTCAGCAGCGATGCTGGTGAACAGAATGGCAGTGAACGAGATGATCCACCACTTCCGCTGGAACATTACGACCTCCCACGGGGACACGCGACATCCGAGTTATCCCCGACAAAGTGGACATTGACTACGGACATTCCAAGGAATAGAAGCAGAACTGCGTTTCTCATCGCTCCTCCCGGTGCGTTTGCAAGACCCGTTGCGCTAGAAACCTCCTCCCAGTGCAAGGTGAAGATTGATGCGATTGGCCAGTAGCTCATATTGAACTTGGGTCACCGCTGCCTTCGCTCCCAACTCGGCAGCTTGCAGTTGCAACACGGGACCGAGGTCAACTTGTCCGACGCGATACTTCGTCTGTTCAAGTCCCAGGGCCTGCTCGGCGTTTTTCAACACCGCATCGACGTCTTGTTTTTCTTCGCGCAGGAAGCGTTCATTCGAGAGACTGACCTCGACCTCGCCGAAGGCCTGGAGCGCGGTCTGGCCATAGAGGGCGAGTGCCGCTCTCTGGTTGTCGTTGGCGATTTTCACTTGCGCCTGAAGGAATCCGCCGGTGTAGAGTGGCGCGGCGAGATTTGCTCCTACCGTCCAGATCCACGGACGCAGGGCCAGCTTCTGATAGATCTCGTTCGTCATGTAGCCGCCGGCGCCGGTCAAGCTGATGGCGGGCAAGCGCGCAGCCTTGGTGGACTGGACCATGTGGAACGCCGCATCAAAGGTCCGCTCGGCGGCGATGACGTCGGGACGGCGCTCCAGCAGTTGTGAGGGGAGCCCGGCGGGAACCGGAGGAGGCAAAGCAACCATCATCTCCGCTACCTGCAGTTCCGCCGAAGGGTAGCGTCCGAGCAGGATTTCCAGTGCCCGTATGACCTGCTCATAGGCGCTATTGGCCTGCGTCAACTGGCTCTGTGCGGCTGCCAAGTCGGCGTTCGCCATGGCAATTTGCTGGTCCTGGATCTCCCCGACATGGAACTTCGCTTCCGCGAGTTCGAGGCCCCGTTGTTTGAGCTGCACATTCTGCGCGGCGTAGCCCTGCAACATTCGCGTGCAAACCGCCAGGTACCAGGTCTTAGCGGTCACCGCGGCCAGCGATTCCCGGGCAAACTGCACATCCGCTTGCGTGGCCGCCAATTCCTGCTGCGCCGCCGCCGTCTGCGCGCGAATGCGGCCCCACAGGTCCAATTCCCACGACACCGAACCCAACAGACTGGACGCGTTGTATCTTCCCTTGTCCTGCCCGCGGACATTTTTCTGGTTGTAGCGGCCGAGGTAGGTGCCGGACCCCAAAACGCCAACCATCGGCAGCATTTGCGAGTGGGCTTCAGTGACAATGTTGGCGGCGGCGTCAATCCGGGTGGCGGCTGCCTGCAGATAAAGATTGTTCTTCAGTCCTTCCGCGACGATGGCATCCATTTGCGGATCGCCGAAGCTCTTGAGCCACTCTGTTTGCACTGAATCGGCGCTGACACCCTGGCTCGTCCACTGCTCCGGAATCTTGGTCGCCGCCGGTAACGAGTCCTTAACCGCCTGCGCTGTATCCGGAGGACGTTTCACGGCGCATCCTGCGGTAAACAACACGAGCATGGCGCTCGCCAGGATCAATATTGCTGGCCCGCAATGCCTGCTCCGTTCGCCCTCTCTCATGAGTGACGGCCTTTACCCGGGAAGCTCAATATCCCGCAAAGATGTAGTTGGTCCACGTGTACCAGCGCATGATGACCTGCCGGATGATGAACAAGCCCTGCCAGGAATCACCGCGAATGGCAATCCAGCCGCTGGATCCGACGGTGACGACGTACTTGCTTAGGTCCTCTTCCAGATGGAGCCGGATGAACATGCGGTCGGGCGGGTGAGGGACCATGCTGGTCGGGAGCTTACCCTCAGGGTCGAGCTGACCTGCTCCGGTCGCAAGCTCAATACTCGTAACCTTGGCTTTCAGAATCCTGCCCGGCAGTGCCGGCAGCGCAACTTCAGCCTCCGCGCCGACTTTGAAGGTGTTGAGATAGTTCTGCATGACGGTCGCAACCACCAGACTTCGCTCGGTCGAACTCACGAACACCATCACCGGCGTAAGCGAGGCCATGGCTCCCGGTTGCAATTGCAACTGGGTGACGTAGCCGTCGTCGGGAGCGTAAACCGTGGTTTGGTCCACGTTCCACTTGGCGCCTTCCACTTGGGATTTCGCTTGCGCCACTACCGCCGGCCGCATCTGCGTGGCGGTGGCTAATGCGGTTTGTGCCTGGGCTTGCTGGGCCTTGGCCGCAGCCAGTTGTTGCTGCTGCGCCGCCATCTGTTGCTGCTGCGCGGCCACTTGTTGGGTAAGGCTGCTGACGTCGGCGGCGTATCGCTCCACTTCGAACTGGCTGCCAGCGTTCTTGCCAGCCAATTCGGTGTATTCCTTCAACCGCGTGCCGGCCAGATCCAGGTGTGCCTTGGTCGCCTCGATGGCGGCGTTCGTCGCCTGAATAGCGGCCTCGACCGCCTGCGCGTTCGCGATCGCGGCCTTGACGCCCTGGTTGGCCTGGCTAATGGCAGTCGCGGTTTGGATGTCAGCCTGCGATAACCCCGATTCGGCGGCATGGAAGCTGTCCAGGTAGGGCTGCGGATCCATCCGAAACAGGACATCGCCCCGCTTCACGCGAGAGTTGTTTTGCACCGGCACTTCAATCACACGACCGGGAACACGGGCGACCACCGGAGTCGTGAATTCCGACACCGTGGCCCCCACCGTAAACGGCTGGGTGAAATTCATTCCGAACAGCACGATGAGCAAGCCCACGAAGCCGACCATGCCTGCGACAATCTGCGCCGGCAGATTGAACGGAAGCAGCCGAAACTTGATGAAGACCAAGTAAAGACCGACGCAGTACACAATCGCGAGGAAAGCAATCATCGCGGTACCCCCAGGCGCTGGGCCAGTGCGCGGTACTCCGTCTCAACCTGTATCAATCGGTCGGAAACCTGCGCCAACGCTTTCTGGATGGTGGCGTAATCTGCCGGGCCTGGCGGCATTGCGGCGCCAGCTTTCAGCCGGTCTTTCTCCCGGTTCTTCTGGTCCAGCCACCGCAAGATCAGCACGTAACCGATGACGAGGATCGCGACCATCATGGCTGTGATCCCTCCGTGCCCCGCGACATCGCTCTGGAAGCTAATTCGCGCATTCCGGTTTCCATGGCGGCAATGCGCTGGGAAATCCCCGTGATGGTCGCCGCCAGTTCCGCCGTCTCGGCTTCGCTGATGGCGATCGCAGCGCCCTCTCCAGATCTTGGCTTGATGAATGCCGCAATCAGCGCCAGCATCCAGATGGGGGGCAGCAGAATGCCGATCCAGCCGGCTACGTTGATGGCTTCCGCCCAGGGACTGCGGCGCTTCTTCGCAATGTTCCCTGGCAGCCACGCCAAGAGCAGAAGAATCGCTACCACTAAGGCAAGAATGACGAGCAGAACGAAGAGCGAGAAGATGTCGAGAAAGCCCATAGCAAGGCCCCCGGGGAGCTCAATGTCAAAGGTAACTGGGTTGACACTTTCAGATGGCAGTGGCTCTCCCGTCCGGGAGTGGGCGCGACACTGCTTCAGGCAGGAACTCGGGTCAGATGCCACCTGTACAGGCGTTTTGAATTATGCAGTGTCTGCATTTTCCTCGTCTATGACCGCAGTCACCGTCTCACGTGATGTGGAGAACGGTTGGGACTGCAAGAGAGGCTCGGGGTAGGGATTATCGAGCGGACGCCAAACCACGTAGAGCGCTGGTACCTTGCTGGCTGCGGGCAAAGGCGTTCCAGCCGCTCGATTGAAGATGTCTTTAGTAGTAGAGATTGAAGAGCTTCTGTCTTGGTTAGCTCATATACGATGCAGGGCAGCGCTTGTCGCTCCTTCAATTGTGCCAGCTTCACGCGAGCATACCCGTCAACAATCGTGCGGTCCTGGGTGATCACGATGCGTTCTCCAAATGCGAGATCACCTAACTGAATGAGTGCGGACAATTGGGAGGCTGGAACCCCTCGGCCGGCAATTTGTAAGTTGAAGGCCCCCATCTATACCCTTAAACCAGTGCTTCTGGGCAGCACCCGCTGCCCTTTGCCATTGGTGGCTGAAATGGGAGGCGAGCAGTGAAGCGCACACAGTTCACTCTGATAGTCGAGGAAGTGCTTGACTCGCTCCCGCGAGAGTTCCGTAAGCGCATCCGCAATGTTGCTGTTCTGGTGGAAGACTTGCCGCCAGACCAGTTATCGCATCCGTCCAAACGGCCAAGACGGTTGCTGCTAGGCCTCTTTCACGGGGTGCCCACGACCAGGAAGAGCGTCTTTGACCTGCCCATCGGACCTGATCACATCGTGCTTTACCAGAAGAACATCGAAGCCGTCTGCGGCAGCGAGGCCGAAGTCGGGGAGCAAATCCGCCGCACGGTCATCCACGAACTGGGCCACTATTTCGGAATGGATGAGAACCAACTGAAGGATGTCTAGCTTAGTTAGACGCTTGATCCGTAGCGATCTACGCCAGCGCATCGATCTCGGGCCTGCACCCTCTGCGGCTCTCGGATTTCCTGGATAGGCGAGGTGACGATCGGCGTCCGGTACTCCGGATGACAAAACTCCAGGTGCATACCGCGACCGACGAAGCGCCGTTTCAGCATGGAACCTCCCCAGGTCGAGCCCGCAATGGCCACCCGGATTGGTTCGGGGCAATATTGCGGATGTCCTGAGATAAGCGCGTGGTTGTCGCTCAGAAGGACTACCAGGTAACAGTGGTGCTGGGTTTGGACCTCCAGCACGGTCGCGGGTGGCAGGTCATTGAGGAACACGCCCCCTTCAATTTCCGATTGCACGATATTGCGATTCACTTCATCGCTGAGGTTGGGATGCGACCGGAATAAATGTGGACGGATGGACAAGCGAAGCCTCACCGTTATTGCGTTGAGTGTAGCACCATCCCCAGAGAGAGTTACCCGCACCCGAGCCTGAACGGACACACTTTGTCTTAATTCTTACAATCACTCCCGACAGCCCCGCAGATTTTCACCTGCGAGTAAAAGTTTCCTACCGTAGGCCGAAGGGGCCTGGATAACCCTAGTGTTTCCTTTTCCGTCGTTCTTGGCAGCATTCGTGCAAGCTAGTAATCCAAATCCCGTAGGAGGGTGAGTGTATGAAAAAGATGATTTTTGTTGGATTGTTGCTGAGTTTGCTGACGGGCGTCTGCTTCGCGCAGCGTGGGGCGCGCTCATTTCCGAGTGCGGCCAGGATGGCTCCCAATGCGCGACCTCTTCCTGACGCGGTCAGGATGGCTCCGAATGCGCGACCTCTTCCTAACGCGGTCAGGATAGCTCCGAATGCGACAGTTGGTGCTAACGCGAAAACCGTAGCTCCCAATGCGACCGTTGGCGCTAACGCCAAAACCGTGGCTCCGAATGCGACAACTGCTCCTAACGCGGTTAGGGTGGCTCCGGATGCCGGCGTGAAGCCAGCCGCGCGCTAGGATTAGCTACTGTACAAAGAGTTTCATCGAAAATGGGCCCGACGTGGGGTCGGGCCCAGGAACAAGAAAGTTCGGAAGATCATTCTACGTTGACCTCGTTGTACGAATCGGCAGATATCTCGGCGGTATCTGACGGTTTGTAATCGCGGTCGCAGTATTTTCCCTGAGGGAAGGACGGAACGAATGAGTCGTCGAAACCATGGACTGACCACGCTGTTCATCGGACTTGCAGCCGCAGGCGGCGCTGTGATCGCGCTCGTGCTCGCGCCACAAAGTGGCAAGCGGATGCGCAGGACGTTGCGCCGCAAGTACGAAGGCGCCCGCGACGCAGTGGAAGATCTCGGCAATCGGGCGAGCGACTGGATTGACAAGGGCTCGGAGTTGGCTGATCGAGCGAAGAGAAAGATCGCCTGAGGACGGCAAAGGCCGGAAAACCTCGCGCCATGTTGCCATTGGCGACTGGACCCTAGCGCGCTGCTGCTGCCTTGGCCGCCGCCAGGGGACGGGAACGCCTCAGTTCCTGCCACTGCAGAACGACGTCCGCTGCAATTACGGCGGGCCTTTCCGGGCTTCTCTAATCAAACAGCCCCATCTTGCCGAAGCAATCAATGTGATCGCTAAAGCGCCTGGGCGCGGGTGCGATCATATGCGAGGCCGTGCTTCGGGAGAAGTGCATGCTTACAACGGACCGTGTCCCCCTCGGACGTTGGATGTGGTCGCTGGTCGCCTTGGGCATCGTTCCCGTGGTCCTCCTGGCACAGGCTAGTCACGGTCCCACCAGCGTGCGGCGCGACCTTCACCATGACGTTTCCCTACCGCTGATCGACCTCATGCGCCAGGCCCCGCCCGCCTCCCGGCATCAGCACGAAGCCGAACCGGTGCGCCCCATCCCGCTTCCCCGCGGCTTGACGCCCTTGCCCGAAGATCCGCTGCGGCAGTGGCGGGCCTTCGGATACACCCCTCTGATGAGCAACAGCTCCGAAGGGCTTGGCAATGGGCGATACGGATTCATCGTGGAGTATTCCCCGCCCGACACCAACGGGGCCGTGGGCGCCACCCAATACGTGCAGTGGGTGAATACCTATTTCGCCATCTTCGACAAGAGCAACGGAGGTCTGGTGGGCGGTCCGGCTGCCGGCAATGTTCTATGGTCGGGATTTGGCGGAGGCTGTGAGGCGAACAACGATGGCGATCCCATTGTGCTGTATGACAAACTGGCCAATCGCTGGGTCATGAGCCAGTTCTCGGTTTCGACCACTCCCTATCTGCAGTGCGTCGCCGTTTCCATGGGCCCCGACGCCACCGGAATGTGGTATCGCTATGCTTTCCAGTACTCCGATTTTGACGACTATCCCAAGATGGGCGTCTGGCCCGATGCCTACTATGAAACCTTCAACATGTTCAATGGCCAGAGCTTCATCGGCTCCGAGGTGTGCGCCTATGACCGCACCCAGATGTTGAGTGGACTGCCGGCGACGCAGATCTGTTTTCAACAGGGCTCCATGGTGGGAGGATTGCTGCCGGCCGATGTCGACGGCACCACTGCCCCGCCGCCCGGTTCGCCGAACTACGTGCTCAACTTTGGCGCCAACTCGCTCAACCTATACAAGTTTCACACCGATTTCAGCAATCCTGCCAACGCCACCTTCACCGGCCCCACCATAATCCCCGTGGCGGCCTTCACGCCGCTCTGCAACGGAGGAAGCGGCTGCGTGCCCCAACCTGGAACCACCACCAAACTGGACTCGCTCGCCGACCGGTTGATGTATCGCCTGGCGTATCGCAATTTTGGCAGTCACGAGTCCCTGGTGGTCAACCAATCCGTGGCCGTCAGCGGCAGCAGCGGGGTGCGTTGGTATGAGATTCAGGCGCCCAACGGGACCCCGGTAGTGGCGCAGCAAGGGACCTATGCTCCCGATTCCAATTATCGCTGGATGGGAAGTATTGCCATGGACAAGGCCGAAGACATTGCCTTGGGCTACAGCGTATCCAGCAGCTCAGTGTATCCCTCGATTGCGGTTGCCGGACGGGTGCCCACCGACCCGGCGGCTGCGCTGGAAGCCGAGACCGCGGTCATCACCGGCAGCGGTTCGCAGACCTACGGCTTGACCCGCTGGGGAGATTACAGCTCCATGACCGTCGATCCGGTTGACGACTGTACCTTCTGGTACACCACGGAATACCTGGTGACCAATGGCGCTTGGAATTGGAATACCCGTATCGTCAGCTTCCAGTTTCCCGAATGCAACACTCCAAGCTACGTAGGACTGTATCCTGCGAGTCTCAGCTTTGGACTGCAGACGGTCGGCACCATCAGCCCAGCCCAGCAAATCACCCTGACCAACCATCAGCCGGGCAGCCTGTCGATCAGCGGCATCAGCGCTAGCGGCGACTATAGCCAGAGCAATGACTGTGGAGCGTCGCTGGGCTCGAATGCCAGTTGTACCATCAACGTGAGCTTCCAGCCTACCGGCACGGGACTCAGAAGCGGCGCCTTGACGGTCACCGATAACGGTCCCGACAGCCCCCAGGTCGCTTCCTTGACTGGCCTGGGCACACAAACCCCGGCTTGCTTGGTCAATACCCTGTCGGACGGCAGCTTTGAAAGCGGTACCCTGACCTGCTGGCACCCAGGTGGGATCTTTCCGCCCCTCATCTCGACGCAGCAGGTCCATAGCGGCAGCTTCGCCGCTCAGTTAGGCGCGACCGGCAGCCCAGTGCCAAATGGTGACTCGTCGCTCTATCAAGCCGTCACCATTCCCAACGGAGATAACCCGGCTGTGAGCTTCTGGTACTGGCCCTCGACCAGCGGCACAATCGAAAACGAATGGCAGGAGGCGCAGGTCCGCGACAGCAATGGAAACAAGCTGGCCCAGATCTTCAAGCTGGCATCCAACACCCAAACCTGGACGCAGGTGACCTACGACCTGACACCCTACCAGGGACAGACGATCCAGATCTATTTCAATTCTCACGCAGATGGCTACAGCGGCTTGACCTACATGTATGTGGACGACGTCTCCATTACCAGCGGTGGCAGTTCCCAGCCTCTGCAATTCGTCGCCGTCACGCCCTGCCGCTTGGTGGACACGCGGTCGCACGCTAGCGGAGGCCCGATTCCGGGCGGCACTTTCCGAAGCTTCCCTATACCACAAGAGGGCAACTGCAACATTCCCGCCACCGCAGCAGCGTATTCCCTGAATGTCTCTGTGGTTCCGTCCGGCCCGCTGGGATATCTCGCCCTATGGCCCACCGGGCAAGACAAACCCGTGGTCGCCACCCTGAACTCGCTCGATGGCCGCATCAAGGCCGACGCCGCCATTGTGCCCGCCGGGGACCAAGGCGCGATTAGTATTTACGTCACCAACACGACCAATGTGGTGCTCGACATTAACGGCTACTTCGCCCCGGCTTCGGGGTCCACGTTGGCCTTCTATCCGCTGACCCCCTGCCGCGTCGCTGACACGCGACACCCCAACGGCGGCCTGGGATCGCCCTACTTGACCGGCGGTCAGGAACGCGCTTTCCCTATACTCGATGCCAGCTCCTGCAACATTCCTTCCAGCGCCGCCGCCTATTCGCTCAACTTCTCCGTGGTTCCCCGCGGCGGGCTGGGTTACATGACGGTCTGGCCCACCGGCCAGTCGCGACCGCTGGTTTCAACCTTGAACGATCTCCCTGGGACGATCATCGCCAATGCCGCGATTGTGCCCGCGGGCAGCAGCGGTGATATCTCCGTCTATCCCAGCAACGACACAGACTTGGTCATCGACATCAACGGCTACTTCGCAGCGCCGGGTACGGGCGGACTGTCGCTCTATGCGGCGGCGCCTTGCCGGATCATCGACACGCGCAAGCTGGGCCCGCCCTTTAGCGGAAATCTGACTCCTCCCGTAGATGTGGTGCATAGTCCCTGTGGACCGCCGGCGACAGCGCAGGCGTATGTCGTCAACGCGACGGTCGTGCCTACAGGCGGCCTTGGCTACTTGACGCTGTGGCCGGACGGCCAGTCGAGACCGGTGGTCTCGACCTTGAACGCATTGGATGGATCCATCACCAACAGCATGGCGATCGTGTCCACCACAAACGGCACGATCGATGCCTATGCGTCGGGACTCACCCATCTGATCCTCGACCTCTCCAGCTACTTCGCCCCGTAGACCGGTCACGATTCGCCCACAACCCAAGCCAGCGCTACCTCCCGACGGCCGTCACCGCAAGCAGTGACGCAGTTCACAGATAAACGGGTAGTTTGCCGGTTATAAAGGTGCTGTTTGTGTGCCGCAAAGGCCTTGCATCCGTTTGGAGGAACTTCGTGCAGACCCTCACGCCCGCTCCTCCTGATGGAAATCCTGGCCCATTCCTCTTCTCCGGGTCTCCAATCAAGAAGCTGCGCACTTGAGGGCTGTCAGTCTTGTACCCGGTTTAAGCCTAAAGGGGGCAGTATGACGAAATCTAGCGCCTGGAAAATGGTGGGCATCGTCCTTGTGTTTTGTGTCGCAACCGTGATTGCCTCGCCTGCACAAACCTTCAGCACGCTTTACAGTTTTTGCCCGCAACAGTACTGTCCTGATGGCGAGTATCCTCTGGGCCGGCTGGTGCAGGCTACGGACGGGAACTTTTACGGCACCACGTTCAACGGTGGCCAAGGCCCGGGCACGGTTTACAAACTCACCTCCAGCGGCACGCTGACCGTCCTGCACAGCTTTACCGCTTATTCGGACGGGGCCGAGCCTTATGCCGGGCTGATCCAAGCCACCGACGGCAACTTCTATGGGGTCACTACCATAGGAGGCAGGACTCTCGGCACGGTCTTCAAGATCACTCCCAGCGGCACGTTCACCAGCCTGCATGTCTTCGCTGGATATCCGACCGACGGTGGCAATCCTTGGCCTCCGTTGCTGCAGGCCAGCGACGGGAACTTTTACGGGACAACCTATGAAGGCGGGGCCCCCAATGTAGGCACGGTCTTCAAAATCACCGCCGCGGGCTCGCTGACCATCGTGCACACCTTTTGCGCCCAAACCAACTGCCCGGACGGCGCGAACCCTCAAGGCGGGCTGGTGCAAGGCAGCGACGGCAATCTGTACGGAACCGCTGTCGGCGGCGGGACGAACGGCGAAGGCACGGTCTTCAAAATCACCACCTCGGGCACACTGACTACGCTGCACAGCTTCGCCATTACAGACGGCGCTGCACCTTCCGGAACGCTGGTGAAGGCCAGTGACGGCAACTTCTACGGAACGACCTATGAGGGCGGTGCTAGCAACGCCGGCACGGTCTTCAAGATCACACCCAGCGGCTCACTGACCACCCTGTATAGCTTCAGCGGCGCTGACGGCCGTGTGCCTTACGCGGGACTGCTGCAAACCAGCGACGGGAACTTCTACGGAACCACCTACGAGGGCGGGGGAGCCACCGACTATGGCACGGTCTTCGCCATCACCCCCAGCGGCACGCTTACCACGCTGCACATCTTCACCGGCGCTGACGGCGCCAACCCTTACGCCGGGCTGATGCAAGCCACCAACGGGAACCTCTACGGAGCCACAAAGGCGGGCGGGACCAACAATGCGGGCACAGTCTTCGAGCTTCAACTGCCACCAACGCTAACCGTCTCGACCAGCGGCGACGGAACCGTTGCCAGCACTGACGGCTTCATAAGCTGTCCCGGCACCTGCTCGCATACCTATTCTTTGGGCGCCCAGGTGACGCTGAATGCCACTCCCGGCCAGGGATGGGTTTTTGGCGGCTGGAATGGCGCATGTGTTGGCACTGCTTCCTGCACACTTACCATGACGCAATCCTTTTCGGTTGACGGCATATTTTCGCAAGCACAGCAATTTGTTCCCATTATCCCCTGCCGTCTGATGGACACGCGGTTAACCGGCGGTCCGATTCCGGGCGGCACTTACCGGACATTTAACCTTCCGCAGTTGGCGCAATCGGCGAACCCGCCTTGCGCAAGTCTTGCCACGGCAGAGGCCTTTTCGCTAAATGTCTCCGTGGTGCCGCAAGGGCCACTGGGCTACTTGACCATCTGGCCGACCGACGAAGTCCGGCCTGTTGTCGCCACCCTGAACTCGCTGGATGGCCGCATCAAGGCCGATGCCGCGATCGTACCGGCGGGAACCAACGGCGCCGTCAGCGTGTATGTCACCAACACGACCGACGTGGTCCTCGACATCAACGGCTATTTCGCGCCAGTGTCGGGTTCCACGCTGGCCTTCTATCCGTTGACGCCTTGTCGCATCGCGGACACCCGCAAGACTAATTTTCCTCAGGGTCTGGGAGCGCCCTACCTGCCTGGCCATCAGGAACGCGATTTTCCCATACTCAATGCCACGACCTGCAACATTCCTTCCAGCGCAGCAGCTTATTCGCTGAATTTCTCCGTCGTGCCCCACGGCGGGCTGGGTTATCTGACGGTCTGGCCCACCGGCCAGACGCGGCCACTGGTTTCAACCTTGAACGACGTCCCCGGAACCATCATCGCTAATGCGGCGATTGTGCCCGCCGGTAGTAGTGGTAACGTCTCGGTTTATCCCTCGAGTGACACCGACTTGGTCATCGATATCAACGGCTACTTCGCGCTGGCAGGTCCGGATGGACTGTCGCTGTACCCGGTGGCCCCCTGCCGCGTCATCGACACCCGCCACGTGGGCAGCGGTCAGCCCTTCAGCGGGACCCTGACTCCTCCGGTGAATGTGGTGGGTAGTCAGTGTGAACCGCCAGTCACGGCGCAGGCCTATGTCTTCAACGCCACAGTTGTCCCGACAGGCGGACTGGGCTACCTGACGCTATGGCCCGATGGCGACCCGAAACCGCTGGTCTCCACCTTGAACGCACTGGATGGCTCGATCACCAACAACATGGCCATCGTGCCCAGCACCAACGGAAAGGTCGATGCTTTTGCGTCGGGAATCACCCAACTGATCCTCGATATCTCCAGCTACTTCGCGCCATGAATTGCTGGTCGTGTCCTAGTCTGAATTGAAATTGGGCCAGTACCGAATTGCTGGGGCGCTTGAACCCCTTGTCTTTTCCCGGTAGGATGACAGTCTTCGCAACGGAGGATCGTCGATGCGTCGCCTGTCTGCGCTTTGCGTGCTCGCCGTTTTGTCGGTTGCCGGGAACTCGACTGCACAGGTCAACCCAGCCCTTGTCGGCGGCATGAAGTGGCTGGCAGATCGGGCCGTTTCGTGGTGGCCGTATGCTGGCCGTCGGCGCCGGCCAGGGTGAGTAAAGCGCGGCAAAGGCTGAGTTATGCCACATTGTGGGAGTCATACAATGTGGCATAGTGAGAGATCACGGCTCTGGCTGGCGAAGCAGCTCCTGCAGATGGTCCTTCCAGATCGCCGGAAACGTATGCGTGCCGTGCCCGCGGGTCTGATCGCTAATCGGCAGCAGCACGTATTTGCCCTTGGGAACGCGTTTGATTTGCACTTCCATGATGCCGAGTTCCGGCGGATTGATGAAGTCGGCGGCGGAGTTGATGGCCATCGCGGGCGCGCGAATCGTCACGGCAACATTTCCAGATTGAGCTCAGAAGCTTACGAACACGGCAGAGCGGTCTCGGGGAATGGTCAGCTCGATGCCGCGCTCGTGATTGGCGGCGATGGTGGCGTCGAGGTCGAGCGTGCCGAGCGGGATCTCGCGCCGCTGGCGACCAACTTCAATTTGCAGAGACTGGGCGGTCAGAACGTAATTGCGACTTTCAAGCCGCTCGCCGCCCTTCAGCACGAACAGCGCCGGAAGCTGCGGCTTGGCGGCCGGGGCTTCTTTGGATTCCGGCACTTCGATTAGCTTCGGCAGCTGCGGAGGCGGCGCTGGTTGACGGGGTTCTCTGTCTTGTACCACAACTACCTGCGGCGAAGTCGGGGGCGCTGGCTGCTGAGGTGGCTGCTGATCGGAAGGCTCATCCCAAAAATTACCGTCTTCATCCCAGTACGGAGCGCCATAAGGGAACCAGCCGGCTCCGAACCCACGGTTATGATGGCCGCCGGAACGCAGCGGGAAAAAGCCATTCGACGAGCCCCGCCTGGTTCCGTGGCCTGGCATACGGCCTCCCGTGCCGGAAACTCCGACGCCCTGAGATCCTCCACCCTGAGATCCGCCACCTGCCATCTGGGCAGGCAGAAGGGCGGCACTCAAAACCAGGACCGTCAAAACCAGTAAGTGCGACCGCCGCATGCTCATATGATGACACAATTCCGACAAGTGGAGCATGTTTCTTATGTCAAATAATTGTTACGTCTCCGGCCGCACCGGTTCCGGTGCTTGTCTCACCCCACCTCGACCAGCCCGTACCTGCGGTTCCAGTGTCCGCGCAGGTGTTGCACGGCGCGGGCGATCTCCTCTTTGGCCAGATCGGGGTTGGGGCCGGCGAGCACGTATCTCGCTTCGCGACGCGCCGCCTCCAGCAATTCGCGGTCGCGCAGCAAATTGGCCACACGAAAGTTCGGCATGCCTGCCTGGCGGGTGCCGAAGAACTCGCCCGGGCCGCGCTGCTGCAAGTCGAGTTCGGCAATCTCGAACCCGTTCTGGGTGCGCACCATAGCTTCGAGCCTCTGCTCGGCCTCCACCGAAACTTTACCGCCAGTCATCAGCACGCAGTACGACTTGGCGCTGCCGCGTCCGATGCGCCCGCGCAGTTGATGCAATTGCGAGAGACCGAAACGCTCGGCATGTTCCACCACCATGATGTTAGCGTTGGCCACGTCCACGCCAACCTCGATGACGGTAGTCGAGACCAGCACATCAATGTCACCGCGTTGGAAGCTGGCCATGGTCGCATCTTTTTCGTCGGCGCTCATGCGCCCGTGCAACAACCCAACGCGCAGACTGGCGAATTCGCGCTTGCGAAGCTGCTCATACATCTTGATGGCCGCCTTCAGTTCGCCTTCCATCGCCCCTTCTTCAATCACGGGATACACGATGTAGGCTTGCCGGCCCGCTACGACTTGTTTGCGCACAAACTCCCACACTTCTTCCGAACGCTCATCGCCGACCCGGCGCGTGGTGATGGGCGTGCGTCCGGGCGGAAGCTCATCGAGCACGCTGGTGTCGAGATCGCCGTACAGGGTGAGCGCGAGGGTGCGGGGAATCGGCGTGGCCGTCATCACCAGCACGTCGGGCTCGGCTTCGTTGGTCTTCTTCATCAGGCGGAAGCGCTGTAGCACGCCGAAGCGATGCTGCTCGTCCACGATGACCAGCCCCAGCTTGTCGAACCCCACTGTCTCCTGGATGAGCGCATGGGTGCCGATCACCAGTTGCGCGCTGCCCTGCGCGATGTGATGGCGCGCCTGCTTCTTGCGCCCGGACTCCTGCGACCCGGTGAGCAGCACAATGCGGTAGCCCGCGGGCTCGAGAATGCGCCGCGCGGAAAGGTAATGCTGCGTCGCCAGAATCTCCGTGGGCGCCATCAGCGCGACCTGGCAGCCGTTTTCCATCGCGATGACGGCAGCTTCCAGCGCAACGATGGTCTTGCCCGAGCCGACATCGCCTTGCAGCAATCGCCGCATGGGAGCGGGCTCGGCCATATCGGCCGCAATTTCTTTCAGCACGCGCTTCTGCGCCGCCGTCGGATGGAACGGTAAGATCCGCTTCACGGCAGAGCGTACGCTGTCGCTAATCTGAAAGACGATTCCCGTCTGGGAGCGCATCTTGCGGCGCTTGAGTTCGAGTCCCAGTTCGAGGAAGAAGAGTTCTTCGAAGATGAGGCGGATGTGCGCCGGAGTGCGCGCCGCCTGCAAATTCGCCAGGCTTTCGCCGACCTCCGGCCAGTGGGCCTGCCAGAACGCGCGGCGGCGATCGATCAGGCCCATGCGCCCGCGGACCGCCGGGGGGATCGCGTCCGGCGGGTCCTGGTCAAGGCCCTCCAGCATGCCGTGGATCACGCGCCTGAACCAGCGCGCGGTGAGACGGCCATTGCCGGCAGTTTCGTAAATGGGGACGATGCGGCCGACCTCGAGCGATTGCCACTTGGGCTCATCGCCCCCGCCGTTGCCGTGGGTTGCAGTCGGATCGTGCAATATCTCGAACTGAGGCTGGATAATCTCGAAGCGATGCCCTCCACGATCGCCCGCTTCCACCTTGCCGTACAGCGCGAGCAGCATGCCGGCGCGAAACTTGTCTTGCAGGTAGGTGGCGTTGAACCACATGCACTTCAACGTGTCACGCCCCTGTCCGACGGTCATCTCGAAGATGGGCATGCGGCGCGTGCGGAACAAACCGAAGGTACGCACCTCGGCGATAATGCTGGCCATCTCGCCGGCGCGCAACTCGCCGATGCCGCGCGGATTGAGCCGGTCTTCGTAGCGAAAGGGCAAATAGTAAAGCAGGTCCTCGACGGTGCTGATGCCCTTCTCCAGTAGAATTTGGGCGATCTTTGGCCCAATGCCTTTGACGAACTGCACGTTGGTGGCGAGATCGAGCACAGAAGGATGGTAAATGAAGCGGCCGTCAGCGCGACGCTGTTCGCTGTTCGCTTTTCGCTGTTCGCTTTGAGCCAATCAACTCTTCGCAAATGTTGGGCGATCCCGATCGGGTCTGGAGCCACGTTGTCGATTGCCGACTCGCAAGGTTTTAGCGAAAAGCGAAGAGCAAATGGCGAAAAGCGATTCGTACCTTTTCTCGCATCAAATGCGCGGTTGCGGGTGTCCAACAAGTGCGTGCTGCGAAGACTTCTCAAGCAATCGGTTGCCGTGGTTGTGGGCAGCCTGCTCTATTTCTTCGTCCTGATGCCGCATCTGCCGCCGGCGGCCCGTCACCAGCCTTTCCGGATTGACATCGGGTTGCTGGTGGACGCCTGGGTGTGCCTGGTCCTGTACGGGGCCATTGAGTGGGTCGATCGCAAGTGGCGGCGCAAAGACCCAAGGGGGGAGGGCCGCAAACGGTGACGGTTTTCGTAGTCTTCAGTATTCGTGCTCGGTCCCGAAGCCCTTCAGCATTTGCTGCAAGTCGAGCTTCTGCTGCTCCATCTGTTTCTGCAGTTCCTGCATTTCCTGCTGGAACTGCGGTGTCCAGTTCTTCATCGACTCTTGCACGTCATGCTGCATTTGATCGAGCTGTTCCTGGGTCGGCACGGACTTCACGATGTCGCGGGTCATCTTCTCCATCTGCTTCTGAGTGGGCTTGACCGACTTTTCGATCTCGCGCGCCATCTTTTCCATGTCTTTCTGTTTTAGCTTCATCGACTTTTCAATCTGGCGGCGCATCTGTTCCAGATCTTTCTCGCTGGGCTGCACCGCCGCCAGCATTTCTTCCTGGCCGGCCTCAAGCTCGGGACGCAGCTCCTCCATTTCCTGCCCTAAGGCTTGCATTTGCTCTTCGACATCGCCCCAGTCCTGGCCAAACACTTTCGAGGAATCTGCCGGCGCCGGAAGATGCAACACGACGGTCTGCTCGCGTTTCTCGCGGACCACAGTGATGGACACCTGGCTCGCCTGGACCCGCAGGGCACGCCGCCAGTCGGCCAAGTCGTGGATGGTTTCATTGTTCAGCCTGACAATCACGTCGCCAGCTTTCAGGCCAGCCGCATCCGCGGGACTGCCTTTTTCCACCGAGCGCACCAGGATGCCGGTCCCCGCCGGCACATTGAAGAAGTCGGCCAATTGCGGGCACAGGCTCTCCACCATCAAACCATGGCGCGAAGAAAGCGCGGCGAAGGATGGAATCTCGACATCGGGGACGAAGCCGGGGGCCACCACCGGACCAGCCCACCGCGGAGCTCCGGCTACGAAGCTCTGCGCGTGAGGCGTGACCTGCGGCCACCCTCCCAGAGTCACCTTGACGTCTTTCGTCTCACCGCTGCGGACCACGGTCACCGTCACCGTCTTGCCCGCCTGGGTCGCGTGGATCATGTTCCCCAATTGTTCAGGCGATTCTATCTTCGAACCGTTTAGACCCACGATGACATCGTTCTCTTTCAATCCCGCCTTACATGCGGGACTATCCCGGTCAAGATCGGTAATGACCGCGCCGCTTGGACTGGCTAATTTCAGCGCGGAGGCCTGCTGTGGGGTGACCGCATCAATGTGTACCCCGAGATAAGCGGTCTGGTGCGAATCCGGCGACGCTGGATTGCCTGACAGGGGTTCGGCGGCTGCCGGCGCCGCCATTGCGGCTGCCAGCAGGATTGAAACCAGACCATGCATAACGATCGTAATTTTGCGCATAATTCCTACCTTAGTGTGCTTGCCAGTGTGATTGCCGAAAATCGATCTGTCCCATGATGGTACGCACCTTCAACGCCGGCCCGCCCCCATTTAATGAGCCTTCGGCGTACATGGATCTGGGGGCGAAGTTGCTGCCTTCCCTGGTGATCCGCAATCCGGAAAACTCGGAGGCGATGCCATGCCCGGTCGCCATGTCAGACGAGGCATGCACGGTGACCGGCAAGTCTTTGGGCAGATAGACGATCACGTCACCGGCTGCCGTGTGCAACGATGAATCCGTGAAGCTGCCGCGTTTGCCCACAAACTCTGCTGTAATCCCGCCTGCTCCCGTTTCCGCCTGCGCCCCCTGGCTCAGATTGAACAATTCGATACTGCCGCCACCGGTGGTGACCTTCACCCTCCCCTTGGCGCTGTCCAGATGCACGCTTCCCCCGGTAGTTCCAGCCAGGACCGCGCCGCTCACGTCGCCCAGATTGAGATTCCCCCCGCCAGAGCTTGCCCCCAGATCACCGGCGCACTTGTGCACCTCAATGTTGCCCGCACCCGTTTGTATATCGGCCCCCTTCGTGGAACCGATGTACACCTTACCGCCGCCGATGTTGATGCGGGTTTGTCCGCCGACGTTTTTGATGTGAACGTCCCCTCCTCCGGTAGTCAGCGAAAAATCGGAGCCCAGACGCCCGACTTCCACATTGCCGCCGCCGCTGGTAATCTTCACCGATCCGTCCAGATTGTCGAGCGTGACCGAACCTCCGCCGGTCGCGCCCAGGAGCGTAGCCACGATGGAACTAAAGTTGAGTAAACCACTCCGCGTTTCCACTTTCACCATCTCTAATTCTCGTGGTATCTGCACCAGGAACTCAGCGCTGAATCGGTTCAGGTTCCGGGTTGCCAGCCGGCCTTCGATGAGGTCGCCTTCCGCGTTCTTGATGGTGGAAATATGCATCTGCTCAAATTGGCGCCGCGCCGCTTCCTGGCTGGGAGCGTACGAGCGTTTGCGAATGATATACGTCACGCGCGGCGAAGTTCCCTGCACCTGCACCGATCCCAGATCGGTGGTAATGCGGACCTGGCGCGAAGCGGGCAAGGTCCCGGTGATCTCCTCCACCCACGAAGCGCCGTCGCGGTAAACTCGCGATTGTTGCGCCCAGAGTGGAACCGCAACCGCCATCGCCATCCCGAAGAATGCTGCGGTCGCTGCCCATTTGCGACTGCTCGCCGCACCCTGTGCGCCGAAGTCTTCCCGCCCCGCCTTTCTCATCGCCGCTCTAAATTGCCAACCCTGCTTCAACCAATCCCCTTTCCGGGAGCCAATGCACGAAAATCTGAAACACCGTTTTTCTGCCTAGTAAATATTGGGCATAGAGGCCAGCACGCGCTTGGACTCGGTGCGAATGTATTCACTGGGATCTTCCTTCGACAACTGTTGCAGGGCCATGCGCACGCTACTGTCGGCGCGCACCGGTTCCAGCGCATGGAGGGCGCCGCTGCGCACTCCCAGATTGCTGTCGTCCAGCAGGGCTTCCAGCACGGCATTGCGCACACGGATGTCCTGTTTCACGAAGGGCCCTACTCCATCCAGCGCCATGAGGCGCACCCCGGGATTGCTGTCGTAACGCAGCGCATAGGTCAGGGTCTCGCGCACGCGAGGATCGTCAGCCTTGCTGGCCAGCACATCCACGGAATTCAGGCGCACGCCGGAATTCTCGTTGCTCTTGGCGGCATACAGCAACAGGTCCTGCACTTTCGGATCGGAGACCGAGCCCTGCACCGACGCAGGCAGACGTTTGTCATATTGAACTTTGACGTTGCCGCTGCCAGCTTGTTTTTCGATGGAGGTAATGCCACCGATGGAAGCTTCTGCCGGAGGAGTCGTCGAAGTTGATGTAATGGGGGCCTTCGCGCTGTACATGGCGCCAAGGCCGCCGCCAAAGCCGGCCAGAAAGATGATCATGGCCAGCGCCGGCGAGAAACGCACCTGGCGCATCCACGCCATGGGATCGAAGGCGAGGCGATGGTACCAGGCGCGATTCTGCTGCGCGGTCTCCAGCGACTCTTGCAGGCGCATGCGCGCCGCGGCCAGAAAACTCGCCGACGGCTCTTCTACGGGCAGGGCGTTCATCTGCTCCTGGAACTGATGCTGCGCCGCCAGCTCAGCCGCGCAGTCCGGGCAGCGCCGGATGTGCTGCTCCAACTCGTGGCGCGCGTCGTCAGCCAGCTCGCCGTACAAATAGAGCGCTGTGTTCTGTTGTACCCATTCGCAATTCATGACTACTACCTCTATCAATTCTTCCCTGGGCAGAGCGTCTTCAAAATCCGCAACTGGCAGTTCGCCCTTAGCATTTAGCATTTAGCCAAACCCCGGTTCGCAGGACCTGACCAAGTTCTCCTCGCCAAGTGCTAATTGCCAAGTGCTCATCCCTTCACGCCCTTCAGTGCAGCGCGCAGTTTCTGCGTGCCGCGGAACAGCGTGTTCTTCGCCGTTTCTTCCGTCGTATTCAAGATCTCGCCAATAGTGCGCAGCTTCAAACCCTGGTAATGCTTCATCTCAAATACCATGCGCTCGCGCGGAGTCAACTTCTGCAAGGCCTTGGCGATGTTCGCCGCCAGCTCGCGCCGCATCAGGTCGCGCTCCGGACTGGCCCCCGATCGCTGGTCGGCGACCTGGTCGAGCAGGTCGTAGGTGCCGCCTTCCGAGTCGGTCGTCACCCCTGAATCCTCTTTGCGCACCTGCCGTTTGCGCAGCAGATCGAGACACAGATTGGTCGCGATGCGGTAGATCCAGGTATAAAACGAGCACTCGAAGCGGAAGTTGCCGATATTGCGGTAGGCCTTGAGAAACGCTTCCTGGTAAATGTCCTGGGCGTCCTGCTCCGAGCGGGTCAGGTGATAGGCCAGGCGCAGCACGGCGCCATCGTACTGGCGCACCAGTTCCTCGAACGCGGCGTGATTGCCTCGTTGTGCTTCCCGGATCAGCTCCGTGTCATTCATGCGGCTCTGGGCCTGCCCCGCCATGGACCCTCGGTCAGAGGGAGTAGAGGACGTTTTGTCCGTCTCCCGCCACGCCACGGAAGGACGGAGCCCCGGGCCAAGCACCCCACCACGCGCAAACCCGGCGCGTGGTGGGGGCCCCGGGCCAACCGTGAGAGGAACTGCTACCGCTTCGGCCGGCATGCTGGTTTCTACCTACGTCTGTAATTAGCAAGCCCAATTCTTGTGCCTGCAACTACATAGACGGGCGGGGACGGAAACCGTGAGCGGTCATTATAGACGCCTCACTTAATAGATACGTGGCCGGAGCGTAATGGTTCACGCACCAGAGAGTTTTGCGGTTGGTTGAACGGATGCGCCGCAGCTAAGTAAACTTCGCTAATGAACTACACGCTACATCAGGCGAAGACCAACCTCTCGCGGTTGATCAAAGAGGCCCAAAGCGGAAAAGAAGTGATCATTACGCACGGCAAACAGCCGGTGGCAAAGATTGTTCCCATCGCCAGCGCAGCCAAGAAGCGCATTCCCGGCGCGCTGAAGGGACAAATCTGGTCCGCACCCGATGCCTTCGATCCACTCACGGACGAGGAACTGCGCGAGTTGGGATTTGAATGATCGCGCTGCTTGATCCACGGTCCACGCCCTGGCTATTTCGCCTCGGGCTTGCCCAGGCGAAGACCGTACTGCTTGCATTGCCCCTCCTTGAAGGCCTTGCGGAGTTCGGCATCATCCGTCCCCTTGGCCATCTCGGCCGACCAGTCTGCCAGTTTCTGGTCGCACCACTGCCGCGATCCTTCGGGATAATCGGGCTTCACCACCGGCTCCACGATGGGTGCGGGCGTGGGACCGGGAGTGGGACTGGGCTTGTTGTGCTGCCAGATTGCCAGGCCGCCCAGGCCGCCGAGTGCCGTAATCAGCGCAGCCGCGCCGGTTAGTATGCCCGGCAAAGATGTCCAGAATGGGCCCCGATCAGGGCCTTGGTCCGCCATAAATGGTCCTCCTGCCGTTGGTGCTGGTTGCTTCTCGATAGTGCGCGGCAACCGTCACCCGGCCTTGCATTTTCTTACTTAAAGTGGAAGCGAGTGCGTACATCCTAATGCGATTCGACTCCGAGTACCAGCACTTTCGCGTCCGGGCCGAACAGCGCCCTCAAGCAATGCAAAAAGGTAAAAGGCGGGACCCAGCGTGCCTCGCCTTTCGAAGAGATTTTCCCGCGCGGGGACTCGGACCCGCATGTCGTCAATTCTGGTTCGCCAGAGTCACCACCAGCTAGGCTTCCGCGCCGGCTTCTTCCACCGGAGCAGCCTCGGCGGCCGCTTCTTTGTTGATGACAACCTTGAGCTGCACGGTCACGTCCTTGTGCAACTTCACCGGCACGTTGAACTCGCCGACATGCTTCAGCGGCTCATCCAGCTGGATTTTGCGGCGATCGATCGCCACGCCCTTATGCTCGAGCTCGTGGGCGATGTCAGCCGAGGTCACCGAGCCAAAGAGCTGATCGCGCTCGCCCGACTTGCGGGTGAAGCTTACGGTCACACCCTCGACCTGCTGCGCCAAAGCCTGAGCATCGCCCTTCTCGGTGGCAGCCCGCCGCACCGCCGAGGCCTTCATCTGCTCGATGACGGCGCGATTGGCGGCGGTGGCTTCAATCGCCAGCTTCTTGGGGATGAGATAGTTGCGGCCGTAGCCCTCGGCGACCTTCACTACTTCGCCGCGGGAGCCGAGCTTGGTTATGTCTTCCTTCAGAATGACTTCCATGAATAGAACTCCATCGATCTTGATTGCAGGCCTTCGTACACCCCGGGATTCTCACGGCACGGCTGAACCCGTGCCTCCTGATGTGTGGTCCCTACGGGACTCGATTGTTCTTCTCGACCTACCCAGCCCGCCGCGGCGGGCTGGGCTAAGCTCTTACGCCCCTTTGGGGCTGGACTTTCGACCAATAGCTCCCGCTGCTAACCACTGACCACTCGTCACTGACAGTCACTGACAACTGACTACTGGCAACTGGGGTTCTACCTTCCCCCGAACGGCAGCAGCGCGATGTTGCGCGCCTGCTTGATGGCATCGGCCAGACGCCGTTGGTGTGGGGTGCACACGCCGGTCAGACGGCGAGGCACAATCTTCCCGGCCTCGGAGACAAAACCCGAGAGCAGCCGGACGTCCTTGTAGTTGATGCCGTCGATCTTCTCGACGCAGAACTTGCAAACCTTCTTGCGGCGGAAGAACTTCCGTCCGCCACCTCCACCGCCACCGGGCCCTCCTGGACCACCGCCGGGCCGTCCACCGGGACGAGGTCCGCGAGGCGCACCGTAGCCGCCGCCTCCGCCTTCGCGAGGAGCGCCGCCATCCGCACGCCCACTGGGTGCGTCCGTCGTTGCGGCGCCCGCTCCGGCGCCCGCATTCCTATTGGATTCGTCTGCCATGATTCTCCTTCTCTACTCGGTTGGCCTCACGGAACATTCTGGCCGTCAGGCACAGTCCCTGCAGGACCGTTGTTCTATATTGACCGGACGCGCTGGCCCTACGGACCTCTACGCGCATTCGTTTTATGCGCTAACCGGCTCCGATTCGGCGCCCGCTGGCGAAGCCGGCTCGGGCGCGACTTCCGGCGCTGCTGCTGCGGCCGCTGCGGCCGCTTCTGAGGCGGCTTCGGCTGCCGCAGATGCCGCTGCCGCCTGGCGCCCCTTGCCGCGGACCTTGGTATCGCGGATTGCCTTAACTTTGGCCAGCCGCTTCTGCTCTTCATCGATCCGCACGGTGATGAACTTTATCACCGGTTCGGTCACGCGCAGGCGGCGTTCCACTTCCTTCACCATGGCGCCTTCGCCTTCCAGAACCATCAGCATGTAAATGCCATCCTGGAACTTGCGCACGGTGTAGGCCAGCCGGCGCTTGCCCATGCGCTCCATGCTTTTCACCGATCCTCCCGCACCGCCGACCTGGGTCTCCAGACTCGATATCAGTTTGTCCTGGTCCTCTTCCAGCATGTCTGGACGGACGATGAACATCAATTCATAAGTACGTAGCATTCTGTTCTCCTGGCAACTAGCGGCTAGCAATTAGCAACTAGCGCGTGTTCCTGTTTGTCAGCAGCTAACGGCTATTTGCTAGTCGCTAGTTGCTTCTTCGGCCTTGCGATTAAAGCGATTCATGGCCGCCTGCACGCCTTCGCCGAGAATCACTCGCGCCGCCTCGGCCGCCAAATCCAAAACCTGGTCAACGGCCGCAAGCTGCGACTTCTTGAACTGCGACAACACATACCGCGCACCGTCGCCCACCGGATGATCGGGCGCAATTCCCATCCGGACGCGCGCGATTTCCTGCGTGCCCAGCGCGTCAATCACCGATTCCACCCCGTTGTGTCCGGCCGAGCGGCCGCGTGGCCGGACGCGCAAGCTGCCAAACGGCAGGTCCATCTCGTCGTACAGCAGCACCAGGTCCTGCTCCGGTTGCACTTCGTACTCGCGTACCAACTCGCGCACCGCAGCGCCGCTCAGGTTCATAAAGGTTTCCGGCTTGGCCAGCACCACTTCGTGACCGGCGATGCGCGTCCGCGCCGTTTGCGCGCGGCAGTGGCGATTGTCCACGCGCACGCCGCATTGTTCGGCAATGCGGTCCACCGCCAGAAACCCCAGATTGTGCGGCGTGAACTGGTACTCGATGCCCGGATTGCCGAGCCCGACGATCAGCTTCACAGCGCTTACTTCTTCTTCTCAGACTTTTCAGACTTCCCGGATTTCTCGGCCTTCTCCGGCTTGACTGCCTTGTCGCCACCCTCGGCAGCTTCGCCTTCGGTCTCCTGCTTGCCCTTCTTGATGACCTCGGGCTCGGCGGCCGCCGCTTCAGCTTCCACCACACCCTCGACCGGCGCGGCTTCCACAACTTCCTTCACCGCGGTAACGTGGGCAACCGCCTGGGTCTCGTCGGTGATGAACTTCACCTTGGCATCGTGCGCCAGGTCCGAGACGCGAATGGTTTGGCCGAACTCCAGCGTGCTGGCGTCGGCAACCAGGTGGCCCGGAATGTCGCCCGGCAAACATTCGATTTCCACCTCGCGCAACATCTGCTCCAGAATGCCGCCCTGCAACTTGACGCCGGGAGCTTCGCCCTTGAGCACGATGGGAACGCTCACGCGCAGGACCTTGTCCATGGCGATGCGCTTCAGGTCCACGTGCAGCAGCGCACTCTTGATGGGCTCAAACTGCCAGTCCACGATCATCACCTTGGCGGCCTGACCATCCAGGCTGAGATCGAAAATCGAGTTGTGCCCGGTCTCCGAATTCAGGATCCGCCTCATCTGTTTGGGATCGACAGCGATGGTCTGCGCCGGCTGGCCCGCGCCATATACGACGGCCGGAATCATGCCGCTGGCGCGCAGCCGGCGGGCGTCATTCTTGCCGCCACCTTGCCGCGGCTGGGCTTCTACGTTTTTGTCTGCGGTTGCTGTAGCCATAATCTTGTCCTTTATAAAAACAATCTGCTGACCGAAGTCTCCTCGTGAATCGACTGAATGGTGCGCCCGATCAATCCTGCGATCGACCGCACCTTGATCTTGGGCTCGTTGCGCCCCGCTTCCGTCAGCGGGATGGTGTCGGTCACCACCACTTCGACCAATCCCGACTTCGAAATTCGTTCCACCGCCGGCCCGGAAAGGACCGCATGGGTGGCGCAGGCATGGACCTCGCGCGCCCCCGCGTCCAGCAATGCCTGGCAAGTCTTCACCAGCGTACCCGCGGTATCGATAATGTCGTCGAGGATGAGACAGGTGCGGTTGGTCACGTCGCCGATGACGTGCATCACCTCGGTCACATCCGCTTCCACGCGGCGCTTGTCCACGATGGCCAGCGCCGATTCCATCTTCTTGGCGAAGAAGCGGGCGCGCTCCACGCCACCTGCGTCCGGCGAAACCACGGTCAAATCCGGGAACTGCTTCTTACGGAAGTAATCCACCAGCACCGGCGACGCGAAAACATGGTCCACCGGAATATTGAAGAACCCCTGGATCTGCGGCGCGTGCAGATCAACTATCAGCGCGCGGTCGGCCCCCGCCGTCGTCAACAAGTCGGCCACCAGCTTCGACGAAATCGGCACCCGTGGCTTGTCCTTACGGTCCTGCCGCGCGTACCCGTAGTACGGAATCACCACCGTGATGCGCCGCGCGGAGGCGCGCTTCAGCGCGTCAATCAGCAGCAGCAACTGCATCAGGTGCAGGTCCACCGGGTCGCACGTGGGCTGCACCATGAAAACATCGGCCCCGCGCACGTTCTCCTCGATCTGCACATAAGTCTCTCCGTCGGAGAACCTGCTGACGCGTGCTTGCCCGAGCGGCAAACCCAGGAACGCGCAAATGTCGCTGGCCAGCGCATCGTTGGCGGTCCCGGAAAAAATTTTCCACCTGTCATCCTGTCGCAACCGCACCGGCTTCGGCTTGGCATCAGACCCCGGATGAGCTTGCTTGTCCGACTGCTGGGCGACCGTTGCCGTGGCTTCACCCGCAACGCCCGCCGTGTGCACTGTGCTCGGTCTTGCTGCCGTTTCCATCGAATCAAATACCCCCGCTTCACCTGGTTGAGTTACACGCTGGGTCTTGAATGCCGCTATTCGCCGTTCGCTCTGCGCTCTTCGCGATTGGCTATTAGCCGTTAGCTCCTAGCTTTTAGACTGCAAACCTTGAAACCTGAGATTCCAGCCACTAACCACTATCCACTGGTTCTTGGCTGGGCGGCCAGGATTCGAACCTGGACAAAGTGCTCCAAAGGCACTTGACCTACCATTAGTCGACCGCCCAGTGAAGCAATTAGTAACTAGCAGCTAGCAATTAGCAACTAATTGCCTTCACCCTTCGCACCCTTCGCCAAAGGTGGGAAGAGGATTGTAGACGCAACTACTAGTTGCTAGTTGCTAGTTGCTAGTTGCTTCCAATACTCTTCCCGCGTCAGCGTTGTGGTCGCAACCGCTGCGTGTCCGGAGGCGCACATGCGCGCAGCCGCCGCCTGCGCCTCTTCGCCGGAACCGAACAACCCATACACCGTTGATCCGGAGCCGGACAGTGACGCATAACGCGCGCCCTCGCACTCCAAGACACGTTTTACCTCACGCAAATCGGGATACTCAGGAAAGACGACGCGTTCGAAGTCGTTCTCGATCCCGGCTCGGACGAGGTCGAGAAGCGGTGTCTCGGCCCGGTCCCCGCCCATCGCGGGAACACCGGATGCAGGTCCACTCGCAGATACGGCTTGCGAGAAAACACGTTCCTTCAGCCAGGCATCCACCGCCTGACTGAACTTGTTAATTGTACCTGTGGCTCCAGCGCCGGTCAATTCAGCTTCTCGCGCCACCAGTTTGTCCCATTGTGCAAACGCCTTGGGCGTTGAAACGCTGATCGGCGGGGTCACGACCACCAGGTTCATGCGCGGCAGATCTGGCAGCGGATAAACTTCTTCGCCGCGGCCAATGCCCAGCACGGTTCCGCCGATCAAGAAGAGAGGCACGTCGCTGCCTATCTCGGCGGCGATGAGCATCTTGTCCTCGGCGGCAAGCTCTGTTCCGAGCGCTCGCTCCAGCCCTAACATGGTCGCCACTGCATTGGACGAGCCCGCGCCCAGGCCGCCTTGCACCGGCAAGCGCTTGTCGATCTCGATGATGACCCTGCCAATTCGAATCTTCTCGTGATCTTGGTTCTGAAATTGATGACGATCCTGAGAGCGTTCTGTGTTCTCAAAGCGATCCTGGTTTGGAACTTGACTCGGGTCCGGACGGTGACTCTGGTTTTGGATCTGACTCTGGTTTTGAAAGGGCACGGCTTTAGCCGTGCCGCCGACAAACTCCTCAGGACTGGGCTTTAGCCCCTGAGGTACACCGGGTTGGCCTGCTCGCGCATGGCTTCGACCCTCGACCGCCTTCAGCACGCGCTCGGCAGCCTGGTAGCAGGTATTGGATTCGTCGAGCGGAACCCGCGGGTCGTTGCAGCGAATCTCGATGCCGGAACCGCGCTGCACCTCCACGCGCACGACATCATGCAGCGCCAGTGTCTGGTAAATCGTCCGTAGCTGGTGAAAGCCGTCGGCGCGCGCCGGGCCGATCTTCAGTCCGAGATTGATCTTCGCGAAGGAGCGGACGGCAATGGACATGGGAATCAGTTGTCAGTTGTCAGTTGTCAGCGGCCAGTTGTCAGTGGTCAGTGACTGCTGCTAAAGCCCGCGGTTTTGCGATTCCTGAGTTGTCATCATGAATGGTCCAACCGGCGTCTCTGAGAATTTGTTTTGAGCTGCCAGAGCGGAACGATGGCGCGAAATCCAGCCCCGCAGGGGCGGAACTGATTCTAGCCCAGGGCGTAAGCCCTGGGAAAAGTAAGAAAAATCAAACGAGTCCCTTCAGGGACGGCACAATTCTCACAGACACTCATCCAGAGCGAACTTTCAACTCCAAACACCCGGGCACTCCTGGCAGCCGCTGACCACTGACCACTGGCAACTGGCAACCGACAACTTCTTCAGCTATCGGCTGCGGAACTTGGACAGCAGCCGCAGAATCTCGAAGTACAGCCAGATCAGCGTGATCATCAGCGCAAAGGCGCCGTACCACTCCATGTACTTCGGAGCGCCCAGCCGCGCGCCATTCTCGATCAGATCGAAGTCGAGGACGAGGTTCAGCGCCGCGACGGCCACCACGATCAGGCTGAAACCGATGCCAATCGGACTAGAGCTAGTTGCATAAATGCCTCAAGGTGATGATGAGGCAAGCACAATGAAAGAAGCCTTGATACACGCTCAGGATGCGGTCATAGCGTACTTGGACACGGCGGAAGTTCTGCAGCCAAGCATTGGTGCGCTCGATTTTCCAGCGCCGCCGATAGCGGCGTAGCTTGCGTTTGTCTTCAAAGCGGCGCTGTTTTCTGCTGCGCAAGTAGGGAGCGATCAACTCCGTGCCTCGATCCCACAACCGCTGGCGCAGCCCATCCGAATCGTAACCGCGATCCGCAATCACACGGCGCAACCGCTTCCGCGGGCGGCCGCGTCCACCGCGCGGTACTCTTACCCGCGCCAGCGTGCTTTCCGCGAGCCGGAACTCGGAGATCTGCGCGGACGCAAGTTGCGCTCCGATAGGTATACCCTGGCCGTCGACCACCACCATGCACTTCGTACCTTTCCCGCGACGGGTTTTTCCGACTGCGCAGCCCCCTTTTTCGCCAGCACAAAGGTCGCGTCCAGAAAGGCCTCTTCCCAGTCGAGCAACTTTCGTTCATCCAACCGGGCCAGCAACGCTTGCCATGCCCGCAGCCACACCCCCTGCTCTTCCCACCGCCGCAGACGACGCCAGCAGGTGCAGCCATGGGGATATTCGCTTGGCAGGTCGCGCCACCGTGCGCCAACACGCAGAACCCAGAGAATGCCTTCGAAACAGCTGCGATTCGGTGCCCAAGGTCGGCCCCGTCCATCTTTCCGTCGCTGCGGTGCCGGGAACAAATCCTCAATCTGCTTCCACTGCTGGTCGGTCAGCATCATGACAACAGCTAATCTCAATCAGCAGTATCTCTTGAAGTACCAACTCTGAGTCAGAACCTATTTATGCAACCACTTCTAGACCCGTTGATCGCGGTGAAGTGCACGCCGAAGAATCCGAGGATGAATTGCAGGAGATAGAACACGGCAATGCCGCCGGTGGCAGCCACGATGCCGAGCCGCAGCCTCTCAGTCACCTTGATGAGGCCGGAACGATAGGCGAGCAACATGATCAGCAGCGTGCCGAACGTCAGCGAGACGGCTTGGATGGCGATGCCGTGGTAACGCAGCTCCAGCATGGCGGAGATTCCGCCCAGCACCAGGCCCTCCAGCAGCGCGTAAATCGGCGCGGTGATTCCCGCCCACTCTTTCTTGAAGATGGTGACGATGGCGACGATGAAGCCGCCTATGCCGCCGATGGCGAGCGCCGGCGCCATCGCCTGCATCGCCTCCTCGGGAGGCGCGTTAAAGAAGCGATTCCAGGTCCATGCCGCCGTGGCGACGCAACAGAGGAGCAGGATGCCCGTCTTGTTGACCGTGCCCGACACGGTCATGCTCTCGCCGAATGTGGCCTCCCCGGTGCGGAAGGCATCAGAGCTTAACGCCGGGTTCGAGGTCCTCATCAATTGGGCCATGCGGAGTCTCCTAACTTTGATTAGCTTACCGATTAGACGCGCTGGGCGCTACTTGGACTCGTTGGAACGGATTCTCGCTCTTCGCTATTGGCTCTTCGCTCTTCGCTATTGGCTCTTCGCTCTTCGCTATTGGCTCTTCGCTATTGGCTCTTCGCTCGTCGCCCTTCGCCCTTCGCTTTTCGCTTTCGCTTTTCGCTAATCGCCAGAATTGTCATCCCGAGCGCAGTCCGCCGCGGCGGACGGAGTCGAGGGATCTGCGGTTCCTCCCCAACTGGCAACTGACAACTGGCTACTGACAACTGAAACTAGAACAATGTTTCCTGCCCGGCAGCGTTGGTCCTCGGCTTCTTGATCCCGAAGTGTTCGTACGCGAGATGCGTAGCCACGCGGCCGCGCGGCGTGCGGTCGAGAAAGCCAATCTGCATGAGGAAGGGCTCGTAGATTTCTTCGATCGCGTCGGGTTCTTCGGCCAGCGACGCCGCCAGCGTGTTCAATCCCACCGGCCCGCCCTGGTACTTCTCGATGATGGTCAGCAGCAGCTTGCGGTCGATCTCGTCGAACCCGTGACGATCGACCTCGAGCATTGTCAGCGCGGCCTGGGCGGTGGGCTTGTCGATCTTGCCCGTCCCGCGCACCTGGGCGTAATCGCGGACCCGGCGCAGCAGGCGATTGGCAATACGCGGCGTGCCGCGGCAACGGGTGGCAATCTCGACCGCGCCAGCCTCGTCGATCTCAACCCCGAGAATTTCCGCCGAGCGCTGCAAGATGATCTTCAGGTCCTCGGGGGTGTAGAACTCCAGCCGCAGCACGATGCCGAAGCGCGAGCGCAGCGGCGCCGACAACAGTCCCGCGCGCGTGGTGGCCCCGATGAAGGTGAACGGCCGCACCTCGATGGTGTGGGTGCGCGCCGACGGTCCCTGGCCGATGATGATGTCGAGTTTGTAGTCCTCCAGCGCCGAGTACAGCAGCTCTTCCAGCGCGGGTTGCAGGCGGTGGACTTCGTCGATGAACAGCACCTGCTTCTCGCGCAGATTGGTGAGGATGGCCGTCAGGTCGCCCTTGATTTGCAGGGTCGGGCCCGAGGTCTGCTGGAACGGAGCGTCCATTTCGTTGGCGATAATGTTGGCCAGCGTCGTCTTGCCCAGCCCGGGCGGCCCGTAGAGCAGCACGTGGTCGAGCGGCTCGCCGCGCGAGCGCGCCGCCTGGATGGCGACCTCCAGGTTGTCCTTGACTTTGTTCTGCCCGATGAACTCGCGCAGCCGCTGCGGACGCAGCTTCAGCTCGAAGGACGAATCGTCGTCCACCGGCACGGCCGAGACGATGCGGTCGGGATGGGCTTTGTCGCTGGGTAAAGGCACGCAGGGCGATAGTAAAGCGAATGCGGGGTGAGGCGCAAACAACTGCGCTCTGGTCACGAAGGCCGCGGTTCTGATTGCCCAAAATCCGTTTGCATCCACGGACGCATCGGAGCTACCATCAGCCCATGGCGAAGGTGAAGAAGTTCGAGCTAGAAGATCCCGTACCCATCCTCGACGATGAGGATGCCGAAACCCTCGCTGCCGTTGACGAAGGCATCTGCGACGCTGAGGCGAGTCGAACCGTGCCCAGCCAAGAAGTGAGAAAGCTCCTGCCCAAGTGGATTTCTGCCCCCAGTACACGCTAGAACATCTTCTGATTTGTCATTCTGAGCGAGCGTTCGCCGCCTTTTGCGAACGCGAGTCGAAGAACCCCTATTGCTTCCCGGTATTCTGATGGGTATAGGGGTCCTTCGACTGCGCTCGACTGCGTCTCGCTCCGCTCAGGATGACAAGCCTGTGGTAACAGCAACCACGCTGACAACTGCGGCGGGCGAGTTTATGATTCGCTTGTCACCATGAAGAACCTCGGCATTCTGCTTTCCGGGCGCGGCTCGAACTTTGAGGCCATCGCCGACAACGTCGCTTCGGGCAAGCTCGACGCGAACATTGCGGTCGTCATCTCCAACCGTGCGGACGCGCCGGGCATCGAATCGGCGCGGCGGCGCGGGCTGAAGGCGCTGGTGCTCCCGTCGAAGGGCAAACCACGCGAGCAGCACGACCGCGAGGTGGTGGCCGCGCTGCGCGAGCACCAGGTCGATCTGGTTTGCCTCGCGGGATACATGCGTCTGCTGTCGCCGTGGTTTGTGCAGCAGTTTCCCAATCGCATCCTCAATATCCATCCGGCGCTGCTGCCTGCGTTTCCCGGGCTTGAGGCCCAGAAGCAGGCTTTCGAATATGGGGTGAAGGTCTCGGGCTGCACCGTGCACTTCGTGGACGCGGACCTCGACCACGGCGCCATCTTGGTGCAGAAGGTGGTGCCGGTGCTCGACAGCGATGACGATCACACGCTGGCCGCTCGCATCCTGGAGCAGGAACACATCGCGTACAGCGAGGCAATCCGGATGGTGCTGGAGGGGAAGTACAGCATCGAGGGGCGGAGAGTGGTGATGAAGGAGCAACAGCGTTAATCAGCCGCAGCAGCAAGGAAAGCAGGTCCCTCGACTCGGTCGCCGCGGCGACCTCGCTCGGGATGACAATGCAAAGACGAAAATGATATGACCATGTTAAAATGACCATGGTCATCTGGAGGTGACCATATGCCGTCCAAAGCATCCATCAAAAGGAAATCAGCGGTCAGCGTGACCCCGGGTAACGGCATGAGGCAGATGGCGGCCGGCGAGTTCAAAGCCAAGTGTCTGGGCCTGATCGACGATGTTAGCGAAACCGGTCACGAAGTCATCATTACAAAGCGCGGCGAGCCTAAGGCGAAGCTTGTGCCGTTCGCAGCCCCGAAGAAGAGGCCCTTCCTCGGAAGGTTGGAAGGCATCATGGAAATCGTCGGCGATCCCGACGATCTCATCAAGCCCGTGTTTCCGCTCGAAGACTACGACATGCTGAAATGATCCTCGTCGACACCCACGTGTTGGTTTGGTCACAGCTTCAGCCCGGCAAACTGTCGCGCACGGCTGCTTCTGCCATTACTCGGGCACAGGCATCCGATGGGCTGGCGATCTCCTCTATCACACTTGTTGAATTGGCCGGACTTATCTATCGCGGCAAAGTGCGATTGCGAGGCAGCTTCGAGTCCAGTATTCAACAGCTCATTGGCGACGTGACGGTTAAACCGATCACTCTGGATATCGCGGTGCTAACGGCGCACTTCCCACCCGACTTCCCTTCCGACCCAATGGACCGCATCATTGCCGCAACCGCACGTGCGGAAAACCTGCCACTAGTAACCGCGGACGAGCGGATTTTGAGTTGTCCGCTGCTCAAAACGATCTGGTAACGGAAGCGACGGCTAGACTCTCATTGATAGCCGGTGCTGCCTACATCTCATAGTGCAGCAGCGAGAACACGTCGTAGCCCTTAAGCTTGTCGCGGCCTTTGAGGCCGTCGAGTTCTACCACAAATCCCAGGCCACAGATTTCTGCGCCCAGCGACTTCGCCATCGCGGCGGTGGCCCTGGCGGTGCCGCCGGTGGCCAGCAGATCGTCGCAGATGACGATGCGCTGGCCCGGCTCGATTGAATCCTTGTGGACCTCCAGCGTGTCGTGGCCGTACTCCAGTTCGTAGTTCCACTGCAAAACTTCCGCCGGCAGCTTCTTGGGTTTGCGCACCGGAACGAAACCCGCGTTCAGGCGGTACGCCAGCGCCGGTCCAAAGATGAACCCCCGCGCCTCGATGCCCACAACCAAATCAATGTCCTTGTCGATGTAATGCTCGGTGAGGGCATCGATGAGGCGGGCAAAGCCCAGCTTATCTTTGAGCAGCGTGGTGATGTCGTAGAACAGAATGCCGGGTTTGGGGAAGTCGGGAACTTCGCGGATCAGCTTCTTGAGGTCGTCGCAGTTGTGCGACTTTTGCGGCTGCATGGATTACCACACTCCTTCGATGCGAAACGATTGCGCTTCCAACAACGGCGCGGGGGATTCGCTAACCTGGTCCACACGCGCGGCGCGCGGGCCCTGCTGCAAACGTGCCCGCAAGGCGCCGTGCTGCTCGCGCGTGCCCGTAGCCATCACTTCAACGTCACCGTTCTCGCGGTTGCGTACCCAGCCGGCGACGCCGATCTGCGCCGCTTCCCGTTCCACGAACCAGCGGAAGCCGACGCCCTGGACGCGTCCGGAGATAACGTAGCGGCGGGTTTGCAAGTCAGCCATTAGCAGGAAGCAATTAGCAATTAGCAAGGCACCAACTATCGATTAGCGGCGGCAATTGTGCGCTTTGCTGCGAAGAGCGATTGTAATTGGTTTTGGAGCGAACGCGCCCGTTTGAGAGTTCTTCTGGCGGAAAGAAACGCGGCCCTGGGATGTCCAGGACCGCGTGTCGGCCAATAAACCCAACTATCCAGTTCTTACAGGCGCTTGGGTGACATCTTGTTGAGCAAGTTGACCAACGACTTGCCTGCGGGGGGCGTCTTTACCGCTTTCTCCAGGATGATCTGTTTGGCGTCCACATCTTTTCCGTAAAGGTTCTTGTTGGCATCGTCATCGGAACGCAGGGTCGAGCCTGCCAGCGAAATTCCGGCAAAAAGTCCTTTATTGCGCGACCATGACAGAATCTCAGCGTTCATGACGATGTCGGTCTCCGCGGAAGTGGCGCGACCTACCGGGCCGGCCGCCACCGAGGCGTCGCCGCCAAGTTTTACTTTGCTGGTCATTACAGATTTCGCGCCTTTCTCATTCATCACCAACAGCACGAAGTCGGTAGCCTGGCCTCCGATCTGCAAGCCAAAGCTGCCGCCCTCAATCGCATAAAACGCCGGGGCGCTCCATGGACCGCGAAAGTCCGGGCCCGAGCGACAGGTCATGACCCCGCGGCCATAGCTGGCGCCCACTATGAAGGCCGCCTTCTTCACCGAAGGTACAACAACTACGCACTCCGCCTTGTTCAGCAAATCGCGCGGGATACCCTTATCGGGCATGCCGACGACCGCCTTCAAGACCGAGTAGGACTCATGCAGCCTGTCCGCTTCCTTCTCCTGAGCAAACGCAGGAAGCACGAAGCCCATGCACAGTGCGACAGACAAAAACCGTTTCATATTCATAGCTCCCTCCTAAATTGCCGTAGCCTGACAACCCAGGATCAGACTACCAATCCGATCAAACAAGCGCAATCTTGCCGATCCGCGTGCCGACTGGGCCGGATCGTCATTCACCACGATACGTACCAGAACATTAGTATCGACGGCGGTCATTTGTGCCGCCGCGCCTCGGCCGCAACCGCTTCTTCCATCTGCTTCAGGCTTTTACGCGGACCGTTGTAGCCAGCGCACCCAATCAGGCTTGCCCAAGTGCGTGATCCAGTGGCAGATTTCGGAGTGAGTAGAATGCCTCCGTCCCGCTCCTGCACGACAAACTCAGTACCTGGTTTCCAGCGGTGTGCCGCCAGCAATGATTTGGGAAGCACGACTCGGCCTTTGGTTGACAGCTTGGTTGTGTGACTCATCAGGAAGTGTCGCAGGCCTTCACCTTTCTTATAAGCCAGGCGCTGTTTGCCGTCCCGGGGCCGGCAGCTACGCCCGCGACAAGTATGCGCCTTCCGACGTGTCCACGCGGATCTTCTCGCCTTCGTTGATGAACGCCGGTACCTGTACCACAAGTCCAGTCTCAGTCTTGGCCGCCTTGGTAACACTGCTGGCAGTCGCTGACTTCAAGCCCGGCTCGGTTTCCACCACCGTGAGTTCCACCGTCTGCGGCAACTCGACACCCACCGCTTTGCCATCGAAAAACTCAATCTTGATCTGCAGATTGGGAATCAGGTACTCCACCGCATCGCCCAGAATGTCCCGATTCAAGTGCAGTTGCTCATAATTCTCAATGTTCATGAAGTGATAATCGTCGCCGTCGGAGTAAAGGAACTCCATCTGCACTTCGTCCACGGTGATCCTATCGATGGCATCGCCCGAGCGGAATCGGTGCTCGAACATGGCGCCGGTGCGCAGATTCCGCAGTTTGGCCTGGATGAACGCGCGCAAGTTTCCCGGCGTGCGGTGTTCCACGCTGAACACCGAGTGCAAGTCGTTGTTGTGCTTGATGACCATGCCGGGACGCATTTGGGTGGCTGGAATCGCCATTCGTATAACCCCTCATTTCTGGGAGAGCCGCCGACCGGAAGAGCGCCCCATCACGCCGCTTCTGCGGCGCGGGTTGGAGGCCCCGCAAAAAACGCGCGGCTCGAAGGACAGACAGTTAATTTTAACGTGGCCCAGCAAAATTGGGAAATGGGGCAAGGCTTGTCATTCAGAATGCAGGCACCGCGGCCCGAATCGCGATAGAATTTTCCTGAGGATAAATCCGATGAATGATCCAGTGAGAGATTTTGAACCAAACACAGAATATGAGGAGTCATGCCGCCTCGGCTTGGGTTTGACCATGCTGTTCATTGGGCTGGCAGCCGGCGCCCTGGCGGCTTTGTTGCTCGCGCCGACGACTGGCAAGGAGATGCGCCGTACCCTCCGCCGAAGATATGACGACGCGCGCGAAGTCATGGAGGATATCGGCGATCACGCGGGCGACTGGATTGACAAGGGTTCGGAGTGGGCCGACAAGGCGAAGAGCAAGATGGGGCCACTCAAGAGACCCTTCGGGCGTTAACCGCTCGGAAATTTGTGGATGGGGGGGAGCGTCAGTACAGCCGGAAGTTCACTTCCACGTTGATCATTACCGGGACCGCCTGACCGTCTTTTCTGGCAGGCTCAAAGCGCCATTGCCGCACCGCCTCGATGGCCTTCTCGTCGAGTCCCATGCCCAACTGGCGCTGCACTTTGATCTGCTGCGGCTTGCCATCGGCACTCACCACCAGCCACAGCACGACGGTGCCCTGATACTTGGCTTTGCGCGCCTCTTCTGAGTATTCCGGATCAGGCGCGTACAACGCCTTCGGTGCGCTGACGCCGCCCCCGACTCGATACGCGCCACCGCCGTATCCGCCGCCGTGACCGGGGCCAACCCCGGGCCCGGTTCCGGAACCCACGCCCCCACCGCTACCGCTGCCGATTCCGCCGCCATATCCCGTTCCGTTGGAAGGAGGCCCGATCACCTTCGACAGAGGATCGCCGAGGGCGCCGACTGTCGGCAGCTTCAGCTCCGGCGGAACTACCACCGAAGGTGGCACTGGCAACTTGGGATTGTCATTGCGGATTACGATCGCCGGAGGGGTGATCTGGTCTTTCGACAGCTTGGGCAGAACGCCTTTGGGGGCGTTCAGCTTGTCGCGGTCACCGCCGCCACCGCCGCCGCCCGCCCGCGTGTTGGACACCGGCAGCGGCAGGTATGGGCCGATATCGGTCGCCAAGCTAATTACCTGTTGCTTGATCTCGTTCTTGTGCTCAAACGCCCAGTGGCCGGACCAGATGAGCAGGCCCACCGCCAGCATGTGGACGATAAAGGAATACACAAACGTATCTTTGCGCTGCGGATACAGCCCCTGACCCGCGCCAAATAGCGTGGGCAGAACCTGATCCTCTGGCGTGACGCTGAGAACCTCTTGGGCCGCCGGATTGGACACTACGGGGGTAGACATTTCCTTGTATTACAGTATAGACCCAGCTACGGACGATAAGTTCCAGAAAAAGTGAGCACCGCCGGAGTTCGCCTCTGGATTCCTGCGGTTCGTCCCAGAGCAGAATATTGCCCAGCCTGGAATTTCAACTGCCTTCATCCCCCAACGATCACCCGCAGGGCATTCCGGCGCACCCCGATCTCGACCGGGCTCTGCCAAATATACTCCCCGTCGGCTTGAGCGCCAATCCGCCAAGATGGCGATGCATGGTGCCGTCGCCGCCCAAGATGAGCGCCGCATCGGGCTGGTCGGTGGGATCGAGTTCGCGAGCGAACCGCAATCGAAGGGCCTGCTCCGAGCGTAGCCGAGGGGACCCCTAGATCACCCGGTCACCTGCACCTGTGACCAGCGCACTATCATCGGCGCCCAGTCCTGGGGCACTCTCCTTTTGTCGTCGATCCAACCCATCGGAAGAATCATGCATTCCACCAAGGAGTCCTCATGCGGAAAACCGTTCTATCGCTTGCTGTTGTTCTGTTCGTGGTGGTATCGCTGCTCGAGCTACACGCCGCCAGCCTGGCGGGGGTGACCCTTCCCGACACCGAGCAGGTCGGGAGCACCAAGCTGGTGCTCAATGGCCTGGGATTGCGGACCAAGATGATGTTCAAGGTTTACGTCGCGGGGCTCTACCTGGAGCAGAAGTCGTCGGACCCCAGCGCCATCCTCAAGGCCGACGCGCCCAAGCGGATCGTCATGCACTTCGTGCACAACGCCAGCAAGAGCCAAATGGTTGATGCCTTCAACGACTCGTTCAAAGACAATTCGCCGGACGCCGTGAAGACGATGAAGGTCGACATCGACCGCTTGCTCGACGCGCTTGAGCCCGTCAAGCCGGGCGACGAAATGGTCTTCACTTACGTTCCGGGCACCGGCACCACCTTCGCCCTCAACGGCACGGACAAGCTGACCATTGCCGGTCCCGCCTTCGGCCCAGTGTTGTTCTCAGTGTGGCTCGGGCCCAAGCCGCCCAATGCCGACCTGAAGAAGGGGATGCTCGGCCAGTAGAGCTCGCCAAAGATGGGCGGAATCGGAGCTTGATCGTTGGTTAGTAGCTTGAGGATGTCATCCCGACCGGGCCCGCCGCGGCGGGCCAGCGGAGGGACCTGCTGTTACTCGCATACGTGAGAGAGATCACGGCGCGGCAGGACTGAACGCGAGATGCTATCGTGTACTCCGCGCCCATCGGAGGAGTCATGCGTTCCACTGGCCGGCCAAGATGTGCCCTTCTGCTCTGCATGCTTCTCTCGTATGTTCCCTTTTCCGATGCCCAACAACCTGCTCCCCAGCCGTCCGCGACATCTTCAGCTTCCACCACGCTCGTACTCGATAAAGGTACCCCCGTCAAGATTCGCTTAAAACAAGACCTCAGCTCGGCGGATGCCAAGGAAGGCGACACCATTGATTTCGAGGTCGTGGAGGACGTGAGAGTCGGCGACATCGTTGTCATACCCAAGGGGAGCCCGGCCGTGGGTTCGGTGACTGACGTCCAGGCCGCAAGGCGCATGGGGCGGGGCGGAAAACTCGATATCCAGATTGACTCTGTCACCCTCGCCGACGGCGAGAAAGCGACACTCTGGGCAGTCAAAGAACGCAACGGCGAAGGTAACGTCGGCGACAACCGCCCCATCGTTGCGCGCAGTTTAGTATTTGGGCCGGTAGGTCCCCTCGTTCTTCTCGTGCCGGGAGAGGACTCCATGATTCCGCGGGATACCGAAATCACTGGCTACGTGGTCACCTCGATGCAACTTGACCCCGGAAAGTTTGTGACTACATCCCACACTGCTGCCGTGCCCTCGAATCCGGCTACTGCCCATTTGGAAATCACCTCGGAGCCTCCTTGGGCGGAAATCTGGGTCGATGGAATTCTCGTGGGTAGCACGCCTGCAGAAATTGACATTGCACCCGGTCGCCATACCATCACCATTTCCAAGGCAGGCTGCCGGACCTGGGAGCGCACACTTGAGCTATCCGCCGGGCAAATGACCCTGGCTGCGACTCTGTATCCGAAAGTGCTCAAGCTTCGCTTCTGAAAGCGTCCGCCAGAACGCGGGTTTAAGCCGATCGGGGACCTTGCAGGCTGCTGAAAAACTCGGCTGCTCAGCCTTTGAAGGGGCGCACCTTCAGGGCCTGCCCTGAGCCTGCCGAAGGATGCGCCATTGCAATCCCTTTATTTTTGTCATCCCGACCGAGCCCGCCGCGGCGGGCGAGCGGAGGGACCTGCTGTTGGTTTTTCTTCTCATAAACGTAATCTACCTATACCAACTGGTCACATCCACCTGTGACAGGCGACCTTCCATCGGCGCCAGTCCTGGGTCACTCTCCCCATGTACTCCGCGCCCACTCGGAGGAATCATGCATTCCGCTGGCCGTCCGAACATAATCGCGTTGCTTACGCGGAGGCACCATTTCATGAAGCGCATTATTGCGACATTGCTGCTGTGTCTTCTTACAATCGAGCCGCTAGCATTCGCTGGAATTGGCAGCGATGTGACTATGTATGTCGGCGGCACCGAAAACCAGATCAAAGGGGGTGCTGAAGGAAAATCCTCTGAAAGAGACGAGAAGAACTTCATATTCCACTACAAGGGCGGTAGTCTAAGTATCCCCTACGACCAGGTAAACGATTTGGAGTACGGCCAGAAGGCCGGACGGCGGCTCGGAGTTGCCATAATGGTTACACCCTTGGCGCTGTTTTCGAAAAAGAGAAAACACTTTCTCAGTGTTGGCTGGAAAGACGAGCAGGACAAGCAGCACGCGGCAGTGTTTGAACTGGGCAAAGGGATAGTGAGAACTACCATCGTCACTCTCGAGGCGCGCACCGGCAGGAAGGTCGAATACGAGGATGACGAAGCCCGCAAGAGCGGTATGGGCGGCATGCCATGATTCACGCGCTTTTCTTTGCTTGTCTTCTATTGCAGCAAGCGACGGCTGCGCCCGCGACCTCCTCCCAAGCTCAGGCGGCCGCAGCGCCGGCCAGAGTCTCAGCACCCGCCGACCTGGTGAAGGTGAAACGCATTTACGTGGATAGCTTCGGGGACGATCCAATTTCAAAAGAGATGCAGTCAATGATCGTATCCGCCCTGGTCGCCAGCAAGCGCTTTACTGTTACTGAAAATCGAAATCGTGCGGACGCGGTTCTGAAAGGCGTAGCTCTTGAGAAGACGTCGCAGGAACTGCATGCTTACGGCGACAGCACCGCAGTTGGAGGCGCGGCTGGTAGTCAGCACGGTGAGGTGAATGGCAGCGTTGTAAACGGCACAGGCTCTATTTCCGGCAGTTCGAGCGGAGGCTTCGTCGCGCATCACTCGGCGATTAGCGATTCATCTGTGAATACGGAAACGATTGATCGCGCGCGTGTGGCGATTCGCCTCGTTAATACCGACGGAGACGTGATCTGGACGACCACGCAGGAGAGCAAAGGCGCAAAGTACAAGGGAGCAAGCGCTGATGCAGCCGACATGTGCGTGAAACAACTTGTGCGGGACATCGCAAAGCTGGAGGCCGCCACAGCACCACAACCGACCGCTGTACCCGCTCCCAATTCCTCCACTGTGACGCATCCTTGATTATGGTTCGAAGACAGAAATTCGCAACCAGCCCGGACTACAAGCCTTCGGGCAGCGCAAGCTGAAGGTCAGCGGCGGGCGAGATCAAGCTTACTGCGGAATTGGAGAAGTAGAGTTTCGGTGGAACCCATCCTGTCGCTGCGCGACAAGGATGGGGCACCCGGCTTAGACTACCGAACGAGGGCAGATCCAGACATGCCAGACATCACGGTGCGGGCCAAGTATGTTTTCCTCGACATTGTCAACTATTCGCATGGGCGTAGTGCCGAAGCCCAGGCAGACATCATTACAGTTCTTAACAGGGTCGTTGACGAATCAACTCAAGCCACTGCTTTGGCCAAGGAGCAGTACTTATACCTGCCAACCGGTGACGGCATCTGCATCGCCATACTCGACCCTGCAGCGCGCTATGACATTCATTTAGAGATAGCATTGTCAATACTCGAACGAGTAGCAGCTCATAACGACTCAACTGAAGACACTATGCGACAGTTTCAGGTACGCATCGGGCTAAATGAGAATGTTGACAATAGGGTGACGGATATCAATGGCGATCTGAACATAGCGGGGGCTGGTATCAATACTGCACAGCGAATTATGAGCGCGGGGGACGGCGGTCAAATTATCGTAGGCGAAAGCGTATATGAGACTCTGCGACATCACGAGAAGTACATGCGATCATTTCACAACTATCCCTTTCCGGCGAAGCACGGGGTGCTGGTACCGGTTCATCAGTTCATTGCAGATCATAGCTATCTCAATGTCGAGATTCCTTCGGTGTTCCGTGTAGAAGCCAAGTCGGAGGAGAAGCTGACGAAGTTAGCGGCATACTATGTAGCCCACGCAGTCCGAAATCGGGCATCCATCTTAAAAAAGGGCGGAAACTTGAAAACGAAGTATGCGGGCCCAGTTCTGCTTTTTTTCTTGGCTTACGATTCAGTGTACCTCTCTGAACGAAAAGTCTTTGACTATGAATCCCGTCGTGCATATGGGGCAGGGAGACTTACCTTTGATCAGCAACTGGAGTTCTATCTTGGCCAAGAGTTTTGGATCATTCACCAGCTTTCAGTCTATGTAAAGGAGCAACTGAGTCGATACCTCCGGGTGTTCGAGGACCGCGAGGCTGTCTTTGTTAACAAGTCTGGTCTTTCACGACTGAAGGAAGAGTGGCCGGACATTTGGGAAGAGTTTGAGTTCGGGAAAGATACGTAACCAATATCCGACGACCCTTGTCGTGTAGCGACAGGATGGGAACCGCGGAACACGGGCGGGTGGCCCGGCCAAACCTTGTTGAGGGAAGTCTATCCAAACATGGGGTGCCCCGTTCTAGCCTGGTTTTGGCTAGGGCGGGGCAGTTGCCGGCTTGGTGATGCGAACGCGCAGCGGCTTCCCCATGCGCTCGCACTTCCGGCCGGTCCACTTCGACTCGATTTCCACCACGCCTTCTACTCCCGTCACGTAATGCCGAAAGCTGCTCCACGCCCAGTCTTCCGGTTTCTCCACAAGTCCGCGCTTGACAGGATTCCGATGAATGTAGCGTAGTTTCTCGATGCGCTTCTTTGCCGTCCACACATTGAAATCGTAATAGCGCGCCTGCCAGAAGTGCTCCCGACCGCCAATGAGTCTGCGGGCCACGGACTGCTTGATGGCTTGCACCGCACTGGCCACGGTGCCGCGCTGAGGTTCGCTGATCAGCAGATGCACGTGCTCCGGCATGACCACGTAGCCGGTGACGTAGAAATCGTAGAGGACACGACTCAGTTCCAGCGCGACTTCAAACTGATGCATCGCGCGCGGGCTGGCCAACAGCGGTTGGCGACGATAGCAACTGAAGGTGATGAAGTGCAGATCGCGAGCTTCTTGATGACGCTTCAGTCCGCGAGGCATGTCATGAGGATAGTAGGCCGGAGAATCCCGTCAAGGACCGCCGATACCTAGCTATGTGACTGCCCCGCCCTAGCCAAAACCGGGCTAGAACGGGGCACCCAGATGGTTTATTTTCGTGCGATCGACGAATTCTTAGGCTAGGCCACCCCGGCCCGGGTGCCCCCATCCTTGTCGCGCAGCCACAGGGTGGGAACCATGCTCGGGCTTGGCAGCGGCATCTATTTCTTGCAACCGGCGCTCGTGCCCGCTGCAACTGCCGGCAGCGGCGACAACTTTGCCGCGATCAGCATGGCATTGAATGACGCCAGGTCCTGTTCGCTCAGTTGCCGCCAGCTCGCCAGATCTTTGTCGAGCGCGTCGCAACTCTGTTGCACCGCCGCGCGGACCGCTTCCGCCGGACGCATGTCGGCGCTCTCCACGCTGAAAATCAGCCTGGTCAAGTCGCGGTTCACCGGCCCGAAGCCGGGCGCAGTCCGAGTTCCCTTTTCGAGCGCGTCGATCTTTTTGTCCAGCGTAGCGGCCGCGTCCTTCGCCTGCTTCAACTCCTCGCCCTCGGCGTCCTTCAGGGCTTTTTGCCGCTCGGCCAGGTCCTTGCGCAATGCCGCGGCCTGAAGGTAGGCATCGTGGCTCGCCTTCATGCCTCGCGTAATGTCTTGCGCCAGATCGAGCTGTTCCACCAGATCAGACTGCGAAGCATGTACACGCGGATCAAGTTCAATGGTGAGCGGTTGCCGCAGCGTCTGGCCGGCGACGCGCAGTTCCAACGTGTAGTTCCCGGGCACAACCAACGGTCCCTGCGGCTGCACACGCGGAGTCTGCCCGGCGATCGCGTGGTCGGCCAAGGTGTATTCGGCGTAGTCCAGCAGCTCGCCGTAATAACCATAAGGAAGCGAGAGCGGCGGCGGATAGCGAAGGTTCCACGCGAAGCGATTCACCCCCGCTGCCTTGGGCAAAACCACCGCGGGCGCAAACCAATAATTGGGAGCGTTCGCGGGCAGAAGGTCTGGAGGCTTCGCTTCACTGGAGAACTGAGCAACCTCGCCGCCCTTGTCGTCGTAGATCGTCAGCGTTAGTTCATCCTTCGGCGGCGCTTTCAGGAAGTAGTCGAGGATGGCTCCATCGGGCGGGTTCTGCCCGGCGGGAGTTTCGCGCGGATACGGCGTGTCCTGATAGTTGTCCCAGCGCACGCGCATAGCGGTGGCGGGACGAAACAGGTGAACATCGCTGCCAGCGATCTGCGGGCTGATCTCGCGCAGCGGGGTAACGTCGTCCAAGATCCACAACGCGCGTCCGAAGGTGGAGATGACGAGGTCGTTGGCATGTACCTGAAGATCGGTCACCGGCGTGGCCGGCAGATTGAGCTGCAGAGATTGCCAGTGGTCGCCGTCGTCCCACGAAACGAAGACGCCGCTATCGGTCCCGGCATAAAGCAGGCCCTTGCGCTTTGGGTCCTCGCGCACCATGCGGACCATCTCGCGTTCGGGAAATCCGTTGACGATCTTCTGCCAGGTGCGGCCGTAATCGTGGGTGCGAGCGACGTACGGCGGAGTGGATTCGCGGGTGGCGCCTGCCGCAAGGTACACAGTGGCGGCGTCATGATGCGAAGCTTCGACCGCGAGGATTTCCGTCGGCTCAACCAATCCACGCGGCGAGACGTTTTGCCAGCTTGCTCCCGCGTCGCGAGTGAGCTGAACGATCCGGTCGCTGGTGCCGGCCCACATCACACCCGCTTGCACTTCCGAGGGCGACAGCGTCGTGATAGCGGGTGGACGCGGCTTGTCGGAATCCCGCTTGGGTTCTTCTTCGTTTTCTTTCTCCTTGTAGCCCGTCAAGTCAGGGCTGATCGCCTGCCAGCTTAATCCGTGGTCTGAAGTTTTGAGCACGAACTGTGTTCCCAAATAAAGCGTGGACGGATCCTGCGGCGAAAACACCAAAGGCGCCATTGCTGCGGTGCGATACTTTTCGCCCGTCTCAAATACGGTAGCGATTTGTCCGCTGGCCTTATCGAAGCGGACAACGGAGCCGTACCATCCTCCGCTGTAAACCCAATTGGGATTCAGCGGATCGGGCGTGATGAAGGCATACTCAAAGCCGCCGATGGAAAACCAATCCTGCGCGAGGATTTCGCCGTAATCGCTGCGGCTGAGAACGCCGGCGGTCCCGCTGTCCTGCTGCGCCGCATAGACGCGATAAGGAAACGCGTTGTCGGTGGAGACGTGATAGAACTGCCCGGTCGGCTGGTTGTACCAGGAACTCCAACTCTTGCCGCCATCCACGCTGATGATGGCGCCTTGGTCCACTCCCAAAATCATGCGCGCCGAATCGTGCGGATCGATCCAGAGAACGTGGAAGTCATCGCCGCTGGGCGCTCCGACGTAGGCTTCGAAGGTGCGGCCGCCGTCGGTGGAGCGATACAGCGAAGTCTGCGCGACGTAGAGAACGTCGGGATTCCGCGGGTCAACAAAGACCCGGCTGAAGTACGCACTGCCGAGCACGCGCGGGTCCTGCGTGGACTGCTGCCATGTGGCTCCGCCATCGTCGGAGCGGAAGAAGCCTTGCGCCAGAATCGCGTACAGACGGCGGCCATTCGTTCCGGGAGCAACCGCCATGCCCAATCTGCCCCAACCTTTCTCCGGCAGACCCTTGCTCACCAGAGGATTCCAGGTTGAACCTGCGTCCACCGACTTGACGATCTGTGAGGTAGCAGGGACCTCGAAGTCGCCAGCCCCGGAAGCCGGCCGGTAAAGAACCGCATAGAGCGTGCGAGGATCGCTGGGATCGGAACAGAGATCGACGACGCCGAGCGTCTCGTCGTTCGAGAGCACCTTGTTCCAGGTTTTTCCGCCATCCGTGGTCTTGAAGATCCCCCGGTTGGCCGTGTATGCAGACTTTGGCAGCGGAAGCCACAGGATTCCGACTCCGATGGAATTCCCGCCCACGACAACGATGTCGGGATTTTGCGGATCGACAATCACTGCCTGGACAAAAGGAACGTCCTGCAGGCCCACGTTTTCCCAGGTTTCGCCACCGTCCGCCGACTTGTACAGCCCATGACCGGCCGTCTGCTCACCGGTCCCTACGTAAATCACGTTGGAATTCGACGGAGCTACGGCAAGAGCTCCAATGGAGGCGACTCGTTGGCTATCAAAGATGGGACGCCAAACTTGTCCGCTGTTGGTGGTCTTCCAGACACCGCCTCCCGGAGTGCCGAAATAGTAGGTATCGGGATGGCCTGGGACACCCGCTACGGCCGTGACTCGACCGGCACGAAAGGGGCCGATCAGCCGCCACTGCATGGCGGAGAATTGGCGGCTGCCGACTTCCTGCGCGCGAGCAACGTTGAGCGGCACAACGCTCAGGACCGCCGTCATCAGTAGAAAGGATCGCAAGTGTGGTTCACGCCAGCTTAGAGTCACGCAGATTCAGTTCTCCTGTTCCGGCAAGACTAGCACGGCGATGGGCATGATGAGCGACACGCTGAAGGTTCTGTGACAGGATGCCGATAAGACAAATGCGAGTATTCCCCTGTTGTATGGGGGAGGGTGAATATTTCGCCGGAAGGGGACCCCCATTCCAGGCAGGTATGGAGGCCCCTTTCGTATTCGTAACAAGGACAGACTTCGGGTCCTACTCTCCTTATTTCTTCGCAAGAAGAACAGGCTCCAGCCCGGGAACGGACTGGAGCCTTCGTTTCTAACGGCAGCGCCGGCGAATTACCGCTTCGACTGTCCGCGTGCCATCTTCTTCACCTTGCGCTTGGCCGAGCCGCGGGCATAGGTGCGGGGCGCTTTCGGGGCGGCTTTCTTGCGCGCGGTGCGCTTCACCTTCTTGCGTTCAACTTTGTCGGTAATGCTCTTGGTATTTGCCATGAATTCTGCGTTCCTTTGATTGACGGGGCTTACGCCTTTTCCAATTGGGCGTATTTCTCGACCAGCTTTTTCAAACCGAATCTAGGAAATTGTACCGTAATCTTCGCATTTTCCCCGTCACCCTCGCGTTTGTACACCGTGCCTTCGCCGTATTTGGGATGACGGACGCGTTGTCCAGGCCGGAATCCAGTGCGTCCGGTCGGCTGGGGAATCTCAACCTTGGGCCGCGAAAACTTTTTCCCGCGCGAGGCGAAGAACTCCGCAATGTTGTCGATAGAGTTGTAGGAAGGCCCGCTATATTGGCTGCGTTGCGGCTTGTCGCGACGGTCGTGCGCCGGGCGTTGATCTTCATCCTCGTAAGCGTAATGCCGGCTGGTGGGGTGATCGCTGCTCGGCGCATACGCGGGCCGCCGCGGCGATCCCAGGTCCTGGAGCAGCGTGTGGGGAATCTCATCGAGAAACCGCGACGCCACGCTGGGTTCGGGCATGTCGGTCCCGTAACGGCGGCGATAGCGCGCGCGGGAAAGGACCAGCGTGTGCATAGCGCGGGTCATGCCGACATAGCACAGCCGCCGCTCCTCTTCGATGTCGTCTGGCGTGAGCAGCGTGCGCGAATGAGGGAACAGCCCCTCCTCCAGACCGATCAGAAAGACCACAGGAAACTCCAGCCCTTTGGCCGCGTGCAGGGTCATCAGCGTGACCCGCGCGGCCTCGTCGTAATCGTCGGCATCACTGACCAGCGCGGCGTGGTCGAGAAACTCGTTCAACGTCTCGCCGCGATCGCGTGAGTCCATGGCCGCATTCACCAGTTCGTGCAGGTTCTCGATGCGGGCCAGCGCTTCGGGCGTGTCCTCCTGCTCCAGCTGCTTGATGTAGCCCGTGCGGTCGATCAGGAATTTCAACAGCTCGGCGGTGGATGCCGCATCACCCGGAGCTCGGAAGCCAGCCACCCGCTCGTCGCCTGACGGAGCAGCGACGCTCTCGTCAGCGCCCGCTTCAGCGAATCTCTCGGGCGCAAACTCGGCGGCGTCCGCCGCCTCGAACTCCGCCGGCGAGAAATCGATGCCGTGCTGCAAATCATCTTCTTTGTCCGTGACGGGAACAGGGTCGTCTGCGGTAGATTCGGCGGTCTCACTTACTCGCTCGCGGAAGGTGCCCAAGTGCATGGCGCGGGCGTCGCCGATCAGCCCCGCAAAGCCCTTGAGCGCCGTCAACGCCCGCAAGGGAAGAAGCTTTCGCCGAAGCACCTCGTTGATCGCACCCCACATGGAAGTCCCGGTCTCCAGCGCAATGCTTTCGATGGTTTCCAGGGTGTTCTTGCCGATTCCGCGCGTCGGCGTGTTAATCACGCGTTGCACGGCGATGGAGTCGTCCGGGTTTTGGATGACTTTGAGGTACGAGATCAAGTCCTTGATCTCGGCGCGCTCGTAGAAACTAAAGCCTCCCACAACGTGGTAGGTCAACTGATAGCGGCGCATCGCCTCTTCCACCAGGCGCGACTGCGAGTTGGTGCGGTACAGAACTGCGGCCCGCGGCGTTTCTCCATTCTCGCTTGCCGCCTGCCGAAGATACTTGGCAATGTAATCTGCGGCAAAAAGGGCTTCATTCTCGCCGTCCGGCGCCTCGTAATATCCGATCTGTGCGCCGCCGCTGCGGGCGGTCCACAGAGTTTTGCCTTTACGTCTGACATTGTGGGACACCACGGACGAGGCCGCCTGCAAAATGTTCTGGGTGGAGCGGTAGTTCTGCTCCAGGCGAATAATGCGGGCCTCAGGAAAGTCCTGCTCAAACTCCAGAATGTTGCGAATGTCGGCGCCGCGCCAGGAATAAATACTCTGGTCCTCGTCGCCTACGGCGCAGACGTTGTGTTCGCCGGCGGCGAGCATGCGCATCAGTTCGTATTGCGGACGGTTGGTGTCCTGATACTCATCAACCTGGATGTAGCGATAGCGGCGATTGTAACGTTCGCGCGTCTCGCCGGACGCTTTCAGCACGCGAACGGCGTACAACAGCAGGTCATCAAAGTCGAGAGCATTCGACTTCGCCAACTCCTGCCTATAGACCTCGTAAATATGGGCGACGCGCTCGGTCTTGGGATCTCCCGATTGCAGGTAAACCTCCTGCGGATCGAGCATATGGTTCTTGGCCCACGATATGCGCGCCAGCACGTTGCGCGGCGTCAACTGCTTGTCATCGATGCCAAGCCGGCGCATGGCGGCCTTCACTACATTTTGCTGGTCGGCCTCGTCATAGATGACGAAATCTTTGCGATAGCCTTTGCCGCCGACCTGCAACGCGTCAATGTCGCGACGCAGCAGGCGCACGCAAAACGAGTGGAAGGTGGAGATCAGCGGCTTGGCGAGCGAGCGGCCGCCCACCAGCGACTCCACGCGGCTGGCCATTTCAGAGGCAGCCTTGTTGGTGAAGGTGACCGCCAGAATGGAGTCGGGCGGCACGCCGATACCGTCAATCAGGTGGGCGATGCGATAGGTGATGACGCGCGTCTTGCCGCTGCCCGCGCCCGCGAGGATCAGCACCGGCCCGCTGACCGCCTCGACGGCTTCGCGCTGCTGCGGATTCAGATTATTGAGATACGACGGCAATGTAAGGAACGCTCAAAATTAATTCGGTTTGCTGCTGCTGACCGGAGCATCCATGGCGCGGTGCGCCTTGCATTCCGCGCAGGGGCAATGCTCGCGCAGAAACTGCCATGAATAAATGCCGTGTTGGTGGCCATCGTTCCACGAGAAACGAATGGCGTATTTGCCCACCGGCTCAACCTCCTTCGGTCGCGCCGCCGCCTTGAACATGGGCAACTGGCCGGCGATGGGTTTGAGTGGGTCACCGGGCTGGCGGCCATCCTTGGTGCGCTCTTCCTCGCACAGCGCACACGGGCAGGCATCGCGCAGGAACGGAAAGCTAAAGACGCTGCGATGCCCGTCCTTCCACTCGATGTCCATGCCGGTGCCGGTGGTGACGTTGACTTTGCACGATTTCGGAATTGCGACTGGATCCATGATGATGTTTGGCTCGCGGCCTGCGAGAGCACTCTCTAGTATCGCAGAAAAGCGCACGCAACAAGGCCCGGATTGTTTTCCGGGCCTTGCGCATCACCTCCGTCGATCCTGGCAGTTTTGCCAGCACTCTAAAGGGCGCTTAAGCATGGGACGGGACTCTACCGGCGATCGTCATTATCGTGACGACGGCGGTCGCGATCGCGGTCCCTGTCATAAGCGTGCCAGTAGCCGTTGCGGTCATACCATCCATCAGTCCGCCCGCGATACGGAGTTGCGTAGTATCCATTCCCGTAGTTGGGATTGGCGTAGTAATACTGACCGCGGTATCCGTTCCCGTCACGATTACGGTAGTTGCGGTCATCGCGGTCACCATCTCCATCGCCGCGACGATGATCGTTCCAGTCGGTCAGGCGGAGCAGGCCGGTTTGGCCCGGGTTGAACGTCGCCTGTGCGATCCTGGTGTTCTGCCGATCGTTGACTGCGGTGGAAGTTTGTGCCGCTGAGGTCGTCGCAAGCGTTCCTGCGCTCAGGGCCAGGAGTAGCACGTAATTCAGTTGCTTTTTCATTGGTAGCCTCCGAGTCCCTTTCATTCCCTTTTGAGGGGCGCACTGTAATTCGCGTTCGTTCTTGCAAACACTGTGTGCGACGAGAAGTTGACGGCGAATGCCCGAGTTCACTCTTCTTAACAGAGAGCGGGAACAATTTGCGGAGAGTGGAGCGATTTACACAGCGAAGCGGAAGAATGTACGCAGAAAACTGAAGGCAAGCTTAAGCGAGATTGTCACGAGCATCGCACGCTTTGAAGGGGCTCGGCTTCAGCCGTGCCGTAAGCTGCGGTCATTGTGGTGTGGCTTCAGCCACTGAGGGACTTCGGGGTTGAAGCGAGGTATGACTTCCCTCAGGGGCTAAAGCCCAATTCTCCACCACTCTTGACGGCACGGCTAAAGCCGTGCCCTTTCAAAGCCTGCTGCCGATTACCGAAATGAATGAGCAATCGAGGTTAAGCGGCTCGACGGCAACATGTCATGCCAACGCGGCGGTTCCTCAAAACAAAGAGCACGAATCATCCTCTTTGTCCTCTGTGTCTCTGTGGTGCGGTGTCCTGCTACATTACGATCTCTTTTACCTGCCGCGCAATGGGGTGCTGCATCTCCTCGAGGTCACCTTTCACCAAGTTCAGGCCGTACACACACGATTCGAACTCGCGCGCCAGTTTGGCAAAGAGTGGCGACAGCCGGGCGTATTCGAACTGGTCGAACTTGGAGACGATGTAGTAACTCTCTTTCCCAGCCCTGATGAAATCGATAAAGTTTTCCAGCCGCTGCCGCCGTAAGCGGTAGTGGTTGACGCTTTCGGGAAACATTCCGGAGAAGAACAAGGTGTAATCGCCGATGTGCTTGCGGACCTGGCGCTCGCGGTCAAACGACGGCGCCGGCCCGTAGATGGGGTCGGCCTGTAGCAGCATCTCGCCAACGTCGTGCAGCGGACGCCCGCCGGCATCGCAAATCTTGTACAGTTGCTCACGCTGGCAGAACTCCGCGAGAACGTTGACCACGTAATCCTTCACTTCGGGATCACGCAGTCCGATGTCGCGGTCGAAGTGGTGGTCGATCAATTCTGTGAACAACCGCTGCAGCGAGTGCGATTCTGGAATCATGGCCTGGTGTTCGTCTCCTCCGGTTGCCCGTCTCACATAGAGATGTGATGCGAGTTCATAGCGCACTTCTCTTTGCAGTGCAAGCGTTTCTTCGCCGTGCACGTGACTTTGCGGGTTCGCTTCCTGCGTCGCCGGCGTGTCCCGCGCCTTGCAACCGATCTTCTTTCAGGAGGAGTATGTTGGTTTTGAGTACTGTTTATGCGGGTTTCGTTTGCTCGTCCGGCAAAAACAGTTACATCCCGAAGCGGCTGTTAGCAGAAGGCGTCGTTGGATGCCAAAATTCGAGGCAACCCCTGACGTGCCGGATGGGACGCTCTTGTGGCACAATGCCGCCTTCTAGTGGAGGCACCAGAATGGAACGGCAGAATATCTCGGGCAACTCGCCTTACGAGCCGATCGTCGGCTTCTCGCGCGCGGTGAGAGTGGGACCCTTCGTCTGGGTTGCCGGCACGGTCGCAACCGGTCCGGACGGTAAGATCGTCGGAGGGAGCGACGTGTACGCGCAAGCGGTGCAGACGCTGAAGAACATCGGCCGCGCGCTGGAGCGGGCAGGCGCCAGCTTCCGCGATGTGGTGCGCACACGCACGTTCGTGACCGATATCAGCCAGTGGGAGAAGATCGGGAAGGCACATGGCGAGATTTTTCGTGACATCCGCCCGGCGGCGACCATGGTCGAAGTCCCATCGCTGATCGCCCCCGAAATGCTGGTGGAAATAGAAGTGGACGCGATCATCGCGTCGGAAATGAAATGAGCAACTAGCCCTTAGTAGAGGAGCACAATGAAGAATTCCATCGGTAGCATCGTTGTTGTTCTGCTGCTCTCGTTATCCGCAATCGGCCAATCGAATCCCGCTCAAATTCCTCAATCGCCGCAGGTCACAGTGATTCGCGCCGGAACCCTCATTGACCCGCGCGCCAACGAACCGAAGCGCAATCAGGTGATTGTGATTCGCGGCGACAAAATTGAGAGTGTCGGCGACGCCGCTTCCACGCAGGTCCCTGCCGGCGCGAAGATCATTGACTTGTCGAATGCAACCCTGCTGCCAGGCCTGATCGAGTCGCACACCCATATCTTTCTCCAGGGAGAAGACCCGGCACTCGGCGGCTACGATATTCAGTTGCTGAAGTTCCCGCTCGCCTACCGTGCGGCGCGCGCAACGGTTTCAGCGCGGCGCGCGCTTGAGCAGGGCTTCACCACCATCCGCGACATGGAAACCGAGGGCGCCGGCTACGGCGATGTCGGAATCAAGATGGCGGTCGAACAGGGTTACATCCCCGGACCGCGCATCTTTACCACCACCCGTGGCATTTCGACGACCGGCGGCTATCCCCTGGAAGGTTATGCACCGGAGATCCAGGTGCCCAAGGGCGTCCAGATCATCGACGGGCCGGTGGAGGCGCGTAAGGCGGCGCGCGAACAACTGGACCACGGCGCGGACTGGATCAAGGTGTACATGACGCATCGTTCGTGGGCTGACAAGGACGGCCACCTGGTTTCGCAGCCAACGCTTACCGTGGAAGAACTGAAGGCCATCGTGGACGAGGCGCACGCTTGGGGGCGCAAGGTCGCCTGCCACGCCTATAACGGCGAGGGACTGCACCGCGCGCTGGACGGCGGATGCGACTCCATCGAGCACGGGCTCGGGCTCGATGATGCGGCCATCGCACAGATGAAGAGGCAAGGCACCTGGTACTGCCCCACCATCTCGATTTACTACACGGATTGGGCGCCGGAGAACACGCCCGCAGGGCAACGCGACCGCGCGCGCGCCGCAGAGCACGAACAGTCCTTCAAGAAGGCACTGCAGGCTGGGATCAAGATCGTCTTCGGCACCGATGTGGGCGGCTTCCCGTGGACCGAGCCGATCGCGCAGGAATTTCCGTACATGGTGAAGTTCGGCATGTCGCCGATGGAGGCGATTCGCGCGGCAACCGTCAGTCCGGCGGAGATGCTCGGCATGGCCGGACAGATTGGCGTCATTGCGCCCGGAGCCTACGCCGATGTGATCGCCGTGCCGGGCGATCCGCTGAAAGACATCAGCGAACTGGGACGGGTGAAATTCGTGATGCACAACGGACAGGTGTTTGAAAGCAGCTTTTAGCCGTTAGCTTTAGCTCTTCCGCGATACCATCAAACGGATGCTGAATTCCGGCAACTTTGAATTCAAAGAACTCACGGCGACGGCCTAATAACTTGGCTTGTTTGATCCGACCTGCAAGGTCGATGGATCTACGCGATTTGTTATGGACTGCAATTGCTTTGTAAATGTATAGCTGCCGCCGTAAACGTCATTGAACGTAAACTCGATTTCGGGAAGGGCGTCGTGAATCTCGTTAATGGTGACACCCTGGAACCTTCCAAAGACAAATCCGGGTAAGCTACCTCCGGTGGGAATAGGCTTGGAGGCGGCGAATGGGAGGTACTTGTCCGTTGGAAACCATAAGTTCCCCTGTCCGGCCATACCCTTTGCCGTAATACCCTGTTTTGGTGGTTCAAGGTGCTCCATCCGCACCGTTCGGCCAGAGCGTAATTTCATAACTGCGGCGATGTTATCTATGGCCGTTGGTGCGCCAGTGTTATAAACCACGACCTCCAGCAGCACTACAACATCCCGGTTGCCACTTCCAGCAGGGCCGAATGTCACGTTCCCGATACCGCCGCTAATTTTCGGTTTTGTGAGCTCTGCCAATCTCTGTTCCGCCGCGAGTCGTTTTCGGTGCTCTGCTGTCCATACCCGCGCCGCAGCACAGAAAAAGCACAATGCGGCTACTGTTAGAATTATCCAGCGTGGGGTTGGCTTGTTAAAGAAAACTGTCAACCCGAGCGTGAGGAGTATCACCGACCCCACGCCGCTCACAAGGGCCACCGTATCGCCGAGTATGGCGTTAAAGAATAGACGAAGTTCCATAACCCCTGATAATAGTACCCTGCGTCGAGTAAATCATCATGTTAGCCCTCAGCTCTTAGCATCTGGCACGCTGGCTCCCTTCTTTTGACCATTGCCAGAGCGCTCCATCTATTACTCGAAAAGCACGCAAGTTGCAAATGGTTTTGCTAAGAGCTAAAGGCTGAGAGCTAACAGCTACCTCGTCACTTCCAAGCCGACCCCCTGTCCCTCATACACCCTTTGGCCCGCTGCCGGCGTGGTGCGCACTACCGTGCGGCTAGGGGATGCTGGTGCGGCCGCAGTAGCGCTCTCGCCAGCCGGAGGCGGTTGGCTCGCGATGGTGCTCACGTGCAGACCGGCTCCGACAATCGCGTTGACCGCGTCATCTTCGCCGCGCCCGACCAGGTCGGGCATGACAAAGGAGTTGCGCTCCTCGGGCGCGGCCAGCAAGACGCTGATCTTCGGTGCGGATACGTTGGTCGCGTTGGCTGGCGGACTCTGCGCCACGATCTGATCGGTCGGGCCGCCTGGAATGGTTGCGCTGGCGATGCTTCCCAGCTCCAGGCCGCGGCGGCGGATATTGATCTCGGCGGCGCGCTCGCTGCCGCCGATGAGGTTGGGGATGACCACGCGCTGCGGTCCCATGCTTTCGGCGACGCGCACCCGCCAACCTCGTCGCACCAGTACTCCCGGCAGAGGCGCTTGTGACATGATCCGGCCTTCAGGGACATCCGCGCTGAAGAAGCGGTCACCGCGTTCCAGTACCAGCCCATGATCGGCCAGCAACCGCTCCGCCTGCAGAGGAGCCATGCCAACCACCTTTGGGATGGTGGTCTGGCGACCGTGGATGGCAAAGCGCATCGCCGTCAATGCCGATGCCATGAACACTACAATCAGCACCAACACGCGCACGAGATAGCGAAAGAAGCGGCGCATTAGTGGTCCTCAGTGTCGCCCGCGGCAGGCTCCGGCGGCTCTGCCTTTCGAGCGACAGCGTTGGGCGCCGTCGGCGGAGGAGCGGCGAAATCTTCCGACTCGCGCCCCTGCAATGCTACCCGCATGAAATCCATCCAGATCGGCAATGCGGCCGCCGCGCCGGTCTCCTTGTTGCCAAGGGTTTTCTTCTCGTCGAAACCAACCCATACGCCGCAAGTCAGCGATGGCGAGAAGCCAATGAACCACGCGTCGGTGAAATCGTTGGTGGTTCCCGTCTTACCGCCCAGCGGATGTTTGAGCTTGCTGGCCGCGTAGCCGGTCCCGTGCAGCACCACCTCACGCAACATGTAGGTCATGATGCGCGCGGTGCGGGCGCTCACGACATCTTTAACTTCGGGGTAATTCTCCTCCAGCACGCGCCCGTCGTAGTCGGTGACCTTGCGGATGTAGCGAGGCATCACGCGCACCCCGTCGTTAGGAAAGGTGGTAAATGCGGCAGTCTGTTCGGCCAGTGTAATGTCGGCTGCGCCCAGTGCTATCGGCAGATAGGCGGGCATGGGCGAGGTGATACCGAACTTGCGGGCGTACTCAATGACCGTCTTGATGCCGCCCACGCGCTCGGTCACTTTCAGCGCGGGAATGTTGCGCGACTCGGCCAGCGCATGACGGAAGGTAATGACGCCCTCGAACTTGCCGTCATAGTTGTGCGGCGTGTAGGGACCCGACGGGGTGCTGAACGTCACCGGAGCATCGAGCACAGTGTCGTCAGGCGTGAGTCCCTCATCGATCGCCGCGGTGTAGATGTACGGCTTGAACGACGAGCCCACCTGGCGTGCCGCCTGGACAGCGCGATTGAACTTCGACTGTTCGAAGTCGCGCCCCCCGACCATGGCCTTTACGTCGCCGGTGGAGTTATCAAGAGCGAGCAGTGCGCCCTGCACTCCCGATTCCTGTTCCAGCGATACGCGGCTGTCGCGGCCATTCAGCGCAATGACCTTTACATACACCAGATCGCCGCGGGTCAAGAACTGTTGCGGCGAAGTGCGGCGGATCCACTTGATCTCAACCGGTCCCAGATGGCCCTCGTAGCTGCCGAACTTCACGGTCGCCGATTGCGGGTCAACCTCGGTAACCAGGGCGTGAACGTAGCCACCCGGCGCAATATTCCCGTCCCAATCCACATGATGATAGGTCGTCAACGAGTCCCCGTCGGCGATTACGTTCAGCAGGTTGCCCTTCCACCCATGGCGCCGCTCATAAGCCGCGAGGCCGTCGCGCACCGCTTGCTGCGCGGCTTTCTGCATCTCCAGATTCAGCGAGGTGTAAACTCGCAACCCAGCTTCATGGACCTCCTCGGTCCCGTACTTCTTCTCCAGGTACTGACGAATTTCTTCCACGAAGTACGGCGCTATGTCGTTCGGTTCGATCTGAACGTTCAGCCTCAGCGGCGCGCTCTTGGCGCGTTGCGCTTCGCTGGCGGTTATTTTGCCGTCCTCCAGCATGTTGTTGATCACCAGGTTCCGGCGACGCAGCGCACGCTCCGGATTGTTGATTGGCGAATACGCGTTCGGGGCCTTGGGAAGCCCCGCCAAAACTGCCGCTTCCTCCAAGGTGAGGTCTTTGGCTTTCTTGCTGAAATAGAAGTTGGCACCCGCCTCGAAGCCGTACACGCCGTGGCCGAGGTAGATCTGGTTCGCATACAAAGTAAAGATTTGCGGCTTGGTGAAGCGCCGCTCGATCTGGATGGCCAGCATCACTTCCTGGATCTTGCGCCGGAAATTGCGGTCGGGCGAAAGAAACAGGTTGCGCGAGAGCTGCATGGTAAGCGTCGAAGCGCCTTGGGCCCGGCTGTCGAGCAGGATATCGCGCCAGGCCGCGCCGAAAACCCGCCAGACATCCACGCCCCAATGCTGCTCAAATTCCTTGTCCTCGGTCGAGATCAAGGCATCGCGCAGCACTTTGGGAAAATCGTTGTAGGTGTCAATGACGCGCCGCTGCAGCGCAAACTGACCGATCACTCGCTGCTGATCGTCATAAAGCTGCGTGATCGTGCTGGGCCGGAACTGTTCTAATTCCGTTACCTGCGGCAGATCAGTGGAGTAAACGAGCACTAATCCGGACAGCGCTCCGGCCACGGCTGCCACCGCGATCAGTAGAACGAAGAGGGCGTTGCCGACAAATTTGCGTCCGCCACTGCGCGCGTCCGCTGGGGGCGTGGTAACGATCGAGGGCACTTCAAGATCGTGCTTCATGGCTGTCGAAGCTGGGTTCCGTCGAAAATCATTCACCACGGAGACACGGAGGACACGGAGTTTTGTTTTCTACGGCATTTTCTCCGTGATCTCCGCGCCTCCGCGTTGATTTTCTTCCCTATGAGTGGGCCGCAGACCCATGTGACACTCAGCATAGCATTGAAAAGCATGGCGCGAGCCGTGGCTGGATTGGCACTTCTCCTGATTCGAACCGGGTTGCGCGCTCATCCAACATCCAGCCTCGGCGAGCACAAATAGCGAATCGCGAAATGTCGTAAGCTGAAGGCTGACGGCTGATAGCTGACAGCGCATGGTCCTCAACGTCCTCAATCTCGGCCTGGTCCCCTACGAAACAGCTCTGCAACTACAGCGCACGCTGATGGAGCTGCGCAAAGCCAGCCGTATCGAAAACACCCTGCTGCTACTGGAGCATCCTCCCGTAATCACTTTGGGCCGCAATGCGCAGGCCTCCAACGTGCTTGCGTCACCCGAGTTCCTGGCCCAGCGCGGGGTGAAGTTGTTCGACATCGACCGCGGCGGCGACGTGACCTTTCATGGTCCCGGGCAACTGGTGGCCTATCCCATCTTCGATTTGCGCAGCTTCGAGCCCAAGCTGGGGGCGGTGGAATTCGTGCGGCGGCTGGAAGAGGTGCTCATCCGCACGTGCGGCGATTTCGGCATCGCCACGCAGCGAATCAAAGGACTCACCGGGGTTTGGACTTACGCGCTGGGTGACAAACCCGAGGCCAAGATTGCGGCGCTCGGCGTACACATCTCGCGAGGCGTCACCACCCACGGCTTCGCGCTGAACGTGGGCACCGATTTGGATTTCTTCTCGCTCATCGTGCCTTGTGGCCTCACCAACAAGCCAGTGACCTCCATGGAGCGAGAGTTGCAGCGGAAATTGACGTTGGAAGAGGTGGCGACAGCGGTGTCGCGCAACTTTGGGAGGGTGTTCCACTCCCAGATGCTGTGGCTGGAGTCGCTCGACGACCTGCTGGCGCAGGCTATCGTGGTATCGAAGCCTGAACCGGCGGAATCTCCGGCCAATCAGGACACACCGGCGCGGCCTGCGAAGGAGTTGCGCAAGCTGCATGGCAGCGGAGACGAGTTGGCGTAGGATCCGCTATTCGCCCTTGCCTCGCGTGCGGCCTCCGTTTATCGTTCTTCTGAACCCTATGGCTCACAAGAAGCGATCCAATTCCCCGCAGAAGAAGTCGGGCAAGGCCCCTCTGGCGCCAGCGTCGAAAGCGCGGAGAGCGCCGCCACCTATCGAGCAGGCTGACGGCTCGCCCAAGCCGACCAAAACATCACCGACTTCTAAGATCGACGACGATTCCGCCTCGTCGATGCTGCGCTGCTACAACATTCCCGACTACCGCCTCGAACATCCCGAGTTCCGCATCTTCATGTCGGGCGAAGGATCCGGCCTGGGGTACAGCGTCGAAGGCGACCTGAGCGCCGCGGCGCCACCTATCCGCGATTCCAAGTACCTGTCGCGTGAGCAGTCGATCGCCCTCTACCGCTGGATGCTGCTGAACCGCCGCATGGAAGTCGCCCTGGAAAATCTGTACAAGCAAGGCAAGGTGGTGGGCGGCGTTTATTTCGGGCTCGGTCAGGAAGGTTGCTCCTGCGCTTCGGCGCTCGCGCTCGGACCCGATGACTGGCTGGGACCGATGATCCGCAATCAGGGAGCGATGCTGGTGCGCGGCTTCAGCGCGCGCGACATCATGCGGCAGTACATGGCCAAGGGCGACTCGCCAACGTGGGGACGCGATGCTTCCTCGCACTTCGGCGACTGGCAACGGCGCAACGTATGCGCGCCGATCTCGATGCTGGGCGAGTTGATCGGCGTAATGGACGGCATCTGCCTGGGTGCGCGATTGCAGGGCAAGAATGTCGCGGGACTCACGTACGTCGGCGACGGCGGGCAGTCCACTGGCGTCACCTATGAGAGCCTGAACTTCGCCGCTGTGCAGAAGTTGGGATTGGTGCTGGTGGTGGAGAACAACTTGTGGGGCTACTCCACGCCCAGCGATATGCAGTTTTGCGTGAAGGACCTGGCGGAGCGGGCCATTGCATACGGGATTCCGGGAGTGATTGTGGATGGCACCGACCCCTGCCAAGTTTACGACGCAACCTACGAGGCGTGCGAACGCGCCCATCGCGGCGAAGGCCCGACGCTAATCGAGGCCAAGATGATGCGCATGAAAGGACACGCCATCCACGATGCCGCGCAGTACGTGCCGGCCAAGCTGTTCGACTACTGGCGCAACCGCGATCCCATCGCGCGCTTCGAGAACTACCTGATAAGCGTGAAGCGGTGGCTCACGGCTGAGGACAACCACAAGCTGATTGCGGATGTGGAGCGCGAACTGGAGGCCGATCGTGAAGCGGCCGTCTCTTCGCCTATGCCCGACCCTGAAACTGACAAGACGCATCAAGGCGTTTACTGCGATCCCTCATGTCACCAGATCAAACCGAAATATGGTCCGGTAGTTGCGAAGCCCCGCGAGCAAGGATCAGCGGGGCCGAAGGCAGTCGAGGCGGCAGCGCATTTGAAGTGATTGAGGAAGTTATCGGGTGCGATTCGCCGTGAGGCTTACGAACGGTACACGTCTTTGCGATGGCCGATGCGCAGTACGAGAACGATTATCGCGTCGTCGAGAACATCATAGACTACGCGATAGTCACCAATGCGGATGCGATATGCGTGTTCCTCGCCTGCCATTTTTCTGGTTCCCGGAGGGTAGGGGTTATCGGCAAGAGCCTCAATTCTTGCGGCGATCCGAAGCCGCGGGCCGGCTGGTAATTTCTTCAGAGAGCGGGCAGCGGATTCCACGAAGCGAATGCTGTAGCGTCGGGCCATCGTTCACTACAGCCCCAGGTCCTTCTTCACTTGTTCCCAGGGGACGGTCTTCTCCTTGCGGGCCTTCTTGATCAATCGCACATCCAGCTCGTCTTCATACCGCTCGATCAGTTCCAAATCTTCAATGGGAACAACCGCGGCAACAGGTCTGTTTCTACGGTGCACGATGGTGCGCTCGCCAGCATATTGGGCGCGATTGACGAGATCGGCAAATTGGGCCCGGGCGGCGCTGGTAGTGAGCTTAATGGACATATCGTACGAATTGTACATTTTGTACAACTTACTTTCAAATGCAATCCCTGCTCCCAGGATAACTCTGGATCAACGTAGGATTTTCTACAGCCAAGCGGTGCAGCCCTTAATTCTTGCCTGCGCTGGTTTAGGGTGTATGGACCCCTGAGTCGCAATTTTTCCTGCTAAACTGAATCAGCAATTCTCCAGCTTGCTAATAAAATAATGGGTACCCCAGTTTACAAACGCATACTCCTGAAGATCTCGGGTGAGGCCCTGGCCGCTGGCCAGGGGTTTGGTGTGGACAATACGCGGGTCCACGAGATCGCCGCCGAGCTTGCCGAGGTGCATCGCTTGGGCATCGAAATCGCGATCGTGGTTGGCGGCGGCAACTTCTTCCGCGGCGTGGCCGAGCAAGCCAAACTCATGGACCGCGTTTCCGCCGATCACATGGGCATGCTGGCTACCGTCATCAATGCTCTTGCCCTGCAGGACGCCCTGGAGAAGCAGAACGTTTTCACCCGCGTAATGACCGCGATCGAGATGAACCAGGTGGCCGAGCCTTTCATCCGTCGCCGCGCCATCCGCCATCTGGAAAAAGGCCGCGTCGTGGTCTTCGCCGGCGGCACCGGCAACCCCTATTTTTCGACCGATACCGCTGCTTCGCTGCGTGCTATGGAGATCAAGGCAGACGCCATCCTGAAGGCCACCAAGGTTGACGGAATCTACTCCGACGATCCGGTGCTGGTGAAAGACGCCACCATGTTCGACGAGATCAGCTACATGGATGTGCTGCGGCTGGGGCTGCGGGTAATGGATGCCACCGCCATCGCGCTTTGCCGCGAGAACAACCTGCCCATTGTCATCTTCAATCTCAATCAGCGCGGCAACATTCAGCGCGTGGTGATGGGAGAGCGCGTCGGCTCGCTGGTCAACCAGGGGTGACGCCGTTGCCGCCGCGTCCATATATAATCAAACGTTTCTGACTTCATCCGGAGGCGAACCGCGTATGGCCCAAGTTTCGATGGCGGCAATTCCCGCGTTGAAGGACAGCTTTGCTCAACTCAAGGCGCGCATGGACAAGGCGGTGGAAGATTTCCGCAAGGAGATGGCTTCCACCCGCACCGGGCGCGCCTCGGTCCACATGCTGGACGGCGTCACCGTGGATGCCTACGGATCGCAGATGCCGCTGAACCAGCTCGCCAATGTCAGCGCGCCCGAGCCGCAGCTGATCACCGTGCAGTCCTGGGACGTCAGCCTGATTGGGGCCATCGAGAAGGCCATTCGGAGCGCCGACTTGGGGTTGAACCCGATGAATGACGGCAAGCTGATCCGGGTGCCGGTACCGGCGCTCACTGAAGATCGCCGCAAAGAGATGGTCAAGCACCTGCACAAAGTGCTGGAAGAGCACCGCACCGCGGTGCGCAACATCCGCCGCGATGGCAATGACCTGATCAAGAAGGCGATGAAGGACAAGAAGATCACCGAGGACGAAGAACGCGGCGCGTTGGAACAGATGCAGAAGCTGACGGACGACGAAATCAAGAAGATGGAAGAACTGTCCCAGGGCAAAGAGAAGGAAGTGATGTCGATCTAGTCGCTCTGACCGGGGGCGATATTCCGATGCTGCTCGACCTTGGCGATCTCCGCGTTCGTCCCTGGCGCAAGGACGACCTCGACGCCCTGCTGCGCTACGCCAACAATCCCAAGATTGCGTCCAACCTGCGCGATCAGTTCCCTCACCCGTACACCCGCCGCGATGCCATCGAGTACTTGAACTTCGTGCGGGCGATGGACGTGCCAACTTCGTTTGCAGTAGAGCACGAAGGCGAGGCGGTTGGCGGCATTGGATTCAGGCTGGGCACCGACATTGCGCGGCGCAGCGCGGAGATGGGCTACTGGCTTGGCGAGCCCTTCTGGGGACGCGGCTGGATGACCCGCGCCGTGCAGGCGGCCTCGGAGTGGGCTTTGGACGACTACAAACTAACCCGGATATTTGCCCTGGTGTTCTCCCACAATGTGGGATCGATACGCGTGCTGGAAAAGGCGGGCTTTGAACGCGAAGGGATCATGCGGCGCAGCGCCATCAAGAACGGAGTGGTCCTCGATCAGGTGCTGTACGCCAAGGTGCGGTAAGGCAGTTTCAAGTTTCAAGTTTCAAGCTTCCAGTTTCAAGATTACAACATCGGCTTTTGGCGCAAAGACCCACCGCGCGGCTAGTATCCATCTTTCTTGTTCCATGCGGCTTTGGCTTGAAACTTGAAACTTGAAACTTCTTCTTACTTTCTGCCCGCCGCTTCCACCGAGGTGGTTGGATCGGCGCCCTCCCAGGTCTGGTCCGAGGTTGGTCCGTACACGGAAGGCACCGGCTTGTTCAGCAGGCGCAGATACACCGTAAGTTGCGTGCGGTGATGGGCGCTGTGCAGCACGCGGCGCCAGAACACCCAGATGCGTTGACGAGTGAGTCCGAAGAAAGGCACGTCCTGCATCCACCAGTCGGCGGTTTGCGCGGCGAAAAACGCGAGCCGCGGCCGCGCCAACTGTTCCTTTCGCTGAAGGTATGCGCTCAGCTCTTTCGTCTTCGGAAGCACCTCGGCGGCGGGCGGTTCGGGCGTGCCCACAAATTCGCCGAAGAACCGGCGCTCGGAGAGCAGTTCGTGGTTCAGGATGTCGCCCACGGTGGACGACTTGGGATGGGGACGAAAATTCAGGTCGTCTGGCGCGAAACAGCGCCACACCGAGATGACCTTGTCGGTCTCGCTGGCATAGGTGTCCAGCAGATGCTGGAAGAGTGGGTTGCTGGCGCGCGGAACATCCTGCGAAGGAATGGCAACGAAGTCGTAGTGCATGATGGAGCCTTTCTAGCGTCCGCGATTATTGCAAACACGACGAAGGGCGCGACTGGCGCGCCCTCGGAACCAACAGAAGCTGACTCCTAATTGTCCTTGCATTTCTTCTTCAGCACATACTGCTGCAGCTTGCCTTGTTTTTCCAACGCGCTCAGATTATCGAGCAAAGGATACTTCGCCGTGGGATCGAAGCGCTGGATGGCACGGTACGCCCGCAAGGTTCCAGCCAGCCCCGCTGCCTGGATGGTGGCCGCGTTCTTTACCTCCGGATGCTGCAACAGGAAGGCCGCCTGCGAATAAATGACTTGCATCCGTAGCTGATTGGAATACGTGCTGTTCACTTTGTCGAGCGACTGCAACTCTTTGCAGCAGGCATTGACGGTGACGTCAGGGACCTCCACGATCCACTCGGTCAGCCACATTCTTTTTTCGAGGCCATCTTTCGCCAGCGGGTTCTCTTCCAGACTGCGCACATACTCGATGGCGCGCGCCCGTTCTTCTGGCGTGGACGGGCCCCGCATCTTGGCGGCGGAAGGGACCGATGCCGCAGTGGTGAGGACGATCAGGACTGCCAAAATCTTGCTTACCATAATGCCTTCTCCCCTGAAGTGCTCGGGTGGGCCAGATGGGTGTTGAGATGTTACTCCGATTAGGGGTAGCGAAGGCAAGCGGGAACTGAATTGGTCAACCGGCTACGCTGCAATTCGTCCCGCTTAACCAGCGTTTTGTCCCAGCGGCAGTCGATTGACGGCCGCCGACGGGGCGGCGCGCATGTTCCGCAGTTCGTGGCATAATCGCTCAAGCGGTTTGCCGTATGAAACAAGTGGTCCACACCGCCTGTCCCCACGATTGTCCCGACGCTTGCGCCGTGCTTATTACGGTGGAGGACGGGCGCGCCACCAGGATCCAGGGTGATCCCGAGCATCCCATCACGCGCGGTTTTCTGTGTGCGAAAGTTGCGAAATATCTTGACCGTGTCTATTCGCCGGACCGGGTCCTCTATCCCCTGCGGAGGGAGGCCCCGAAAGGCACACACGGAGAAGGCGCTTTCCGGCGCATTAGCTGGAACGAAGCCTTCGACGAGATAGCGGCCCGGCTGGGCCGCATCAGCGCGGAACACGGGCCGGAGGCAATCCTGCCGTATTCCTACGGCGGCAACATCGGCGTGCTTAGCAATGCCTCCATGGACCGGCGGTTCTTTCATCGCCTGGGAGCGTCGCAACTGCACCGCAGCATCTGTTCGCAGACCGGCGGCGACGCCATTATTTCGATCTATGGCCGCAAGATCGGGACCGAACCTGAACAATTCCGTCACGCGAAGTACATCATCGCCTGGGCCGCCAACATTCACGGCAACAACGTTCACCTCTGGCCATTCATCGAGGAGGCGCGGCGCGAGGGGGCCAAGCTGGTGGTGATCGATCCCTATCGCACCCGCACCGCTGGCCTTGCCGATTGGCACATCGCGGTCAATCCCGGCACCGACGTCGCCCTCGCACTGGGCTTGATGCACGTCATCGTTCGTGAGGGCCTGCATGACCGGGATTACATCGCGCGCTACGCCGAAGGTTTCGACGAGTTGGAGAAGCGGCTCCCAGAGTACACACCCGAACGCGTGGCGCAATGGACGGGCGTTTCCCGCGATAGCATTGAGCGCCTGGCGCGCGAGTACGCTACCAGCCGCCCCGCGGCAATCCGCTTGAACTACGGCATCCAGCGTTCGCAGAATGGAGGCGCTGCGGTCCGGGCCGTGTGCATGCTGCCGGTGATCACGGGATCATGGAAGGAAGTTGGCGGCGGGCTGCAACTGTCCACCAGCGGCGGCTTTCAACTCGACCGGGCCGCGATGGAGCGGCATGACCTGATGCTGAAGAGTCCGCTGGGACGGCTGGCCCGCACTGTGAACATGGTGCAACTCGGCAAGGCGTTGACCGAACTCGACGGTCCTCCGATCAAAGCCTTGATGGTTTACAACTCAAACCCCGCGGCGGTCTGCCCCGATCAAAACCTGGTCAGGCGCGGGCTCAAGCGTCAGGACCTGTTCACGGTGGTCCACGAGCAGTTCCTCACCGACACGACCGACTTCGCCGATCTGGTTTTGCCGGCCACGACTTTCTTCGAGCACAAAGACCTGGTCCAAGCTTACGGCCACTATTATCTGCAAGTGTCGCAACCGGCGATTGAGCCGCAGGGTGAGTGCAAATCGAACGTAGCGTTCTTTCGCGAACTTGCTGTGCGCATGGGATTCGAGGACGAGTGTTTCCGCGAACCAGTTGACACCATGATCGACGCGGCTTTGCAATCGGGCGTGCCGCAACTGAAGGGGATCGACCGGCAGCGCCTGGAGAGCGACCCGTACGTTCGCTTGAACCTGCACGGGGACGAAAGCGACCGTCCGTGGCTGCCGTTTGCAAACGGCTTCGATACGCCAAACCGAAAGGCGCGCCTCTTCGACCCGGCATTGATCTCGCATGGCATGGACCCGGTGGCTTCGTTTGTCGCGCCGGAGGAGTCGCGTCACCGGCAAGGGACGCAGAAATTTCCGCTGGAATTGCTGGCCCGTAAGGCCGACAATTTTCTGAACTCCACGTTCGTCAACCTGCCCAGCCTGCAGAAGATGGAGCGGCAGCATGAGCTGGAGATTAGCGGTGCGGACGCGGAGCGCCGTGGCATAGCCGATGGCGACCGTGTCCGTGTGTACAACCAACGAGGCGAGATTTTCTTGCAGGCACGGGTCGACGGCACGGTGGCCGCCGGCGTCGTCGGGGCGCAATTGGGTTGGGCAAAGTTGTCCGACGCCGGTCTCAATATTAATGTGTTGACGTCGGACCGACTCACCGACCTCGGTGGTGGTGCTACGTTCTATTCCACCTTGGTTGAGGTGGAGCGCGTTCCCGAAACTTCGCGCCCCGGCAAGGGTTAGGATTACCATCCGTAGGGGACCAAGGGCGCGGTTGGTTTCCGAACCAGAACACCCGTACCGTATAATTGCGCTTTCATTAAACCCGTACCGAGGTTTCGTCATTTCTTGCCATCTTCAGGTAGGACCCGCGGTCTTGTTCACTCGCGGGACGCGCTACTGGGCCACGGTGATCGGCCTTTTTTTCGCCTTCGTCCTTCTTGCCGGAAGGTGCGCGGCGCAACAGGGCGTGATCGAGGGCATCGTTATCCATAGCAATCGCCGGATTCCGGCGGAAACCATTCGGGCACGAATGTTCACCAAGGCCGGTGACGTTTACGACCAGGCGGCCTTGGAGCGCGACTTTAATTCCCTCTGGAACACCGGCTACTTCGACGATTTGCGCATCGAGCGGGAGGCTTCCGCCAAAGGCTGGATCATCCACGTTTACGTCAAGGAAAAGCCGACCATCCGCGAGATCAAATACGTGGGCTTGAGTTCGGTCTCCCAGAGTGACGTCCTCGACAAATTCAAGGAGCGCAAGGTCGGACTTACCCAGGAGAGCCAATACGATCCGACCAAAGTCAAGCATGCCGAAGTGGTCATTAAGGAATTACTGGCGGCACACGGCCATCAGTTCGCAATCGTCCGCTCGGAAGTGCGCCCCATCCCTCCCGCGGCCGTGGCCCTTACCTTCGTGGTGAAGGAAGGCCCAAAGGTGAAGGTGGGAAAGATCACCTTTGAAGGCAACAAGGCCATCAAAGCGCGCGAGCTGCGCAGCGCGATGAAGAACTTAAAGCCCATCGGCATTCCTCGCTCCATCTTTCTGGAGAACCTGTTTGCTCGCACCTACGATTCCACCAAGCTGAACGAGGACGCCGAACGGGTCCGCTACTACTATCAGACCAAGGGCTACTTCAAGGCGTTGGTAGCCGATCCCAAGACACAAATCCACGATACCAGCGGGGTGCGGTGGTATTGGCCGTTCAAGTCGTCCCCCGGCAAAGCCGTCGATATCACTCTTCCGGTCGAAGAAGGCCAGCGTTACCGTTTGAAGGAGATCACCTTCAGCGGCAACAAGGCGGTGACCAATACGGCTGGATTGCGCGCCCTGTTCAAGATCAAAGATGGCGAGATTTTCGACACGGAGGCGGTCCGCAAGGGATTGGAGAGCCTGCGAAAGGCCTACGCTGCACTCGGCTACATCAATTTCACCCCGGTGCCGAACACGGAAGCGGACGATGAAAAGAAACTCATCAGCCTGCGCATCGATGTGGACGAAGGCAAGCAATTCTTTGTCCGCCGAATCGAATTCCAGGGGAATACGACCACGCGCGACAAGGTCATTCGCCGCGAGCTGGCGCTGGAAGAAGGCCAGGTTTACAACGGCAACTTGTGGGAGCTGAGTTTGCTGCGCTTAAACCAGCTCCAGTACTTCGAAGTGCTCAAGCCCGAGCAGGATTCTGAGATCAAGCAGAACGTACAGGATTCCACGGTTGACATCACCCTGAAGGTCAAGGAAAAGGGCAAGAACAGCATCGGCCTCACCGGCGGCGTCAGCGGCCTGGCGGGCGGGTTCATCGGCCTCAACTACACCACCAACAACCTGTTCGGCAAAGGCGAGAGCTTGTCGCTCCAGTTCCAGATCGGCCAGTACCAGCGCAACGAGACTCTCTCCTTCACCCAGCCCTACCTGTTTGACAAGCCATTGCAATTTGGCTGGTCGGTGTACCACAACAGCTACAACTACAATCAGGCGGCGCTCACTTCCATCCAGCTTAACCAGTCAGTCTCCCTGCCCGCGAGTTATCAGGCCCTGCTGCAGAATTTCACCCAGACGAGCACGGGCGCCACCACTTCCTTGAGCTATCCCATCAAGCGCTCGTTCAAGCGGGTAGGCATCACATATTCCTTAGACGACTCCTCGGTCCAGACGTTCAGCACAGCGTCAACCGATTATTTTCAGGCCCTGGCCTTCCGTGGCATCTCCGGACCGAACGCACTGAATGGCATCATCACCAGCAAGGTTGTACCGAATTTTTCCTACAACCGAATCGATAACCCGCAGCGTCCGCACTCCGGGCAGAGCCTGTATGTGGGCGCCGAATTTGCGGGTCTTGGCGGCAATGTGAAGTACATCAAGCCGGTGGCCGAGTACAAGAAATTTATCCCTGTCCACAAGGGCCGCAATACCTTTGGGTTCCGCGTTTTGGGCTCGTGGATCTCGGGATACGGAAGTCAGGTGGCTCCGCCCTTCGACCGCTTCTATATGGGCGGCGATACCGACGTTCGCGGCTTCGACATTCGCGCCATCTCCCCGGTTGCGTTCTTCCCCAGCGCGGTAACCATTCCTCTGCAGAATCCCGACGGCACCACCGTGCCCCTGGATCCGTCGAATCCGCGGCGTGGGGCTTACGGGATTACCATCCCCGTGGAACAGATCATCTTTCCCGGCGGCGACACCAACCTGGTCAATAACCTGGAGTACCGCATTCCCATCGTTGGACCAGTGACGATTGCCGCCTTTGTGGATACAGGGTTCGACTTCATCTCCAATCAATCGCAACTACGGGTTGCCGGGACCCAGTTCACGGACCTGCAAACCACGGTTTTCGGCTGCCCGTCCTTGACGTCCACCTTCACCTGTGCGGGGGGAACCAAGCTCCCGTTCTCGGCAGAACTCAGGCCAGTTTCAGGCACCAATTACCAGCCGCGGATGTCAACCGGACTGGAGCTGCAGGTGATCATGCCGGTGGTGAATGCGCCCTTCCGCGTCTATTACGCCTACAACCCCCTGCGCATTGACGAAACCATCGCCTCACCATCACCCATCACCCGCGCCATGTTCCCCCCGGGAGCCGCCGGCGATTACACCTATGCGCAAGCGGTTTCGACCTATCAGCCGGGCTATCGGTTGCGTGAGCCGCGCAAGACCTTTCGCTTCACCGTCGCCACCACGTTCTAGCGAGACTCTGAACAGCGCGGTTATAGGGGTCTTCGACCACGCTTCGTGAAAAATCATTCACCACCCTTCGGCTTCGCTCAGGGCTGGCTACGACCCAGAGGACACTGAGGTTGATTTCCATAGAGTTTCTCGGTGATCTCCGCGCCTCCGTGGTCATTTTTCATTCTTATAGGAGCCCCGTCCCGGATCGGTTTGACGCTGACAAGCAGGCTTCCCTATAATCTAAGGTATCCGCACCGCCGAATCTTCCGGTCGGGGCATGGGCGAGGCTGCATTCCAGCAGCCAGCTTATCTCCGGCTGTCCAGAGCAGTTCGCAGCAAGATCGCGTTCGCCGCTGGTACATCTGAGGAATTCCCGGAGCAGTTCAAGGAGTTACATCAACCTAATGAAGCGTACGCTCGCAGGCACCGCCGTGCTTGCTGTTGTTCTGACGATATCGGCACTGGCCCAAACCGGGTCGGCTGCGCCGGGTGGTGCCGCCGCCACGCCTGCCGCTCCAACCACCGCTGCCACCTCCGGTGGCGTCAAAGTCGGCATTATTGACATTCAGCAGGCCATCGTAGCCACCAATGAAGGAGCGCGCGATTTCGAAGCTCTGCAGAAGAAGTTCGAACCGCGCCGCAGTGAGCTGCAGAATCTCAATACCGAAGTGGAGAACCTGAAGAAGCAGCTCAACACCCAGGGCGACAAGATGAACGAGGAAGCCCGCGCCATCCTGGTGAAGTCCATCGAGACCAAGCAGAAGAGTCTGCAGCGCTCGGCGGAGGACGCCCAGAATGAATTTCAGGCGCAGCAGAACGAGATTGCGCAGCGCATCCTGCAAAAGATGGCGCCCGTGATCGACAAGTATGCGAAGTCGAATGGTTATGGTATGCTGCTCGACTCCTCGAACCCTTGGCCGCAGGGCCCGCTCCTCTGGGCGACGGCGTCGGTGGATTTGACCAAGACCATCGTGGACGCTTACAACGCTCAATCGGGTGTTGCCCCTCCGGCTGCGGCAAAGCCGGCAGGAACCGCCGCGACCAAGCCGGCCGGAACGACTCCGGCTGCGACCAAGCCGGCCGCTACCAAACCAGCCTCGTCTGGCACGAAGCCGCAGTAGCCTTCCCCGCTTCTATGGCAAAGGCCGCTCTGGACAGAGCGGCCTCTGCTTGTTGGTTTGAATGGGCTGGCGTGTCTGCACGTTCATGTGCCGTAACAGCAACCAAAGAATTCCTCAGATCTGTGGAAAACTTTGTGGAAGACGGGCCCATACTTGCCAGAGGCCGTGTTCTTTCAGCTACTTACCCGCTCTGCCCACGTTCTGATGCACATTCAACCAGCAGAAAAATCAGGGGGTTAGCACATATATAAATATTCCGTGAGTAAATCCTGGGAAAGTGGCCTACTTGCCAGCATGTCAGAGGTTTTGCACAATTTTGCAGATTTCTAAAAGGAGGTAATCGGACGGTAATTACCGTTTTGGGAAAGTCGGGACCCCCCGTCCGTTTCCCTTGCGTTAGTCTTCCCCAACCCTGAGAACGGCCAGAAAAGCCTCCTGCGGAATGTCCACTCGGCCTATCCGCTTCATGCGTTTCTTGCCTTCTTTTTGCTTTTCCAGCAGCTTGCGCTTTCGGCTGATATCGCCGCCGTAACACTTGGCGATCACGTTTTTGCGCAGGGCGGCAACCGTCTCGCGAGCGATCACCTTGGCCCCGATCGCCGCCTGGATTGCCACTTCAAACATCTGCCGCGGAATCAACTCCCTCATCTTGGAAACCAGCGCTCGGCCGCGATCATAGGCAAAGTCGCGATGCACGATGATGGAAAGCGCGTCCACGGGATCGCCGGAAACCAAAATATCGAGCTTAACCATCGGCGACTCCCAGCTCCCGGTGAGGTGATAGTCGAGCGAAGCATAGCCGCGCGAAATGGTCTTCAGCCGGTCGTAGAAGTCGAGCACGATCTCGTTCAGTGGCAGCTCGTAACTCAACATCACCCGCGTGGAGCTTACGTACTCGAAGCCTTTCTGTTTGCCGCGCTTGTCTTCCACCAGCTTCAGAATTCCTCCCACGTATTCCTCATTGGTCAAGATGGTGGCCAGGATCACTGGCTCTTCGATCTTGGCGATTTCGCTGGGATCGGGCCAGCGCGCCGGATTGTCCACCTCGATCGCGCTGCCATCGGTGAGCGTGATCTTGTAGCGCACGCCGGGAGCGGTGGTGATCAGGTCGAGATTGTATTCGCGCTCCAGCCTCTCCTGAATGATCTCCATGTGCAGCAGGCCGAGGAAACCGCAGCGAAAGCCAAAGCCCAGCGCCACCGAGCTTTCCGGCTCGAAGAAGAAGGACGAATCGTTGAGCCGCAGTTTCTCCAATGCTTCCCGCAGCAATGTGTGTTCGTGCGCATCCACCGTGTACAGCCCGGCGAAAACCATGGGCTTCAATTCCTCGAAACCCGGCAGCGGCTCGATCGCGGGATGATGATCGTCGGTAATGGTGTCGCCGATCTTGCAATCGGCGACGGTCTTGATGGTGGCGGTCAGGAAGCCCACTTCGCCGGCGCTCAACTGCTCTATCTCGATTGCCTTTGGCGTTAGAACGCCGAGCGTTTCCACGTCGAAAGTGCGGCCATTCGACATCAAGCGAATGCGCTGGCCCTTGTACAACGTGCCTTGGATGACGCGCGCCAGCACCACCACGCCGCGATAGGAGTCGAACCAGGAATCGAAAATGAGCGCCTGCAATTGATTGCTCGCCCTCCCCTTGGGCGGAGGAATGAGTCGAACCACGGCCTCCAGCACCTCGGGCACGCCCACACCGGTCTTGGCGCTGATGGCGAGCGCATGCGAAGCATCCAGGCCGACCGCGCTCTCGATCATCTCCTTGGTGCGCTCGATGTCGGCACTGGGCAAGTCAATCTTGTTGATAACCGGAATGATCTCCAGCCCGTTGTTGATGGCGATGTAAGCGTTTGCCAAAGTTTGCGCTTCCACGCCCTGCGATGCGTCCACCACCAGCAACGCACCTTCGCAGGAGGCCAGCGAGCGCGACACTTCGTAGCTGAAGTCCACGTGGCCGGGCGTGTCGATCAAGTTGAGCTGATAAATTTTCCCGTCCGCCGCCGGATACATCATGCGCACCGAATGCGCCTTGATGGTAATGCCGCGCTCCCGCTCCAGGTCCATGGCGTCCAGCACCTGCGCCTGCATCTCCCGCGCCGTCAGCGAGCCGGTAAGCTCGAGCAGGCGATCGGCAAGCGTGCTCTTCCCATGATCGATATGGGCGATGATCGCGAAGTTTCGGATGAGAGATGGATCCATGCGAGATAGCTGAGCGCTAGCTTGATTCTACAGGAGAAAACAGGCGCCCCACGGCGGACGCGGAGTACGATGTTGAGTCATGAGCACCGTTGCCAGCGCGCTCGCGACAGCACTGTTCACGCTGTTCGTGCCTGCCATCGTTGCAGTTGGAGTTCCGCAGACGTGGATCAGGGAGGCTGGCGTCGTCGTTGCCCCGGGAATTGCCAGTCGCATCCTCGGCAGTGCGCTGGTCGCATTGGGAACCATCGGTTATTTCTGGTGCGCCACGCTGTTCGTCAAGGCCCAAGGCACGCCCGCGCCGGTTTTCCCAACCCAAAAGACCGTGGTTGGCGGTCTATACCGCGTCAACCGTAATCCCATGTACACATCGGTACTGGCGGTGGTCTTCGGACAGGCGCTGCTCTATCGCTATGGGAATCTGGCAATCTATGGCGCGGTACTGGCACTGTGCTTCCACCTGTTCATCATCTTGTATGAGGAACCTGCGCTGCGCGCGCGCTTCGACGGCGAATATGAGGAGTTCTGCCGGCGCGTCCCGCGCTGGATACCGCGGTTGCGCTCATGATCGAAATTATTGAACGTGATGGGGTGCTTTCAATCGCCTTCGCTGGATAGAATCAGGATGCATGTCTCTGGTTCTCGCTTCCGCCTCACCACGCCGCGCCGAGCTATTGCGCAACGCTGCGGTCCCATTCACGGTTGAACCAGCCCACGTCGCCGAGCAGCCCGCCGCGCACGAGGAGCCCGTGGACTATGCGCAACGGCTGGCCCGCGACAAGGCGCGTGCGGTGTTCGCTCGCCATCCGCGAAGCGCGGTGCTGGGCGCCGACACCGTCGTGGTCGTCGATCAGCATCTGCTGGAGAAACCCACCGACAAGGCCGACGCCGCGCGCATGTTGCGTCTGCTCTCCGGACGAACTCATCAGGTGATCACGGGAGTGTGCCTGGTGGCGCCCGACTTTGAGCAGACCGAAGCCGAGATCACGCAGGTGGTCTTCAGTCCGCTTTCGGAGCGCGAGATCGCCGCTTATGTCGGCAGTGGCGAGCCGATGGACAAAGCGGGAGCCTACGCCATCCAGGGCATGGCCTCACGCTGGGTGGAACGCGTCGAGGGTTGCTACTTCAACGTGGTGGGTCTTCCGGTGCTGAGGGTGTGTCGCATGTTGCGCGCCGCCGAAGCTGCTACCGGTCGGGCGCTGCTCTGACGAATTTGCAGGGAACAAACGGAAGGCGCGACGGGCATGATCGGGAAATTCAGGGTTCCGCGCACATCGGAACTCGGCACAATCTCACAACTACGACTTCTTGTCTTCAGTCGGGGGCGGGTTTTGGGGCGGAGTTGTCGCCGCGTTATTCTCGTTCACCGACGATTTAAAGTTGCGAATGCCTTCACCCAGGGCTTTGCCCAACTCTCCCAGCTTCTTCGGGCCGAAAATCAGCAGGACGATAACCAGGATTACTAGCAGGTGCATGGGCGCGAATAGTCCTCGTTCCATAGAGACCTCCGTTAAGACAGCCCGGTGCATCTAGGGTCAGGCAACGGGTAGCAAGTTTCTAAGCAAATTCTAGGCTTTCGCCTGGGGCGCGTCAAAACATCTCGCAGCGAATTCTGCTCGCTATTCGATAGCCTCAATCAACCCGGCCAACAAGGCTGCCCGGCGCGGCAGTTCGGCGGCAACAATCGATTCGTGCGGGGCGTGTGCTCCGTCACCAACCGCGCCTAATCCGTCGAGCGTCGGAATCCCGATTCCCCCGGTGAAGTTGCCATCCGAGCCGCCGCCCACCGCGATCTCCGCCAATGGAAAGCCCAGTTCGCGGGCAATCTTCCGTGCCAGCTCGTACAGCGCGACCACCTGTTTCGTCCGCTCCATGGGAGGGCGATTGATGCCGCCGTCGATCTCGATCCTGCATTTTGGATTCGCCCGCCGCAGCCCGCGTACCTTGCGCTCCATCACCGCGCCATCCGCTTTTTTCGCGATGCGAAGATCCACCTCGGCCATGGCTTCCGCCGCGATGACGTTGGTGCGCGTGCCTCCGCGGACCACTCCAACGTTGAGCGTGACGCCGCGTTTCAGATCGGTCAGGCGCGAGATGGCCTGAATTTGATGCGCCAGTTCAAGAATCGCGCTCTGCCCTTTTTCGAAGTCGAGCCCTGCGTGCGCCGCCTGTCCCGTGATCTTCATGAGAAACGAACCCACCCCTTTGCGCGCCGTCTTCAAGGCGCCTCCGGGGCCGGACGGCTCGCAAACCAGGACCGCGGCACATTGGCGCGCAATCTTCTCGGTCAGCGCGCGCGAGCTTGCGCTGCCTCCTTCTTCGTCGGAAACCAGCAGCACCGTCACCGGGCGAGGCAAGCCGCCTCGGACTTCGCGCGCCGCCCAGAGGGCGAACATCATCTGCGCAATGCCGCTCTTCATGTCGAAAACACCGGGGCCGTAGAGCCGGCCTTTCTCCTCGCGCCACGGCATGGTCTGCAATGTCCCAACGTCGTACACGGTATCGAAATGGCCAAGCAGCAGCACCGGCTCGCGGCCTTTGGCGCCGGTGAAGTTCACTTGCAGGTGGTTCCCGGCTGAGCGTTGCCGATGAATTCTGACGCGGCCGCCCAGGCACTCGAACTCCGCTGCCAGGTAGGAGCACAGCGCGTCGCAAGCTTGCTTGTCCTGCGTAGGCGACTCGCGCAGCACCATCTCGCGGACGCTCGCCACCATTTCGCTTTGCCGCGCCGTCAACCACCGCAGTACTTCACTGCGGTCCGCTTGCGGCTGCCGGCCCATCGGTTTCGCCATATTCGTCTGTCGCTCCTGTTCGCGGCGATCTGCTCGCCGCTCCGGAATGTATAATCGTGACTCTTACGGGACTAATAATGAGTGAAGCGGTGAACCCTACGCCCGAGGGCGGTGACAATCTCACGCTCGACATCCAGGACATACTGCGCATCCTGCCGCACCGCTTTCCGTTCCTGCTGGTTGATCGCATCATCCATATCACCCGCACCAAGCGTATCGTGGCAATCAAGAACGTTACCATCAACGAACCGTTCTTTGCAGGACACTTTCCCGATAATCCCATCATGCCTGGCGTGCTGGTGGTGGAGGCCATGGCGCAGGCTGGCGGGGTCCTGCTGTTGACCGAATTCCCTGATCGCGCCGAAAAGCTGTTGTTGTTCACCGGCATCGAGCGCGCGCGTTTCCGGCGGCCCGTGATACCCGGAGACCAGCTGCGCATCGAGGTGGACGTGTTGGCGTGGCGCGGCACCGCGGGTCGCATGCAAGGCAAGGCCTACGTCGGCGACAAGCTGGCCTGCGAAGCCATCGTCACCTGCCGCCTGTTGAACCGTCCGAAACCGGCGGAAGCTGCCCCAGAGCTGGCTCCCGCAGTCGAGCAGTCGTAACTTCCAGATGAACATTCATCCGACGGCCATCGTCGATCCTTCCGCGAAGATTCCTGCATCCTGCAGCATCGGGCCCTATTGCACCGTGGGTGCCGGCGTGGAGATGGGCGAAAACTGCGAGCTGGTTTCGCATGTGGTGTTGGGCGGTCCCAGCCGGTTCGGCAGCGACAACAAAATTTATCCTTTCGCCGTGCTGGGCATGGACCCGCAGGACATTACCTACGCGGGAGAGCCGACACGGCTGGAAGTTGGCGACCATAACGTCATCCGCGAATATGTCACCATCACGCGCGGCACTGCGAAAGGCGGCGGGGTGACCCGCATTGGCAGCCATATATTGATCATGGCCTACACCCACATCGGGCACGATTGCTTCATCGGCGATCACGCCATGCTGGTCAACGCCGCCACTCTGGCAGGTCACGTAACGGTCGAAGAGTGGGCGGTGGTGGGCGCGCTGTGCCCGGTACACCAGTATGTTCGGGTCGGCGCACACGCCTACGTCGGGGGTGGAACCACCCTCACGCGCGATGTGCTGCCCTACTCCATGACCAGCGCCGAACGCGACACTCACGCGTACATGCTGAATAAAGTGGGCCTGCAGCGTCGCGGGTTTTCGCGCGAGCGGATCGCCCGGCTGCATCATGCATTCAAGGTTTTGCTGGCCTCCAAGCTGAATACGTCGCAGGCGCTGGAGCAGCTGCGGTCGGAAGGCGCGCAGGGCGACGATGTGGAGGCGCTGCTGCGCTTCGTCGAGTCGTCGCAACGGGGCATTATTAAGTAGCTAAGCAAGCGGGGCTCACGCATGTCGGACTCATCGCACAGAATCGGTCTCATCGCAGGCAACGGCAAGTTTCCACTGCTGGTGCTGGATGCTGCTCGCTCCCTGGGCATGCAGGTCGTCGTCGCCGCCATCAAGGAAGAGGCCTCGCCCGAAATCGAGCATCGCGGTGCGGCCGCCGTTTACTGGTTGTCCTTAGGCGAGCTGTCGCGGCTCATCGACACCTTCAAACAGGAAGGCGTTACCCGGGCGATCATGGCTGGGCAGGTCAAGCATAAACAGATCTTCAGCAGCATCAAGCCCGATTGGAAGCTGGCCAAGCTTCTGCTTTCGCTGACCACTCGCAACACCGATTCGCTGATCGGGGCAATCAGCAAAGTTCTCCAGGACGAAGGCATCACGCTGATGAATTCCACCGCGCTGCTGGAGCCCATGCTGGCCAGCGAAGGAGTTTTGACGCGGCGCGGGCCGACCGATTCCGAGCAGACCAACATCACCTATGGACGGGCGGTCGCGCACCATCTCTCGCGCTTCGACATAGGCCAGACGGTGGTGATCGCCGAAGCCGCGTGCGTTGCCGTGGAAGCCATGGAGGGCACGGACGCAACCATCCTCCGGGCGGGCGAAATCATGCAGTCGCCGTCACTGGGCAAAGAGCCCTCGACCTTGAGCCGCGCCCTGACCGTGGTGAAGGTCGCCAAGCCGAACCAGGACATGCGCTTCGATGTGCCGGTCGTCGGCTTGAAAACGATCGCGACCATGAAGCAGGCGGGCGCGACCTGCCTTGCGCTCGATGCTGGGCGATGCCTGTTGTTGGATCGGGAGGCCCTGCTGTCGGCGGCGAATGATGCGGGAATTTGTGTGGTCGCCGAGACGCCGGTCAGCCACATCCCTCACCACAGCGTGTAGAGGTTTTCGCTGGTATTAGAGTGTTGTTCAGCCGGGAGGAGACGTCGCTATGCCTTCCAAGATACGCAAGCCCAAGCCCTTCCGCGCCGCAGCGGCGGTGAAGGCCGCAGCCCGTCATGCGATCGGAACTCCCCCGCCCACACGCGCCGAGCCGGCCAGCAAGAAGCGTAAGCTCAAGCAGGACAAACACAAGCCAACCCTGAACAAGCTTCTCGATGAAGCTGGGGAGTAGTCCTCCTCTACAATCTTGATGGGAGTTCTTGCCGAAGTTATGGCAGGTCTCCACCGGCTGTCTCTTGCACAACCAAGCAATCATCGCGATTCTCCGAAGTAGTTGGCTGCTGGCGCTAGCTTGTATTCTGGGCCTCGGCGCGCACGCACAATCCTCATCTTCGACCCAGCAGCCCGACCAGCACGCCGGCATGAACATGCCGATGCAGGCGGAATCGATGCAGCACATGGGCCACGAGATGGATTCGGCCCGCGACTTCCTGATGCGCGAATCGTCGGGGACCGCGTTTCAGCCATCGGCTTGGCCCATGCCGATGGTGATGACCGGCGTTGGCCAGTGGCGCTTGATGTGGATGGCGCAGGCGTTTCTGGTGGACACGCAGCAGACCGGCCCGCTCGGCGCCGACAAGTTTTACTCGACCAATTGGGGCATGCTTAGCGCGCTGCACCGGCTCGGCAGCGGCGACGTCATGCTTCGCACCATGCTCAGCCTGGAGCCCGCGACTGTCAGCGGCGAGTTCTATCCACTGCTGTTCCAGACTGGCGAGACCGCGTACGGCAAGCCCATCGTCAACGGCCAGCACCCGCATGACTCGGTCATGGAGTTGAGTGTGCAATACACGCACCGGCTTGGCCAGCACGCGGTTTGGGACCTGTATTACGCGCCGGTTGGCGACCCGGCGTTAGGGCCGGTTGCCTATCCGCATCGCGCCTCGGCGATGGAGATTCCCCAAAGCACGCTCGGCCATCATTGGGAAGATTCGACGCACATTCTTTACAACGTGGTCACGGCGGGCATTTCGTACAAGGCGGTGCGGCTGGAGGCATCCGGCTTTCACGGCGCCGAGCCTGATGAGAACCGTTGGAACATTGACTTTGGACCGATGAACTCCTATGCCGCGCGGCTCACCGTCACGCCGACCGCGAGATGGCTGGCACAGTTTTCAGCCGGCCATCTTGTGCACCCGGAGGCGCTGGAGCCGGGAAACGTCGTACGCACAACAGCCTCGGTGGAATACATCGTTCCGCGTCCGCACGGTAATGCGTGGGCAACGACACTGCTGTGGGGACGCAATGGGAAGCAGGCTGTGCATTACGGCACCAACGCCGTGTTGGCAGAAACGGTCGTGCCGTTCGAGGAGAAGAACTTCATCAGCGGCCGATACGAATGGTCGCAGCGCGACGAATTGTTCGCCAATGATCCCGCGCTGGCGCAGCAGTTATTCGAACAAACCCGCAGCCATTGGTTCGATATCAGCGCCTATACGATTGGCTACACGCGCGACATCGGGATCTTTCACAACGTGGAGCCGGGACTGGGTGCGAATGTCTCGCTGTACGGCGTGCCGGATGCTATCAAGCCGTACTACGGATACCACCCGCTGGGCGTGAATGTTTATCTGCGATTGCGGCTGAAGGAGAATCGGTGAAGTAAGAGCAGCCGCGGATTTCACAGATGAACACGGATATCGAAGGCGAAGAGCTAAGAGCGAACGGCGGGATTCTCCAGCGGCACTTCCACCACCATGCGCGTGCCTTGACCGGGCCCGCTTTGGGGAGTAATCGTCCCCCCATAGGCTTCGATCAGCGCTTTGGAGATGGCGAGACCCAAGCCGTATCCGCCGGTGTTGCGCGCGCGTGAGCTATCGCCGCGATGAAAGCGTTCGAACAGGTGGGCCAACTCCGACTGCGGAATTCCCGGACCGTTGTCTTCGACCTCGACATAACCGCGCCAGCCATTGGAGCGCGCACGAAGCTGCACGTCTCCGCCGGCAGGGCTGAAGCGAATGGCATTCTCCAGCAGGTTGGACCAAACCAGTTCCAGATCGTCGGCATCGGCGCGCATGGGCATCGGGCCGTTGCTAACGAAATGGATGGTGACGCCGCGTTCGCGCGCCACGGGCGCAAGGTGCTCCAGCGCGCTCTCGCAGGTGGCGGCCACTTCCACCGCCTCCAGATCGCGGCGCGCACTGCCCGCTGCCCACTGTTCGGCGCGCGCCAGGCGGAGCATCGAGTGCATCAGTTGTTCCAGGCGCGCCATGTCGTCGAGCGCTTGCTCCAGTCCGGCGCGGTACTCGTCCTCCGCGCGCGGCCGTTGCAGCAGCGATTGCAGCGTGGACTTCAGGATTGCAACCGGCGTCTTCAGCTCGTGAGCGGCATTAGCCAGAAATTCGCGTTGCTGAGTGAACGCGCGATGCAGTCCCTCGAGCATGGCGGTCATGGCTTGCGTGAGCGGCGCGAGTTCCGTCGTGCTCAAAGCCGCTTCGCTGGGATTCAGCTTCCAGTTTGACGTATTGATCAAGGCCGCGCCGGCGGCGAGTTCGGCGAGTGGGCGCAATCCTCGCCGCAAGCCCAAAACCGCAATGCCTACGGTGATCATCAACAGCAAGCCGCTGCCGGCGGCAATGTAAATGCCGGTGTGTGCGACCGCGCGGGTCATCTGGTCGGTGGGCGCGGCATAGGTCACGGTCAGCACATCGGTGGAAGGCGCATCGCCTTCGCGATCGAGCACGGGAACGTTCTCCAGCCACACCGCACGATAACGGATGCCATCCACGGTAAAGCTCGCGTGTTGCCGGTCCTTCTTCGGGACCGCCTGCAGATCCTGTGGCCAATTGGAAGACCGGGCAAGCAGGTGTCCGTCGCCAGTGGTCACCTGGTAAAGATCGGGATGTTGCTTCTCTAGCGGGGGCGGAACCAGATCATCCTCGAAGATCAAGGCCGGATGCTCATCTTCGGAGTAGCGCACCAGCGCGGCGACGCTCATGGCGCGCCCATGCAGGCCGGCGTCGAATGCGTTGCGCAATTGGCGCCGCGTGAAGTACACCGACACCGAGACGATACCGATGGCCAGCAGCAACTGCGAGATCACCACTGCTGCGATCAACCGGCGCTGAATGGAGGTCTGTCGCATATCACCCGCGAAGCATGTATCCCTGTCCACGCAGGGTGTGAATCAGCTTGCTATCGCCGCTGTCCTCCAGTTTACGACGCAAGCCGGAGACGTAAACCTCGATGACATTGCTGAACCGTTCCCAGTTGAAGTCATACAGATGTTCGAGCAACTCGGTCTTGGGCACTACCGCACCCGGCCGGTGCGCCAGATATTCCAGAACGCGGTATTCCATCGCCGTGAGGCTGACAAGTTTTCCTTTGCGGCGCACCGAGAGATCGGCCGTGTTGATCTCCAGATCGCCGACCTTCAACAGCGCCGCACTCTGTCCCTTGCCGCGCCGGATAAGAGCTTTGGCGCGCGCCAGCAGCTCTCCCAGATCGAAGGGCTTGGCAACGTAGTCGTCGGCGCCAGCGTTCAACAGCGCCACGATCGACTCCTTCTCGTCGCGCGCGGTCAACACGAGCACGGGGACAGCCGAGCCTCCGCTTCGCATGCGTTGCAGCACAGAGAGGCCGTCGAGTTTCGGCAGCATCAAGTCGAGGATCACCAGGTCGTACGGGTTTGACTCTGCCATGAACGCGCCCTCTTCGCCGTCGAGCGCAACGTCCACCGCGTAGCCGGCGCTTTCGCGCAGACTGCGAGCGACGTTTTCCGCCAGCCGGGCCTCGTCTTCGATGATCAATACCCGCATGATGCTTCTATCCTATGCCAACGCTAAGGCAGGGAAGCTGAAGACAGCCTTAAGGGGCCGCTGTCACGTATTCAGCTTGCGTTAAGGTACGTTCCAGCATCTTAAGTTGAGTCCGCTGGGAGGGAGCCGTGTACATGGGCCATAAGATTGTCGCGCTCGTCGCGTGCCTATTGCTTGCCGCCGCCGCATCGCGCGCGCAAGCCCTTCCACCCACTCAGACCGCGTTGCCAGCAACGATCAATGCACAGGCCCCGGCCTCCGCGGTTTCGCTGACGCTTGCCGACGCCCTGGCGCGGGCCAAGGCCAACAGTCCGCAATTTCAGGCGGCACTGACTCAACTGGGAATCGCTCGCGAAGATCGTGTGCAGGCGCGGGCGGCGCTGCTGCCGGGCGTGGACTATAACAATGAGTTCATTTACACGGAGGGCAATGGCACTCCGTCTGGTCGCTTCATCGCCAACAACGGTCCGCACGAGTACATCAGCCAGGGCGCGGTGCAGCAAGTGGTTGGACTGGGACAATTCGCAGACTACCGGCGCGCTGTCGCGGCGCAAGCCCTGGCCCGAGCCAAAGCCGAGATCGCCGCCCGCGGATTGATCGTCACCGTGGTGCGGGCATTCTACGGAGTGCTGGTTACGCAGGGCAAGACGCAGAGCACGCAGGCGGCCGCCGACGAAGCCCAGCGCTTCCTCGACAACAGCCGCAAACTGGAGCAGGGCGGAGAAGTCGCGCACTCCGACGTAATCAAAGCGCAGATCCAGGCCAACGATCAGCAGCGCGCCTTTCAGGATGCGCAGCTCAGCGAACAGAATGCCCGGCTGAATCTCGCAGTGTTGCTGTTCCCGAATTTCTTTCAGAACTTCTCGCTGGTGGACGATCTTGCGACCGCGCCGGTGTTGCCGCCGATTGCCGAGGTGCAACAGCTGGCGCAAAAAAACAATCCCGAGCTGAGCGCCGCGTTCGCTGCACTCGAAGCCGCCAACCACGAAGTCACGGTCGCACGCGCAGGACATTTGCCCACTCTGGTGCTCGACTACTTCTACGGCGTCGATGCAAACCACTTTGCTGTCAGCACAGATGGCATTCGCAACCTCGGCTACTCTGCGACTGCCACTTTCAACATTCCGGTGTGGCACTGGGGTGCGATTGAAAGCAGAGTGAAACAAGCCGAGCTACAGCGCCACCAGGCGCAAGTGGAGCTAAGCGCGGCGCAGCGTCAGGCGCTCGCCGATCTGCAATCGTTCTACTCGGAAGCCGAAACCGCGCGCGCGCAACTGGACACATTGCGCGACTCCGCCGAGCTTGCGGCCGACAGCCTGCGGCTAACCAATCTGCGTTACCAGTCGGGCGAGGCCATCGCACTGGAGGTGGTGGACGCGCAGAATACCCTGACGCAGGCGCGCAACAACTATCGCGATGGCGAGGCCCGCTACCACGTGGCCATCGCCAACCTGCAGACATTGACAGGAAGTTTTTAGGAGCCGCGACGGATGCCGATCAACGCGCTTCACGCCGAAGTTGGCTTTGAAGGGGCACGCCTTCAGCCGTGCCGTGAAAACGTGCACATGATTTGGGCTTTAGCCCCTGAGGGAAAACCTTCATCTCCATCCAAAGTCCCCTGGAGCTTCCGTTTTCTGATGCCGCGGACTAAAGTCCGCTCATACATGGGAACCCATCTTGCTGGCACGGCTGAAGCCGTGCCCCTTCAAGGCATCACTCCTAAGAACACGGCCCATCTTGGCTACTTGCACTTCACGACGCGAGCACTAATGACTCCGTTGCTCATCGCCGTTACTGCAATGCTGGTTTCCTGCTCGAAGAAGCCAGCGGAAACCGAACCCGTGGTCACGGTGCAGACCGCGGTCGCGCAACGGGACGCAATTCAGCAGGTCATCAGCGCCGAGGCCGTTCTGTTTCCCCGCGACCAGGCAGCCATCACTCCCAAAGTGGTCGCGCCGGTAAGAACGTTCTACGTGAATCGTGGCAGTCGGGTGCATCGCGGTGAATTGCTCGCGGTGCTTGAGAACCGCGATCTCGCAGCCGTCGAGGCCGAGAACAAGGGAACGTACGAACAGGCGCAGGCGGCCTACGGGCTTGAGACTTCGGCGGCTTTGCCGGAAGAGTGGCAGAAGGCTGAACTCGATCTGAAGACGGCGAAGGAGACCTACGCTGCGCAGCAGAAGGTTTATGACAGCCGCAGCGATCTCTTCCAGCAGGGCGCTCTGCCACGCAAGCAGCTCGACGAATCAGCGGTCGCGCTGATCCAAGCCAAGGCGCAATACGAAATGGCCGAGAAGCATCTTTCTGCGCTGCAATCGGCGGGCAAGCAGCAGCAGATGAAGGCGGCCCGCGGACAGCTTACCTCGGCCAAAGGGAAATACGAAGGCGCCGCGGCGCAGCTTGGTTATACGGAAATTCGCAGCCCCATCGACGGCGTGGTCACCGATCGTCCCAGCTATCCCGGCGAGACGCCTCCGCCCGGCACTCCGCTGCTGACCATCATGGACACTTCGTCGGTGACCGCGCGCGCACACATTCCCCAGAGCGATGCCGCCGCGCTGAAGCCGGGCGACGCTGCGACTATCGCCGCGCCGGGCGAAGTCCGCGTGCAGGGTAAAGTCACGCTGGTAAGTCCAGCGCTCGATCCCAACAGCACGACCGTCGAAGTATGGATCGAGGCCGTAAATCGCGACGGACGGCTGCGTCCGGGCACGACCGTCAACGTGCAAATGGTGGCGCAAACCTTGAACGACGCCATCGTGGCACCGCTGTCCGCGCTGCTGAGGACCCCTGAGGGACAAACCATGGTGATGATCGTCAGGGACGATCGCGCTCATCAAGTATCGGTGGAGACGGGCATTCGCCAGGGCGATCGCGTGCAGATCACCAAAGGCCTGAGCGGCGGCGAGCAGGTCATTGTGAGTAGCGCTTACGGCCTGCCCGACAACACGAAAGTGAAGATTACGGAACCCGCGCCGCCGGCAAGCGCCGGCAACGCCAAGGACTGAATGTGCGCGTGAATTGGAAATCCATGCTCCAGCGTCTGCGCACCAGCGGCCCGGCCGACGAGCGCTATTGGTTCACTCGCTACGCGAAATCGCTGATCTTTCTCATCCTCGTTCTGGTGATGGCCGGAGCGTACCTGGCCTTCACCATTCCAATCTCGGTTTTTCCCACCACCGATTTTCCGCGTGTCGTCATCGGCGTGGATAACGGGGTGATGCCGATCGACCAAATGATGGTCACCATTACGCGCCCCATCGAAGAGTCGGTCAACAGCGTGCCCGGATTGCACCAGGTCCGCTCCATCACCAGTCGCGGCTCGGCTGAAGTGGACCTCTTTTTCGACTGGCACGTGGATATGGTCACCACGCTCCAACTGGTGGACACGGCCCTGGGGAACATTCGCGCCCAGTTGCCTTCGACGGCGGTCATTCAAACCCACCGCCTGAACTTCTCCAGCTTCCCGATCATTGGATACAGCCTTACGTCGGATACGGTCCCGCAGACGCAGCTCTGGACGATGGCAACCTATGATCTGAAGCCGCGCCTCAATCGCCTCGATGGCGTGGCCACAGTGGTGGTGCAAGGCGGACAGGAACCGGAGTTTACCATCACTCCCGATCCTGCCAAGTTGTTGGCAGCCAGTGTGACCGTGCCGGATATTCTCGACGCGGTACGGCGAACCAACCTCATCGACTCGCCTGGCCTGATGCAGGAGAACCATCAGCTTTATCTCGCGCTGGTGGACGGCCAGGTGAAAGACCCGGCGCAACTTTCGCAAATCGTAATCAAGGCCACGCCAGCCGGAATTCCCGTGCGGGTGGGCGATGTGGCCGCGGTTGCGCCCGGCGTGAAGCCGGTGTACACCATCGTGACCGCCAACGGAAAGCCCGCGGTGCTGCTCAACATCAACCGTCAGCCCGACAGCAATACGGTCGCGGTCGCAGACGAAGTCCACGCCGAGGTCGACCGCATTCGGCAGTCACTGCCGCCGGGAATCCACATTGAGCCCTTCTACGACCAGTCGGAGATCGTAACCGCATCCATTAAGAGCGTGCGCGACGCTATCCTGATCGGCCTGGTGCTGGCCTCGATCATCATGGTCCTGTTCTTGCGCGACTGGGGAGCTTCGGCGGTGGCGGCGCTGGTCATCCCGGTCACCGTGCTGGTCACATTCATCGCCCTCAAACTACTGGGTGAGGGTTTCAACCTGATGACGCTGGGCGGACTGGCGGCGGCCGTGGGCCTGGTGATCGATGACGCCATCGTCGTGGTCGAGAACATCACGCTGCACCGCGCCGCCGGGCAGGGACGGGTGGAAGCGATCGACAGTGCGCTAAGCGAGATCACCGCGCCCCTCATTGGTTCCACGATTACTCCCATTGTTGTTTTTCTGCCGCTGATTGCGATCGCCGGCGTCACCGGGGTGTTCTTTCGCGCCCTGGCCATCACCGTGGCCGTGTCGTTGCTGACGTCTCTCGGACTGGCGCTGACGTTGACGCCCACCCTCAGCCAGTTTTTCATTCGCCGGAGACACCTGGACAGCCTTCCCCGCGAAGATTTCGGCGAGTGGGAAAAGGTCCTCGCTGCGGAAGAGACCGTTTTGAGTGGACGCTTCCGCCGCGTCATCGAGTTCTACGAACGCTGGCTGCGCTTCGCGCTGGATCGCCCGAGGTGGATTGCAATCTTCTCCGCGGTGCTGGTGATTGCGTCCTTCTTTTGCTACAGGGCGCTCGGCTCGGACTTGCTGCCGGCCATGGACGAAGGCGGCTTCGTGCTCGACTATCTCACTCCCGCGGGCACATCGCTCGCGGAGAGCAATCGCATGCTCAGCCACATCGAGCGCATGCTTCGGCAGGTCCCCGAGATCGAGAGTTTCTCGCGGCGCACCGGTCTGGAGCTCGGTTTGGCTGCGGTTACCGAAGCGAACCGGGGCGATTTTGCGGTGAAGCTAAAAGATAAGCGCAGCCGCAGTGTGGACGAGATCACCGAAGAGCTGCGCGCCGAAATCAACCGACAAGAACCCGCCGTCGAAGTCGAGTTCGTGCAGGTGCTGCAGGACATGATCGGCGACCTGTCGAATGCGCCTGAGCCGATTCAAATCAAGTTGTTCTCGCCCGACGCCACGCTCTTGAGTCAGTGGGCGCCGCGGATCGGCGATGCCATCGAAAAAGTGCGGGGGGTAGTGGACCTTCGGAACGGAATTGAGAACACCATCAGCGGGCCGGCGACCGTCTTCCAAGTTGATCCGATGGTGGCAGCGCGCGCGGGGTTCACTCCGGAAGAAGTGGCGATCGATGCCTCGGCAATTCTCGAAGGCGAGCCCGCGGCCACGCCCGTCATCGCGCAGGACATCGCCTACACCATTCGAGTGCGTTATCCCGACGCCAGCCGCAGCTCATTAGCTGCGATGAGCAACACGCTGCTCAACAGCGCGAGTGGGCACACTGCGACCTTGGGCACACTTGCCAACATCACCCAACTGCCGGGGCAAACGGAGATTCGCCGCGAGAACCTGCAGCGCGATGTGGCCGTCACTGCGCGCCTGGAAAAACGCGACCTCGGTAGCGGTGTCGCTGCCGTGCAGAAGGTGGTTGGCGGCCTGCATGTGCCGTCGTCCATCCGCGTAATCTACGGAGGGACCTACGCGGAGCAGCAGCAATCGTTCCATGACCTGGTGCTGGTGCTGGTGCTGGCCATCCTGCTGGTATTTCTGGTGCTGCTCTTCGAATTTCGTACCCTGGCCGCGCCGCTGGCGATTCTGGCGTCGGCACTGCTTTCCACCTCGGGCGTATTTCTTGGGCTGCTCCTAACTCGGATCACCTTCAACATCGCCTCGTTCATGGGGCTTATCATGGTGATCGGCATTGTGGCAAAAAATGGCATTCTGCTGCTCGACGCCGACCAGCGCTTTCGCGCTGCCGGATACTCCGCGCGCGATGCCATGATGCAGGCAGGCCGTCGCCGTTTGCGTCCCATCGTGATGACGGCCATGGCTGCCATCGCCGGTATGCTGCCCCTGGCGTTGGCGCTGGGCGCCGGTTCGCAGATGCTGCAACCGCTGGCCATCGCGGTAATCGGAGGCATCACCATTTCGATGGTGCTCTCGCTGATCATCACTCCCGCTGTTCACTTTTACCTGAGTCACGAAACCAGTCCTACAAAAGCCGATTGAAAGAGGAGAAACCATGAAACAGATTTTCGCATTGTTCCTGGCAGCCACCTTTCTGGCCGCCATTCCCGCGTTCGCACAGAAACAATACAAAGTAGTCAATACCGTCAAGCTCGGAGGAGAAGGCGGTTGGGACTATCTCTATTACGACAAAGACGGCCAGCGCCTGTTCATCACGCGGGGAAGCCATGTGATGGTGGTCGATGCCAAGACCCTGAAAGTGAGCGGCGATATTCCCGATCTCTCGGGCATTCACGGGGTCGCGCTTGCGCCGGAACTGGGCCGCGGCTTTGTCAGCAACGGCGGAGATAACACGGTCACCATCTTCGACTTGAAGACGCTCAAGAAACTGGACAGCGTGAAGGTTGGCGAGCGGCCGGACGCGATACTCTACGATCCGTTCACCAAGCACGTCTTTACCTTCAACGCCCGCAGCAAGGATTCCAGCGTAGTGGACGCCGCCAGCGGCAAGGTGGGGGGGACGGTTCCACTCGGCGGCAAGCCGGAGTTTCCCGTCAGCGACGGCACGGGCAAGGTGTACGCCAACATTGAAGACAAGAGCGAGATCGCCGCAATCGATGCCACTAAGCTTTCTGTGTTGAATCACTGGTCAGTGAGTCCATGCCAGGAGCCCAGCGCTCTGGCGTTCGACCTAGCACATCATCGCCTCTTCGCCGGATGCGACAATAAAATGATGGCTGTCGTTGACTCCGACACCGGCAAAGTCGTTACCACCGTGCCGATCGGGGCGGGAGTAGATGCCGGACGCTTCAATCCCAACACGCAGGAAGTATTCATGTCCTGCGGCGGTGATGGCGTGCTGACCGTCATTCACGAAGACAGTCCGGACAAGTACACGGTCACACAGAACTTGGCCACCGCCAAGGGCGCGCGCACCATGGCGATGGACTACGCGAGCAATACGGCGTATCTGGTGACCGCGCAGCGCGAAGCCACGCCGCCTGCTCCGGGACAGAGGCCGGCGATGGTCCCAGGCAGCTTTGAGCTGATTGTGGTGAAAGCCGAATAAGCGACTAGCAATCAGTGATTAGCAGCAGATGATCGATTAGTCGCGAAGAGCTATTTGCCGTCTGCCTTCTTGGCGCTGGGCGGCAGCAGATTGTTCAGCCGCAGATACATCGCAGCGGCGCTGTAATGGTCGGCCCAGTCTGCAGCGAGATAGATGAGCGCCGCTGCGCGAGGGCCGGTGCGGCCACCGAAGAGTTCCACCGGCTGGCCCAGCGTCGAATCGTCGGCCTTTGATAGGACCTGCTCGCAGTAGGCAAACGAATCTTTCAGCGCCTTGGTCAGCATCTCTTTGGAATCGCTCTCAGTCAGTTTCAGCTCGCGCGGCTGCTCACCTGCGACGCGCGCACACAGAGAATTGTTGGACTCGGTCACGTGCATGACCAGGTGCGCGAAGGTCATCTGGGGCGGCGTTGGGCGGTAGCTGTACTTGTCGGCGGGCATTTCTTCGGCAGCGCCGATCAGGTTCTTCGACTGGCGCTCTTCCATTTGCCGCACGGTGCTGACTACGGGATTGCTGGTCGCCTGGGCCGGCGCCTTGGACTGCGCGATTGCGGCGGTCGCCAGCGCCATTATCAGAGATGTGACGATTACGAGTTTCATGTCTCCCCCACGTTCATAAAGATGAGGAAAAGCATATCGCATTTTGCAGGCGGCTGTGGATTAACGCATCCGTCGCGCTGAAATCCGTATTAGGAACTAGCACTGTGCTGCATCAATCGCAGCAACTCCAGCCCAGCCTCCTCAGCGTCGCCATGTTTGAAATCCCCCTGCAAGAGGACGGTAGATGCCGTAGGCGCCAGTGACTTCAGCGAAGCTGCCGCGCTGTCCGCGGGTAGGGGAGAGCTGTCCGGACCGAGGACGATGTAGTCAACCTTCGCGGCGCTCAAAAGGGTCTTAGCGTCATGCATCCTGCACGTGGACAACACCTCGTATCCATGATGCTGCAGCAGAGTTCTCACAAACGCACACAGGTCAGGCGATTGGTCCACGAAGAGGACCACGGGACCGGCCTTGACGCCGACGGGTTGGGAGAGAGCAGGCTCCTTGAGAAAGGAGACGATGGCTTCCTCTTCCGAATCGTAGATGCGGAAGATGGTAGTGAGTTTGGTCATTTGTAGCAGGTTAATGAGGAAGGGCGAGGCCGCCGCTAGACGCAAGTCGCCGCCGCGGTTTCGGGAATGCGACAGGAACCGCACCAGCAAGCCCATGCCGGTGCTGTCCACGCGGGTCACTTCGCCAGCCTGCACTACGATACGCGAAGACTCGAGCAAACCGCGGTTAATGCACGCTTCGAGGATGGTAATTTCTTCGCCGGTGACGATTCTCCCGGCGCACTTGATCACAAATACTCTGCGCAGTGACGTGAATCCAGAGACAGTGACATGCGTATTCCTTTTACCCTGAGTTGCGTGTCGTGAGACCTATCATTTTTCGAACACGAGAAAATTCTGTGGCAAACACTCTATCATCCCGCCAAAGGGCGCCCCACGATTTGTCGAGTTGCACATCAGAGCCAGGAAGATTCGGTTCAGGAAGAAGGAGGGGTTTGCGGCTGAGATTCGGCTTTGAGCGGCGGATTGGTAGCTGCAAGCTGATATGACTTGGCGGGCGCCTGCTTTTCCTCCAGCTCGATTTTTAGCATCTCGCTTTCGAGCTGGCGCTTGAAATCATTACTCATCTTCTGGAATTGCAGCATGTACTTGGCGATCTGCCGGGCGATCTCCGGCAACTTCTTGGGGCCGAAGATCACCAGCGCCAGCAACAGAATGAACAGGATATCGGGCATGAGAAAAAAAGCTTAGTCGCGCATCACGAGAAAGAAATTCCCACTAAGGCTTTTTTTCATCCGCTTTGCCGGCGGTCTCGTCTTTCGGATTCATGGAGTCTTTGAAACTCCTGATTCCCTCACCCAGACCCTTGCCGAGTTCCGGCAGCTTCTTTGGTCCAAACACCAGCAAGGCAATGAAAAGAATCACCAGCAGGTGCATGGGCTGAAACAAATTATCAAGCATGGACAACTCCTTCCGTAAGAATACCGTAATCCTGGAATTTCTGCAGCCCTATGCGTCGCCTCACCCCGGCATGTGATCTCCGTCACTCGCAGTTGGCGCTAGCGCTTGGCCGTCAGGGATGCCCGAAGATCGATGGATTGCGCGCCATCGAGAGTGATGCCGGTAGTTGGCATCGCGTTCAAGTCAGCCGCATTCGGAGCCATCAGCGACCAAACGAACAGCACCTTGTGGTGAAGGGTGGCGTAAATGACTTGCGACCAGCGCTGGGCCAACTCGTCGTTGGAGGCATGGGAAGCAACGGTCCCATGGAACACCATGAAGAGGTGATCGGAGATGGAGACCAATTCATCCGAGCCGATCTCGCCAAATTCGGAGAGCACTTCCAGGCTGGCAGAGATGTTGTCCACGGCATCTTTGTCGCTGAGCGAAGACGGAATTCGCATCACCAGGCAAGAGGGGTCGAGCGCCCGCAAGGTGATGGTGGGCCTGGCCGCCTGGCCGGCGGCGCCGCTGGGGCCAGGTTGCGCGATCCGCAGCAGGGTCTTGGAGCAGGCGTGCAGAAATTCATGTTCGCGCAAGGCGACAGCGTCACGGGGCGGATCGTCGTTGGCTTCGGCGGGAAAAACGTCCCAACCCTTGGGAAACTCGTACTGCAAGCCCAGGTCGGGATTGCGGTACACTGCGCCGCTGGTCCCGCCCAGCGGAATGCTCTCCAGCGCCGGCTTGGCTTTGACGGCCGCAGTAGCGAGCGACGTAGGGACCGTGGGTCCCATGTAGGGGTCGCCGTCCGGCTTCACCGGTTTGCCGTCCGCGGTAGTGAGCGTGCCGTCGTCCTGGGTGCAATAGAAATGCGCCGCGTTTATGGCGCGTTTGGACTTTCGCAGAAAGTCCTGATCGTTGGAAGCTACCAAAATCTTGAGGTTGTAGTTCTTGATCCGCGTCCAATAGAGCGCGGCATAATTCTTGCCTTTATGACGCAGCGAAGAATAGAAATGGCCGGTGGTTTGTACCATGTAATCGGGAATGGGGTAACGAAGCGTCCTTCCCGGCTGGCTCCCGGAAGACGCCCAGTTGTCGAATTCCTGCTGTTGCTGCTCCGGGGTCAACGCCTCCAGTCCTGGGTGCGGCTCGATCGCGGTGATGGTGATGGTTCCGGCATGGGTTGCATTCTCGAACTGAAGAGCCAGCAGGGCGTGCTGTCTGTCCGGCATGAGCGGCAGCATGATGAGGTGGCCCTGGGCGGCAATGGGAAGATCGAAAGCGAAGCCAAAGTAGTCGCTGGTGTAGGTCGCATTGGAAAGGTGACCGTTTTCCGGCAGCAAAGCCTCGTCGGCTGCGTGAGGGCTGGGAGGTTTGGGGGGAGCGTCAGGATCCGGCAGCGGGCATTGCGCCTGCAGCATGGTTGCGAAACCAAGCAGCAAGGCAATGCAAAACACGAACGCGTTCAGTCCACGCTTTGTGCCAAGCGCTACTGGGATACGGATGGACATTCCGGCGACCGTCCGTCCACGGGATACTCCACGGGCGGGAATTGGCCCATGATGGCAGCATTCTCGCGGTTGTGCAAGTCAGGCTCGGGGGCGGTCACCCGTGCTTTGCGCGGGTGTGCCCGGAGATTGGCGCAGCGCCACTGGTGCGGGCACAAAAAAGCGTGGAGGCGTTGCTTCTTCGCTTCCCCCCACGCTTGGTAGATGATTTCCGGCCCGCGGCGCGGTTACTGGGTGCAGCTTGTGCTGACCATCTTCAACTGCGCCACTTTTAGATCGGCGTACTTGCTCCCGGCAGACTCCGACTTCTCGCTCTCCGCGACCTTCGCTTCATCCGCTTGCGACCGCGGCATTTCGTGTCCCGAAACGCTGACTGTGTGGTTCACATGCTCCGAGAAGTTGACCGTCTTGCTGCTCAGTTCCCACATGGTGCCGTCTTTGCCGGTAATGTAGTATCCACCTTCCTCGCTGCCTTTTTTCAGGCAACCGGTAACGGTGATCATGTGGTGAGCGCTCATGGTGTTCTGGCCCATTCCGGACTGGTTGTTCTGCATGGTGTCTTGCCCGTACAGCAGGAGCGGACAAAGGCAGAGAAACGCAACCGCAGCCAAACCGGAAAAGGATTTATCAAAAAGTGTCATCGTCAGTTTCTCCTTTCGCTGAGCATAGATGCGAAACCATGGCGTGGGGTGTACTGGACTTTTTCGCAAGTCGCGGTACACGTCCGTAGGATGGCGCGAATGCCCAGACGGAGTTTATCATGCCTTCGCAGAGCGGGATTCACATGAAATCTCTGATCGTCGCCGCTGTCCTCATCCTCATCTGCGGGTTGCTGTTTTTTCAGCCGGGCGGCTACTTGATTGTGAATGACGCGCAGAAGTCCGACGCGATCGTAGTGCTTGCGGGTGACCAGGTTGACCAGCGCTACTGGCGCGCTCTGGACCTGCTTCGTGGCGGCTACGGGCATCATCTTCTGGTGGATGCGGGCACCGGTCAGGTCTACGGCCAGTCCTATCTGGACCTGGCAGCAAGTTTCATAGCCCGGACGGCGGGAGAAAACGCCTCCCAAGTCAGCATTTGCACGGTCAAAGGTGACTCGACCAAGGAGGAGGCCCCGCAAGTAGGAGAATGCCTGGCGAAGTTGCAGCCGCCGCCGCATTCGGTCGTGTTAGTGACCAGCGACTACCACACCCGGCGTGCGCTCTCCATCTTCCGCCAGCGTTTACCTCAAATTCGCTGGACCGCAGGGGCCACTCGCAATGACTTTCTATTTGGCCAGCCGTGGTGGGAAAATCGCGAATGGGCCAAAACTTATCTGACCGAATGTGAGAAGCTGCTGTGGTGGGAGCTGTGGGACCGATGGCGGGCTTGACGGCGCTGCCGCCAATTGGGGTTGCGATCAAAGGACGAAGGCAGGAAGCCCGGTATCCGGAACTTTCCTATCCAGCTTGCCGGGGACGGATATCGTATTGCCGAATCTTGTAGAGCAGCGCCTTGTAGCTGATGTTCAACTGGGTGGCCGCCCGTTTGCGGTTCCAGGCGGTTTCTTCCAGCACTTGGGCGATGACTTCCATCTCGGCGCCATTCTTCAGATTGCGAACCATTTCTTTGAGGTCGGGCGAGGGTTGCGGCTGCTTTTCTTCCATGCGCACCACGATTCCGGTTTGGGGATCGCGGGAAGTGCCCTGCTGCAATTCGGCGATGGCGGCCGACTCATCTCCCAACACCAGGTAGCGCTTGACGAAATTTTCCAGCTCGCGGATGTTGCCGGGCCAGGGATAGTTTTCGCAAGACTCCACCAGCTGCGGAGACACGTTCAGGGGTGCGCAGGCATAGCGCTCCGCGATGTGGATCATGAAGTGGCGCAGCATCATGGGGACTTCGTCGCGCCGCTCGCGCAACGAAGGCATGCGCAGCACGAAGCTGTTCAAGCGGTAATAAAGATCTTCGCGGAAGGCTTTTTGCGCGATCGCCTGGGGCATGTTGATATTGGTGGCCGCCAGCACCCGGACATCCACCTTGACGGTATTACGCCCGCCCAATCGCGAAAACTGGCCATCCTGTAAAACCTGCAGCAGCTTGGCCTGCAGGCCGAAGACATCTCTCCGATTTCATCCAGCAGCAGGGTGCCCTTGTTGCAGAGCTCAAATTTACCGGGCTTGGACTTAACGGCGCCGGTAAAGGCCCCGGGTTCGTAACCGAATAGTTCGCTCTCCAGCAGTTCGCTGGGCATGGCGGCGCAGTTCACTTTCAAGAAAGTGCGGTGCGAACGATCGGAATACTTGTGAATCAGGTGGGCCAATACTTCCTTGCCGGTGCCGCTTTCGCCCAGCAGCAATACCGGGAAATCGAAGCGCGCCACCTGCATCGCCTGGGCGCGAAGCTGGCGCATTTGCGGGGTGGCGGAGAAAAAGAAGACGCCTTCGCTGACTTCAATGGCTTCCCCGGCGCCGGGGCCGCCGGGCTCCATATTTTCCAGACAGAAGCGCAGCACCTCGCTCATCTCTTCCTTCTGCACCGGTTTGGAAAGGTAATCCTGGGCGCCCAGCCGCATGGCGTGCGCCACCTTGCGGGTATCGCGAACGCAGGACAGCATGACTACCTTGGTGGCGGGACGGACTTCACGGATGCGCTGCAAGGTCTCCAACCCATCGGCGCCGGGCATGACCATATCGAGCAGCACCAAATCGGGATTGGCGCGTTGCACTTTTTCGACGGCCTCGGCGCCGTTGCACGCGGTTGTGACCCGATAGGAGTCCAGTTCCAGTACCGTCTGCAGATACCGCAGCATGCTCGGCTCGTCGTCCACCACCAGGATGTGGCCTGCGCTCATCGATCCTCCGCAACGCGTTTAGATGAGGGATTCAGCAAAAGCAGAAAGAAAAACTTGCTACCATTGCCGGGCTCGCTCTCAACCCATATCTTACCGCCCGCCGACTGTACCAGACGGCGCGCGATGGCCAACCCCAGCCCATGTCCTTCGGTGCGCACTCCTTTGCGCCGCAGGCGGAAGTACTCATCAAAGACTTCCTGCTGGAATTCCGGGGCGATGCCGGGTCCGGTGTCCGACACCGAAATGCGGCAGCAATTGGGCTCATGGATGGTCTGCCGGCGCCGCTCTACCTCAGGCTGGCGCTCACTCGTGCGTCGCTCCCAGAAGTAGGGTTCGAGGTGCAACCACACCGTTCCGGACGAAGGCGTGTACTTCAGGGCGTTGTCCAGCAGGTTCGAAACCACGTGCTGCACTTTGTAGTAGTCGAAGGGGAAGCTGCGCAGCCGGTCGTCAGGCAAGAAATAGAACGCGATCGCTTTGTCCTGGAAGCGCTGGGCCCAAACCTCGGCGATCTCGCGGACACAGGCGTTGATGTCACCCACCTCGTACTGCATCTCGAAGCGATCGACTTTAAGAGAAGTGTAGGTGAGCAAGTTCTGGATGAAATTGGACAGCCGCACACCATTGGCCTGCATCTCGGTGAGGACTTCAACTTGCCGTGGATTCAACGGTCCGAGCTTCTGCGCCAGCAGCAACTGCAGGTAGCCCCCCATGATGGCGAGCGGCGTTTTCAGCTCGTGCGCGGCCGAAGCCAGCGCGTCATGCTCGTCGCCGAACAGCTCCATCTTGTGCCTTATCGGCGACATCTTCGCCGATGGCATAGGAATGGCGTTCTTCGCTTCCCTAGGCAGCGACAATGGTTTCCCCGTTTCCGCTTTCACATCCCCCGAAGTCAGTTCCATAACGTATTCTCGACAAGAATGGCCACAGAGTTTAGCGTTGTCCAGTCCTCGGGGGATAGAGTAGAAGCACTCTACAAGGGGGAGACCTGATCTTACCGCAATCGGGCCAGTTGTCAATAAAATTTCCCATGAATTTGCGCAATAGCGCAAGAAAGTTACCTTTTTGGGAAACGATTTGCAGTTCATGGAGGCATTCTTCTTCTCTCGAACCGCAATAGATTGCAATATGACCTGCTCGGACGACCTGTTCATTCTTGGATATGTCTAAGAAAACGAAAGGTTTAATTGATGCGAAGTTTGGCCGTTCAGATGCGTACTAGTACAAGATAACAGGAGATAGACGTGCGTCGAACCGCATCCGTCGCCGAGCGCCGCGACTGGGACCGGCTGCCTATCTCAATCCCATTCTTTGTTCGCGGAAGCAACGCCGACGGCGAAGAGTTCTTGGAGTTCGCTACCGCCCTGAATCTGTCTGCAGGCGGCCTGCTACTGGCAGCTCGGCGTTACCTTGAGCCCGGCACCCACATCTCCCTGGAAATTCCTGTCACTCTGCTGAACAAGGCTAACCTCCCACGATCCGTGTCCCTGCTGCACGCTACCGTGCTACGCTGCACCCCCGACCGGCAATACTTCCTGCTCGGCCTGCAATTCGAAGAGCCTCTGCTGGACCAGCAGCCGGGGGTGGAGGCAGCCAAGTCCCGCTCCGCAGGGAAAGAGAGTTCCTCCAAGTGAAAATATTTTCACACTCTCGAGCGCAAGATATTCTTTTTAGCCCCTTCTGAATTATTTTCGAGACAATTCCTGCATATATAAGTTAGAGTAAATAAACCATATTAAAGACAAAGTGCGCATTGTTTTGCGGTGTGCACGAGCTTGGCGCAAGAAATGCAATTCATTGGTACGCCGATATCTTCTTATTTATGACGCGAGGACACGTGATGCCATTGCTGGCAGGCTCAAACAACGAAGGCGCGCTCACGGTCCAACAGCTTCCACCCGAACCAGTGATCTTTGGCCAGACACCCGCGATGCGCGATGTCCGGCAAAAGCTGGAGCGAGTGGCTGGCGCCAATCTTTCCGTGCTGATCTCGGGCGAAAGCGGTACCGGGAAAGACATCATCGCCAGGCTCTTGCACCTGTATTCGCCGTGGGCGAATGGTCCTTTCGTCAAGGTGAATTGTCCGGCAATTCCGGGAACCTTGCTGGAAAGTGAACTGTTCGGTTACGAAAAAGGCGCCTTCACCGGGGCCTACAATCCCAAGCCTGGCCGGGTGGAAATGGCGCACCGGGGCACTCTGTTTCTGGACGAAATCGCGGAACTGGATGCGGTGTTGCAGGCCAAGCTTCTGCAACTGCTGCAAGACGGGCAGTTCAGCCGGATTGGCGCGCAGGAGGACAAGAAGGTCGAGGTGCGGGTGGTGTGCGCTACCAACCGGGAAATACACGAGGAGATCGAGCGTGGAAACTTCCGGCCCGACCTGTTTTACCGCATAGCCACCATGACGATTCATTTGCCGCCGCTGCGCGAGCGGGCCATCGATCTGCCGGTCATCAGCGATTACCTGCTGCAGTACTACAACGAGAAGCTCAATGGCCGGGTGATGATGGTGCGCCCCGCCCTGATGGCCAAAATGCAGCGTTATTCATGGCCGGGCAACATCCGCCAACTGGAGAACTTGATCAAGCGCTACGTGGTCATGGGCACGGAAGATGTTATCTTAAGCGAATTGCTCCAGCCCAATGAGCGCGATGGGGTCACCACGCTGATGCTGGATGGACCGGTTTCACTCAAGAAGTTGACCCGGCAGACCGTCCGCAAATTGGAAGCGCGTATTATTCTTAATGCACTTCATGCTAATAACTGGAACCGAAAGAAGGCGGCGCGCTCGCTCGATATCAGCTATCGCGCCTTGCTCTACAAGCTCAAGGAAGTAGGGATCCCGCAACGGCGCTCCAGCTCCGCGAGCAAACACGAGGAAGATGATAAGGCCGAGTAATCCGGACCGAGGTGGAGTCATGCATTCGCAAACACGGACATTCGCAAGTCGCGCAACCTTAACCATGATCTTGCTGGTTCTGCTGGCCGCCTGGGCACACACCGCGTCCGGGCAAAACCCGAGCAGTCCCGCCAGCCCAGATAAACCCGTGATCCCGGCCGGCAACGCGGAGCCTCCCAAGGACGTGGCCAAGGCGGCGCAACCTGCGGCCGCCGACACGCTTCCCCCACGGGTTGCACAAGTCCGGCCCGACAGCTACATCATCGGCTCCGATGATACGTTGTCAATCAATGTCTGGAAAGAGCCCGAGATATCGAAGACGGTCCCGGTTCGACCTGACGGAATGATCTCGCTGCCGTTGTTGGGGGAGATCAAGGCGAAAGGGTTGACTCCGGTACAACTGGAAGACCAGATCAGCGATTCGCTGAAGAAGATTATGTCCGATCCGCAGGTGACCGTGATTGTCACGGCGGTAAATAGCCTGACCTTTAACGTCATGGGCCAGGTTAACCGGCCGGGATACTTCCCGATCACTCGCCCCCTCACGGTGCTGGATGCCATAGCGCTCTGCGGCGGCTTTAGGGATTTCGCCAAGCAAAAGAAGATCTACGTGCTTCGTACTGGCCCCGATGGGAAGCAGGAACAGCACAAGTTCAACTACAAAGAGGTCATTAAAGGCAAGAATATGGCTCAGAACATCGAGCTTCGCCCGCACGACACCTTGGTCGTCCCGTGAGCGCGAAAAACGCGAAGAAGAGGAGGAGGCTATGAAACGTCAACTCGGCCTGTCTCTGGTGGTTTTGGCAGTCCTAGCAGTGGCGCCGGCCTGGTCGCAAAGTGGAAGCGACCCGTCCCAGAGCGGTTCTACGGACCAGTCGCAAAATGGTTCTGCGGACCAGTCGCAAAATGGTTCTGCGGACCAGTCGCAGCAGTCATCCACTGGCCCCCAGGCGGCTTACACTCATCCCGAACAGCTGCCTCCGTTAACGTTGCTTAATGAAGTCACGGCGAACACCGGCATTAGGCTCAATATGACGACTGGAATGTTGACCAGTTACAACTCCTATGCCGGCTCGTCCGGTAGTTACTGGCAGAACATGGGCTCGTTTACAGGCGGCGTCCGCATAACGCAGATTCGTCCCACCTTGATGTGGGATGTTCTGTACAATGGCGGAGTTTCGCTAAGTGCCCTGTCGGCGAAGGGGGCTTCTACTTACACAACACTGAATCAGAACGGGGGCGCCAACATCCTCTGGCAATTTGCCAAGCGCTGGCAGTTGGCGGTGACCGATAACTACATTTCCAGCAACGACCCGTTCGCTCCATACTTGACCATTGAAGGTGTGCCCACTTTTAACAACCCCAATCCCGTCATCTACATACCTCTGGCCATCACCGAAGCGAACGTGGGTTCGGTTAATCTGACCTATCAGATGGGCCCGCACGATAGCCTTACTTTTACGGGGGGGGAAAGCTTTCAACACTGGTTCAATAGTAACTTGTCGGCCAACAACTCGTACACGTACTCGGGCGGGAGCAACTATCAACACGACTTCTCGGCCAGGCTCTCCGCTGGCGGCGGCTATAGCTTCACCGCTCTGGATTTCGGACATGGTTTATCGCGCTCCGGAATTCAGGCGGTGTATGGGTTCGCCAGCTATCGTTTGAGTTCGACCATGTTCATAACCGGATTTGCAGGTCCGGAGTACACGGCCAGCAAGGATATTGTTCCAACCTTCTGTTTTCCGGGTTATGGCTGCTTCGGTTATCACGCCGTGTACCAAGCCCAGTGGGCCGCAGCAGAAGGAGCGACTTTCGGCTGGACGCGGACGCGCAACGCGGTGCGCGCCGGATTCCGGCATCAAAATTCAGATGGCGGTGGTCTCCTCGGCACGGTACGGCTCTACCAGCTTACCGCCAGTTACCGGCGGGCACTGACCCAGCGCTGGAATTTCTCTACCGGCATTTCGTACAACAACAGCCTGTCCATATCGCAATACCACGCCAACGCCAACGAGTTTCTTAAAGTGGCGCAAGGCATGGTGAGCTTGGGTCGGAACATCTCTCAGTCGTGGAACGCAACCATGTATTACGCTGTGATTCACGAGAGTCAGAATTACTACACACCTCAGCCAACAACTCTGGGCACGAATGGCGTCGGAATTACGCTCCGGTACTCCTGGGGCCACTCACTTGGAAGGTGATTCATGATGGAAGAACTTGATGATCAGAAGTCAATGCAGGGTGTCGAGGAATACTGGGCGATAGTGGGCCGCCGCAAGTGGTGGATTCTGGGACCGCTCTTCTTCGGATGGCTCCTTGTGTTTGCGTCAATTTGGGTCATTCCCGCCAGGTACACCTCGGAAAGCGTGGTGCTGATTGAGCCCCCCAAAGTCCCGAGTTCTCTGGTGGCGCCAAACGTTCAAGTCGACTTGGCGGACCGGGTACAAAGTGAGAGCCAGCAGGTGCTGAGCCGCACCCGCCTGCTCGATCTCATCAAGAAACTGAACCTCTACCCCACCTATGCCAATTCGCCCGACGACCAGGTAGAAAAGATGCGCGACGACGTGAAGTTCGAGTTGGTCCAAGCTCCTTCGCCTAACGGAAGCCAGGAACTGGTCGCGTTCAAGTTGGCCTATAAGGGCGCCGACCCGGCCAAGGCCCAACAGGTGAACGCCGCCTTGACCTCGTTCTTCGTTGACGAGAACGTGCGGGCCAGCCAGGAGCAGTCGGAAGCAACCACCCATTTCCTGGATTCGCAAGTGCGGGCGCTGGGGCAGTCGCTGGCCACCGAGGAGTCCAAGGTGCGCGCCTATGAGGCCCAGCACGATGGATCATTGCCTCAGCAATTGCAAAGCAATCTCCAGATCCTTAACGGCATTCAATCGCAGTTACAGGCCGCGCACTCCGCCCATGAAAGGGCCTTGCAGCAGCAGACTTATCTGAACTCGGCGCAGAAACAATACGAAGCTATGGGCGATTCGGCAGAGGTGCCCAGCAGCCTCGAGAACCAACTGGAAGGCGCGCGCGCCCAATTGGCGGACCTGCAGGCCCGCTATACCGACGACCATCCCGATATCAGGAAACTGAAGGAAACCATCGCTGGTCTGGAGAAACTGAAGAAGGACCTGGGCGCCGAGGCCAAGGAGAAACTCGAGACCAATAACGCCAGTGAGGCCCAGGTGAAGGCGATGACGCCGCGGCTGCAACTGCAGAACCAAATCAAAATGAACAAGATGGAGATCCAAACTTCCGCCGAGCAAATCCAGCGTCTCGAACAGGCTGGTCAGATGTATCAGGCCCGCCTGAATGGGACCCCGGCCGTGGAAGCGGAGATGACCGACATGTTGCGCGATTTTGGCAATATGAAAAAGGAATATCTCGAACTGCTTTCCAAGACGCAGAACTCCGCGCTGGCCACCAGTCTGGAGAGGCAGCAACAGGGCGCACAGTTCCGCGTCATCGATCCGCCCAGTTTTCCGGACAAGCCTACCTTTCCCGATCGATTCAAGTTTTCGCTGGCGGCAGTCGGCTTCGGCTTGGTGCTTGCGGTGCTGTTCGGATTTGGCTCGGAGGTCCTCGATGATCGTATCCGCTCCGAACAGGCCCTCAACGAGGCTGTCAGTTTGCCGATCTTGGTAGATATTCCGGCCCTGTCAACGCCAGCGGAAATTCGCGCTGCTCGCTGGAAGCCGTGGCTGGCGGTGGCGGCCACCGTGGTGGTGGTCATCCTGCTTCCCTCGGGCGTGGCTTACGCCTATTTTTGGTGATCATGCATGTATAAACAATTCTTCGGGTTGACGCGCAATCCCTTTGAGATTAGCCCCGATCCGTTCTTTTACCATCCAACGCCGCGTCACAATGAAGCCCTGGCCAACCTGCACTATGGCGTAGGCCGTAGAAAGGGCTTCATCGTGATCACCGGTGAGGTGGGCACGGGCAAGACCTTGCTGGTGCGTTGCCTGCTCAGCGAGCTGCGCAAGAACAACATCGCTTTCGGCTACGTCTTCAATCCCTTGCTGCCGGTGGTGGAGTTTTTCCAGTACATCATGGCCGACCTGGGGCTGCCCTACGCCGGGCGCACCAAGACGGAGATGCTGCTGGACCTGAACCGTTACCTCATCCAGCGCCACGCCCGCGGCCTGATCACGGCCCTGGTGGTCGATGAGGCGCAGGCGTTGCGGCACGAACTGCTGGAGGAGATCCGGCTGTTGACCAATCTGGAAACGTCGCAGCAGAAGTTGTTGCAGATCGTTCTCCTGGGTCAGCCGGAGCTGGAGATGATGCTGGACTCTCCCGAGCTGCGCCAACTGAAGCAGCGGGTCTCGCTGCGCTGTCAACTGCAGCCGCTGGACCAAGCCCAGACCTGCGCTTATGTGCTGTCCCGCCTGGAGCGTGCCGGCGGGCAGGCGGAGCCGCCCATTTTCGCCGATGAAGCCTTGCGCAAGCTCTATGAGTATTCCGGCGGGATTCCGCGCATCATCAACAATCTTTGCGAGAACTCCATGGTGAACGCCTTTGCCCGTGAACAGCGGACGGTGACTCCCGAGATGATCGCGGAAGTGGCCGCGGATTTCCGTTTGACGGGCCCGTCCCTGCCGGAAGAGGTCCCGCTGCCCGTGGCCGCGCCCGAGGAGAACGGCGAGAGCTTGTTGCGCTCGTTGTTCCGTCTGCTGCGCACCATGGACCACCAGACGTTAGAAACTGAAAAAGCCATACCCACCACTGTCGGGAGGAGAATTTAGTCATGAGTCGAGTGTACGAAGCGTTACAGAAGTCCCAGGGTGAAAAGCCGAGTGCCTCGCCCTTGGTTTCAGGCGGACCAGAAGCGGCGCCTGGCGAAGCCACTGCCGTTGCCCTTGCGGCTGGCGTCCCCGTGGGCACACCCACGGAGGCGAACTGGCTGAAGGTCCCTGCCGACCGCGTCCTGCACCCCACGCCCACTCCCGAGCAGCGCCTGGTAGCGCTGGCGGAGCCGAATAGTCAGGGAGCGGAGATGTTCCGGGTGCTGGCGACCCGTCTGGCGCACATGCAGAACAAGCGGCGGCTGCAGAAGCTGCTGATCACCAGTTCGGTGGGCGACGAGGGCAAGTCGGTGGTGTCGGTCAACCTGGCTCTGACCTTGGCGCGGCGGCACAATGCGCGCACCCTGCTGATCGAAGCCGATCTCCGCCGGCCCAGCGCCAGTAATTTGCTGACCAGTTCGCCCTTGCGTGGCATTTCGGATTGGGATGCGGGCAAACTCTCGCTCGAAGATTCGCTGTACCAAGTCAGCGACCTGCCGTTGTGGATCCTCTCGGCCGGCCACGGCATGGAGGAACCGCTGCCGCTTCTGGAATCGGACCGTTTCGCCAAGATGTTGGACACCATCTCGTCGAGCTTCGACTGGGTGCTACTCGATGCCACACCCATGTTGCCCATGGCCGATGCTACCTCGCTTTCGCGCCTCTGTGATGGCGTGCTGGTGGTGGTGCGCGAAGGGTTTACCCGGCGTAAGGTCCTGGATAAGGCGCTGGAATCGATCGAGAAGTCCAAACTGCTGGGCGTGGTCTTCAACCAAGCCTCCATGTTGAACATCGATTACGACCGCTACTACGGCGGCAACCACTCATCCGGAAAGTCGAAGAAGGAAGCTAAGAAACAACCCGATAAGGAAGCGGACAAAGTAACAGCGGCGACGGCATGATTCGTCTGTTCAATGCCTATTTTCCCACCCGCACACTGTTGCTCACGGTGACCGAGGTCATCCTGGTTACTTTGGGTTTCGTGCTGGCGGTGGAATTTTGGGCAGGGACGGCCTCCGACGCCAGTATTTATCTGCTGTACGAAAACGGCTTGGGGCGGATCGGCCTGGTGGTCGCTGTCTTCCTCATCCTGATGTACTACTTCGATCTCTATGATTCGTTTGTGCTCGCCAACCGGCGAGAGGTGATTACCCGGCTGGTGGGCGTTTTGGGCTGCGCTTTCGTCGCCTTGGCGGTGCTCTACTACGTATTTCCCGAGGTCAGCCTGAGGGGCAGCACCCTGTGGATCGGGGTGGGTTTTGTCGGGGTCGCGGTTCCCGCCTGGCGCCGGCTTTTTTTTGTGCTCAATCGCTCCGCCCGTTTTTCGGAGAGGGCCATCGTTTACGGGGACGGGCCCCTGGCGGAGCCGCTGATGGCGGAGATCGCCCATCGTGCCGAACTAGGCATTCGGGTGGTGGGTTTCGTCGGACAGAACGCCCCCACGGTGCCCGGCATTCCCCTGTGTGATGGCAACATTGAGGAGCTGGTTCTGGAGCAGAACGCGCAGCGCGTCCTGGTGACCATGGGGGACCGCCGCGGCAAACTGCAGGTGGAAGCGTTGCTCAAGCTCAAGGCCCGGGGCGTGCACATCCAGGATGGACCCGAGTACTACGAGAGCGTTACCGGCAAGATTCCGTTAGAGTCCCTGCGTCTCAGTTGGCTGCTGTTCTCGCCCGGCTTTCACGTGCGCACCGCCCTGCGCATCTACAAACGCTTGTTCTCGATCATTCTCGGCTCGCTGGCCATCCTGCTAACCTCGCCGCTGATGCTGCTGGCCGCCATCGCGATTCGTCTTGATTCGCCGGGCCCGGCGATTTTTCGCCAGAAGCGGGTGGGCGAACACGGACGGCTGTTCACGGTGTACAAATTCCGATCCATGTACGAGGGGTCGGACAAGAAGCAGTTGAAGCCGGCCGAGTATGGGGATGCGCGCGTCACCGCGGTGGGCAAGTGGCTGCGCCGCACCCGCATCGACGAATTGCCGCAATTGTTCAATATCGTCAAAGGCGATATGGCATTCGTCGGACCGCGGCCTTTCGTTCCCGAGCAGGAAGAGGAGTGCGTGCAAAAGATCCCGTTCTATAAGGAGCGTTGGCTGGTGAAGCCTGGGGCGACGGGATGGGCGCAGATCAACCGTGGCTATAACGCCACCCTGGAAGACAATCGCGAGAAACTGGCCTACGACCTGTTCTACATCAAGAACGTTTCCTTTGGACTCGACCTCTATATCATGTTTGCGACCGTCAAGATCCTGCTGCTGGGCAGGGGAGGACGGTAGTTTCCTCCACGGCGCCAGACGATCCCTGGGGGTGCGATATCCTTCAGGAACGGCTAAGCGTACCGACTAAGAACGGCCGCGGATGTGCACCAGCGCGGATTTGTGCTACTCAATCCGGGCTGCGGTGTGCGAATTTAAGGAGAGGGTTGTTTTATGAAGAAGGCCTTACTCACCGGCATTTCCGGCCAGGACGGCAGCTACCTTGCCGAATACCTGCTGGAACTCGGATACAGCGTTTATGGCATGGTGCGCCGGGAGACGGCAACCATGCGCTGGCTCAGCCCCATCCAGGACAAGATTGAGGTCCTCTATGGCGACATGCGCGACACGGCCTCCCTGGAAGTCGCCTTTGCCAAGGCCTCGCCCGACGAAGTTTATAACCTTGCGGGCCAGGTTTTCGTCCCTACCAGCTGGCAAATTCCTGCCGAGACCTTCGACATCAATGTTGGCGGCCTGGCGCGCCTGCTGAACATCATCGAGCGCCAGAAGCCGGATACGCGCCTCTATCAGGCTTCCAGCTCGGAGATGTACGGCAATCAAAACGGCTTGCGCAATGAACAAACTGGGCTGGCGCCCACCTCGCCGTATGGAGTTTCCAAGACCGCCGCTCACCGTTTATGCGGTGTTTATCGCGAGCGCGGAATTTTCGCGGTCGGCGGCATTCTGTTTAATCATGAGTCCCCGCGCCGCGGCCCGGAGATGGTGACTCGCAAGATCACGCTGGCGGCGGCCGATTGGCGCAGGGCAAGAAGAGCAAACTGAAGCTGGGCAACATGCAGGCGCGTCGCGACTGGGGATTTGCCGGCGATTACGTCCGCGCCATGCACGCCATGCTGCAGCAGGAGAAGCCCAACGATTACGTCATCGCCACCGGCGAATCGCACAGCGTTTACGAATTTGTGGTGGAAGTGCTGCAATGCCTGGATTTGGTGCCTTCCGGCCGCAACCTTGCCGAAGTGGTGAATGAATTCGTCGAAGTGGATCCTAAGCTGTTTCGCACCGGCGAGATTCATGACCTGCGGGGCGACTCCAGCTTGGCCCGGCGCTCCTTGAACTGGAATCCCGACGTGGATTTCAAAGGCCTGGTGCGCATGATGGTCGAGTCGGACACCACAAGAACAGTTCAGGACAAGAAACCGCAGTTCGCTCCAAGCGGTGTGTGAGATCAACTGTCCGCCGGCTGCTGAAATATCGACCGTGGGTTGGTTACGCCCATGCGATAATTAGCCGCACACAATTGAGCCCTCCACATGATGCCTGCTGCCACTAAACCACAAGGAAGTACATGGTGCCGCCGTCTTTTGAGATGGACAACGATAGCCGTCGTCGTCTTCCTAGTCGTGCTGGCGTTGACGGTATTCAACAACAACCACTCCCTCCATCCAAGGTCTCGCGCTGACTTTTCCGCTCAACTGGACCATGCGATTGAGGCCTCTACGCAGTGGATGGTCCAGCACCCTGAAATTCAGGGAAATCCGCCATTAATGTTCATGGTGGGAGACATGGCGGAGATGTCGGGCGATCCCCGCCTCCACAGCTTCGTGCAGAGCTATCTCGCCAGCGAGCGGGTGCGGGTTCCAGGTGAACCCATCACTTGGTACTATGCCCGCCTGGTTGACCCGGGAGCGCCAGTACCGATGCTGGCGGCGACGGGCCCGGATAGCGGTAGCCGGCGGGGCCTCTGGATCTATTACGCGATAGCGCCGATGCAGGTGGAATTAAGTGAGGCGGACCGTGCCGATATGTTCTCTCCTACTAAATACAGTTGGGGCACAAGACAGCATACGCAGCTCCTGGCATTGGATGTGTATCGTCACTTCAACGGACCGTCGCCACAACTGGACCGCGCGATAAATCCTGTCACCGAAGGGGTTGCACATGACGGGTATTGGGACTTCCGGGTCAGCGATTCCTACGATCAGCGCAGCGCCTTTCTCCTTGGAGCTGGCAGGCCAGATCTTGTCAGAGGCCGTTGGATCGAGCGTATCCTTGACTACCAGCGTGTCAACGGCTCGTGGAAATATTGCTGGTATGGCTGGTGTCGCGGAATTTTCGAATTCAGATTTGGGGATTATGACCCAGGGCACTCTACGGTGCAGGCGGCTTGGGCTCTCTACATGCTGAAGTACCGATATCCGCAATGGATCGAGCAGCACTACCAGTAGTTAATAAGGCGTAACCAAAGAGAAAATAGCGCGCTGGAATTCGCAATGGATATACGGTGTCGGCCTTGGCAACTAAAACGGAAAATTCTGGATACATGAGCTATTGAAGGCGCATTACCGAACTATGCGCCCAACGACAACACTTAAAATGATTCGCTCCTCGGTCTGCATGGTGCTGTTCGGATTGATTGTGCGCGTACTCTACATCGTCTTCACGCACTCCTACCGCTTTAGCCCCGCCGACTGGCGACCGGGGGACTACCGCTGGCTGCCAAACGGCGCGTCCAAGGCGTTTTTCTATTCGCCACGCTGTTGGGGTTCTATCCCTTGATTTACTATTTCACTTTCCCGACGCCTAGGTACCGGCATGCCATCGATCCGGAACTGGTAATACTTGCGGTATTCTTAATTTCGTTTCTTCCGTCTCTCTTGCGGCGGGAGATCAACCGGACGCCCTAATCCCCTGCGTCCAGTCAAAGAAAGAATAGTGCGTTCGACTCCCTCGCAGAGTATATAGTGTGGGGTATTGGGAGCTAAAACGGAAATCTGGTTAGAGCGTCTCGGTTGGACTCGCTCTGCACATTTGGCTCGCGACGGTGAAAACCTGCTATTGGGTAGAGTTGGACGGTAAGCGGGTCCGCGAATGAAGATCTAATCTGAGAGGGCGTTTTCATGGTTCTCCCTGGCCGGCGGAGAGCCCGCAAGGTTCTGCTGACTCGTCGCAGTCCTTGCTCATTCATTTCTGACTGCACCGCAATGGAGTCTGAATTTGATACCCGTACTCATACTTGCGTTCACTGCGATGATTGGCCTCTACATCGTCGCCGTGTACCCGATCCTGCTCAGATGCTGGCGGCGTGCGGCTCCGCCAGTGAAAAAAGATCGGGAATTCCGTCCCACCGTTTCGGTCCTACTGGCGGTCTATAATGGCGAAGATTTCATCCAAAAAAAGCTGGAATCGCTGTTCGTACTGAAGTATGCGGCAAATTTGCTGGACGTCGTGGTGGTCTCAGACGGATCAACCGACGCCACCGATGAAATCGTGGCAAGGTTTGCCGATCGCCGGGTTCGCCTGGTAAAGGTGCCGCACGGTGGCAAAGCGGCGGCCCTCAACGCCGGAATGATTCACGCCTCGGGCGAGGTCGTCTTTTTTACGGATGTTCGCCAGACGCTGGATCCCGATGCTCTTTCCAATCTGGTGGCCAATTTCGCGGATCCGTCGGTCGGAGCCGTTACCGGTGCACCGCGTTTTCTCCATGCCAATCGCGTGGGGGAACAGGCGGACATGGATTTGTACTGGCGCTACGAACTGTGGACCCGAAAGCGGCATTCGCAAATCGATTCCGTTCTGGCCACCACAGGGTGGATCTATGCTGTTCGCCGCACCTTGGCCGAGCCTGTCCCTCCAGACACGCTTACCGATGACCTAATCATACCGCTGCGGGTTCTCTTGCGGGGCTACCGGGTGATCTTTGACCCGGCGGCGCTGGCTTTTGATTATGCGGAAATCCAGGGCGGAGAATTCCGCCGCAAGCTAAGGACGCTGGCTGGTCTCTGGCAAGTGTGCGTCCGTGTGCCCGGGTTGTTCACCCGTGCCAATCGAATGCGATTTCATTTCGTGTCCAACAAGGTTGCGCGTCTGGTGCTCCCCTGGGCAATCCTGTGCTTTTCTGCGGCTACATTGGCGCTCCCGGCAGGCCCGTTCCGTCTGGTTCTTCTGCTTGCCGAACTGACCGTGCTCGCCTTGGCCCTGCTCGACGGATTTCTACCCCGGCACTTTCTCCTCCGCCGCATATCCTCTCCGGCGCGAAGTTTTCTCATTGTGAATGCAGCATCGCTCTTGTCTGTAATGGTATTTTTTGTTCGGCCAGAGACGCTGTGGCGGCCGACGCGGGTAAAAGTCGGCACTTCCCAACGGCTCCTCAACAAGCAGGCGGAACGCGGGTCGTAAGCCCACGCCTCTGCTCCCCGATGCCGACGCGGCACTCATGGCTGAGTTTTGGGTTTGCGGATCCGCACTATGCCGCCCTCGACCGTGCCCACCGAGCGGAAGAACTCCAGAGTTTCATCTTCATACCATTGGCGAGGGCCATAGCGATCGGGATTGGCGTTGAGCTCCAGGTGCAGGGTCCCGCCATCCCGCAGATGGGACAAAGCGTCGGTCACGAAGAACTGCCACTCCGCGACGCCCCACTCATCCGGTTGACAATGGCGGTTGAAGCAAATCCAAAAGGCAGTAATGAGATCAAGGTCGCCTAGGGGAAGATCCATCGGGACGTAGCGCTCTATGAGTAGTGGTGAAACCAGAGCATCACAACCGAGCGCGCCCAGCAATTCGCTGTAGACGCGCTTCTCCACATCGCTGAGGATGCTGGGCGGGGCGTCAATTCCATAACACTGATGGCCGCACGCCCGGGCAACAGCCAGAAAATATCCCGGACCGCAGCCAATATCCAGCACTCGCAGGGGGAGAACCTTGTGCAGGGACAGCCTTCCGATACGCGCGACATTGAAAGGCATCCAGAAAGTATAATCGGTATATTTAGCAGCGCAGGTGGGGTCGCGCCTCAGCACATCCTCCATTTCGCGTCCCAATCTGTGGATACGCTTCAAGTCAGTGTTGGCACTGACCCGTGCCGCCAGAGCGCCCAACTTGAGCGAACGATACTGGTAGACGCGGGCCCAGATTCGGGCAATCTTAAGAGTGCGCTTGAGAGATAGCGGCGATGTCATAGGACTTCAGAAGTCTAGGGGCGAAAGCAGACATTACGACTTCCAGCTTAATCCAAGCCTGACAAGTATCATATCAATTCCGCATATTCAGGAGATTCCGGAGAAGAAACCAAATCTGCCGATGAGCCTCAAACGCCTGGTGGTACTGACAATCGTTATCGTGATGGCCGTTTGGCTGCTGTCGCATGCCGCGTCCTTCCTCGTGCTGAATGGTCCGCAGCCCGCAGACGTCATACTGGTTCTGGCCGGCGGCACCGATTCGCGTTACGGACATGCGGTGGCGTTACAGAAAGCGGGATTTGCGCAAAGAATCATCTTGGATGCGGATGCTAGTCGAGACCGGTTTGGGAAGTCTGATGCGGATCTGGCGGCTGACTTTCTGCGCAACAACCGGCCGCTGGGTTGGGAGGTCTGCCCAATTCGCGCAGATTCGACGTTTGGTGAGGCTGTCGATGTTAAGAGATGCCTGGCGCGTCAACAGGTGAATTCTGTGTTAATTGTCACCTCCGACTTTCACACGCGTAGAGCGCTCTCGATTTTTCGCAAGAGACTGCCGCAATATGAGTGGTCGGTCGCCGCTGATTCTGCCCCGTACCATAATTCTGAACAATGGTGGAGACACCGTCGTTGGGCCAAATCTGCCCTCGACGAATGGGAAAAGTATCTGTGGTGGAAGCTCGTGGATCAGTGGAGCTCAAACGTTGTGCTGAGCTGAGCGAAAGGAAAGCCACCAGAGCATCGCGCTACGCCGCATCGGACACCCGATCCCAGCGCCGTCGGAGAGCCTCAATTGCCAGGGCCGCCCGGCCTGAGTTTCTTAGCGCGTGATCGCCTTCCGCAGTCCGTTTGGAAGCCCGGATCACACAAAAGCGCGACTGAGAAGCACCAAGAGAATTAACAGGACAATTCCGCTGCCGAACGTGTACCAGATCAGCTTCCGTTCGATCGGAAGCAGCGGCTCGCATTCGCCTGCCATCTTACGCAATTCATCAGCCAAGCGAGGTTCCTTCATATCTCACCCCTTCACGATCGGCGGCAGCATGCCGTGGAAAAACAACCATGAGATCAGCAGCCCGACCCAAATAATGTATCCGAACAGGCACAGAACATACACGGCAATGAGCTTCGCGATGCCTTCCTGCCACAGTTTTCGGAAGTTGGACACAACCCCGATGGAGAAAAAGGTCATGACGAAGAAAATCGACCGGAATACATTCGCCTGTGCCATGGACGCCTTCACCTTGGGCACGAGGGTTGGAACTGCAATGCCGATGGCCAGCACGAGGAAGAAGGTGGCCACATAGCCGAGGATAAACTTGGGGAAGCGCTGCCAGATTTGACCGGCGTTGACCTGCTCGTCCTGGCGGCGCTCGATTTTCGCCGACCATATCCAAGCCAGAAGAAACGCCCAGACGCCAATGAAGATGTCGATGAATACCTTCACGGTGGTGCTGACGCCCAAAATCCAACCGGGCTCAAAGTTCAAACCTGAGGCACTCAATGCCTTAGCTCGTATGAGAGCGTCGGCAATGGCGCCGCTGGCAACTGCGGCTCCGTCAGTCTTGACCGCCAGTCCCATCCAAGCCCCGGCAACCATGGGTTGGCGATACAGGAAGTGCTGTGCCGCGAAGGGCAGGATGAGCAACTCCACAACCGAGAACACCACCACTAGGGAGGAGACCATCACCGGCACTACCGCCCGCGCTCGGATGGCGCTCCCGGTTGCAATGGCCGCAGACACCCCGCAAATGGATATTCCCGAGGCGAGCGGCGCCGCCCATTCACGGCTAAATCCGAAATACCGGCGAGCGACATAGTACACCAAAGGCCAGAAAACCAGGTAAGCGCAAACGATGGCACACAGCCCCTGGAAGAGCATCGCTGAGGCCAGGCGCCGCTGGTCGAGTGCGGTGACACCAAGAAATCCGCCGAGTATGACAATAGCTGTTTTGATGTACAGCTCAGGACGAATGGCCTCTTTTAAGAAGTTACAAACGCGCGGCAGAAAATTGCCGATGATCAAACCGGCCAGCAGGGCGATGATGAAGCCGGATTCGTTGGTTAGATTCAGCGACCAGCCTATCTTGAGCGCCTGCCTTTTGTCCGGCGTGGCGGCGATATAAGCCCAGCTGCCAAGGAACCAACAGCAATAACTGAGAATGAAAATGATGGTAAAGCCCTGGGTGAACCGCTTGAGGTCGGCGTGGAGCGCCTTGGCTCCCGCGAGAAGCACGATCAGCAGAAAAACATAAGTTGCTCCCAGTGACAGCAGGCCGGGAACTGTCGCGTAACCTTTCGACACTGGGGCGAGCGCCTTACCAGGAGTTGTCCATACTGACGTTGCAACCGCCCAGCCTAACAGGTCGAAACCAACAAGCAACGCCAGCGAGCAGACGAACATGAACAGGCCAATGCACACCGCCAGCCAATCTTCGTTGAATCCCGATCGTGCAGGCGGCGCTGCAGACGGACGCGTAGAAAGTTCCCCAGCTTGGCTTCGTGGGTCAGCATGAGATGTCATTCGGCGTTACCTAAGCAACTGGAACTGCACTTGTCGCTCGTCCCCCAGAGTGCGTGCATCAGCAATCAATTACATACTCGACTGAAATTCATGTTACAAGCACAGCCCCTGAATTGCCACCTAAAAGACTTGTTACACGTGAGTGTTCCCAAACTTGTACGGATCTGCTTGGCCGGGCGTTCCCTCATGTGTCCGACCCCTCTTTCGATTTAACCAAAAGTAATCATTAGAAGACGCTCATTGGTCCGCTCCAAGGACTCACCGTTCTTCGTTATTCGCCGATGTGATGTCTAGACTGGCCGCGGGACGACCTGGAGCCGAGGCGCCCACCTGCAGCTGCCGTGAATTGGGGTAATTAGCTTTTTAAGGAGTTTAAGATGCGACATCTTTTAGAAGACCTCTTCATGTCTGTGCTGTATTTATTTCTTGTAATCTCGAGCAGTTCGGGCAGTATGTCTGCCTCCACTGGCTATCCGAATGAAATTTCTAACCTGCACGTGGAAAACGTGACGCAGACCAGCGCCGACATCGTATGGAACACCGTTCACCCGTCGACAAGTCAGGTGCTCATCGCACGCGATGCTAATTATTCACCAGAAATCCGTATTCCTTGGACGGTAACTATCCCCCCGCCCCCGCCGCCCCCGCCCCCCTGCCCGCACTGTGTGCCTCCGCCAACACCCAAAGGCCCACCGGTAACAGGAGGTGTGAATACTTCCTTTGTTTATGCTCCGCCGGGGCCAATGGATCCATTGGTTACGCAACACGTGGTGCATGTTACCGGCCTTCGTCCCTACAACTCGTACTATCGCTTCGGGACTTACTATTACTACGTCGCGTCGGTGGACGCGAGGGGCGTGATGTCAACGGCCCCGGGGCCAACTGACTATCTCACAAGGACCCTTCCCAGTTTCCAGACTTTGCCTACGGACGCCAGCGCCCCGCAGTCGTTCCTGATCTACACATACGGGCCTACGAACGTCTTTGCAGGCTCTGACCTGTATTTCGCGGCGGAACTGCATCAGTTGGCCGGCGGCACATTCTTCAGGTTCACCGATGTCGTGAACCAGACTGGGCCGAACAACGGTAGCGACGGAATCGTGACCGGTCTAACGCAAGCTACGCAGCAGTCGGTTGGCACTATTAGCGTGCATTTGGCGTGTTCGGAGACCGGTGCCACGGACGCGAGTGACCAGACGAAGGATCCTTGGCATCCCGCGCTATATGGCTGTTACACAAGCTACCGGACAATGCCTGGCGCAAACTTCCGGTTGCGCACTTCGGCCAATACGGTTCCTGGCCCTTATCAGGTGGCGTTCACCTACATCAACGGCGACGTGCCTGCCACTCAAACGTACCAGTTCAACGTCATCGCTGCCCCCACGTTCACAGCGACGCCTCCCGCGGTGTTTCCGGCGATTCCCGGCAAGGCCAATTGGGAAACGCAGATGGTCGTGCTCGGCCACAAGTGGTGTGACGACCATAATGGCTCTTCCCGAGACTCCCGAAATTCCGCCGGCCTGTTCTTGACCGGATGGGGCTGGCAAGAGGAAAGTTGGTTCTATGACGGAGGGCGCGTCTACCAGCAAGTCGATGACTACACAGCGAACCAACTGGGACAGCCGAATCACGCGCTATGGCAACACTGCGCCTTGACCGATCTCGACCCATACGGGCAGTACGCCCTCCACAACAATGGAGCATTTGCTCTTTACAGCGAGTTTGCGTACGGGATGGCGATGAACAATCTCCGAACGCACAACCAAGACATGAAGAACGCCGTGCTTGTGCTGGCGAACACCGGCACAGGTTCTAATATTGGCGGTTATGTCGATTGGTATATGGTGCGAGAAAGCTCGTACATAAACAACAACCGAATCGCATCGGAGATGGTAGGAAATCCCCACAGCCACCTCACGGACATCGGAATTAACAAGCTGTTGGGAGACCTTGACCAAGTGGCGAACGGCGGCAAGGTGAATGCCATGCACCCGTTCTTCGTTGGAATCGCCATGCAAACGCTCATCAATCATTACGAGTGGAACGCCTCGCGCGGCACGGTAGACAACCGGATTCCGGCCGCGGTAAAACAGGCGCTCGATGCGCTGTGGACGATATGGAACCCAAGCCGCTTTACGTTTGCCTACAACAACACCTGCTTGCCGTCCAACGACTCTTACCATGAAGGCTACGATACTATCGATTGGACTACTTTGAACGGCCTGGTGGCAACCGCCTATGCTTGGTATTGGAGCAAGACAGGCGACTCAGCCGCCTTGGGCCGGGGAGATATGGTTTTCCAACACATGCTCGATCTGAGCGGGGACCCCAGTTGGAGCGGCAAGATGTACAGCCAGATGTACCAATGGACCTTCGACTATGCGCGGCTGCGCAGCGCGCCTAACGCCGTTCTGACCATCCTGCCGAGCCAAAACCCGTACACTGGGCCTTATGCGGACACAGAGCCGCCCATTATGGGAGGCGCTGGCTACACCAAGGTCATGGTTACCCCGACTGGGACCGGCGCGACGATCGCTTGGAATACCTATGAGCCAGCGACGACCCAGGTGAAGTACGGCGTCACCTCGGGTTACGGTTCGACCTCGTCACCGAACCCATCGCTGGTGACAAGTCACAGTGTTACCTTGACCGGGCTGTTACCCGCAACTCTGTACCACTATCAAGTGATCTCGGTAGACGCCGTGGGAAATATAGCGGCGCTGGCGGATCAGACCCTTACGACTACACCGTAGGGCACAAAGGAGGCCAGGCACGACTACGCGCGGCCGGGCAAACGGGCGCTCTTCTAGGGAAGGTCTGATTAAGTCCGCTGGACATCCCTCAGGGGCTAAAGCCCCGGCCTCATATTGGGCATTTACGGACGGCCTGAAGGCCGTCCCCTTCAAAGAGCCGAACTTAATCAGGGCCTCCCTAGGAAGACGATTCGAGATCGTCGTCAACTTCGAACCGCGCCCGTTCCACAAGATTGAGACGCAGAATGGGGTGAACTACCTCCTGAGAGGACACCCAAGAAAAGTGCGGTTCGTGCGCTGAAGAACAAAACCATATTCTCCAACCACGAACCAGCCACTCTTTGCCGGGACTGCTCGTTGCTGGTCCGCCAACCGTCTAAGGCTTGACAGAAATCATCGCCGGAACTGCTCCAATGTCTGTGCCGTCGGACGCTGCTCTGCGCAAGCTTAAGTTGGTTGGGGCCGCTCCTCGCCGAAGGAAGTCAACCAGACTGGAGGGGTTGTAGCGGCTGTCATAGGCGCCTCCGAACCCGCTGCGTTTGGCGAGCTGTTGCATCAAGTGAAACACTGTGCCCGGGCCGCCTAGAGAGCTATCGAAGCTCTCCGGCGTGAGCTGGGCGGCAAAGAACTTTGGGTTGACCGTCAAGTCGCCATACAGTTGGTTCGGATGGTGTACCGTTCCGTTGTCGAACCCTTGACTGCCACCATAATTGCGCATGTATGGCGTTGAGACATTGTAAGTATCGTTATGGTGAGCACCCGCGCCATTATAGCTGTTGACGGCAGACCATTGATTATTGGGATTCCCGTCGATAATGCCCCATGTGCCGCCGGTTACGATACTGTTCATGATATAGCCGTCGTGAATCGCCAGGGCGGTGATCGTGCCCTCACCCAGAAAAGCACCCCGGCTATTGCCCAGTCCGATAAATGTGTCGTGATTGTAGTGGGCGCACGTCGGGTAAAGGCCCTCGCCGATGACCAGCGACATTATGTTGGTATTGTCGCTCTCCAGAACATGCACGTTGTATATGTCGGCTGGGCAATTAGCGTATCCATAGATGATCAAGTCTCCTTGACCCGGAGATGCCAATGCGCGTTCCGACATCCAGCCGTAGCTAACTGTGGGACTACCTCCAACGATGTCGACAGGTTGCAAAGCCCCTCGCGCGGCAAAATGGCTGATCAGTGTACCCGTATCACTGGGAGCGCTCTGGAACTTCACGCATTGGTCGTTCGCTGTGAGAGGAATATTCGGATTGTCGCAATACCAATTCGTCAGCTGATAGGACGATCCGGAGCCACCGCTAATCAGTAACCCGCGCTGGACATTCGTCGAGTATCCCTCAACCGCCGCTCCATCAATCGTCAGGTTTGTTGCACCATTAGGAAGCGAGGCGAATTTCCCGGCTACTCGTGGACTAAGCTCCGTGACGTTCTGCAATGTCCAGCCATTTGGCGCCGTAGCCGTCGAAACATAAAGCGTGTACTGAAATCTGGCATCCACACTTGTGAAATTTCTGACGTAATAAGTTCCGGTTGAACCAACCGCACGGTGGATAATTTGTCCCATATGATCGGCCTGAACATTGTTGATTGAGAACGTATTGGGCATCGTAGTTCCACTGCGCATGTCCCAACTGATTCCTTCGAAGTGCGCGACGTTTACACCCAGATTGCCGGTAAATTCAACCATGCCTAGATTCAGTTGGGCCCCCAGTACAACCGAGCGCCCATTGCATTGGTTGTTCGTGATCGTAGTGCAACCAATGTAGTCTAGGGCATCATGCTGAATATATAAGTCGCCGATGACCGTCAAAGGATATGGGCTACTCAGGTTCAAGATGCCGCCTGCCACGAAGAAGCCGTGCAGTGTCGCGTCAAAGCCCGGGTTGTTCCATGTGCCCGATCCAATTGGGTTACTACCGCCGGCACCAAACGTAAGAGTCATGGGCCCGTTCTGCGCCAGGGTAAGCGATCCCCCTTCGATGCGCCAGGCCTTCATGCCGCCGCAACTTGCGCCGGGATCTACGTCGAGCGTCATGTTGTTAGTTATGACTGCAAATTGGCAATAGGGAACGGTCCCTCCCCACCAGTTGGAAGGGCTGCTGACATTTCCGTCGTGGATTGTATGGGGGACGGTTTGCTGCGCCCAGGCGAAAAAGCTAAACAGAAGTACCAGGGAAACGACACCGACGAAACGTCCGCATTTCATGCCTTGAGTTCCTTTCTCATTTATGGAGTTCTGGGAGGTCGAGTGCCTTACAAACTAGTCGCAGCGCTCCGCCTCCAGGGACTCGTTTATTAGAACCGGTGATACAAGGGAGGTACCGGAGCTGACACCAACCTGATGTTCGCAATTCAGATGTCCTTCCTTCTCCCGCGCTGCTTACGCGCGCCAGTACCATGCGCGCATTGTAGAAGCTAGGGCTTATGGATTGTTCGATTTATTTCGCACAGGTATCCACACTGTCACCATGGGCTGCTAAGACTTGCGCCCCATCACTAGAGCGACATGCAGTCGGGACCGCATCTGACCCTTGAACTCGAGCCAGTGATCTCCATCACGCTTGCGATGTCACAGTAGGGATGAGATAGCAAAATAAATCGGTAGCGCTCGGCTGGGAGTGTCAGAGGGACTTATCTGCGGGAATTCGATGGTCGCAGTGAGTCAGGAACATGGAGAAGGGAAAATCGTCGGGCAGAAAAGACTGCGGATGTGTATTCGGGCGACGCTCAGCCCCCAAAAAGCTGGCAGTCGATCTGGCGCGCTGCGAACAAGTCCAGGAGCGCCGCCCGCTAGAGTTGTGACTCTAAGCCCCCACCGCCTGACCGCTGAGGTATGCGACTTTGTGGCTCGTTCCGTCCCACCGAATCTTGGGGATCAAAACCTCCTTTTTCGCCTCGATCCGCTCCCGGTACTTCATCAGGTCGGTAAGCATGATCTTCATCTCAGCTTCGACATCGTGAGTCGGCTTGTAACCCAAATCCCGTAGGTTCTGATGGTCGGGCTTGTAGTAATGCTCTTCCATTTCCTTACGTGGGTTCTCCAGGTTGTGAATCTCGACCTTCAACCCGAGCTGGCCCGCGACTCGCCGGACCTTTTCCGCCAGTTCGGTAAGGTCGTAAACCTCTTCGAACTGGTTGAGGACGCGGTATTCACCAGGTTGGGGAGGATTTTCCAGCGCCAGGGTCAGGCACTGCATGGAGTCACGCAAGGGCAAGAAGCCCCGCTTTTGATGCCCCCGGCCGAAGGGAGTCAGAGGATGCCCAATCACTGCCTGACAACAGAACCGGTTAATCGCAGTGCCAAACGACTCGTCAAAGTCCAGCCGGGTCAGCAGCCGTTCGTCGCTGCCCATCTCGTCAATGCGAGTGCCAAACACCACCCCCTGCATCACATCCGTGGCGCGAAGCTTCCAGACCTTGCAGGCGAACATGATGTTATTTGATCCATGCACCTTGGAGAGGTGGTAGAAGCTGCCGGGCTGCCGCGGAAACGGCATCCGGTCGCGGCGTCCGCGGTATTCAATCTCGAAGAAGCCCTCCGGAATGTCGACGTTAGGGGTCCCGTACTCCCCCATAGTGCCCAGCTTGAGCAGGTGGGCCTCCGGCCGCAAGTCGCGAATGGCGAACATCAGGTTGAAGGTGGAAACTACGTTGTTGACCTGCACGAAGGTAGCGTGATGCACATCGACCATGGAGTAAGGAGCGGAAGGGCATTCTCCGAGATGCACCACCGCGTCCGGGTGGAACTCCTTAAAGATGCGTTCCACCGCCGAATAATCTCGAAGGTCGGCTTCCCAAAACTTCGGCTCCAGCCCGCGCGACTCCTTCAGCGCGGCCAGCCGTTCCTTCATCGGCACAATGGGGGTTGCGCTGCACGATCCCATTTCTTCGACCCATTGCCGCCGCAGAAACAAATCCGCGCCCGCCACTTGATGTCCCCGGGCCGCAAGATATTGCGCCAGCGACCAACCGAGGTAGCCATCCATCCCTGCGATAAAAACACGCATATAGTTTTCTCCAGCTCCTTGAAAAGATTCCCTGAAATTCGATAACGTACTTTCGTTCCCGTGCAGTGGAGCAATCTTCGGCTGAGAAAAACCGAACTTCGCCTTCGACCGCCCTCTGCCTTTTGCGACGCAATACCGAGTGCGGCTGCAGACCCACTCAAGTGGGATTGAGTGGCCAGACCGGGGTGTCCGCTACACGAAAGGAATCTTGTAACTATACCAATCTCCAAAGATCGGTGTCCACGAGATAATGTCCAACTTTGCAGCTATTTGCAACCCAGAAGCCAAAATGGGACGAGGTTCACTTTTGAAATTCGGCTAACGGGTGCGCAGCGGTTTCAAGCGTTCGCACTGCTCGTTCTTCCCAAGGCCGTCCGTATCAAGCCTAATATCCGCTCCTTGGAAAGCATCTCCCATCCCGGCAAGCGGAACCGGTACATCCCGGGGAGATAGATCGCCGCAACCAACGCGCTCACCGCCGCGATGCGCGGGACCAGCAAATGAGGGCTGATGAGGTTGCGAACAGCATAAGCCGCCAGGCCGGCGACCACGGTCAATGCGGTGACCTTTGCCAGGTCCTTGTACAGGGACAAATCTTTGGCAGTCATCTCCACGGTCCGGGCGACCTTCCAACCCATCACAATGCGCTCGGCAAACTGAGCGGCGACGGCGGCCACTGCAGCTCCCAGCATTCCGAAATGTTGAATGACCGGTGTTAACGCGAAAAACAGACACACCAGGATTGCGATTCGCGTCACCAAGATGAACCGGCGCAGTCCGATATAGGCCCGGACGATGGGATCGATCAGGAACGCATTCAGGGCGAGCAAGAGGATTGCCACGCAGAAGATGGGGGCGCTACGTTCGTAGGCCCTCGTGTAAACCAGGACAATAAGATCGTGCCCTGCTACCAGCAGCAGCGCACAGGTCGGGAATTGGAGTGCGGCCAAACGGTTCACCGCGGCCGCGCTCAACCTTCGAATCTCCTCCTTGCGGTCCTGGTGCTGGAGCGCGCTGACACGCACCACCATCACCGCCGCGATGGACTCCAGGACCAGCGAGAACAATGCAAAATCCACCCAGCCGACCGAATAGATGGCGAAGTCAGAAGGACCGAAGTAATGTCCAACAAAGTAGTTGTCCATGTATCTCTGGACCACCCAAAGCGATCCATAAATGCCAATCGGGATGGCATAGGCAAGCTGCTCCCGGAAAAAGCCCCAGTCGAAATGACCCCAGAAATGTCCGAAACGTTTGTAGAGATACCAGAAGAGGGCAACCGTCGAAAGCACCTGGGTGATGACCGCAGCCACAAGCAGCGCCTCGACGGAGCGATACAGCACCGCCGCCACCGAGGTTATAACGACTTTGACTAGCTGAGTCCCAACCACGAAAATTGTCGAATACTTAACGTCCTGCAGCGCGGTCGGTATCAGCGTCAGCAGGCTCGAGGTTAGCGTAATCAGGCTAAGAATCCCGAGCAGCATGGCGAACGATTGCAGCTCATGAGATTTGAAGACATCGAGTACCTGGGGATAAAACACGGCGACCAGAAGAGGAATCAGACCGGCGAAAAAATTGTAGATGAGGATATTCAGCGCGATCTGTCCGCCCTTTTCGGGATGCCGCGGCAAGAAGTAAAAAGCGCTGAGCCCAACCCCGAGGTTCGCAATACTCTGCGCCGTTCCCACCACCAGGAAGGCCTGTTTGTAAAGGCCGTACTGGGACTGGGACAGGATGCGAACCAGCAGTATCGGAAGCCCGACGTTGAGAACAACCCCGACGAATTTCGACGCCGTCAGCCAGAATGCCTGGATCGCGAGGCGGGGTGGTTTGGTCTCTGGAAGTGCCGCAGTCGTGGCCTTCACCTCACGCGTCCATGCAGCCAGGTATCCGTGGCCGCAAACGTCGCGAAGTGTTGAACACAGCCCACGTCGAGCACGTTTTTCCCGCGCACGAAGTCTGACAGGAAATCCTGGACCCTGCCCGATAGCCGTTGCACTGTATACATCGTATTCGATCCCGCAGTGTGCTCCGGACACACAAAAGTAACGGAGGTCTGGTTTGGCTAGCTTAGCCGCACAACCGATTTCCAGCAAGCTGTGGCTGCGCCGCGATTCTAATCAATCCATACTCATCTGCGCCCTTCTCTTGAGATGTTCCCCTCGGTGTAAGCTTTGGGTGCAGGCGACTCTTGATCCGGTAAACTGTCTCCCAGCGATGCGCGTGCTCTATCTCTCAACCCGATTCTGCTGGCCCATCACCTCGGGCGCGCACTTGCGCGATTTCTACCTGGCGAGACAACTTGCCGCCAAGTCCACGCTCACCTACCTGGGCTTGGACCGCGAAATGGACGGGCCGGTGGGGAGTTCCCGACGAGAGCGCCTGGAAGCGTTGCCCGATTCCGAAATGGTGCGCGTCAGGCGCCAGGCAGGTTATAGGCCCATCGATCTGGTGCGCGGCATTCTTGGCCCTACGCCGGTCAGCATTCTGAATTTCACCGCCCCGCAGATCATGGACAAGATCGAACGCCTTCTGCGGGAGGGTCGCTTCGACATCATTCAATTTGAGGGCGTGCATTTACTGGTTTACGCGCGGCGCATCCGGCAGATCGCGGCGAACACCCCACTCATTTGTGACTGGCACAACATTGAGTCGGAAATTCAGCGCCGTTATGCCCAGACCAGCGCAAGCCCGGCGCGGCGGCTCTATGCCCGCCGAACGGCGCTGCTGTTGAAAAGGGCCGAACGCGAGGTGCTGCGACTGGCGAATGCGCACACCGTTTGCAGCGAGCGCGAGCGGCAGGTGCTTCTGGAGCAGGTTCCCGAGGCCCACATTACGGTAATACCGAATGGCGTTGATACGGCGTTCTTTGCCGCTACTGGTGCCGTCGCCGAGGGGCTACGGCAGAACGTGGTCTTTGTCGGCTCCATGGATTATCACGCCAACATTGATGCGGCCTTGTTCTTTGCCAAAGCCATCTGGCCCGGTTTGCGGGAGCGCCGGCCGGACCTGCGGTTCTTTATTGTCGGATCCAAACCTGTACCCAAAGTTGTGGAGCTGGCCAACCAGCCCGGCATCACGGTTACAGGGACCGTGGAGGACCTGCGGCCGCACTATCGCAAGGCTGTTATGGTGGTAGTCCCAGTGCGCATCGCCAGTGGCACCCGTCTGAAAGTGCTGGAAGCAATGGCTGCGGGAGTGCCGGTGATTTCTACCCGCTTAGGCGCCGAAGGCCTTGCCGTCACTCCCGGCAAAGACATTCTCATCGCCGATACTCCGGCCGAGATCATCGATACCGCGGCGGCGCTTCATCAGGATACCGCGACATGGCACGAGTTGACGGCCAATGCTCTGCGCCTGGTGCAGGTGGAGTATGACTGGTTCGTCATCGGAGAGAGGCTTGAAAGGGTTTACACGGAGCTGCTCGCCAGACGCCCGCACGCGAATGTCGTCGGAGCCGAACGTTAGAGTGGTACCACGTCGATCAGCAACTGCTTTCGGTTCCCGGCCTAGGAGATTACGGTGACGCGACAGACGATCCGGGTACTCACACTGATTGAAAGTCCGACCGTAACCGGACCTGCGCGCAACATCATTGAGTTCGGCAAGCTGGGAGTAGTTGCTGAACCCGGTCTGCCGGCCGTAGAAACGATGGTGGTGACGTACTGGCGGGGCGCCGGCGAGAGCCCCGTCGCAGCGGCGGCCAGGAATGCCGGACTGCCCGTGACGACGATCTCGGAGCGCCACCGGTGGGACACCCAGGCAATACCGCAGTTGCGCCGAATTATCGCTGAGTACCGGCCCGACATCCTCGAATCCCGTAACATCAAGTCGCATTTCCTGGTGCGAGCGCTCGGGTTGCATAGGCAGTATCCGTGGGTTGCCTGGAACCACGGGTACACCGAGCGCGACTGGCTAGACCGCGCCTACAGCCAGTTAGACCGCTGGTCTCTGCAAGCAGCCTTTCGGGTTGTAACCGTATGCAGGCCGTTTGCAGAAACATTGGAAAGGCGTGGCATTGACAGGCGCAAGATCACCATCCTGCACAATTTTGTGAAGCCCTTCGTACCTGCTCCCACGGAGGACGTTGAACGGCTACGGCGCAGCCTCGGCGTGCAGAACCAAGCTGTGGTCCTGGCCGTAGGACGGCTCTCGTCTGAAAAGGGACACGCCGTCCTTCTGCAGGCTGCCGCACGACTGGAGAAAATGAACGAAGCCCCCGATTTCCGAGTCGTGGTCGTGGGCGATGGGCCCGAGAAGGAAAACCTCCTCCGCCTAATGGCGCGCTTGGGGACCGGGCAGCGGATCGTGATGGAAGGCTTCCAACCGGACGTAAGACCCTATTACTGCTTGAGCACGCTGCTTGCGTTGCCTTCCTACTCCGAAGGCTCGCCGAACGTGCTACTGGAGGCAATGGCTGCCGGCCTTCCAATTGCGGCCACGGATGCGGGGGGCGTTCCCGAGATCCTGGAGGATGGTGTAACTGGTCTGCTGGTGCAACCAGGCGATCCTCAGGCCATGGCAGAGGCCATCCTGCGCATCCTCCAAGACAACGACCTGGCGCTGAAGTTGGGAGCGGCGGCTCGCTCCTGCGTGGAGTCGGAGTACACACCTCAGGCCTACCGAAGGTCGCTGACTAAACTTTATCTGGCTACGCTGGAAGCGGCTTCGAAATCCCCAGCCGCCTAGGACGTAACCCTCGCACTCGGCTCTTTCTCCGCGTCGCTAATCCGGCCAAGAACGGTCAACTCGATCAGTTCTTTCACTTTCCGGCCCCATTCTGCCTCGTTGTATTGAGCTCGTGCGATGCCCTGTCCGTTTTGACCCAGGCGTGCTCGCAGTTCAGGAGAATTCAGGAGTAGCCGGAGTTTTTCCGCTAGTTCGTCAACATTTTCACTTTCAAAAATCAGCCCAGTTTCCCCTTCCCGAATGTAATAAGGGACCCCGCCAACCCGCGAGCCAATGACCGGCTTGCCCGCTGCCATGGCTTCCAGCACGACGCGCGGAGCGGCGTCGGTCCGCGAGCACAGGGCGTAAATGGAACAGCCGGCCAAGATTTGCAACGCTTGAAGGTTGGGCCGGGCCTTCAGGATCTCTATTTGCCGGCTGTCGCCGATCATCTCCCGGATCAGGTGTTCATCTGGAAAATGGCCCAGCAGCTGGACCTTGGTATCCGGAAACTCGGATTCGATCTTCCGAAATGCGCGGATCAGAATGTCCGCCCCCTTCAAAAACCAGGGCGCACCCATAAGCAGGACCGAACCATCACTTCCCCCGCCGTGTGGAATCCGGGACATAGCTGTGAAGCTGTGAATCACGCAAGCGGGAATCTTTTGCAGTTTGGGGTACTTTTGCAGTTGGTTGGGATACATCAGGTAAAGCCGATCGCAGTGTAACACCAAAAACCGCAACAATAGGTCCGATACCACTCTGGCTAGGCGCGTCTTAACGCTTACCCTCGCGGAGTAGTGATAAGCGTTTCCTCCGAAGGCGTTGAACCGATAAGCATTCTCGGGCACGTTGGGCAACCTGAGGATGAACTTGGCGCGCAATAAGCGAGACAGAATCCAGGCAACGATTCCCGACAGCCCAGCGCCGTAACTCATCGTGCAATCGATCCGTTTTTCGCGGCCAAGCCGCAGACCCTGCTTTATCTGGAATCGAAAAATGGCTGCTTTCTGCCGGAACGAAAGCAGTTTGTAACGCCCGGCGAGAAAAAGATGGTAAGCCAACCTTTGGTTGACCTTATGAGTCGGGAAGCAATTCTCACCGAGTTCAGCGCGCAGTGGACCCGCCTTCGCCATCCCCGTGGGAAGGAGCACATCCACGCTGATGTCTCCCTGCAGGTGGTACCACTCAGCCATGCTTGCATCGTTGGGCGGGGGAAGCAGGCCAGGAAAGACATACAAAAGATTGATCGCCATATCCCCCCGGTTAATTCAAAAAGTGCTCAGCGCCGAGAACAGCAAAGCGCACTTCCGAATCTGGCCTCCGCGGGTGGTACTGATAAGGAGTTGCCCTCTTACGATGGCACATTCGCGGTCTGCTCGCTCGTTATCGTCGTGGTGCGCCCGTTAACTGCCAACTCGATCATCTCTTGCATCTTGCGTCCCCAAACTTCCGCCGTGTACTGGGTCTTTGCCATCCGGCGGCCTGTCTGGCCCATACTTGCCCGTAACTCGGGCGAACTCAGCATGATCCGAAGCTTCTCACTCAAATCATCCGAATTTTCGCTTTCAAAGAGAAACCCGTTTACTCCGTCTCGCACGTACTGGGGAACACCCCCCACCCGTGATCCGATAAGCGGTTTTCCAGCGGCCATACCCTCAACAAGAACGCGACCTGCGGACTCTGAGCGAGAAGCCAGCACCAGCACTGAACAGTCAGCGATGATTTTCACGGCTTCGGGATTTGGTCGCGCCTTCAGGATTTCGATTCGTCGGCTATCGCCGATCATTTCCTGTAGCAAGTGTTCGTCGGGAAAATACCCCAAAAGGCGGAGCTTCCAATTAGGGAATTCCGGTTCAATTTTGCGGAAGGCCCGGATGAGAACATCCACACCCTTGAGATACCAGGGACCACCAACAAGCAGAATAGAGTGGTCACTGATTCCGGTGTAAGGTATCCGTGAGACCGCGGTGAACACCGGAAGAATGTTGAATGGGACCTTTTGCAGCTGCGGGTAAAGCTTCAATTGGTCGGGGTAGAGGAGATGGAGGCGATCCGAGGAAAGCACCAGAACCCGCAGTAGCACATCCGAGACCCACCTTGCCAGCCGCGTTTTCAGGTTAACCTTGGCCGAATAGTGCCAGGATTGCCCGAACTGATTGAAACGATATGCGTTTTCCGGAACATTGGCCAAGCGGATGATCAACTTGGCTCGCAGCAGGCGGGAGAGAAAAAACGCGACTAAACCAGCCAATCCCCAGTTGTAACCCATTACACAGTCGAACCGCCGTCTGCGAGACAGCCGCAGGCCCTCACTCAGCTGGAACCACAGAATGGCGAATTTTTGTCGAAATGTGCCTAACTCGTATCTGCCAGCTAGGAACAGGTGATAGGTTAGGTTGTTTACCTTATAAGTGGGGTAGCTTCCGTCGCCCAAATCTCGGTGGAGGTTCTCCGGCGTCTTATCCTTAAGGGGGAGAAGCATGTCGATGGTAATATCGCCGGAGACGTGAGCCATCTCCGCAAAGGCCGGGTCCTTTGGTGGAGCATCCATGCCGGGAAAGACATATAGCACTCGTATGGGCATATCTCAAAGAGTCATTCTAAACCAACAAATCTGGAAAATCCGTGTCAGGCCTGATAATCCGCGGCCCTGGGTCAAGGATTTTCTCTATGCCGACCGCGCGTCAGCCCAGGCCGCGTCCCACAGCGGCCCCCGTTTGTAGATCTGCACCCGCGGCCGCCAGAACTGCTCAGTCCCTGACCTGTCCGGCAATGTCCGCACTTACGGCAAGAACTCTCGGAGTTTTTTCTCGGTCTCCCGAGGCATTATTGATATGATAACGTGCATGTCCCGTTTCTTGGATATGACCTCGGCCCCGGCGGAGTACGCAAACGACACGGACTTCGCACCTTCTGAAACACTTGTCACCACGCCTTCGCAAGCCACACCGCGATCAGGTTCCCAGTCTGCGCCTCCCGACCGTTTCCGGTTCTTTCGGGATGTGCTGCTGTTGTATCTGTTCTTCTACTGCAGCCGGGTCAGCGAACTGGTCCCCGGGATGCGCTTCGCGATCATCCTCTTACCAATTCTCCTGATTGGATTATTTCTCAGCGGGCGCAGCAAGGCCATACTCGGCATGCGTTCCGGGAAGGCCTTGATTGCCTTTACCATCTGGATAGCGGCGTGCGTCCCTACCAGTCTGTGGCATACCGGCAGCCTGCGGATAGTGAGAGGCAACATTATCGCGCTCCTGATTGTTGTCTTGATGGCTGCGTTCATACGGACGGTGCGCGACAGCTTCCGTCTCATGTATACCATCGGGCTCGCGATGGGGCTGGTCGCCATCATGGGACTGATAATGGGAAGACGCGGTGGTGAGCGTCTGGGCGTTGGGGAGTCCTCGACTCTGCAGGACCCTAACTTTTTCTGTCTGTATCTTCTTGTGGGAGTTTGTTTCCTATCGTTAAGTATTTCCGTGCATAAAGGCTTCAAGCGGCTACTTTCCATGGGGCTGATCGTTCTTTGCCTGGGTGCGGCGGCCCGGTCAGGGTCGAGAATGGGGCTGGTTGCGTTCGCGCTAACCGTCCTGATGTTCTTCATTTTCGGCAATATGCGGCAAAGGATTTATTTGGTACTTGGTTGTCTCCTGCTGGTTGCTGTTGTTCCCCCGATGCTGCCACAGAGCGTGAGGAATCGCTTCATGATTCTCTTTCAGCCGGGCGAGAGCGGCACAAAGCTAGATGCCTCAGCCGCGGATTCGGCAATCGTGCGCCGCAAGCTGTTGTTCCGCAGCTTGCAATTCACCTTCGAGTACCCGTTGTTTGGAGTCGGGCCCGGCCAGTTTATACAAGCTGAATACGACCTCGCGAAAGAGGAAAACAGGAAAGGTATGTGGATGTATTCCCACAACGCTTATACGGAGACGTCAAGCGAGACCGGCATCATAGGGGGTATCTTATTCGTCGTGGCGTTCTTTGGCGCCCAGGTAGGCCTACGGCGAATTCGGAAATATGGCCCGGATTTGCTGACGCGCCGAATGGCGCTATTTACCCATCTGGCGCTCATCGTTGCGACCCTCTGTGCCTTCTTTTTGACCCTCGGCTACTCTGGGATAATCTGGGTTTTAATTGGTACGTCAGGTACTTTCCAGCTAGCGGTGGCTCGGCAGGCCAAGCTTGCCCAGGCGCACCAAGGTAACCAGTCCCGATGACTGCCGTTCAGTTAGATTTGCCAAAGCCGCTTCCTCTCCGGCGTCATCAGTCGCTGCGTGGCGGCATCACGAGCAGAGAGGCCTTGCCCCACGATCAAGAGCGACATTAGGAGCAAAGCGGGGCTTAACTGAAATGAAGTCGGGAAAAATTGGGGTCTCTTTGCTGGTTGATACTGTCGGTATCGACGCGGGCACGGAACGGCTGGTGGCGGAGATCGCGAAACGCATCAATTCGAATCGCTTCGACGTACATCTTTGCTGCCTTTTCGACAGTGAACGGTTCCGGCAAATGGACCATTACTGCCATACCAAGCTCTTCCCCGCTCAAAGCTTCCATACTCTTGCTGGAATCCGGCAAATTGCTGCGCTGCGCCGTTATCTCAGAGCGGAACAAATTGATGTCGCTCATTCTTTCATGGTGAGGACCGCAATCTTGGGCGTTGCGGCGGGTCATCGCTCCGGCTGCACATCGACGGTCACAACCCGAATGAGCATGGACTGGTACACAGCTTACAAGATCGGGCTGTTCAGGTACTATCTGAACCCTCGAACCACCCGCGTGATGGCCAATTCTGAAGCGATTAAGCAAGTTGCCTCAAAAATGGAATCACTGGACCCAGCCCGGATTGACGTGATGTACCAGGGAGTGGACACCAGTCGGTTCACCCCATATGGCGAGAATCCATCGGTCCATAGCTCCGCAGCAAGTCTGGGCGTACCCGCAGGCGCTCCCGTGGTCGGCATAGTCGCCAATTATCGGCCCGTCAAAGACCTAGCGCTGTTTCTTCGGGCCGCTAAATTCGTCGCCGACAAGGTCCCTCGCGCGGCCTTTCTCCTCGTGGGTAAAGGGGAATCGCGGGCCGAACTCGCGGACTTGGCACGCGAGTTGAATATCGCCAATTCCGTGTTCTTCACCGACGGCGAAGGAGATGTGCGGGACCATCTCGCAAGCATGTCCATTGCTTGTCTGTCGTCCATCAGCGAAGGATTTTCCAACGCGATTCTGGAATACATGGCCTGTGGTCTGCCCGTGGTGGCCACGGCAGTGGGCGGCAATGGCGAGGCGATTGTGGACGGGCAAACCGGCTACCTCGTCGGGGAACGCACGCCCGAGGCATTTGCTGCTCCGATTGTCCGCCTTTTGCAGAACGAGGACCTGCGGCGCAAGATGGGGTCGAATGCTCTGATGCGGGCCAGAGGGCTGTTTTCTATGGATGGCTTTGTTGTCCGGCTCGAACAATACTACGAGCAGTTGGTCAATCGAAGAGTGGCTACGACTCACAATCTCGGCACGCCGACAACGGTAAACTCCTAGGGTTCGGAATTTACTCCACGGAGGCTGCCGAGGCGGCCTTAATGGCGCGCGCAGGATTACCCACCGCAACAACTCCATCCTCGACGGGATGAACCACAACCGCACCCGCGCCTATCGTGGTGCGCGCACCGACCGGAGCCATGACGATCGCAGATGCGCCAATCCAGCAGTCTGGCCCGATGTCAATTGTTTGAAACTCGCCTTCTGAAGCCCCGCCAATGTCACCAGATGCATCCCTTGGGTGCTGGCGTCGTCCGCTGAGGATCTGGACGTGCGATGCGATTTGCGTGCGATCACCAATTCTGCAGCTACCCAAGACACAATAAGAGCCGATGTAGACGGATTGCCCTACCGCAGCGCTCGGATGCGCAAAAAAAGAGCCGAATGAAATCCGGCTTTCCAGCGAGCATTGCTCCAGAGTCAATTTGTAGAACGCAATCCGCAAGTAATCGCCGGGTAGCCCGGGGGACATAGCACACGCCTGTGCGCCGAATGAGAACATCCGACCGAAGCGACCGAACCCCGCGATCAGGGCCCAGGGCAGCGCAAAAACCATGGCCACTCCAATGGCCAACAACTTGAGATATCGCTTGATCATGGCTGAGATGCCCTGCAATCACCCATGAGTCCACAGAAATTTCGTCCGGCGCTAAATACGATATACGACTCTAACACGTTAGTGATCGGTCGGATCGCATCGTGCTTCATGGCTTACTGGGATCCGGTAACGAATGTCCAATCACGCACCGTGCCACCCGGACGGTTCGTCTGGGCGACATTGCCGGCATCGTCAACACCCTTGGTGGCGAAATGGTAGGTAGCGTTGGGCCGCAAGCCGGTCAAGACAACTGTATTGATGTAAGAAAGCCGGCAAACGGCGGGGTTGACCGTAGTCGCGCATCCCGCGTTGCAGGCGGAAACGCTGCTGCACGACTTACTTACGCCCTTGGCAGTCGATCCGTACGAGTTCGAAAGTCCGTACAAAACCTCCGCCGAAGCCAATTGCTCGTAGGTGCTCCAAGCAATGGTGGCCGCCGTTCCCTTTACCGTCACAGGCGTCACCCCGGTTAAGGGATCGGCGGTGGTGCTGTTCCCCTCCTGCGGCCGTGGGATCGGCGGCACGGTGTCAGGGAAAGGCGCTTTGTTTCCAGACGGCTTATTCCTTTCCGGAAAAGTGCTGGGGACATAGCCCGCCTGAGTGCGCCAACCGATGTAGTCAAAGGTCCATTTGAAGATCTGGCCGAAGTCTTTTCCCGCGAACCAAAATCCTGCCGTAGGAGAAATACCCGCATCGAAGCAAGCATCTCCTTCCTTCAGGTAGGCATTGTCGTCGGAGATATTCCAATACCACGCATAGGCGCCACAAACCAGATTGTTAAGCTCGACGTAACTATCGTTGTCGTTAGAACTGCCATGCGGGATATCTAGGCCGTTGTAGTAGAACGCATCACGACCAGCACTCTTCGCTGCCCACAATTTCGACCACATGAAGTCGAGCGTTGCCTTTACGACAATCGGAATTCTCTGATCTTGCTGCTGTCCCACCGCGCCCTGCCATTCATAATATTCGATCAAGGCCTCCATATCGACTCCGAGGATGAAACTGCGCCAGATCGGGCCGATTGGATAAGTTTGCGGATGGGTCGCCGTGCCATATTCCCGCCCCGAAGGATCGTAATTGATATTCTGGTCCAGGTTTCCCAACAGGGAGTCGACATAGCGTCTGGTCTGAAGAGAGTCTTGTGGGGTCTGGTTTCTTGTTACTTGCCACTTTGCGACAGCAGCCTCCAGCATGTAGGCCGTCATCCGGGCGCCGGTAGATGCATCTATGGGATACAACTGATAGAGCGTATTTCCCGCTTTGCCACCTCCAGGGGGTTCATAGCTTCCAAAGTTGATAGCCGCTTGCCGGGCGGCTTCATCTCCGGTGCGGAAGTAATACATTGCGGCACCGTTTGGGAAGAGGTTCCACTCCCGCAGCAGTCCGCCAGGCCAAACCGTGCCCGCAGCGCCGACGCCGGCGAAAAAGTTCCAGTAGGACTGCTGACACAGAATCGCGCAGTGTTGGTAGTAAGCTTGCGCATTGGGGTATCGCTGACCCGTCGGTTCAGTACTCGCACCTGAGGGTGTTGACCAACCTTTAAGACCAGCGTAGTCGGACAAGGTCAGAAAGTTCCTGCCGTTGTCATAATTGTAGCAATTCGAATTGGCACTCGCCGCACCATAAACGCCATTCTCGAAATAGCCTGCGCTGTTGAAGTAATCTCCACCGGGTCTGGGAGGGGAAGTCTGTGGCCCACCTGTACAAGCGACCGGCCCCCAAGATTGAATTCGCTTCTCCCAGGTGTAATCTTTTCCGGAAGGGCAGGTCTTGCTGGTCGCTAGATAGCATGGAATGGCTGGACAGGTCCCCGAGGCCAGGCAGGATGGATGGCTCACCGTAAAGGTTGCAGTCGGTCTTACCGTGAAAATATAGGTGACGGTGAAAGGCTGACCGATATTCTCCCCAACGTTCTGGCCCTGCAGAGGCTGGAAAGTTGCCGACACCTGATATTGCCCAGCAGGAGTGCTACCGCGGCCGCAATTATCGGTCCCGTGGCCGTTGCAGTTCGTCCTGATACGAACCGCGTACTGATCCATGGCTGTCTGAAAATTTCCGCCATAACACCAGTCACGTCTATGCCAGCCGTCGACCTTATAGTTGGCGTATTCGGTCGCCGGATCGTTGATGTATTGGTCGGTGCAGAGGAATGTCGCGTCCATATCGAACAGCGTCCCGTCTTGGACGTCCGTGCAGTTAGATTTGCATGGATTACCCCCCGCGTCCTTCAACTTGACGAACCGGACGCTCGACCAGGGCATGTACATAGACTTGGACAAGGGGCCGCTGGTCAGTACCGCTTGCAGACCAACCAGCAAATCATGTCCCTGGTAGACGTTTTGCGGTCCATAGGCCCAAATAGCCCAATTCGAACCGCCTGACAGATTGGGCGAGGGAGAGTTGAATATAAAGGCCTTGCAGTTTCCTTTGCAGGTCCCGTTGGCGAGGGACGGGCCCCCGGTCGTGGACCACTTGCCGGAGGTTTTGTCCTGTGAAGCCACATAGAAGAAATGGGCGCCCTTGCTGGCAAATTCGCTTCCCGCGGCTGGTGTCCCCTGATAGCTTGGAGAAAGATGGTCAATGTGGACCAAGTGGTTCTTGGCAAAACCCGCACCGCAGCCGTCATTTCCTGCGGCGTCGCCGTAGACGTGACGCTCGGGAGCCAGGTTTCTATCCCGCATCAAGACAACCACGGAAGAACTGCAACGCTCGGTCGTCCACTTTACATCAACGTACGCGCCTGAAGTTCCTGAGGTGTCCAGGCCGCCAGCCGCTATCGCCGGAGTGCTGCCCATCGCGGAACCGGGGGTCTGCCAGGCGCCGCTCGCGGCATTGCCACACTGAACATCTTTCGGCTGATCGGAACCGATCGAGCCGAAGGCCGCGGAGCCCACCAGCAGAAACAGGAGTGACACCCAAGGTGGCAGTAGCGCCTGAAATGGCCGCCTTTTCGGGGGACCAGTTAGTATCTGGCGACGATTGTCCATGAAAGCTATCATACCCATTTCGTCACCGGAATGGCACTCGACAGCCGGAGTTTCCGTTCCAGCTCCCAACAGCCCACACGATATACACCACGAGGGCGTCGAGCGCACTATTCTTTCTTTGGCTGGGCCAAAGGGCTCGACGCGGATCCTGTGGTTGAACTCAAACAGCCGCCTGTCCTTGAAGGTTATCCACAGATGTTGAAGCGGCGGCGAAAACGCGCTTCTGTCAACAAATGGTTGATCGCATAGCCTGTTGGCAATCAATCTGACGACCACTTTCGTAATAGCATATCTAGTTACTTTAGTGCTCAACCAACGCGCATTATCCTTTCCGTGGCCACGCCAATCAACGTATTTTTTTAGTTGCACCAAGGAACGCAGCGCTCTCGTACGCCCCGAGGCGATCATGCTCCATCGAGCGTCGAAAGCGAGCGCTGGCTTACTAGGGTCGATCAGGGAGCCACGCGAAGGTTCTCCGAGGAGATTGAATGAATCGAAGATTGTCCCGTGCTACTGCTTTTTTCTGCGGTTGGCCCTTGATTTTCATGGCAATTACGTTCTTTGGGTTGTTGACCTTCTCGCTACTGTCATCCACCGCACCCGATATCCGAACCAGATCACAACATCCACATCGAAACAGCAACCCAGACACATGGATGTCATTTGGAAACTCCGGGTACAGCGACGGCTCAGACGGGATGGTCATGGCACAAAGGTAATCGGGGTTAATCTGCAGGAAGGGTATTGTCCAATGAATCGAGTAGCGTTCTTCATGGCGTGTGCGGTAATCAGTTCAGTTGCGTTCGCGCAGCAGAACCCCGACCTCAAGGTTGGCGGGAACATGTACAACCTTGGGTTCGGCAGCGCTTCGCAAACCTGTTTTGATGGCTCGCCCGACACAAAAAACGGCTGTGTCAGTAAGTGGATCGCCAGCAACATCTATCTCTCAAGTTCCGCTAACTCCCCCGTTTGCGTGCCCACATCTTCGACCATTTGCATCGGAGGGGCTGTTCCGGGTAGTGTGCCGTATCTGAGCGACATGTACTGGATTCGGGACGCAGTTGGGACGGGCCAATATGAGCAGTCGCTTCTGCACTTCACGCAGGACACCGGCTTCACATACGCCACCGGACTATTCGGAATGGATCAGTTCGACTGGTTCGAGCAAACTAACGGGCTGACCGAGGGCATGTCCTATTACGTGCCCAGGCAGGCTGCCAACGGAGTGCTGCTCTACAACGGCTCAACATTTGTCGCAGACCTAACCCAATGGGCCTATGGCGGAGCGGTCACGACCGTAACCTACAGCGGCGGAGTGTTCACGGTTACCGGTACCGGTGCAGAGAATTTCAGCAACATCACCGCTGGCAAGACGATTACGCTGGCGGGATTCACCTCGGCCACGTTCTTGAACGGGAAGACGGCCACGGTGACGGGGAACGGTGGCAGTGCGACCGCTCCCACAATCACCTTTTCGCTGAGCTGCTCGGCGAACTGCACCGGAACCAACGAAACCGGGTATTTGGCGAACGCTCAGACCATTCCCTCGGGCGATACCCTGTATATCGGCTACATGGAGCCTTTCGATCAGGTCAATGTGCGGCTGGCGAGAGCGCGAGTCGGCGGCTCGGTCAGCTATCAGTACAGCCTGGGAAGCGGGGTCTGGAGAGACCTTACCACCGCTCCGCAATGGAGCGATGGCACGGGCGCACTTAGGTCTGGATTAAGTCCCGCGCAGATCCGCTTCTATCCCCCCATAGACTGGGCCCAGGATGTCGTGCACGGCTCGCGTTCCAAGTTCTGGGTGCGCATCTCGGTCTCGGGGGCGACGACCTCTCCCGCCATATTCAACCTACGAGCTGACAATCTGCATTCGACGTTGAACAGCGGGGGGCAATGTGGGACGCTAACCAATTGTCTGCTGCGTGGCTGGAGCGAGTCTGCCTACCAAGCATCGACAGCGTGCGGTGGTGCGCGCTGCGTGGTGGCGGGTGGCTATAAGTACAATCCTAGCCCGCCAGCGTCTGCATCAGCACGCTTTGTTTACCAGGCGCGGTCTGGTGGCTACGGTGGGTACAATAATAATGTATGGCTTAACCCTTCTACCGTTGATAGCTCCACCGGCAATATGCTGGCTGGAGAAGTAATACCGTATCTCTGGACAGCGGCCGAAACTGCTTCAGGGGTTAATCTTGGGAACATAAACGGGGCCGTCCTCGACAATGCAGCTTCCAATATTCCTCACATGTATCCATCGTGGCAGCCCAACAAGACTGACCTAGCGTGTGCCCCCAGCTGTTCCGACGTAAATGGCAATTCCACTTTTGATAACTATTGGGCTACCGCTTTTGCCCAAAGCACTGCATCCTTCCATTCCACATACGGCAGCAACTTCGTTGTGACCGGCAACGTGACTGCCAACTGGTCCAGCACACTAACCACTGTCGGCCCATCGTTTGATCTCTCTTGGTTGGAGAACCCGATACTGGTGACGGAGGCTGGCAACTTCAACGGCTCAACTGTTACAGCCCAAAATACGTTTGACCTGGGGCTACATGGCATTGCGGTTTCTGTAGCCGAGGTTGATTCCAACAAGGCCGGTTTCTGCGACACGATGTACTCGCCGTGCATTCCGTTTGTGTGGAACCGCGGGGCGCGCGGCTCCATGATTGCTCTGGGAAATCACTATCTGTTCGGCAATCCGCATACCGTCCTGACCTACTCGGTCACGGGCATGGGCCTGTATAACTTTACCGATCAGTATTACTACTTTGTGGATGCTACGACGCTAACTGCGCCCATCGCGCGGGGCGTTTTTCTCGCACCCTACGCGCTCCACGTCGCCAGCACGGCTCCCCTGGTGGCGATGCCAAGTGCAAGTTGTTTACTGCCTGGTTGCGGTGGCACCGATAACCCCTTTGCGGGAAGCATCTTTATTCGCATCTGCCCGACGACCAGCACCTGTCAAGAAGGCGATGTTTTTCAAGTAACAAACCAGGGCACCAAGTTTTCCCCTTCTGTAAGTGTCGTCGCGAATTCCGGAACGAACGTGGCGATCGCGAACTCCTATGTCGGCAACGAGAAGGTCCAGGTTGCACAATACGGCCATCAGGCGTACACGCTTCCTCAGAACATGCCGCCCTGGCAAAATGTGATGCTGTATGGCACCGCGGCCCCGGCGTTCCGGGTCGACATTGGCGTGCCGGACACGACGAACGGCTGGCAACCGCCCCCGGGAAATTGCGGCTACTCGACGTGCAATAGGGGCGACCGGGATATGTACTACGGTGCTGGCTGCACGACGCTTTACTGTTCGGCTCAACAATGGTCAGCCCTGCCCTGCGTCAACGGGAAGTACAATAGCCCGTTGGCTGGCAATAAATCGCGGGACTGTTCGCCACTGGCGCGGCGGGACTATACGAATGCCATTGTGCTGATGCGCACAGCGCGCACCGGCGGCACGCTGCCCACGGCGCCGGAGGAGTGGACGACTTACAGCAAACTGATCGACCTGTCCAGCTTCGAGGCGAGATGCGCACCCTTCTGCGTGTATTACCAGCTGCGTTCCGACGGAACGACCGATCCCGGGGCCAGCAGCCTGACCTTGCGCGGTTCCGAGGCTGCGATCCTGATGAAAGCGCCGGTCACGCATTGACTCGGTTATCTTGGCGGAGACTGCGCGTCGCCAGCCTCCGTCCGCTGCAACAGTGACGAATTTTGGCTTGAGGCTGCACGCACTGACGCCCAGGTCAGTGATGGCCAGAATTTCCAGCTTTGTCGATGATCGCATGCATCACCTCGAGTATGTTCCACTGTGCCGGTTACACCCCCCAGTGATCGACGCTCTGTCATCGTGGACCGTCAGCCGCAACCCCAAGTATCGATCGGGAATCACGCATCATGTCGACCAATCACGGCCACCCGAGTACTGGTTGCGCCGGCATGCGAATTGGTGAGGCTGACTCTTCCGTATTCAGCAGCTTTCGATGTAAATTGTAGGGAGAGAGTACTTGTTTCGCGCCGTGCCAACTTAATAATTGCTGCACCGTAATGGTTGCTCAACGTCTTCGCACGGGCAAGGTCAGGGGAGTGAAATATTTCGCGAAATAGTCCGTCTTCGAACGTCCACCGCCGGTTTCGCGTGGCGCTGGTGGGGGCCGGCGAGATCTCCAGTACCCATATTACGGCGCTGAAGGCGCTCGCTGACTGTGTAGATGTCGTTGCGGTTTGCGATCTCGACTTGGCGAAGGCGCGTGCATTCCAGCAACAGAATGGAATCCCGGCCGTATTCGCGAGCCTGGGGGCGATGCTCGAAGAGACACGACCCAATGTTGTGCATGTTCTTCTGCCTCCCCCCGTTCACGCCAGCGCTTCCGAGACATGCTTGTCTGCGGGCAGCCACGTATTTGTGGAGAAACCTTTCTGCCTCTCGCTTGAGGAATGCCATCATGTGCAGGCACTGGCTAAACGCGAGGGCCTGCAGATTGGGGTCAATCATAATCTGACGTTCATGCCCAGCTTCCTTGCTCTACTGGATGCGATCCGCTCTTGTCGTCTGGGCGCGCTGGAGCAGGTTCAGGTCATCTACACTATCCCCATGCCGTCTCTGGGATCCGGGCCCCATACCCAGTGGATGTTCAGCGCAACCGAGCGCCTGCTCTTCGAACTCGGTCCGCATCCCCTTTCCATTCCGTGCCGCTTGCTCGGGCGAGTCACCCGGGCCAGCACGGCGGTTTCCGGGGAAATGAAACTCAGCAACGGAACTCGCTTCTTCAGTAACTGGCAAACGTCGCTGGTGTGTGAGCGTGGTAACGCGCAGTGTACTCTTGCAGTCGGGAGCGGCTACTTTGCGGCCGCCGTTCATGTAATCGGACAAGACGCCGAGGCGCTCGTAGATCTCCGCCGCAACACCTTCCAGCTAATCGAGAAGACACGCTATCTGCGCGTAGACGATATGGTGAATGGATGGACGAACGCCTACGGCCTGGTGCGACGTAATCTGTCGAATTTCAAAGCATATGCCATGGGGGCGGCCGGGTTATGCCCCCCCTACCTGCAGCAAAATCTGTCGGTGAACGCCAGCATTGCTGCATTTTATCGCGCCCTCGCCGCTGGACGTACTCCGAGAATCGATGGCGCTGAGGGTACGGCGGTCGTCGAGGCCTGCGAGATGGTCGCTGATAGCGCCTTTGCGTTCTTGACCAACCAGGAGGGCCGAGTCGTTGCCGGGTGAACGGATTGTGGTCATCGGAGGTGCGGGTTTCATCGGCAAGCGGCTCACCAGCATGCTCGCCGAAGGCGGCTGCCATGTCGTTGTTGTGAGCCGTTCTGCCGGAGCACGGCGCAGCACCAGCCCACGCGTGGAATATTGTTTCGGGAGTGTCTCCGACAAGGAACGCATGTGGCAGATCGTTGCCGGGGCCTCGGTGGTTTACGACCTTTCGCTGGGTGGCGGACCGCAATGGGAGGATTATGAGCGTGAGGTGATTGGAGGCGCCACCAACGTAGCGCGTGCGTGCCTCGAGCACGGGGTGCGACGCTTGATCTACACCAGCACCACCGCGGCGCTTTACCTTGGCGCGAGAGGTTCTGTTACCGAAGAACGCCTGGGCAACGAAGCGGGCCGCTCGGATCGGGGAATGTATTCGCGCGGCAAGAGCCTGTCGGAGAATGTACTGATGGAACTCCACCGCAACGAGAAGCTGCCCGTTGTCATCTTCCGCCCCGCCGTCGTGCTGGGTAGCGGTGGCATGATGGTCCATGCCGCACTCGGCGATCGCGTCAACGACATCTGCATCCTCGGTTGGGGGCGAGGCAGAACGCCCTTGCCTTGTGTTCTCGTCGATGACGTTGCCCAGGCGCTGCTGCTGGCGAAAGACACACCCGGTATCGATGGCTTGACCTTCAACCTCGCGGGAGACGTGCGTCCCACCGCCGCCGAATACGTGGCCGCGATGCGCGAGCGCACCCTCCGCAACTTCCGCTTCTACCCGCGCAGTATTTTGAGAATCTACGGTGGCGAACTCAGCCGCTACCTTATTAAGGAGATCGCCCGTAAACCTGGCAACAGTAAGGTCGGTTACCGTGACTTTAAGAGTGCTGCGTTGGTTACGCAGCTCGATTGTTCCCTTGCCAAGCGGAAGCTGGGCTGGCAACCGGTATCGAACCGGGAGGAATTCTTTCGCCAGGCGCTGGATGTTTTCGTGAAGCCCATCGCCCCGGGAGACATCCGTCTCGAAGCACCCGACTAGTACTGCCAGGCTGTAGTAGCTGACCAAACGATAAGCAAGTGTATATTTAGCTCTAGCAACCTTATACAACGGTCTCTCTGCACGAATTTGGAATGACGGCTCAACTCACATCAATCGGCCTGGCTCTGCTCATTTTCCCGTTAATCATCTGGGTGCCGGGCATGGTGCTGGCCTATAGTACGAATCTCCTTGAGTTTCGAACTCGTCCTGTTCCCACGCAAATCGCTGTTGGGCTGCTGATCTCAATGTCCTGTCTTCCCATTGTGAGTTATCTCATGGCACGCGTCGGCGGGTTTCGTAGCGTGTGGGTGTTTTATGGAATCGTGTGGTTAGTGGCTGCCATATTGTTGCTGCGTCATGGGAAGCAGTTGTCACGGGCAGTGCGAGACTTGTTCGCCAACCGCCGTGGCACGGTGGTGTTGATCGCCATTTGCATGATCGCGGGCGCCCTTTTTGAAATGGACTGGGTCTCGTCGAACGGCGTCCGTCCCAATCTCTGTAACATGGACGCCACCGCTCACGTTGCGACCACGGATGCATTGACCCGCACCGGCGTCCCCCCGGTCAATCCGTTTGTCTATCCCGGCTATCCTGTCCACCTGATGTACTACTACGCTTGGTACATTATGTGCAGCCTGGTGGACCAGCTGGGAGGGACGGCGGTCACGGCGCGCTCGGCGGTTCAAGCCGGAAAGATCTACATTGGCTTGGGCGTAGTTGCGCTGATCGTTGCCTTCCTCGAAATCGCCGGGGCCCGCCTGCTGCCCGGCGTCAAGCGCATTCGAACCGGAGTAGCTGTCGCTCTCCTGACTATCACCGGCCTCGATCTCATTCCGTGGGTGTTCCTCCGCATTGTTCATCGGCTGACAGGAAAAGGGCCGGGGTTGCTGCTAAGCATAGAGTGGTGGAATGAGCAGGTGACCGCATGGTTGGGCGCGATCCTGATGTCGCCCCATCATCCTGCCGGCCTGATCATGTGTCTCACGGGACTGTTGCTGCTGCTGGGTATCTGGACCCAGCCTTCGCGGAAGTGGGTGCTGATGGGGCTGGCTTCGCTGGCATTCGCGTCGGCGGCGGCGACCTCTGTGTATGTGACCCTGGCCTTCGCCGCAGGCTTGTTTCTGTGGCTCGGTTTTGCCGCGATGCATGGCTGGTGGGAGGACGTGTTTCGCATTTGCCTCGTCGGTATTGTTGCCGGCGTTCTATATATACCGATGGCAATGGAGTTGGCGGCGGCCTCCAGAACTGCCGGCTTCCCGATCGCGTTCACCATCCGGGCTTTTGAGCCTGTGGACTACTGGTTGCCGTCCATCATCCATTCTCTAAAGGGCTCACATCTCATCTACCTTCTTCGGCTCGTGTTCCTTCCGTTGAACTATTTCCTCGAGCTCGGCTTCTTTGCTGTCGCCGCCGTTCTTTACTGGCGCTGGCGCCGATCGCAGGGTGGGCCGTTATCCAAAGAAGAGTCTTTGCTCGCCTGCGTCGGCTTGGGCAGCGTTCTGGTTTGCACCTTTCTGCATTCCACGATTCGGTGGAACGACTTGGGCTGGCGGGGCTTTCTGGTGGCTCAATTTGTGCTGCTACTGTGGGCGGTGCCGGTGGCGCAGACGTATCTGGAGAGGAAAGAACCGAACGCGTCAGCTCCTACCTCAATTCTGCGCTGGCCTTTACTGGTGGGATTCTGCTTGCTGATCGGTCTCGCGGGTACGGTGGTTGAGATTTTCAATATGCGTACCAATTTTTGGGGCCCACAGGGACCGCAGACGATCGCAACTCGCGACGCCTATGTTTGGATAGATCAACACACGCCACGGGACACGGTGGTCCTGTTTAATCCTGATGAGGATATCGAGTACTTCAACGCACTTTACGGCCATAGACAAGCCGCCGTGGACGGTCGAATTTATGCATTTAACTTCGGCGGTGTCGCCGAAAACAAGACCGGGGTGCTGAACGACGCGCTCGAACTGTTTGCGAAAGATGAAAGCGTCGATGATGTGCGCAAGATAAGCGACCGCTACCATGTGGGCGCTATCGTCGTACTAGCCAGCGACCCGGTATGGCAAGACTCCGCGTCGTGGGTTTGGAAACTGCACCCCGCGTTTACAACCGATTCGTCCAGAGTATTCGTAACCGCGCAAGCTGCTGGGCAGTAGGTCCTCCGGTGAGCGCTAGAGCAGAAGATGTCCGAAGCATCGGGCAGGATGGCTAGGAATGAAAACGATCATACTTGCGGGAGGCCTTGGGACCCGGCTGGCCGAAGAAACCGCGCTTCGTCCCAAGCCCATGATTGAGATTGGCGGCCGCCCCATGCTCTGGCATATTATGAGCACCTATGCCAAGTTTGGTCATAAAGACTTCTTGGTTGCCTGCGGCTACAAAGGTGAGATCATCAAGGAGTATTTCCGGAGCTACGCAATTTACAGCAGTGACCTCTTTGTGAATTTGCGCGACGGCACCTCTACCGTTGCCAACCCCTGTGGTCCTGACTGGCAGGTTGGTCTCATTGATACCGGTCAAGAAACCATGACGGGTGGCCGGCTTCGCCGGCTCAAGGCTTTAGTTGGTCAGCAGACTTTCATGGTTACCTACGGAGACGGCGTAGCCGACATCGACATAGGGGCGCTTGTTGCCTTCCATCGCAAGCAAGGAAAGCTGGCAACCGTGACTGCGGTCTCTCCCATTGCGCGGTTTGGCAGCTTGCAATTGGACGAAGACCGCGTTGTGCAGTTTGCCGAGAAGCCCCGCTCTGGTGAAGGCTGGATCAATGGCGGGTTTTTTGTATTCGAGCCCCCGGTCCTCGATTACATTTCCAGCGACCAAACCATGCTGGAAGGGGAACCGCTGGAACGACTGGCTTCGGAGGGTCAGTTGGCCGCCTACCGGCACAAGGGTTTCTGGCACCCCATGGACACTCTGCGCGACAAACACTTCCTGGAAACGCTCTGGGCCAGTGGTGAAGCACCTTGGAAGGTGTCGTGATGCACAACGGTTTCGCCAGTTTCTACCGCGGGAAGAAAGTCCTTGTAACCGGACACACCGGCTTCAAGGGCGGCTGGCTAGCTTCCTGGTTGAAACTGCTCGGCGCTGAAGTTACTGGTTTCGCAAGGCCACCGGCAACAGAGCCCAATCTATTCACTGCCGCCTCGGTCGACATCGGCATGCAGTCGGTTATTGGAGAAATCCAGGATCTCACCCAGGTCCGCGACCTGTTCAATCGGGTCCAGCCCGAGATCGTCATTCACAACGCAGCCCAGGCGATTGTGCGCCGCTCCTATCGCGATCCAGTTGAAACCTATGCCACGAATGTCATGGGCACCGTGCATATTCTGGCGGCTGCGCAGCAGACTTTATCGGTCCGTGCGGTTGTCATAGTAACCAGCGACAAGTGCTATGAAAATCGGGAGCGGGTAGATGGTTATCGTGAAGAAGATCCGATGGGTGGCCACGATCCCTACAGCTCCAGCAAAGGAGCGGCTGAACTCATAACGGCGGCCTACCGTCGGTCATTCTTCAGCGGACAAGGCAGCGCGGCAATCGCCTCCGTCCGGGCCGGCAATGTCATCGGAGGGGGAGATTGGTCCGAAGACCGTCTGATCCCCGACATCGCCCGCGCTATCAGTTCAGACACTCCAATCATAATCCGAAGTCCGGAATCCATTCGTCCTTGGCAGCACGTACTTGAACCCCTTCGAGGATATTTGCTTGTAGCTGAGCGCTTATGGAGGGAGGGTAGGAAGTACGCCGAAGCCTGGAACTTCGGACCCCGACAGGAAGATGCCGTGACGGTTTCCGAAGTAGCTCGCCGGGTCATTTCAAAGTGGGGTTCGGGAAAACTGGAGATTCGGCCTGACCCAACTGGACCTCACGAAGCGAAATATCTGCAGCTGAACTGTGGTAAGTCGGCGCGGCTGCTGGGATGGAGACCCGAGCTAAGGCTCGAGCAGGCCCTGGATTGGACCGTGGAGTGGTATCGATCATACTATGAGCGCTCGTTGCTGGCGCGGGAAGTTACCCAGCACCAGATTCAGTCCTATATGGAAGCGTCCAATCTATGACGTCCTTCCGCTCGGCTCTCATAACTGGCGCAACCGGGTTCATTGGCTCAGCTCTGGTTCACCGCTTGCTTCAGGAGCAGGTCGAGGTTACTTGCATCGTTCGACACAATCACCGACCCCCACCGGCGTCGCAGTCAAGCCTGGTGAGAACGGTTGAGTTTCACCCGTCACGGCCCGCTGATTTACGAGCAGAGCTTAGGAATGCCGCTCCGGAAGTCATCTTTCACCTGGCTTCTTATGGCGTGAAGCAAGAGGACCGGGACCTCCAGCAGTTGCTGGAAGGCAATGTAAGTCTGCTGGTCCACCTTCTGGAGGCGACCTCCGGCCTGCCCGTCCGCCGGTTCATCCATGCCGGAAGCTGTGCGGAATACGGCCCCGCCGTGGCGGATGAAGGCTGCATTTCTGAGATGCATCCCCTTCGTCCAACATCGGTCTATGGTGCGGCAAAAGCGGCGTCGTTTCTCCTGGGAAATACGATCGCTTCTCGCCTGTCCATACCGTTTGTGACCCTTAGGCTTTTTGGGGTGTTCGGGACTCGAGAAGATCCGGATCGCTTGCTGCCCTACCTGATTCGCCGCCTTGACGCAAACCAACCAGTGGACCTTACTCCCGGCGAGCAAGTACGAGACTTTCTGTTTGAGTCCGATGTTGTCGACGCTTTCATCCTGGCGGCAAAGGCCGACGGCCTCCCTTCCTACGAGGTCTATAATGTGTGCTCCGGATCTCCGGTGACCGTGCGCCAAGTCGGCGAGGCGGTCGCGACCGAACTGGAGAGACCGTTCTGTCTGCTGCAATGGGGAAGGCGGCAATACCGAAGCGACGAGCCTATGTGGTTGGTCGGAGACAATCGCAAGTTTAAGACAGCGGTTTCGTGGACTCCGACCGTCGCCATACAGGAGGGCGTTCGCCGAATGATTTCCAGCATGCGATTGGCGCCGGAGCATCACAATGCAATTTGATCAGTTTGCTGACGACTACGCGCACATCCTTGACAACAGCGTGGGAATTTCCGGCGAAGATTCCAAGTATTTCGCTGAGTACAAAGCGGGATATCTGCACCGCATCTATCCTCCGTCCTTTAGCGGCAAGGTACTGGACTTCGGATGTGGCGTGGGTTTGCTTGCAGGATATATGAAGCGGGCCTTTCCCGCGATTCAGCTGGATGGCTTCGATGTTTCCGCAGATAGTATCCGAAGAGTTGATCCTTATCTCGCCGCTCAAGGTTGCTTTACATCGCGATCGGCTGATTTGGCCGCCGACTACCAGCTCATAGTAGTCGCCAATGTTATGCATCATGTACCTCCGGATCAGCGTACGAACACCGTACAGGAACTGGCGCGGCGCCTGGTACACGGCGGAAGCCTGGTGATCTTTGAACATAATCCGGCTAATCCTGTTACTCGCCGGATAGTCGAGCGATGTCCTTTCGATGAAGATGCCATCCTCTTGCCACCAGGGGAAACCAGCGGCTACGTCCGACAGGCTGGGCTCCAAATCGGCCGCCGAGACTATATAGTCTTCATGCCCCGGCCCCTGGCATGGCTGCGCCGGTTTGAACCGTCGTTGAGTTGGCTGCCGCTCGGCGCCCAATATGTTGTAGTGGCTCATAAACATGCCTGAAGCTAAGCGGCTCATCAGCATCTGCGTTCCGGTCTTCAACGAAGAGGGCAACATTGAACCGCTCTATCGCGAGCTATTGCCTGTCATGGGCCGGCTCTCTGCGAAATACGATTTCGAACTGCTCTTCACCGACAACCATTCGACTGATCGGACCTTTGAAATTCTGGAGTCTCTAGCTAGGCAAGACCATCGGATACGTGCTATTCGTTTCTCACGTAATTTCGGGTTCCAACGCTCTATCTTCACTGCCTACATGAACTGCCGCGGCGAGGCAGCGATACAAATAGATTGCGATCTGCAGGACCCGCCATCACTCATCGCAGACTTCATCGAGAAGTGGGAGCAGGGATATCAGGTGGTCTACGGGGTCCGCACATCGCGAAAGGAAAGCCGGTGGATGAATACCACACGTAGGATCTTCTACCGGCTGATTGACGCGCTCAGCGAGGATCCTCTTCCTCATGATGCTGGCGATTTCCGCCTGGTAGACCGGCGAATTCTAAATGAGCTTAGAGCTTTCGAAGACTATCAGCCCTACCTGAGGGGAACCATTGCTGCCATCGGATTTCAGCAGATCGGTCTTAGCTATGATCGCGCCGAGCGTCTAACCGGCGAAAGCAAGTTTTCCTTTGGCGAACTATTCGGACTGGCGCTCGACGGAATCCTCAACCACTCGGTAGTGCCTCTTCGCATTGCGACTTTACTGGGTTCAGTCGTATCGGTGACCACATTGCTGGGGATCGTCGGATATATGATCGGCCGTCTCTTCCTGGGGCGGAACTGGCCTCCAGGTTTCGCTACTATAATCATCTTGATCTTAGGTTCCTTGAGTCTGAATGCCTTGTTTCTAGGCATCATCGGTGAATACCTGGGTCGCATTTATCGCCAAGTCAAACGACGCCCGCTCACCATCACCGAACGCGAGCTAAATCCGGTCGAAGCGAGCACCGAGGATCGTGGGCGTTGAGCCGCTTTGAAAATGGGCCTCACTGCCAGTTTCTGACCTCCCTGACGGTTTGCCAAAATGTCGCTGGTCCAGGGCAGGCTCGTCCTCGAATAATCGTCCCGGAGCTCAGTGCGGACCTGCATGTATGTACCACCCCGCGCGTCGCTGGTTCAGCAGCCTGTCAATCGTCCGCCTTCTTGAAAAAGCTGTCGGATATAATCCTCCAAACCAGGGAGCACGAGTGACTTCTGTTGTTTCTACACCGGCGAGGGCGGCCCGGTCCCGGCCCGGCCCGGGTTGGCTCGATTGGATCGAGACGCGGACCTGGGTCCTCAGCCTTCTGCTCGCGGCTGCGACCCTCGCGCTTTACTATCCGGTGCACCATCATCCGTTTGTCAACTACGACGACTCGGTTTACGTCACGGAAAACCCGCACGTGCAATCCGGTTTGGACTGGGACACCGTTAAATGGGCGTTCACGACCTATGATGCGGGGAATTGGCATCCTCTGACCTGGCTCTCGCACACCTTGGATTGCCAGCTTTTTGAGCTGAATCCAGCCGGACACCACGACGTAAATCTGCTCTTGCATGGGCTGAATGTCCTGCTCTTGTTCTGGGTGCTGCAAAAGGCGACGGGTTTTGCCGGTCGCAGCTTCATGGTGGCCGCATTGTTTGCCCTGCATCCCATCAACGTCCAAACCGTGGCTTGGGTGGCCGAACGCAAGAACCTGCTCAGCATGCTATTTTTTCTGCTCGCTCTGGGTGCTTACCAATGGTATGCGCGCCAGCCTGGAGTTGGGCGCTATGCCTTGGTGGCCTTACTGTTTGCGTTGGGGTTGATGGCCAAACCGCAGGTAATCACCCTGCCTTGCGTTCTGCTGCTGTGGGATTACTGGCCCTTGCGACGCATGTCTCTGCCCGCTCTGGCGGGTCCGTCCGGCGAAGGTCCGCCGATGGTTCCGGCCAAAAGCTTTTACTCTCTGTTAGAGGAAAAGTTTCCCCTGTTGGCCATTGCCGGCGTCAACGCTTTCATCACCATGCAAGCGCAGCGCGCCGGGGGCGCCAGAAATTATCTTCCCCGCTTTATCCGGCTAGGCAACGCGATTCTCTGCTACGCACGGTATGTGGGAAAGGCGGTTTGGCCGTCGCATCTGGCGCTTTTTTATCCCCATCCCGGCTACTCCCTCAAAGTGTCGCATGTCGTCGCGGCGCTGATTTTCCTGTTGGCGATCACCGCGCTGGTCATCCATCAGCGGCGCTACCGTTATCTCGCGGTGGGGTGGTTTTGGTTTCTGGGGACCTTGGTCCCCATGATTGGGTTGATCCAGGTGGGGGTGCAGGCGATGGCTGATCGCTACGCCTATCTACCTTTCATCGGCTTGTTCATCATGATTTGCTGGGGCGTGGCGGACTGGTCAGGGCAACGGCACATTTCCCCCGCCTGGCTGGCAACTGTCAGTATCGCCGTGTTGCTGGCGCTGACGGTGACGGCCCGTGTCCAGCTCGGCTACTGGACCGACAATGTCACTCTGTGGTCTCACACGGTGCAGGTCACCGGACCTAATTTCATTGCCGAGAACAGTCTCGGGATTGCTCTGGACCGCGCGGACAGACCGGAGGAAGCCATCACCCACATCCGAGCGGCGGTGGCAATTAAACCCGACGATGCCGCCAGCAATCTGAATCTGGCTGAGTACGACCGGCAGCACGGAAACTTGATTGCGTGCATCGAGCGCTGCAAGAGGGTGCCGGCCATGACCCAGTTGACGCTGGAAAAGGCCGCAGCTTACTCCAAAATGGCCCTGGCCTATCACGAGCTCGGAGACACTGCCCATGAGCGGGAATGCCTCGAAGAGGTGCAAAAGATCCAGCGCGGACAATAGGATCGCTCTGGCTGCAAATTACAAGGCAATCTGCGAAAACAAGGAGAAGTAGTGGGTCCCGCTGGCTTGACACCGAAGATGGCGACACCAGGCCATCCCGGCACGGCTCCGGTGCATGGGATCGAGAAGTACACTTGGGCCCTGGGCCTTCTGCTCGTGGTTGCGACCGTCTCGTTGTACTACCCGGTTAGCGGCCACCCTTTCGTCAATTACGATGACAACGTTTATGTAACCGACAATGCGCAGGTCAAGTCCGGCCTGAACTGGGACACCCTGCAGTGGGCGTTCACTACCACCGAGGCGGGCAATTGGCATCCACTCACCTGGCTATCGCACGCCTTGGACTATCAGCTCTTTCAGGCGGACCCCGCCGGCCACCACAATACCAATCTGCTGCTGCACGTCTTCAACGCGCTGCTGCTGTTCTGGGTGCTGCGACAGGCGACCGGCTTCACCGGCCGCAGTTGGATGGTAGCCGCGCTGTTTGCCTTGCATCCGGTCAACGTCGAATCGGTGGCGTGGATTTCCGAGCGCAAGAACCTGCTCAGCATGTTGTTTTTCCTGCTCGCCCTTGGCGCTTATCGCTGGTACGTGCGCGAGCCTCGAACCAGCCGCTATGTTGTCGTTGCTGCATTCTTTGCGCTTGGCCTGATGGCCAAACCGCAGGTCATCACCCTTCCGTTCGTGCTGCTGCTTTGGGATTACTGGCCGTTGCGGCGCATGGCGATCGCCGCTGATCAGGCTGCGTTCGACACAGCTGATAACCGTCCGGCCCTGGCCAAGAACGCCGTGGAGTGGGGCGCCCTGCCACAGCGAAGTTTTTCCTGGCTGGCAGCCGAGAAGCTTCCCTTGCTCGCCTTGGGCGCAGCCAGCGCTCTCATCACCATGAGAGCGCAGCAGGCGGCGGGCGCGATGCACACCGTGAAGAACACGTTTCCGCTGTACATCCGCCTGGGCAACGCGATTGTCTGCTATGCCCGCTACCTGGGAAAGGCATTCTGGCCGTCTCATCTGGCGCTCGTCTATCCGCATCCGGGCACGTCTCTAAAAACCTGGGAGGTATTCGCGGCCTTGGTTCTCTTGCTGGCTGTAACCGCTCTGGTCCTTAGGGAGCGGCGGCGGCGCTATCTACTGGTGGGGTGGTCCTGGTTTCTGGGGACCATGGTGCCCATGATCGGCCTGGTGCAGGTGGGTGAACAGGCCATGGCCGATCGCTACGCGTATCTGCCCTTCATCGGCTTATTCATCATGGTCTGCTGGGGACTGGCGGACTGGGCCCAGCAGAGAAGGGTTTCTGCCGCGGTGCTCGCTGGCGCCAGCGCAGTGGTCCTGACGGCGCTCAGCGTGGTGGCTTATCGTCAGCTTGGCTACTGGAGCGACAATGTCGTCTTATGGACGCACATTATCGAAGTCACCCCGCCCAACTACATCGCTCAGGATGACTTGGGCGGAGCGTATCTGAACTCAGGACAACTCGAGGAAGCTATGCAGCATTTCCGCGTGGCCGCGGAGATTTATCCTCTCGACCCGTTCAGCAACCTGAACCTCGCCATTTATGCGCAACAGCATGACGATCCGCAGCAAGCGATCGCGCGATCGAACATCGTTCTCACCCGCTCGCCCAGTCCCAGGCTGCGATCCAAGGCATATACCACCATGGGGCTTGCCTATCGCGCGCTCGGAAACCAGGAAGAATCTCGGAAATGCTTGGAGGCGGCGCAGCGGGAGGCTCCGTAATTGCCGTGTACGAGCCCTTGGCGGTAGTTTGGTTTCGGCAAGAAGCTTGGCGTTAGAGTTCGCCAAACACTTCGGCGGTGAAGGCCTGCAATTGGGCGCCATGCTGCCATGCGTCCGGCGACAGTCCCGCCTTCAGGCAGGTCTGTGCCAGAAAGGTTTCGCGGTCCCATTTCCACTCGATGGGAACCTGGGGCAGCAGCAATCCGCGGCGATTGCCCTGGGTGACGACAAGGCCGTGCTGGCCAACGATGACCTCTTCGGGCCGAATCGGCTGCAAAGGTGACAGCACACTGATCTCAATCTTCAGGTGTGCCGCCTCCACCGGTGTCACTGGCAGGAAGCGCGGGTCATCCAAGGCGGCAGCCCGGGCCGCCTCCGCAACTGTGGCATAGAGGGACTGGGTGGGCAGCACATATCCGATACATCCGCGTAGTTCACCCTCCAGGTGCAAAGTGACGAAGGCCCCGCGTGGTTCGGCCAGGTGGGCCGTCGGCGGGGTTGGGTCGATAGCGCGTCCTTCCAGCGCCAATGCAATCGAGCGATGAGCGAGCCGCAGCAGCGGTTCTCGTTCTTCCTGCGAATACTCGCACGGCTGCACTGAGGTCGCAGTGCGTGGCTCTTCAGAGTACGGGGACATCGTTGCGCTTCCTGCGCCGGCTTAGCACAAAGGAACGCCGCTTGCGGCGCTTTTCGGCATGGCGGTCAATCTTCTTCCAGAATCCCACGAAGTAGTCGATGGCAGATAGCAGCGACAACACCACCATCAGCCAGATCGACAGCAGTGCGATGGGATGCACCGGCAGACTCAGGAAGTACCAGGGAAGATGCGCCCAATGGTGATCGATAATCGCCGCCACCACCGACACGATCTGCACCAGCATCTTGGTTTTGCCCAGCTCGCTGGCCTGGATGGTGAAGCCTTCCGAGGCCGCGATGGATCGCAAGCCGCTCACCAGGAACTCGCGCCCAATGATGATGACGGCCATCCAGGCGGGCACGGTGCGGGGATTGAATTGCACCAGGGTGATGAAGGCCGCGGCAATCAGTAACTTGTCGGCCACCGGGTCGAGTAGCATGCCCATGGTGGTTACCTGGGCGCGCTTGCGGGCGAGATAGCCGTCAATAGCGTCGGTCAACGAAGCCGCAATGAAGACGAATGAGGCCAGCAGTTCACGCTCCCCGTTGGTAGAGCTGAAGCGGTTGCTGAACAAGATCCAAATCAGGACCGGGATGCTGAAGATCCGAGTGAGCGTGATGTAGTTCGGGAGGTTCACAAAAGAGAGTGCCACACCACGGCGCTGGCTGCGGCGGCAACAGCCGATTATCCTCCACTGATTAGATTGAATGCAATTAGAGAAATGCGGGTAGTGTCCTAATCTGGATTGGGGCGCTCGTGTTCCTCGGTTCGATCGGGCACCAAGCCCAAGGCCTTCAGGTATCGAAACGTTTCCCCCTCGCACCTATAAAAACCACCGAAGTAATCCGTCTGGGTTTTGCCAAGACAATTCTTGAAAGTGACCTCCCCGTTGATCGTGACAACCGTGCCCTTTTCAATCCGTTCTTTAGTGATGGATCGCGTTGGGACATAGAACGGATACCGCTTTATCGGACTGTCCTGCTGTGGTGCCAGCGTGATATTGGTGTCAATCGTGAACACCTCCCATTCGTAGGCCCACATACCAATTTTCGTTACGATCTTGAGAATGTCGAGCGGATGAGACGTGTTGTTAACAGCTTCAAAGCTCAAGTTGACGGTGAAAGGGAAATCTCTCATTCCCGCTCTTGGCTCTTGAATCTCGGCACCGACAGGGATTACGTCTACCCATTGCTGCATCCCAGCTTCTTGCAGACGGATGCTGTCTCGCATCGCTTTGGTAGCTTTGGCGCTCTCGCGTACCTGTCTCCAGACGGCATAAAGGGTCAAGAATGCGGCAACAACCAGCCACCATTCGGGCCGTTTCACGGGTGCGTACCACTTTGGCGCGTTGGGGTCGGGTTTGGGTTGATCTGCTTGGCCGCTCGCTTGTTTGTTTGGGCTGTCCGCCGCGATAATGACTGGCTTATCTCGGTCTGCTGGCTGCTGTTTGCCATCGGCAGCCTTATTTGGCTGACCGGGCACACTGACTGCCGCGAGTGCGGCAACTGCGAGTATCGCCAGTCTTTTCCACATAATTCCGATTTAACAGGAGTTGTCAAGATGCCAGACTCTACGCATTCCCCCGACTTTTCATATACGTTTTCTTACTCGGCGAATAAACAAATCCTTGAGCATTCAGAGATTCTGGTGTTTCTGGATGAACAGTCACCTTCACTTCTACTCCGTCAGCAAGCGGAACCTTGCACAGTTGACAAGCAAGTTTCTGACGATTGGCAGAAGCCTTGAGTGTGGCGATATCGTTTGTAGGCGAATTGGCAATTATCATTTCACTGCTCACCTTTTTGCATGATGAGCACGTGAAACTGAATGTGATTTTGAACCAATAGCGGTGAGGCATTGTGGAGCCTTTCTTTGCGATTCTCTCACCCCGGCTGGCACCGGGGCTTTTTATCAGTGGGGAGGGGAAGCCTCAACCATCCTCTTCCTGTGTTTCCTCCTCTGTCGCTGATCTGACCGAGATTGGTTTGGCTCTGACATTTGCGACGACGCCAGTAACGACCTCCACAATGACCGTGCTCATGCGTCGGATTGCGGCTGCGATGCTGAACAGCGCCACCACGATAAGAAACAGCGCAACAGCAACGACCCACTGGAAGCCGGACACTGGGCAATTATCGCACCACTCGTCAAGCCAATCCGAGTCAGATTAGGAAACTACCGAAATGCGGACGGATATTCCGACGGATGTTCTAGCGCATCGCGTCTTCCACTTCGCTCAACCAGTCGGGCCGCTTCAACACCTCGCGGGGCTTGGGGCCGTCGGCCGCACCCACCAGTCCATCTCGCTCCATCAGGTCAATCAGATGAGCGGCGCGTCCGTAGCCGATGCGCAGGCGGCGTTGCAGCAGAGAAGTGGACGCCTTGCCGTATTCCAGCACGATGCGCACCGCGTCCTGGTAAAGCTCGTCGTTATCGTCCTCGGCGCTGCCGTCGCTGCTGGGCGCGGCCCCGCTTTCGCCGTCCTCGCGCGGAGCTTGCAGGAAGTGCTCCTGGTACTGGGCTTCGCCCTGGGCGCGCCAGAACTCCACCACTGCGGCAATTTCCTTCTCTGTCACCAGGGGCGCATGCAAACGATGCACCCGGGCCGATCCATTCGGCAAATAAAGCATGTCGCCGCGGCCCAGCAGGGCTTCGGCGCCATTGGCGTCGAGAATGGTGCGCGAGTCAATTTTGGTGGCCACCCGGAACGACATGCGGGCGGGGAAATTGGCTTTGATCAAACCGGTGATGACGTCCACCGAAGGCCGTTGCGTAGCCAGGATCAGGTGAATGCCGACGGCGCGCGCCATCTGCGCCAGGCGCGTGATGGAAGCTTCCACGTTTTGCCCATCCAGCATCATCAGGTCGGCCAGTTCATCGATGATGATGACGATGTAAGGCAGCGGATGCGCCTCGCTGCCATCCTCAAACAGGTTGGGAGTGCTGTTGTCGAAGAGCCGGTTGTACTGGTCGATGTTGCGCACACCCTTCTCGGCCAGCACCTTCAGCCGCCGCTCCATTTCGCGAACGGCGTTGCGCAGGGCGTTCGACGCCAGCTTAGGCTCGGTAATGATGGGTGTGTACAAATGCGGCACACCCTCATAGTTGCCCAGCTCCAGCCGCTTCGGGTCCACCAGAATCAGGCGCACCTGCTCGGGTGTGGACTTGTAAAGGATGGACATGATGAACGCATTGATGGCCACGCTCTTCCCCGACCCCGTGGAACCGGCGATCAGCAGGTGCGGCATGGTGTTCAGCTCGGCGGTCACGATGCGGCCATTGATGTCCTTGCCCATCGACAACGTGATCTTCGACTTCGACCCCAGAAACTCCTGCGCTTCCACCACCTCGCGTAGCCAGATGGTTTCGCGCTCGCGGTTCGGCACCTGGATGCCCACGGTGGATTTTCCCGACATGCGTTCGATCAGGATGCTCTCGGCGCGCAGCGCCAGGCAGAGGTCATCGCAAAGGCTGGTGATGCGGCTGTACTTGATGCCGGCCTCGGGCTTGAACTCAAACGTCGTAACCACGGGACCTGGGTTGATCTGCACCACCTGCCCGCGCACATCGAACTCGCCGCATTTTTCCGCCAGCACCTGGGCCAGGTTTTTCAACTCAAGTTCGTTGATGGCGCTGTGCTCGTCCGGGCGGTGCAGCAGGGCGGTCGAAGGGAGTTTGTAGCTGCCGGCCAGGCGCGGCATGGTGGTCTTGCCGTGCTGTGTGCTATCGGCGCGCGAGGTGACGGCAATGTCTTCCGCGACCGCCGCCCCGGAAGCTTCCTGGCCGTCGGCATCTTGTGGGAGCGTTTCGCCGCCAAAAGTGCGCTCAATGCCGCTCTTCGTTGCGTTCGCCGGATGCGCAGCCTGCGGCAGCGGAGGGACCATTCCGCTCGGAGTTGACGTTGCTGGGACCTCGGCATCCGGCGCAGCGAACCGCTTGGGAACCAGTTGGGCGGTCACCACCGGCTTGGCATTCGCAGCGGCAGCGCGCTTCTTCTCCAGCTCCTTGGCTGCCTTCTTGCGGGCGCGTTCAAGTCGCCAGTCGGCAAACCGGTCCAGCGCCGCATAGGCGAATGCGAACCGCGTCTGTGACCAGATCTGCACGGCTCCAAAGGAAAACGCCGTGGAAAGATACAGGGCCACCGCGATTACGGCCAGGCAAACCAGATAAGCGCCTACCAGGTTGAAGTAGTGCAGGAGCCCGTCAGCCACAATCCGGCCCAGAAGTCCCTCGGAAGGAACAACTCCCTTCCAGCGAATGCTCCACGGCAAGAGCCCGATGAACCCGGAGAGGAAGGTCACCAATCCAGCCGCACCCACCATCTTGGCGTAAGGGGCAGTGATGGGCCGCGAGCGGAACCAGCGCAGCGAATACAGCCCCAGAAAAACCGGGACCAGAAACACTGCGACCCCAAACAGTTGCAGCCCAAGATCGCTGACCATGGCCCCGGCCACTCCAATCCAGTTATGGGCCGGCCTGGAAGCGGGAGCAGTTGACGCCGTATTCAGCGAAGGGTCGAGCGGCGAGTACGATACCAGGGCGAGGACAAGGAGGACCGCGAAGACCAACATCAGGAAGCCGATCAGCTCATTGAGCCGCCGGTTGGCCGTCGGAGTAAAAGCGCGCGAGGCGATTGTCATGTGAACGTTCGGGCGCGCCACGGAACCACGTCGTTTGCCAGGACTCATGCTGCCTGCTCCGTCCGGCGCAGGCACACAGTTACGTCCAATCCGCCGCAAACGAAAAAGCGTGATGCCGGGAATCGACCGATGCGGGCTCCCCAATGGGCATCCTTCAGCCGATTGGGGTGCAAATACGCCAGAGCCAAGTAATTATCCCAAGAAAGCAGGGTAGTGCGACGACAAATAAAAGCCCAGGGGTTGGCGAGTAATGTCCCTCTCGCCGCGCCGTCCGAGGGGCGCAGGTCTATCCCGAAAAGTGCCCGAAATATCCCAACAACAACACAAGGACGCCTAAGAGGATGCGGTAGACAATGAAAACCGTCAGCGTTTTGGTTTGCAGATATCGGATGAACCACGCGATGGTTGCGTAACCCACCACCGCCGAAACCAGCATACCGACCGCGAAGCCGGTTGCCATGCCCGGCGGGAGCCCTTCTTTCATCACGTGATGCAGTTTGAGCAGCGCGGCGCCCGCGATGATGGGAGTGGAAAGCAGGAAGCTGAAACGGGCCGCGGCTTCGCGCGTGAAATTGCGAAATAGCCCGCCGGTGATCGTGATACCAGAGCGGGAGACGCCGGGAATGACGGCAAAAGCCTGCAAAACGCCGACCGTCATGGCATCGCCCAAGGTGATCTGCGGCAGAGGCTTCTGGAAGCGGCTGGCGCGTTCCGCCAGCCACATGACTATGGCAACGAGGATGAGCATGGAAGCCACCAGCACCGGTGCGCGGAAGGTGGTTTCAATGCGCTTTTCCAGCAACGCACCAGCGAGCGCGGCAGGTATGGTCGCCGCGATCATGTACCACAGCAATTGCCGTTCGCGGCGCTGCTCTTCCGGCGTCAAGTCGCGCACGTTGTCGCTGGTTTCGGAAAAGCGGACGACCGTTCCGCCAAAGGCTGCACGCAGAATCTGCATCCAGGTGCGCCAGAAATAAAACAGAATCGCGAACAGTGTGCCGGCGTGCAGCGCCACATCAAAAGTGAGCCCGGGATCGTTCCAGTTTGCCAGTCCCAGCCGGGTGACCAGCCAGGGTATGAGTGCCAGATGTGCGGTGCTGGAGACAGGAAGGAATTCCGTCAGTCCCTGCACAATTCCTAGGACAATCGCTTCAAGAATAGGCAATCTATTCCACCGTGTTCCCAAATGTGGGGATTTTGTTCTGCACCATGTATATCAGACGCGCGGCGCGGTTGGACCAATCTTCATCGTTGGGGTATTGCGCAATGAGTTTCTTGGCGAGGCCGACGGCGCGCGCACTGGAATCATCGGCCTTCTTCGGCTGATTGTCGATCGTGTAGATCACGATCAGCGCAGAATATCGCCATGCCGCCTTGTAGAGGGCCTCGGCGGCCTTGGGGGACTGGGGATGTTCGTCGGCGTACTTCCGATAAATCTCGGCTTCCTTCTCGGGACACTGGGCTTGCGCCTCCCATTCGCCACAGAGTTTGTTGTCGATCAGGTGATAGGCGGCCAGATCGGCCCACTTGGTGCGCGGAAACTTCTTGATGACCCGCTTCATGTGCTCTTCGTCGATAGGGATACGCATCGCCGGATCGCGCATTTTTGCAGAAGGACGGGTGGCCTGGTCTTCCGCCTCGATTTGCCAGCGGATGTCGGCGCTACGATAAAGCGATTCGCCGGCCAGCGGAGAAGCGGGAAAATATTCGGCGAGGCGGGCGTAGATTCGCATGGCGTCCTGCGCCGCTCCACGCCGGCCGCCACGGCGGCTGGCTTCCATTTCGGAATCGAAAGCCTCGCCGAATAGGACCTTGTCGCCATCGGGAGTAGCGGTCGTGATCACTCCCTTGTCCAGAATCCAGCCGGTAACGTTGCGGTCGTTCTGCTCCTCATCGCCGAACTCGATGGTGGTGCTCACGTCCACCGTGCCCACGACGTGCACCCAGCCCGGTGCGCGCTCGAGGACGGTGACCTCACGGCCGCGGCTGATATTCGACAACTTCGCCGAAGACGTGTTGGGAGAAATGTAGATGATGCCTTCGCGCGCCATGACGCCGCGTTCGGCGGCGAACAGCGACGGGGAGAAGAACACCAGAAACCCTAAAACGAAATACCAACACTGTGAACGTTTGTGAGGCACCTTATTACTCCTGCCATGCCATGCCAATAGCTGAAATCGTTTCACAATAGATGTATCCGGTTTGTACGGGTAGAGCGGCGCTTCAGCGCCGCGTTCGCCGCGAGCAAAGAGCCCGCTTTCTTCCTGCCCCTATACGCGGGCCTAAAGGCCCGCACTATTTTTACTGCCGGATACACACACCCTGGAACCACGCTAATTGCTGGTTGCTGGTTGCTAGTTGCTAATTGCTCTCAGCCCTCTTCCATCAGCACCTGGGCCAGCAATTGCGGCTCTACGTTTCCCCCGCTGACCACGGCGACCGCTTGCTTCGACTCGGGCAGCTCGTCGCCGTGAAAAAGCCACGCCGCAAACGTGACCGCGCCGCTGGGCTCGGCGACGATGCGCCCGTTCACGATGATCCGCCGCATCGCGCTGCGGATTTCATCTTCTGTCACGCTGATTATGTCATCCACGAATTGCCGCATGTGCTCGAAGTTCAGCCGCCCGACCGACTGCGTGCGCAGTCCGTCAGCCAGCGTGCTGGAAACGCGCTCGGCGGGCAACTCCACGATCTCGCCCTTGCGGAAGCTCTGCTGCGCGTCATTGGCCAGCTCAGGCTCGACGCCAATCACTTTCGCCTTGGAGCCACTCAGCTTCACCGCCGCGGAAACCCCGCTGATCAGCCCCCCGCCGCCGACCGGCGCCAGCACGAGGTCGACGTCGGGGCAGTCTTCCAGGATCTCGGTCCCGACCGTACCTTGTCCGGCGATGATCTCCTCATCATTGTACGGAGGCACAATCATGTAGCCATGCTGACGCGCCAGTTCTTCGGCCTTCTGCAAGCGCTCGGCGCTGGCCGGACCGACGGTAACAATCTCCGCCCCCAGAGCGGCGGTGCTGTCCATCTTGATTTTGGGCGCGTTGCGCGGCATCACGATGATCGCTTTCACGCCCAAGACGCGCGCCGCGTAGGCCACTCCCTGCGCGTGGTTGCCGCTGGAATACGAGATAACCCCGCGCTGCCGTTCTTGTTCTGTGAACGACGCGATCTTGTTGTAGGCCCCGCGCAGCTTGAACGAGCCGATGGGCTGAAGACTCTCGGCCTTCAGCCACAACTGCCCGCGCGCCGGTTCGTCAGCGGATTTCGCATCGGCAGGCGCGCTCTGCCCGCGGGCGGGCGGAAAGTAGCGAATCAGCGGAGTGCGGGCGGCTATGCCGCGCAGCCGCTTCTGCGCAAGTTGGATCTGTTCGAGACTCACCATGGCTGGGTCATTGCACCATCGTCGCCACGGACGCAAGCCACAGCCCGGCGGGGAGGTGCATCGAGTCCTGGCCATTGCCGGCGGTCCGCGCCTCGTGGATCATCAATGCCATCCAGTGTACAAGTGCCAGCCGATCGCGCAACCTGACTTTGACGTCGAAGTTAACGTGACCGATCGCCGGGCTGATCAGCGCGTCCCGCAAATACTTCTTCGGAATGTCGCGTTGCAGCCACAACATCTCCGTCGGCGGGATGATCACGTCGTCGGAGCCGTGCAACAACAACACGGGAATATGCAGTGCCTGGAGGTGACCGGCCGGAGAGGCGGCAGCCAACTCCTCGCTGCGCTTGTCGATTTCGGCAAGAACCGCAGGCGCGAAGCTGGCGCGTTGCTTGTGATAGATGCGCTGCATGATCTCCTGATCGGCGGGTGTCATGGTCTTGGTCAGCGCTTCGGAAGCTTTACCCTGTTCGGCGAGCAGCAGCTTGAGCGCCTCGTGTGCCACTTGGACGTCCTGCAGGGCGAAGAAGTCCTGCGGCTCGTCATAGACCACGATCAGCGGGCCGTACTCATGTGGCTGCATGTGCTCGACTGATCCATCGGGACGGACCGCTTCGCCGGTCGCAAAGAAGCGCAGAACATGGGCAAGATCGTAGTATCCGCCCACCGAAGCCACCCATGCGATCGACGGCGAATATTGGGGATCGCTGGCAGCCAGCAACGACAAGCCTCCGGAAAAGCTGATGGCCAGTATGCCCACCTTCGGCACATGGAGCTCTTGCGCGAAACTCCGCGCGGCCGCGCCGATAAGCTCGGCCGACTCGCCCTCCACGCGATAATCGGCGACGCCCGGAACCAGCGGCGTCATCACAAAGAACCCGCTCGCCGCCACCGCGCGCGCGGAGCTAACCAGCCGAGGATCGTCGGTCCCCAGCCGGTGCATGCCGTGAATAATGACAATGCCGGGCGCGAAGCTTACTCCGCGTGGCGTGTACACATGCGCCGGGACCGGCATGCCTCGGAAGGTGAAGGTGGTGTCGCGCACGTCAACCGGATGCACTTCATAGTTGGCCAGCCAGCCCGTGGCCTTGGGATCGGAAATGCGCTGCAGCAGAGAAGCCGCCTGCAGATAGTCGTTGGCGAGCGGATAAAGCAGAATGACGGCAATGGGAAGCAGCAGCAGAAGCCAGGCGAGGAGGCGCGCCTTGTGCGAGGGATTGCGGCCTTGCCAGGGAACGATCGTCATTGGAAAGCGCTGCGGGGGATCAAATTTCCAGGATCACGGGCATGATCAACGGCCGCCGTGAGGTGTTTTTCACGATGAAGCGCTTCAGGTCCTGGCGAATTTTTTCCTTGATCATGCCGTAGTCGCCCTTCTCTTCATCGCTGGACGCCTCCAGGGTGTTCATCACCGATTGCCGCGCCTGATCGAGGAAACCATCCTCGTCGGTGTTGCCGGAGAAGCCGCGCATCACGATTTCGGGCGGCGCCTCGACCTTGCCCGTCAGCTTGTTGATGGCAATGATGGGCAACACAATGCCGTCTTCGCTGAGGTGACGGCGATCGCGAATCACCAGGTCCTCCACCACATCGCCCATGGAGTTGGAATCGATGCAGACCCGGCCGACGGCAACACGGCCGGTCTTGCGCGCGCCCATCTCGTCGAATTCCAGAATGTCGCCGCTCTCGATCATCATCACCTTGCCGACCGAGTTGTACATGGCGCCGGCCATTTCGGCGTGCAACTTGAGCTGGCGATACTCGCCATGGATGGGAATAAAGTATCGCGGCTTTACCAGATTGATGATGAGCTTCAACTCTTCCTGGCTGGCGTGCCCGCTGACGTGCACCGGCGGCGACGAACCATCGTCGTAGATGACATGGGCGTCGCGGCGGAACAGGTGGTCCACCACACGGAAGATCGCCTTCTCATTGCCGGGGATGATGCGCGACGACAGCACCACCGTGTCGCCCGGCTGGATGCGCGCGTGCTTGTGATTGTCAACCGCCGCCCGCGACAGGGCCGACATGGGCTCGCCCTGGGTGCCGCTGATAAGCACACAAACTTTCTCCGGCGGGAAATCGCGAATCTGGGCGGGATGAATCAGCAACCCCTCGGGGGCGTCAATGTAGCCGAGGTCCTGCGCGATCTCCGCCGACTCCATGATGGAGCGGCCGACCAGCGCAACCTTGCGCCCATTTTCGAAGGCCTGTTCCATGGTCAGCTTGATGCGGTGGATGGACGAGGAGAAACAGGTGATGAACAAGCGCCGCTCGGCGCGCGAGAAGATCTCCTGGAATCGCGCCCGCACCGCGCGTTCGCTGGGCGTGTAGCCGCGGCGCTCCACGTTGGTCGAATCCTGAAAGAGCGCCAGCACTCCTTCCTTGCCGTATTCCGCGAAGGAATGCAAATCGAACAGGCGATTGTCGGTCGGCGTGGGATCGACTTTGAAGTCGCCGGTGTGGATGATGATGCCCAGCGGCGTATGAATGGCCAGCGCGACGCAGTCCACCAGGCTGTGCGTGACCTGGATGGGATTGATGGTGAACGGCCCCACCTTAAAGCGCTCGCCAGCTCTGATCTCGTTGAGCACGGCATCGTCCAATTGACCATGCTCTTCCAGCTTGCCTTCCACATAGGCCAGGGTAAATTCGGTGCCGTAAACCGGGACGTTGAGTTCCGAGAGGATCCAGGGCAGCGCGCCGATGTGATCTTCGTGGCCGTGGGTGAGAATAATGGCGCGCACATGAGCGCGATTCTCGATCAGGTAGGTAATATCGGGGACAACGATGTCCACGCCCAGCAACTCGGCTTCCGGGAACATGAGTCCGGCGTCAATGACGATGATGTCGTCGCCCCAGCGAATCGCCATGCAATTCATGCCGAATTCGCCGAGTCCGCCGAGGGGTACAACCTGGAGTTTTCCTATTGGCATCTGCAAGGTTCGATGCTAGCACAGGAGTGCCAGGAAAGTTTCACCGGGCAAGAGCTGCGCGGTGGACAAAACGCCTATACTTGAGTACGCGAGCATGACAGACCACCTGAGAAAATCGTGGATGAGGCGCGGTGTCGAAGCGGCCGTGCGCTCCGCCTTCATGAAGGCCTACTCCACCGTCAAGGTCAATCCCGAAAAGTATCTCGAACATCTGCGCATGGCTTACAACCTGCCTGCGGCGACGTATCAGGGTATGTATTCGGTCGATCCCGCCATGCTGGACCATATCGCGGCACAGACCATCCGTGCTCACACGCGCCTGGCCACCGTCGAAGGCGCCGGTCTGGGTCTGGGCGGTATGTTTACCATGCTGCCCGATCTCGGCATTCTGGCGGCCATCACTTTGCGCATGATCCAGAAGCTCAGCCTGATTTACGGCTTCCCCTACAACACCGAGGAAGAAGAGGCGGAACTGTGGGTGGCGGCGGCCAGTGCGGCGGGCGTGGACATCAGCCGCGAAATACTGGAGAAGCAGCTCGTCTCTAAGTTCGTTCCCCGGGTCATTCAACGGATCGCGGTAAGCGCCAGCGCGGAGATCGTGGAGAAGTGGGCAGCACGTCTCATTCCGCTGGTCAGCTCCGCCATCGGGGCGGGCCTGAACCATTACTTTGTGAAGGTCTGGGGCGAGCGCGCCATCGGACACTTCCGCGAGAAGCATCTGCAAATGCGGGCGCAGCAGATCAACAGCAATGCCCGGCCCCCGGCCCTTCCAGCGAGTTAGCGTCCGCCTTAGAATCACCTCTGGAACCGCAGTGATGGAGAGACCCAGCCCAAGCCGCCGCTTCGAAGTTCTGTTCGATAACGCCGAACCGAGCCTCGTTTCCGATGACGCCTACGCGCCTTACGGCAGTTTCGGCTTCCCACCTCCTCCTGCTGGCCGCCCCTGGATCTACAGCAACTTCGTACAATCGCTTGACGGCATCACCACGCTGCTGGGAGCGCACGCGTCGGGCGGCGAGATCTCGCAGTCGCCGGAAGACCGCTGGCTGATGGACCTGTTGCGCGCTCACGCTGACGGCCTGCTGATGGGAATGAACACTCTGCTGGAAGAGCAGCACATTCGCGGTCCGCAGAGCCGGGGCATCGTCTTCCAGGTCGCTGGCCCAGAGCTGCGCGACCTGCGTGGCCGTCTGGGCAAAGAGCGCGAGCGGAACATCTTCGTGACGCGCGCGGTCAATCTCGATCTGTCGCAGCACAAAGTTTTCGATGGCGATGTGGTGGACGCGGCGATCCTGACTTCTCCAGCCGGGGCTGAACGCTTGCGCGCACAGGGTTCGCATCCGCATGTCACGATCATCGCCGCCGGTGAAGGCGAAACCTTTGACTTGCCACGCGCCGTCGGCAAGCTGCGCGAGGAGTTGGGCGTGAAGTATCTGCTGTGCGAAGGCGGACCAACTCTCTACGGCAGTCTGGCGCGTGCCGATCTGGTGGACGAAAAATTCATGACCGTCTCGCCCATCGAGGTGGGACAAGTGGTCCCCCCCGAGCAGGAGCGCGTTGCCAGCGAGCAGGCTACTCCGCTGTTGCTGCGCCCCACGGTCTTCGGCGGGGCGGGATATACGAGAGAGAACTTGACGCGCTGGACGTGGCTGAGCTGCCGCAAGGCCGGCGATCACCAGTTCAGTCGCTATCGGCGGAAAGGCAGGGGCTAGGGGTTGGGGGCCAGTATCCTTCCGCAACGGTTTCCCGCGCAAATCGACTTCGACTTCCTACTTCGCTCTCTCCAGCAATTCCGCGGCGCGGTTGATGGCATCCGTTAGCAACTGCAACTGCTGCTGCATGGTTGTCAGGTCTTTCTTGTCGATAGCCTCATTCACTCCCGGAATGACCACGGCCGCATACCCGGTGTATTCGCCCGGCGCATAGATCGCATGTCTGAACCACGGACGGTCAGGCAGACCGTCGATAAGGAATGCGCGTTCGGCATTGCGCAGAATCAGGTTCATGCCGCCGGGATCTCCCAGCGGCTTGTTCTGCAATTGCAACACGGCGGCCCCAGCTTTCTCCAAGCGCGCCGCCGCTTTCGAAGCTTCGGCGAACGACGGCGCCTGTTCGCCGAAAGCCTTCTTTGCTTTCGGCTCGGCAGCCTTCAAGTAGTCTGCAATCTCTTTGCCGTAGTCTTGAAAATTGAAAGGCAGAACGTCGGCGGAGGCGATGCGAATAACTTCCAGTCCGTAGACACGCGCCATCTCCTGCTCATAGACAAATGTGGGATCGCCAAACTTGGTGAACCAGGCGAAGTTGTCGAAGGCCGAATGATAGACGCCATATGGCCCGCGGGAGCCGATGTCGGCGGAAGGCACGCCCAGGTGCTGCAGGAAGGCGGTGTAGTCGGAGCCGCTGCCGAGATTGCCGACGCGAACATCGTGCTGGATCGGAGCTGCCGGCTCGACTGCCGGAGCACTCGAGGACTCAGGCTCCGGCGGCTTGGGACGCTCCTGCTCTTTCTTCTCAGCGGTGGCTTTCCACTGGTCGTACACGCTGCCACCTTTCGGACTGGGCACGGACTTGGCCACATCGCGCAGGTACTGCTTCAAACTTGGCACCGACGACGCGCCAAAGTCAGGCCCGGCGACGCCGACGTCCATGTTGAAGTAGGCGACGGCCCGGCTAAGTTCCTTAGCGTGCTGCTCGGCGAACTCGGTCGAACCCATCAGGCCCTCCTCCTCCGCGTCCCAACTGGCGAAAACGATGGTGCGCTTGGGCCGCCATCCGGTCTTGAGCAACTGCCCCATCCCGTGCACCGCTTCGAGTTGCGCGGCGGTGCCGCTGCTGGGATCTACCGCGCCGTACACCCAGGCATCGCGATGATTGCCGGTGACTACCCACTCGTCGGGAAGCCGTGATCCGCGCACCATTCCAATCACGTCGAAGATGGTGACGAAGTGGTAATCCTGCTTCAGCGCCATGTGAACCTTCACCGGCCCCGGGCCGAGGTGATAGGTGAAGGGCAACGCACCCTGCCATTCGCGCGGCGACTCCGGGCCGCCGAGGTTGGCCAGGATGGGCGTGGCGTCGGCATAGGAGAGCGGGGTGGTCGGGACCTTCGGCATGTCCGTGGCGCTCTCGGGCGCGATGCGCTTGCTATCGGGCAGATCGGGCACCGAAGCGATCCCCGGCGTGGTGGGATCGCCGGGATAGCGGAACACGTATTGGATGGAACCGCGCTGCACCGCAGTATCGGGGCGCCACGGCCCCTTGGGATACTTGTCGCCCTTGAAATAGCCGTCGTCCCAGGGATCGGAGTAGATGATGACGCCCGCCGCTCCGTACTGCTCCGCGACAAAGGTTTTCACCCCGCGAAAGTTCTCTCCGTAGCGAACGATGACGATCTTGCCCTTCACCTCAACGCCCATCTCCTGCAGCTTCTTGAAGTCCTCAAGACGGCCATAGTTGGCGTACACCACATCCGCGGTGACGTCGCCCGACGGCGAGAATGCGTTGTACGCCGGCAGAATGCGCGGATCATCCTGGTAGGGATCGTCGCTGACGTGCTCGGGCGATGGGCCGATCATGGTGACACCCTTGGGCGCAACCACCTCGACCTTGATGTCGAGGGGCAGGTTCATCCAGACCTTGTACTGCTGGATGTAGGCATCCAGCCCGGCGGCCTTGTATTTCTCCAAAACGTACTGAGCCGTCTTCAGGTCTTCGGGCGATCCCGCAACGTGGGGCGCGGAGGTCAGAAATTGCAGATGCTCCCTGGCCAACTGCGGGTCGGGCACCGCCAGAAATGTCTTCTCCGCTTTCAACTCAGGGCCGGGATCACGAAATCCGAATATCGCGGTAGGCGGTGTGAATGGCCCAGCCTGAGATTTCTCCTGAGTGGGAACCAGCGGTGAATAGAAGAGAGCACAACCGAGCACAGCGATGCAGAAACGGATCAAATCGATACCCTCGAAGGAATTGTAGCGGGCTTTCGATATCGATGAGAGATCGTAGATGGTTCCATTCTGGGAAAACTCAAAGATGCTCATCACTTTGGCGCCACTCTTTTCAGCCAGACCGTGGTAAATTCCTGCTGAACGGAGTTGAACATGAAGAGCAGACTTACGTCGTTACTTATTACGTTGGCACTCTCCGTGATGCTGCCCATCGCCGCCAGGGCGAGCACCGTGTACGACAATGAAGCGGACTTTTTTGCTGCTATCGGCACCAAGATTACCGACAACTACACCAACCCGGGATACGTATTGGTGCAGACAGATGCGCAAATGACGAGCGTGTTAGGCGAGACGCGTTACGAGTCCACTACATTCCCGAATAACGATATCGTTTTCCAGAATGGGCAGCAATACAATTACTGCGCAGGTTGCAATGGAGGCTTCAACCTGTATTTCACCTCTACGAGTCTGGGGACTTCCAAGGGTGTTTACGGTGTCGGATTTCTGGTTACAATCAACGACGGCTCCCTGTTAGCCTATGACTTGATCACCTTTGGGGACGGAAGCACGGACCTGCTCCCAATGCCGACCCAGGGCTACTTCGGGATTACCTCCGACAAGTTAATTGCAGAGATGCAGATGGTTGACTTGAATGGCCAGATTCCGCCCGGCGATGGTAGCTGGAACCTTGCTATCACCGATCTGACAATAGGAGCCTCACCGATCCCGGAGCCAGGCAGCATCCTTTTGCTGGGTAGCGGGTTCATGGGAATGGTAGCGGCACTTCGCAAGAAACTGGTGAGCTAGATTGCAATGTGAGTTGCAACCCGAGGCTATGCGCTCTGGCGTTTACTCATATTAGGCTGCAAATGCCGAATGTGTGTCGCAGTAAGGCGGGACTCCAATGTCGCACGGGCATGCGCCCAGCCAGCTACACCGCCGGACTGGGCTGCGGCTGTGCTGGGGAAACTGGCGGCGCAGTTGCGGCGGCGAGATCAGTCACCGCAGCGGCGGCATCCACCGCAGGAATGCTAAGCAAGGTCCGCAACTCCGGCAGAGCGGCACGCATGGCGGCCTCGCCGAGGGGATGATGCCGCAAAGTGCGGGCTGAAGCCCGCTCCTAATGACAAAAATAAAGGGGGCTCACAACGGCGCACCTAAAGGTGCGCCCCTTCAAAGCTGGACTTTTCGGTGCCTCCTGAAGCCGAATTCATGAGATAGCTTCTGGCTTCTGGCTACTGACTACTGACTGCTGACTGCCGACAACTGGCATAATTGCTTCATGCCATCCGGTAAAGATGTGCAGCAGAAGATTGACGCGTTGCGCGAGAAGATCCGCCACCACGAGCACCGTTACTACGTGCTCGACGATCCCGAGATCAGCGATGCCGAATTCGATCGCCTGGTGAACGAGCTGAAGGCGCTCGAGGCCCAGCATCCCGAGCTGATCACCCCCGACTCGCCCACCCAGCGGGTGGGCGGCAAGCCGCGCGAGGGCTTCGTCAAAATTCCGCATTCGACGCCCATGATGTCGCTCGACAACGCTTACAGCGAGGAGGAGCTGCGCGATTGGGAGCGGCGCGTGCACGAGTTGAGCGGCGAGTCGCGCGTGGACTACGTCTGCGAGCTCAAGCTCGACGGCATGTCGCTGGCCTTGCGCTTTGCCGGCGGCAAGCTGGCGCTGGGCATCACCCGCGGCGATGGCTCGGTGGGCGAAGACGTGACCCTCAATGTGCGCACGGTGCGCAGCGTGCCGCTCAGCATTCCTGCCAAGACATTGGCGAAGGCCGGTCTGCCTCCGGACTTCGAAGTGCGCGGAGAATTGCTGATGCCGCTGGCCGCCTTTCAGCGCATGAACGACGAGCGCGAGCAGCAGGACCTGCCGAAGTTTGCCAACCCGCGCAACGCTACGGCCGGCACGGTGCGAGTGCTGGAGCCCAACATCACCGCCCAGCGCCGGCTCGATTTTTTCTCTTACGCGCTGTTCGTCAAGGGACGCACCCTCTTCGAGCGGCATTCGGAAACTTTGAAGGCGCTCGAAACCGCCGGCTTCAAAGTCAATCCCAACCACCGCCTGGTCCGCAACCTTGATGAGGTCTGGGCCTTCATCCACGAGTGGGAAGCCAAGCGCGACAACCTGGCTTACGAAATCGACGGCATCGTCATCAAGGTTGACCGCACTCGCTTGCAGGAAGAGCTGGGCTACACGGGCAAAGCGCCGCGCTGGGCGATCGCCTACAAATTTGCCGCGCGTTCCGGAGTGACGCAGATCGAGGACATCCTGGTGCAGGTGGGCCGCACCGGCAAGCTGACGCCCGTGGCCGCGCTGAAGCCGGTCGCGATCGGCGGCACCACCGTCAGCCGCGCCACTCTGCACAACATGGACGAGATCGACCGCCTGGGTGTGCGCATCGGCGATTGGGTAACGGTGGAGCGCGGCGGCGACGTCATCCCCAAAGTTGTGAAGGTGTTGGAAGACAAGCCACGCGGCCATCGCAAGTTTCACATGCCCGAACGTTGCCCGGTGTGCGGTGGACACGTGGTCCGCGCCGAAGGCGAAGCCGACCATCGCTGCGTCAATGCCAACTGCCCGGCCAAGCTGCGCGAAAGCATTCGCCATTTCGCTTCGCGCGGAGTCATGAACATTGAAGGCATGGGCGACGCGCTGGTGAATCAGTTGGTCGAGAACGGCTTGGTCAACAACATTGCCGATATCTACGACTTGACCGAAGAAAAGCTGCTCACGCTGGAACGCATGGGCAAGAAGTCGGCGCAGAACATTCTCTCCGAAATCGAGAATTCGAAGAAGCTGCCTCTGGAGCGGGTCATCTACGGGCTGGGCATTCGCATGGTCGGCGAGCGCACGGCACAATTTCTGGCCGAACATTTCGGCTCGATGGACGAGCTGATGAAGGCGACGGAAGAAGAGCTGCAGCAGGTGAATGAGATTGGCCCGCGCGTTTCGGCCAGCATCCGCGAGTTTCTTGACGAGCCGAAAAATGTGGCGCTGGTCGAACGGCTGCGCAAGGCCGGGCTTACCTTCAAAGGCCACAAGAAACAGCGCGCCACCACGCTCGCCGGAAAGACGTTCGTGCTCACGGGAACTCTGGAGCGCCACACTCGCGACCAAGCCCAGAAACTGATCGAGGATGCCGGCGGCAAGGTTGCCGGTTCGGTGAGCAAGAAAACCGACTACGTGGTCGCCGGAGCAGAGGCCGGATCGAAGCTCGATAAAGCGCGAGGGCTGGGTGTCAGCGTGATTGACGAGAACGAAATGGAAAAGCTGGTGGGTGGCCAGTAAGCAGTAGGGGCGGTAGTCAGTATCCGGTAGTAGCAACTGACTACTGGCAACTACTGGCTACTGGCGACTGCTGTCCATTCCTGCTCGCACAATCGCCTTGGCCTGATTCGCGGATTCGAAGATGTGCGCCTCCATGCCTAGATCGCGGGCGGCTTCGACATTATTGGCGCGGTCGTCGAAGAACAGCGTGCGTTCCGCACGGCAACCCAAAGCGTCAAGGCAAGCGCGGTAGATGGCCGGATCAGGCTTCAGGATGCCCAGCTCGCACGACCAGATCTTCACCTCGAATTCACCAAGCCAACTGAATTTGCGCACCTCGGCCAGCAGGTCGTGAGGAATATTGGAGAGGATGGCGGTCCGCACCCCGTTTGCCTTGATTTCGCGCGCCAGCGCGAGCGCCTCGGGATTGACGCGCAGCCACATGAGCGTTTCCATGTCGGCGATGCGCTCCACTTGCGCAGGCCCGAGCGCAACACCAGCGGCGTCGGCGAAAGCCCGCCAGTGTTGCCGGAAATCGGCGCGGCCAGCATCGTAGTCAAGGCGCGTGGCTGAGTAGATCTTGAAGAAGGGTGGCTCGGTGATGCCAACCAGCGCCGCAAATTCCTGCAACTCAGCATCCGAAGGCGCCAGACTCAGCACTCGCCCGTAGTCGAAGATGACAGCATCCCAGCGGCTCGATGGCATCAATCCATTCTTACACAGAGAGTGTGTTCCCAAGCAAGGCTTGCTGGCGGCGATTACCGGCCTCCATAATGGTTCCGCCGCGCGAAAGCAACAGCAACGAAACAGGGGAGTCGATATGAGTGTGCATGCGCAGAACGGGCTCATCCATCTGGCGAGTCAACACAGCGTTGAAGAAACCATGCAGCCCCTCGAAGCTCTGCTCAATGAGCCCGGAGTCACCATCTTTGCGCGCATAGATCACAGCGGCGAGGCCGCGAAGGTCGGGCTCGCCATGCGGCCTACCAAGCTGCTCATCTTCGGCAGTCCGAAGGGCGGAACTCCGTTGATGCAGGCTGCTCCCAGTGTTGCGATTGACCTGCCACTGAAAGCGTTGTTCTGGCAGGACGCCGAAGGGAAGGTTTGGCTCACCTACAACGATCCTGCGTACTTACAGCAGCGCCACAATTTTCCTGCGGAGCTGCTTCCCAACATCGCAGGGGTGAGTGCGCTGTTCGGGAAAGCGGTGGAATGACGCAAGCAGAAGTCGCGGCCAAGCACGCTCCTGACCTCCCGAACATCGCTTTTGAAGCGATCTAACCGGCACGCAGCAGCATCAGCGTAACGTCATCGTGCTGCGGGGCGTTGGCGACGAATCGGTCGAGATCGCTCATAATGGAATTCAGCAGCGCGGCGGGAGCATAGTTCAGACCAGCCTGCAGCACCGCGAATAAGCGTGCCTCACCATACTCCTCTTGCCGCTGGTTCTCCGCTTCAACCACGCCGTCGGTGAAGATCACCAGCCAATCGCCAGTTTGCAGAGTCACCGAGCTCGACTCGTAAGGGGCATTTTCCAGAATGCCGAGCGGCACTCCGCCAATCTGTAAGCGCTCAATGCTGCCGGACTGGCGCCGCAGTATCGGACTGTTATGGCCGGCATTGACGTAGCTCAAGGTCCGCAACCCCGGATCGTATTCGGCGATAAACGTAGTGGTGAAGCGACGGCCGTTCTGGCTGTTGCTGCAGGCATACCCATTCATGCGGCCCACCAGTTCGACCAGCGGGCCCGGCGTTGTGGAAAGTGTCTTCAGGCTGGCTTGAAAAGTTGCCATAAGCATGGCGGCCGGAATGCTCTTCCCGGCCACGTCAGCCACTGCAATCAGGAATGTCTCGGCGGATGAGCCTGCACAGGGGCGTGCGAAGACATCGTAGTAGTCGCCGGCCACGGTATTCGCCGGACGGGTGGCAAATGCGATCTCGAGGCCGGGCACGGCGGGAGGACTCGCCGGCAGCAGCCACGCCTGGATTTCTTTCGCGATCTGGAGATCGCGCTTCATGACTACCCGGTCGGCGACTTCCAGAATCACCAGGACCAGCAGCAACAGGCCGCCCCAAAAGGAGCCGCTAAACCAGAAGACCCTCGCTCCTCCAGTATTGTCCCGCCCGGAACCGCCTATGTTGGTAAAGAGGAACACCAGTGCAATCAAAAGAAGAACGCGGCGCGCCGGGGTCAATTTCTCCAGCATTGCCCAGAAAAACTGCCGTCCGACGTTGAAGAAGTGTTTGCGCTTGGATACTCCCGCGGTGCGAGTGGAATCTACGTCCTGGGAGTAAAGGCGATAACTGGAACGAGCGTCCGCCTGGAACTGCGTCCAGAGCTCGTTGAGCTTCATGCCGTCGGTGACGCGCTGCCAAAACTTCTTGAGGCCCGCCATCACTGGCTCAACTCCCGCGGTAGATTTGTCCTGCGCGGTGGCACAGAACCGGCGCGTTGGTCGTTCCAGTTCATTCTGTCCATCAGGATTCTAGCAGGCTGCTGAAAAACTCCGTGTGCGGATGCGATTTGAAAGGGCACGGCTTCAGCCGTGCCGCTAAGGCTTTTATTTTTGTCATCACGAGCGGGCGAACAGGGGTCCCCGACAAGCGCCCCGCCGTGGCGGGCTTGTTGGGGTAAAGTTTAGCCCGCGAGGGATCTGCTTTTCCGGCTTTTTCAGCAGCCTGCTAGAAGATGAGACCTCAGGCGAAGAACCATAAAGATTCATCCCGCGGCAAGCCGGTCACTGCCGTGTTTCGGGTTTCACCTGTTCATCGAGAAAGGCCACCGACTGAACGCCCGAGACCTCAAAGCGCTTGCGGCAGCGAATGTTCTTGCAGGCGACCAGGTCGTCGCGCCGGACCATGTAGGAACGGGCTTTGGCAAATTTCGCGCGGTCACGTTCGTCAGCGCGCGGAGGCAGTTGACGCTTCTTGGTGCGGACGAACCAGCCCAAATCGTATTCGGCGGACTGATGGCAATGAGGGCAGTTTAAAGTCGCTTTCCTGGTCTCTTGCCGCTCGTCATACAGCTCGCGCTCGTCCATCAGGTTCCTCCGTGTGGCCACCACAGAGCATGGCTCAACCCAGCCATAGTATTAGAACACAACCGCCGCTTCGAGGATGTGATACGAGGTGCAGGGTTGGCTCGTTGCGGCACGTTTGAAGGGGGTTGCGGAGAAGGTCGGCTCCAGCGGTGTTTTGAAACGGCGCACTTTTAGGTGCGCCGTTCAGCTCTTTAGTTCTTGTCATTCCGAGGGGCGAACCGGGCCCCCAACGAGCGCCGTTTTTGCGCTTGTTGGGGTGAAGTTCAGCCCCGAGGAATCTGCGGTTTCTTTTCAGCGCGACGAGTTTTTCCGCAGCCTGTGAAGCCGTGCCCTGACGCAAAACGATTTATGAGATAGCTTGTAGGAACCAAGACCCAGCGAAGAGTGTCCGCTGGGTCAGCCTGCCTCTGCTGGAAAACCCTGCGGCAGGTGCGTGGGGTAAGGAGGAGAATGGTCACCTGCGTCGCTTCGCCGCCGATACAGTTTCTTATCTGGGCGGCCGGGTTTCACTGCCATTGCTAAAGACAGAGTGCCATCTACGCTCGGTCTGAACATCCCCCAAGGCGGTATTTGTCCTGCCGCTTTCGTCGTACCGCAAACTGGCTGAGCAGTTCGTCCCAATCGCTGCTTCAACCGCCCGAAACGGTGCTATGATGCGCGCAAAGGAGGGCTTCTTTATGGCTCGCTTCACGCTGTGCTTCATCCTGCTAGCCGCTGCTCTCGGCCACGCTGTCCAGCCGCCGGACGCGCTTGATCAGTCCGTCGCAAGCTCGAATCTCGCGGGGCTCAACTCGCCGATGGCAACAGTCAGCGGACAGCGACCGTTGGTAGCGACCGAATCTTCGAATGACATCGCGCGCGCCGGCGCCAACCAAGGGATCTGCTACAAGATTCGCGCTTACATTTTCAAGCGCGATGACGACCACGCGCCTCAGTTGGTCAGGAGCACGACCTGCGGCCCAGGTCAGCCCCGCGCAAAGGATGCTGTCTGGCCGAAGGCGCGAATCGTCCCGGCCAATTGAGATGTGAAGAAGCGGCCTAAGGACACACTCCGGAAGATGTGAAGGAGTGGGTTACGCGGTTCCGCGCTGCCGTGCGCGAGCAAGTTGCAGCAAACCGCACGACTACCAATACATCATTCTCCGCCGCTCACCTTCGGCGCGTAGGGATTGTCATCCACCACCTGCCACACGGTGTCGAGCACGGTTCCGTCCACCCATTTCACGACCGCCACGGGACGGTCAAGCAGGCGAGGCTTGGCCGGTTTGCCGCCGCAGATCTTCTCCACTTCGGCCTGCAACTCTTCGATGGGACGAATCGGCAGGCCCTTGCCTTTCACCGCATCCAGCAAGTCTTGCCGCCGTGGATTGATGGCAATGCCGCGCTCCGTTGCGACCACGTCGATCAGTTCACCCGGCCCGGTCACTGTAGTCACTTCGTCAACGATCACCGGAATGCGATCGCGGAACGACGGGACCGCAAGAATCGTGCATCCTGCGAACAGGCAATTCTGCCAGCCGCCAATTCCGTGCAACAGCCGCCCGTCCGAGTGGGTCACGACATTCGCATTGAAGTTGACGTCAACCTCGGTTGCGCCCAACACGGCGGCGTCAACCAGCGAAGCGAAGTTGCCCTTGCCGTGAAAGTTGTACGAGGTGAACGGACTGGTGGCCACATGACGCGGACTGCTGGCGATCGAATGCACTGCGTCCAAGTCGAAAGTCTGGCCGTCGAGTATGTACCCGATCAGACCTTCGTTGAGCAGGTCAACCAGATACTTGGTTGAGCCGCCGCGCACGAAGCCGGCCTTCACGTTGGCTTGTTTCATCATGCCGGCCAGGTAATCCACAAATGCCAGCGCGATGCCACCCGCGCCCGCCTGGAAAGAGAAACCGTCGCGCATGATTCCGCTGTCGCGCAGAAAGCGAGCCACCAGTTCGGAAATTCGCAGACGATCGGGACTGCGCGTGATCTGCGTGGTGCCGCTGACAATCATCGAAGGATCGCCGATGGAGTCGACCTCGACCACGTAGTCAACGTTGTTGCCCTGGATCTGCCAGGGAATGCACGGGAACGGAACGAGATTGTCGGTCACGACGATGACGCGGTCGGCATAGACGGAATCGGCGAGGGCAAATCCCAGCGAACCGCATGCCGACGGTCCGTGCGAGCCATCGGCGTTGCCGAAGAAGTCGGCTGTGGGCGCGGCGATCACCGCGATGTCAATGTGGACTTCGCCATCCTGCACCGCCTGCCAGCGTCCCCCGTGCGAGCGCAACACACCCAGGCCGCGCATGTGTCCGTGCGAACAATAGTCGCCGAGCGGCCCATTCATGCTGCCTTCGATGTGATGTACCGCGCCCGACTTCATCAGGTCGATCACCGGCTCGTGGCACGGAAACGATGCGCTGGGAAACCACACTAGGTCCTTGGCGCCCATGCGCGCGGCGGTTTGCAACGCGGTGAGCGCGACCCGGTCTCCATTGCGCAGGTGGTGATGACTGCTGATGGTCATGCCATCACGCAGTCCGCAGAGACGTAGCGCGGTTTCCAAGTCGCGGACGTGCTTGTCCCCGTTTGTGGGATAGTCGCTGCTACTGCGAATCGGCGGGCCGGCTTTATTTCCCGTGGGACTGTGTTGATTGACTCCTTTGTACGGCACCTGTTCGCGACCGTTGACATGAGTGGGCACGCGACGGCCCGCCGCGTTCGTGACTAAGCTTGTTGCAACGCCCGCACTCATGATGCTTCTCCTGCCGGCGCCTGATCGGCACTGATGCCCATCTTCTTGGCCCGTGCGACCAGCTTCACGGCGCGTTGCACGACCGGGGCGTCAATCATCTTGGACCCTAAGCTCACCACGCCAAGTCCGCGAGCTTGCGCCTCGTCGAAGGCTGCAACGATTGCAAGCGCCTTCGCCAGTTCGTTCGGCGCAGGTGCAAAGGCACGATGGATGATCTCAATTTGCACCGGATGGGCACAGCCCATGCCCTCGAATCCCATGGCGCGTGAAGCCTCGCCCCAGTGCAGCAGTCCCTCGGTATCGGCGACGTCACCATACACCGAGTCGATGGCCTGCACATGCGCGGCGTGGGCGGCATTCACCACGCGCATGCGGGCATAGAGCGATTCGCTTCCGCCGGCTGTCTTGGCCACGCCGAGGTCGGCGGTGTAGTCCTCCAATCCGAGAGTGATGGCGGAAATGCGGTCCGAAGCCGTGGCGATGGCGAACGCATTCTCGATGCCCAGCGCCGATTCGAGAATCGGCATCAGCCAAACGGGACGCGTGACGCCCACTCCTTTTGCGATTGAGTCAATAGCTCCCACAACGTCAGATATCTGCGCAGCAGTTTCGACTTTCGGAACCAGAATGAGATCGGGCGACTGCGGAACGATTTCTTCCAGATCGGCCAGCCCGAGCGGGAGCTGATTGATTCGGACCATGCGCTCTGCCGCGCCAAAATCGACCGCCCGCAGCGCATTGCGAACCAGCAGCCGTGCAGCGTCTTTCTCGGCATAGTGCACCGAATCTTCCAAGTCCAGAATGACTGCATCCGGCCCATGCAGCCCGGCGTTGATGAAGTATTTGGGTTCATTACCGGGAAGATAAAGCCGCGACCGCCGCAGACGGTCTCGCGGCGACGGCGCCGCCAGCGTCACCGCTTCCGGCAGCACTGACTTGCGTTGTGCGAGCCGGGCGCGGCGCACCGCCGCCTCGATGCGAGCAGCGATCACGAACGGCAGCGCGCCCTCATCCACGATCTCGATTAACGCGTGCTCGACGCCCAGCGTACGCAGGACGTCGTGCACCTGGCGCCGGATGACCTCACCGTAGTACAGTTCGACGCGCGAGCGCAGGCCGATCTCAATCCCGCCGCTGCCGCGTTCCTCGAAGCTGACGTACAAGTCGGAGCGCACGTCGTCGCCGGCGCGTCCCGCCTCGCCTCGTCGCAATTCGCTAATTTTTGCCACTGCCGGCATAAGCCTTCTCCACCGTCACCCCAAGCTTCGCCAGGATGGCGTCTGTCATCTGCGTTGTCGAGGCGGCGCCCTGGGCCAGCGATTTCGCTCCGCCGGGGATGCGCATCATGTCATAGGTGCGCACTTGGCCTTCGGCCACAACCGCCGCGATAGCATCGCGAATCTTGCGCGCCTTATCGTTCTCTCCAAGATGATCAAGCATCATCGCCGCCGAAAGAATCATAGCAATCGGGTTGACGATCGCCGGATCCAGCTCGGCATACTTCGGAGCCGACCCATGTGTGGGCTCGAACACCGCGACCTCCTGGCCAATGTTGCCCGACGCCGCAAAACCAAGACCACCAACCAGTCCCGCGAATGCGTCGCTGATGACATCGCCGAACAAGTTGCTGGCCACGATCACGCCATACTCTTCCGGGTTCTTGGTCAGCCACATGGTCTGCGCATCGATATTGGTGGACCACAGCGCAATGTCGCTATATTGCTTGTGCACTTCTTTGGCGGCTTCTTCCATCATGCCCGAAGTTTCGCGCAGCACGTTGGGCTTCTCGCAGATGGTCACCGATTTGTAACCGTGCTTGCGCGCATGAAGGAATGCGGCTTCGCAAATCCGGCGCGCCGCCGGACGCGTGATGACGCGCACCGAAATCGCCAGGTCCTCGCCGGCGACGTTGGTGAACGGCTTGAACTTCGGATGGGTGCGCAATGCGTCACGCACCGGTTGCGGTGGATTCGTCCACTCCACTCCCGCATACAATCCTTCCGTGTTCTGGCGGAAGACCACCACGTCCACCTTGGGCTCTTCGTACCCGCCAGCCGGTTTCTGGCGGATGAAGTTGAGCGGGTTGCCGGGGAACGACAGGCACGGCCGCACGCACACGTCGAGGTTGAAGATCTGTCGCATGGAAACAATCGGGCTGAAATACTGGTAGCCTTTGCCGCGTAATGCAGGGCTTAACTCGGCCTCGGCCTCCTTCTTCGGCTTCGAGGTGATGGCGCCGAACAGTCCGACCTTGTGCTGGCGCAGCAACTCGATGGTGCGCTCGGAAAGCGCGTCGCCTAGCTTGACCCAGCACTCCCAGCCGATATCGGCGTGCACGTACTCAGCCTCGAAACCGACGCCGTCGAGCACCCGAATCGCTTCGGGCAGGACCTGGTTGCCAATGCCATCGCCCGGCATGGACACGATTTTACGTTTTGCCATGAACGCTAACTCCTCTACACAACCGAGTATTCCTCTGGATGGATTTGTCATCCTGAGCGAAGTGCGGTCGCCTTGCGACCGCACGGAGTCGAAGGACCCCTATTACGCACAGTAACCGTCAACCGCCCTATGTCCCACATTGTGGGACAGCCACTAAATCTGCGCCACCACCGTGCTCAACCCCAGCTTGCGGCTCACCAAGTTCTCCACTCCGCCGGCAATCACCAACGACTGCGGTACCGACCCTAGCGCCGGGAAGGCGAACTGCTCGCCTGCATAGCGAATGAGACTCGCGGAAAAATCAACCTCGACCTCGTCACCTGGAATAATCGTCTTCTCCTTGCGGCCGACCGCGTCCACAAACTTGGTGCGCAACCGGTTCACCAGGCTGGGCGTCTCGATGCAGAGAAAGCCGTTGTTGAACGCGTTGCGTAGATAGGTCTGCGAGAAGCTGCCCGCGATCACCAGCGGAATGCCCTTGTATTTCAGCGCCGTCACCGCCTGCTCGCGGCTGGAACCCGTGCCAAAGTTGAAGCCGCCGACAATAACGTCGCCCTCACGCGCGCACCCAGCAAACTGCGGATCGTAATTTTCCATCACTACGCGCGCCATCATCTCCGGCGTCATGTCTTCACGATAGGTGTAGTCCTTACCGTAGATGCCGTCGGTGTTCAGGTTGTCTTGCGGCAAGAAGATCAGCCTTCCGCTCACGCGTTGCGGAAATCCGGGCAGGATTTCAACTCTCTCGGCCGAAGCCGAACCCGTGGCCAGCACTTCAAAATGCTTCTTCAGTTCGCGATACTCAGTCTCAGCAGGTCCACAGATGTAACCGGCGACGGCGGAAGCGGCGACGACCTCGGGACTGCCCAGATAGCACTGCGCATCGCGCGAACCCATCCGCCCCTTGAAATTGCGATTGGTGGCGGAGATGCCAACCTCACCTGCTTCGAGCAATCCCGTACCCAGGCCGATGCACGGCCCACATCCTGACGGCAGCGGATGCGCACCCGCGTCGAGCAAGGTTTGCCACACTCCGCGCTTTTCCGCTTCGTCCTGCACCGCGCGACTGGCCGCCGCAAGATAAAACTGCACACCCTCCGCGACCTTCTTGCCTTGCAGCACCTTCGCCGCGGCCTCCAGATCGTCCAGCCGCGAGTTCACGCACGACACCAGGTACGCCTTCTGGATCGCGACTTTCTTCTTCGCAATTTCGGCAACCGACTGCATCACCTGCACCGTATCCGGACCCGAAACGTGCGGCGTGACCTCCGCAAGATTCAGCGTGATCCGGCCCGCGTAGGACGCATCTTTGTCCGGAGCCGGAGGATTCGTACGCCACTCCTCAAATTTCTCTTGGGGAATACGCGTGACCCCCTGCGCCCGCAATTCTCGATTGCGCGCCTCGAGGTAACGTAGCGTGACCTCATCCACCGGAAACCAGCCGACCAGCGTTCCCCACTCGGTGGACATGTTGGCGATGGTCAGCCGCGCGTCGATGCTGAGCGACGCCACACCGGGGCCGCCGAACTCGACCGCGGCATTCAATACTTCTTCCTGGTTGTAGAGTCCGCACAACGTCACGATCACATCTTTGCCGGTCGCACCCGGCGCGAGCTGACCTTCGAGCACAACCTGCACGGTGCGCGGAATCTGCCACCAGAACTCACCCGTCGCCCAGATTGCGGCCGCGTCGGTGCGAACCACCGGCGTGCCGATCGCGCCCAATGCGCCATACATATTGGAGTGCGAATCGGAGGCGACGACAAATGTCCCGGGCAGCACGTAGCCCTTCTCCACCATGATCTGATGGCCGATGCCGGTGCCGGGCGGATAGAAGTCGATGTCCTGCTCGCGTGCAAACGCCTCCATGCTGCGATACTTCGCCAGGTTCGACTCTTCCGTGTTCTGAATATCGTGATCGGCGGTGATGACCGGCTGCGCCGAATCGTGTACCTTCTTCGCGCCGATGGCCTTGAATTTCTTCATCACCGCGGAAGTGTTGTCGTGGGTCATCACGTGATAAGGCCGGACGGAGAGGAAGTCGCCGGCGCGCAGCGGGCGGCGCGGCCCCTCAGCCATGTGGGCTTGCGCGATCTTTTCTACGATGGTCTGTCCCATCTCAATGACCTCCCGCCGCCAGTGCCCGGTCGGCCTTGAACAGCTTCATCAGCGCAGTCACGCTCGGCTGCTTCTCCAGGTTCCAAATGGCGTCCATGGCGCGACGACGGGCTTCGCGCGACATCACCGGCTCCGCCAGTGCCTCGAATTTCTCTTCCACTTCCTTGTCGGTCAGGGGATTGCGCGGATCGCCCTTGGGATAATCAAGCTGCGTCGTGAACTCGCGGCCATCGATGGTGTAAATTCTCACGATCACCCGCTGCAGCGCCGGAAAGACTTTCTCGATCTCGGGATCGGCGGAGACGGCGATCTTGCTGAGCTGGGCGCGGATTACAGGATCCATGATCTTCGCCTGCGTAAACTGCAACGGAGTGACCTGGCGCTCAGCGATGGCAACGGCAATGACATACGGCAGCGAGTGGTCGGCAGTCTCCTTGGTGTGCGGATCGTACTTGCTGGGATCGCTCAGAATGTCGGCCCCGCGCGCCGTGGTGCGAATGTGTACTTTCGCGATGTCGTTGGGCTTGAGGTCGTGGTCTTTCACCAGCGCAAGCACAGCGGAGATTGGCGTGTGCGTCAGGGCTTCGGTGGGAAACGCCTTCATCCCACATTGTGTGATACGCCACGAATCGCCCAGCCCGTCGGTCAGAACGTTCAGCTTCCACTCGGGGCCAAAGCAGTGCACCAGTCCCTCTTTGCCGTCGATCACGTGCTCGGGCCCGGTATATCCCTTTTCCGCCAGCAAGGCTGCCAGCACGCCGCTCTGCGTGGCCATGGGATCGACGGTGTTCTTCATCATGGTCAGCTTGCCGGCGGTGACCGCGCCCAGGGTGGCGCGCGCGCTGGCGCTGATGCCGATGGCGTGCTGAATTTGCTCAGCGCTGAGGCACAGCATACGTCCGGCCACGATCGGCGAGACGAACGCGGTCAACGTGGCATGATGCCAGCCGCGCTCGCGAATGCCGGGGAAGGCCGCTTCGCACAGCCGCATCTCAAATTCGTGGCCCAGCACCAGACCCACGATGAGTTCGCGCCCATCGCTGCCGGCACGCTCACCGGCAGCCATTGCCGCGGGAAAAATGTCCGACGGGTGCGACGGGTCCTGCTTCCAGTAAATGTCGTTGTAGTCCATGCAGCGAATCATCAGCGCGTTGGCCAGCGACGCTGAAACCACATCCATCTGCGCGCCGCTGCCGATCACGGTTGCACCACTCGGGCCTGCAATTTCGTTCAGCACTCCCAACGCGATCATGACGTCATGCTGCTGGTAGCCGCCAAGCGCGCAGCCAATGCTGTCGAGCAAGAGGCGCTTGGCCTGATGCACCGCATCTTTGGAAAGGGAGAGCTGCTCGAACTTCACACCGGCGGCCCATTGCGCCATGATCGCCGTGATCGTCGGCTTGGCCGCCGCTTTGTTCGGCGTTGGCGCAGTTGTGGGCGACATCAGAGTCTTCTCCTCGTTTCCTTCTATTTCGCCAGGTTCTTGAACGGCAGAAAGGCCATGAAATCGGCGTGGTGCACGATGTAGGCCTCGGTCGTGCGCTTAACCAGATCGCCTTCCGCGGCATGCGCCGCGATGATGTGGCACACCGCGTCGGGCACGCCGCATTCCATCGCCAGCGCCACCCCGGTAAACGGATGCCGCAGCAACTCGCCGCGCTTGCTCTGGCGGGTCTTGCCGCCGACGTTTTCGTACTCCAGCAATTTCCCGACGTCGGCCAGAATCGCGCCCGCAATCACGGTATCCATGTCGATGGGCAGCGCGCGCCCCATAAATTCCTTCATGCTCTCGGCCGCCTTGCGTGCGATGTGTACCACGCAGCGCTTGTGCTCCATGAACGTCGTGGGGCAGTTTGGCACCAGCAGGGTGAACGGAATGCGAGTAAGGTCGTTAGGCGTGAGCGGGCTGAGTTCCAGGGCGCGCTGCCAGGTTTTTGTGACCTGCTCGCGCAGTTCGGGAGACTGAATCCACTCGATCTCAGGCCACAATTTAAGGACTGCTTCGCGCATCCACGCCTCCACGTTCGGCCAAACTCTCTATTCAAACACTAGAGGCCAACCTAAGGCTATGACGCGCGTCACAGAGGAAGTGAGCTAGTTTCCGAAGGGGCTGATAGTCAAGCGAGTGGATTGTGTCTCCGATTACGCCCTTGCTCATCACGTCCCTGTGTGTCGTGGATCACCGACGAACTGGTAGAGGCAGGAGTGAACTGCTGTTGGGTGTCCAAGGGAAGCGGATACCCACCTTTTTCCTCACGCCCACTTCGTCGAGTCCGCGCGAGAAACAAGACCCTCGGGCTTCCTTCTCCCAGGTTTCCAACTGCACCTGCCCAGTGGCCAGTTTCATTCGAGCTTGATGGCAGAGAGGCGGAACCGATGCGCCACGAACAGGAATCTTGCAGCTTACCTTTCCGCACAAGCTCGTGTGCGGGGACGGCTGCCCTGGCAGTAGCGATAGCGTTTACGCTAACGGCTGTGTTGACCCAATCGGCGCCGGCCCAAAGGCTCCAGGCCGGCGACCGGTCTACGCCGTTGCCCACTCAGGATCCAAGTCAATCTGCGCGCGCCTTTCCTCGACTAAGCCTTGGGAGCGGCCGCGAGCTGGCCTATGTCGGCATGTTTCAGCCTGACGCGACGTTTCGAGGGTCATCGAGGTTCACTCGTTTTCTTGACGCGATGAAGGTGCCACCACCCGAAGGTCCGTCGGAGCAAACCGCGAGACAGAGTGCCGTTCCTCCCTGGATGCTTTCTTCCGACGTGCGGGTCGTGGACGATATTGAGCCACCGGGGCACGCAACAGCTTTGCCGGAAGTGCAATCCCTTGCGGGTAGCGTTCGCAATGCCGTTGTTTCCTTCGCTTACGGCCGGCCCAGCGTGCTGCGGACACCCCAATACCTGACCACCGACTCTCGGCAGCGCGTCATCCTTAGCGATCCTGGCATTCCGGCCGTACTTGTACTGGACCCCAAGAGAAAAACCTCCTTCAGCATTCTTGGCGGGCAAGGCCGCCGGCTGCAGTCACCAGCCGGAGTCGCGGTAGATGGGGAAGACAATATTTACGTTGCCGATGCCGAGCGTGGAATGATTTTGGTGTACGACCCGTACGGAAAGTTTGTACGCTACATCGGAAACGTCCACGGCGAGAACATGTATCAAAGCCCCACCGGAATTGCGATCGACCGCAAGGCGGGGCACTTATATCTTGCCGACAGCCCTCGTCATCTTATCTTCATGCTTGACCTCGCAGGCAATCCCCTGAAGCGCGTGGGGCAACAGTGGGACGATATCGACGGTGGGGGGTTGAAGCGCAGAAATAATACCGGCCCGGGAATGTTCAACTATCCCACCGAGATTGCCGTGAACGATCACGAAGTTGCTGTTCTGGATACCTTTGGGGCACGCGTTCAGATCATGGACCTGGAGTGCAATCTGCTTGGACGTTTCACCGTTCTGAATGCTCCCCGCCGGGAGCTTGAAAGGGAAGACGCGTTGGCACTCGATCGGGACGGCAACATCTATGTCTCGGATGTCGGTACTTCCGAGGTCAGAATGTACAACAGCAAAGGCGGCCTTCTGGCTTCTTTCGGTCAAGCCGGTTCCAGAATGGGCGAGTTTAGTGCTCCGAGAGGGTTGTGGGTCGATGCGAGCAACCGCCTCTACGTCTCCGATACGGCAAACGTTCGCGTCCAGCTCTTCCGCTTGACCAGTGGGGGCCAAGCGGACTGGATGCCGGCGTCAGGCAAATAGGATGCAGGCAGCGTTCGACCCATTTCTTGTCACATAGTCCACGTGGCGTGTTCGAGCTGCTTGGTAATTTCTTCGGCTGGCGTTTCCGGCGAGAAGCGCATCGGTTTGCCAATCACGACCGTCAACTCTCCGGGCCGCGCAATCTTGTGCCCGGCCATTTTCATCTGGTACAACCCATCGATCCGCATGGGGACAACTGGGACGTTCAGCCGTGAAGCCAGCATTCCGACACCCGAGCGGAACGGCGACGGCTTGCCATCCGGCGTGCGCACACCTTCGGGATAAACCAGAACGCTGTAGCCGCGGTCCACCGATTCACCGGCGTAGGCAAAACTCTCGCGCACACCGGAGTGCTGGGGCAGCGGAAAGACGTTGAACAGGGCAACTACCAGATAGTAGCCGGCCCGGTACGCCCAACGCACCAAGGAATTCCAGGTTGCCGGCGGCCGCCACATCTCCCACAGCATCTCTCCCCACATGCCAACCGCGAGCTTGTGCCGCACCCGGGGCGGAAGCGCGATCAGCGCGAAGCCAACATCGATGTAGGTGACGTGATTGCAACTGATGAGGAACGGCCCGTCGATACCGCGCAGGTTTTCGCGGCCAACGATCCTGGGGTGCGCCATGATCATGGTCGCCGGCCAGGTGAGCAAGTAGTAGATGAAGCTACGAATCCACGTGGTGGGCCAGCGCTGCGCCCATCGCGGATACCGATAGCCGCTCTGCGGCGACTTCTGCGGCCCACGCAGCAAACGTTCGAGATCGCCAACCGTGCTGACGCTGGTGAAGTTCGCCTCGTTGAGATCGACCTGGTAGCGGTCTTCCAGCGCGCTCATCAGCTCGACGCGGTCCATGGAGCTAAGGTTCAGGTCTCCGTCGAGCCTGGCATCGGGGGTGAGCGGGCCGGTGCTGCGTCCAGTGATGCGCCCGATCAGGTCCGCCAGAGCGCCCTGCGGCACGCTGGCTCCGACGTCACCAGTGGCAAAGTGTTGCTGCACCGCCTGCTGGATGGCGGCGATCCTGGGCTTCTGTGTGGGCGTGCGCGGGAAGTCTTGCTCGGGCCACACCAACCACCGGCGCATCTGCTGATACTCCGCAAGCTGCTGGTTGGCACGCCTGACCGCTGGCTCTGGATCGACGGAATCGCGCAGGACGAGAACGGCGCAAGGCTCGGCGTTGCCTCCCTGCTCTAAGCCGACGACGACGCACTCGCGTATTGCGGGCTGTTGGCGCAGCGCATTCTCGAGGTCCTCGGGATAAATATTCATCCCTTCGCGCGTCACGATGACATTTTTCTTGCGGCCCTTGAAATAGAGATTGCCTTCCGCGTCGAGTTCGCCCAGATCGCCAGTGCGAAACCAACCTCCCTCGCTCAACCCCGGCTTCAGTTCTTTTCCCTGCCAATAACCGGCAGCGACGTTGGCGCCACGCACCAGGATTTCGCCGTTTTCATCGAGCTTGATCTCGCGGCCTTCGAGCACTTTGCCGATCGAGCGCCTGCTCATATGAAAGGGGTGGTTCAAGGAAATCAGCGATGTTGTCTCGGTGAGGCCATAGCCCTGAATTACGACGAAGCTCAATCGCCGCCAGAACTCTTCGGTTTCGGCGTCGAGCGCCGCGCCCCCCGAGATGAAGGCCCAGAACTTCCATCCGAACTGGCTGTGAATTTTCCGGAAGCGCCACCAGCGCCGCACGAAGTGCTGGTTGTTTGCGGCTTCGAATTGTCGTTGGAACCACTGCCGCCGGCCCGCCGCATCGAAATCGCGCAGCAGCTTATCTTTCAGCGACTCCATCAGGCGCGGCACCGCGACCACCACCGATACGCGTTCTCGCTTGATGACATGCAGAACTTCCGTCGGGTTCAGCGTGTCCTGGAAGATAACGGTGGCTGACAGCAATTGCGGCAGGAAGATTCCCAGGAACTGCCCAAAGACATGGCTTAACGGCAGCAGATTCAAGAATCGCAGCGGATGAAAAATGCGCTCGTAGCGGAGGTATTTGCCGATCTCGCGCTCCAGCGGCTCGAGGTTGGCCAGGATGTTGCCGTGAGTAATGACCACCCCGCGCGGCTCGGCGGTTGTGCCGGAGGTGAAGACAATCTGCACAACATCATCGCGAGTGAGCGGCGGCGGAGCCACGGGCTGATCGGAGAGCGCCGCGAGCTGCTCGCGCAGGGTTTCCAGGTTGATCTCTGCGATGCCCGGGATGTGGTTCTGCATCGAGCCAACACAGAGCCTGGCATCCACCTGTTGCGCGATACGCTGGGCGAAATTCGGGGCCGCGACCTTGTCGATGGGCACCACGATGGCGCCACGCAGCAAGCACCCGAAAAATGCGACCACCCACTCGGCGCAGTTCTCGCCCCAGAGGATGACCTTGTCGCCCTTGCCGATGCCGCGCCGTTCCAGCTCGCGCGCAAAGCGATACGCATTGCTCAGTACATCGCCATACGTCCATCGCTGCATGCGATAACCGCGATGTTGAGCGTAGGCCGCCTCCCGAGCGTGACGGCGGAAGTTATCGAGGTAGTCCAGGATGGTGGTGCGTGCCATCTGCTGACAGTTTAACCGTTGGCAGGAGCGGCAGTGCGAGGCTGAGACCACGATTGCTGCGGGCCGCATATCCGTTGAAGTTGCTCTGGCCGGGAAAAGCAGGTCCCTCCGCTCGGTCGGGATGACAAAACAAAAGGGCCTGCTCTGCCAATCATGGAGCGCGGCGTAACTCCAAATCGCGGGCGGCCGCGTTTTCGACTTTCTCGATCACGACGATGGCCACCCACTCATTGTTGCGATTCAGGTAGCGAATCACCCGGCCGCCGAGAACGTTCGCAACTTGTTGCGGGGCCAGGTCCTGGTGATAGTCGAAGAAGCGTTCCTGCAGTTGCTCGCCGAAGGGCAAACTCCGCAACAAAGGATGCGCTGGCTGCCACTTGGTCGGAAACAACAGCGCCACCTCAAACTGATCGCTAGCTTGCGCGGCCCCCTCGATTTCGAGGGCCGAGAAGTTCTCGATGGGTACCACCGTGAGCGGCTGTTTGACGTATCCCAGGAACGGGCGCGTAAGCTCATCGGAAGCTGGCCACGCCGTGAGCACGCGCGCGTGTGGGAAGCGCATCGCCAATTCATCGGCGGCCTGTTTGTGGACGATGACGTAATCGCGATACAGCAATGTGTCCTCAGGAGCGATGCGATAGGGCGGCGGAGTGAGCAGCGCGAACACAAAAGCCACGCAAGCCACTGCGATCCACGATGCCCAGCGCCGGATGCGACGCCACAGGGTGGAAACGCAAACCAGGATCACCAATGGCACAACCGGAAGCAGGTAGCGAGCCAGCACCGCGCCTCCGAGGGCTGACAAAGCCAGAACATGTGCCAGGATGACCACCCCAAACACGAGCTGCACATTGATGGGAATGCGGGGGCGTGGGGTGCCATCGGGCTCCTGTAGCGGGGGACAACTCATGGCGTAGGCTGCGGCCAGCGTCAGCACAAACAGGTTCAGATAGCCCAGCGCGTGCCAGAGCCGTATCAGGATCGCAAGCACGATGCGCAGTGGAGTGAGCGTAGCTTGCAGGTTGTAACGCAGGTACTCCGGATTGCCAAAATAGAAGCCGGTTCGGTGATGGTGATAAAGGAACCACAGGGCGAGCGGGACCAGGCACAACAGAAACGAGAAGGCGGCCAGCCGTCTCCGACCCATGCACAATGTTTCGGCCCCTCGCACCTTGCCTTGCAGAACGGGACACAGCAACTCCCAGCCCAGCAGCGCCAAAGGCGTCACGATGGCAGTCTCCTTAGCGAGAGGCGCAAGAGCCAAGAACACGATGGTAGCTGCCGGTCTTCGCTCCACGTACATCGCCAGTCCCCAAAGCGTCAGCGCGCATACCATCATGTCGAGGTGCGCCAGCGAGCTCTGCGCAAAGAAAACGGAGTAGACCGAGGTGCACAAGACGGTTGCAGCAGCCACCTCTTCGTTGGCAACATCGCGCCCCAGCCTCCACAATCCCACGAGGGCAAACGCAGCGATCAGCAGCATCGCAGTTCGTGTCACCGCCGGGGTAAAGCCGCTGAACTTCCACCAGAACGCCAGCCACAGCATCACTAACGGAGGATGTGCGTTGGAGAGCGTGGTGCTCGGAATCAGCGAACCGGTGAGTAAGAGATCGCGCGCCGCCGGAATAAAGTAGCCCGCTTCATCCCAGAAGTACGGCAGCCGCAATAAAGGAGCATGAGTGACGAATAGGAAGGCAAAAATGAGCGCGTAGGCGAAGAGGCATTCGCGCAGGTGCGTTGCGGCGTGAAGGACGCGCACTTTGAAGGGGCACGCCTTCAGGCGTGCCGCCGGCAATTGAGCATATGCCGGCTTTAGCCGCTGCGGGAACTCGTTCTCTTTGCCCTGTGGCATCGCCCGCGCATCTATGCGCCGACCTCACAAAAACCGAATTCTCTCAGGGGCCAAAGCCCAACTCTTCCACCGTCGATACGGCACAGCCAAAGCTGTGCCCCTCCAGAGACAAGCCAGCCGGATCCCGCTCTCCCGGAAACCACGTTAGTGAATCGGGCCCATCCCGGGCCCCATGCGCGGATCCAGCTTGATCTCTCCGAAGGTGTTCTCGTAGTTCACCAGGTTCTGCTGCAGGATGGTGTACAGCGCTTTCGCCTGCTGCGGGCTCAAATAGATGCCCTGGAAGTTGCGCACCTCCACGCGGGTTTCGTCCTGCTGTTGCAGGGTGCCAAAAATCAGGAAGAAGTCCCACACGTTCACCCGCACTTGGACGCTGTTGGCATAGTTTTCGCGGTAGTCGGGGGTATTGGTTAACTGAATCAACGGCTGCGGAGGATTCGACATGGTGACCTCGAAAATCGCAGTGTAGCAGAACAGTTGCCAGTAGTCAGTTGCCGGTTGTCAGATTGGGTTTCTCAAACCCAAGGCTCAGAGCCGAATGCTGGCAACTGGGAGCAGAAAAAACGGCGGCCCCGAGAGGGAGCCGCCGAAGTGAAGCAAAGTTGAAGCGATTAGAAGGTGAACTTGCCGGCGAACTGGATGATGCGTCCCGAAGGCAGACCGGTGAAGAACGATCCGTAAGGGCCGGTCGGTGGCGCCGCCGTGGTGGTGAGCTGACCAAACGTTCCATCCGCCAGATTGAGGTCAGGGTTGGTGAAATTCGGGTGATTGAAGATGTTGTAGAAGTTGGTGGTGAAGTTGAACATGACCTTCTCCGTCAACTTGAAGTTCTTGCCGACGGTGACGTCGGAGTCGAAGAAGTGAGGTCCACGGTAGCTGTTGCGGCGCTGGTTTGGCCACGCTCCGAACGCGTCCGAGGATGTGAAGGCATTGGGGTTCAGGCACTGGCTGTTGCCATTGACGCAACTACCCGTTTGGCCATTCGGAGCAATCACGTTCGCGAGCGTCTCGCCCGGGCCATAGTTGGTAATGGCAGTGGCGCCATCAATGACCGAGAGTGGCAAGCCCGAGCGCCAGAAGAAGTTCTGCGACAGAATCCAGCCACCCAAGACCTGGTTGGCAAAACTGTTGCTGAACTTATACGGTATTGTCCACACGTAGGTGCCGTTAAAGCTGTTGCGGACATCGTAATCAGCGTTGCCGTAGTTGTTGCACGCCAGACAGTTGGGGTTGATCTGATATTGTAACGACCCGAACCCCTGAGAGGCGTTGTAGGGCTCGCCGCCCGCGTTGGAGATGTCATCCAGCGTGTGGCTCCAGGTGTAGCTAAACTGGAAGGTTAACCCGTACGCCGCGCGCTGGGATATGTTGGCGGTGATGCCGTTGTAGTTGGATATGCCGCTGGAAGTGTACTGCTCAACCGCGGTGAATATGGGGGTGGGCGCCGTAGCGGGGAGCCCCAGCCCGGAGTCACCGTAGGCGTTTAAGCCTTCATTGTAGGTTGGGATATGAACGCCGTGGTTGCCCACGTAAGTCAATCCCAGCTGAGTCTTGGTTCCCATCGCCTGTTGCATCCCGAAGCTCCACTCTTCCCAGTACGGAGTGTGGAAAGTCCCGATCTGGTTATGAATGGCCGGGGTGCGGAACTGGGATCCCAATTGTGCTTTGAGGGTGTTATAGGACGCACCGTTGTCAAATCCCGCCATAATAGCCGCGGCCGACGCTGCGCCTTGAAGATACGGACTATTAGAGGTAGTGGTGTCGCCCCACGGCGTATCGGTGATACGGACTTCGACCAATCCAGGCAGGTTGGTCATGAATTGATCACCTATGATCGAAGGGAAGGCATCATCGAAGATGCCAAAACCGCCGCGGAAGACGGTGTTCGGACCCAACGGTGACCACGCAAAGCCGAAGCGGGGCGCCAGGTTGATCGCGTCGGTGCCATTAAAAAGCTGGTGGTTGTGGCCGTTGATGATGGAGTTGTAGGGAGTGCTCGGGCTGAGCATACCCGCGGCCAAAAGGTTCTGGAACGAGTTATTCAGCAACGCAGAGCAATTGGTCTGGCAGACCGGATTGGAGTTCTTCTCCGCTCGCAGGGCCAGGGTGAGTGTCAAGTTGCTTTTAACCTTCCACTCGTCCTGTGCATAGATGCCGATTCCCCAGAGAGCGACTGGCTGCTCTGTCGCGGACGGAAAGCGCTGGCGGGTCTGGTACGCAATGCCGTTGTAGAAATCGGTTTGGCCGCCATCGCCGTTGCCCGAAATGTCAAGCCCGAGCACCTCAGGATTGTTGACCACGCTGAAGGTGAAATCGCTGATGTCGTAACGGCGGAAATTGGCGCCGAACTTCAAGTTGTGCTTACCCTTCGTCCAGGAGAGATCGTCGAGGAACTGATACTGGGTGACGTCACGTCCTTGTGGGAAGTCGTACGTCAATCCTCCCACTTCCGTCAGGTTAAACCCTTCCTCGATGAACGCATACGGAAAAAGGCTAGAGTTAATCTGGTTGAAGATGGCTTGGTAGTGGCTGAGGTCCGCGCTGAACTGGTTGGTGGTATTGGAGTTGATAATGTGGGTCCACCCAAACTGGCCATCGTACGCGGGCTGTTTGCTGGCCGCACTGAAAGCGGAGTTGATGGGATCAGCGTACGTGGCCTGAATGCCGTGATCGATGCGCTCACGGAGGTAGAACTGGTTGTTTTGCGACGGGTTCCAATCGATCCTGGCGGGTAGGATCCATTCCTTTCCGGGCAAGGCCGGTGTCGCCGAGTATTGCGTGAAGCAGTTGTCCCCAGCTAATGCGGGGACGAAGAAGCCGCTGCCTGGGGTGTTCAGCAACCCGCCGCAGTTGCCCCCATTTTGACTGCTATACGTCGCAATATTGTTTGGGTTGTTCCCGGGATATCCCGGGGCCGAGCTGAACAGGTTGAAATACCTCTGGTACAACGCAACCTCGCTCGGCGCGGTGGCTGCCAGGTTAGCCAGTGTCGCAGCAGCAAAAGTGGGCGTTGGCGCATAGACCGGCGTGGTCGAAGGAACGATGTATTGGACCGCTTCGTAGTCCACGAAGAAGAACAACTTGTCCTTCTTGATCGGACCACCAAAGTTCGCTCCCCATTCATTGTTATTGGCAAAGGGCCGCGGGGTTATCGGTGTGGTGTGATTGTTAAACCAGTCATTGGCATCCATGGCGCGACCGGTCCACTCGTAGAAAACGTCACCGTGGTACTGGTTGGTGCCCGACTTGGTAACGTAGTTGATCTGGGCGCCGGCCTGCTGGCCGTACTGTCCAGAGTACGCGTTGGTGATGACGGTGGCTTCCTGCAGTTCGTTCCTGCCCAGCGTCAGGTTGGTGGCGCCTGAGTTGTTCAGGTTCAGGTACGGGTCCATGTCGTTCTCGCCGTTGACCGTGAACAGGTTCGAAGTGCCGGGAAGTCCGTAGGCGCTGAAGTTGCCATATCCCTGGCCGGTGTTCATGGTCACGCCGGGCGCCACCTGCGCAATGGCCGTGAGGTCATTGCCACCGTTTGGCGCGTTGGTGATAATGTTCTGGTCAAAATTGGTGGACAGGTTAGCGTTGTCCGTCTGCACCAAGGGCGGAGCCCCGGTCACTTCCACTGTCGTTGAGCCGGCGCCTACCGCCACCTTCACGTTAGCAACGGTGGTCTGGCCGACGCTTACGGAGTACTGACTCTGCGTCTTACTGAAGCCTTGGGCGGCTACGCCGACAGTGTAGCTTCCCGGACTCAACAGAGAAAACCGGTAGAGACCGCTCGAATTGGTTGTGGCGGTGCGGGTTTCGCCAGTGGCGGCGCTTGTCAGCGTTACCGTGGCGTTTGCCAAAACAGCGCCAGTGGGGTCAGTGACCGTACCGGTCAAGTCGCCCGAAACCAGCGTCTGTCCGAAAGCTGAGGGTGCCATCAGGCAGGCCGCCAGCAACAACGCCAAAAGCGCATAGAATGCATGGAATTTTTTCATATTGCGAACCTCTTCTCCTCGCGCTACAAACTTTCAAATCGTCAAGAGCCCTTCGAGGGGCATTGTTTGGTAATGTCCGAGGAAGGTTAATGCAAGTGACCTGCCACTCCCCTCCGTCTCAATAAGTAATTGTAAATATATGAATACAAATGGGATCGAAACAGGAAAACGAGGCTCCATCCCATGAAAATACCTCTTTTCACAGATTCCAGCCTGGCAATCTCCAATTTTTTGGAGAATTGCGGCAACCCTGCACTGGGCTGAAATCATCCCGTCGCTTCGCGGTCAGTGGCTGGTGGCTCTGTCCCGCTCGCGAACCGGGCTATTGGTGGCGACACAGTCCCTATTGCCCAGCAGAGGCTTCCCTGGTTGCGTAATGACGCGCGTAACCGGGCCGGTGTGCTGACATCATCGCGGCTCCACGCTGTAACAAGGCGAAATCCGCCAGAGCCTTTTACTCATTACTTTGCTTTCAGACAGAAAAGATTTGGTTGACGCGGCGGGATGGGAATAGACTAGCCGGGGACGACTACCAAGCGGCGCAGTGCGAGGACGGAACCACCAGGCTGGGCTCGCTGATTTCAAGAGGAGAAAACCATGGCTCGATTTGCCAATCATCTATTCCTAGTGACGCTCGCCGTAGCGCTCGCTACTTCACTCTGTCTGGGACAAAGTACAAATGCCGCCCAGCCCGGTCAAGCTTCCACACAGCCTTCTTCCCCGCCTGCGCCGTCACAGACCACAACTCCGGCGGGCGCTGCCAAAGGGCACGGCATCATGCCGGTGGAATTAACCAAGTCTCTGGACTCGAAGAAGCTGAAGGAAGGTGATCCGGTGACGGGCCGCATCGCAGCCGATTTGCGCATGAAGGACGGAACAGCGATTCCGCGCGGCAGCAAGGTGACCGGTCACGTAACGGAAGCAAAGGCCCGCTCCAAGGGCGATCCGCAGTCGGCGCTGGGAATTATCTTCGATAAGATCAGTCTGCCAGGAGGGAAAGACCTAGCCATCAAGGGCGAGATCCAAGCAGTGGCACCGAGTCCGAATGTTGGCAGGCAGGATACCGGGATGCCTCCCATGATGGCGTCCAAGGGTGAGGGGTCGGCCCCGGGCACGTCGGCTTCCCCACAACCCACCATGCCCGAGAATGAGCAAACGGGCCGCCCGATACTGAATGCACAGTCGAAGGGCGTTCTCGGGATTCACAATCTTCAGCTGGGGGAGAATTCGGTGCTCAGCTCCACCGGCAAGAATGTGAGCCTGGACAGCGGGACGCAGTTGATGCTTCAGGTAGAGGTCGAGTAACTCCGGGCGCTCGCTCAGCTTGGAGGACGAAGCCGCCCGACGCTTACTTCCCCGGCATGGTGTAGTAACCAGTCCGGTGGCGGAGCTGCAACTCGGCGGGATCGGGGTAATCCTTGGTAGCGGGATCGATTTTGATATCGATACGGCGAAAGTCCGAATCGGAGAGTCGAGTGCTGGGGTAGTAGGCGATCAGATATTGGGTGCGTAATTCGTCGCTAATCTGGCGGAATGCGGCATCCAGTTGTTCCAATCCACTGGCGTAAAAATATTTCCCCCCAGTGTCACGCGAAAGCTGAATGAGCGCGTGTTCACCGCCGATGTCACGTCCTGCGCTACTTTCAATGGGCACAATGATGATGCTGTAGAGAATGACCTCGGCCTCCTGGGCCGCGCGGACGGCCTGCTGGTAGCTGATTTGGCTGACGGTGTCGCCGCCATCGGTGATCACAACCATGACCTTGCGGCCGCGGCGCTGCTGCAACGCCTCCGACCCCAGATAAAGAGTGTCGTAGAGGGCCGTCGCCGCCCCCGACCGGATGCGGTTGATGCCGCGGTCGATGACTCGAACATCGGCAGTGAAGGGCGTTACCTGGTCAACCACCTCGCTGAACTGGAACAGGGACAGGCCGTCGATCGGACGCAGAATGGCGTGCGCAAAGCGGCGCGCGGACTCCAGTTCCAGCTTCTGATCTCCGCGAGTGCTGAGGCTGGTGTCCACGGCCACGACGATGGAAAGCGGCAATTCTGATTCGCGATGGAAGACGGCGATTTTCTGCAGCTTGCCGTCCTCGAACACCTGGAAGTCTTCCTCCTTCAACGATGAAACCGGCGCTCCTCCGCTGTTGGTAACGGTGGTGAAGACATTGACCAGCTTCACATTGACTTTGAACGTTGTGCTGGGTTGGTCGCTGCCGTCAGTCGTTGTCTGCTGCTTCGGCGAATCGGGGGGATGGGCAACGCTCCGTGACTGCTGCTTCTGCGCGTCGGGTGGATGCGGTACGGTACTCTGCGCGACCGCGTCCTGGCCGATGCAGAGAACACACCACCAGGCGCAACTCAACGCAGAAATCACCAGCAGCTCGCGCACCGCGACGGCTGCCCGAGCGGAAGTCCGGCAGGTTGAAAACATTTGTTAGCTCAAACCCCAGTCCAGCTACTTTGACGCGCTCCCGCTCCCGCCGGCACGCGGAATTTCCGCAGGAAAGGATTCGCCATCCGCCCATACCGCCCCATCCTCGAAGAACTCCTTCTTCCAGATGGGCACCGTCTTCTTCAGCGTATCGATCAACCAGCGGCACGCGTCGAACGCAGCCCCGCGATGGGCGGAAGCAACCACAATATAGACGCTGGTTTCGCCAATCTGTAAACGCCCCAGGCGATGCACGATCCGCACGTCGCGGATGGCATAATTCGCCAGCGCTTGCTGCGTTAATTGCTCCATCTGTCGCAACGCCATCGGCCCATAAGCAGTGTAGTCGAGATAGAGGGTCCGGCGTCCGCGCGAGTGATTGCGCACAATCCCGTCGAAGACGGCGACCGCCCCGTCTTCGGGATGCTTGATGGCGGCGACCATGGCCGCCGTCTCGATTGGTTCGCCAACCAGGCTGCAGTGCTCGGAAACGAGCGGCAAAGTGATCGCGGCCGTCGAGTCCTTGTCAACCTTACCGCCGCTTACCGGCGGAATCAGCGCTACCTCATCGTTATCGTGCAGGGTCGCAGTCCCATCGGCGTATTCGTAATTGACGGCGAGAGCGATGGCATTGCGAAAGTCCTGTAACTTCGGAATGCGCTGCTGGAGCTCGGCATAGAGATCGGACAAGCGCGCGCCGTCGGAGAGCTGCACGACCTCACGCTCGCGCCCGGCGAGGTCCCGCAGCATCCCCAGATAAAGCACGCGCACCTGCATGGCTAAAGCATAACCCACCTGTCGCCCCTAGTTATGCGACCTTGTTGGATTTGGCGCGGCGTTGGCGGCGTGGAACTATTTCGTGGCGGCGCACTCGGGAGATTTGTCCATCGCATCGCGGAGTTTGCTCACATCGAAAACGCTGGTGGTTGACGCACCCGAGAGGAAGGGCTTGAACTCGATGGAAACCTTTCCAGCGTTGAGCAAGGACTGGATGAATTTCAAACGCTCAGCGTCAGTCTTGGCGAAATAACTAAAGGTCACGGCGTCGCCGTAGCCAACCCACGCCGTTATTTGCTTGGTCCCGCCTATCGTCATCGTGAAAGTCCGTGGTCCACCCTTTGCATCGGCTTCAAGATCTCCAGCCAGGGTACCGCCAGGCAGAAACATCAGAAGGTGTGCGGTCTTTTTGCCCTTCTGGGTGCATTCCACACTTAACGTGGGCAACTTTTGCTCGCCCGACATCAATGGATATGGCTTCTGCGCCGAAACGGTCAGAATAACAACGCCGTTGCCTTGGGAGATATTCACCTCTTGCCCCAGGCACAGCGAGCACCACAACATTACGGCGACAAACCCGGATACGTTTCTTGTGGACATGCTCACCAACATACTACTCGGCCCCCGCCCCGCGCCACCGCCCAGGTTGAGCTAAACTGAGCCGGTGGTCTACGAGTGGAATGCTGCGAAGGCAAAAGCCAATGCCCACAAGCACAATCAAATCAGTGCCCGAAAGGCGACCAGGAAAGAGCGCAAACAGTATGAAGAAGGCATCGGCAGACAGGCGAAATGACGACTTGCGTCCGGAGTACGATCTTGCCCGACTCGCGGGAGGGATCCGCGGCAAGTACTACCGCCAAGCCATCGCAGGAACAAATCTGGTTGTGATAGATCCGGAGCTCGCTCGCGTGTTCCGCGATTCGGAAGCGGTAAAGCGCGCTCTGCGGCTCCTGGTGGAAACTGCAGCCGCGAGCGCTACTTCTGTTCGTTCGCGGCATCGCGCACCTAAGAAGCGTTTGCCATCGGCGCGCTAAAGCCCCCACAACGCCATCGACGAGACCGCCGCGCCGATGCACTCCCACCCCAGCAAAACCGTCGGGTGGCGCACCCGATTTTTCTTCACTGACAGCAGACCACTGACAACTCACACCTAGTGAATGTCGAAGTTCTCCTGGTGCAGCAGCGGATCGCTCTTTACCAGCACGGTCTTGCCGGTTAAGTCTTCCATCTCTGAGATCAGCTTGCCGTTGCTGGCCTTCAGGGCCTTGGCCACCTCGGGATTCACGCGCAGCGTGATGTCAGTCTTGTCGTGCACCTTCGCCATTTTGCGCATCTCGATATAAAGCTCGTTGCATACGGTGGGCACTGATTTCACAAAGCCCGCGCCCACACAGTAGGGACAAGTCTCTCCCAGGGTGCGTTCCAGCGATTGCTTTACCCGTTTGCGGGTAATCGCCACCAATCCAAAATCGTTGAACTGCAGCACCTTGGACGGGGCGCGATCGTAGCGCAAAGCCTCTTCCAGGGCCTGCATCACCTTCTGGCGATTCTTGCGCTCGTCCATGTCGATGAAGTCAATGACGATAATGCCGCCCAGGTCGCGCAGCCGGATCTGCCGCACGATTTCCTTGACCGCATCTACGTTGGTCTTGGCGATGGTGTCTTCCAGGCGTTGCGTCTTGCCAACATATTTGCCGGTGTTGATGTCGATGGCCACCAGCGCTTCGGTCTGGTTGATGACGATATGTCCACCGCTCTTCAGCCACACCTTCGACTTCAGCGAGCGATTGATCTCGTCCTGAATGCCGAACTGCTCGAACAACGGTGTGTCTTTGGTGTAGAGCTTGATGCGCCGGACCAGCGACGGTTGGAAGCGGCTGGCAAAGCGCACCACGCGCTCATACTCGTCTTCGGTGTCCACCCAGATCTGCGAGAAGTCGGCATTGACCTGGTCGCGCAATACTCGTTCCACCAGGTTCAGGTCGTGATAGATCAGCGCCGGCGACTTGCTGTTCTCGGTGCGGCTCTTGATCTCGGCCCACAAATGTTTGAGGAAGCGAATGTCGGCGCGCAGATCTTCTTCCTTAATGTTGGCGGCAGCGGTACGAACGATGAAGCCGCCTAAGCCGTTTTCCCGTTCGCTGGTCACGATGCGCTTCAGGCGCTGGCGCTCTTCGTCAGAAGCGATCTTGCGCGAAACTCCCACGTGATTGACCGTGGGCATGTACACCAGGAAACGGCCGGGTAGCGCAATGTGGCTGGTGATGCGCGCGCCCTTCTTGCCGAGCGGTTCCTTGGCAATCTGAATCAGCACCTCCTGACCTTCCTTCAGCAGGTCGGTGATGAGCGGCTGGTTGCGATTGGTGTTGGGGCGTGCGCGGAAGTTGCGGCGCGGACCACCACGGCGATTGCGATCGCGAAAGCCACGCCGATCGGAGCCGGGACGCTCGGTCTGACGCTGCTGATAGCCGGCGGTGGGAGACGCAGCCCGCACCTCGGCCCGGCCGTTGGTTTGTTCTTCCTCGCCGGACTCTTCTTCCTCTTCTTCCTCTTCCTCGTCGGTCTCGGGGCCGTAGATTTGTTCTCCACGCTCCTCGGCTGCCACCACTTCGTCCTCATCTACGTCGGCAATCTTGGGAATCCAACGGTCCGAATCGCCGTTGTCGGCGTCGAGAGTCTCTTCCTCAAGAACGACTTCTTCGTCAGCTTCCGCCTCGCTTATCGCATTCAGATCGTCGGGGACAGGATGGAATTCCATCTCCTCGTCTTCCAACACTTCATGCTCCAGCGTACGTCCTTCGGGAGCGACCGAAGGAGCGGCAAGCGCTGGAAAGCCCGGCGATTCCTGGGTTGCGCCTTCGCCGTGATTTTGTTCCCGATTTTCGCCGGCCGACGGGAGGTCTTGTGACGTCACTCTCGCTTCAGGCCCTGCACCGTGGGCTTCGGAAGGCGCGACGCTCAAGTGCTCCTGCTGTTCCGGCTCATCGTCCTGGTGCGCGGCTTCGGCCTCTTCCGTTTCCTCATGCTCGATGACAAAGGCGCTCTCGGCTGGTGGCGCAGTTACCCGTTCGGTCTGGCCTGGTTCGGACGCGGCGTTTCCGGGTTCGAACTCGGCATGTGATTCGGGTTCCTTAGCTAGAGCGTCAACATGAGCGTTCAAATCGACAGAGGGAGTGGAATCTCCAACCGGAGCGAAGGAACCCTGTTCTGTCGTTTCTTCGTTCTTCGGCCCGGGCGCGGGCTGCTGCGACAGGTTGCGATACTTCGAAATCGATTCGCCAGGCAGAACGATCGGCGTATAGCCTGCGGGCGGACCATAATCCGCGCGGGGACGCGTGGCCGGACGCGGCTCCGCATGATAAATTGGCGCCTCTTCTACCGGCTTCGCGGTCTCGATCGGCTTCGCGGTCTCGATCTTTGGCTCTGGCCGGTCGTTGCGCTCATCGCCCTGACCGCGACGTCCGCCGCGACGACGACGGCGTCCGCGCCAGGGCCGTGTTCCTTCCGCCGGATCCCGGTCCTCCGCGGACGAGGCTTCGGTCCCCTCGCCTGCCGATTGCTCCTCAGCAGGAGCAGAGAAATCTTCTTCTGCCGCTTCGAACTCCTCCGCGATCTCGGGTTCTGCAACTGCAGACTCGGCTTTGAGCTGCGCCTCCTGCGCGGCATACGCTTTGCTTACGTCGATGGCGTTACGCGGCACAGGAATACTGCCGAATTCCTCTTCGTCTTCTTCATCGCCGGTAACTTCGAGGAAATCGGAAACATAGAGGAAGGCATCGCGTTCCAAGCCGATGTCCACAAAAGCGGACTGCATGCCGGGAAGCACGCGCGTGACCCGGCCTTTGTAGATTGATCCTGCCAGGGTGTATTCGTTTTCCCGCTCGAAAAAAACTTCGGCGAGTAGGTCGTCCTCCACCAGCCCCACCTTGGTTTCGTGCGGCGTGGAGGACACATAAAGTTCCTTGTTCATGGAATGCTCCGGTCTTGCCGGCGCGGTCGATTCGGGAGGACAGGAAAAACTCTACGGGTGATTAGGCGAGGGCACACCGGAACTTATGCCGGGATGCAAACCAGACCTGATTCGTGAAGCGACAATTTGTGGAATCTTTAGCACCGTATAGAGCACGCGTTTCGAAGGTTGTGGCCTCACGCTCAGCATCAGCCAAGGGGCCGTTTCCCGCCTCGATCGACGTGCTTTGCAATCCTGTCCGGCCTATTCTCCTGGCGGCCGGCATGCCCTCGTACGTGGGGGCGGTCGTAATCTTGTTGTCATCCTTCGGAAGCCCGACGTCCAGTCTGTAATGGCTTCCCCGGCGAATGAAGCCGGCACTTCTGAAGCGCGCCCTAAGGGACGCTACGAAAGTCCAATACCAAAAGTTTGCAATTCAGTTCACAAACCGGCGCATACGAATGTTCATCACGATTCCCAGCGCCAGGAACATGAACAATACTGAGGATCCCCCGTAACTCATTAACGGCAAGGGGATACCCGTGACCGGCATGAACCCTACCACCATGCCTACGTTAACCAGGACGTGGAACGCAAGTACCGCAACCACACCCATGACCACAAAGGCACCAGCCCGATCCGGGGCCGTCTGAGCGTTCTGGATCAGACGCATCAGTACGATAAAGTATAGCAGGAGCACGCCCATAGCGCCTAGGAATCCGTGTTCCTCGGCAAAGGCGGCAAAGATGAAGTCGGTGTGCGGTACGGGCAGAAATTGGCCCTGGGTCTGGCTCCCGTGGGTTGTTCCCTTGCCGAAAATCCCCCCTGAACCCACCGCGGTCAACGACTGAAGCACCTGGTAACCGCGGCCCTGCGAGTCCGCCTCCGGCTCCATGAAGCTGGTCAGCCGGTCGCGTTGGTAAGGCTTGAGAACATGCCATCCCACGGGTGCCAGCAACGCCCCCAATACCAAGATGACCAAGGCATGCCGGGCCTTCATTCCACCCAGGAACAAGCCCATCACCGCGATCGGGATGTAGGTGAGCGCTGTTCCCAGGTCCGGCTGCACGAGCACCATCAGCATGGGAACGCCGACCAGCGCTCCGGCTTTGACGATGTCCTGGGCCGTACACTCGGACTTTGCGTCGGCAAAATACTTTGCCATGGCTAGAATGAGCACCAGCTTCACCCACTCCGAAGGCTGGAAATGAAACGAGCCGAACTGCACCCAGCGGCGGGCGCCCAGATACTTCTTGCCGAACACTTCCACCGCAACTAACGATGCGATGGAAATCAAGTACAGCAGCGGTACACGTTCCAACAAGGCCTGGTAATTGAAGAAGCTGACCACGAACATCAGGCCTACGCCGCCCAGGATCCAATACACCTGCTTGAGATGTACGCCCATAAACTTGGTGTTGAGGGTTGCGCTGTAGATCTCGAGCACGCCCAGAGAGCAAATTAGCAGCACCAGCACCAGCAGGACCCAGTCGAAATCGCGGAAGGAGATGTAGCGGCTCAGGGCTGCCTCCGGGGAACGACGGCCGCCGCAGGTGCGATCGTGGGCTTGGCCGCCGGCTTCTTCCCAGCGGGTGGCGCTTGCAGTTCAGGATTTGTCGCTGGGGGTGTTGGCTGACTCTCGGCGGGAGGTTCAGCTTCGGGATGGGCCATTTCCACGTGCGACTCGGTGGTTTCGAGATCGGCAGGACGAATAGGCTTGTCCGTTCCTCCCACTCCCGGCGCCGCAGTTACCGGCTTGGTCTTGCCGTCGGCTGAAACCGTGAACCGTCCGGCTTGCATCTTGTCGGGGGTCTTGGCGTCGCCCTCGTGCCACACCGCGGCAACTTCTGCCTGCTTAGGTCCAGAAGCCGCTCCGCCTGCTTTGGCCACCTGCGTTTGGCGAGTACGCTCTTTCTCAACGTAGGCCTTGATCACCTGCGCAGTGGCACGAGCGGCATAGTATCCGTGCTCGCCCTCTTCGAGCAGCACCGCCACTACAATTTCAGGGTTCCGGCGGGGCGTGACGCCAACAAACCAGCCGTTGTCCTTGTACTTACTCTTTTCGCTGGCGCCCATCTTCGCCTTGAGTTGGTTGGAGATGGTTTGCGCACTACCAGTTTTCCCAGCGAAGTCAATCCCCGGCAAGCGGGCGCTGGGCGCGGTGCCTATCGGCGACACCACCGCCGCCAGTGCGTCGGTGATGGTTATCCAGTTCTCCTGGTCGAGGCCAATGTTCGTTTTATCGGTGTAGCTGGCGACCTGCTTAAACCCCGGCGGAAACTGGTCCGGAAAAGCCACATGCGGACGCACCAAGACTCCATCGCTGGTGACCGCGCCGACTGCCCGTGCTATTTGAATCGGCGTAGTCGCCACCGCGCCTTGCCCGATTCCGACGGAGATGGTTTCGCCGGCATACCACTTCTGCTTGAAGTTCTTGATCTTCCACTCTTCCGATGGCATCACACCAGAGACTTCCTGTGGCAGATCGATCCCCGTCTTTTGTCCGAGCCCGAGCATGGTGGCGTACTTGGCGATGCGGCTGATGCCCAGCTTCTCGGCTAGCGTGTAGAAGTAGGAATCGCAGGACTGGTAAATCGCTTTGCTGATACCCACCGTCCCGTGACTGCCGTGTCCGGCGATCCAGCATTTGAAGAAGCGGCCGTAAAAAGTCTTGCCGCCTCCGCAAGTAATGACGAGGTCCTGTGCAATACCTTCCTGCAGTCCGGCGGTGGCCATGATGACCTTGAACACCGAACCCGGAGCGAGCTGCGCCTGGATGGCCTTGTTGAGCAGCGGCTTACCGGGATCGGTGACCAGCCGGTTCCACTCATCACGCGTGATGCGCACCGCGAATTGGTTGGGATCGAACGCCGGGCGGCTGACCATCGCCAGAATTTCGCCATTGCGCGGGTCCATGGCGACAATGGCGCCGGGCCTGCCCTCCAGCGCCTCCTCGGCCGCTATCTGCAGATCGAGATCGATGGTGAGTTTGAGCTGTTTGCCGGGGACCGCCGCCACGTCGCTGAGGGTACCCACTTCCTTGCCGCGACTGTTAACCAGCACCTGGCGCGAGCCGTTCTTGCCCATCAGAATGTCGTTGTAGTACTGCTCGACCCCCGACATACCGACGATGTCGCCGGGGTTGTACAGCTCCCACTGCGGCTGGGTCAGCATGTCTTCGCTCACCTGGCCAACGTAGCCGATGATGTGCGCCATGAATCCGTTCTTGGGATAGAGGCGCCGGTGAACGGTAATGGTGTCGAGCTCGGGCAATTCCTCTTTGTGCGATTCGATAAAGGCCAGCTCGTCGGGAGTGATGTCATCCTTGAGGAACAGCGGCTGATATCCCGGCACCGCGGCCATGCGCTTCAGGCGGGCGCGCAGCTCGTCGGGCGGGATGTGCAGCCCAGCCGCGATCTTGTCGGCGTCGGCCTGCAGATTGCGGTTCTGGTCGCGCAGCAGCAGCACCGAGAACGAAGGATAGTTGTCAACGATGATGCGGCCTTCGCGGTCCAGGATCTTGCCGCGCGGCGCCAGGATGGGCACCTGTTTGATGCGGTTCTGTTCAGCCAGCGTGCTGTAATAACCGCTGCGCGCCACCTGCAAGCGCCAAAGCCCGAAAGCGAGAACCAGGAAGACTCCCAACAGGACGTATTGCACTGCGGTAAGCCGGAGCTGGGAGACCTTTTCGTCGCGACCGAACATCAGGGACTACAACTTTCGCTTGGGTCTTATGGTTGCAAAGTTTCGAAACTGTCAGAGTATTCCGGACTGACGCCAGCTCCGCCGCGCGAAGCTGCGCATCGCAGGACTGCACTCGATTTCATGGCAAGTGACGGATCGGAAACCCTGAACTATTGTAGTCCGATTCGAAGTGGGAACGGAGAGGAAAAAGGGCACGGCAAACGAGAACCCACCAAGGGACACATCCAGCGGCTGAGCGCCAGATTCGGCGTGTCTCCTGCGGTGTTCTTCTAGTCCTGCTTTCTTTTCTCACCGCTGCTTGAACCTGTCTAGAAACTTGAACACCAATATGCCGATCACGGCGTTGGCCAGCGCGGAAATGGCCACGTGGCTCCAACTCCACTGCTGCACCTGGCCCAGCAGGCCATGCGCCACGCCGTAATAGATCCCCTGGTGGGCCACGAAAAAGAGGTAGGTGATGATGAAGCGCGAGCCGGGATTCTCCACGTCAATTTTCAGGCCCAGCGACGACGCCGAGTACCCGATGATCGTCAAGGCGATGCCGTACATGCCCAACGGATGGCTGGGGCCGGCGAAAAGGTCTTGCATCAGGCCGATCGCGCAGCCGGTGAGGCATCCGCTGATCGGATTGCGCCGGGCCACCGCGAAGAAGATGGTGACCATGAAGGGCAAATTGATCGCCGCCAAGAATGGGATCTTCCCCAGAATGAAGATCTGGATCAGTACCGCAACCAGTGGGATGAAGATGATCGCCGGCCAACCGAACTCGTACACTGCGACCTGGTCGCGCGAGGTGAGGCTTCCCCGGAATGGCATGACTCGGCTGGTCACTGCGGTGGCTGCTCTCCGTTAGGCGGCGTCGAAGGCTGCTGTGGATTGGTATTTGGCGTCTGCTCCGGAGCCGGTTTGGATTGCTTCGACGGAGGCGTCGTCTGGTTTCCATTCGCGGGGCGGTTCGCCGGCGATGGACCGGGCGCGGGCGCGCTGGTGTTCGCATGTGGCGCAGTTTCCGTTCCAGTACCGTTGAGTGGTTTCGCAACTGTCCCAGCGGGGCGTGTCCCACTGGCCGCCGCAGGTTTCGGCGCTTTCGGCGCTCCTGCACTTCCCGCCGTCGTACCCGACGGCGCGCCATGCGCAGCGCTCGCCGCTCCGTTGGTCTTGGGAGCAGCCGGAGACGAACTGCCAATCGCTGGCTTGTTCGCGGCTGGAGTTGCCGCCGCACCGGCATGAGCAGCGGTTGTTCCTGTCGCGGGAGTAGCTCCAGGTGTGGTTCCACTCGCTGCCCCAGGTTTCGGCTTTCCAGTGGCGTCGACCTCGGGCTTTGCGGGAACGGTCGGCAGGCGTTCGGCCAAAATATCGGATGCACGGAGCGGCCCCAAATCCTTGCTGTCCGGCATCTTCTCCGTTATTTTCGTGACGATCAACACTTCCTCGACCTGATCGAGTCGGGCCGACGGAACCACGCGAATGTTCAGGAACAGGTCCTTGCCGGGCTCAACCGAGACGACTTTGCCGACCGGCAGACCTTTGGGAAAGATTCGGTCTCCCCCGCTGGTAATCACCTCTTCGCCGGGTTCCACCTTCTCGTCGCTCATGACGTATTGCAGGGTAGTCACGCCGTTCGACGATCCTCGCAAGATGCCCTGCAGGCGTGAGGATTTCAGCGCAGCGCCCACTCCGCTAAATTGATCGTTGATCGGCAATACCTGCGAGGAGTCGGGAAAGACTTGCACGATCTTGCCCACGATACCCGCCGGCGTGATGACGGCCATGTCCGGCTTGATGCCGTCATTCGATCCCTTATCCAGGTACAGAATGCGCGATTGCTCGCTGCCACTGGTGCCGATGACCTGGGCCGCGACCGTAGTATCGACGTACTGCTCCTTGAAGGCGAGCAGGGCCTGGATGCGGCGCGCCATGCGAGCATCCTCGGCATAGCGGGCGTCTTCAACCTTCATGCGCTCGATCTCGGCGCGCAGTTCCCGGTTTTCCCTGCGAACGCCGCGAAGATAAGCGTAATTATTCCAGGTGTCGTTCACCCATTTTTGGGCGTGTACCACAGCGGTTTCGACAGGAGTGACCGCGGAGATCGCCCACAGGCGGAGCAGGCGGGTATCGCCGCCTTGCGTCGGGCGGTGTACCTGCACAGCCAGAGCAATGATCTGGACGAACAGAATGGCCGCCAGCACAATCAGGTTCTTATAGCGGCCGAGGAATGTGTCCATACACTACGCTGCTTCGGGAAACGCCAGCTCTAGAATTGTCATGACGAGCGAAGCGAGGCATCCGCTTTCTCTTTCACTCCTTCACTCGCGCCGCAAAAGGGACATGCTCTCCGCTAGTCAATCGATATTTTCCGCAGCAGCTTGAAGTCGCTCAACATTTTTCCCGTGCCCAGGACCACGCTGCACAAGGGGTCGTCCGCAATGGAGACCGGCAGCCCGGTTTCTTCGCGGATGCGCTTGTCCAGGTTCTTCAGCAGTGCGCCGCCACCGGTCAGCACGATGCCGCGATCGCTGATGTCGGCCGACAACTCCGGCGGGGTGCGCTCCAGGGCGACCCGAATGGCGTTCATCAGCGTGGAAACACATTCGCTGAGCGACTCGCGAATTTCGCTGTCGTCAATCGTAATGGTCTTGGGCACGCCCTCGATCAGGTTGCGGCCCTTGATTTCCATGGTGAGCGGCTTGTCCAGCGGATAGGCGGAGCCGATCTCGATCTTGATTTGCTCGGCCGTGCGCTCGCCGATCAGCAGATTGTACTTGCGCTTCAGGTAATTCATGATGGACTCGTCCATCTGATTGCCGGCCATGCGGACCGAGCGCGAATACACGATGCCGCTGAGCGAAATGACCGCGACGTCGGTGGTGCCGCCGCCAATATCGACCACCATGTTGCCACTGGGCTCGGTAATGGGCAGGCCCGCGCCGATCGCGGCCACCATGGCCTGCTCCACCAGATGCACTTCGCTGGCCTTGGCGCGATAAGCCGAGTCCATGACCGCGCGCTTCTCCACCTGCGTGATCTCTGAAGGCACGCCGATGACGATGCGCGGATGCACCAGCATCTTGCGGTTGTGGGCCTTCTGGATGAAGTAGTTGAGCATCTTCTCGGTGACTTTGAAGTCGGCGATGACGCCGTCTTTCATCGGCTTGATGGCGACAATGTTGCCGGGAGTGCGGCCAAGCATCTCCTTGGCCTCTTTGCCCACCGCTTCGACTTCACCGGTGTTCTTGTTGATAGCGACGATGGAGGGTTCGTTGACCACGATGCCTTTGCCGCGCGCGTACACCAGCGTGTTCGCCGTCCCCAGGTCGATGGCCAGATCGCTGGAGAACATGCTGAACAGCGAGCGCAAGTTGCTGAATCGCGAGGCGCTACTATGAAAGCCGTTAGATGACATTACGAGCTATTTCTTTCCTGGGATGAACGGTGTTGCCTATAGTTTATGACAGAAGCGGGTCCCGCGCGCAGTAAACCAAAAATGCACGACTCCGGCAGATGACGAGGTTTGTGTTCCGAGGCAAACCACCGGATGGAATTTCGTTGGTCGCTCCACTTTTTGGCGAAGCGAAAGCGTTGGCGCTTCTATGCGTTGTCTGCCTAGAGTACCACCAGAGGGCAGCACAGGAGAATGTTACTTTTGCGTTAATAGGCAGAGCAAAATGCAGCCCCCTCAAACGTTCAGGCGCTGGCTGTGTCGCTACTGTTGTCGGGCGGTTTCCCAGCGCTGCGAACGTTCATGAAACGGCTAAGCGTATCGAACCAGAAGGGCGCGCCCAGAGACACGGCCAACATCGTGATCAGCCATCCTCCCAAGCGATTTTTCAGCAGATACCAGATCCATAATCCGAAATCAGCGGCGGTTTTATGTTGCGGCCGGTCGGAGTACCGGTCTCCTTGCCAGCCTGTCACCTGGCCTAAGAGCTGTTCTTCTTGGGGGGTAATGACTTCTTTCTCCGGAGTCTGTGCGGATTTGCTGGCGGTCGCGTCGTTGGCTTTTTCGTTGGCCGTCGACGACTGCCCTTCGGCGTCTGGTCGACCCTTCTCCAGACGCCCCTTAGCGTGTTCGACGAGCAGAGCGCTCCTGGTGGGATTGTTCCAGAGCGTGTCCAATATCTTCAACGTGTCCGCATTTATGACGAGCGTAACCGCCGCGGCTAGCACGTATATCCGGATCTGGCTGGTGCGCTTGTACCAGCCCGAGACGCGATTCATGCTTTGTTCGTACCAGGCCTCAAGCCGCTGCTGGTCCGTCGTGAATCGGGGATTTTGCAGCACCGCGGTCAAGGCGGTCCTCGCCGCCGTGTTTTCCAGGCTGGCCACCCCCTTGCGCAGCGCATCGGGATCGTTCGCCGCCGCAGGTCCAGTCAGAGTATCCATGAGCGCCAGGGCAAACTTGTTCGAAGCGATGTACGACGGCAACCGATCGTTGACGTCCTGTAGGCCTTGGATCAGGGGATGGGCATAAAATTTCGTCTTGAGTGCCGGGTCGTGAAGCAACGACACGATACCCTTCTCCAGCGTCTTGCCGCGAGAGTTAATGACGCCTGCAATCGTCTCATTCAGGGTGGAGCAGACCAGCGCCATCAGGAGGTAGATAAAGCAGATGCCGATTGCGAGATCAAGATACGCAAAAGAAGAGGCCATGCCCACACCCCCGATGGAAAGCCTTGGACTACGTCACAGAAAGCGAAGGAGATGTCGCCAGTATGGAGTGTTTGTGCCGCCGACACAATAGAAAACAGCAGGGTCCACCGTCCGGCAATGGCGCTTTTCGGTGAAGGTCTCAGAGGCCATTGTCCAGATCTCGTCTCTAACCTCCTCGGGTTGCGCGGTGTTGATGCGAACCGATAGCATTAAAGGTTTGCAGTTCGCTGCGGAGGGCAATCTTATGGCTACTATGGAACAAAAACCGGCAGGCGTTCACACCCGGCCTAAAACCAAGGTCTTCAAGAACTTTATTGGCGGCGAGTGGGTGGAGAGCCACACCGGTCGCACCTTTGAGAACCTCAACCCCGCCGACACGCGCGAAGTGGTCGGCATCTTCCAGAAATCGGGCAAGGAAGACGTGGACCACGCCATCGAGACTGCCAAACAGGCGTTCAAGAAGTGGCGGCTGGTGCCGGCGCCGCGCCGCGCCGAGATGCTGTACAAGGCTTCCGAACTCCTGATCGCCCGTAAGGAAGACTACGCGCGCGACATGACCCGCGAGATGGGCAAGGTCATCAAAGAGACCCGCGGCGACGTGCAGGAGGCCATCGACTGCGGTTACTACACCGCCGGCGAAGGCCGCCGGCTGTTTGGGCCGACCGTTCCGTCGGAGCTGCCCAACAAGTTCGCCATGGCCATCCGCCAGCCGCTGGGCGTCTGCGCCATGATCACGCCGTGGAACTTTCCCATGGCGATCCCGTCGTGGAAGCTCTTTCCCGCGCTGGTCGCCGGCAACACCGCGGTGATCAAGCCCGCGCAGGACACACCGCTCTCCACCTTGAACTTCGTGAAGACGCTGCATGACGCCGGTATTCCAGCAGGCGTGGTCAACATTGTCACCGGCTTCGGCAGCGACATCGGCACGCCGATGGTCGAGCATCCCGAGGTGCGCGCCGTTTCGCTCACCGGATCGACGGCGGTGGGACGCATCGTGGGACAGGAAGCGGCCAAGACGTTCAAGCATTGCTCGCTGGAGCTCGGGGGCAAGAACCCGATGATCGTGCTCGACGATGCCAACCTCGACCTGGCGCTGGAAGGCGCGCTCTGGGGAGCGTTCGGCACCACCGGTCAGCGCTGCACCGCGACCAGCCGCATCATCATCCAGAAGGGCGTTTACAAGAAGTTCGTGGACGAGCTGGTGGCGCGCGCCAAAAAGCTGAAGGTGGGCAACGGTCTTGACGAGAGCGTGGACATGGGCCCGGCCATCAACTCCAGCCAGATGGAGACCGACTTGAAGTACATCAAGATCGGCAAGGACGAAGGCGCCAAGATGCTGTGCGGCGGACATCGTCTGGAAGGCGAGGCGTACGCCCACGGCTGGTTCGTCGCGCCCACAGTGTTTGCGGATGTCGATCCCAAGATGCGCATCGCGCAGGAAGAGATCTTCGGGCCGGTGGTTTCGATCATCCCGTGCGATGGTCTGGAGAACGCGATCGAGATCGCCAATGCCATCGAGTACGGATTGTCCTCGTCGATCTACACCAAGGACGTGAACAAAGCGTTCACCGCGATGCGCGATCTGTACGCCGGCATCACCTACATCAACGCCCCCACGATTGGCGCCGAGGTGCATCTGCCGTTTGGCGGCGTGAAGGCCACGGGCAACGGCCATCGCGAAGGCGGCATCGGCGCGATTGATTTCTACACCGAGTGGAAGGCGGTGTACGTGGATTACTCCGACAAACTGCAGCGCGCGCAGATCGACCGGCCGGAGTGAGCAATCGATTCGCACGGCGAGTGCGCTGAGCGGTCAACAAATGAGCACTCAGCGGTCGAGCAGATCTCCGGAGGGTCGGGCACCACCGATGGTGAGGATAAGACTTGTCTTGGCGCCGCCAGGAGGCCACTCCCGCCGTGCGGGACGGCTTTGATTTGGCGATACATCAGTCCCGCTCTGCGGGACGGCTCAGTTTAGCCCAGCGCTGGGTTTGTGGGAGAGCGTTTTGAAAGGGCACGGCTTCACAGGCTGCTGAAAAACTCCGTGTGCGGATGCGATTTGAAAGGGCACGGCTTCAGCCGTGCCGTTAAGGCTTTTATTTTTGTCATCACGAGCGGGCTTCAGCCCGCGAGGGATCTGCTTTTCCGACTTTTTCAGCAGCCTGTTCAGCCGTGCCGCGATGAGCAGTTAAACATTGGGCTTTAGAGCATTTTCAGAGATAGTGTAGACTGTTGCTGGCGATTCTCCGCTCCACAGGATGGCACGACCATACGCGAATGATTTGCGACGAAAGTTTTTGCAGGCCTATGAGCAGGGCAAAGGGACACTGGGGGAGTTGGCGGAACAATTCGGGGTGAGCGAAGGCTGGGCCAAGAAGATCTCGGCCACCCGCACGCGCACGGGGCAGATGGAGCGGCCGCCGTGGCGACGTGGTCCGGTGAGCCGGGTGACGGTGACGGTGCAGGAGTGGATGGGGGAGCAAATCCGTAAGCAGCCGGATCTGACCCTGAGGGAGTTGCAAGCGCAACTGCAAGCGGTCCAGGGCGTGGGCTTGAGCATCGGGCGGCTGTGGCTGGCCTTACGGCAGATGGGACTGCGGCTTAAAAAAAGTCACTCCACGCCCAAGAACAAGAAACGCCGGAGGCGCAGCAGCGCCGGCAAGCGTGGTGGGAAGCCATAACCCAGATCGACCCTGCGCAGTTGGTGTTTCTAGACGAGAGCGGCGCCAGCACGCAGATGACGCGGAACTATGGCCGGGCTCCGCGTGGAGAACGGGTGCCGGAAGGGACGCCCCACAGCCACTGGTCTACGTTGACCATGCTGGGGGCGCTCACCACCCACGGCTTGCAGGCGCCCATGACCATCGCATCGCCGACCGATGGAGATGTCTTCCTGGCCTATCTGGAACAGGTGTTGTGCCCGCAGCTCCAGCCCGGACAGGTGGTCATTATGGACAATCTGTCGGCTCACAAAGTGCAGGGGGTACGGGAGCAGATTGAAGCCCGGGGAGCGCGCCTGATCTATCTGCCCGCCTACTCGCCGGACTTCAACCCCATTGAGCAGGCCTGGTCGAAGATCAAGCAGTGGCTGCGCTCGGCCAAGGCCCGAACCGTAGAAGCTCTGGAACGCGCCATTGCCGAAGCCCTGGTAGCCGTTACCGCCGAGAATGCCTTAGCCTGGTTCTCGCATTGCGGATATGGTCTACAATAACTTTGAAAACGCTCTAGCCCCTGAGGAGACTCGATTTACGAAACCGGCACGCGAGCACGCGACCAGCAACTCCCAGACATATTTTGTCACTTCTGCGACTTGGGAGCGTCGGCCGCTTTTCCGTAATCCTGATTGGGCAAAACTGTTCGTGGAAGTTCTGCATTCTTATCGAGGACGTGCCTACCTGCTGCACGAATATGTGCTCATGCCGGAGCACTTCCATGTCATCATTACTCCGCTGACGAGTCTGGAGCAGGCCGTGCAATTCGTCAAAGGCGGCTTTTCATTTCGCGCGAAAAAGGATTTGAAATCGTCAATGGAAGTCTGGCAGCGCGGGTTTTCTGATCACCGGATTCGCGATGCAGAAGATTATGTTAGACACGTTGAGTATATCCGTCGAAACCCAGTAGGTCGGAAACTGGTAGAACACGCGATGGATTATCCTTATTGCTCGCAGTTCCCTGGCAGCGAAAAAGACGAGGTCCCTCAGTGGCTAAAGCCAGTAATGATTTGACCCTGGAGCGGCACGCCTAAAGGCGTGCCCTTTCAAAACGGAGAAAAGCGCACGCCCTCGAATTGTTGTTGGCTGATAGCTGACAGCTAAGAGGAACGTACTCATGGCTACGCAAGAAATCTCCAGAGTTCTGGCCGCACGTCGCATGGCGAATGTGCGTTACGCGATTCGCGATCTGGCCGTCGTCGCTGACGAGGTCGCACGCGAGGGCCACAAGCTCCTTTACCTCAACATCGGCGATCCCTGTAAGTTTGACTTCACTACGCCGCCGCACATGATCGAGGCGGTGCTAAAGGCCATGCGCGACGGCCACAACGGCTATGCCGATTCGCTGGGCATCAAGCCCGCAGTGGAGGCAATCCACCGCGAAGCCGAGCGCAACGGTTTCCGCGAGGTGCAGAGCATCTTCATCGGTATTGGCAGCGGCGAAGTGATCGACAGTTGCCTGACCGCGCTGTTGAACCCGGGCGACAACGTGCTGACGCCGAGTCCTGAATATCCGCTGTACGGCGCCATCATGGCCAAGCTGGATTGCCCGGCCAACGCTTACGATCTCGACGAAGACAACGGCTGGCAGCCCGACGTGGCCGACATGGAGCGCAAGATCAACTCGCGCACCAAGGGCATCCTGCTGATCAATCCCAATAATCCGACGGGCGCCGTGTACTCCCAGCGCACTTTGGAAAAGGTTCTGGAACTCGCCCGCCAACATGGGTTGATCATTTTCGCCGACGAAATTTACGACAAGCTCATCTTCGATCCCAGCGCCAGGCACATCTCGATCGCGACCCTAGCGCAGGACGTTCCGGTAGTGACCTTCAACGGACTCTCCAAGGCGTATCTGGTCCCCGGCTGGCGAATCGGATGGGCGGTTGCGACCGGACCGCGCGATGTGTTGCATCCCTACATGGAGGCCGTGCACCGCTTGCTGCGCGCACGGCTGTCGGCGCCGCATCCGTTCCAGCACGCGATCCAACCGGCGCTGGAAGGCCCGCAGGACCACCTGGTTGGGGTTTGCGGCAAACTGCGGCGGCGCGCCGAGATCACCGTCGAGTGGGCAAAACGTACGCCGCGAGTAAAACTGGTTGCGCCTAAAGGCGCGTTCTACGCGCATCCGTCGCTGGACATCCCCGAGGATGACCTTGCGTTCGTAACCGACTTGCTAAAGCAGAAGCACGTGCTGGTGGTACACGGCTCCGGCTTCGGCGAAAAACCAGGGACGCGGCATATTCGCATCGTGTTCCTGCCCCAGGAGCCCGTGCTAAGCGCAGCGTACGAGGCGATGACCGAGTTTATGCGCGAGCGCTACGCGTAGAAGTTGAACCGCCGATTTGAGCGTAACAAGATTTGAAGGGGCACAGCTTTAGCTGTGCCGGAAGATGTCGAGAAGCTGCGGGCTTTAGCCCCTGAGGCATTAGATATTTGTTCCGCCGCCTCCTTCCGAGGGGGATTGACTTAACGAGCCCTTGACAACCGCAAAGCACAGATGAAAGCGTAACCTCAGCGGCTAAAGCCGAGATACTTTTGAGCAACAAACGGCCTGGCTGAAGCCAGGCCCCTTCAAGGCAGGTTGGCCTCATACTTCGCATGGTTGACATCCACTGCCACATCCTTCCCGGCATCGACGATGGTCCGCAGTCCTGGGAACTGACCGCCGAGATGTGCCGCGTGGCCATCCTCGACGGCCTCACGCACATCGTGGCGACGCCGCATTGCAACGACGAGTTCGCTTACGACCGGGACCGCTACACTGAGATGCTGGGTGAGCTCAGCGACGCCGCTGAGGGCAAACTGACCTTCAGCCTGGGCTGTGATTTGCATTTTTCCTACGACAACATTCAAGACGCGCTCGCCCATCCGCGGCGTTACACCATCGGCGAATCGCAATATCTGTTGGTGGAGTTCAGCGACTTCGGCATCCCGTCTGAGGTAAAGCGGAACCTGCTTTCCATCTCCAGCAGCGGCATGGTTCCCATCATTACTCATCCGGAACGCAACCGGCCGCTGCTGGATAAACCTCAGATGGTCCTGGAATTTGTGGAGCAAGGTTGCCTGGTGCAGGTCACCGCCAATTCCTTCACGGGATACTGGGGGAGCCGCTCCCAAAAAATGGCGGAATGGCTGCTCCAGCGCCAAGCCATCCACGTAATCGCCAGCGACGCGCACGATCCTGCGCGCCGCCCGCCGGTGCTATCGCAAGCTCGTAAAGCGGTCACGGAGCTCGCGGGAGCCGAAGTCGCAGATGCGCTGCTTGTGCAAAATCCGGCGGCCATTGTGGACGGAGAGAGCCTGCCTGGCCCGGCGGGTGCGGGTGAGCTGGACGACGAGGTTTAGAGCAGCAGGCAAGCCGCGAGAACGCTAGTCTTCCTGTTTCAAAAACACGTGGTCGATCATCTGGCGCATGAAGTGGCCGCCGAAGCCGCCCGCACTGGCTGCCAGCAATTGTATAAAGGCCCCATACACCTGACCGCGATCGTGTGGCCATTTCACGATGAAGTGGTAATAGGCAAGCACCATGGGGACACCCACCCACACCAGCAGCACCCAGCGCCAAGGCTGCCGCGACTTCCACACGCCCAGCATCATGGTGGAGGCGAGCACGCAAAGCGCGGTGAGCAGCGCGTCATCGACCTTCTGATTGACCCAGCCAGAGAACAGGCCGAGCAGGACGGCGATTGCGTACACCACCAAGCTGGTGCGCGATGCCGAGCTACGCTGAAGACGGCTTGCAGTCTGGACTGGGTCATGCAAAACATCTGAGTGTAGCAGAGCAGACGACACCAGTTCAGCCGATGAAGAGGCTAGCTTTCGCTCTTAGGCAGCTCGTCCTTTTTCCCTTTTCGCACGCGGACAAGAACGCAAGTGGCGTTGTCTTCTCCGCCACCTTCATTGGCGGCGTCGATCAGGGTTTGGCAGGCAGCCTCCAGCGATGGCAGTTGCAGCAGAATGGCGCTGATCTCCTGGTCGGCTACGTGGCGCAGTACGCCGTCGGTGGTCAGCAATACGATGTCGCCATCTTGCGCCGGAAACTCGCCGAGGTCGGGGAGGGTACCTTCTTCCGTGCCCAGGGCGCGGGTAATGATGTTCTGCACTGACGAGTGTTTGGCCTCTTCCAGGGTGAGCATCCCGCGGCGTACCTGCTCCATCACCAGGGAGTGGTCTTCGGTCAACTGCAGTAATTGCCCTTCGCGAAACAGGTAGATGCGGCTGTCGCCCACGTTGGCAATACTGCAAACCCCATCGAAGAAGCGTGCCGCCACCAGCGTGGTACCCATTCCTGTCATGTTCTTATTCGCTTCCGCATAATCCAGGATGGCATCGTTGGCCTTCTTGACGGCTTCGGCCAGCAAACGTGCGCCGACCGGCGCATCATCCAGTAAAGCGTTGTCCTCGACTTTGGGCGCACGCTCGCGAAAGTACGTCAGGATGGTATCTACCGCAATTTGGCTGGCAACTTCGCCGGCGGCATGGCCGCCCATGCCGTCGCACACCACAAAAATGCCCAACCGCTGGTCGTATCCGAAGTTATCTTCGTTCGACGGGCGCACACGTCCCACATCGCTGCGGCCAGCAACCTCTAAAGTTAATGACATTCGGGCAACAGTTTACCCCGTCCCGCGAAATCGCGCGAGCACCGAAAGTGCCATAACCGGTACGCAACCTCGGCTGGCACAAAGGGGCCAGTAGTCAGTTGTCAGTAGCCAGAAGTCAGAAGTCAGAAGTCAGTTGTCAGTTGTCAGTTGTCAGTGTCATACCCAAGAAATGGTTGTTGCGAACTTCTGGCCGAAACGCCTTTGGGCAGAAAGTGATCGTCGAGTCCAAGCAGAAACTTCGTCACAGCGGCGGCGACTCACCTCGGTCAACGGACCGCTGATGACTGGCTTCTGACTGCTGACTACTGGCTACTGGCAACTGGCTCACGGTCTGGTCTTGGCGATCTCCGGTTCCTGGTCGCGCGGGCCCCATTGCTCCATGTGATACGTGGTCAGGTCGGCGCGCAAATACTCAAACGCTTCTTCGGGCGTGTTGGCCCAGTGAAACAATTGCAAATCTTTGGCCGAGATGGTGCCCGCGTCCACCAGCGCCTGGAAGTTGATCACGCGGTCCCAGTAGTCCTTGCCGTACACCACAATGCAGATGCGCTTGGCCAGCTTCTCGGTCTGGGTCAGGGTCAACAACTCGAACAGTTCGTCGAAGGTGCCGAAGCCCCCCGGAAACACGACCAGGGCCTTCGACAGGTAGGCGAACCACAGCTTGCGCATGAAAAAGTAGTGGAACTCAAAGTTCAGCTCTGCCGAGATGTACGGGTTGGGCATCTGCTCGAAAGGCAGATTAATGTTGAGCCCGATGGTCTTGCCCCCCGCCTCGGCAGCGCCCAGGTTGGCAGCCTCCATGATTCCCGGGCCGCCGCCGGTAGTAATCACGAAACGATGCCGAGGCTGATTGATGGTCTTCGTCCACTGGGTCACCAGGAAGGCCAGCTTGCGCGCGTCTTCGTAATAGCGCGCCATCTCGACGTCGGCCCGTGCGCGGCGAATGCGCTCCTGCTCCTCCTCGGGAGCGGGAGTTGCCGAGCCGGGCTTGTCCAGCAGTTGCAGGGCCTCCTCGGCTTGCGAGCGGCTGTGAAAGCGCGCCGAGCCAAAGAACACGATGGTGTCCTGGATGCGTTCGCGGCGAAAGCGCGACAGCGGCTCCTGGTACTCGGCCAGGATGCGGAGGATGCGGCCGTCAGGGCTGTTGAGGAATTTCTTGTTCTCGTAGGCCAGGGGCGAGCGATTGTGACGAGGATGTTCGTCTGTCTTGTCAGCCATGGAATTGGTGTCTCAGTCCATCGAGAATTTCCGGGAGATGCATGTTGGATGCGAAAAACGCGAAGCCAGTGGAGAGCTGAACGTCAGGGGGCTTCGCGATAGCGGACCGCCTCTGCGACTCCCATCCAAATGTCCACCAGGCCGAGCCCGCTGACCAAGCCACGCACAAAATTTTGCATGAGGAATTCCCGAATTTGCGGGTATCCCAGCAGCAGCGAGTTGTCTGTCCAGATGCGGGTCCAGGGCAGCGCGATGAGGATTATGCCCACTTCCAGGCAGAACAGCACGAATACCACCAGCCAAATCCGCGGTAGCCAGAGATGCGGCTTCTGCGGAGGAAGCGGAGGTGGCATCAGCAGCACGGGACCGTGGGGCTCCAGCCCATTACCATCCTGCGGCTGCTCTGGCGCAAAAGCGCTCATGGTCCGCACCTGGCCCAGTGCTCGTCCTCCGAATGGTGTCGCCTCTACCACAATCGTTCCTGCTAAGATGCCCAATTTGTTCGTCCGGCGTCCCAATGCTCAGAATGCGAAATCCACATAGCAGATTCTATCAGTGCGCGCGAAAAGGAAATGTACGGCAGCAATTTCAGACTACACCGTTCACGATTGGATATTCGGCTCCAGATGGTGCGACCTTGCCCATGAGCCTGAGTATTTCCCGCTGAACACGTGCGTCGCCGTCTTTGCAAACGATAATCGGGTGGTGCGGCGACCGGACGATGCATGTCTCAGTGGTCCCCGGTTCCATCTGGCGCCCAATGCTCAGCAGGAAATCAAGTCCTGGGATATGGAGCCTATGACAATGGCACGAACCTGCTCTAACGGTATCTGGAAAGTTGAACGCGATGGCCGGCCTTCTCAACTGCGAGGCAACAAGCATCACGGCAGCATTCGCCGGAAAATCCGCATCACCCACCAAGTATTGCCGAATTTCCTCTTGGTACTTCACACCCAGACTGATTGCCTCATATTTCTTGCCCGAGGACTCCCAGTCGCGAACAGATGCGCGCCAGAATACACTGACGCAGAAATACACAATCTTCGCAATGCTCAGAGATGGAACGGACGAGGCGCAATAGACTGTAAATTGATCATCGGCATGAATCGGCTTCGACTGCTCGAGTAGGTTACGAAGTCGAAAGCGATCACGACCTCGGTAACAATGCCGCATTACCCAATCCTCGCCGTGCTGATCAAAACGTCTTTCGCAATCCGCACACAGTAAGTATTGGCTAGCTTGAAACGATGTCTGCTGTCGGCCTGTTGACGCCAGAAAAACCGGGTCGGGCCTTTCTCTACGGTCAACTGCCCTAGCAAGACGATACAGAGCCTTGGGAACCAGATGGCTGTCACGCAATTCGCGCTCTTGTAGGCAAAGCGCGCATACGCCGATAACGTCAACACCCATTCAGAAGGACCGCGTTAGCGGAACGGCAGAGCCTGCCGCCAATCCATTGTTTCACCTAATAGCCGCCTTCGCTGACGGCTGACGGCTGACTACTGGCTACTGGCTACTGGCTACTGACAACTGGCTACTGGCTACTGACAACTGGCTACCGGCAACTGACTTACAGCAGCTCCTCGTTCCAGTTTTCCAGGAACTGCTTCACCTCAGCCATGAACTGATCGGCGACAGCTCCGTCAACGATGCGGTGGTCATAGCCAATACTGAGGTGCATCATGGAGCGGATGGCGATGGAGTCGTTGCCGTCCTTGTCGGTAACCACGACCGGCTTTTTCAAGATTCCGCCCACGCCCAGAATGGCAACCTGCGGCTGATTGATAATGGGCATCCCGAATTTAGCGCCAAAGATGCCGGGGTTGGTGATGGTGAACGTCCCACCCTGCACTTCGTCGGGCTTCAACTTCTTGGTGCGGGCACGCTCGCCGAGGTCGGTGATGGCGCGCTGCAAGCCCACGAAGCTGCGCTCCTCGGCGTTCTTGACGACGGGCACGATTAAGCCCCACTCCAGCGCGACCGCGATACCAAGATTGATGGAAGCGTGATAGTGGATGTTCTCGCCTTCCACCGACGAATTGATGATCGGCCATTTGCGAATGCCATGCACCACGGCGCGCGCGAAGAAGGGCGTGAAGGTGAGCTTGTTGCCGGTGGCCTGCTCGAACTTCGCCTTCATGTTCTCGCGCAATTTCACGATGCGGGTCATGTCCACTTCAAAGACGCCATGCACGTGCGCGCTGGTGCGCTTCGATAGCACCATGCGCTCGGCGATTTTCTTGCGCATGACCGACATGGGCACAACCTCGCCGGGGGTCACGCCGGCCACCGGTTGCAGAGGCGTGACGGTCGCAGGCATCGCAGGCGCAGGGGCGGAGGGCGCGGAAGCCGCCGCAGGTTTGACCGGAGCAGCAGGTTGGGCTCCGCCAGCGCCATGTTTGGCGATGAACGACTCAATGTCGTCCTTGGTGATGCGCCCGCCAAGGCCCGTTCCCGGAACCTGTGCCAGGTCAACCTTGTTTTCCTTGGCAATGCGGCGCACCAGCGGGCTGGAGCGCAGGCGCTCCTGCTCGCCACCTTCTGGATACTCAAGCACTTTGCCCTGTTGTTCTCGCTCCACCCCGGCCTTCTCATCCGGTGAGGGTTGGGCGGCCTCCTTGGCGGCTTGGGGCGCGGGAGGCGGCTTGGGCTCCTCGCCACTGGGAGGCTGCGCCACTTCCGTCTGGGTCGAGCGGCTGCCGTCTCCTGCGGCAGCGGCCGGTGGTGCAGCGGTGGCAGCCGGAGCGGAGGGCGCGGCTCCAGCAGCTTCGCCTTCGCCCGCGATCGTTCCCACTACGGTGTTCACCTGGACCGTGGCGCCGGCCTGGACTTTGATGTCTTGTAACGTGCCGGAAACGGGCGCGGGAATCTCCGCATCAACCTTGTCGGTCGAGATCTCAAACAGTGGCTCGTCGCGTTGAACTTTCTCGCCCGGCTGTTTCAACCATTTGGTGATGGTTCCTTCAAAAATCGACTCCCCCATCTGGGGCATGATCACGTCTGTAGGCATGGCGTCCTTCCGCGGGATGTATAGCTTGGAACTGCGAGCTTGCAGTAAACGAACATTATATCGCCTAAAAGTGGGGTTCCGCCGCCTAGCGCAACTAGCGCAATATCAACACCGCCCGTCCGCTGAGCTTGCCTTGATGCATCAACTCAAGCGCCTTGCCCGCTTCTTCCAGCGGGAATTTGGTGATATGCGGCAGCACGCGATGGTGCGCCGAGAAATCGAGCGTAGCGCGGATATCTTTGCGACTTCCCGAGGGCGACCCCATTAGGTGGCGGCGCCCGCCAAGCAGATCCATCGGGGACACCGTGATGTTGCCCGGCCCCACCCCGAGCACGACCAGCGTGCCATCGGGAGCGAGGCCAGGGAAGGCATCGGTTGCGGCTTCCGAACTGGGCGCCGTCGCCAGAATGATGTCGGCGCCGCCGTCCCACTCCTTCAGCGCGTCAGCCGCCTTCTTCGCTTTCGTGTTGATGAAATGCTCGGCGCCGAGTCCGCGCGCCTCGGCTTCCTTGTCGGGCGAACTGGAGATGACCGCAACCCGCCCGCCCATCGCCTTGGCGTAAAGCACGCCAAGGTGTCCGAGGCCGCCGAGTCCGATGATAGCTACCTTTTGTCCGGGCTGAAATCTGGCGTTGCGCAATCCGTTAAACACGGTCAGTCCGGCGCACATCAGTGGGGCGGCCTCGGCGAAATCCAATGCGTCGGGAATCGGTGCAACGTAGGCAGCAGGCGCGATCATGCACTCCTGGTAGCCGCCATCTTTGGTCACCCCGGTGACCTCGGCGAAGGGGCACATCACCTCGTCGCCCTGCACGCACATCTGGCAGTGTCCGCAAGATGAAAACAGCCATGGCATTCCGGCGCGATCGCCAACTTGCGGCCACGTAACGCCCGGCCCAATCTTCTCCACCACGCCCGCCACTTCATGTCCGGGGACCCTGGGATACTTGGCAAAAGGAAACAGGCCTTGCTGCACCATGAGATCACTGTGACATACCCCGCAGGCATGGACCCGAATCAACACTTCGCCGGACTTAGGTTCAGGCACGGGATGATCTTCGAGGACGACAGGCGCTTTGGGTTCCCTAACGACGGCTGTTTTCATAATTCTCCTGTATGAAGTGAGGAAAGTTGGTGGTTTAGAACTGAGGAGACCCGCCAAAATGACTTGGATGAGGCAAGTAAGCGAAACGATACATCGCAGCGGCTCAAGCGATTCGGTTATCCGCAGCGAACGCGACGCTGAAGCGCCGCTCTACCGGTACTCGCCGACTACACGAATTCTGAAATTGCGCTAGCGCGCAGGCGGTTTGTTAACCGTGCCGCCGGTAGTCACGCCCAAACGGCGCAGCCGGTCGCGCGCCTGCGAGGCTTCGATGGAGCGCGGATAGCGGCCGATGAGGCTCTTCAACTCGCGAATGCCGGCCTCGCGCTGCCCCAACTCAAGCAACGAGTAGCCCTTCTTGAGCTGTGCCGCCGCTGCCTTGTTGCCGCCGGGATACTGCTCCAGCACTTTGTCGTAGTCGCGCGCCGCCGCCTCGAAGTTTCCCTGGCGATACTCGATGTCGGCGAGATAGAACTGGGCGTTTCCGGCCAGATCGGTGTTGGAATAGTACCTGATGTAATCGTTGAATTCCTGCGAAGACAAATCGTATTTCCCCGAGTTGTAATCGCGCAGGGCGTTGTTGTATAGAACGTTGGCCGGAGGCGCCTGGGAAGCAGCCGGATTGGAGTCTGCGCCCGGCGTGGGCGGTCCGGCGGGAGCGGTCATTCCGGGCTGCCCGGCGGCCAGGTTCTGGCCGCCTTGCTGCATGTCGTCGAGCTGCTTGCTGACTTTGGCCAGGCGTGATTTCAGCTCGTCCACCGTGTCGTGCAGCGACTGGATCTGCCCGGAAATCTGTTCCATGCGGCCGTTGGTGTCACTGGCCTGTCCCTGCATCCTTTGCTGCAAGTCGTTCACCGCAGCGTTCATCTTGTTGACACTGTCGGCGCTTTGCTCGACCAGGTTTTTCAGCGCGCCCATGTTCATGTCGATGGATTGCTGCATGCGGGCCACCTGGTCCTGCAGCGCCTGGACCTGGGTTTGCAGTTGGATGATGTCTTTGTTGGCGGCGGCCGCCGGGCGGGCGGCGGCCAGCAGCAACGCCGCCAGTGCCAGCCAAGCCACATTGTTGCGAAGTCGCATAGTCAGTCCTGTTCTGCTCCTGAGTTTGTCTCTTAAACGCGCCCTGAGCTTTAACTGTGCCGTCCCTGAAGGGACTCGTTAATATTGCCCACTTTACCCAGGGCTTCCGCCCTGGGCTAATATTGTTTCGCCCTTGCGGGCTTTGGTTTTGCGGAGCAAACACTGCTTGCTACTTCTGATAACCGCTCCCCTACTTCTGATAAACGAAGTGGGCGCGGCGGTTTTGCTGCCAGCACGACTCGTTGCTTTCCGTGCAGAACGGTTTCTCCTTGCCGTAGCTAATCGTATGTACACGGTCGCCAGAGATACCGAGCTGCGCCAAAATCTGCTTGGCGGCGTTGGCCCGATTGTCGCCCAGCGCCAGGTTGTACTCGGTGGACCCGCGTTCGTCGCAGTGGCCCTCAATGGTGAACTTCATGTTGGGGTGCTGCTTTAGAAACCGCGCATCCGCCTGCAAAACCTGCTGATACTGGGCGGAAACATCATAGCTGTCGTAATCGTAGAACACATCTTTCATGTTCTCAGAAAACAACTGCTCATCGGTGCCGCCGGACGTTTGCTGAGGCGGAGGCGGAGACGATACCACGGTGATGCGCGCCGTGGCCTCCTGCGTGCCGGAATCGTTCTTGGCCACCAGGTGATAGGTGGTTGACTCCGCCGGGGTCACCGCCCGCGAACCGCTGGGATCGACCTTGCCCAGTTGATCGATGGTGACGTCGGTGGCGTAGTCGGTCTTCCAGGTCAACGTGCTCGCCTGGCCCGCTGGAATGGTATTGGGATTGGCTGTCAACGAGGCAGTAGGCGCCGGGGACGGTGGCGGCGGCGGCGGTGCAGAGGCCACTTTCTTTTTGCCACAAGCGCCAACGGCAAGCACCACGGCGAGGGCAACGATAATCCGGATCCATTGACTCCTGGTTAGCTTCAACTTCTTCCTCCACTTTCCCGCGAGAGCACTCGCAGCAGGTCATGCCAGGGCCGAAGTGTGCTCCTTCTGCGCCCATAAGCGTGCAGGGACTAACCCTATTTAAGGCTCCAATTCGGCTGCGTGTTTTCTCCCGCAGTCGTCAATTGCCGCACTTCGCTTCCATCGGCCAGCATGGAATAAATCTGCACCCGGCCGGTGCGGCTCGACTGAAACACGATGTGCCGTCCGTCAGGCGACCATGACGGGAAATCGTTGCGCCCCTCCTCATGGGTCAGTTGCGCCCATTGTTTGCTGGCCACGTCCATGACATAGATGTCGCTGGCCCCAGGCGCGCCCGGGCCATAATGACGGATCCACGCGAACGCCAGGAACTGGCCATTCGGCGACCACGACGGCGATACAGCATAGCCCTGGTCGGTTACGCGGACCACGTTCGTTCCATCAGATGCCATGGTGTAGATCTGGGGTAGCCCGCTGCGACCACCAACCCAGGCAATCTGCGCGTTCGTCTTGGGGTTCCACGTGGGCGAGACATCCGGCCCTTTGCTTTCGGTGAGGCGGCGCGCACTGCCACCCGTGGAGCTGACGGAATAGATTTCGGTGTTGCCGGTGCGCGACGACGAGAACGCAATGGTCTGGCCATCGGAGGACCATGCGGGTGAGTAGTTGTCTCCGCCGAAGTGCTGAAAACTCACGGCGCGGCCCAGTTCCAGGGAGTACATCAGGATCTGCCAGCCTTCCTTAGTCACGCCGGAGTAGGCTACGCGCGTGCCGTCGGGCGAGACGTGCGGTGAAAGCGCAATACTTCCCATGTGCGTTAGCTGCTTCTGGTCGGCGCCATCATAGTCCATCTGCCAGATTTCTTTTGAGCCGCTGCGGTTGCTGACAAAATACAGCTTGGTTTCGGCAACCCCGGCGATCCCACCGCCCAGGCGAAGGATAATTTCGTCGGCGAAGCGATGCGCGATCAGGCGGGCATTGGCATCGTTGGCCGGTTCCCGATATTGCTTGCCCAGTACCTGCGGAGACTGCGGATTCCTGGTGTCGTACAGCCAGCCCTGGACATTCAGCGACCCGCCTTGGATTGCCAGATTGCCGAAGGCCAACATGCTGGCATTCGGAGGCGGGCTGCTCCACTCATTGAGATGCACTTCCTGCGGAGCGCCCGGGACCGACAAGGGATAAAAGCTTTTGGATGCCATGTCGAAGATTCCCGCCGCCTGCAGATCGTTCCACAGCGTGACGTTGAAGATGGCTGCAAGGTTCTGCGTACCCGTGTCGGTGGTGACCAGCTTGAAGTCGGGCACGGCGAGACGGACCTTCTCAACCCCAAGCCCGGTACCGGTGCGAATCCAGTCCTGGGCCGATGCGAGCGAGGCGGCAATGATAAGGAGGAACAATATCGAAAGAGCGACGAAGTATTTTTTCATGCCTGGCGATTCCATAAGGTGCAAACTACCGCCGGTAGTCGAACCAGAACTCGACGGCGACATAACGGCCCGCGTACTCCGGAGGCAGCGGGCCAAAGGTATCGATGCGTTGCAGCGCCCGCATCGCTGATAGATCCAGCGACGGAATGCCGCTGGACTGTTCCACGCGTATGTTTTCCGGCTGCCCCGAGCGCGCGATCTCAAAATAAATGTAAACCCTGCGCGCGGTATCGATGTTGGGATCCACTTCATACTTCAACCAGTTTTCCGACACCTTGCGGCGCACCCCATCCACATACCAGCCAAAGCGGCTGCCGAAATCTCCGTTGCCTCCGGTAAAGCTGAGGCCGCCTTTGGCTCCGCCCGCCGCGAAGGACCCATAAGGCCCGCTGACCGGCCCGCCCTGGCCAAACGGAATCCGGTTGTCCTCCACCTTGGCAATTTCTTTTGGCGGCGGCTTTTTTTGCGCGGACTCCCGTGGTCCCTTCTTCTTGGCCTCGGGCGTGGGAATCGGAATCGCCTGGAGCTCTTCTTTCGGAATTTCCTTCGGCGGCGTTTGCGTCAGCCCCTTGGATTCGTTGGCCAACACGTTTTCGCTCTGAGTCGGTGGCACAGGTAATGGGATGCTGCTCACCAGCGTAGCGCTCATTGCGCCACCGGTCCCACCCGTGCCGCCCCAATTCTCGCCCCGAGTGCTGGGGATCAGATAGCCGAACAACGCCAAGGCGAACAGCGCGACATGCAGGGTCACCGAGCCGATCAAGGGAGCGCGAAGATTGCCTCCGGTCGGAAAGATGTCAACGTCGGCTGCCATTTTTCTCCAGCGGTTGGGTCACGATGCTCACGTTGGTGATGCCCGACTGTTTCACGGCATCCATCACGGTTGCGAAGGCGCCAAAGGGCACGTTTTCGTCGGCGCGCACGAAGATCGACTGGCCTTCGGGGTCGCGGATCTTCTGGTGCAACTGGGCGCCGATCTGATTGATGTTGATGGGCTCGTTGTTCAGGAAAACGCGCTGCTGGCGATCGATGGTGATCACCAGGCGTTCCTCGGTGATCTCCTTTACCGTCCGGGTGTGAGGAATCGCGACCTCAATGCCTGACTGCAAAATCGGCGCGGTGATCATGAAGATGATCAGCAACACCAGCACCACGTCCACCAGCGGAGTGACGTTGATGTCGGCCAGCGACGTCTGGGTGCGGCCCCGTGAATTGGTGAAAGCCATTACCGCCGCTCCACACTTTCGACCGCGCGCGCGCTGCCCGTCTGCGCCCGCTCGACTTCGTTGATCAGTTCCAGGCTGAAATCGTCCATGCGCGCGCCGAACTCGCGAATGTGCTGGGTGAACATGTTGTAGGCGATGACTGCGGGAATGGCGGCGAACAAGCCGGCCGCGGTGGTGATCAGGGCCTCAGAAATGCCGGGCGCGACTGCGCGCAAGGTGGCTCCGGCGGCGGTGCCGAGGCCGTGGAAAGCGTCGATAATGCCCCACACCGTGCCGAACAGGCCGATGAAGGGCGTCACCGCTCCGGTGGTTGCCAGCCAGGGCAAGCGGCTCTCCAGGCGACTCAATTCTTCCGAGGCTGCGATCTGGGTGGCGCGCTGCAAAGCAATCATGCGAATGGGATGCGGCGCCTGCTTGCGCAGTTCTTCATAGGCGCCGTCGAACACTGCGATCAGCGGGCTGGGCTTGAATTGCTCCGCGACCGCGGCGACATCCTGCAGCCGCTCCGACTTGCGAAACGCGCGTATGAAACGGTTGCTCTGCACCCGCGCGCGCCGAAACAGGCCCCATTTGGAGAAAATAATGGCCCACGATGCCAGGCTGAACACCAGCAGAATTAAGAGGACAGCTTTGGCGACGAGACCACTGGATTCAATCAGCCCGGAAATTTCACCGCCGATGGCCGAGGCAAACAAGAAAAAATGCACATTCATTGGACGCAACAGGCTCGACTTTCGCTATTCCGCATTATAAGCATTTGACGAGGCGGAAGCAGGTTTGCGCAGCGGGGTTCCTCGCTAGTTACGGAGCTGTCAGCGTGTCAAGGATTCGTGCCAGGGTCGCCAAGCGGGGCGTTGGCCGCCATTTTGACAACCATTCGCCAACCGGGTAGCATCTTTATTGTTGTACTCACATTGTACGTACAGGTGGAGGGAGACCGTGGCATCCGTAGTCAAGAAGAAATCGGCAGCCAGGCGCCAGCGGATCAACTTTCGCGCCTCCGATAGCGAGGAACGCCTGATCCGCCTTGGCGCGGAAAAGCGAGGCGAGAAGGTGACTCGATTCATCGTGGAGAGCGCCTGTAGGGCGGCTGAAATGGCTTTGGCTGACCAGAAACACTTTGAGCTCCCGGCAGCACAGTTCGCGCGTTTCACGCAAGCCCTCGACCGTCCAGCAAAGGCCATCCCCGCCCTGCAGAGACTCTTCTCGGAGAAGTCGATACTTGAGCGACGCTCACCCAAAGCCGCCCCTGTCAGCCGTCGAACTGCTGGCGTCTAACCATGACGTCGCGGAGTTTGACTGCGGCAAGCACCTCTCCCTCACAGAATGGTTGAAGCGGTTTGCCCGTATGAACCAGGCGAGCGGAGATACCCGCACCTACGTGGTTCACCGGGAATTCGCTGTGGTGGGGTATTACTCCCTCGCTCCTGGGAGCATTGCAAGGAAAGAAGCCACTGTTCGCGCCAGCAAGTCAGCCCCTGATCCGGTCCCGATCGTTCTGCTGGCTCGCTTGGCTGTCGATCAACGGGAGCAAGGCCAAGGCCTCGGTCCTGCTCTTCTGAAGGATGCCCTGCAACGTGCGTACGCCGGCGCAGAGATCATCGGAGGCCGTGCCATCCTGGTGCACGCTATTGACCCTGAGGCCGCAATGTTCTACCGAAAGTACGGATTCGAGAGTTGTCCCGGTTTTGAATTGCACCTGATGCTGCTCATGAAGGATGTGCGCGCCTGTTTAGGGCTGTGACCGCACCCTCGAGCAAGACGCCAGTGGTACAATCTCGGGCGAATTCTGATTGGAAATTGAGTCGTGCTGTCCGCGCTCGTCGAGTCGGGCCCGTACTTCGTCTGAAGCAGATCTGAAGCAAAAGGAGACCCATGAGTTCTGCCAGTCCTGTCGCCCCCTTGGAGCAACCGCCTCTTTCCCAGGCCGAGCGTGTCGTGGACACCTTCATCGCACCCAGCAAAACGTTCACCGACATCCGGCGTAGCGCCAGCTGGTGGGTGCCTTGGATACTGTTGGCAATCGCCAGCATGGCCATGGTGGCGGTGGTGGACAAGAAACTCGGCATGGAAAAAGTGGTCGAGAACCAAATGGCACTGTCCCCAAAGCAGGCAGAGAAACTTGATCAGTTGTCTCCCGATCAGCGCGCGGCGCAGATCCAGACCATCGTCAAGTTCAATCGAGCGATTGGTTACGCCTATCCGGTGATCCTGTTAATCATCGTCGCCATCATGGCCGGTGTGTTATTGGGAACATTCAACTTTGGCTTCGGTCAGCGCCTCACTTTTAACCAGTGCATGGCCATCAGCCTTTACGCATCGCTGCCCGGAATCATCAAAGCGCTGATTGCCATACTGGCGATCAGTGTGGGAGGGGGTGAAGGCTTCACCTTCCAGAACCCGGTCGCCAGCAACTTGGGCGCCCTGGTTGACCCCAGTTCCCACTTCCTCTACTCCATCGCGACTTCGCTGGATGTGTTTACCATCTGGGTGATTGCGCTGACTGGGCTGGGGTACGCCTGCGTAACCAAGCTGAAGCAAGGAACCTGCATGGCCGTGGCCTTCGGCTGGTGGGCAGTGGTGGTGCTGGGAGGAGCGGGATTTGCGGCGTTGTTCGCCTGAGAACGTCTGCGAACTCGTGCTGGATCGCTCGCGGTCGGCTGCGGGAGCGGTCGAGCTTGCACCGCGTCGTCGGGTTGCCCAAATTGGAATCCGCCTCAATTGAAAGGCAGGTACATCGCAGAAGAAGTCCCGAATTGGTATATACTTCGGCTCTCAGTAATATTCCCGCTGCGGTTGGGCGGGTCGGGGCGCAATTCTTTTTCATAGGCCCCGAGGCGGTTACTTAGCGGAGCGAGCGAGTCGAGGCCTGCCCGACGCGTTTGGAACTGAGAGTGCGTTACCGGCATCATTTTCTTCCTATATCCCCGGAGCGCTTTCATCCACTGCAGACGCCTGGACCGCTTGGTGGAGGTGTCGCTTGGACCTGGTATTCATACGGATCTTATTCGTCCTCATTACAGCAGTTGCAAGCTACGAACTGCACCCCCTGGGGTTGGATCGATGGCCGGCAGCGGGCGCTGGAACACTGTTCGGAATTGCCGTAGTTCTGTTTGAACTGCGGCTGCGACGCATCAGCCTGAAGCGGCTGATCGGCGCGGCCATCGGAAGCATCCTCGGAATCGCCGGCGCCTACCTTTTCAGCCTGGTCATTCGCAACAGCATTCACGAAGGTCCGACGCAAAGCTTTCTACAGCTTTTCGTGATGTTGATCATGGCCTATGTAGGCCTGGTGGTGGGCGCCGGCAAGGGCGACCTGATCAATCTGGCGGCGCTGGGCGGCATTTTTGGAGGCGAGAAACCGTCCAAGAGGAGCCACAAGATCCTCGACACCAGTGTCATCATCGACGGCCGCATCGCCGACATCGCCGAAACCGGCTTCCTCGATGGTGTGATCGTCATTCCTCAGTTCGTGCTGCGCGAACTTCAGTTGGTGGCTGACTCGGCGGACTCCATGAAGCGGAACCGCGGCCGCCGCGGCCTTGACATCCTGCAGCGAATCCAGAAGATCGCGACTTTGCAGGTGCAGATTGTGGAAGACGACTTCCCCGCGGTGCGGGAAGTGGACCTGAAGCTGATCGAGCTGGCCAAGGTGTACGAAAGCAAGATCGTCACCAACGATTTCAACCTCAACAAAGTCGCCCAACTGCAAGGGGTCGCGGTGCTGAACATTAACGAGTTGGCCAACTCGCTAAAACCGATTGTTCTCCCCGGCGAGATCATGAAGGTTTTCATCCTGAAGGAAGGCAAAGAGTACAACCAGGGTGTGGCCTATCTGGACGACGGGACCATGGTGGTGGTGGATAACGCCCGCAAGATGATCGGCAGGAACATCGATATCTCGGTGACGTCCGTGCTCCAGACCACCGCCGGGAAGATGATTTTCGGCAAGTTCGACGAGCGCAGCGTGAGCGCGCCGGCGCGGCCCATCGAGCCCCGACCGGACCTTCGGAAGGTGGTGTCTGCGCCTGTCCCGGCAGTGGTAGTTCCGGAAACGCACAAGGGGGAGTGATTCTGTAGGAGGAAGACGAGCGACAGTTGGGGTGTGTTCGGGCTAAGTAATCCGACCAGCATGGCTCCCTGGGCCATCCGCGGCGAGCCTGTCCGTATTTCCCAAAACCGGAAACGTACGGTAGAGTGTCTGCGTGACCGCTGGCGGGACGAAGCTCCCTAGATGCCCTCTGAGCCATCCAGTGGGTCTCGCGTCGATCCTAGGGCTTCCTAGCGCGTTTGATGGCACTTTTAGGAGCTATATCTGCCCAACAGTGGTGCATATTTTACCGATATGTATAGCACTTATATGCCATCCTACTGCGTCTGCCCCGTGCGATCGCCGATAAAGCGTTGCGCCAGAACCCTGTTATGCGCCGACGTGATGCAACTGCCATGACAGCTTTAATTCCTCCCACTCAATCCGGTAGAGCCGCCGACCACTTGGCCAACGAGCGCACTTTTCTAGCATGGATTCGCACCAGCATCAGCATTATCGTCTTCGGTTTCGTGGTGGCAAGATTTGGCATCACCTTGCGCGAATTCCTGCGAATGCAGGGCAGTGCCGAACATCAGAGCGGAATGTCGCTGGCGATCGGGGTCGGTTTCATCGTTATGGGCATATTCATGGCGCTGGTCTCGTTGGTCCGCTACCGCACCACCATGAACCGGCTGAACGCAGGCGAATTTCGGCCGGCAAGTGCAATCATTACCGTTCTCGGCGTACTGGTCGCGCTTTTCGGAGCTATATTGGCGGGATACCTGATCTATGCCGCTAGAACGCTTTAGGCCGCGTTCGCACTTGACGATCTACGCCCCGATTTCGACAAACTCCTTGCCCGCCTCGGTGGGAACCGGGTCCCCAGCCTCGCGGCAGTCCTGAACGTAAAGTTCAATCGCCTCGCGGATGTTGGCCAAGGCCTGGGCGCGGCTGTCACCCTGGCTAACGCATCCCGGCAGCGCCGGAACGCTAACCACGTAGCCGCCATCGCTTTCCTGTTCTAAAACGACCGTATAGCGCACTGGTTGTCCCCTTCTTAGCGACATCCTAACACCGAACAACCCGCGCGGTGCGTACCCCACCCTAGTCGCCCGGTGTTGGCGACAGGGTGGGACAAATGGTAGCGACTGGTAGCGACCGAAGCTACATCCCGATGACGCCCACCAACTCCTTCACCGAGTCGGCGCTCTTCTGCAATGCGGCCTGCTCTTCCGGAGTCAGTTTGATCTCGAGGATCTTCTCGATGCCGTTCGAGCCCAGCTTGCAGGGCACGCCGACGAACAGCCCCTTGATGCCGTACTCGCCTTCCAGATAGGCGGCGCAGGGCACGATCTTCTTCTTGTCCTTGAGGATGGCCTCAACCATCTCGGTGACCGCAGCCGAGGGCGCGTAGTAGGCGCTGCCGGTCTTGAGATACTTGACGATCTCGGCGCCGCCGTCGCGGGTGCGCTTTACCAGCCGTTCGATGGTGGCCGCATCCATCAATTCGGTGATGGGAATGCCGGCCACGGTCGAGTAGCGCGGCAGCGGGACCATGGTGTCGCCGTGACCGCCGAGCACGAAGGCAGTGACGTTTTCGACGGAAACGTCCAGTTCCTTGGCGATGAAAGCGCGGAAGCGGGCCGAGTCCAGAATGCCGGCCATGCCGATCACGCGATTGCGCGAGAAGCCGCTCTGCTTGTAAGCCGTTTGCGCCATGGCGTCGAGCGGGTTGGCGACAATGATCAGGATGCAGTTAGGCGAGTACTGCAACGCCTTGCCCACGCAATCGCTCATGATCTTGAAATTGGTGTTGAGCAGATCGTCGCGGCTCATACCGGGCTTGCGCGGAACGCCCGCCGTGATGACCACGATGTCGGAGTTGGCGGTGTCGGCGTAATCGTTGGTGCCGACCACGTACGAGTCACGCTTTTCGATCGGCATCGCTTGCAGCAGGTCGAGACCCTTGCCCTGCGGCACGCCTTCGATGATGTCAATCAGTACGACGTCGGCCAGTTCCTTCGACGCCAGCCAGTGCGCCGCGGTGGCGCCCACATTACCAGAACCAACTACGGTTACTTTTTTACGCATGATGCCTCACAGTGTTTGAAGTATGAAGAATGTATGCACAGCGTGAATCCGAGATCGAGAGTTGACGAAGAGATACGAAAATCATTCACCACGGAGACACGGAGGACACGGAGTTTTTGATGTTTATCGAGTCTTCTCCGTGATCTCCGTGCCTCAGTGGTGAATTTTCATTCCCAAAAGCCTGAATCGGCCCGCTACTTCGCTACCAGCTCCGCCACCGGCGCCATGTTCTGGATCATGTAGCTGGCGAACTCGCTCGTCCGGACCTTGGTTGCGCCCTCCAGCATGCGCTCGAAGTCGTAGGTGACCTTCTTCTGCAGGATAGTGCGCTCCAGCGAACCCTCGATCAGGCGGGCCGCCTCGTGCCAGCCCATGAAGTCGAACATCATCACGCCCGACAACATAACGGAGCCGGGGTTGATTACGTCTTTATCGGCGTACTTCGGAGCGGTGCCGTGCGTGGCTTCGAAGATGGCGTGCTGGTCTCCGATGTTGGCGCCCGGCGCAATGCCGAGTCCCCCGACCTGGGCGGCGGCGGCGTCGGAAATGTAGTCGCCGTTCAAGTTGGGCGTTGCCAGTACTGCGTACTCATCGGGGCGGGTCACGATCTGCTGGAAGATGCTGTCGGCGATGCGATCGTTGACCATCAGCTTGGTCTTCCACGCACCCTTACCGTGGGTGGCGTAGATGCGGTCGATCACGCCCCGCACTTCCTTGTAGAGCGCTTCGCGGAAGTCTGGCTGCGCAAATTCCAGGCCGGGCTCGACCATCTTGGCGTTGTCTTCGATGGACAATCCCGGATTCTTGTCGAGGTTGCCAATGATCCAGCTCTCGCGCTCGGTGATGACCTGGTCGCGGAACTCCTGGGTGGCCAGCTCATAACCCCACTCGCGGAACGCGCCTTCGGTGAACTTCTGGATGTTGCCTTTGTGCACGATGGTCACCGACTTGAGATGATTGGTCAGCGCGTACTTGATAGCCATGCGTACCAGGCGCTTGGTGCCGGTGATGGAGATGGGCTTGATACCAATGCCGGAGTCTTCGCGCACCCGTTTGTTGGTGCCCGCCAGCATCTTATTGTTGATGAAGTCAATCAGCTCTTTGGCCTGGAGCGTTCCCTGCTTCCACTCGATGCCCGCGTACACGTCTTCCGTGTTCTCGCGATAAATCACGATGTTCATGCGCTCGGGATGCTTTACCGGCGAAGGAATGCCTTGGTAATACTTAACCGGCCGAACGCAGGCATAGAGATCGAGGAGTTGGCGCAAAGCGACGTTCAGCGAACGGATGCCCCCGCCAATCGGGGTGGTCAACGGGCCCTTGATGCCGATGCGCAACTCGCGAAAGGCAGCGACCGTGTCATCGGGCAACCAGGTCTTGAAGCGGTCCATCGCCTTTTCGCCGGCGAAGACTTCGTACCAGGCGACCCGGCGCTTACCGTTATAGGCAATTTCAACTGCCGCATCGAATACCCGGACCGACGCTTTCCAGATGTCGCGGCCGGTGCCGTCGCCTTCGATGAAAGGAATGATGGGATTGTCTGGGATAACAAGCTTACCGTTTTCGTAAGTGATCTTGGTCCCGCTGGAGGGCAAAGGAATTTCATTATAAGAAGCCGCCACAAGGCACCTCGAGGAGTATGAGTATGAATTGACCCTAAGCTGTAAACAGCCAGGTGTCGGGGACCAGGAGTCACTAGCAGAATCAGCAGCACGCCGAAAACCGAGTCATGGGCACGAAAACGACTTGCGGCCCGCACTCTCGCCATCCACCGCGTCCCGATCAGAAAGGCTTGCCGGGTCCTCCCGAACCTTCTACGGTACCACCGCAGGCCAACGGCTTCAATGAAATCCCAGATTACGGCCTACCACGTTGGCGGTAGATGGCCCTGGTTTGGCGCAGGATTTCAGACAGGCGCATCTCGGGATCGAAGCTGTCATCCGCGCGCAACACCCGCCACAGTAGCTTTTGCAGGGCGCGATGGGGGTGCTCGGCGACCGGCAACCATTTGCGCGCTCGTCCGGTCACCAGGCGCACCAGATGCTCGAGGGTACGCAGAAACAGCGCGCTTTGCGTGAGTTGGTCATACTCGGCGGGATCCAGCAACCCATGCTCATGCAGGAGGTCCAGCCGCTCCCGCAGATTGCCCGCCAGCCAGAGCTGATGGCGCGCCTGCAGCGAACCGGCCAGGTAGTCGAGGTCATAGCTACCACCCGGGCCGGTCTTAAAGTTCGCAGCGGTGTCACTCCGTTCCAAGCGGATGCGAACGTCCTGCAATTTTGAATCGAAGCCGGGCCGCGTCGCGATCTCTGCGATTTCCTTACGCACCGCCTCTAACGCGTGGTTGCCGACTTCGAGGTCGCCGGCGATGTGGCGCAACTTAAGATAGGTCAACGCTTCCCAGGGCTTGGCCTCGTCTTGGAAGTAGGCGGCCAGTTGGGTCGGGGTGATAATCAATTCGCCTTCGCGACCATGCGGGCGCAGGCGAGCGTCCACCGAAAACACGGTACCATCCAGGGTGTACGCGGCCAGCGCATCCATCACCTGCGCCGCAACCCGGCGCATCTCCTCTTGAGCGCGGTCCTCGTCGCAAACGAACAGCACATCGGCGTCCGACAGGAGATCGAATTCGCGGGCCCCCAACCTCCCCAGCCCCATGACCGTGAGTCCGGCAGGAGCGCCAGCGATAGCCAAGGCGGCTTGGATCGCAGCCTCGGCCGAGGCCGTGTTCTCACTCAGAGAGTCGAAGACTTCGCGCAACTGAAACAGATCGCGGGCGCCTGACAGAAACACACGGCGGCGGTAATGGCGTCGCAAGATGGCGTTGGCTTCGGAGCGATCGACCTTTTCCTGGGCCAGGTAGGCAAACACCGGATCGGCCACAACGCTCTCGCTTCGCGGACCTTCGTCGAACAACTCTGCCTCGCCCGAAGTTGACAGCTCTTCAATTTGCGGCAGCAGCGCGACCTCCGCCGGATGACGGACCAAGATGTCGGTGAGATACTCGCTGAACTCAAAGATGGTGAGCGCCCGGCCCACGGCTTCGGGCGAGCGCAGCACCGCGCCATAGCGCTCCGAAGTCGTCCCCGCCGAACTCAGGAAGCGATCGAGGTTGCGCCGCGCATGTTGCGACAACTCGGCGGTACCGGCTATTTCCCGCAGGCGTGGAGAATCGACCGCCAGCCGCTGCATCATCTGGCTGTAGGAACTCTCAGGGGTCGCAGGAATCTCCGGATGCAACTGAAATTCAGGCGGGTGGTGGTCGTGGCTCTGCTCCTGATAGATGACTCGCTGATAAATCTCTGCCACCGCCGACATGCGTCTTTGCACATGGGCCAGGAACTCTTCCGGGGTGGGCGCCGCCGTACCTTCCCTCGCCAGACCACGCGCCAGCGACTCCAGCTCCCGGCGCGATTCCGGCAGCCGATGCGTCTGCTGGCCCTGGCGCAATTGCAGGCGGTGCTCCAGGTTGCGCAGAAACTCGTACGCGTTGGTGAGGTTGTGAAAGTCTTTGCTGCCGATGTGTTCCTTGTCGTATAGCTTCTGCAGGGCAAACATCGTGCCCCGCGAGCGCAGCCACGATTCGCTTCCGCCATAGACCCGCTGCAGGCACTGCACCAGAAACTCGATATCGCGAATGCCGCCGCGGTCGAGCTTCACATCGATGCCGTTCTGGCCCGTCTGCTTCAGCAGGCGGCGGCGGTGACTTCCCATTTTCTCCCGCGAGGCGAGCGCCGTCTTGATGGCAACGAAGTTCAGCTCAGGCCGATACACGAACGGTTGCACCCGGCGCACAAACTCGCGCGCCAGCCCCACATCGCCTGCGGAATGGCGCACCTTGATCATGGCCTGCAACTCCCAATCATGGGCCACGTGGGAGTAATAATGGATGGCATGGGGCAGCGGCACCGCGGGCTCGCCTTCGTTGCCCTGAGGGCGCAAGCGCAAATCGATGCGGAAGACCGGCCCCTCGCGAGTGTGGCGCGACAACAACTCCGTGGTTTGCTGGGCCAGCCGGATGAAGTATTCCCGGTTGGAAATCTCCGCGCGCGGCGGTTCCATTCCGCCGTCATAGAGATACAACAGGTCAATGTCGGAACTGTAATTCAGCTCGTTGCCGCCCAGCTTGCCCAGAGACAGCACGGCAAAGCGCGAATCGGTCACGCGGCCTTCGGGGTCAAGCCGTTGCGGCGAGCCATAGCGGTGCTGCAGTTGGGAATGAACTTCGCGCAGAGCTTCTTCAATCAACACATCCGAGAGAGCGGAAATCTCGGCCGTCGTTTCCGCCAGGGTTGCGACTCCCAGCACGTCGCGCAACATGATGCGCACATACTCGCGCTTCTTGAAACGTGCCAGCAATACCGCCGTATCGGTTTCAAACGACCGCGAGCGCATCCGCGCGAAACTCTCCTGGAATTCTTCGCGAGAATGAGTGCGATCCAGGCTTTTGTCGCGGACAAAGCCCTGAAACAAATCGGGATTGTGGATCAGCGTCTCGCCCAGCCAGGAGCTGCTGGCGAACACCACGACGGCGTAGTGAATCAAAAACTGATGCTTCTCCAGCAGGCGCAATAAATCGGGCGAAGCCGATTCGGCCAACCGTTCAAACTGATTGACCGAGGCATCAGGATTGGGCGAGCTGGGAAGCAGGGCCGCAAGCGCGTCCTGGACTCCGGCAGGCGCCAGTTGGCGAATGTGCGCGAGATTTCGCCGGGCCGCTTCCGCATCGCGAAACTGCACGTTCGCAGGCAGAACAGCGGAATCAGGTTGAGCGATATCAGGCACGGTCGTATGAGGCCATCATAAGACCTGGCTTTAGCTGTACGGATAAAAGATGAAGAACAGCAGCGAGAGCGCGGTCAACACCCAGAGTCCGGGCTTCAGGTGGCTCGCCCTTCCCGCAACCAGCTTGCAGATGGGATAAAGCACGAAGCCCGCGCAGATTCCAATGGCAATGTTGAAGGTGAATGCCATCAGCGAAACCACCGCGAACGCCGGGATGGATTCGGTGTAGTCGGTGAAGTCAACGCGCGTGATGGGTGCAAGCATGAACAGGCCAACGATGATCAGGGCGGGCCCGTAGGCTTGCGGAGGAATGGCGGCTACAAACGGGGAGAAGAACAGCGCCAGCAGAAAACAGGTTCCGGTAACGAGGACGGTAAACCCGGTGCGGCCGCCCGCCTCGATTCCGGTGGCCGACTCCACGTAAGCGCCGGCAGTGGTGGTGCCCAGGACGGGAGCAAGGCTGGTCGTGATCGCGTCCACCAGCATCGGGCGCTCGATCTGCGGCAACTGTCCGTTCTTGTCGAGGAAACCGGCGCGCGCCGAAAGCCCGATCAGGGTCCCCATGGTATCGACAAACGCCATAATGAAGATGGTGAGCACCACGGGGAACGCACGCCAGGTGAGCGCACCGCGAAAGTCCAGTTGCCACACGATGGGAACGATACTCGGCGGGATGCTGACCAGGCCGTGCGGCGGCGGGGCGATTCTAACAACGAACGCCACAATCGCGGTGATTACAATGCCCAGCAGGATGGCTCCGGGGACCTTGCGGATCACCAGGATGGCAATCAACACAAAGCCGAACATGGCTACCAGGGCGGGATGCGAGGTCAGATGCCCCGCCTGTACGGGTGCGCCCGGAACGCCGAGGGTGACCAAGCCAGTCTCGTTCAGCCCAATGAAGGTGAGAAACAGTCCGATGCCCACCGCGAAGCTGTAGCGAAGCGATGTGGGAACGCCTTCGACGATCCACTGCCGCAGCCGCAAGACGGTCATCAGGATAAAAAGCACACCGGCGATGAAGATTGCCGCCAGTGCGGTCTGCCAGTGAAACCCCAAAAGCTTGCAAACCGTGAAGGCGATGAACGCATTTTCGCCCATGTAAGGCGCTATGGCGAAAGGACGATTGGCGTAAAACGCCATGAAGTAACAGCCGAACGCAGCCACCAGCACGGTCGCCACGAACGATGGGCCTGCCGGAATTCCGGCCGTCGAGAGAATGGCCGGGTTGACTACCACAATGTAAGACATGGTGGTGAAGGTCGTCAGTCCGGCGACCACCTCGCGCCCCAGCGAGGTGCGGTGACCAGCAAAATCGAACATGGCATTCCGCCAGTTCAAGAGCGCTCCGCAAGCAATCAACTTCCACGGTGATGCGAGCGATGATTATAGTCCGCCGGTGAGAACGCCACGGCAGTAGGGAGGAAGGGTTCGGGCGCGTGTCGCGGATGGAGGAGTGGTGGGCCCGGAGGGATTCGGACCCCCCACCAAGGGATTATGAGTACTTGTGGAACGAAGAATCAACGGATTAGCGGGCTGAACTGCGCGGTGAAGGGCTTTCTTGGTCCCAGGTGTGTCAAACCCTTAATGTGAGCAAGGGGAGTGCCCAGCGATCGGTTGGTCGGCTTGCCGAAAGGCAAAGCTGGCTCTGAATCGATTTCCCCGCTCCCGCAGCCCCGGCTATCCCGCCGGAAGCGACGGGCAGTTTGAGCCAACTTCAAAAAAGGAACTGTGGAACAATATGGATACCGCTGTCTGGTGGAGGGCATGAAATATCACATCACAGCTGAGGGAGTTCTGGAGACCGGGCTTTCGGGCTTCGACCTGATTAACTTTCCCCTGCTAAACAAGGGAACCGCGTTCACCGAAGAGGAGCGCACCGACTTCGCCCTGCACGGACTGCTGCCCCCACATGTCGGCAATCTTGAAGATCAGGCGGCGCGCCGTCTCAAGGCGCTGCGCGACCGTCGAACTGATTTCGGGCGCTATGCCTATCTGCGGGACCTGCAGGACACGAACGAAACCCTGTTTTACGCGGTGCTGGCGCGCAATATCGAAGAGATGATGCCGCTGGTGTACACGCCGACGGTCGGCGAAGGATGCCAACGCTTCAGCGAGATCTGGCGCAAGCCGAGCGGAGTATTTCTCAGCTATCCCAACCAGCATAGAATTCGCGAGATCCTCGCGCACCACCGTTACGACTCAATTCGCGCGATCGTGGTCAGCGATGGCGAGCGCATTCTCGGGTTGGGCGACCAGGGCGCCGGAGGCATGGGAATCCCCATCGGCAAGCTCGCGCTTTACACCGCCTGCGCCGGCATTCATCCACAGGCGTGTTTGCCGGTCCTGCTCGATGTCGGTACCGACAATGTCGAGCGCCTTAAGGATCCTCTCTATGTCGGCTGGCGTCACCAGCGGGTGCGCGGTGCCGAATACGACGATTTCGTCGAAGCCTTCGTCAGCGCCGTGATCGCGCGCTGTCCACATGTGCTGTTGCAATGGGAAGATTTTGCCGGCATCAACGCGGGACGATTGCTCGAACGCTACCGCGACCGGCTCTGCACCTTCAACGACGATATCCAAGGGACAGCGGCCGTGGCCGTGGGGACCCTGCTGGCCGCAATCAACGTTACCGGCACGCCTTTGACCGAGCAGCGCATCGCGCTCTTTGGAGCAGGATCAGCCGGCATTGGCATCGCCACACTTCTGCTGACCGCGATGAAGAACGCCGGTCTGAGCGAAGCGGAAGCGCGCCGGCGCTTTTATGCAGTCGATAAAGACGGATTGCTAGTGGAGGGCATGGCAGAAATACGCCCGGCGCAGCATCCATTGGCGCAAGCTCGCTCCGCGATCACCAATTGGAAGCTGGAGAATAGCGATCACATTAGCCTGCTCGATGTGGTAAGGAACGCGAAACCAACCACGCTCATTGGGGTTTCGGGACAAGCTGGCGCGTTCACCGAAGACGTGATCCGCGCCATGGCTGCCGCGGTCGAAAGGCCGGTCATTTTCCCGCTGTCAAATCCTACGTCGCGTTCGGAGGCTACGCCGGCGGACTTGCTGAAGTGGACTGAAGGGCGCGCGCTCATCGGCACCGGCAGCCCGTTTGCTGCGGTGAACTGGAATGGTCGCGAAGTGCCGATCGATCAGACGAACAACTCGTACGTCTTCCCTGGAATGGGTTTGGGTATCTTATCGGTAGACGCGCGGCGCGTCACGGACACGATGTTCATGGCTGCCGCCAAATGTCTCGCCGAACTTTCTCCCGCGCGGCGCAGTAAGTCGGGACGATTGTTGCCACCGGTTTCGGAACTTCGCTCGGTGTCATTCGCCATGGCTAAGGCGGTCGCGCTTCAAGCGATCAACGATGGTGTTGCGGGCCCGCTCGACGAGCAAGCCTTGGAATCTCGCATCCGCGCCAATGTCTGGGAGCCGGTCTATCTTCCTTACCGCTTCGACCCCTTCTCATAACTCCACCAGGTCCCGAATCGGAACCGAATATCACGGCGCTGATCATAGCGTGCCTTCGGGATTGCGCCTGGATCACGGGCAACATGAAGTTATGTGGAACCGGGAACTGGATTGCACTGGTGGTTCGCGGCCGGCGAGACGTGAAGTTCCCCGGAAGTCCTGTTGGGGGACATGTGGTGTCACAGAGCGCTTCCTGGCTCTGATTTCCGCGAAGATGGTTTCTGGAAAGCTCGGCTTTGCATCTTCGTTTTCCTGTTTCGGTAAATGGTAGGAGTTGGTAGTGTCCTAAACTTGCGTTGCTGCTAAACAGCAAGCGGTTGCAATCGCATCTCTGCGGTGCTACGGTTTGCTCATGGCACGAAAGCAAAACGATCTGAAAGCGCTCCGCAACATGATAAGCGAAGCGCACGACATTCTCCGCACGACAGTCCTTCCCGAAGAGCGCTCACAGCGAGCGTATGAACTGCTGACTGCTGCCGTACATCTGGCCGATACTCTGTTGGAGGAATCACCCGCTGCCAAACTCGGAGCGAAGGGCGGGAAGGTGACGGCGAAGAGGGGAAGTGAGTATTTCCGCCAGATCGCAGCCAAGCGCAAGACCCACGCAGGGGGGAGGCCAAAGAAGCAACAGCCGAATTAACAAAGGAGCGGTACAATTGGATTGGAACGGAGGGCGGGGGACTCGGACCCCAATCGCTCGACACGATCTGCGGTTTATAAGACCGCCCCTAGCACCTGCTAGACGCCCTCCCCTTTATCCCCTCCACGCTTGGCAACTTCATCTGGAATTGGAATTGGCCCAGTTTGTACCGCATGTGGAATGGAGATTGGCCCAAACTGCTCCTCAAAGCTCTTAATCGTTCCAGCTAAAATCGCAAGAACGACTTTTGCCTCAGTTGGGGACATCGTAACTTTCGCCTTAAGGTCAACCGTCCATTTGTTTGTGTGTTTGTTGTAACCACCGGCTTCTCCGATTTCTAAACTGATGTCAAACGGCGTGACCCCGCCTTGGACATGGTTGGTGTAAATCGTCTTGTAGTCGGCGGCCCGAATAACTTCCATCTCTGGTGTCGGTACAGCGGTAACGTTATTAGCATTCTCTTCAGGCGGCATGTGGTCTCCTCACTTCATATGGACGCTGGATTTGCTGAGGTTGTGTGATTAGCATCCAGCTAATAGTGTCGGCACCCTTGGTAACCTGTATTGAAGGTTTTAGCATCTCCACCGGACGGTAGAAGTCTTGCGGAGGCAGTCTCCGGTAGCCAAGTTGAAGCGGTGTGCGCTCTAGATCAAACAAGTCACGCGGAGAGCCAAGCCGTTTCCATGACTCCTCAAAAATACCGGAAAAAATGGGGCCTCTGTCATTGCTGGGATCATTGTCGTCATACGCGACAATTGCTACCTTCAGACCTAACCCATGGGCGTACTTTACAAGGCTTTCAATTTTAGGGTTATCTGGCGGGTCATTAAGAATCTGCGAGACAGCACTCGGGGTGACGTTCAGCTTTTCCGCAAACTCTTTGCGGGACATCCCAGACCCATCGATCCGATCCTCCACCTGAGTAAAGAAATCCATCGAAATGCTGTACGCGAAATCGCCCGTGCTTGCCTGTGTCCAGTGCTTCACGAGTCCTCCTTCTCGGCTTTATCGGGGAATGTCTCCGATAAGGCTGCCTTAGTCGCCATGTGGTTTTTCCACATAAGTACGCGATCTAATTCGGACTTATCGGTTTCGTTCTCTTTCTTAAATGCGTGAGATGTGACGACAATTAGCTCGAACCTCTCATTTGTTTTCGGTAGCGGATGACACGAAAATCCATACAGCCTTGCCTTAGCCTCCACATCTACAAATGCGAAACAATCGTCATATTTCTTCTCTCCACTCTTGAAGCGGTGGAATTTTCCCTTTTGGTCAGGATGTCCATTGATCCAGAGCTGCATCTTGTATTTCCATCGTTTGCCAAGCGAATCATCGGCACTCTTGTCGTACTCTGGCCCAGCGTTTAACTCGTCGCATCCTAGAAGGAAAGCAACTGCCCTTCTATCAGTGTGATAGATCATCTGGACAAACTCGACTCTGAGGCAGATTGGAGCCATTCACACCTATTGAGTTTAGTCGCAGCTTAAGTCCATGTCAAGGGCATTATTTAGCCACAGCTAAATTCTCTTGACAAACAGCAAGCGATTGCTGTAAACTGCGTTTATGAATTGCCAAGCGTGCAACATCGAATGCAAGAAGTTCGGCAAGAACCGCAACGGTTCGCAACGTTTCCGCTGTACGCAGTGCGGCAAGACGTACACCGAAGAGCGTGAACGATTGTTTGCGCCGATGATCGTTCCCGAAGATAAAGCGCTGCTGGCGATTCAGCTTCTCATCGAAGGCACCAGCATCCGCAGCGTAGAGCGAATCACAAACCTGCACCGCGACACGATTCTACGACTACTGGTGCTCGCTGGCGAGCGTTGCATAGCGCTCATGGACACGCGGATGCGAAACCTGCAATGCAAGCGGATTCAGGCCGATGAAATCTGGTCATTTGTCGGGAAGAAAGACCGCAATCTGAAAGTTGACGACCCCGAAGAGCTTGGCAATGCCTGGGTGTTCGTCGCAATGGACGCAGAGACAAAACTGATTCCGTCCTACGCGGTCGGCAAGCGCAACCGTGAAACCACGTATGCATTTCTCTCTGATCTGCGGGAGCGCATCGCAGAAGAGCACCGCTTCCAGCTTACGACTGACGGGTTTGTGTTCTATCAACGCGGAGTCGAGGATGTGTTCGCGGGACAGGCCGACTTTGCGCAGATGATAAAAATATACGGCGATTACGGGCAGCACGACGCTGCTGGACGCTATTCTCCGTCTCCGATGATAGAAACCATAGTCAAGATACGCGACGGTCGCCCCGACCCGCGCCACATCTCCACCAGCTACGTCGAGCGCCAGAATCTCACGATTCGCATGGCGATTCGGCGTTTCACGCGGCTGACCAATGCATTTTCAAAGAAGCTGGACAATCACAAAGCCGCTTGCGCTTTGCACTTCGCGTATTACAATTTCTGCCGGATACACAAGAGCCTTCGCGTTACGCCAGCGATGGAAGCAGGCATTAGCGACCACATCTGGACACTCAGCGAGCTTCTTGGATAGCAAATAAGAAGCCCCAGCAGCGATGCCCTGCCGGGGCTTGGATACGTTAGAAGCAAAACCGGATTCCGCCCCCCTTAGAGCATTTTCAGAGATAGTGTAGACTGTTGCTGGCGATTCTCCGCTCCACAGGATGGCACGACCATACGCGAATGATTTGCGACGAAAGTTTTTGCAGGCCTATGAGCAGGGCAAAGGGACACTGGGGGAGTTGGCGGAACAATTCGGGGTGAGCGAAGGCTGGGCCAAGAAGATCTCGGCCACCCGCACGCGCACGGGGCAGATGGAGCGGCCGCCGTGGCGACGTGGTCCGGTGAGCCGGGTGACGGTGACGGTGCAGGAGTGGATGGGGGAGCAAATCCGTAAGCAGCCGGATCTGACCCTGAGGGAGTTGCAAGCGCAACTGCAAGCGGTCCAGGGCGTGGGCTTGAGCATCGGGCGGCTGTGGCTGGCCTTACGGCAGATGGGACTGCGGCTTAAAAAAAGTCACTCCACGCCCAAGAACAAGAAACGCCGGAGGCGCAGCAGCGCCGGCAAGCGTGGTGGGAAGCCATAACCCAGATCGACCCTGCGCAGTTGGTGTTTCTAGACGAGAGCGGCGCCAGCACGCAGATGACGCGGAACTATGGCCGGGCTCCGCGTGGAGAACGGGTGCCGGAAGGGACGCCCCACAGCCACTGGTCTACGTTGACCATGCTGGGGGCGCTCACCACCCACGGCTTGCAGGCGCCCATGACCATCGCATCGCCGACCGATGGAGATGTCTTCCTGGCCTATCTGGAACAGGTGTTGTGCCCGCAGCTCCAGCCCGGACAGGTGGTCATTATGGACAATCTGTCGGCTCACAAAGTGCAGGGGGTACGGGAGCAGATTGAAGCCCGGGGAGCGCGCCTGATCTATCTGCCCGCCTACTCGCCGGACTTCAACCCCATTGAGCAGGCCTGGTCGAAGATCAAGCAGTGGCTGCGCTCGGCCAAGGCCCGAACCGTAGAAGCTCTGGAACGCGCCATTGCCGAAGCCCTGGTAGCCGTTACCGCCGAGAATGCCTTAGCCTGGTTCTCGCATTGCGGATATGGTCTACAATAACTTTGAAAACGCTCTAATAGAAGCGGGCCGACCCTGCGCCTATAATGTTACAGAACAATAGCGGACATTTCAAGTGCATTTTGTTTACATCGATGATTCCGGCGACGAAAAAATACGAGCGTTTTCAGCCGTAGCAATCCCAGCGGAGAACTGGAAAAGTGTTTTCGCTGCCATCAAGCAATATCGCCGCGATCTGAAAGCCAACCACCACATCTTCGTGACTGTAGAATGGCACGCCACTGACTTTGTTGGTGGGAGGGGGCGCATAGCTCCGGTTGCGATACCGAAGGGATTGCGGTGCGCCATATTTCGGGACGCGCTGTGCATGGTTGCCAATCTGCCGGGTGCCCGCATATTCAATGCGATGGCCCCGCGTGCACATGAACGCCTGATTTTTGAGCGTCTCATCATGCGCATTAACAATACGATGAAGACTTGGAAGAGCCATGCTCTAATCGTCCACGACGAAGGCAAAGACTACACACCGATGGTGCGCAAGATGAGTGTCTACAATCCAATTCAGAGCAAGTATGGCGCGTGGGATGACGGCAAGCTGTACAAGAACATACCGGTGGAGAAAGTACTGGAGGACATATTCTTCCGGGACTCCGCCGATTCGTTCTTTATCCAGTTGGCGGACTTTTGCGCATACGCCCTCTTTCGCAGCGAGCATCCACTTTCCGCCGCGAAAGCAAAGTACAACATCGAATCCGCTTTTGACGCCCTCAATGGGATCCTGACCCCTGAATGCTTTGGCAAAGATCCAAAGAAGAAGGGAATAATTCGGGAGACATGAACCCCGCTGAGGCCAGCAACGCAAGTTTAGGACACTACCTAGGAGTTTTCGGGCTAAATTCGCCGCCGCGTGGTCGTATACTGAAATATGGGATTTAGTTTGACCGTCCCCCGGGACCCAACCCTCGTAGATTCCCGTTTCGATCATGAATCCTGCGGAGTGGGGTTTGTCGCCACCCTGCACGGCGCGTCGAACCACACCATTCTGCGGCTTGCACTGACTGCGCTGGGCCGACTGGCACATCGCGGAGCTGTAGCTGCCGATCACAAGAGCAGCGACGGCGTGGGCATTCTTACCACGGTTCCTCGAGCATTCCTGCTCAAGCAGGCCGGAATCGATCTGCCGCCAGAGCGGGCACTCGCGGTCGGAATGCTGTTTCTCCCGCAGGACGAAACCTGCGAAATCCGCGCCCGCATTTGCTTGCAGGAGTGCATTTCGGGCGAGCGCCTGCAATGGCTGGGTTGGCGGAATGTCCCGATTCGTCGCGAAGTTCTGGGTGAAATCGCGTCCGCATCATTGCCGGTCATTCGTCAGGCGCTGATCGCCGGTCCCGAGGAGGGGAAGTGGACGGAAGACGAAATCGAGCATCGCCTATATGTGGCGCGCAAATCCTTTGAGCGCCAAGTCGCCGACAGCTACGTGTGCTCGCTTTCCACGCGGACCATCGTCTACAAAGCCCTGTGTGCCGGCCGGCTGCTGCACGAGTTCTACCCTGACCTGCAATGCGAGGAGTTCGTCGCCCCGTTCGCAATCTTCCACCAGCGCTACGCGACCAACGTGCTGCCGTCATGGCATCGGGCGCAGCCGCTGCGAATGCTGGCGCACAACGGAGAGATCAACACCATCTGGGGCAATCGCGCGCACATGGAAACCCGGCGCGCCACTCTGCCGCTGCTATGTGAACCCCTGCTGAGCGCCCAAGCTTCCGACTCGATGAGCCTGGACGAGGTTGCCGAGTTGCTGGCGAACCATGGCCGCAATGTGGCCGAGGCCATCCGCATGCTTCTGCCGGCCGCTGCTGCTGGAAACGAGACTGCCTTCCACCGCTATCACGCCGATTGCATGGAGCCATGGGATGGGCCTTCGGCGCTGGTGTTCAGCGATGGCCGGCTATTGGGCGCAGCGCTGGATCGCAATGGCTTGCGCCCGTGCCGTTACGTAATCACGGATGCGGGGTTGGTCGTGGCCGGCTCGGAAGTCGGCCTGGCTGATGTCAGCGCAGAATCCATCGTCCGCAGTGGCCGGCTGGGACCGGGCCAGATGATTCTGCTTGATTTGGAGAAACGCCAGCTGCTCGAGGGCAGGGGACTCGACCGTTACTTCGACGGGTTGACTACCTATGGGCCGCTCATCGACGACATTCCGCTGGAGCCCGCGCCGAGGCCAGTCGCGACTCTGTCTGAGGAAGAGGTCAGACGCCTGCAGCACGGTTTCGGGTATACGCGCGAGGACCTCAAGCTGGTGATCGCGCCCATGGCGCTGGAGGGCAAGGACGCAACCTGGTCGATGGGTGACGATACGCCGATCGCGCCTCTGGCCCGCACGCCGCGCCCGCTGTATGGGTTCTTCCGCCAAAGATTCGCGCAGGTCACAAATCCCGCAATCGATCCTATACGTGAGTCCGTTGTGGTTTCGTTGCGTACGCGTCTCGGACCCTGGCCGCATCTGCTCGACAAGCATGCTCCTTTGCCTGGCCTGGTATTGCCTTCGCCGTTCTTGTCGTTGGGGCAGATGGCGGCTCTGCATCAACGCACCTACCCGTTAGCGGAAGATCTGCCGCTGGCGTGGATCGATTGCATCTTCGCGCCCGACAATTCTCTGAAGAGCGCGATTGACAGCTTGCGCAGGAGAGCGGTTGAACTGGTTCGTGCAGGGAATCGTATCCTGCTGCTGACGGACAGCTCAGCTTCGCCGCAGAGCTTGCCTATTCCTATGGCGATGGCGACAGGCGCCGTCCATCAGGCCCTGGTGAAAGCCGGCCTGCGCACCGAAGCGGGTCTTACGGTAGCGGCCGGAGATTGTCGCGATGTTCACCACGCCGCCGTACTCATCGGATACGGTGCGGGTGCGGTGTGTCCATGGCTGGCGTTGCAGACGGCGCGGGTGCTGGCAGGTAAGGCAGGCGAAGCGGCGTTGCTCAAGGCGATGCAATCCGGCCTGGCGAAAGTGATGTCGAAGATGGGGATCTCCGTCCTGGATAGTTATCGAGCGGCGCAACTGTTCGACATTCTCGGCCTCGATGCCCCGGTTATCGACCGCTGCTTCGCGGGCAGCCTGTCGCCATTAGGCGGTTGGGGTTTCGCCGAGATCGAGGCGGCAGTGCGAGCATCCTGGGCGGCTGAACATGGCAGCTCCGAGCTGCCCGACTATGGTTGGGTTCGCTTTCGCCGCGACGATCGTGCAGAATCTCATCTTTGGGAACCGCAAAGGACGCGTCATCTTCAGCTCGCTGTTGGCGCGGCCAGAGGGCGTATGCAAGGCGCCGCAACCGCGCCCGCACCGGCTGAGGCATGGTCCTTCTATAAAGCAGCACGAGACGAAGCCAAGCCGCTGGTTTTGCGCGATCTGCTGGAGATTCTTCCCGGCGCCCCACAATTATCGGTTGACCACGTCGAGAAACCTTCCAGTCTCGTGCGTCGCTTCGTGTCCAGCGCGATGTCGCTGGGCGCGCTGAGTCCGGAAGCACACGAGACGATCACGCTCGCAATGAACCAGCTAGGTGCGCGCTCCAATACCGGCGAAGGAGGCGAGGACCCCATTGCCTACCGCTGCGAGCCTGCCGCACCGCCAGACTATCTGCCCCGCAACAACAAGATCAAGCAAGTGGCTTCAGGACGCTTCGGCGTGACCGCCGAATATCTCGCGCACGCCGAGGAGTTGGAGATCAAGATTGCTCAAGGCTCGAAGCCCGGCGAGGGCGGGCAACTCCCCGGCCACAAGGTGACGGAGCTCATCGCCCGACTGCGCCATGCGCAACCAGGAATCTCGCTCATTAGTCCCCCACCGCATCACGATATTTACAGCATCGAGGACCTGGCGCAACTGATTTACGACCTTAAGCGCATCAATCCCCGCGCGGCAATCGGCGTCAAGCTGGTCGCGCAACTCGGCGTCGGCACCGTTGCGGCAGGAGTCGCCAAGGCTTACGCAGATTACATCCATATCGCCGGACACAGTGGCGGCACGGGCGCGTCTCCTCTCAGCAGCATCAAGTACGCGGGAAGTCCTTGGGAGCTTGGACTCGCCGAGGCGCAGCAGGTGCTCCGGCACAACGGCCTGCGCGGCCGAGTACGGTTGCGTGTGGATGGTGGGCTGGCCAATGCCCGCGACGTGCTCGTGGCCGCGCTGCTGGGCGCGGACGAATTTTCATTCGGTACCGCTGTGCTCGTCTCACTGGGCTGCGACATGGCAAGGCAATGTCATCTCAACACGTGTCCCACAGGAATCGCGACGCAGCGCCCGGAGTTGCGGGCAAAGTTTCGCGGCAAACCGGAATACGTCGTCCGCTTCTTCTCCAACATCGCTGGCGACCTGCAACGGCTGCTAGCTGATTTAGGACTGCCATCTTTGGAGTCGGCGATCGGACGAACGGATTTGCTGCGACAGATTCGCCTGGATGGCAATCTCGATTTGGAGTCGGTGCTTGCGTCAGCCGGAGATGGCCCGCTCCATTGGGAGGGTCAGCGCAACCTACGTCCTGAAGATCATGATCCGGTCGACGAGGCCTGGGTACAGCCCGCGGTTGCCGCCACTTTGGCGGGCAAGTCCTTCGGACGCAGTCTGGACGTAAGAAACGCAGACCGAAGCCTGGGAGCGCGTCTGGCCGGCGAGTTGGCATTGCTGCGGTGTCGTCGAGCCGCGCCGAAACCAAACATCCGCATTCAAATGCGAGGTGAGGCGGGACAGTCGTTTGGTGCGTTCGCTACCGAGGGCATGTCGCTCATCCTGGAGGGCCAGGCCAACGATTATGTCGGCAAAGGTCTTTCCGGCGGCGAAGTCGTCCTGCGTCCGAGCGGCAAGCTGGCAGCCGCCGCCGAGACGCAGGTCATTATGGGCAATGTATGCCTCTACGGAGCAACTTCGGGCTTCTTGTTTGCCGCCGGCAGCGCCGGGGAACGATTCGCCATTCGCAACTCAGGCGCAACCGCGGTAGTCGAGGGCGTGAGCGAACACGGGTGCGAATATATGACCGGAGGCGTGGTCCTCATTCTTGGAGTAACGGGCAGAAATTTCGGTGCGGGCATGACTGGCGGCACCGCGTACGTCTGGGACCCGTACGCAAGCTTCGTAGCTGAGCAGAAGTTTCATCCCGACTTCGTCGAAGTCACCCCGCTAGCCGACTTTGACTGCGCAGAGCAAACTGCGGTGCGCGAACTGCTGCACCAGCACGTCCTTAAGACTGGTAGCCGACTGGGACAACGGCTCGTCGAAAACTGGCCGAAGACTCTGCAACAGGTCCTCCGCGTCGCGCCGAGGGGCGCGATGGTGTAAGAGCGCACCGACGAAACTCCGCAGTTCGGGCGGTAATACTGTCAGCAGCAGTGCGGCCCATCCAAACCCCCGCCGCCCAGAAGGGCTCCGTGCCAGCAACCCGGCACGGGCCGCCAATATCAGAACGCGCGGATGCAGTCACCAGGCACGTGCGAAGCATTAGAAAATCCTCTATTGTAAAGAAATCTGGTCATGGACCCGTAACGGGAAATGGGTGCAAGGAATGCTAGGAAACTCTCGCCCAGCAGACGCATGGCATATGCGTGACGATTTTCTCCGCCTTGCTAACGATGCGGCAAGTGCGCTTGCATTCTTGGACAAGTGGGGCTGTTGGGATTACAAGAAATATCTGAGACTGCATGAGCTTGTCCTTTGCAGCGGGCGGTGAAAGAAGCCTTGATCTCTCCGCCTGAAAAGTGGTTCACAGGCCCCTTTTCTTTCCCGTCCATTTGGCAGCGCAGGCCAACATACCCGTATTTCGCCCTCAAGACGGATATGTGTGAGAGCGCGATTCGCATGACTGTAACCGTTGACCTGCTGCAACAGGTGAGGTTCGCGATATGCGCGCGGCGCGATTGCGCTGCGCTATTCGCGATCAGCTCAAAACATAAGCGAAAGTACTGCTCTCAATACTGCGGGCATCTGGAATCGGTCCGCAGAAACCGCAAGCTAAAGTCTCTCCCACTCAACGCCCGCGGAAGGAGTTGCTGATATGGCGATCTACAAGCGGGGTTCAATCTATTGGTACAAGTTCACCTTCAACGGTGAGGCGATACGGGAATCCACCCGGCAGAAGAACCAGCACACTGCCCGGCAGATGGAAGCCGCGCATCGTGCATCGCTCACAAAGGATTAAGATGGTGGGCCCGGAGGGATTCGAACCCCCAACCAAGGGATTATGAGTCCCCTGCTCCACCATTGAGCTACAGGCCCGGCAATGAGTTACGGATGCTGCCCTGCCCAGTGTAGGGAAATTTGTAGGCGCCTAGCCAGCATTGTATGGCGAAGGAAGTGAATCACAAAGTCCCGGCCAAGCCCGACAGCAATCTTCCCTGGATTCAACGGCGTTTAGTTATGAGTCGAACCAGCAAGAACACCACAACCAGCAATATGGCCAGAATCGGAATCCGGCTCCAGCGCCCGAGTAACCAAAAGCAGGTCCCCCCAACGAGTACAAGTACGGTCCACCAGAAGGTTAGACCTTGGCGGCCCCGCAACTCCCAGGTTTGAAGAATTCGCCAGATCGCAAAGGCGCAGAAGAGAAGGCCAAAGATGCCGACAGCAACCCGCAGGTTGGACAGCAGCGCGACTCCGAATTCAAGCCGGAAGGTCATTTGCTCTGGGAGGGGATTTTCTCCCTCGCCACACCCGCCACCATTTCACTCCTGCGGACGGCGGTTTGTCAGTGACCTGTGACGCAGCGACGAGTGGGAACAGCAAGACTGGCCGTGGTTTGTGCCGTGACCCCGATCCTCGACGGTAGGGACTTTTGTAGGCAGGTGGGGCTGAAGAAACTCTAAGGAAGGAGGGCGCTACTGCGAGGCGGCGCGGGCGGATTACGGGGTTGCGGTTGAGAACAGAGGGTAAACGAGGACCTGTGCGATCGTGCCGTCCCTACAACCACCCCAACAAGCGCAAAAGCGGCGCTCGTTGGGGACCCCGGTTACGGGACTCGGATCAATTTCCCAGTCTACCCAGCACTCCGCCTGCGGCTCCGTGCTGGGCTAAACTCTTTCGCCCCTGCGGGGCTGGTCTTTCCGCGTTTCATTCCGCTGTGGCAAAACGATACGAGGCCGCAACACAGTCTCTGCTATGCGCGGCCTGCGCCAGCGCGGCACTGTCCTAGTGAAACGCCTTGCGGGCTCCCGCGCCGGTCGGCCACCAGGTGAGTTGGACAGAGCTGGTGAAATCGGTTTGCCGCGTCGGGGCCAACACCGGCACCCACCAGGTCTCGTACTGCAGGAAAGATTTGAGCTCGAGAGTTTTGCGAACGCGGAGCATGGCGGAAACGTTCCAGTCCCATTGCGTGCTTCCACCGGGAATGAAATCATTGGCGATCTTGCTGTTGCGGACCCCTACTTGAATGCTGCTCTGGGGACTGAGATGGTACGTACTCCATGCCTGATAACCCTTGCCTTCGCGGCCCAGCCAATTTCCCATCAGAAACCTATCGTTGAGGTACAGGTCGTGATAGATCACCTCCCAATACATGAACCTACCGCCATGGCTCACGGGAACAGGTGGATCGGTATAAACGGCTTCGGCGCGGAAGTCGAGTCGGGGCAGGCCGGGGAAATGCGTGAGATAGATCCCGGGATTGAAGGCGGAGCGCTGAGGCGCGCTGACCGGGGAGACGTCGTCGTGCACCAGCGAATCGCTGTAGAGCGTTAACCAACGGCGCAAGCGGGGCAACCGGTAAGAGAAATCGAAGCTGGCGTGGCGCGCGCCGGGGTCCTTGCGCGAGAACTTGTATATAGGGAGGACGTCGTTGAGGCTGGTAAAGCTATTCCAAAACGAACCGAAGGTTACCGGTACATGTCCCTCACCACCAAATACGGCGTTGCGAGTGAATCCGATCTCGAGGTTTTCGGTCGGCTTAAAGCTGGCCTTTTGTGCGAACATGTACGGCCCTGCGGGAAACTGGTGGCCCGCCAGCGCTCCAAAGTAGTTCGACACCTCGAAAGGCCCCAGGAACTTTGACAAGCCTGGAACATTAGTCGGTTCGGTGCGGTTGATTTGCAGCATCCAGAACGGGGCGGCATTGTTGCTCATCAAGAAGGCGCCGCCTTCGTCCGGCCCCCACCACATGCTTTGTTTGCCCACCGAAAAATCCAAGCCTCCAAATCTTGCCAAGGCATAGGTGTCCAACAAGCGAAACTGGTTCGCGGAGATAGGGGTTGGCGGTTGTAGAGGATTTAGGTCAGCGTTCGCGATCACTTGCCGCACCGACAGCGGATATCCCGGGATGGTGGGCGCGTACTGGTACTCACCATTGACATAGAAGGCAAACCGTCCGTCGTTGGCGCTGGCGCTGAATCCGGTGATGTTGTTGACCCCCTGCCAGTACGGGCGGCCATAATCGTTGATCAGCGTCTGGCCGAAGTGGTAGCTGTCGTTCACCGGCGTTCCCGCAATGTCCATCACCCGCGTGTACACCGAATCCAGTTGGACCGCTGCCACCGGTCTTCCATCCCAAGCCGCCAGCTCATCGGCGAATTCGGCATCGAGGGTCTTCTGGAGCTGCAGGATTTGCGGTGGGAGATCGCCGTGGTATTCGACGTTGCTCTGCATCTCGATCAGCATGTGAGCGCAGGCCATTCGCGTCCATGGCCGCAGGCCGATGTAGGCGGTGTTGATGTAGCCGCGGGCGATCAGGCTCTCCATCGCGGGATAAATCCAACTGTCCAGCGGAACGTAAGGGCTGGCGGCGTTGCCAGGACGGGGCGCCGAGGTCTGTTCCGCCACGATCTTCAGATCGTCATCGAGGCTGGCATTGTGCCGCGTTTTGTAAATGTGCCGGCCGATTTGATAGCCGAGCAGCCCTCCCACGAACACGTCCGACAGGAAATGCTGGTCCGATGCGGCCCGCGCCAGGCTGACTCCCAGCGCCAGGCCGTAGGCCCCAACTTCAGCCACGGGATGGGGATACTCCTGCGCAACCACCGAGGCGAACGCCCAGGTCAGCGCGGCGTGGTCCGATGGAAACGATGTCCCGCCGTGATAGAAGATATTTTGGAAATTCGACGGAATTGGCCGTTCGCGCCCGGTGGCAAAGCTCATCGCGTAGTCAACGCCGAGGGCGTTGATCATCGCCTCTGTTGCCAGCACACCGGTTTCGCGCGCGCGCTCGTTATGGGTCACGTGTCCCCAGATGTACATGGCTCCGGTCGCACCGGCTGCTTCCGCCACGCCAGCATCCGAAGCGACCCTCAGCAAATGCAGATGGTCGAGGCGCATGGCGTAGGAACTCTGCGGGTCGGTAACGAAGAGTCCGGTGGCAATGCCGCTCATGGGGACCAGCCACTTGGCATCGCTGGGCTTCAGGTGGAATGGGCTGGTCCAGATGTCTTTCTGATCTTCGGCCAGATGTTGCAGGAAGCGCGTCTCGTTCGGATGAGGGACCGAGCCATCGATCGCGACAGCTGTGGCTTGCGACGGCGATGCGCTTCCGCCCGGTGGAAGGGATGGCTGCTGCGCGTGCACACGAAGGGCGCAACAGACCCCGAGAGTCAGAGCGAGCGCTAGCTTAGTAATGGAGTCGGTCAAGAAAGCTCTCACGTGCCATTGGCAAAGAAACTTTACAGCCTGTCATCCTGAGCGACGAGTCCGGTCGCCGTGGCGACGGGACGAGGAGTCGAAGGACCCCTATAGCTTTAAAAAATCACAGAGTGGCCACTTGGCGCGGCGACAAGTCTGGGGTTACTTGCGGCCATAGGGATCCTTCGACTCCTCGCTCCAACACCCCAGCGAGCACAAACCCGGTGCTCGCCGGGGACCCCGTTTGCGCTCGTCGCTCAGGATGACACCCCAACAAACTACGAACCTGCGTAGTAGCGAAATATGCGGGTCAGCGCAGTAGCCATGTCGTCCACATCCTGTTCGGACATGGCGGAGGAGAGCGGCAAGGAGATGGTTCGTTCGCCCACAAACGAAGCGTTGGGGAAATCCGAATCGACAAATCCGAATTGCTGCCGGTAGTAGGGGTGCTGATGCACCGGGACATAGTGGATGCCGACGCCAATGTTCTCCGCATCCAGGGCGGCGATGATGGTCTGCCGGTCAACCCCAAGCTTTTCCAACACCAGAAGCGGCGTAAACAAATGATAGGCGTGGCGCGAGCCGGCGGCGGGCGGCGGAGGCAGCAACAGCGGAAGCTGCTTCAGACGCTCGGTGTAGGTCAGCCAGACTTGCTCGCGTTGCCGCCAGCGCTCCTCGATGGTTGTCAGTTGCGGCAAGCCCAGGGACGCGGCCAGGTCCGTCATGTTGTACTTGAAGCCCGCCGCAATAACTTCGTAGCCGGTGGGACCGCCGACAAACCGGCTCCACGCATCGGCCGTCATGCCATGCAACGAAAGAATTTTGACGCGCTCGTACAATTGCTGGTCACGGGTGATGACCATGCCCCCATCACCCGTGGTGATGTTCTTCGTAGGATAAAAACTAAAACAGCCGGCATCGCCCATCAGCCCTGCCGGGGTCCCGTGATGAGTGGCTTCAATGGCGTGCGCACAGTCTTCGATGACGCGCAAACCGTGACGGCGGGCGAGGTCGAGAATCGGGTCCATTTCACAGCAGCGCCCACACATGTGGACGACCAGAATGGCCTTGGTGCGGGAAGTGATTCGCTCTTCAATTTGCGCGGGATCAATGTTGAAGGTCGAGCGGTTGCAATCGACAAGAACGGGCTTGGCTCCGGTGTGTACGATGGAGTGAATGGTGGAGCAGAACGTCATGGCGGGAGCGATCACTTCATCGCCCGCGCCGATTCCCAGGGCAAGCAACGCCAGATGAATCGCAGCCGTACCACTGCTTACTCCGACGGCATGGGGTGCGCCTTTGTAGCGCGCGAACTCCTGTTCGAAGCGCTCGACCCTTCCCCCCAGGCCAATCCAATGGCTGCGCAGACACTCGACGACCGAGGCGATCTCCGCCTCGCCAATCACCGGCGCCCCGAAGATCAGCCGGCGTTCCCGCGCACGGATGGGCTCGCCGCCCGCGATTGCCGGAAGGCCGTTGAGTTCTTGAACTGGATGGGGGCCTGCCAGCGGAGCGCGCTTCATAAGATTCAGTCTTGGAGTTCTATGGGTGAGGCGATTGTAAATGATTCAAGAACTATTGCGGTGAGCGGTGAGCGGTGGCCGCAGGCTCGATTCGAGCGCATGCGACTGCGGCGGTCGGCTATACTGACGCTGCTTCCACTCTATGCCCTTCACTGTATCCCACGTGGCCGCCGCGCTGCCCTTGCGCAGATTGAACCTGGTGTGGTCGGCGTTCGTGGTCGGCAGCATGGCTCCAGACTTTCCGTATATTGTTGGGACCACCAACTATCGCAGCTTGGGCCACCAGTTCCCCGGGCTCATCGAATTCACGCTCCCGGCCTCCCTCTTCGCACTGTGGCTGTTTCATGCCGCTATCAAGCGGCCTGCCGCAACCCTGCTGCCCAGCGGCATGCAGCAGAGACTGCGCGGCCAACTCGGACCATTCGAGTTCGGCGGCCCTGCCCGTTTCATGGCTATCTTGTTTTCCCTGGCGCTGGGCATTGCCACGCACGTGGTCTGGGATGCATTTACCCATCCGTTCTCCTGGCCAGGATGGCGTTGGGCTTGGCTGCTACGTTGGGTCAAAGTTCCGCTGCTGGGACCCATGCCGATGTCCATGGCCCTGCAGTACGCAAGCACCGTGATTGGACTGGTTGCGCTCGGGATGTGGGTCCTGCTCTGGTATCGCAAGACAGCGCCCCAGCCCGTGGTTGGGGCGGCGAAAGCCAACTCCGGTCCATGGATTGCCCTTACCATGATTGCGGTGGCCACCGTCGCCGCACTCGTACGCGCCTGGCTGGTGACCGGCATGCCGAAGAACCAGCACGCGGCAGACGTCTTCCTGCTCGTCTTTGGAGTAACGGGCATCGCCCTGGTTTTTTGGGAAGTGCTGATTTACTGCGTGATGATTTCGTCCCATCAAACTTGGTGATCAGCTAAGCTCGTGGTGCAGCCAGCGAGATCGTCATGCCTTCCGTCAGTGTCATCATGAACGTCCGCAATGGAGCTTGCACGCTCCGCGAAGCGTTGGACAGCGTGCTCATGCAGACCTTCCATGACTGGGAGCTAATCGTTTGGGATGACCGTTCCAGCGACCAGAGCGCACAAATTATCGCCGAGTATAAGGACCCCAGAATCCGCTACTTCCTAGCGCCGGAGGAGACTTCACTCGGCAAGGCCAGGGGCGACGCCATGCGACAGGCGGCGGGAGCGTGGCTGGCCTTCCTCGATCAGGATGACATTTGGCTGCCCCGCAAACTGGAAATGCAAATGGCCCTGGCGGACAATACCACCGGCCTGATCTATGGGCGGACGGTCAGGTTCTACCCCAGCGGCCTGGAGCGCGATTACGACCAAACCCACGAGTTCACGCTCCTGCCCGAAGGCGACATCTTCAACCAACTTTTCACTGATTCCTGTTTCATCGCCATGAGCTCGGCTGTGTTTCGGCGGGCCGCCGTAGAAGCCATCGGCGGAATACCCGACACAATTCAGATCGTTCCAGATTACTGGCTCTACGTTGCCGTCGCCCGCCGTTATCGGGTGCGGGCCGTGCAGGAAGTGGTCTGCCGCTATCGCATGCACAGCGCCAACACGTCGCGGCTGGCCGCGCTCAAGATGAATCAGGAAGTGCTCTGGCTGATAGACCAGTGGGCCGATCAGCTCGATCCGCGGACCGTCGCGCTCTGCCGCCAGCGGCACTGCACCGCCATTGCGCTGGAGGAGATGCGGAGGCCGGCCACCGCGGCCCGAGGAATGGCTCGCCTGTTCACGCAAGGCTCGGTTGCTTCGCAATTGGCGCGGCCGTTTATGTTCGCGTTTCACATTATTCGGCGGAATGTTCGACGTCCCTACTGGCGCAGCTTGGGTAACGACAGCGACATCGAAACGGCAGCGGCCAGACAACGCTCATCCTCAGGGCCCCACTGACAAGTGAGCGGTCAAGCCCACACGGCATTGGTCTCCGCCGCATCGCTCGTCGGAGCGCTGGCTAGCACCTTGTTCTTCAGCACGAAAATCAGCAGCACCGAAAACAGCAAGGCATACGACACCACGGTTACCCAGGCGGCAGCATTGGCCTGGAAGCGGGGAATGAATACCAGATTCAAGAACACGTTGACGCCAGCGGCCGCGGCCAGCGAATACAGGACGGGCCGTTCGTGGCCCCGGCTCACCAGCACAGTCCACAACAGCGAGAAGCAGAAATCGATGGGCAACGCGATCAGCAGAATGCGAAAGAGCGTTGCCGCGCCCAAAGTCGATCCGTAGATCAGGGTCAGAATTCGCGGCGCGAGAAGCCCTATGCCCAGTGCGGCGATGGACGCAGTAATTGCCAGCCCGCCTAATGCGATCAGCAGAATTCTGTGGGCTTGCGCGCCAGCCTCCACCTTTGCCAGGTAAGGATAGAGTGCGTCCGTGAGCAGCCAGAACCCGGTGAAGATAATGTAGAGCGGCTTGCAAGCTGCACTGTAGCGGCCGACCTCAGCGGTGCTGGTCATCGCTCCCAGCAGCAGGATGTCGGCGTTCATGAACACCAGGTTCAACAGATTCGACATTCCCAGCGTTGCGACCCGAGATGGACGTAGCTCCTCGGCAGCAGCTCCGATCTCCTCCGCGGTCGCGCCGGCTTGGACCTTCCGCCAACGAAGCTGCCACATGATCCATAGGAATCCAGCTCCCGCCAGCGCGCTCAAGATGTTCGCGCCCGAGATTGAGGCGATCGGTCGCTTCGTGAGCTGCATGGCCGTGATGGCCATCGCTACATAAAGAATGCTGACGCCGCTCCGCCAGATGGACAACATGCCAAAGTGGCCGAGTCCCCACGCCACCCAGTCGAGCGCGAAGGCATACGGGATGACAGCGAAGTCGAACACCAGCACGCAAACGCGCGCAGCCGGAGGGATGGGACCCAGGAGCGCATACATCGCGCCCAACACAATGGCAACCGCAGTGAGCCCCGCGCGCCGCTTGAGGACGAATGGGACCACGAAAGCCGCCAACGAATGGTTGCGCGCCAGCAGCCGTGCGCCGATCAGCTTCAGGCCCTGGTCGGAACACTCCATCACGTAGCCGGCAACGGTTTGGGCGAGGGCAACAATTCCAAGAATCTCCACCCCAAACCGGCGTGACACGTACGCGAATAACGCGAACGTGGCCATCCTTCCGAACACTTCGCCCGTAGCCAGCCTGGCGAACGAGACGAAAACGTTTCTGAGCTTCATCGGGTGTGGGGGTCGCGGGTGAGGTAGAGCTAAAGGCTGCGTGTTCCGGAGCGCTCTCTCCGCCAAATTGTCTCAGCTATACTTCGAGCCGGAAGGCCGCCGACACTCTCATGCCCCGGGTCAGCGTCATCATGAACGTCCGTAACGGTGCTTCGTTTCTTCGCGAGGCGCTGGACAGTGTGCTTGCGCAAACCTTCCAGGACTGGGAGTTGATTGTCTGGGACGACCGCTCCACCGATGACAGCCCCAAAATTGTTGCCGAGTATCACGATCAGCGGATTCGCTATTTTCTTTCCCCGGAAGACACGCCGTTAGGGGAAGCCAGAAACCGCGCCATCCGCCAGGCCAAGGGACAGTGGCTGGCCTTCCTCGATCAAGACGACATCTGGCTGCCCCGAAAATTGCAACAGCAGATGGCCTTGGCCGACGAGCGCACGGGCATCATCTATGGGCGCGCCATTCAGTTTTATGCCAACGGGAAACAGCGGGACTACGATTACGCGCACGAATTTCAGCCTTTGCCCGAAGGCGACATCTTCTCCCGACTGTTCACGGACGCTTGCTTTATCGCCATGAGTTCGGCGGTGCTGCGCCGCTCAGCGGTGGAGGAGGTTGGCCCCATTCCCGACGCGATTCAAACTGTGCCCGATTACTACCTCTACGTCGCGGTGGCGCGGAGGTATCCGGCTCGAGCGGTACAGGGAAAAGTGTGCCGTTATCGCATGCACGCGGGCAGCATGTCGCAGACAAATCGGCAAAGGCTGCACCGGGAACCGTTGTTGATCATCGATCAATGGGCGGAGTGCCTTGATCCGCGCCTGGTTGCGTACCGTCGCATGACATACAGCACCGCTTTGGCGCTGGAGGAGATGCGGAGCCTCAGAACGTTTCGCTTGGGGCTGGTGCGAATGCTCAGGGATGGCTCTGTAATCTGGCTGATGTCGCGGCCGTTGGTACGCGTCTGGCGCGCGCTGCGGCGGAAATTGCGCCGCCCCTACTGGATGGGCACGGACTTTACCTCTGACCCGGACTGAGAAAGGGAAGCACGCGTGGCCTCTTTCCGGTTGGCTGCGCGGGCGCGCGGTCCAACCGCCAGCGCCGACTGGGCGGCTATTTCCTTCCTGGGAGCGCCGGGCCCTTTGATGACCCGCTTATCGGAGCCGAAGCAGTATCCCAATACCTTGGTGCAGTAACGGGCGCGAACTCCGAAACGCACCAGCGCTTTTGTAAACCGGCCCTTGCCGAAGTAATCGTAGGCCTCGTTGAAATCGATCAGTCCCTGACACTGCTCGCGAAGCGCCTTGAGCACGTCTTGACTGGCTGTCTTACCGCTAAAGTGAATCACCGCCGCGCAGGGAGCGTAGAACAACTTGTAACCCTGCCGGTGCAACGTGTAGTTGTAGGCCAGATCGGGCATGGCCCAGCGAAAACGCTCGTCCAACAGGCCGATGGTTTCCCAAGTGGACCGGCGAATCACGTACGCCGACGTGCCGATGCTCTCCACAGGCTGTGCCTTGGAATAATCGAAGTCGGTGTTGTAATAGCGGTTCATCAACTTGCTTTTGGGAAATAGCTTGTGCCAATTGAGGGTCTGCAAAAAGAAGACACCCAAGCTCGCGAAGCTGCGAATGTGATGCTGGATGCTGCCATCGGGATTAAGCAGCTTGGGGCCGCAGACCGCCGCCGCGGGATGTTCGTCCATGAAGCGCACTAACGGTCCCAGAGCGTTCTCAATCATCAGGGTGTCGCTGTCCAGCAGGCACACGTAACGCCCGCGCGATCGGCGAATGCCCTGGTTTACGCCTTTCGCATACGACTCATTGACGGTGTTCCTGATCAAAATCACATCCGGGAAGACTTCGGCCACCATATCGGCGCTGCCATCGGGAGAATTGCCGTCCACACATATGACTTCAAAAGTAATTCCGTCGGTGTGCCGGTAAATCGAGTCGAGACAGTTGTGCAGCAGCTCTCGCGTATTGTAGCTGGGGATGATGACCGTAAGATCGAGAAGAGGCGCTGTCATTCTGACTTCCATGCTGATGATTGTCCGGCCCGCCCCGGCACACCAAAAACCGTTTGCTTCGGTTCCACTGAGTTGAGGATAACGGAATTCGCGCCAACGGTCACGTTATCACCGATGCGCACAGCCCGTCACTTTGCAGGCTGGGTCAGGCGGCCGCTTCCCGGTGCTCCTATAAGCATTCCCGGTACAATGCGAGCGTTGCCTTCCCGCACTTTTCCCAGCTATAACCCGCGGCGATCTCCTTGCCACGAAGAATTGCGCCCCGTCGGGATTCGTCGTCATTGACGGCAAGGAACAAAGCGCGATCCAGCGATCCCGGAGTCTCAGGTTCGAAATAGAACGGCGCGTCCCGGCAAACTTCGGGAACTGAGGACACCCTGCACGCCACCACGGGACAGCCGGCAGCCATGGCTTCGAGAGGAGAAAAACCAAATCCCTCCCACAATGAGGGATAGACGAATACCTTGGCGGCTGCGTAGGCTGCTCCCAGAAGCGCATCGGAGGACAGCGGAATGGTGATCAGTCGTTGGCTGATTTCTAAGCGCTTCGCCACCGCCCTTTCTTCGGTGGTCAGCGGGCCACCGCCCAGCACCAGCAAGTCCAACGATTCATGCAGCCCAGTGTCGCGAAACGCCCGTAGCAGACCGCCGAAGTTCTTGTAGGGCGCGCGCGAACCAACGTACAGCAAGAACTCACGGCGCGTCTTCTGTGCGACTGTCCGGGCCGCCTGCGGACAATCCGGCAACCGGCTAAGCCCATGATGGATGACGCGAGTTTTCGCTGGATCGATATTGTAGAACGCGAATAGATCTTGGCGGCTGGCTTCGCTGATGCAAATAATCGCGTCGGCGCGTTCAAAGAGGGCCCTTTTCGCCCGTAGCACCCCCGCCGTGAAGCGAAATACTGGAAACCGCTCGTAAATACAGTCGTGGTGGGTTATGACGATGCGTCGCGATCGCACCCAGGGCATGATTCGGTGATGGGTAGGATGATACACGTCGAACTTGCCGCGGAAGGGTGCAATGAAGTTCCCCATGAGCTCATTAGCGGCATAGCGCACCACTCCTTTGCGGAGCGGCCCTGCGAAACTCATTACCCGGGCTTTCCTTGACGACTTCTGCTTGTAGGGATAGACCGTCGTGTTCATCCCCAGGAATGTTTCCGTTTCCACATCCGGGACCCCGGATAGGTAGTTCATCAGCTCATAGTGATAGCGGGAAGCGCCACCGGCATTCTGCAAGGAGCACAGTTGGTGGTCATAGTAGATTCGCATGGCTCAGCGAGCTGCAAATTCCGGCTGTGGCCGTGGCCCATCCGAGAGCGCCTTGCGGGTCCGCCCAGCAAGCGCCAAGCCGGCGAGGAAAATGACATAGGATAGCAATGTATTTACGGCAGCTGCCATGGCGCCATAATTGGGTATCCAGATCAGATTGAGGACCACATTGCACGCCGCGGCAATGGTGGTACACAACAGAACTTTCCTTTCCATACTCCAGGCAATATAAGCGTTGCTCAAGTAGGATGTCAGAAAATCAAGCGGTATGACCCATGCCAGCAACAGCAGCAGGGGTGCCGCCGCCAGAAACGGCTGACCAAACAGCAGCGTCAGCAGTGTCCGCCGCGTAGCGGTCAGAATCGCCGCCAGCACAATGCCCGTGCCCAGCAACGGCAATAGGATGCGCGCCTTCAGCATTCGCACCCGGTCGCTGAGGCCATGCCGCGCAAACTGGGGATAGAGCGTCTGCGTCACCAGATAATAAGTTATCAAGACCTGATTGAGGACCCGGTAGGCGGCACTGTAGAGTCCGACCTGCGCCGGGTTCGCCATGACTCCCAGCATCAGCATGTCGATGGTATTGAAGACCAGATTGCCCAACCATGCCAGTCCCATGATGCTGGTACGTTGCCAGGCCAAGGACTGGCCAATCGCGGCGAGGACGTCATGCGGTACGGCTTCGGCGGTGCGATGCCTTCTCCACCAGACCCAGAATATGGCGCCTTGCAGTCCATAGCCGACCGCATTACCCAGCACCAGCCACCACAGGATGCGCCGGCTTGCGCTCCCCAACACCAGGCAAACCAAGATACTCGCGGGCACAATGGCCTTGGCGAAACCAACCAGCTGAAGGTTTTCCTTGCCCCATGCCGCCCAGTCCAGCGAGACCGCGTACAACCCGCTGATGGTGGCAAAGACCAGCAGGAAGACCTTCATGTCCATCGGCACTCTGGCAAAGGGTGTGTAAACCAGGATGAACGGCAGCACCAGTCCAGCCATCAAAAGCCGGCGCCGCTGCACTCTCCTGACGATCAGGTTTCCCGCCTGCGGGTAAACCGCTATGAGCCGCGCCCCAACATGCCGCAAGCCAAAATCAATGAGTGGCTGCAAATACTGAGACAGGCTCTGGGCCAGGGCAAAGACGCCCAGAACAATTACTCCATACTTGTGGCCCAGCAAGATGATGGTCGCGATACCACAGGCCCGGGCCAGGGCTTCGCCCGTGCCTAGCTGAAAGATGCCCCGTAAGATGCGGCGGGAGCGTACCTTCATCCCTTACGGGGCCTCTCCCCGATCGTTTCAGGATTGCCCAAGGCAGGTTTTTGGGCCTCGACAACAAATGTTTCCAGGGCGTTCCATTTTTCGCCAATTACCCTTCCGTGCCACTCGATACCTTGGAGCACGGGATCATTGCTCTGCCCGACCGCACAGCGGACGACATTCACAAATCCTACCGACTCCAGGGTCGCTTCCATGGTGGAATAGTCCCAGATGAATTGGTGGCCCCAGTTACGGACAAAGTTGTTGATGGTGTGCAACGGGGTGGCAGGGATGGCGGACCATTGCGCGGCCCACTCGACGTACTCCTTATCGGGGTCCTGGTATAGGCGGACCAGAAAAGCAAAATCGGGGGTAGCGATCCGCATTTTCCCTTTGGGGGCAAGGACGCGGTGAATTTCGCGCAACAGCCGGATTCCGCTGTGGCAAGAAATGTGCTCGATCAGGTGTTCGGAGAACACATAGCGAAAGTGGCCGGAAGGAAATGGTAGCGGCTTGCTGACATCCAAATGAATGATGCCTCGGCCCGGCAGCATGTCTGTGTTGATCCATCCGGTCAACACATTCTTGCCGCACCCGATCTGCAGACGATCGGAATCCGGCATTCTTTGGAACAGATAGGGGAGGCGCAGCAACAGTCTGGCCGCATCGCGATAGTTCACTGGATTCCCCGAATAGCGTCGTTATTGCGAGTGCGTGTCGAGAGGTGGGGAGCCGAGCCAGCCCCCAACTCGGCCCCGCAGAACGTGGTAGTGATAGCGCACTTTGAGCCACTTCAGCGTGAGCATAGCGAGGCCTGCGCCGCCCGCGGCCCGCAGCCAGGTGCGGGCAACATACCAGACAGGATAGCGATGTTTTCGGAGTACATACCCCAACGCCAAGTTATAACCGTAAGCCTTCTGGTTAAACTTATCGTCATACAAACGGGTTGGTTCCGGGTGAAAGACGCTGAGGTCGGCGCTGTAAAAAATCTTGTGACCTGTGGCAAGCGCTCGAATCAAGTAATCGGTTTCTTCCGCGGCGATCCGGCCTGAGGTGGTCCCGAGTCCGAGAGACTCATCAAAGCCGCCCACCTGATCAGCGACGCGACGCCGCAGAAAGATGGTGTACGAGGTGGAGCGCAGAAAGACGTTCTCTTTGTCTACCGGTCCGCTCACCGTGTGATAGCGGGAAAAAGTTCGATCCGTCGGCCGACCGGTGATCCCATCCCAGTCTGCATGTGCAGCAAATAAACCTGCGACCTGTTCTAGTAAGTCCTCCGAGTACCAGCAGTCGTCATCGGGAAAGGCAAGGACATCTCCCGAGGCGCTGGCCAGTCCGACATTTCTGGCACGTGAGAGCCCAAGCGCCGACTTACAGTGATGTATGGCAAACTGCTCTCTGTAAGCCGCGACCAGCGTATCCAATCGTCGGTCGCGATTTTGATCGACTACAATGAGCTCAAAATTCCGGTAGGACTGATTGGCCAGGCTCCTCAAGAATCGATCCAGCTCCGAAGTCCTGCCCACCGTCGCCAAAACCAGCGAGAATCTGGTTGCACTTATCACGGAGAAAGTCGGTGAGCGCACGACCGGACCGTTCTCGGGAGACATCGGCATCAGTAACCCAGCGACGCCCCCTCCTTGCCAGAAGAGCCGGCGCTAAGGGAAGCATTGGCCGGCGCCAGCTTAGGCCAGGCGGTGAAATAGTGAAAGATGAACCAGCCGGGAATCAGCGGCAGAATTATTAGCAGATTTCTGATGACTATCGCCGCCCACGTGAGCAGGTTTCCCCGGGGCATTAGAATCACTAAGGGCAATATGGTTGCTGCCGCAAAAAGAGTGACCGCATTCCTGCTGAACCGGTGGAGGGCTCGCAAACCAAATCCTATCAACAACGAGATCAGGGCCACCCCGGCTAAGCCCCCGATTACGTAAGATTCCCCGATATAAGAGCCGGCGGTCCCGTATCCGAACTGGAATAGCTGGGGACTGAGAAAGACTGGGACATCAAAATCGAATCGCCGGCCACGGGCATAATTTGAGATGTCGTGGGATATGAAACCATCCTCCAGCTCATGAAACAAATAGGAAACGATATAGGGCCGAAAGACCTGCCTGTACTTGACCGCGACTTCCGTAACGTTGAGCGAAACTCCCTGCTGGGCGGCAAAACCAACGGGACCCATGGTGTAACCAGCCGCCGTCTCGCTCTCGTCCTGCATGCGCGTCGCTCCCACCGCCATGGCAACCAGCGCCAAGCCAGCCAGCGCTAATCCTAGTACCACGACACGCGTATGCCGCGTTGATTTGATTCGTGCCACATACCAAAACACCACAATCTGGCTGAAGGCGTCCATGCGCGAGCCGAGCAGCAGATAGAGTGCAGCGGTCCCGAAGTACAAAATCGTCGCCGTCCACAGCAAAGCCTTTCTTTTTTCAATGACAAAGATTGCAGTAAAGACCGGAAAAGTCAGCAATGAGACTACGCGAACAAAATAAGGAACACTGGCCGCCAGACCGGCATGATCCGTGAAGAATACTAGGTACCCGCCATGTTCCTGCGCATACCTCAAATAACTGTAGTTTTTTACTAACTGGAAGGGAATGCTGCTGAAAAAAATAAGATAGAGATAAGGTAAATATCGCCGAACCTTGTGTTCATCGGGCGGCGAAATGGAACGATAGTTCCATCGGCAAGGCGCGTAGATGCAAATCGCCGAGATTACTAGCGCCAGCAACACAATCCCAGCCTCATCCCGGGAGATGCCAAAAGGGTGCGATCTCAGCAAGTCAACCTGTAGCGGATTAGCAGCCTTCCCCAGGCAGTAGCCAACCAGGCGTCCACCTTGAAAGAGCAGCAGAGCGCAAAGAAACAGGAAGCACGGATGGCGGCCCTGATCGAAATGCTTCCACGACAGCACTACCAGGCAGGAGAGTAGCAAGGCGACCAGAATGACCGCGCCGTTGGGCGTAAGCCAACCCAGCAGAAAACATAACGTCGCAATCCCAACCACCACCAGGTAGCCCAACACCTCAAAAGCGGCGGTTGGTATTGCCACAGGTGGAGGTACAGATGCCGGGATGGATTGCGCAGAGGTGCTCATGAGTTCCAGGATGAGAATTTCAAAGACTGCCGTAGCTGTGTCAGACGCGCGCGCTGCTTGGGATCTTCCTGCTTGCGCCTCAGCGTCTCCATCACCAGTACGCCCAGACAGGACAGCAGGAAGGCGACTGCCGCCGTGACTAACACGATGAAGGCCCGCTTGGGACTCGACTTCCTTTCCGGTAGGACCGCTTTGTCCACTACCTGCACCAGGATGGCATCCTTGGCTTCGTCGATACGGGAGGCTTCAAGTTGTTTCGTGAGAAAGTCGTAGAGCGCCTCGTGGTATTTGACGTCCCGCAACTGGCGGAGATATTCCAATTCCACGGCGGGCAACTGGCGGGTGGGCACTTGCAGGTTACCGTTTCCGAGTTCGCCGGTATTGCGCTCCAGCTTGGCCAATTGGGCTCGTAAACCGGCCAGTTCCTGCTGCGCCCGTTTTACGTCAGGATTACTTTCGGTGGCGTAGGTGCGCATGGCCTGCAGTTGCACCTCGTGAATGGCCACCTGCGCGCGCATGTCGGCCACCGCCGAGACGATTGCCTTGCCCTGGGCGTCCGGCTGCACCAGGCCGCTCTTCTCCTCCACCTGCTTCAAGGCGGCTTCCGCCTGGTTGAGCGCCTCGCGTTCGCCGTCGAGCTGTTGCTGATAGAACGCGCGGCGCTGGGCCGCCTCGGTGACGGCCAAATTGCCGTTGAGCCGACGCAGTTCCTCCACGTACGCATTGGCCAGGTCGGCGGCCCGCTTCGGGTCGCGGTCGCTGACGGCGATGGAGATCAATCCTTCCTTTTCTGCAAGGATGTCACTGCGGCCTTCCAGCTTCTTGCGCGCTTGCCGGTACTGCTTGACCCAGTACACCCGGCGCAGATCGAAGCGGTCAATGAGGCGGTCTTCAATGGTGCGGCTCCCCAGCATGGCCACGAACAGATCATCGGGGTTCTTCAATCCCAGGTCCGCCGAACCCAGTCCGGCAATGGCCCCGAGCTGCCCAAGCATGGCCATCGCGGTCGATTGATTTTGCTGCGGTGGCAAAACCGTAGTGGTTGCGGTGTACATCTTGGGAAGCAGCATGGCCACGATGAAGGCCAACAAGGCAGCCGCCAGCGTGACCTTCAAGATCCGCATTTTGTGGTCTGCGAGCACCTGCAACACGGCAATCGCATCGACCTCTCGCGGGCCCTCGACTGCAGGCTGCCGCTTCGAGAGGACGTCGCGGTCGTACACTCCGGCGCCGCTGGCGGCAGGCGCTTCCGATACTCTCGAGCTTTCCATCATAAGTACCCACTCCGGGTTGAGGCGAGTTCAGCTATTGAGTGCTGCAACCGAAATTCCCGGCTGCTTTCTGTCTGTCATCCCGATGTGTAGGCCGCAGGCCCATGTGGCGCTCGGGATGACACCCCAAAATCACTTCAGGACATTGATCGCCGCCGCGGCCAAGCCAAGGTTCCCCAGGATCTGCGACCAGTCCTTGATCCCGCGCAGCAGGCTGCCTTTGTTGGTCTGCTCGGGGACCACGATGCTATCGCCTGGCATCAGCACCATGCTCTCAAACCCTCCCGACCAGAAGTGCGAAGCGGCATCTTTGCTGACCACCGCTCCGTTGGCGCGGACCACGAAGATCCTGCCCTTGTCCGCGTCCCGGGTGGGACCTCCGGCGCTGCGCAAATACGTCGCAACCGTCTTGCCGGGTTGTTGGATGAAGGACCCCTGGTTGTAAACATCGCCCACGACATTCACCACGATGGGACGGCTGGGTACAAAAAACTGATCGCCGTCCTCCAGCGTGATGTCCGGAATCGCATCCACGGTTTGGTCGTTGGGATGGAGGTTCAAAACGATGCGGCCGTCGGCCCGCAGTTGGCGAAGCTTATCGAGGCTGGCCCGTTGCGCCTCCAGCACGGCCCTGGCAGCCGTCACCTCATCGGAGGTCCTGGCACTCTGTGCCATCTGTGCCGTCTGCCGGGCGACCTGTTGCTCGGTCTGGGCAATCATCATGTCCAGCCGTTCCTGTTGCTCGACGCGCGCCGACTCCCGCGTAAACTCGGCCCCATAAAGATAGGCCGAAGGGCTAAGTCCTCCCGCCTGCATCACCAGATCGCGCAGCCTCTGGCCCGGCTGTGCCCGGTAGATCCCGGCGGCTTCAAACTCCCCATCCAGTCTGACCAGCTTGGTCTGCTTGTTTTCGGGGACGCGCAGATCGGCCTGCGAGAACACGGTGACGATGTCACTTGGTTGGAGCACTAGATTGCTGGCATCGTCGTTGCCCAGAATGGCCTTGCCCAGGTTAAACGGCAATAGCTGCGTCGAAAGGTCTTGCGCGCTCATGCGCTGCACCACCGCATAATCCCAGTTGATCTCCGGGGCATTGCGCCTGATCTCGTTCGTGGTACTGCTCACCCGGCCTTTGCTTTCCTGCGCCTGCAGGGCCACAGCATTCTGCTGCTTCCAGTATTCCCGGGTGATGAGAAACTCGCGGTTGGGAATCAAATCGCTGATTCGCATGCCTTCATGCCAGGGATAGCGGCCGGGTTGGGCGACGTTGCCGCGCAAGGTCACCGAATTTTCAAAGCGCGGCGACACCAGGGTGACATTCACCACATCGCCATCTTTGATGGGATGGGCCAAGCCGGCGGCGTCCAAACTTACTTGCTCCACGCTGTGCATCTGGTGGTCCTTAATATGTTCCACAAAGACTTTGCCGCCGGATGCCGTGGTGGACAGGCCGCCAGCCAGGCGAAGAGCTTCCGCTAAGTCGGTTCCCCCTTTGAGTTCATAAATAGACGGCACGTTGACCTGCCCACCCATGGCAATCTGGGGCCCGATCGGAGCCACGTAGATCACATCTTCCGGCAACAGAATGACATCTTTGCTCTTGTCGCCGTTGAGCAGTAAATCATAGAGATCGAAATCGGTGACCACCGTGGAGCCGCGCTTTAGCTGGATGTGGCGCATGGAACCAGTGGGCGACGGTCCGCCTGAGGCAAAGATCGCATTGGCCAGCGTGCTCAGGGAACTGACGGTATAACGCCCCGGACGCCGTGCTTGACCGACCACGAAGACGTCAATCGAGCGCAGCTCGCCCATACTCACGTTCAGATCGAAATTCTGGTAGATGCGCCCGATGTGCGACTTGAGAAACTCCTCGACCTGGGCGTACTTCAGGCCGGCAACGTTCAGGTTTCCCACCTTGGGGACGAAGATGCTGCCATTGCGATCGACGCGGGTGTGGACATCCAAGTCAATCTGTCCCCAGGCCCGGATCAACAGCTCGTCGCCGGGACCGATAACGTAATCCGCCGTGACGGGGACGCGATCCACGGGAGCAAACGTGGTGGGCACGGTCTCAAACAGGCTTAGCCCGTAAATGGGCAGCGACTTGCCGAGAGAAGCAAGCACCATCTGCTGAAAGTCGGTGAGCTCGACGACTTTGGGGAGATTTCTGGGCGCCGGCCGCATCGCCTTAGGAGCCACCTCAATGGGCGGATTCGCAGTTGGCAGTGTCTGGGTGTCGTCCAGCACGATGTTGGGGGTAGGCGGGGAGGTCTGCGCACCGGCTACTGGCTGTCCTTCCCCTGGCGCCTGGGCTGGCGGTGAAGTTTGGGTTTCGTTTTGATCCGGTCGTTTCTGCGCGATGGCGCCCGGGGAAACCGCCAGCACGGTTGCGAACAGCCCCAGCGGCATCATCGCGGCAAGAAGCTTCCAGTAGTTTCGCAAATCGGCATTCACTTTCGGAAGAACTTTCAATCTCAATCTCCCCAGGACCCAGGTTGGGTCCGGCATGAAGTGGTACTTGGCGAGGCAAACAAGCCTAGCAGGAATTTCTGCTTGGGCAGCCAAATCTTGCGGCGAGCTAGTCGCTACTGCTCACAACCTGGCGCGCCGGGGCCGGCTGGCGAAGCGCGTTCAGCCAGAATTGAGCGTAGGCTGGGGCCGCATCGCGAGCATCCCACGGTAGGTCGCGTCCGGTAAAGAGGTGGTGCAGGTTTTGGTGAGCGCTCACCGCGCCGGCCAGCCCGAGCGTGGCGATCGTGGGTTCCAGATCGCAAATTACGCCGCGGGCCGCACACCTGCCGAAGTAGGCATTCACCGCGTCGAAAATCGGGCCCAGATGCTCACGGAACATCCGGTCCGCTCCTCCCGGCAGTTCAAAGCCGGCGACATACAAAAGCCGCATCAGTTCCGGATGCTGTGACATGTTCTCCACCACGAAGGTCACCAGCATCGGAACAACGATGGCTGGATCCAGGTCAGTCGCCAGGCCCTGCTGCAGCTCTCGTCCCAACTTCAAGCGGTTCAGCCGCGATTCCGCCGCCACCCAAAACAGGTCAGCTTTGCGAACGAAACAGCGGAACAGGGTGGCTTCATTCACCTCGGCCAAGTGGGCAATCTCCCGCGTGCTGGTACCCTTGTACCCTTGACGGGAGAAGAGCTGAACAGCGGCCTCGATGATACGCACTTCGGTGACACTTCTACCCGCTGTTTTTTTCACCATCTTCTAACCTCTAGCTGTGTATTGAAATGTTCGGTGGATGGCTTTCAATTGGGGGAACTAGTCGGGCTGGCAGCTTGATTTATAGAGTGGGCAAGGCTCTGCCATCCTCAGTTAGATGAGGTTTTTTCCTAAGCCCCGGCGAGGTACGGCAAGGACTGACTTCGCCAACATTTTCATCCCACTCGAGACCCGGGGAACTTCGCCGCTCCCCAGCGAAAAACCGACGAGAGCAAGCGCATACTTGCTCCGCCCGAGTGTATTTGCTGCCGAGCTATGGCTCTGCTCGACGCCCGTAGCATAGGGAAAGCTGCTCCATCGGTCAAGCAAAAAAGCCTGAAATCAATGAAGTCGGCACCAAAAAGGATTTTCGAGCGGAGAGCCTGTGAATGGACGGCAGTGCCAAACTGGGAATCTAAGGCGAGCGCTTACTTAGGCAGCGATAGAGCTGTCCGAGGAGGGCCGCAGCAATGGTGCAGCGCCGATCGATCTATAATCTTTGCCCGGGTTTTGACTTTCGCGTATCGTAAGCCCAGCCATTGGTGCCACACCGTGACGGATTCCAGGCAATCCGAAGAGCTGCAACAATTGACACAGCAGATGGCGGAGCTCACGCGAAGAGTCTATCGCCTGGAGCAGGTGCTGCGGACCGGTATTTCGGTCGAGGGTAGCGCAGAAAAGAGTCCGCCTGCGCGCGTGGAATCCGCGCAGCCCGAAGTGCCGCCTGCCATCGCGCAGGCGTCGTCCACGCCAAGCGACTCTCGCGAACCGGCGGTCCCGCCTGAGTTCCGCGAGCCGCAGCGCATTCCGCAGATTCCAACTCCCTCAGCAAAAACCGAAGTTTCCGAAGTTTCGCTGGAGACACGCATCGGCGGCCAATGGCTGAACCGCATCGGCATTGTTGCTGTGCTGGTCGGGCTGTCGTATTTCTTGAAGCTCGCGATCGAAAACGATTGGATCGGACCGGGCACACGGGTTGCCATCGGGTTAGTGGCAGGTGTCGGGCTGATCCTGTGGAGCGAACGCTTTCGCGCGCGCGCCTTCCTGGCGTTCGCCTACTCCCTGAAGGCCATTGGCATAGGCGCGCTGTACTTGTCGTTATGGGCCGCCTTCCAGTTCTATCACCTGGTGTCAGCGCCGGTGGCATTCTTGGCCATGGTATTGGTGACCGCAAGCTCAGTGGCCATGTCGCTGACCCAGAATTCCGAACTGCTGGCCGCCTTCGCGCTGGTAGGCGGATTTCTAACTCCAGTGCTGGTCTCCACCAATCAAAATCATGAGGTCGCGCTGCTTTCTTATGTGGCGCTGCTTGACCTGGGCACGGTGTGGGTGGTCGCCGTTCGAGGCTGGCAAAGGCTGCTGTTGGCCAGCTCTATCGGCACGGCTTTGCTCTTCGCGGCATGGGCGTCCAGTTACTACACCGAGGAGCAGCTTGCCACGACCTTGGCCTTCGCCAGTTTCTTCTTTCTGCTGTACGCAGCAGCCCCATTCCTGGGACGCAAGTCCGCCCTGGAGCGGTACCCGAACGTTCTGGTGGCGCTGGTGCTGCTCAGCGCCAGTTGCTATTTCGCAGCCACCTACTCGATGCTGTACCAGCACTACCGCTCGGAACTGGCCTGGCTCACGGTTGCGGTTGCAGCCTTGTTCTTCGTCCTCAGCCGCGCGCTGCAAAGGCGTGAAGCAAGCGCCCATCCCCTCTTCGGACCGTTATATCTTGCCCTGGGGGTCGGCTTTCTCACCATTGCCATCCCGCTCAAGCTGGAGAGCTATTGGAACACGCTGGGCTGGATCGTCGAAGGCGGAGCGCTGTTCTGGGTAGCGCATCGCAGCGGACGTATGTTGCTGCGCATTCTCGGCGCGGGTGCATTTTTTCTCGGTATCTTCCGCTTGATTATGGTGGATTCCTTCGGCCACGAGCCGCTGCTGATCAACCCGCGATTTGGTCTCTATCTGCTGGCGATCGGCGCGCTGGCTTTGTTGGCTTATTTCGTCACTAACGAAGGAGGCGCCGACGATCGCCGGTGGGCCGGAGCAGCGATCATCGGGGTCAATGTTCTGGCGCTGCTGGCCCTGCACTTCGAGGTGCTGGGTTACTTTGAGCAGCAACTGGCAGCGGCTTACTCGTTCCAGGAACGGCACAGCATCATCACGGTGCGCGACTTCGCCTATTCCGCGGTATGGATGGTGTACGGCAGCGGCTTGATGCTGGTGGGCTTCTGGAAACGCTCGGCGTTCCTGCGCTGGCAAGCCATCGTTCTGCTGGCGATGACGGTGTTGAAGGTGTTTCTGGTGGACATCAGCACCCTGGAGCGCGGCTACCGCATCGCTGCGTTCATCGTCTTGGGCGCGATTCTGCTGGCCGTGTCGTTCTTTTATCAGCGCAGCCGGACGAAAAGCGCCGCGTAGTTAACACCAGCGATGGGAGCTGGGCTGGCAGATCACCTTTGGAGGGTCGGAGAACTCGCCTCCCTGCCAGAGTAAGGGCAATAGTTATGATCCGCTTAACTCATTGATATTCGGTGGTTTAGAATTTCTAGCTTGACAACCTCCCAAATTGCAACCCATAATACGGATACAGTTACGATTACAAAATTAAAATCATTTATGTAATCGTAATTGCATCCGTATTGAGACATTAAATTACGATATACGCAGCAACTCCTGATGTAGTGTCGCGTCTAAGTATTGGTAGGTGTTTCGGAGCAGCCTTGTTCCGGGAGAAGGATCGCAAGGGGAAAATATATGGCGTTAGCACGCGTTGAGACCATGACAACCACGGTGCGCTTGCCTCGCCCTGTCTATGACCAGGCGAAATGCGTTGTGGATAAGGAAAAGGGAGGAGCTGGGCCCGTTGTGAGCATGAACGATCTCATCGTTCTGGCGATTACTGCTTATCTCAAGATGTACGAGCGTCGGCAGATCGACGCCGCCTTTGCGTTAATGGCAGAGGATGCTGAGTATCAGAAAGAAGCAAGCCTACTGGCCGAGGAGTTCCAGTATAGCGACTGGGAAGCCCTCCGTGTCGGAGAGGGATCTCTCGAAACGGAGCTAATGGATGCTGCCCGTTCTTCGCGGTGACGTATTCGTCGCCATTCTCGACCCCGCCGAGGGCTCCGAACAGGGGGGCACGCGGCGGGTTGTCGTGGTTAGCAGGGACTCGCTTAACAAGTACAGCCCCGTCGTTTGTATTTGTCCGATAACAGACGCCGAAAACAAGAAAAGGGTTTACCCGAGCCATGTTCCGGTCCCCGCCGGCGTCGGCGGACAGACCATTGACGGGATCGTTGTTTGCGAACAAGTGCGAACCATAAGCAAAACCCGCCTCCGCGAACTGAAGGGCAAATTCGACAGAACAGTGATGACTCGAATTAACGCCGCACTGAAAGTTGCCCTCGACCTGTAAATTGCCGAGCTGTCACCTTAAAAATAAAGGACTCTTGACGGCGCTCCTAAAGGTGTCCCGTCCAGGCGAGATGCCGCGGAGTTAGGAGGTTGCTCTTACGCGTAAATCCCGCGCTGCTTGATGGTATAGGCCACACGGTCGATGGCCAGCATGTACGCCGCAATGCGGTTGTTTACGTGATGGGCCTCGGCATAGCGGACCACGTCCTCGAACGACGAAACCATGATGTCTTCCAACTGCGAGTTGACCACCGACTCCTTCCAGAAGTAGCCCTGCCGGTCCTGCACCCACTCGAAATACGACGCCGTGACGCCACCGGCATTGGCCAGAATGTCGGGCATCACGAAGACATGCTTATCGCTAAGGACATCGTCGGCGGCTGCCGTGGTGGGCCCGTTGGCGCCTTCGACCAGGATCTTCGCCTTCACCTTGTGGGCATTGCCCGAGTTGATGACGTTCTCGGTGGCCGCCGGAATCAGGATTTCGCAATCTGTGATCAGCAGTTCTTCCGTGTCCGCGCGCTCGGCGCCCTTGAAGCCGTGGATGGTGCCTTCCTTCTGGCGATATTCCCACAGCGCCGCAATGTCCATGCCCTTGCTGTTGTACAAGCCGCCATCCCATTCGCCGATGCCGACCACCTTGTAACCGGCCTTATGCATGAGAACTGCCGCGTTGGAGCCGACATTGCCGAAGCCCTGGATGATCACGCGAGTGTTCTCGCGCGTCATGTTGTTTTTCTTGATGGATTCGTCGCAGATGATCATCACGCCGCGGCCGGTGGCTTCGCGGCGGCCTCGCGAGCCGCCCATGTTGAGGGGTTTGCCGGTCACCACCGCCGTCACCGTCTGGCGCATGTGCATGGAGTAGGTGTCCATCATCCATGCCATGGTCTGCTCATTGGTATTGACGTCGGGGGCCGGAACATCCTTCTCCGGGCCGATAAACTCGATCAGTTCCGAGGTGTAGCGGCGGGTCATGCGCTCCAGTTCGCCGCGCGACATGTTCTTGGGATCGCAGATGATGCCGCCCTTGGCGCCGCCGAAGGGGATGTTCACCACCGCGCACTTCCAGGTCATCCAGCTGGCCAGGGCGCGCACTTCGTCGAGCGTCACATCGGGCGAATAGCGCACGCCACCCTTGGCGGGGCCGCGCGCGATGGAATGCTGCACCCGGTAGCCGGTGAACACTTCCAGTTGCCCGTTGTCCATGGCGACGGGGATGTGGACGATGATCTCGCGGTTGGGCTGCTGCAGGACCCGCCACAGGCCGGCATCGAGTTTCAGCTTTTCGGCGGCCAGGTTGAAGCGCGCCGCCTGTTGTTCCCAGGGATTACTTTCCTGCTCAAGAGTCTGTGCTGTAGCCATAGATTTCTCCGAATTATTGCGGGCGTCTTGCGGCTCGATTCGCTCGACGGGCTCTTCGACTAGCCATCCAGCATCGGCGGGCAAACCTTCAAAGTATATGCAGCCGGATGTAGTCGGCGCAAGGCAGCCACGACTGGGTAGTGTGTCAGTTTGAAAGAAGATCGAGAATCACGCCCGCTATGGCCTCGGTTCATGCCGTGGCGGGTAGCCCAGGTAAGGTCAGGGGTTCGAGTCCCCTCGTGCCTGCCATATCTTCAAGCATTTACGGCCGACCGCTCTCTCCGCTTGCCGGCGATGGCGTCGGGATGGCGAACTCCTAATCGAGAAGCGAGCTGGCGATTACTTTTTGGGACCGCTGGCAGCAGCAGATTGCGCCTTGGCGTCATCCTTCACTTGCAGACCACGGGTCTTCAGGCGCATCTTCTGGCGCGCCTTGCGCAGGCGATGCTCGCGCGATTTATCCCCATTCCGATACGACATTGGTAACACCTCTCTAGCGATGCTACAGCATTTATCGGAAGTATGTAGCAGCAGTGCGGGCACGGAGATAGCGGGGTTCCCCTGCGTCTGACTTAGACCACCCCACAAGGCGCACGGTTCGCGGTCGCTATTGGGATGGATTGAGGAGCGTGTACGGCTGCATGGCGCAGGTAGGGTCAGACCAGAGTTAGCCTAAAGCTGGCGAGCTGGGCGCAGGATGAGCCATCACCGCTAGGGCTTGGAAGAATCGCGCCGCCGGACGGTGCAACGAGTCCGCCTGCTTTTCGCCCGGGAGCGCGCAGCGGCCTTCAATTGTTCGATCTCGGAAAACTGATTTGCGGCCATCTCTTGAATCAGGTCCAGGATCGTCTTCTGCTTGGTCACGCCAATCTGTATGAGTTGCATGGCTACCCACGGTAGATGAAGTTGAAATGTGGATCATCCCCTGATGGTCGCAGGGCCTCTACAACCTCCGTACCACAGGCCCACGCCCGTCGCCAAGGCCGGTTCGTCGTGGATGCTAGAATTCAGGAACCACGAACAGCTTGCAATCATACTCTCCGGGTTATAACAGCACGGATTGACCCACCACTATCGTGAGCACCGACGATCAAGACGGCCGGCTTACTCATTGCCCTGAACTGGTTGCGCTCACGGGTTTCATGGGCGCTGGCAAGACCACGGTTGGCCGTTCGTTGGCGAATCTCCTCCGCTGGTCGTTCTTTGACCTCGACTACGAAATTGAGCTGAGACAGAAGCTGTTGGTACGCGAAATATTTCAACTGCGCGGCGAGTCCGGTTTTCGCGAAATCGAAACTGACACCTTGCGCTCGGTGCTGCAACAGGCGTCTGGTCCAACGGTGATTGCGCTTGGGGGAGGCACCTTCGTTCAGTCAGCGAACGTAACGCTGTTGCGTAGCCGCGGCGCGCGCGTGGTTTTCCTGGAAACCGAGATCGAGGAACTGATACGGCGCTGCCGGGCCGCTGACCAGCACTCGCCACACAACCCGCGACCACTCGCGGCTACGCCCGAGGCCTTCCGCCTGCTTTACGCTCAGCGCCTCCCGTTCTATCGCACCGCCGATCTCACCGTGAGCGCGACCGGCAAGACCGTCGAAGAGCTGGCACAGGAGATCGTCTTGAGTCTGCATCTGTGCCACCGTTAGCACTGATATTTTCGCAATCGCTGCTCGTCCTCTATCGGCGGTCGAACGTGGTATAACTTGGTCTTCCACCACTATGTCTCAGCAGAAAATTGCGGTCGGAATTCTGGGCGCTACCGGCGTCGTCGGCCAGCGTTTCATACAGTTGCTCGAAGCCCATCCCTGGTTCGAAGTTGCGTGGCTGGCAGCTTCTGATCGGTCCGCTGGACAGGCCTATGGGGAAGCCGTGCGCTGGCGTTTGAAGACTCCCATTCCCGAGCGTGTACTGCAGATGCAAGTGTCGAATGCCGCTCCGGAAGGCGCGCCCCGGGTCATCTTCGCCGCGCTGGATGCGGGCATCGCACGTGATCTCGAGCCTCAGTTTGCCGCAGCCGGTTGCGCTGTGGTCAGCAATTCCAGCGCTTTTCGGATGCAGGAAGACGTCCCGCTGGTCATCCCCGAAGTGAACGCCAGCCACACTGCCTTGATCGAGAAGCAATATTGGCGCAAGCAGTCGGGCGGCTACATTGTTACCAACCCGAACTGTTCGGCGATTGGACTGGTGGTGGCGCTGGCGCCGCTGCATCAGAAATTCGGCATCGAGTCGCTGTTCGTTACCACCATGCAAGCCGTCAGCGGCGCAGGTTATCCGGGAGTAGCTTCTCTCGACATTCTCGGCAACGTCATTCCTTACATTGCCAAGGAAGAAGAAAAGATGGAGGAGGAGACCCGCAAACTCCTCGGACAGTTGACCGGCGAGCGGGTCGAACCGGCAACCTTTCGCATGACGGCACACTGCAATCGAGTTGCGGTGGAAGACGGCCACACCGAATCCGTGTCGGTGAAGTTGAAGCGGAAGGCCGGGGCTGACGAACTGATCGCGGCTTTCAACGAGTTTCGCTCCACTCCGCAGGAACTGAAATTGCCGCTGGCGCCCGCGCAACCGGTGTTTTACGATGCCGCGCCGGACCGGCCGCAGCCGCGCTTCGACGTGGACCGCGGGAATGGGATGACGGTGAGCGTGGGCCGGCTTCGCCCCTGCGGTGTGCTCGATTACAAGTTCACTGTGCTCTCGCACAACACTATCCGTGGCGCCGCTGGCGCCGCCATTCTCAACGCCGAGCTGCTCAAGGCGCAGGGCTTCCTGTCGTGATGCCAGAGCTTCCACTTCCTTCGCCGGTGGTGTGGCCGTGATCGTCATGAAGTTTGGCGGCACGTCCATGGAAGATGCCGCCGCCATCGATCGTGTCGCGTCCATTGTGAAAACGCGCTTGCCGGAGCGGCCCTGCGTGGTGGTGAGCGCCATGGCCAGGGTGACAGACCAATTGCTCGCCATGGCGGCGGCCGCAGGACGAGGCGAACGCGAGCAGACGCTCGACCTCTGCCGCCATCTCCGCGAGCGCCATTACCTGGCGGCCGGCGAATTGCTGGGCACCGGCCTGCATACCGAATTGCATGGCGATTTAGGAGCAGAGTTCGATGCGCTCGACGAGTTGCTGCGAGGCATTGCCGCGGTCGGTGAGCTCACGCCGCGCACCAGCGATTATGTGGTTTCCTTCGGCGAACGCCTGTCGAGCATGATCGCAACCGCTGCTTTTCTGGCGCGCGGCATCCCGGCAACGCTGGTGGATGCGCGTCAGGTGATCGTCACCGACTCGCAGCACGGCCGGGCGGTTCCGCAAGTTGAGGAGATCAACGATCGCCTGCAAAGCCGCGTTAAGCCGCTGCTTGAACAGGACCGGGTGCCGATCATGGGCGGCTTCATTGGCGCGACGCGGGAAGGTATTCCAACGACGATCGGTCGCGGCGGTTCTGATTTTTCCGCCGCCCTGGCCGGCGCGGGGTTGGACGCCGAGCGCATCGAGATCTGGACCGACGTGGATGGAATGAAGACCACCGACCCGCGCCTATGTCCCGAGGCGCGCCGCATCAAGCTCATCAGCTTCGAAGAAGCCGCCGAACTGGCCTACTTCGGCGCCAAGGTGTTGCATCCGGCGACCGTGCTTCCCGCAGTCGAGAAGAACATCCCGGTGCTGGTACTGAATTCGCGCAACCCGTCAAACGCGGGCACGCGCATCCTGTCGAGAACCCCGCGCTCGCATTCGCTGTTCAAGGCCATCGCCGCCAAGAACCGCATCACCATTGTCGAAATCGTTGCCGCACGCATGCTCATGGCCCACGGCTTTCTGGCCAAGGTGTTCGAAGTTTTCGCGCGCCACCGTTGTGCGGTTGACGTGGTATCGACTTCGGAAGTCAGCATTTCTCTCACCGTCGATTCCAACGAAGCCATTCCCCAGATCGCCGCCGACCTGGAGAAGCTCGCCTTCGTAAAGTACGCGGGGCGCAAGGCCATCGTGTGCCTGGTGGGCGAGAACCTGCGCGACACGCCCGGAGTTGCGGCGCAGGTTTTCGATGCCATCGGCGACATCAACGTGCGCATGATTTCGCAGGGCGCATCGGAGATCAACCTGACCTTCGTGATCGACGAAAGCGATGTGCCGGAAGCGGTGCGGCGATTGCACGCCAAGTTTTTTGCTGAGGTCGATCCCGAGGTGTTCGATTGAACTCCGCCCCTCTTAGATTGCTGGTGCTGGGACTCGGCAAGACCGGGACGCTGGTCGCCGAGGTCGCGCGCGAACGTGGACATCAGGTGCAGAGCATCGATGCCGACGTCAACCAGAACGCCGCGTGGCTCACACCCGAACACCTGCGCAACGTTGATGTGGCGATTGATTTCACCGCGCCTGATGCGGTGTTGGCGAATATCGACGCCTGTGTGCGCGCGCACAAAGCCATGGTGGTCGGCACCACTGGCTGGTACGGCGAACTTGATCGCGTGCGCCAAGCGGTCGAGCAAGCCGGCACCGGATTTGTCTTCGGAGCAAACTTCTCGTACGGCGTGAACCTGTTTTTTCAGATCGCGCAAGCTGCGGCGCCGGCGTTGGCGCATAACTACCGCGGACACATCACCGAGCGGCACCACATCCACAAGAAGGACGCGCCTTCTGGCACTGCCGCCGCTTTACAACGGTTACTGGAGCAGGCGTCGGGAAAGCGCGTCGAGATCACTTCCGAGCGCGAAGGCGACGTTCCCGGCATTCACACGCTGGAGTTGGTCTCGTCCGGCGATCGTATCGTGCTCACCCACGAAGTCAAGTCCCGCCGCACCTTTGCCGAGGGCGCAGTGCTGGCAGCCGAATGGATCGCTGGGAGGAAGGGCTTCTACGACTTCAAGGACATTTTTAAGGATTTGTAAGTTTCATCTCAGAGGAAAATGGGCGCAAGTGCGACTCCGAAGGTAAGGTCGTCGAGTTCCTTCTGATAGGCACCCTGCTTAGGCCAATCGATAACTACTGGCGCATTTGGAAAAAGTCTGAGCATGTTCGGTTGCACAGCGTCGCAACGACGCCACATACCCTGCTTCGGCAGTCCAACGACCCGCATTAGAGCATTTTCAGAGATAGTGTAGACTGTTGCTGGCGATTCTCCGCTCCACAGGATGGCACGACCATACGCGAATGATTTGCGACGAAAGTTTTTGCAGGCCTATGAGCAGGGCAAAGGGACACTGGGGGAGTTGGCGGAACAATTCGGGGTGAGCGAAGGCTGGGCCAAGAAGATCTCGGCCACCCGCACGCGCACGGGGCAGATGGAGCGGCCGCCGTGGCGACGTGGTCCGGTGAGCCGGGTGACGGTGACGGTGCAGGAGTGGATGGGGGAGCAAATCCGTAAGCAGCCGGATCTGACCCTGAGGGAGTTGCAAGCGCAACTGCAAGCGGTCCAGGGCGTGGGCTTGAGCATCGGGCGGCTGTGGCTGGCCTTACGGCAGATGGGACTGCGGCTTAAAAAAAGTCACTCCACGCCCAAGAACAAGAAACGCCGGAGGCGCAGCAGCGCCGGCAAGCGTGGTGGGAAGCCATAACCCAGATCGACCCTGCGCAGTTGGTGTTTCTAGACGAGAGCGGCGCCAGCACGCAGATGACGCGGAACTATGGCCGGGCTCCGCGTGGAGAACGGGTGCCGGAAGGGACGCCCCACAGCCACTGGTCTACGTTGACCATGCTGGGGGCGCTCACCACCCACGGCTTGCAGGCGCCCATGACCATCGCATCGCCGACCGATGGAGATGTCTTCCTGGCCTATCTGGAACAGGTGTTGTGCCCGCAGCTCCAGCCCGGACAGGTGGTCATTATGGACAATCTGTCGGCTCACAAAGTGCAGGGGGTACGGGAGCAGATTGAAGCCCGGGGAGCGCGCCTGATCTATCTGCCCGCCTACTCGCCGGACTTCAACCCCATTGAGCAGGCCTGGTCGAAGATCAAGCAGTGGCTGCGCTCGGCCAAGGCCCGAACCGTAGAAGCTCTGGAACGCGCCATTGCCGAAGCCCTGGTAGCCGTTACCGCCGAGAATGCCTTAGCCTGGTTCTCGCATTGCGGATATGGTCTACAATAACTTTGAAAACGCTCTAGTAAGTGGCTCATTTGTGCACATAGCACATACGACTGCTGCAACTGTGAATTGATGTAAGCAGAGTCGCACTGATTTTTGTCAAACATCGCCAACTTAATCGGCGAAAGTCTGGTTCTAAGGTTGACTTTGGGAGCGTTAGGCGCATAAGCAATCTCTACGTGATTCCCAGGCGGCGGCATCAAGTTCAATCGGACGTACCCAAAGACAGAGTCAGGCACAATCTTGCGGTAATTCGTCGTGACACTGTACAGGGTAAGAGTTTTGAATATCCAGGTAGCGAGTAGGACGCAATCATCTTTCGATAATCGGACTTGCTCCAGCTTTTGCATCGCCCGCAACAGGGGATTAGCTTTGTTTTCCAAGTCGCTCATCCATTCGAGGTTGCAATCGGTACAGACCCTCCCCTGTACCACCGTATGCGCGCCTTGCAGCCTTCTGGATCTGGGTATGTCTTCGAAATCTGCGCCGTGCACCCCGATGAATTGGTCCGTGGAATGAATTCCCAACTCCTGCAAGAGCCAACCTGGCATAACGTGTTCCTTAGATCTATTTTCGGAGTTGAGTTTGGTGTCGCAAAAGAGACACGTTTTGTTCATCGAGTGGCCGATTCCTTTTGAAGTGGTGAGAGGTTATTCTAATCTTATGAAACTGCGTGGATGCGGTACCGCTCTGGTCACTCCCTTCAAACTGGATGGCAGCCTCGATGAAGCAGCGCTGCGCGAGCTGGTGCGCTGGCAGGTGGAATCGGGTATCGACTTTCTGGTCCCGTGCGGCACCACCGGGGAAACGCCGACTTTGTCCCACGACGAATGGCTGCGCGTCATTGACTTGACGATCGAGACGGCGGCGGGCCGGGTGCCCATCATGGCGGGCGCCACCTCGAACAACACGCGCGAAGCCGTGGCCAAGGCGAAGGAAATCTCGGCGCGTACGGGAGTCGATTATGTCCTTACCGCGACGCCCTACTACAACAAGCCCACGCAGGAAGGCGTGTACCAGCACTTCAAAGCCATTGCCGAAGCCTCGGCAAAGCCGCTGGTGCTGTACAACATTGCCGGGCGCACCGGGACCAACATCGAGACCAGCACCCTGCTCCGCCTGGCCGAGGTTCCCAACATCGCCGGGGTGAAAGAGGCGAGCGGAAATATCTCGCAGATTGCCGAGGTCTGCGCCACCGTGCCGGAAGATTTCCTGGTTTTCTCCGGCGATGACGCCGTCACGCTGGCTGTGATTGGACTCGGCGGAGTGGGCATTATTTCGGTGGCATCGAACGAAATCCCGGCGGAGATGGCGCGTCTGACGCAGGCCGCCCTGGCCAATGAGTGGGACGCCGCCCGCCTGCTCTTCCGCAAATATCTGCCGCTGATGCAGGCGAACTTCATCGAATCGAATCCCGGTCCGGCCAAAGCGGTGTTGGCAATGATGGGCCGCGTTGAGGAGGTCTATCGTCTGCCGCTGGTGCCGATGAAGAAAGAAAATCGTGCCCGGCTGGAGAAGGTGGCGGCGGCGGTGGGCCTGCTACAGCAGCACCCGGCAGCCACGCATTGAGATTGGAATCGCGCCCTCGGCTTGAGATTGGTAGAGGGGGTCTTCACGTAATTTCTTGGAGTGTCATCCTGAGCGACGAGGTCGCTCAGGATGACAGGCTATACAGGTTTTTCACTATGGGTGGGCCGTAGGCCCATGTGATACCCGTAATGACAACTCCAGGGCGATTTGCTTCATGCCTGGAAACCGGACTGGTGGGCGACTCTACGTACATGCTGCCTACCTCAATCCTGAAAGACTTCTTCACTGTCCCTTCATTTTCTCTTTGACGCTGTGAGCCAGTTTTTCAATTGCCTCGGCTTTCTTGATGACCTCCAGCGACAACGTGTTCTCGCTGGTTTTGTCCACGTATTGCTTGAGTTCGGTTGCCAGTTCCAGCAGCTTGTCGGTGTCCTTCTTGAGGTCCTGCTGGCGTTTCAGGTTCTGCTTTTTCACCGCTTCGCGTTTCGCTTGAGCTTCCCAGGCGTCCTCATCGCGCTTTTGCGGAATCCCTGGAGGCGGAGGGATGGATTGGCCGGTGTCTTGCGCCCAACCCGCGATTCCACAACTGAAGAAGAGCACTGCGGCAAGAACGGAAAGCTTTATCAGCTTGCGCACCAAGGCGGATGAGTATGTCATAAGAATCGAGATTATATTCCGCGCGTGGTCCCTCATGGGAGGGGCACCTTTGCCACTTGTGCTGTCATCCGCTACTCTAAACTCGATTACGAATCGAGGAAAAGGCTGCCCCCGGTGCTACAACCTTTGCAAGCCCTGTTGATGCTTCCCCACCGCACTCCGAAAGAGGGGATCTTCCAGATGCTCAGTGCCTGGGGCGACGATGCCTTCGATTTCGTGCGCCACCAGGTGCCGCGCATCATCGGCGTTCTGATCATTGCGTTCATTCTCACCCGGCTGCTCAAGATCGCATCGCGGCATCTGGGCGAACTCAGCAGCCGTGAAGGAATGCCGTCGGCGCTGAGGACGCAGCAACTGCGGACGTTGTCGAGCGTCATCTTCAGCGTCGGAGTGTTCGTCATCATGTTCCTGGCAGCGCTGCAAATCCTGCCGCTGCTGGGCATCAACATGGGGCCGCTACTGGCCAGTGCCGGCATCGCCGGCTTGGCCATAGGATTTGGAGCGCAGGCCCTGGTCCACGACTTCATCAACGGCTTCTTCATTCTGGTGGAGAACCAGTACGACATCGGCGACACCATCAAGATTGCCGGCGTGCAGGGTGTGGTTGAGGCCATGACCTTGCGCCGCACTGTGTTGCGCGACGACAACGGAAGCCTGCATTCCGTGCGCAATGGCCAGATCACTATTGTGACCAATCTCACCCGCCACTGGGCGCAGCTGGCGATGCTCGTGTCCGTGGCCTATGACGCCGATAGCGATCAGGTGATCAAGCTGCTGAAGGAAGTTGGCGAGGAAGTGGCCAACGATCCCCAATTCGCCGCAATGATCGTCGCCAAACCGGAAGTGCCCGGCATCGAGAAGGTAAGCGGCAGTGAAGTGGAGTACCTGCTGCTGGTGAAGACCAAGCCGGGATTGCAGTATCCCGTTAGCCGCGAGCTGCGGCGGCGGATCAAGGCTTGCTTCGAAAAAAATCACATCGAGCCGGGCAATCCCAACCGCGTGTATATGGTGAATACGCCCAAGCCGAACTGACGCTGGCGGTGGCAGGCTGCGGAAAAAGTCGGGAAAGCAGATCCCTCGCGGGCTGAAGCGCGCTCGGGATGACAAGAATTAAGAGCTTAACGGCACGGCTGAAGCCGTGCCCTTTCAAATCACCGCGTTCGCAAGCGCAAGGCGACACTCACCTTCGAGGCGGACCCCGGGCCATCCTGTATCCGCTCTATTTCGGCTGGCCACCCAATCCGGCCCACTTTTCCAGCAGGGCCAGCGTCGCCGCGAAATCAAGATCGTCCCAGCCCTCTTCGCTGGACAGCTCGTAGATCTCGTCCACGGTTTCCAGCGCCGGCAACTTGACGCGGACCTCCTTGGCGGTGTCGAGCATGAGGTGAATGTCTTTGTGCATCAGGCGCAGCGGGAAATTCGGCGAATAATCGCGGCGCAGCACGAACGGGGCCTTGTAATCCACCACGCCCGATCGCACCATCGATGCCTGGATCAGTTCGATGAGTTTGTGCGGATCGACGCCCAGCTTGGAAGAGAGTACGAAGGCTTCGGCGAATCCTTCGTAGATGAGGGCGATCATCAGGTTCATGCTGATCTTCGCCGCCTGCCCTTTGCCGGTCTCCCCGATGTGGATGACCAGCTTGCCCATCGCCTTGAACAGGGGCTGAAGCGCCTCGACGGCTTCGTTCGAACCGCCGACCATGAAGATAAGCTGTCCGTTTTCTGCGCCAATTTTTGAACCTGTGATGGGAGCATCCACCCAATGGACCCCGCGCGCGTTCACCCGCTCGGCGAAGCGCAGGGTCGCCGAGGGCGAGATGGTGCTGGAGTCCACCACGATCATGCCTTCGCGCAGCGACTGCTCGGCGCCGTCTTCGGCGAAGACAACGCGCTCGACGGCCGCGGTGTCGGCAACGCACAGCCAGACAACCTCAGCATCTTTGGCTGCGTCGGCGGGAGAAACCGCCGTAGTTGCGCCGTCGACGTGCTGCCGGGCGCTACGGTTCCACACCGAGACCTCATGTCCTGCCGCGACCAGCTTGGAGGCCATCGGCCGTCCCATAATGCCCAATCCGAGAAAGGCAATTTTCATTCTTGCTCCTTGTTTCCGCGGTTCCCCAGGCTGAAGTAAAGTGGCGCTTGCCGGCAAAGGGAACCAAACATTTGATTTAAGCTGACTAGCTGGCTAAGGTCAAGCAAAGGTCGGACTCGGTAGTGGCTCAATTTGAAATTTCGTCTCGAGCTTCAGAACTGCGGAAGTCCTAGGCGGTTGTTTTGGATGGCGTTGAGAATGGCGATCAGTAGGAAAATCGCTAGTGCGAATCCGAACATCAACCACATTGCTTTTCTACTGAAAGAAATCCGTCTCAATGCCCAACGCCATCTCCAGTAGCCCACTGTTAGTCCGAACCCGTAAATGCAGAGCAGTGCCCTCAGCGGGATGGGATGATACTTCATGCCGCCATGCTCTCATACGGACAGCAGTCCAACCAATTCTTCTTCGTCCCAAACGTGATCGGCGAGTCCCGCTTCCATCGCAGGTGTGACGCGCAGCGTTTGGTGCACGCGGCAATTGACCCACTACCTCGGACTCAGGACCGCGTTGCCGCATCGCCAGCGGCCCTGGTAGCGTCTAATAATCACGAACCCCATGTTAGGAATCACAATTCGGCGTAAGGCCAGGCAGTTTGGAACGCTGGTGCGGCGCTCCGCCCTGACGCCGCGCACCGGCGTCGCCCGTAAGCCTGTGCTCGCCCGCCGTGGCGAGTTGGGCGTAACCTTCATCGGACATTCCAGCTTCTTCCTCCAGATCGGGGGAAAGAACATTCTGGTCGATCCCAACTTCGCGCGCTGGATTTTCGTTCTCAAGCGGCTGCGCCGTCCGGGATTGAAGCTGCGAGAACTGCCGGCAATCGACGCGGTGCTGGTTTCGCACGCGCACTTCGACCACCTGCACCGGCCGTCGTTGCGCGCCATTGCGTGGCTCACGCGACGCAAGACCGGCAAACGTCCGGCGATCATCGTGCCCCGGCATGTTCGCGACCTGGTCAGCGACCTGGGCTACGGGCGCATCATTGAATTGGACTGGTGGCAGAGCTTTCAGCTCGGCAATGTGGAGGTGACGCACGTTCCGTCGCGCCACTGGGGTGCTCGCATTGTGCGCGACGTGCATCGCGGTTATGGCGGATACGTCGTGCGTTCCGGCGAGCATTCGATTTATCACGCCGGAGACACCGCGTACTTCGACGGTTTCCGTGAGATCGGTGAGCGCCTGAAGCCTGAGGTGGCGCTGCTTCCCATTGGCGCTTATCATCCCGATTCGTTTCGCAGAGTACACACCAGTCCGGAAGATGCCGTACAGGCGTTCCTGGACGTGGGCGCGCGCTGGATGGTTCCGATGCACTACGGGACGTTTCGCCTCTCCTACGAGCCAGTGGACGAGCCGGTGGAGCGTCTGAAGGCCGACGCCAAGCGGCGCGGCATCGAAAAGAAGATTTGCGTGCTGGAAGAGGGCGTGACGAAGTTTTTTGAGTAGCGGATTAGCAACTAGCAATTAGCAATTAGCATTTAGCAAGCGGCCTCAATTGTGTCATCCCGAGGGTGAAGGCTTTAGCGAAGGGCGAAGACGATTAGCGAACAGCGGGCACTAACCCAGCGCCTGCTCCAGGTCGGCAATCAAATCTTCGACATCTTCGATTCCCACCGAAATCCGTACCATTCCATCGGTGAGCCCGATCGCCTTTCTGCCTTTCTTCCCGATCGCTGCGTGCGTCATGCTGGCCGGGTGCGAGATCAGCGTTTCGACTCCGCCCAGCGACTCACCCATGGTGCAAACGCGCACCCGCTTCAGCAGCCGCTTGGCATTGCCGAGCGAGCCGGTCTCAAACGTGATCATGGAGCCGAAGCCCGACATCTGCCGGCACGCCAGTTTGTACTGCGGATGGCTTTTCAGTCCGGGATAGAAGACCTGCTTCACCTTGCGATGGCGGCTGAGATAATCGGCCATCACGCGCCCGCTTTCGTCGTGCTGTTTCATGCGGACGGCCAGCGTCTTCACCCCGCGCAGCACCAGCCAACATTCGAACGGCGACATGATGGCGCCCGCGGCCTTCTGAATGAACGCCAGCTTCTCCGCTTGTTCTTTTGTGGTACACACCAGAACGCCGCCCAGCCCGTCGCTGTGGCCGTTGAGGAACTTCGTGGTCGAGTGCAGCACCAGGTCCGCGCCCAGCTTGATCGGCTGCTGAAAGTACGGCGACATGAAGGTGTTGTCCACCACCACCTCGCAGCCGCGCTTGTGCGCGATTTCGCTGACCGCGGCAATGTCGGTGAGGCCCATCAGCGGATTGGTGGGCGTCTCGATGTACACGTAGCGCGTGTTCTTGCGAATGGCGCGCTCCACATTGCGCGGGTCAGCCGTATCCACGTAGGTAAATTGCAGACCAAAGTTCACCATGACCTGGTTGAACAGCCGGGGCACGCCGCCATAAAGATTGTTGGAGGCGACGACGTGGTCGCCCGATTTCATCAACTGGCAGAGCGCGCCCACCGCAGCCATTCCGCTGGCAAACACTGGCGCGGCGAGGCCGCCCTCCAGCGAGGCGAGGTTCTGCTCCAACCGCGTGCGCGTGGGATTGCCGGCCCGCGAGTAATCGTAGCCTTTGGTCTTGCCTAACTCCTCCTGAGCGTAAGTGGAAGTGGCAAATATGGCGGGCGCTACGGCCCCGGTGGACGGGTCGGGATCGTTACCGACATGGATGGCGCGAGTAGAAAATCCAGGAAGATTGCGTTTTGGCATAAGAAACCATTTCACCACAGAGACACAGAGGCACAGAGAAGAAAGGAATTCTTTTTTCACCACGGAGGCACGGAGATCACGGAGTTTTTATTGTTACTTCTTCTCCGTGCCCTCCGTGTCTCCGTGGTGAATCAATGTTTTTCGTTGAAGTGGAAAATATCTTTGGACAGATAGCGCTCGGCGGAATCAGGAATGATCGTCGCCACGCGTTTTCCGGGGCCAAGTCGGCGCGCAATTTCGATGGCCCCAAACACGGCTGCGCCGGCGCTCGATCCTGCCAGGACCCCCTCGATCGCGGCCAGCTTCTTCACCATGTCGAAGGCGTCATGATCGCTGACGGCGATGACCTCGTCCGCGAGTGACAGATCGCAGGTCTTGGGAATGAAGCTGGCGCCAATGCCTTCCACCTCGTGCTCGCCTTTCGGCCCTCCACCTAATACCGAACCCTGGGTCTCAATCACGATCGCCAAGGCCCGCGGATTGCGTTCCTTCAGGTAACGCGCCACGCCGGTAAAGGTGCCGCCGGTGCCGGAGCCGATCACCACCGCGTCAATCTGCCCGCCCAGTTGCTCGTACAATTCGCGTGCCGTGGTCTCGTAGTGGAAGTCAGGATTGGCCGGGTTCTCAAATTGTCCCGCGACAAACGAGTTGGGCGTCTTGGCGGCGCGCTCTTTCACGTAGCGGATGGCCGCCTCCATGCCGTCCGCACGCGGGGTGCGAATCACCTCCGCGCCCAGCGCCTCCATGAGCGTGACCTTCTCCTGGGAAAAACCTTCCGGCACGGCGAGCACGGTCTTATAACCGCGACCCGATCCGATCAGCGCCAGCCCAACCCCGGTATTACCGGCCGTTGCCTCAAAGATGGTTGCCCCAGGCTGCAGTAATCCTGCCTGCTCGGCCTTGAGGACCATGCCCAGCGCGGCGCGGTCTTTGATGCTGCCGCCCGGATTCAGGTACTCGAGCTTGGCATAGACATCGGCAACGTTGGGTGGAACGATTTTCCGCAGATGAAGGATTGGGGTTTCGCCGACCAGTTCGGTAATGTCTTCGGCGACACGCAAGGAGGTGATTTCAGCAGTCTTCATGAGCACCTAAGCACGAACCACCAAGCCTACGTGAACCGGAATCGGTCGGTCAATGCGTCACGAAATTGTGTGGCGCCTCAGGACTCAGAGGCGCTATCGTGGATTCCTATGGCTAAATCAGAGCATCTGCATGTCCTTCGACAAGGTGTTGAGACTTGGAACGAATGGCGTTCACATCAACACGGGAGACCGTCCCTGCGCCAAGCTGAGCTCTACCGAGCAAACCTCTCACTCGGCGACTTCAAGGGTGCTGATTTGAGGGGGGCCAATCTGCGTCGGGCCAATCTCGAACGTGCTGACTTGGCCTACGCCAATCTTGCCGATGCAGATTTACGGGGAGCCAACCTAATGGAGGCCAAGCTCTTCGGAGCCGAACTGCAGAACGCGAACTTGGAGAATGCAGGTCTCCTGCGAGCCTTCCTCTACCATGGACAACTGCAAGGCGCAAATCTGCGGCGAGCCGAACTCGCTCAAGCTAATTTGAGTTACGCAGATCTTAGTGGCGTAAACCTTGACGAGGCGAGGATGGACAACACAATTTTGAGCGGCTCGAACCTTAGCGGCGCTACGGGGCTTGAGGCGTGCGACCATGGAGGGCCAAGTAGCATCGACCTTGAGACGATTCAACTCAGCGGGAACTTTCCGATTAATTTCTTGCGTGGGTGCGGATTGTCCGATCGCTTTATCGATTACATCCCCTCGTTACTAGATAACCCGTTAGAGTTCTACTCATGTTTTATTAGCTACAGCCATGTTGACAAGGTTTTTGCGCGCCGGTTGCACGATACGCTTCAAGGCCGAGGTATCCGCTGCTGGCGAGATGAAAAACAGCTCCTGCCAGGGCATGATATTTATGACGAGGTTGACCGCGGCATCCGGCTCTGGGACAAGATTCTGCTGTGCTGCTCCAAGGCATCATTGCAAAGTTGGTGGGTGGACAACGAAATTGGCAAAGCGTTCGCTAAAGAACAGCTACTGATGAAAGACCGGGGACAAAAGGTGCTTGCACTCATTCCCATCGATCTTGACGGATACCTTTTTAAGTGGCAGAACGGCAAGGCCGATGAGGTTCGGCGTCGGTACGCGGCGAATTTCACCAATTGGCAGAAAGATGAGGGGGCTTTTGAACGGGAGGTCGAGAAGGTCGTCCGTGCGTTGCGCTCGGGTGACAGGCAACGTGAAGAACCACCGAAATCGAAGCTTTGAAAGCGGGCAATCGAGAACAATCCGGATCATTGCTCCGCGGGCTGCTGGCGGTTACGCCGCGCCTTGCGTGAGTTTTGGATCGAAGAACGGAACGCTGTGCCAACCACTAACCACTAATCACTAACCCCTACTTGGTGCCGGCTTGTTCGGTCACCGAAGCATGTTGCTGGCCGGCGTAATACCCGCTGCGGGTGCGGACCTGAAGCTTTTTGTAGCCCTTGGCGTTGGCCTCTACCTTCACCGTGCGATAGCCGCCCACGCTCTGCGGCGTGCTGGGCTTGTACCCGATGGTGTATTGATTGCGGATATCGTGTGCGATTTGCGAGGTGATGGCCTGCACCTCGCTGAGGTCCTTGGGGAAGAACGCGACCCCGCCGGTGTCCTCGGCCATCTCGCGCAGCGCTCGGCGGGCCCGCTTGGAACGCTCCTCCTGGAGCAATCCAATGGTGTAAACCGTTGGACCATTTTTCTCTTCCAGGCGGCGCACCGCTTGCTCCAGCGACTCGCGGCTGGCGTTGTCTTCGCCGTCGGTGACTACCAGAAGCACCTTCTTTTCCAGGGCGCCACTTTTCTTTAAGTGGTCCGAGGAGGCAACCACCGCGTCGTAGAGCGCCGTGCCGCCGCGCGATTCAATCCGTTCCAGCGCGTCCTTCAGCTTGGGAATCTTGGCGGTGTAGTCCTGGTCGAGAAAGTAGTCTTCATTGAAGTTCACCACGAAGACCAGGTCCTGAGGATTGCTGGATTGCACCAGGTTAATGGCTGCGGCATTCACCGCTGGACGTTTCTCCCGCATGGAACCGGAATTATCGATGACGATGCCCATGGCGACGGGAATGTCCTCGCTACGAAACGAAGTGATTCTCTGGGGCTTGCCGTCTTCGAATACGGTGAAATCGTTCTTCGTCAGGTTGGTGATCAGGCGATTGTGATCGTCCACCACGGTGGTGTGCAAAGTAACTTCGTCAACTTCCTTCCGGAAAACAAAGACATCGCCCTGTTGTGCTGCGGGCGCTTCGCCTTGCTGCGGGACCTGCACCGTGTCCCCAGGCTGGTTGTGCGCGGGCGGTAGTGGAGCTGCGTCCTGCTGGCCACTCTGGGCCGGAGCATTTGCCGGTGGTGCTTGTGCTGGCGGATTCTGCGCGGGGGCGGTTTGCTGGCCGGCGGCGCTGCCAGCCGGAACCGGCTGCCCCGGGGTAGCCGAATTCTGGGCCACCATCCAGGCTCCCAAGCACAGGACCGATCCCATTAGCATTACGAACGAATGGCAGCGTCTATTCGGTTGGTGCATAGTATCCCGTTTTGGCGTACACGTGCAGCGGTGGCAGACCTTTCGGAGGGTTCAGTTTCACCTTGATCTTGCGCCACTTGCCATCTCGTACTGGGCTGGTTGGACGGTATCCGAGCACATATTGGTTGCGCAGCTCGATGCCAATCTTTGTCGCCACGTCCGCCAGTTCGTTCGGATCGCCGATGGGAAATGTCCGCCCACCCGTCACTTCAGTCACATCGCTCAGCAAGGCCGGCCCCTCGCGTTCTTCTGCCGTCTTGAAACCATTAAAGTCAAACAGGCCGATGCCATAGATCTGAACGTCGGCTTCCCGCACCATCGACTTGATCTCGCCCTCGGTGTAGCGGCTGTGATTGTCGCCGCCGTCGGAAATGATTAACAGCGCCTTGCGCTCGTAGTGCGCCCTGCGCATGCGATTCATGCCCAGATAAATGGCATCGAGCAATGCCGTTCTGCCTTTGGGCACGGCGTAAGCCAGCTTGCTCTGGATGTCTTCGACGGAGGAAGTGAAATCGGCCAGCACCTCGGGCTTTTCCGAGAAAGTGATCAGGAAAAACTCATCCTGCGGATTGGCCGTGCGGAAGAATTCGACCACCGCCTCGCGCGACTTGTCGATCTTGTCGCTCATGGACCCGCTGATATCGAAGATGACGCCCAGGGAAATGGGAGCGTCTTCGCTGGAGAAGTGCCGGATCTGTTGCGGCTGGCCATTATCGGTCAGCTGGAAATTCTCTTTCTCCAATCCTGTTACCAGCCGGTTCATCGGATCGGTGATGGTCACCGGAACCAGCACTAAATCCACGTCTTTCCGGATCGGCTTAGTGTGCGTCTTGAGGCTGGGATCGACGATGACCCCGGGCGGTACGGCAATTCCGGCGCTCGGAACTGGGTCAGGTTTCTTGGCTTCGCGAGGAGCGATATGTACGTTCTGATCTTCGTCTTGTGCGTTGCCCGGCATCACCAGCCAAAAGGCCGCGCAACAAAACGCAAGTAAGAGAAGCAGGCCCTTTGCGAAGCGCACCAAGGACGGGACGGGCCGTCTCGAAAAACGTTCCGAGCGTTGAACCTGAAACGGGTACCGAATCGTCGAGCAGTTTGACCCGAACCCCAAACTTCGACCGCGGGCCATAAGATCCTTCTGGACTGTGGGCTGAATCTTATCACAGCTTGGGGAGTCAGATAACCCCGCGGCAACCGCCCCCCAAGAGCCATCATGCCGGAGCTTTCTCCCCTATTGATGTAGTTCCAGCGCTTGGGGTTTCCTTTTGTTGAACTGCTACAATCGGGGTGCCTCCCAAAGGAATTTTTCTGCTACCGAATACTTATTTTTAGGGGAGGCGGAGCCCTTATATGGCGGACATTTTTCCTTTCCAGGCCCTGCGGTATGACCCTTCCAAGGTGTCACCCGCTGAAGTTGTAACCCAGCCCTACGACAAAATCACCCCGGCAATGCAGGAGCAGTATTACGCAGCCAGCTCGTATAACCTGGTGCGCGTGATTCTGGGCAAGCCGCAGGCCGGTGACAATGACCGGGAGAACGTGTACACGCGAGCTGCCGCTTTTTTGCAGCAGTGGCGGGCCGAAGGCGTTCTGGCGCCTGACCCGCAACCCAGCATTTATCTCTACACCCAGACTTTCAAGGTCCCCGGCGACGCTTCCGGCACGATCGCCGAACGGCGCAGCTTCATCGCCCTGGGGCAGGTGGAGGACTACGACCGAAAGGTCGTCTTCCGGCACGAGCAGACGCTCAGCAAGCCGAAGGCGGACCGGCTGAACTTGTTGCGAGCCCTGCAGGCCCATTGCGGACAGATCTTCATGCTGTACACCGATCCGGCGGGAGAGATTGACCAGGCTTTGCGGCAGAGCGGTCCTCCGACGGTGGAGGTGCGCGACCAGTACGATGTGTTGCATCGGATGTGGAAAGTTTCTGATCCCGCCATCGTTGCAACCGTGCAGACGAAGATGGCCGATAAGAAGCTGATCATTGCCGACGGCCACCATCGCTACGAGACAGCCTTGACCTATCGCAACGAAATGAGGAAACCGGGTAGCCCCGATCTTCGAGCTCCGTTCGAGCGGGTGATGATGACCTTCGTCAATATGGATGCTCCCGGACTGGTGGTTCTGCCAACCCATCGCGTGGTGTTCGGGATGAAGGGTTTTGCGATCTTTGACATGGTGGCGAAGCTTCAGAAGAATTTCGAGGTCGAGGATCTGGGCCCGCTGACAGGTGCTGCCGCCGCTCTCGATCGGCTGCGCGCGGCCGGCAAAGACACCACCGCGTTACTTGCGGTTACGTCGCATGGCAGCTTCCTGTTGCGTTCGCGCGCCGAGCAGCATTCGAAAAGCCTCGCCGGTCTGTCGGAACGCCAGCGCGCGCTCGATGTCGTGCAGCTGCATAAGCTGGTGCTGGAAGACGCACTCGGAATGTCGGAGGATGACATTCGCGATCAGAAGTACCTGAAATATGTGCGGGACGCGGGCGAAGCGATTGAGGAAGTGCGCAACGGCGCCAACGTCGCGTTTCTTATCAATCCCGTTCGCATGCAGCAGATGCGCGACGTGGCCTTCGCCGGCGAAGTGTTGCCGCAAAAGTCCACGGATTTCTATCCCAAGATGCTGAGCGGCCTGACCATCTACTCGCTGCGGGAGGCCGCGCAAGGCTCGGCGTTGGGAGGCCACTAGATTGCCGCTTTCCGGTCGCAGATCGCGGCTTGCCTGGGCGATCACCGCCGGTTTGGCTCTGCTGTTTGCGGCCCTGCTAACTCACCACGCCCCGGTTCACGCGCAATCGCCCGGGCAGAATCAGCTTACTGTCTATTCCCCCCGGACCTCGTACTCGGTACCGCTGCTGGACATGAATGGCCAGCCTTACGCGGGTTTGGTGGAACTATTGGAGCCGCTGGGGTCGGTGGATGCCCGCGTCGACGGCAAGAAGTACAAGTTGCACTTTACGCCTCCGGGTGCCCGCCCTCTGGAGGTGCAATTTACCGGCGGGAAAGATAAGGGTAAGGTCCGCGGAAACGGTTACAAACTGCCGGCAAATTTCGCTCTTCAGAATGGCCGGGGCTACGTACCACTGTCCGTTACCAGTGATCTAGTCGCCAAGCTGCTCGCCACCGACACTGAACTTCATGCTGCGGCGCGCCGTCTGTTCATCGGCAACATTCAGCTGCGCTACACCTTGGAGCTGCACAAAGACAACCCCTCGCGATTGCTGTTGGGCTTCTCTTCTCCGGTCAATCCATCCATCGCCACCGAACCGGGACGAGTGCGCCTCACCTTTCGCCGGGAACCCATCGTCTCCACCGGCTCGGAAAACGTCCCTTACAGCGACCCGCTGATCTCGGGAGTGAGCTTTTCAGAGCACGATGGCCTGGCTGAACTTGATGTGACGGGAACGGCTCCCATGATGGCCAACTTCGCCGACGGAGGCAGGACCATCATCATCACTGGTGCGCCTGCTGCCGCACCTGTGACCCAGGAAGCGCCAGCACCGCTACCGCCGGCTCCGGCCAATCCGCAAAACCCATCGCCGCAGCCGCGGCAGCCCGCTGCGCCACGCTTCCTGGTACTGATTGATCCGGCGCACGGCGGCAGCGACATCGGAGCGGCCATCACCCCTTCGCTTCCGGAGAAGGATGTTGTGCTGGCGCTGGCGCGGCGGGTGCAGCATGAACTCGCCAATCGCGGCATCGCCGCCGGCCTGCTGCGCAATTCCGACGTTGCGATTACTCTCGACCAGCGCGCCACCTGGACGAATGCAGCCCGTCCCGCGCTCTACATCGCACTGCACGCCGCCAACACCGGACAGGGCGTCCACGTATTCACGGCGTTGCTGCCTGCGGCCAACCTTTCGCCGCAAGGTTTTCTGCCGTGGGACACCGCGCAAGCCGCCTTCCTGGACTTAAGCGGCTCGGTCGCCGGCTCGGTGGCCGCGGAACTGGAGTCCCGCAAACTGCCCAATGCCACGCTGCTGGCGCCGCTGCGTCCGATGAATAATATTGCGGCCCCGGCCATTGCGGTTGAGATTGCGCCTCCCGCCGGAAATGTGGACGAAATTGCCAGCGCCGCCTACCAGGAGCAGGTGGCGCAATCCATCGCCGCCGGCGTTGCCGCCGTCCGCGCCAAACTGCCCGAGGTGAGACCGTGACCCGGCGCGTCCTGGTGATGTTTGCGGTTTTGGCGGCGATCGCTGTTGGCCTGGGGTTCTACGCCCTGCACCTGAAGCGAAAGGTGGCACGCGATGAGCAACTCGCCGCGGAACAACAACGGGCGCTGGCTCCGCTCAGCAACGGTCCGCCCACGCCGGTCACACTTTACATCGCTTCCGACAGCGATGGCACGCTGCGCCGCACGCAGGTGAACGTGACCTTGCCGCCGGAGCGCACTGAACGGGACCGCGCGGTGCTGCGGGCCCTGTTTGAGCAGTATTTGCAATCGTCGTCGTCACATCCCATTGGCGAAGGTGCGGATGTCCGCGACGTTTACCTGCTCGGCGATGACACCGCCGTAGTGGACACGAATGCCGCCTTTGCGGACGCGCATCCTTCGGGCGTGCTCGCCGAAGAGCTGACCGTTGCCTCCATCGTGGTGACGCTCAACGCCAACGACAGCAAGATCGGACGGGTGAAAATCCTGGTCAACGGGCAGGAGCGCGAGACGCTTGCCGGGCACGCCGACTTGCGTCGATTCTACGAAGCCAGCAATATTGGCCAGGTCGTAAAGGATTTGCAGTGACCCTACCGCGCATCGGCGTTTTCGATTCGGGGGTCGGCGGCCTCACCGTGCTGAAGGCCATGGCCGAGCAGTTGCCAGCGCATTATTTCTATTTTGGCGACACGGCCCGCCTGCCTTATGGCACCAAGTCGGCGGAAACGGTTGCGCGTTATGCCATCGGAGCCACGGGTTTTCTTGAAGCGCAGAATATCGATCTGCTGGTGATTGCCTGCAACACCGCAACCGCGCTCGCGTTCTCTCGAATTCAGCAAGCTGCACATGTGCCGGTCGTGGGAGTGGTCGAGCCCGGCGCGGCCATGGCAGCCGAACTGAGCAAGAGTCGCGCGGCCATCGTGATCGCCACCGAAGCCACGGTGAGCAGCCACGCTTACCGCGACGCGCTGCAGCGGCATGGCGTGGCTGCTCATGAAAAGGCTTGTCCGCTTTTCGTGCCGCTGGTGGAAGAAGGATGGATCGAACATCCCGTGACCGAGCAGGTCGCCAGGATCTATCTCGACGAGGCGCTGGCGCAGGCGCCCGAGCGGGCAGATGTTCTGGTGCTCGCTTGCACCCACTATCCGCTCATCGCACCGCTGCTGCGTCGCATCGCGCCCAGCCACATGCAGATTGTGGACTCTGCTGAATCCACCGCGCGCGTGGTCAAGAAGATCATCGAAGAGGATGTGATTTGTCATCCTGAGTGGAGTGAGGGCGCGTCAGCGACCGAACGCAGTCGAAGGACCCCTATTGACGCGAAGATCTCTCCCGCCGAGCATCGCACCTTCCGTTTCTATGCGACTGACTCCACCGACAAGTTCAAACGCCTGGCCACACGCTTCCTTGGCCGCCAGGTCGATCACGTCGAGCATGTGGACCTGGGCGGATAGAACCCGCTCTTCGCTGTTCGCTTTTCGGCAGTCGCTTCCGGGTTGGGTTTTGCGCGCTGCATTTTCTACCGCGCTGTTCGGCCAATGCGGCACCGATTCGTGCCGTTCCCGCGTTCTTAGCGAAAAGCGAAAGGCGAATAGCGAACAGCGGAAGTCCTATACAATCGCCGCGTATGATCTATCGCTCCGATAATCGTTCGCCTGAGCAGATGCGGCCGGTCAACATCGTTCCCGACTTCATCTCCACCGCTGAAGGCTCGTGCCTGATCGAGCTGGGCAACACCCGCGTTATTTGCACGGCAACCATCGAAGACACGGTGCCGCAATTTCTCCGCAACCGCGGCAAAGGCTGGGTCACCAGCGAATACGGCATGTTGCCGCGCTCCACGCTGACTCGCACGCCACGCGAGGCCAACAAAGGACGCCAGAGTGGGCGCACCCACGAGATCCAGCGGCTCATTGGCCGCTCGCTGCGGGCGGTGACCGATCTGGAGAAGCTGGGTGAGCGCACCATTTTCCTCGACTGTGACGTGATTCAGGCCGACGGCGGCACCCGCACGGCGTCCATCACCGGCGCCTTCATTGCGATGGGGCTGGCCATGCGCCGCATGATTGAGTCGGGGGCGCTGACGGTCGCGCCCATCCGCGACTACATCGCCGCCACCAGCGTCGGTATCGTGGATGGCGAGATCATGCTCGATCTCTGCTACGAAGAGGACGCGCGCGCCGACGTGGACATGAACCTGGTGATCACCGGCAGCAAGAAGATTGTCGAGGTGCAGGCCACGGCCGAACACCGTCCCTTCGACGATGCTCAACTGGCCAAGATGATGTCCCTGGCAAGGAGCGGCATCGAGTCGCTGATCGTGCGCCAGCAGGCAGTGCTAACGGGCTTGCATCTGAGGCAGTGATGATGGTTGCCGACTCTTCAGCAGGCTGTCTAGAAGTGGTTGCATAAATAGGTTCTGACTCAGAGTTGGTACTTCAAGAGATACTGCTGATTGAGATTAGCTGTTGTCATGATGCTGACCGACCAGCAGTGGAAGCAGATTGAGGATTTGTTCCCGGCACCGCAGCGACGGAAAGATGGACGGGGCCGACCTTGGGCACCGAATCGCAGCTGTTTCGAAGGCATTCTCTGGGTTCTGCGTGTTGGCGCACGGTGGCGCGACCTGCCAAGCGAATATCCCCATGGCTGCACCTGCTGGCGTCGTCTGCGGCGGTGGGAAGAGCAGGGGGTGTGGCTGCGGGCATGGCAAGCGTTGCTGGCCCGGTTGGATGAACGAAAGTTGCTCGACTGGGAAGAGGCCTTTCTGGACGCGACCTTTGTGCTGGCGAAAAAGGGGGCTGCGCAGTCGGAAAAACCCGTCGCGGGAAAGGTACGAAGTGCATGGTGGTGGTCGACGGCCAGGGTATACCTATCGGAGCGCAACTTGCGTCCGCGCAGATCTCCGAGTTCCGGCTCGCGGAAAGCACGCTGGCGCGGGTAAGAGTACCGCGCGGTGGACGCGGCCGCCCGCGGAAGCGGTTGCGCCGTGTGATTGCGGATCGCGGTTACGATTCGGATGGGCTGCGCCAGCGGTTGTGGGATCGAGGCACGGAGTTGATCGCTCCCTACTTGCGCAGCAGAAAACAGCGCCGCTTTGAAGACAAACGCAAGCTACGCCGCTATCGGCGGCGCTGGAAAATCGAGCGCACCAATGCTTGGCTGCAGAACTTCCGCCGTGTCCAAGTACGCTATGACCGCATCCTGAGCGTGTATCAAGGCTTCTTTCATTGTGCTTGCCTCATCATCACCTTGAGGCATTTATGCAACTAGCTCTAGGCTGATTGGTTGTGTAATGGGCTGTTTACGACATCTATCAGAGGAAAGCCCAACTTCCGGATAGCCCGTGAGAACGAAGCCGCTCGGGGGCGGACGCTGAAAGCTTGAGTGGACAGGGGCGATGCTATTCCCGCAGGCATCGCATGCCATGCGACTGCGCGCTCGGTGAATTTCAGCGGTACAGCTCTGACTCTGGGATCACGGCTTCTGAGGAACTCTGTTTCCCCACGCGATGGGCCGCACCGAACATCGGTCCCCGTGCCGGCACAATAGGCGCGACTTTCATCAGCCCGATGGGCTGTTCGATGTCGTCGTAGATAGCTTCCATCCCGCCTTGCATGAAGTAGGTTTCGTGCCAGAACCCTGTGCCGCCGGAATCCTTCAGGAAGTCTCTCCACCAAGTCCGATGCGGCTCCGACCCCGTCCACGCGAGCAGCGACTCCAGGTCGCGCCAATACTGCCGCATTCCGACATGCACCGGAAAGATTGAGTAGATGACCTGCTCGTGCAACAGCAGTCCATCCGGTGCGGCCGCCGCGGAGTTGGAGATCTTCGGACCAAATCCAACTAACATTTTGAAGCCGCGAATGCGGTTCACGCGCATTCCCAGATAAATCACCACCAGCTTGGGGAATCGAGACAGGTCAACCGTTCTTCTTTCGACGGCAGTCGGCATGCGAATCCTCTCCGCGGAAATTTCTGGTGAACGCATTTTAGATCAATCCCCACTCTTCGGTCACCCAACTCTCCGCCATTACTCCTCCTTGCATCAAACCATCGCTTTCCCGCCAGCGTCCTCCCGATTCAATACCCATAGCGCCAGTCTGTCTGGTGCCCCAGGGTGCCGTTCTTTTGGGCCAACCTGGGACCACAGCGGGCGGCACCCTCAGGGCGTAGATTCTGTTCATGCCAATGTGGTCTGGAAGAGATCGAATCCGAGTGGATGACGTGAGTTGAAAAACGTTCGGTGGGCCAGCCCGAACACCCTGCTCAGCCCAACCCCACCCCACCTCGCACCCATTGCGGGAATTCAGTTAGAATTCTCTGTTCTGCAACCGTGGCCCAACCGCTGCCCTGTAGGACCAAATTCGAAATCCGTTCATACCGGGCGCGCCGCGCCTGAGGAAGGTTCTGCCATGAAACTTACTCCTGGAAAACTTGCGGGCATCAAGGCTGTTTCGAACCAGCGTGGCGTCATCGCCGCGGCCGCCATGGACCAGCGCGGTTCGCTGAAGAAAGCGCTGGGTACTTACGCCACCGACGCGGGTCTGGAAGAGTTCAAGATCAACGTGTCTGAGGTGCTGACCAAGCACGCCAGCGCCATCCTGCTCGACCCCGAGTGGGGGCTGCCTGCCTCCAAGCGCCGCGCCAAGGGTGCGGGCCTGCTACTGGCCTATGAGAAGACCGGCTACGACAAAACTCTGCCCGGCCGTCTGCCTGACCTGCTCGATGTGTGGTCGGCGAAGCGCCTGAAGGAAGCCGGCGCCAATTGCGTAAAGATCCTGCTCTACTACACGCCGTATGACGACCAGAAGATCAACGATCACAAACATGCGTGGACCGAGCGCATCGGCGACGAGTGCAAGGCCAACGACATTCCGTTCTTCCTCGAACTGGTGGGCTACAAAGAGGGTCTGGACGAGAAGGGCGCCGAGTATGCCAAGCTGAAACCTGAAGTTGTGGCCAAGTCGATGGCGGAGTTCTCCAAGGACCGCTACGGCGTGGATGTGTTGAAGGTCGAGGTCCCGGTGAACCTGCAGTTCGTTGAGGGCGCAAGATCGTTCAAGGGCGCCAAGGCTTACACCAAGAAGGAAGCGCTCGACCACTACCGCGCCGCCGCTGGCGCCACCGGCAAGCCATTCATCTATCTGTCGGCCGGCGTGAGCAATGCGGAGTTCATCGAGGGCCTGGAGTTCGCCGCCGAAGCGGGCGTGAAGTTTAATGGCGTGCTCTGTGGACGCGCCACCTGGAAAGACGGCATCCCCATCTTCGCCGAGAAGGGTGGGGCCGCTTTCCGCGCCTGGCTGGAAGATGAAGGCGTAAAGAACATCGGAAATGTAAACAATGCGCTCAAGGCCGCAACTCCCTGGTACAGCATCTACGAGGTGCAGGAAGCGGTGGTAGCCCGGTAGAGCGGCGTGAGCGAGGACGGTCAACCATTTGCGAAACGATGGCGCGCGGAAGAACCTCTGCGCGCCTTTGTTGTGGATCGGCGGCAGGCCATCAGCAACGCTGCCGCGATCTTCAGCCTCTATCAATTATCAAAGCATGAAAAATGGAGTCGATCTTGTGATCTCACGAGCACACATTCTTTTCGCCTCGGTCGCAATTGTGAGCATCGGCACGGCGCTTGGGCTGGCGCCCTGCGCCGCCGCCCAGAATTCCGGCTTCCGCAATGCGCCTGCATCGGCGGCGGAGATGAAGAATCCCTACAAAAGCGTCGCCGCCGCGGCAGCCGGCCAGAAGCTGTATGCGCTGAATTGCGCGCAATGTCACGGCAGCAAACTTCAGGGAATAGGGCCGGCGCCTGCGCTTGACCGCGCTCCCGTCCAAAACGCGAAACCCGGAGAGTTGTTCTGGTTCATCACCAAGGGAAAACTGGAATCGGGCATGCCTTCGTGGTCAAACCTGTCGCAACAGCAGCGCTGGCAGATCGTGACTTTCCTGGAGTCGCAGGGCAACACCAAGGCCGCAGCGAAATGAGGCGTTTTCACCACAGAGACACAGAGGACACAGAGGTTTGATTTCTATCGAGTTCTCTCCGTGATCTCCGTGCCTCCGTGGTGAATTTTCATTGTATGCAGGTCAGGATTTGTCGTCGGTGCCACTGCTGCGATGACGCGAAATCCGCTATAACAGAGTGGTGAGTGCAAGCAATCCTTTTTTCGCTCCCAAGACGGCCCTGATCACGGGCGCGTCCAGCGGCATTGGACTGGAACTGGCGCACCTGTTCGCGCGCGATGGCTATCGTTTGGTGCTGGTGGCGCGCAGTCGCGGCGCGCTGCGCGAACTGGGCGACGACCTGCAGTCGCGTTACAGCGTGACCGTGCGCATCTCGCCCAAGGACCTGGCCCATCCGGCAGCGCCGACCGAACTCTACCAGGAATTGCAGGAAGCCGGCATTGTGCTCGACGTGCTGGTGAACAATGCGGGCTTCGGTGGCGGCGGGGCGTTTCTTTCCACCGAATGGAACAATGAAGCCGAGATGATGCAGGTGAACATGGTGGCGCTGACCCACCTCACCAAGCTATTTCTGCCGCAGATTCGCGCGCGCGAGGGCAAACTGCTCAACGTGGCCAGCACTGCCGCATTTCAGCCGGGGCCATTCATGGCCGTCTATTACGCCAGCAAGGCCTATGTGCTGCATTTCACCGAAGCCCTGGCGGAAGAGCTGCGCGGCACTGGCGTCACGGTGACCTGCCTCTGTCCGGGGCCGGTGAAAACTAACTTCCAGAGGCGCGCCCATATCAGCGACACGCGGTTGGCAACGAGCCCTCTGCTGGTGGACGTGCGCGAGGTGGCGCGCGTGGCCTATGAAGGCATGAAGCAGGGCAAACGCGTGGTCATTCCGGGATGGAAGAACCGCTTTGGTGTGCAAATGCTGCGCCTGTCGCCGCGCGAGATGGTGACCAAGGTGGTGCGGAAGGTTCAGGAGTCGAAGTAGCAATTTGTTGCTGACGGCTGAGTGCTGACTACTGACTGCTTTCTACAACCCAAACAATTCTCGCAGGCGTTTGGTCTGAGCGCGGCTGACTGGGACCTCGGTCTGCTTCTTGTCTTCCATGCGGATCTGGTACGAGCTCTTGAACCAGGGCACGACTTCCTTGATGCGATTGATGTTCACCAGATACGAGCGATGCGCACGCCAGAACATGTTGGGGTCGAGTGAGTCGAGCAGTTCTTCCAAAGTGCGGCAGTTCGATTGGCCCTCCATCGCGGTCGCCACAACGGTGATGATCCCGTCCTCAATCGAGGCGTAGCAAATGTCCTTCTGGTCCACCAGAAAGAGCCGACCGGCCGACTTGAGCAGAACCTTCGCGGCGGGCGGGCGCGCCTGCTGCTCCAGCATCTTGACGATGGTGCCGATCTGGTCGCTGGGCGAGCCGGCGGTTTCCAACTTCTGCCGGGCTTTCTCCACGGCCTTCGCGACCCGCTTCTTGTCGAAGGGTTTCAGCAGGTAGTCAACTGCATTTACTTCGAAGGCCTTCACCGCATACTGGTCATAGGCGGTGGCGAATACGATTTGCGGCAGCGGCACTTTCTTGTCGATCAGCTTTTTGATGGCGCCGAAGCCGTCAAGCCCAGGCATTTGCACGTCCAGGAAGACCAGTTCCGGCGAGAACTCCTTGATCAAGTTCACGGCTTCCATGCCGTTCTTGCCTTGCGCGACGACGTCCACATCGAGATCACGCAAAAGATAGGCAAGCTCGTCACGCGCAAGCTGCTCGTCATCCACAATGATGGCGGATAGTGACATCCAGTCTCCTGAATACAGAACTGCTCAACCTTAACTATACCGAGATGGAGCGGCAGAACCAACCTGCGCAGGTAATGAGCTGATAGCCGACGGCTGACGGCTGACAGCTCCCTTGTCGTACACTAATTTCAAACATGGTCGTCATCTACGGCATCCATTCGGTCAGCGAGGCGCTGAAGTCGGGCGCGCGCAGCTTTGAATACGTCGGCATTGCGCGCGAGCGGCATGATCAGCGGGTGCAGCGCCTCATTGACGACTGCCGCGCCAGCGGTGTGCAGGTGCGCTTCCTGCCGCGCGAGCAACTCGACCGCACCGCCAACACCAATACCCATCAAGGCGTCATAGCGGTCACCAGCAGCAAGCAATACGCGGACGTGGACACCCTGCTCGACCAGCGTCACGGTGAGCACAGTTTTCTGGTGGTGCTCGACAGCGTGGAAGATCCGCACAACCTGGGCGCGCTCATTCGCACCGCCGATGCAGCCGGCGCGGACGGTGTCATCATCCCGGAGCGCCGCGCCGCCGGATTGACGGGCACTGCGGTCAAGGCGTCGGCGGGAGCGTCCGAGCATCTGCCGATTGCGCGGGTGACCAACATCTCGCGCACGCTGGATGAGTTGAAAGAACGCAACGTGTGGACCGTTGGCCTCGACGAACGCGGGACGCAGAGTTACGACGAAGTGGACTACAACATGCATTGCGCAATCGTGCTGGGCGCCGAAGGCAAAGGTCTGCATGACCTGGTGCGCAGGCGGTGCGACTTCCTGGTTTCGATTCCCATGCTCGGCCACGTGCCATCGCTGAATGTGTCGGTGGCGGGCGGGGTGGTGATGTATGAGCTGGTCCGCCAGCGCCGCTCTGCGCAAAACTCCGGGAAGGCCCAATCCTCCAAATGAAGCGGTTGCCGCTATTGTTGTTACTGGCGCTGGCGCTGGCGCTGGCGCTGGCGCTGGCGCTGGCGCTGGCAACGGCGCTGCCCGCGCTCGCGATTGACCGCGAGGCCTTCACCATCTCGCGATATCAGCTTGAAGTTCAGGTGGACCGCAGCGCGCATGTCATCGCGGTCACCGGCAAGCTCACTCTGCGCAACGATTCCAACAAGCCGCAGAAGCTGGCTACTTTGCAGGTATCGTCGTCGCTGGCATGGAATGCCATCGCTCTGGATGACAAGCCCGTGCAGTGGCTCGGCGATAACTACACCTCCGACATCGACCACACGGGAAGCCTTTCGGAGGCAATCGTCACCCTGCCCAAAGAAGTTGCTCCGGCGGCCACGGTGACGCTCGATGTGCAATACGGCGGCACCATCACTCCAGATGCGACGCGGCTAACGCGCATGGGCGCTCCCGCCGACGTGGCGGCGCGCAACGATTGGGACGAGATCAGCGATGCCTTCACCGCGGTGCGGGGGCTGGGCTATGTCGCATGGTATCCGGTGGCAATCGAAGCCGTGAGCCTGAGCGACGGTAATGCTGTCTTCGACGCCATCGCGCGCTGGAAGCAGCGGCACGACCGCAGCGAGTTCGACGCTGGGTTCGCGATCGAAGCCGGGGATGGCAAGCAGCCTGTGCGAATCGTGACCAACATGGCTGACTCGGGCGAAGGTAAGCTGATGCCAGAGGTGCACGACGGCAAGGCTTCCGCCCTGCTGGTGGCGAAGGCAAGTGTGCTTGGGCTGGGAGAAACCGTCCCGACTTTTGCGGTCGCTGATTACGTCGAGCTGGCTAGGACGACCGTCACGCTTTTTCATGTTGCCGGCCACACTTCGTCGGCCCGCGATTATGCCGTTGCCGCCGAAGCCAACGACCCTCTGCTGCACGACTGGCTGGGCGAGCCGACTCAGCCGGCGCGAATCGTCGAGCTGACCGATCCCAACGCCAATCCCTGGCAAAACGGCGCGGTGCTGTTCACGCCGCTGCGTGAGGCGCCAACCGCGACCTTGCAGCTTCTGCTGCTCCCGGAGCAAGTGGCGGCGCGGTTCCATTCTCCGCACGCCTGGATTCAGGATGGGCTGGAGCGCTTCCTGCAAACCCTCGCGGTGGAACGCCGCAGCGGACGACATGCAGCCTTGGAGTTTCTCGACCAATATCGCGGGCCCCTGGTGCAAGTGGAAGAAGCCGCGCATCCGAAAGCCAACAAATCCTCGCCCGACAGCAACGCCGCCAACAACACTCTGCTCAACACCAATGACGAGCTTTACCTGCGGGGCAAGGGCGGCTTCGTGTTCTGGATGCTGCGCGACATGACCGGCAATGATGCCATGCAACGCGCCATTGCTTCCTATCGGGGCGGCGCCGACAAAGACCCGAGCTACTTTCAGCATCTGGTGCAAAGCGCCGCCAAACGTGATCTGGAATGGTTCTTCGATGACTGGGTGTATCGCGATCGCGGTTTGCCGGAGTTTCATGTGGAATCGGCGTACACTCGCCCCCTGCTCAGCGAGACCAACAAGAGCTTCCTGGTGACCGCGACCATCGCGAACCGCGGCGGCGCAGGAGCGGAGGTGCCGGTGCTGATTCAGGCTCCTTCCGGTGAGAAGAGTGTCCGCGTGGTGGTGAAGGCGGGAGAAAAGGGCACAGGCCGCATCGAGGTGCCAGTAGCGCCCGGCAAGATCGTGGTCAACGATGGGAGCGTGCCGGAAGCCAACCTCGGTAACAATGTGTATGAAATCCCGGGCAAGCAGCCGTGAAGAAAAAGCTCTACCGGAGACGCTGTTATCATTTTGAGTCGCGTCTCGGCGACAAGAATGCTCTTTTAATTCGTACGAAGTGAGGAAGATTTGAGCTACATCCAGTTTCTCGGCGCGGCCGGAGTGGTTACCGGCTCGAAGCATTTGATCCATGTGGACAACAACGGCGCGCCGCCGTTGCAGGTACTGGTGGACTGCGGCCTCTTCCAGGGACAAAAAGAATGGCGGGAGCGCAACTGGCAAGACCTGCCGGTGCCGGCGAATGCGATTGACGCCGTGATCCTGACGCACGCTCACCTGGATCATTCGGGCTGGATTCCGCGCCTGGTGAAGCAGGGATTTCACGGCCCCATCTACGCGACCCCGGCAACCATCGATCTGTGCAGCATCCTGCTTCCCGACTCCGGACATCTGCAAGAAGAAGACGCGGCGTACTACAACAAGACGCGGGCCAGCAAGCACGTGCCGGCGTTGCCGCTCTACACCATGGAAGAGGCGCAGCAGTGCCTGACGCTGTTCCGTCCGGTAAACTTCGGCGAAGCCAAGCAACTCACGGGCGCGCTTTCGTTCCGCTTTGTTCGAGCCGCCCATATCCTCGGCTCCGCCATGGCTGAAATTACGCTTACGTCCAACGGCAAGTCGCCGAGACTGCTCTTTACCGGCGACATCGGCCGTGTGCGCGACAGCCAGATCGCGCCCGGCAAAGTTGTGCACTCCGGTCCGACCGAGGGCGAAGCGTGCGATCTGCTGGTGATGGAAAGCACCTATGGCAACCGCCTGCACCCACACACCGATCCCCGTCCCGAGCTGGCGGAACTGGTGCGCAAGACACTCCAGCGCGGCGGCAGCGTGATCGTTCCGTCGTTCGCCGTCGAGCGGACGCAGAAGTTCTTGTTCCTGCTCAAGGAGCTGATGGAGACAGGACAGGTGCCGCGCGTGCCCGTGCACGCCGATAGTCCCATGGCGATCAAGGCGGTGCAGATCTTCCTGAAGCACACGGAAGAGTTCAGTTCTGAGACCAAGGCGCTGATCCAGAAATACGGCTCCCCACTGGAGTGGCCAAACTTTTACTTCGATGCCACGCAAGACGACTCCAAGAAGATCAACGAGTCGAGCTACCCGTCGATCATTGTGTCGTCGAGCGGCATGGTCACCGGAGGACGCGTGCTGCACCACCTTATGCAGCGGCTGCCTGACCCCAAAAACCTGGTGCTGTTCATCGGCTTCCAGGCGCCGGGCACGCGGGGATTCACCATCAAGAGCGGCGCCTCGGAGGTCAAAATCTTCGGTCAGCAAGTTCCGATTCGCGCGCAGGTAGCGGCACTGGAACAGTTCAGCGATCACGCCGACACGCCGGAATTGCTGGAGTGGCTGCACACCTTCAAGCGCGCGCCCAAGGAGACATACCTCGTCCACGGCGAGCCGGCGGCAGCGGCGCAGTTGCGCGACGCCATGGTGAAAGATTTGGGATGGGACGTGCAGGTGGCAGCCTATCGCGAGAAAGTGCCAGCGGGATGAGTGCCGGCACCCGGGGGCGCCTCTGCGCCGAACTCGCCTTCCCACTTTGCCATCACCACCGACGCCAGACAGTTGCCCAGCACGTTGACTGCGGTGCGGCCCATGTCGAGTAGCTGATCGACGCCGAGCAGCAGAAACACCGGCTCGGTCGGCAGTCCGGTAGAGCTTGCGGTCGCCAGCAGGATCACCAGCGCCGCTCGCGAGACCCCCGCGACGCCTTTGCTGGTGACCATCAGTGTCAACATGATCAGCAGTTGCTGTCCCAGGGAAAGATGAATGCCCGAGACCTGTGCGACGAAGATCGCGGCGACGCTGAGATAGAGCGAGCTGCCATCCAGATTGAAGCTGTAGCCGGTGGGGATGACGAAGGCGACAATCTGCCGCGGAACCCCGATGGCTTCCATCGCCTCCATGGCCCGCGGTAGCGCGGCCTCGGAGCTGGCGGTGCCGAATGCGATGGTCACCGGCTCCGCCACTGCCTTGAGGAAACGGCGCAGCGGGACCCGGAAGATGAGCGCAATGGGCAGCAACACGCCCAGCACAAAAACGGCCAGCGCGACGTATAGCGTGAGAAGCAACTTCAGCAAGCTGGTCAGAATACCGAGTCCGGTATGTCCCACAGTGTAGGCCACCGCTGCGCCGACGCCCAGCGGCGCCATATACATGATGAGGTTGGTGAACTTGAACATCACCTCGCTCAGGCTCTCGCAGAACGCCAGCATGGGACGGCGCTTTGGTTCGCTGATCATGGCCAGGGCGACGGCGAAAATCAGGCTGAAGACCACGACCTCAAGCACCGCGCCGTCAGCCACCGACTTCGCAATATTTTCGGGAAAGATGTGCAGGATGGTGTCTTGCGCGCTCAGCTTGTTGACTGGGACTGTCTCCGTAGCTGGCGCGGCAGGCAAGTGCACGCCGACTCCGGCCTTGCTGATGTTGATGGCTGCCAGACCGAGGAAGATAGCAATCGTAGTGACGATCTCGAAGTAAATGATGGAGCGAAGGCCGAGCCGGCCGACTTGCCGCAGGTTGGAATGGCCGGCGATGCCCACTACCAGCGTGCCGAAAATCAGGGGCGCGATGATGGTTTTGATCAGCCGAAGGAAAATGAGCGCCAGCACGCGCAGATTGGTGGCGGCGTTGGGGAAATCATGTCCTACAGCCGCACCCAGCAGCATGGCGATGAAGATCCACGCGGTCAGGGTGCGCCGCAGGCAGCCATAGACCACGAGAGCGGCAAGCGCAGTCCAGCGCAGCGCGGCGCAGAGTAGCGTGGCCCCGCCAGCGAAGTGCCAGCACAACAGCGTAGCCAGCGCAACGATGGCTGCGATCAGCAGCGCGAGGTTCTCTCGTTGTTTGGTGGATTGAACCATAGAGTCGCAATGCGCGGGAACAGCGGAACTTCACCTGCATTATTCATTCGCCCTTTGAAGGGGCACGGCTTCAGCCGTGCCGTAAGCCGCTGTCATCATGGTGGCTTTAGCCACTGAGGTGACTTCGGCGTTGACACCCGCCGCGGCGGGCGAATTCCCTCAGGGGCTGAAGCCCAATTCTCAACGCCCACGTAACGGCACGGCTGAAGCCGTGCCCTTTCAAAGGTTGCTGTCTTCAGCTACCGAGACAACCGAGACAGCTGAATAATCCAGGTCCAGAGCCGCTCTGCCTATCGCAGTATGTCCTCCAACTCCACACCCCGGTCGGTGCGTTCATCGCGATACTTCACAATCACGGGGGTGTAGAGCGACAGTCCCCACTCCACGGCTTTGCCCTTGGTGATGGCGCGCGAGCCGGGCACGACCACAGCGCCCTCCGGCACGCGCAGCGGTTCCGTCTGTGTCGCGCGGTAGATTTCGCCGCGCACAACATCGAACAAGGGAGTGGACCGCGTCAGGATCACGCCCGCTCCCAGCACGGCGCGCGCGCCCACTTGCGTGCCTTCATAGACACCGCAGTTTCCGCCCATCAGCACGTCGTCTTCGATGATCACAGGCGATGCGTTGATCGGCTCCAGCACGCCGCCGACCTGCGCCGCCGCGCTGATGTGGACACGCTTACCCACCTGAGCGCAGGAACCGACCAGCGCGTGGGAATCGATCATTGCGCCTTCGTCAACATAAGCGCCCACGTTGATGAACATCGGCGGCATGCAAATGACCGAGGGGGCTACATAAGCTCCAGCGCGCACCGACGAGCCTCCGGGGACGACGCGCACCAGGTCGCTGGCGGCGAAGTGGCGAATGGGGTAGGTATCCTTGTCCACAAACGACAGCACGCGCGGGTCTCCGCTCTCCGCCAGCTTGCCGATGCGAAAGCCCAGCAGAATCCCTTGCTTCACCCACTCATTGGTGTGCCAGCGGCCTTCGGCCTTTTCGGCAGCACGAATTGTGCCCGCCGTCAGGGCGTCGCGGAATCGCGAAAAGGCTTCGCCGGCCTCGGGAAATCCGGCTGCCTCCGCTCCCATCGCATAGTAAGACTCGATTTGACGCTGCAGTTCGCGCATGGCGGGCAGTATAACCGTTCGCTGCCGCCCGCTCCAGTCCACGACAACGCCAATGCAAAACGCCATCCCGTGGGATGGCGTTTGCAGTTGGCAGGATTGCAATCAGGCCAGGGTCTTGACGATCCGCATCCCGTAGAACGACCTGTACACGAACACAAACGAGATGGCGAAGAAGATGACCGCCAGCACGTGGCTGAATGCGGTCCCTTTGTTAGCGGTCAAGCTCACCGCCAGTTCGACAGCCAGCAATCCGAACAAGGTGGTGAATTTGATAATCGGGTTCATGGCCACCGAGGAGGTGTCCTTGAAGGGATCGCCCACGGTGTCGCCGATGACGGTGGCATCGTGCAGCGCGGTGCCTTTCTGCTTCAACTCGACTTCCACGATCTTCTTGGCGTTGTCCCAGGCGGCCCCGGCGTTGGCCATGAACATGGCCTGGTAGAGGCCGAACGCCGCGATCGAGATCAGGTAGCCGATGAAGAAAAATGGCTCCACGAAGGCGAAGGACAGGGTCACGAAGAACACCGCGATGAAGATGTTAAACATGCCCTTCTGCGCATACTTGGTGCAGATCTCCACCACCTTCTTGCTGTCGCTGATCGAGGCCTTCTCCACCCCTTCCAGCTTGATGTTTCTCTTGATGAACTCCACGGCGCGATAGGCGCCGGTGGTCACCGCCTGGGTGGAGGCCCCGGTGAACCAGTAGATGATGGCCCCGCCGCTGATCAGGCCCAGCACGAAGGGGGCGTGCAGCAGCGACAGGTTTTCCTGTCCGTGGGTCAAGCCGCCGGTCAGCGCCATGATGATGGAGAAGATCATGGTGGTTGCGCCTACGACCGCGGTGCCGATGAGCACCGGCTTAGCGGTCGCCTTGAAGGTGTTGCCGGCGCCATCGTTGGCTTCCAGCAGGTACTTGGCGCGCTCGAAGTTCACGTCGATGTTGTAGTCCCGCTTCAGTTCGCTTTCGATGTTCGGTAATTGCTCAATCAGAGAGAGCTCGTACACCGATTGCCCGTTGTCGGTCACCGGGCCGTAGGAGTCCACGGCGATGGTGACCGGACCCATGCCCAGGAACCCAAAGGCCACCAGGCCGAAGGCAAACACCGCCGGGGCCAGCATCAGCGCTCCCAGGCCAAAGGTGCTTACATAGTAGCCAATCGCCATCAGGGAGACGATGGTGAAGCCGAGGTAGTAGCAGGAGAAGTTGCCGGCCACGAAGCCCGACAGGATGCCGAGCGACGCGCCCCCTTCGTCAGCCGAGATCACCACTTCTCTCACGTGTCGCGATTCCGTCGAGGTGAATACCTTCACCAGTTCGGGGATCACGGCGCCAGCCAGGGTGCCGCAGGAGATGATGGTCGCCAGCTTCCACCACTGGGTCGGATCGCCGCCCAAGACGGGTACGATCTTGTAGGACACGATATAAGTCAGAGCGATGGAGATGATGGAAGTGAGCCACACCAGCGAGGTAAGCGGCGCTTCGAAGTTCATCTCCTTGGCGTTGCCGTAGCGGGCCTTGGCAATGGCTTCATTCAGGAAGTACGCCACCGTGCTGGAGACCAGCATCATGATGCGCATGATAAAGATCCACACCAGCAGTTGCACCTGGGTGGTAGGGTTATGCACCCCCAGCAGGATGAAGGTGATCAGGGCCACGCCGGTGACGCCGTAGGTTTCAAAACCATCGGCCGTGGGACCCACCGAGTCTCCCGCGTTATCGCCGGTACAGTCGGCGATGACACCGGGGTTACGGGCATCATCCTCTTTGATCTTGAAGACGATCTTCATCAGGTCGGAGCCGATGTCGGCCGTCTTGGTGAAGATCCCGCCGGCGATACGCAGGGCGGCCGCGCCCAACGACTCGCCGATGGCGAATCCGATAAAGCACTGGCCGGCGTAATCCGCCGGGATAAACAGCAGAATGCAAAGCATGATGAGCAACTCGACCGAGATCAGCATCATGCCGATGCTCATGCCCGCCCGCAGCGGGATGGAGTAGAGCGGGTAAGGCTTGCCAGCCAGCCCCGCGAAGGCAATGCGCGAGTTGGCATAAGTGTTCACCCGGATACCGAACCACGCCACGCCATAGCTGCCGCAGATTCCGATCACGCTGAACAGCAGGATGATGGGCAGGGTGACGCCCACCGGCTTGCCGGGAACCGGAGCCAGCCATCCGAAATAGGCAACAATAACGACCGCAATGAAAGTCCATAAGAGGACAAGGAACTTCCCTTGGGTAATCAGGTAGGTCTTGCAGGTTTCCCAGATCAGCTCGGAGATCTCGCGCATCGCGCGGTGGACCGGCAAGTTCTTGAGCTGCATGGAAATCACCAGCCCGAAGAGCAGTCCGAAGCAGCAGAAAAGGATGCCGATCAACAGGATGTTATGGCCGGTCATACCCAGGAAGTTGACCGACGAGAGGTCGGGCAGCCGCAGATTGGCTTCGCCGGCCGGCTCACTGGGTTGGGCAAGAGCGGTGGCAGCATTCAGCAGGAACAAGGTAAGCGCGGCGGTCAGCAACTTGGCCGAGCTTCTTAGGGATGACAGCCGCCGCAGGACGGCGAGCCAGGTGTGCATATGATTCCTCCGATGGGCCACGCCCGTTTCGTCGGGACGCACCCGTAAAATGGCGTTAGATTTGTTCTGCTCGCCCGCGATAAATCGCAGGCAGCGTTTCCATGAGATCGATTACCGCCCAGCCGATCAGGCGCACAGAGTTTTAGCTCGCGTCTTTGCAGATCGCCAGAAAAAAACGCGCGTAGGCCTGCTGGAATCCCGGAAACGCGCTTCCACTTCAAGACGGAAGTGATGAGGTTTGGCCGCGTCGGGAACACTTGCACCCACCGTGTGTATTTACAGGCACACAACGGGCGCAGCACAAAAGGCGAGATTTTTGTAACATGCCGAACAAAGCGGGGTCAATGACACATAGGTCAAAGAGCGATGTTCGATGGGTTCATTTCACGGACAAGTGGCCGCGCCGTCAAGTTTTAAGCAAGGCCGGCTCCCCCGCCGGGGCATGCGGATGCCGCTTCGGTGGGGTGCGTAATTGCTCGCGGGTGTAGGTCCCGCCGCAGGTCCCGCAATGCCACTGCACTCGCGCAACGGGTGGCGCGTTGACCGCCTGTTGAGGCTGCCAGACTTTCGACAATTCGCCGCCACAGCTAGGGCAGATCATGATAATGGCGCTTCATCTCTGCTGACGGGGAGAATCGTGACCTTCGATGCCAAGATACCTTCCTCGGTTAGGCCAAGGACTTTTCTGGCGTGCTGCTTCGCTTTTTCTTCGGTGCGAAACCGTTTAGGGTGATGGGGCTTGGGGGTCCCGGCCGGAAACTCAACGCGATAGTAAGTCATATCTTAATTGTCTCACTTAACCAGGTCAAAAGCCCGTTAATTCGGCGTCCACAGACCTGCTTATACCGAACACGCTCGCGGGCCCTCGGGCTGCGATTGCTCTACTGTTTGGCAGTTAGCGCACGGCGATACGCAATCACATTGCGCGCATGTTCTTCCATGGTGCGCGCGAACCGGTGGTGGCCGTTGTTGTCGCTGACGAAGTAGAGGAAATCGCTTTGGGCGGGATGCAGCGCGGCCTGCAAAGAAGCGACTCCTGGATTGGCGATCGGGCCGGGAGGCAGCCCGGGATACCTGTACGTGTTGTAGCGCGAGTCAAATTGCAAGTCGGACTGATAAATGGTGCCGCGATAGCGTCCTGCTAGCAGGGCCGCATAGACCACGCTGGGATCGGCCCCTAGCGCCATGTTCCGGGCCAGCCGGTTGTAATACACGCCGGCCACCATGGGCCGCTCTTCCGGCACGGCGGTTTCCTTCTCGACGATGGAGGCCATGGTCACGACGCGATGAGTATCGGCGTTGCCCAGCAGCCCGATTTTCTGCGCTTCCTGTCGAAAACGATGCACCATCGCCGCCACCAGGTCATGCGCGGTATCGATGCGCGTGAACTGATAGGTGTCGGGAAACAGATAACCCTCGAGCGACTGCGCGTTGGGATCGATCTCGCGAAGGAGAAGTACATCTCCCTTGGCGGCAATGAGGAAATCGGCCGCCGTACCCAGGCCCGCCTGCTCGACCGTGGCTGCGATGTCGAACATGTTATAGCCCTCGGGGATGACGAGGGTGCGCGCGTAGACATCGCCGCGCACCAGGCGACGCCACACCTGCATCGCGCTGGCGGGTTGGTCGAACTTGTACTCGCCGGCCTTGAGGGTCTGCAATCCTTTGGCGTATTGCAGCATGAGAAATGCCGTCGAGCTGCGAATGACGCCTTCACGCTGCAGATCGCGCGCGATGTGGCGCGTGCTCCAGCCCGGACGCAGCAGTACGAACTTGGTCTCCGAAGGTCGCAGCGGCAGCAGGGCCGCCCACGCAAACCACAGAGCAAAGGCCAGTACGACCGCCACGACGAGTATGAAGAAAGTTCGCATGGAATACAGCAGTTTAGATGATGAGCGGCATGTGTGCGCTGCACGGCAAGACAAAGAGCGTAGCCCGGAGTCCATCAACTCACGCTTGACACCTATTTTTCCGCGTCATACGCTGAAGGCTATGGAAGTAGATTTCACTCCCGATCTGCAAGCCAAACTCACCCGGCTTGCCGCCGAGCAGGGCCGGGACACGAAGGCAATCGTGCGAGAGGCCGTAGAGCGTTTCGTGGACTACGATGAATGGTTTTTGCGGGAGGTGGGGAAAGGCTTGGCTGCCGCCGACCGGGGCGAGTTCATTGAACACGACGACATAAGCAAGCTCATTGATAGCCGATATCCCGGCTGATGCGTATCCGCTGGACAGAACCGTCAGCCCGCGATCTTACCCACATCTGCGACTACATCGAGGAACGTGACGGCCCGGCAGCCGCCCGGCGTGTAGCCCTCACAATTCAGGGTCCCTGTTTTTCCGGAATTCCAGGAACGATTGCAGAATCAGCACCGCCGCCAGTTGGTCCACCACTCCCGCTCGGCGATGAGTGCTCATGTCGGTTTCACGCAACAGGCGATTGGCCTCGACCGACGTCAGCCGTTCGTCGAAGAGGTGGACGGGCAGCTTGAACTTGCGGCGCAATTCTTCGGCGAAGACCTGCACCTTCTCCGACTGGATGCCTTCGCTCCCGCTCATGCGCAGGGGCAGTCCCATCACCAGCTCAGCGATGTGGAATTGCTTGATCACACGCCGCAAGTGGTCCAGATCGTTGCGTTTGTTGCTGCGGCGTAGAGTCGGCAGGCCCTGGGCCGTGACCCCCAGTTCGTCGCTCACCGCCAGGCCAATGTTGCGGGCGCCGAAATCCAGTGCCAGGATGCGGCGAGGTTGATCGACTGGCGGCGCTGTCATAAAAGTATTTCCCATCTTTGATCTTTGACCCAGCAAAAATATCATGTTCGGAATCGCAGGGTTATGCGAGTACCATAGGCGAAATGTCAGACAAGCTGCTGGACAATGCGGAGCCACAGCGGGCGCAGGACCTCGGTCCCGATGTGGATGCCAATGCGGCAGGCGATCCCGCCTCTATTCCGCAGGTGTCTATCGATCGCTCGACGGTCGCCGAGCTGGAGCGCCGCCGCATTCTGCGCCTCCAGGCATCGGCGCTGCTCATCCTGGCAATCGCCGCCGTCCTTACCCTGCTCTATGTTGCCAAGGTAATCCTGGTTGTCGTTCTGATCTCGGTCCTGATCGCATTTGTGCTGGCGCCGCTGGTTGACCTGCTCACCAGGTTTGAGATACCGAATGCCCTGGCGTCGCTGATCGCCGTGCTGCTGCTGGTGATCGCCGGGGGCGCAGCCACCTATCTCTCTTATAGCCGCGCCATGGATTTCATGCAGGAGTTGCCGCAATACAAGGCCAGGATCCAGCAGATGACGGGGCGGATGCGCGCCGAAGCCGAGCAGATTCAGCAGACCACCGAGACGGTGTTGCCTTCCTCGGAAGCGGACAAGAAGACTATAACCGTCCGCCAGTCGAGCGACTGGACCGACTTCCTCAGCCGGAACGCCAGCTCGGTCTCGGAGATGGTGCTGACGGTCACGTTTGTACCGTTCCTGGTTTTCTTCATGCTGAGCTGGCAAGACCACGTGCGCTCCGCCACGGTGATGCTGTTCAGCATGGAGAACCGGAATACCGCTTACGTCATGCTGGGTCTGATTGCGCGCATGATCCGGTCGTTCATCGTGGGCAACTTCATCATTGGGGTCTTCCTGAGCGTGTGCAGCATTGTTGTGTTCGGAATGCTGGGCTTGCCTTATTTCTACTTCCTCGGGGTCATCAGCGGATTTCTGAGCCTGATTCCTTACCTCGGGGTTGTTTTCGCCATCATTCCGCCGCTTATCGCCGACCTGGGGCACCTGACAACGGCCACGTTCCTCATCGTGGTCGCCGTCGTCCTGGGACTGCACCTGATCGCCATGAACGTGCTCTATCCCAAGATCCTGGGCAAGCGCCTGCAACTGAATCCGCTGGCGGTCACCATCTCTCTGCTGTTCTGGGGATGGTTGTGGGGCGCGATGGGGCTGATCCTGGCGGTGCCGCTCACCGGCGCACTCAAGATCATCTGCGACCACATCGAGCACCTGCGGCCCTACGGCGCCTGGCTGGGAGAATAGGGCGGATACTGCCCTCCTGCAACGGCCCCGATGACTCGGCGGCTGGGAGCCGACACGGTTATCTCATCAGGCTTGGCCTTAAGATATGTTCTCTGGTGCTCGGGATTACCGTCATCAGACTGGTTGCGACCTTCTGGACATTACGGAGGATATAGACATGGGGCTTCTGTCACGGTTTTTCCTCAGACGAGCAGAACGGTCATTCGAAACGTGGTCGGATGCAGTACGGGTTGATCTAGCCGAGGACCTTTGTAACATTTACTCCTCCCAAATGGACCGTAAGGTGGCCAGAACTCTCGCCGCGCAAGTTGTAAATTTCCTTGCGGGCGAGGACATCGACGAAATTGCCCGCGTTTCGGACGAGCCGTTGCGCTCTCGGATTATGGCCATATTGCCCCAAGTTAGGCAAAGGGCAGCGGAATGCATGCAAGCCGACCGGCAGACTCGCGAGATCATTGTTGCGACTCTGCGCATGACAACTGTCCTGAATTTCGGGAAATACGGAAGAACGTGGTTCCAAAATCCAGCGAAAATGCGCATCGAGCGGTTGTTGGTTGAGTACGGTCCTGAGTTTCCGGAAGAGATTACTCCGGAGGCATACGAACAGTTAAGCGCCAGATATCATGCGGTCAAGCGCACGACGTGGGCGGCGAGGTAAAGCTGAAGACAATATATATGGGAGTCGGATAGACGCAAGAAGTAAGCGCAGGGCCGCGCGGCGTCAGCGCTTGAACTGGCGGCGCAGGGCGAGCAGGAATAACGCCAGCAAGGTGGAAGTGAACACAAGCTGCACCAAGGCCAACAATTGTCCCCAAGGATAACTCGGCTCGTATTCGTGTTCTCGTTGCAAACTCCCCACTGAAAGGGCGGTCATCAGGCAGTGCCCGAAAAAGGGCCCGCTCTTGAACCACGCCCATCCGGGATGAGCCTGCACGAACTTGCCGAATTGCCGGTAACTCAGCTCGATGGCCGGTACAGGGGCGGAAGATTGCGGGGTGGTAGCCGGGGGAGCGCTGGCAGCCGCCGCAGGCGGAGCGGCTGACGGCGACGGACTGGGGGGCGGGGCGAGCCCTGCCAGTGGATAAAGCAGCAGCGCGAAGAGAAAGAAAACGATCAGCCACCAGAGGAAAGGACGAAGGTAGCTTTCTCCGTAGGCGCTAAAACGCCTGTACCAGGCGGCCAGACCGAAGTTTTCGTGCAACCAGCGCACCCAGCCCCTCCGGCTGCTGCTGTGTCTGCGCTTCATCTCCATCTCGCCATAGTGGAAGTCGCCGGCGGTCCAGTAGTCTTTGCGGTCGTCGTAGTTCTTTTTCAGTTGCTGGTAGAGCTCGGCAATCAGGCCGTAATCGCGCTCGTCGTGATCGTTTTTCCCAGCTTTTAAGTGCTCTGCGGCATCGGAGTCAACCGCGTTTTTCTTATCATCCTCGTTATCTTGCTGGACCTCTAAGTCCCGTGTGAGTGGGTAGCCTAAGCCGACTACTTCCTCAAATACCATCCTTTTGCCGCCGGGCTTGCGCCTGCGCCACTCGACCGAGGAGAAAGTCACCCTGGAGATATCACAGTTATGGAAAAGGGCTTGGCCAAGGTACGTCTTGTAGAAGACGATGGCCTCCGGATGGAAAAACTGCGCCAGGGAAAATACCGGCCCGGGCAGCGTATCGTCCGTCTCGGGTTCCAGTTTCAATCCCAGTTCCTTCAGGCGGGCCTCAAGTCTTTTCTTGTCTCCACGAAAAATGGTCTCGCGGAAAGCGGCTGATGCTGAGAATTGCGCTTGGATGAAGTGAACCACCTCGGCGAACGTGGCCTTCTTGAAGTTGGCCTTCTGCGTGAACTCGGCAAGCAAAAAGCAGGCTTCTTGCGTGAACGTGGCCTCCTCGAAGTTGGCGTCCTGCATGAACCTTGCACGGCAGAAGTGGGCTTTTTCTGTGAACGTCACGCCATAGAAGTAGGCACTCTGCACGAACGTGGCACGATCGAAGATGGCGTTCTGGCCGAACGTGGCATGGGAGAAGATGGCGTCCTGTGTGAACGCGGCCTCCTCGAAGTTGGCCTTCTGCGTGAACTGGGCATGGTCGAACCAGCATCGCGCCTTGAATTCTCTATGCGCGTATTGAGCGGACGGGAAGATATACCGCGTGAAATCAGCGACCTCATTGCGGTCTGCTGCTTCCGTCAGGATCGTTTCGAATTCTTGCTGAAATTCGGAGTCGCTCTTCTGCGGATCGCGCGAGTGCATGAGGCAGGCCGGTTCCTCGTTATTCCCCGGAGAAGGGTAAATCGGGCGGCCACAGCGTCCGCTTGACATCTCGACCTGACAGCAACTGATACCCTTCGTTGCGGAGGAGCGTACGGCTTCGAGGGATTCGGTCTTTTCGGCCACAGCGCAGGACTCTCCTGGGACTATCAGTACCGCTCGATTGATAGAATTTCAGGCTGCCATTTTAAGCCCGCCGCGCGACCCAGGCCAGAGGAGAACATCGGGTGGGTGGCCCAGCCGCGCGACATCCTCACAATCCGGCGGGTGCCTTGGACGGGGCACCCACGCGCCGTAGCCACTCTGAAAGAACCTTATCCGCCGGCAATGGCGCCGATGATGAGGAAAGGCTCTGCGCCTGACACGACTGCATCGGGCAGCGGCGCGTCCGGCGGCTCGTGCGACAGGTCTTCCTCGCAGGCAAAGAAGCGCAGGAACGGCCGGCGCTGTTGGGTGACGTGGTCGCGGATGGTGCCGCGCAGCATCGGATAGCGGGCTTCGAGCGCGTCGAGGACCGAGCGCTGCGTGACCCGGCCCTCGACCTCAAGTTGCACCTCGCTGTCGACGTGCGCCAGCGTCCGCAGATGTTGCGGCAGTATGACGCGAATCATGGCAGCGTTTGCACCTCCACCGAAAGCACCGCCGGAAGATCGCGGACAATGGGGGCCCAGTTATCTCCGGCGTCGGCCGACGCGTACACCTGCCCGCCCGTGGTGCCAAAATAAATGCCGCAGGAATCGAGCGAATCCACGGCCATGGCGTCACGCAAGACGTTCACGTAACAGTTGCTTTGCGGCAGGCCTTTGGTTAGCGCCTCCCACTCATTTCCGCCGGTGCGGCTGCGATAGACGCGCAGCTTGCCCTCGGGCGGAAAGTGTTCCCCATCGCTCTTAATGGGAACAACGTAGATGGTCTCCGGCTCGTGCGCGTGCACGTCGATCACGAAGCCGAAGTCGGTGGGCAGATTGCCGCTGATCTCGTGCCACGAGTCGCCGGCGTTGTCGCTGCGCATGACGTCCCAGTGCTTCTGCATGAACAACACGCCCGGGCGCGACGGGTGCATCGCGACGTGGTGAACGCAGTGCCCGATCTCGGCAGTCGGATCGGGGATGTATTGCGAACGCAGTCCCTGGTTGATGGGCTTCCACGTTTTGCCGCCGTCGTCGGTACGGAAGGCGCCCGCCGCCGAAATAGCGATGTAGATCCGGCCGGGATTGCTGGGATCGAGAATGATGGTGTGCAGGCACATTCCACCGGCGCCGGGCTGCCACTTCGGCCCGGTGCCGTGGCCGCGCAGTCCGGGAAGTTCGTGCCAGCTCTTTCCTCCGTCGGTCGAGCGAAACAGGGCGGCATCTTCAACCCCTGCGTAAACCGTGTCCCGTTCGGTGAGCGACGGTTCGAGATGCCAAACGCGCTTGAACTCCCACGGTTTCTGCGTGCCGTCGTACCATTGGTGCGTGGTGAGAGGTTTGCCGGTTTCCGCCGAGCTGTCGTAAACAAATTTATTGCTTGCGGGCGGCGGCATCGCGCCAGGCTCGGGCGTTTTTTCGCCTCCGGGCGCCTCCCAGGTTTTGCCGCCGTCATTGGAGCGCTGAATGACCTGCCCGAACCAGCCGCTGGTCTGCGACGCATATAGCCGGTTCGGGTCCACGGGCGATCCCTTGATGTGATACAGCTCCCAGCCCGCGAAATGCGGACCGCTGACGTCCCAGCGTTCGCGCTTGCCGTCCGACTCCAAAACGAATGCGCCCTTGCGTGTGCCAACCAAGACTCTAACTTTGCTCATCCTCATCCTTTCTACCCGCGCAGCGGGTGGTGACATTGTATCGATGATTGAACCGGCAAAAAGATCGCCGTGACAGACAAAAAATGAAAATTAACCACGGAGGCACGGAGATCACGGAGGAAACTCTATAGAAAGCAAGAACTCCGTGTCCCCCGTGTCGGAGCCCGCCCTGAGAGAAGCCGAAGGGTGGTAAATGATTTTCGACTGAGCGTAGCGCCTGTCCGTTCTTGGCTGTGACATCCGCCTGCAATTCGTTCCTCGCGCTACAATGTTTGCGATGAAGATTGCCCTGGGATCGGACCACGCCGGATTCGAGCTGAAAGAGAGAATCAAGCAGAAGCTCGCCGCGCAGGGCGTCGCAGTTGACGATCGCGGCACCGGCTCGACCGCCTCGTGCGACTATCCCGACTTCGCGCGCGCGGTCGCGGAAGAGGTCGCGGCGCACGGGGCCGATCTCGGCATCCTGGTGTGCGGCACCGGGATTGGCATGGCGATCGCCGCCAATAAGGTCCCCGGAATCCGCGCAGCCAAAGTCGACACTGAGTTTGAAGCCGAGCGCTCGCGCGAACACAACGACGCCAATGTGCTGACGCTGGGCGCTTCGGTGATCGACGAAGGCGCGGCTTTCAAGATCGTGGATAAATGGCTGGCCACGCCCTTTGCGGGCGGGCGGCACGAGCGGCGCGTGCAAAAGATCGCGGCCATCGAGCGCGAAGACGAGGGACGGGCGGCGAAGGCGTGATGCAGCCGACATCCGCAGACGGGATGCATTGATTTTATGAATTGTCATTACGAGCGCCCGGTTTTTTCGGGGTGATGACAAATCCGAGACGGAACGCCGCGCTCGCTCAGCAGGACAGAGTGTTTGGAGAGGGAAGGACGCAATCATGAAAGCAAATCCAATGGAACGGCCGCTGGCGGAAGTTGATCCGGACATCGCGCAGGCGATTGAGAATGAAGAACGCCGCCAGCACGAAGGTCTGGAGCTGATCGCCTCGGAGAATTTTGTCAGCGAGGCCGTGCTGGAAGCGGCCGGCTCTGTTTTCACCAACAAATACGCCGAGGGGTATCCCGGCAAGCGCTATTACGGTGGATGCGAATTCACCGACGTGGTGGAGAACCTGGCGCGCGACCGCGCCAAGCAGTTGTTCGGCGCCGAGCACGCCAACGTGCAGCCGCACTCCGGTTCGACCGCCAACATGGCCGCTTACGCCGCCGTGATCAAGCCCGGGGACACCGTTCTGGGATTGAACCTGGCGCACGGCGGGCATCTCTCGCACGGGCATCCGCTGAACTTTTCTGGCAAGACGTACAAGATCGTTCCCTATGGCGTGAGCAAGGAAACCGAGGTCATCGACTACGACGATCTGGAGAAGATCGCGGAGCGCGAGCAGCCCAAGCTGATCATTGGCGGGGGCAGCGCCTATCCGCGGTTTATCGATTTTGTCCGCATGCGCCAGATTGCCGATAAAGTGGGCGCCATCTACCTGGTGGACATGGCGCACTTCGCCGGACTGGTTGCCGGAGGCGCGCATCCTTCGCCGGTTCCGCACGCGCAGATTGTTACCAGCACCACTCACAAGACGCTGCGCGGTCCGCGCGCCGGATTGATTTTGTCGAAGACGGAATACGCCGCGCCCATCGACAAGGTCGTCTTCCCCGGAGTGCAAGGCGGCCCGCTGGTGCACATCATCGCCGCCAAGGCGGTGTGCTTCCACGAGGCCTTGCAGCCCAGCTTCAAAGACTACGCGCGGCAGATTGTGGCCAATGCCAAGGTCCTGGCGCAAACCCTGGCCGACGAGGGCTTCCACATTATTTCCGGCGGCACCGACACCCACCTCATGTTGGTGGATGTCTTCGCCAAGGGCATGCTGGGCAGCGAAGCCGAGAACGCGCTGCACGAGGCCGGCATCACGGTCAACAAGAACGCCATTCCGTTCGACACTAATCCACCGATGAAGCCGAGCGGCATCCGCATCGGAAGTCCGGCGCTCACCACTCGCGGCATGAAGGAACCCGAGATGCGGCAGGTCGGCAAGTGGATCTCCGAGGCGCTGCACAACCGCACCGACAAGAACGTGCTGGCGCGGATTCGGCGTGAGGTGCTGGAACTGGCGGAGGCATTTCCGCTGTACGCCTCGCGCCGGGCAAAACATGCGGAGGAAGTGAAGGCGTAAGGCGGCGCCTAGGAAACTTTCCACTTAGCCGTTTCCGCGACTCCTGCGATCGCGTTGCTGGCGAATATCGCGGAGCGCCTTATCGGTGTCGGCGGCTGACAGCTTTTTTCCGCAGCGAAACACCCATACGCCGCGTTCTTTTGTCAGCCGTGATGTCGGTGGTACGGTGATGCTCATGATGGGAGCTTAAAGTGGGACACCACATGTTTCAAATGGGCCCTTGACGTCCACACCTGGCGGATAATCTTAGGTGCAAACTTGAATTCACCTCCTGAGTTCGGGTAAATGCCGCTGAACATTCCTTCCCGCGGTTTACACTTGAGTTAGTGCGAATTGCCATCGACATCCGGCGCATTAACGAATTCGGTGTGGGGACCTACACCCGCAACGCCATCCGTACGCTCGCCCGTCTGGACCAGGAGAACGAATATTTCCTCATCGGCATTCCCGGAAAGCTACCCGGGACGGAGGGATTGCCGGCGAATTTCAAGACCTTGCCGGCGCAACCGAACGAGTTCTCGCTCTCCAGCTACTTCGAACTGCATCGGCTGCTGAAGCGCTTCCACTGCAATCTGCTGCATGTGCCGCACCTATTCTGGAAGCCGCAGGGCATTCCGTGTCCCTACGTGGTCACGGTGCATGATCTGCTCGATCACCTCTACCGCGTGAACAGCCATTCCACGCTGAAACGAGATCTGCATTTCAGGTTCACCAAGCGGGTGCTGCAGCGCGCCGCGCGCATCTTCGCCGTCTCCAATTTCTCCAAGAAAGACACCGAGCGCCTGTTTCGCGTCCCCCCGGAGAAGATTGAGGTCATTTACAACGCCATCGACGAGCGCTTCCGCCAGGGTCATGCCAGCGCGGCTGAGCGCGAGTTCATCGCCGAGCGCTACCAGGTGAACTATCCTTTCCTGCTCTACGCCGGCCGCATCAGTCCGCACAAGAACGTGGTGCGCATCATCGAGGCCTTTTCCGCGCTCAAAACCGAGTTGGCCAAGGAGAAACAGTTCGAGGACCTGAAGCTGATCATCATTGGCGATGAAGTCTCCAAGCATCCCGACCTGCGCCGCGCAGTGGTGAAGGGGCGGGTGCAAAATGATGTGCGCTTCCTCGGCTTTGTGCCCATCGACGTGCTGCGCATCTTCTACGATCAGGCAGAGATTTTCGTGTTTCCGTCGCTGTATGAGGGATTCGGGCTGCCGCCCCTGGAAGCCATGGCGCACGGCACCCCGGTGGTCACCAGCAACACCTCTTCCATTCCGGAAGTTGTGGGCAACGCCGCCGTCATGGTGAATCCGGAGAACGTGTTCGAAATCATGAAAGCGCTGCACCGCGTGCTGCTTGACCAGAGCGTCCGCGACAAGCTAAAGGCGCGCGGCATGCAGCAGTGCGAAAAGTTTTCCTGGGAAGCCGGCGTGCGCCGCATGCTGCAGGTTTATAGCGAAGTGGCACGACCCGCCTAGGCGCTTCTGCAGGTGTCACTAGAGCAATTCCGGAGTTCCGGTATCCGGTGGTGTGTGTCGGGTGGAGCACGCCAGCGCTGTTTGGATGCCGCGCTAGCGCTCGACTTTGCCGCTAGCGGTGCGGCTTCCCGTACAATGCCTTGTTGTCACAGCGAGACCATAGGTGCGCGCCGTAGCTTTGTATGTGCGCACACTAGCTTTTTCGGCCTCACCCCGATAGGAGCCACACCATGAGCCACATTCAGAGCCAAAGCGACGGCGCCGTGCGGCGCATCACCATTAACCGCCCGGAAAAGATGAATGCGCTGACCGCCGAGATGTACGAGGCCCTTGCCGACGAGTTGGAAAGGGCGGAGGCGGCTCCCGAGGCCCGCGTCATGCTTTTGCACGGCGCCGGCGAGGCGTTCACCGCAGGCAACGACCTGGTCGACTTTCTGCAAAGGCCGTGGAAGGGACAAGACCTGCCGCCCGCGGTCCGCTTTATCCGCGCCGTGGTGAACGCGAAAAAGCCTATCGTAGCCGCCGTACACGGGGCGACGGTGGGAATCGGCACCACCATCCTGCTGCACTGCGACCTGGTCTATGCCGCCGACAACACCATGTTCCTGATGCCCTTCATCAACCTGGGCATCGTTCCTGAAGCCGGTTCCAGCGTGCTTTTGCCGCTGCTGATCGGCCACCAGCGCGCTGCCGAATTGCTGATGCTGGCGGTCCCGTTCACGGCGCAACGAGCTTATGAATTAGGCTTGGTGAACGCCGTCGTCCCCTTTGGGGAGCTGCTCACAACCGCGGCGAACGCGGCGCAAGAGCTGGCGCAAAAGCCTCCGGCGGCGCTCCGCGCCTGCAAGGAACTGTTGAGGCGTACCTACAAAGCGGAGGTCGATCGCGCTATCCGGGAAGAGGTGGCCGTCATCTCATCTCGGCTGGATTCGCCGGAGAGCCGCGAAGCACTCAACGCGTTTGCGGAAAAGCGGCAGCCTGACTTCAGCAAGTTCTGGTAACACCAGCGAGGTTGCTGGCGCCCAAAATCTTCCATGAAAATCAATATCTCCTGTGCTCAGATAATTCGGAATTTTGTAATTCCAGCCTCGGTGCACTAAGCGAATGTACAACATTCAAAATGACTTAGCTTGGCCATGACTGTTTGGCCCGGTGCGGCCTTTCTTTCCTGTGCCCAGAGCAGCTCCACGATTAGACCGATTTCAGAATTGGTCTCCGTCGAAAATCATTTACCACGGAGACACGGAGGACACGGAGTCTTGGTTTCTATCGAGTTTTCTCCGTGACCTCCGTGATCTCTGTGGTTAATTTTGATTCCTATGGGTGGGCCGTACGCCTATGCGACATTCATGATAGGAATCCGGGAACCGTCACGACCATTGGCTCGTAACATACAACATGGGTTTGTGTTCTGATTTCCTGCGGACTACTCTATCCACACCGCCCGGCCGAGGAGGTAAACTCATGCTTCATCGCGCGCAATGGTTGCTGGCAGCCGCTTTGCTGCTTCTCGTCCTTACGCCTCGAACGCTTCAGGCTCGGAATGGAGACCAGGTCCATATTGGCCAAAGCATTACGGTAGGCCAAAACGAAAATGTAGGGGACCTGGTTTGCATCGGCTGCTCGATTGAAGTGGCGGGCACATGCGGGGATGTGGTCGCTATTGGTGGAAGCATCATGGTGGATGGCACGGTGAAGGGGAGTGTGGTAGCCATCGGCGGAGGCGTTCGTTTGGGCGACAACGCGTCGGTCTCCGAGGACCTGGTCACGCTCGGAGGACGTTTATCGCGGCATCCCAACGCGGTGGTGAAGGGCGATGTCAGCGTACAGTCTGGCGCACTCATTTTGGTAGCAATATTCCTTGTTCCGCTGCTGCCGTTGATCCTGATCGTGGCACTGGTGGTCTGGCTGATAAGACGCAACCACAGGCCGATGCCGGCCCCTGCCGCCTGGCAGCCCTAATCTCTACCCGGCCCAAAGCGGCCCGCGGATATAATGAAGCCACCTGCCGGGACCTGGAATCGGCTCGTATAATCTTGCATTCCTGATTCGGAAGCGGCAGACTGGGCTGCTCATGTTGCCGTTTACGCCTCCAACTCGTTCGCAAGAAAAACGAAACCGCACGCCCGCCCTCATCGCGCTCTCCATTTGTACCTTCTTTCTCTTTGCCGTTATTTTCGCGCAGGCCACCTTTAAGCTGACCTTCCTGCAGCCGGATACCAGCGAAGAGACGCTCATTTTTGCCGCGGTTTCGGCGCTGATTTTTCTGTTATTCGTGGCCCTCACGTTCGTCTTGCTGCGCACTCTGCTGCGGCTGTACGCCGAGCGTAAGACCGGGGTACTCGGCTCCAAGTTTCGCAGCCGAATGGTCATGGGAGCGTTACTACTTTCGCTGGGACCGGTGATCTTTCTGTTCCTGTTCTCCTACGGCCTGATCAATCGCTCCATTGAAAAATGGTTCTCCCGGCCGGTGGAGGAGGTGCAATACCGCACCAACGTTATCATTTCTCTGCTGACGGAATACGCCGCCACCAATGCCGGGGTTGAGGCGCAGCGCATTGCCACCAGTCCCGACGCCCAGAAATCGTTCCAGACCGGAAATTTCACCCTGGTAATGGATGAATTTCGGCGCGGTGAAATCACTCTGCAAGGCGGTTTCGCTTTTGCCATCGTGGATGACCGTGCCGAGGCCAGTTTCCATGCTCCCGAAGCGTGGCCCCTGCTGCGCCACAACCTGCCCCTGAAGACGGCCTCGCCGGGTCAGGCAAAGTCGTTTGACGTTCTCGGCCAAACTTATGTCCTGGGCCGTGCCCGAGTGGGACCGAATGGACAAATCCTGGTGGCCATGCCCTTGCCGGAAAATTATTCGGCCACGCTGCGTGACGTGGAACACAGCCAGCAACAATACAGTGAGCTACGCGTGCAGCGGCGGCGCCTGCGCCGCACCTACATGGGTTTTCTGTTGCTGCTTACGGTCGCCGTACTCTTCGCCTCGACCTGGCTGGCTTTGTATATGTCGAAGATGGTGACCCGGCCCTTGGTTGCGCTGGCTGAAGCCACCCACGAAATTTCCCGCGGGCGTCTGGACTACCGGGTGGACGTGCAGGCGGGCAACGAAATCGGACAGTTAGTGGAATCGTTCAACCGCATGGCTGCCGACCTGGAAGCCAGCCGGGGAAATATTGAAGCCTCACGGCGCGACTTGGCCGACGTGAACGTGCAACTGGAGCAGCGCACCCGTCATATCGAGACCATCCTGGAGAGCGTTCCTTCCGCGGTGTTTTCGCTGGACGCCTCGCGCCACATCCTGCACTCCAACCAGGCGGCGCGGCGCTTGCTCCGACTGGACGAGGACTCGCCCGATTCCGGGCAAACCCTGCACGACCTGTTTCCGGCAGAAGCGGTGTCCGATCTGGAGCACCTGCTGCGCAAAGCTGACCGCATGGCAACCACCACCAGCCAGATGGAGATCGTCACCTCGCGCGTAAGCCTGAACGTTGCGGTGACGGTGGCATCGCTGGATCCGCCGTCGTCGCCTGCGGCCGATGGCCACCGCCAGCGGATGGGATATGTGGTGGTGTTTGAGGACCTGACCGATCTGTTACGCGCGCAGAAGCAGACGGCCTGGCGTGAGGTGGCGCGCCGTATTGCGCACGAAATCAAGAACCCGCTTACCCCGATTGCCTTGTCGGCCGAGCGCATTCGTCGCCATCTCGAACGCGGGACGCCTCCGGATGCGGCCTCGCTCAACGTGATCCGGCAATGCTCGGAAACCATCGGCTCCTCGGTGGAAACCGTCCGCACCCTGGTGGATGAGTTCTCCGCTCTCGCCCGCTTTCCGGCATCGAAGCCCCAACCCTCCCACATCAACAGCATCGTCAATCAGGCGCTGGCCATGTTCGATGGCAGGCTCGATGGGATTCGCGTGGAGAGCTTCCTCGCGCCCGACTTGCCCCCGGTCCAGGCCGATCCCGACGCCATGAAGCGGGCCATCGCCAACCTGGTGGACAACGCCGCCGAAGCCATGCAAAACTCATTGCTCAAGGAAATCCACATCTCCACTGCGCTCGTGGGTGAGCGGGACGCGGTCGAAATCACGGTCGCCGACACCGGACATGGGGTCACTTCCGAGGTGAAGGAGAAACTGTTCCTACCGTATTTCTCTACCAAGAGGCGCGGGACGGGGCTCGGTCTCGCCATTGTCAGCCGTATTGTGGAAGATCATCGCGGGTCGATTCGCGTGGAAGAGAATGCTCCGGTCGGAACCAGATTCATCGTAGAGTTGCCCTTGGCCCAGGACATGGCCGCGGCGGCTGGCCAGCAAAATGCAAACCATTCTGATCGTGGATGACGAGTCCCAAATCCGCAGCTCGCTGCAAGGCGTGCTGGAGGATGAGGGTTACAAAACTCTACTCGCGGGCAGCGGCGAGGAGTGCATGGACGCGCTTCGCCACAAGTCGGTGGATGTCGTGCTGCTCGATATCTGGCTGCCCGGCATCGACGGCCTGGAAATATTGGAAAAGCTGGTCGAGCCTGAGGACCATCCCGAAATCATCATGATCTCGGGACATGGCAACATCGAGACCGCGGTGCGGGCCACCAAGCTGGGCGCCTTCGATTTTCTCGAGAAGCCGCTGTCGATTGAGCGCACGTTGATCGTTCTGAAGAACGCCATCGAAGCCAAACGGTTGCGCAGCGAGAACCTGGAATACAAGAAACAGTTCCAGGTGCGCAGCGTCATTGTCGGCGACAGCATCCCCATGAAAGCGCTGCGCCAGCAGATCGCACTGATGGCCCCGACCAACGGGCGCGTCCTGATCTACGGCGAATCGGGCACCGGCAAGGAACTGGCGGCGCGCGCCATCCACGCGCAGAGTCTCCGCAAAGAGGCCATGTTCGTCGAGCTCAACTGCGCGGCCATTCCTGAAGATCTCATCGAGAGCGAGCTGTTCGGACATCGCAAGGGCGCATTCTCCGGCGCCGCCGCTGACAAAGAAGGCAAATTTCAGAAGGCCGACGGGGGGACGCTGTTCCTCGACGAGGTCGGCGATATGAGCCTGAAAACGCAGTCCAAGGTCTTGCGCACACTCGATGAAGGGCGTTTTGCTCCGGTCGGCGAGGAAGAGCCGATCACGGTGGATGCCCGCGTCATCGCGGCCACCAACAAGGACCTGGAAGAGGAAATCTCCAAGGGAAATTTCCGCGAAGATCTTTTCTACCGGCTGAACGTGATCCCGTTTTATGTGCCGCCGCTGCGCGAACGCAAAGAAGACATTCCCCTGATCGCGCGCTATTTCCTGAAGGAGTTTTCCCAGACCTACAACCGCCGTCCGAAAGAGATCGCGAACGACGCCCTCGAGGCCCTCATGCGCTATTCGTGGCCGGGCAACGTGCGCGAGCTGCGCAACCTGATTGAGCGCATCGTGATCATGAATCCCACGGTGGTGAAACTGGAGCGCAAGCATCTGCCCACCCTGGTTTACCGCGAGAGTGGCCGCCGCACCATGGGCGATTTTTCCAGCCTGCACCAGGCGCGCGCCGCCTACGAACGCGACTACATCCTGAAGAAGCTGGATGAAAATCATGGCAGCGTCAGCCGGACCGCCGAGGTGCTGGGACTGGAACGCAGTCACATGTATCGCAAGATGAAGGCGCTGGGAATTGCGGTCAAGGAGTAGGGGCGAGGGGTCAGTAGTCAGTAGTCAGTAGTCAGTAGTCAGTAGTCAGTAGTCAGTACAGCCATCAGCATTTAGCCATCGCGATTGTCGCATCGGAAATTTGAGTTTTGTCATCCTGAGCGCAGGTGGCGCGGGGTTTGCGCCGCCGGAGTCGAAGGATCTGCGGTTGCCTGTTGGGGGCGCCAAGAATGTCCTTCAACGCGATCGGCTCGAACGAGCTTTGTTCTTGCTATGAGATTGCCAATGCCAACGAATGCTAGCAATACCTGGTTCCGGAGCGTGGCCGGAGGATCCTGGCGCGGACGCGCGCGCCTCACTCTCGCCTGCATCGTCGCCTTCGCAATCGGCGCTTCCACACTGGTTTTCGCACAAGACACATCGGCTGCGCAGGAAATACGGGCGGGCATCCTCGCCCACCAATTCTCCAACTACCAGGGCGCCGTGGAGCACTTTCAGGCTGCGCTCAAGCTCGATCCCACCTCCACCCAGGCGCGGGTGCTCCTGGCGAATTCCTACGCCCAGCAGTACATACCCGGCGATGAATCGGCGGCCAATACCGAGATGGCGACCCAGGCGATCGGCGAGTTCAAGACCGTTCTCAAGGATGATCCAACCGATCAGCAGCGCTACCGAAGCACGGTCTCCATCGCCTCCTTGAGCCTCAACCTGAAGCGCTGGGATGACGCTCGCGAGTACTACATGAAGGCCATTGAGCTCAACCCCGACGACGCGCACAATTATTTTTCGATGGCCGTCATTGACTGGACCCTGGCCTACCCGCCGCGCGTCAAAATGCGCGACGACATGCACTTGACGGACAGCGAGATGATCAGTGACCCGGCCGCCTGTGTTTCGTTGCGGACGCAGAGTCAGCATTACGTCGAGGACGGAATTCAGCTGCTGGAGAAGGCACTTCAGCTTAAGCCCGACGATGACGATGCCATGGCCTACATGAATCTGCTGTACCGCGAGCGCGCGGAATACGAGTGCGACCAGCCCGACGCCCGCAAGGCTGACCTGAAAGCTACCGATGAATGGGTGGACAAGGCGATTGCAGCCAAGAAAGCCAAAGCCGAAAAGACGACTGAGACGCCGCATTGAGCGCGCGTTCAGATTGCTTGGCACACCAAAAGGGAGGCGCGCTCCTGGAGCGCGCCTCGCAACCGATGGAATTCGCTTACGGCAAGGGAATTAAGAAGCAAAAACCGCTCTTTGAGCGCCACTCCGGAATTGGAATAAATGGTGTGACAATGCAGCGATTCCCGGTTGATTCCAGCAGTATTGCCGCCATCGGATACGACCCGGAGAGCTGCGTGTTGGAAATTGAGTTCCGAGAGAGCGGGCATACCTACGGCTATTTCGGTGTTCCCGCCGCAGATTATGCGGCTTTCCTGAGTGCCGAATCCAAGGGCACCTACCTGAATCAGAAGTTCAAGCCGCGCGGGTATCCTTATCTGCTTTTGACAACTGCGTAGAGTCTTACATCTAGTTATTGCGGAAATATTTTATGGCGCTTTAGCACCGCTCAAACAAGAAAGCCCTGCTACAAGGGCAGCAGGGCTCCGTACAAAACGTAATCACTCTAGAAACTGCTAAGCTTTCTCGGGCTGCCGATACCCGTGCACTTGTCCCAGCCTGGCGTGGCCCTCCCACCCCCACCCGTCGTGATGTCAAAGAAGGGCGGAAAGGGCGGATACCCGCTGGGGTTATACCAGTAGCCACTGGCTTTTAGACTATCGTTAATGTAGGTTTTGGTTAGCTCGGCATTGGTAGAAGCGAGGGAGTGGCCCGCGTTATTGACGTAGCCCGCCAGCAACGGCGAAGCCACGCTGGTGCCACCGACCACGCACCAGCCGCCGCAATAGCTGCTGCTATAGACGGCGACTCCGCTAGCCGGATCAGCGTCCGCCGACATGTCCGGTATGCCGCGGAAGTTGCCCACGATAGCCTTGACACTGGGAATATTCTGATAACTGGGGCGAGGCTCAACCACGCTGATCCCGCCGCCGCTACCGCTCCAGCAGCTTTCGGTGCCGGTGAAATTTCCACCGCTGTCGCGGTTAATGTGTGTGCCGCCGGCGCAAGCCACATTAGGCGAGATGCAGGGATAATTCACTTGAGCACCAGCGTCACCTGCCGCGGCGAAGTACACAATGCCGGGCTCCGTGAAGTCACTGTCGTAACTTAGCTCGCAGTTGCTGGGGGGGGAACACCAGCCTTCCCCACCGTTGTAGGTCCAGCTATTGGAGACTTCGCCGGCCCCATAGGTGCTCTCCAGCCTGGCAGCGATTCCTTGTTCGGCCCCATCCCCCAGCGGATCGTTGGTGAATCCTGCAATGTAAATCGCGGCACCGGGTGCCATGGCATGGGCTATCTGAACGTCCAGTGCGGTCTCCAGGTCCCAGCCCGTGCCGGCGTTGTTCGGACACGGCGGAGCCGGATAGCAGACCTGGGTTATGTGCGGGGACGGCAGGAGCGAGCCCCCCCACTGCGTGTTGTAGGTGTCGAAGTCAGCCTGGGCGTTGGCGTACAGGCCGTACTCTACCACGGCGATGGCCTTGGTGCCGCCGACGGGAAGCACACTTCCGCTCTTGGGGCACCCGCTGGTTGGCGCGACCAAGCCGTAAACGCAAGCGATCGAAGCCGGAGTTTCGCCGTTAGGAATGGACGGCTGCGGTCCGCCTTCAGGAATAAAAATGAACAAGTGAGTGTGCGGCACTCCTGGCGTCCGCAAACTGGTGCTCGGGGGTGTGACTATGGTCTGCGCACAGACGGTCATTGTGCCGGCAATGAGCAGAAACGCAGTCATTAAGAACAAAATCTTTTTCATTCACTTCTCCTTCGTTTGGTGCGAACGGTGCGATGGCCGGCGCAGGGGCCAGCCTTCGAGGTTAGAACCCGGGAACGTCAGACAACTGCTGTGCAGGCTTCTTCGGCAGGTCGCTCCCTGCCGGATGATGTCCACCCGTTCAAAAGGCTTCTGCTTCGCCTTCTGGAGCAGTTACCGGTACTCCCAATTGCGGTTGCGGGATTCCGCAGCGTCACCGACGCGCTGCGGATAGCATTTCCCTGTGGGTTCTGGACATGCCCCTTGGAGCACCTACGTCGGTTTGGGCAACCAGGAGCGTGGAAGTCAAACAGCAAGCGAAAAGCGCAAAACTAACAATCCGGTGACCAACTCTGAGATAGCAGGTAGCCATTAGAGCAAAGCCTAATCAACGGTCAACCTTACTACCAGAGATAGTACTAACAATTAATTCTACGGAAATGTACCTAACGCTTTGCAGCGGGCGCAAAAAAAACTTTGCCTGAGCTCCAAAATGAGACGGCTGCGTACGCCATCCTAAAAGCGCGGCAAGACCTGGCATATGGATTTCATGGTTGATGGGCAGCAGAAAACCCGTGCTTCAAGGTTTCCTGCGGAGCTACCGCGTGCAACTGGGGCTCACCACCTCCAACTCGGTGACGTCCAGCGTGAAGGTTCGCTCACCCGCTGGGTTCTGGCCCTGCTCGCTCTTTCCTTCTCGCATCTTCGACCCGGTTGACGGATGTCCGGAGACGCTTACCGTGTGAAACACTTGCTTTGCCAAGTCCACCTTCTGGCTGGTGAGCTCCCACGTCCGGCCATCCTGGTCGGCGACGTAATAGCCTCCCGACGTGCCGCTCTTCTTCAGGCATCCGGTCACGTTCACCAGCAGAGGCGTGGTGACCGTTCTCTGCTGGTTGGTCTGACTGTGCTGCGGGTTGTCCTGCGCGAACAGCAGCACCCCGCACAAACTCAGCAAACCTAGGCTCGCCCAAGCTGACTCATATCGGATTCGATGTGACCACATGACTGCTACTCCTTCGAGTCAATAATAGAGCAAGCGGCCGGGTGCCTTTCCTAGCAGTCTGAGGTTCGGGACGGGCGGCCCACCCAACCAAATGGAGACGACCGTTGAATCACTTATACTCTAGAGGGTGCCCCGTCCAAGCTGGTTTTGCTTGGGCGAGATTTTTCTTACTCGAAAACAATATCCCACCCAACCAAAGGAAGGTTGGGGTGGGGCACCCGCGCTAACATGACTGATTCAGTGCGGTAATAACCTCAATATTGTCATCCTGAGCGGAGCGCCCGCGAAGAATTTCCGACCCGCTTCTCTTGCGGGTCGGGCGGGGGCGTAGTCGAAGGATCTGCGTTTGTCCGCGACTGTCTCAGGAAGTTGGCGAACCGCAGATCCCTCGACTCGGGCCGCGCGGCGCGGCCCTCCCTCGGGATGACAATGTACTTATTTTGTTTACATGTCTGGATCGGGCTCTTCGTTCTGCTCGGCCCTGGACATGTTCTGCATCTGAGTGCGCCAGTCGGTTTCTTGCACGAAGTCGCGCGAATCGCGCCAGCCGGCACGCACTTTAACGAACAGTTCCAGAAAAACTTTGGTATTGAGCAGTCCCTGGATTTGCAGCCGCGCCGCGGTCCCGATTTTCTTCAACGTCGAGCCCTGCTTGCCGATCAGGATCGCCTTCTGCCCCTCACGCTCGCAGTAAATGGTGGCCGCGATGCGCGTCAGTCTAGCGCCCTCTTCGTACTGGTCAATCAGCACCGTCGTCGCATAGGGCACTTCCTGCTCGGTTGCCACCAGCACCTGCTCGCGAATCAACTCCGCCACCAGGAACCGCTCGGGCTGATCGGTGATCTGGTCTTTGGGAAAATATCGCGGCCCCTCGGGAAGCGCCTTCATCACCGACGCCAGCAATGCGTCAAGACCTTCGCGCTTCATCGCCGAAATCGGAATGACCTCGGCGAAGTCGTGCCGCTCTTTATATTCCGCGATGAGCGGCAGGAGTCGCTGTTTGTCGAGCACATCGATCTTGTTCAGCAGCAGGAAGCAGGGCTGGTCGCTCTTCTTCACAATGTCGAGCACGAATTTATCGCCGGCGCCGAACCTGGCGGTCGCGTCCGCGATCAGCAGCAGCAGATCGCAGCCTTCCAGCGCGTCATACACTTCCTTCATCATGCGCCGGTTCAGCGAATTGATCGGCTTGTGAACTCCGGGAGTATCAACCAGAACGATTTGTCCCGCGGGACGTGGGTGCCCCACCCCAGCTTCTTTCGCTTGAGCGGGTTTCTTGCCCTTGCGCTCGACGTTGATGATCCCCTGAATGCGATTGCGCGTGGTTTGCGGCTTGCGAGTGACGATGGCGAGTTTTTCGCCGACCAGCGCATTCAGCAGGGTGGACTTTCCCGCGTTGGGGCGGCCGATGATGGAGACGAAGCCGGATCGAAATGCCATGTTAGGGAATACCTGATTAAGCCCGTTGAACCTTCCTCAGGGGCTAAAGCCCAAGCCTCATATTAGGACATTTACGGACGGCCTGAAGGCCGTCCCCTTCAAAGAGCCAGACTTAATCAGGGCCTCCTTAGCTGCGCACCTGGGTGGAGGCAGAACTGGTCTGCAGACTAACCCGCACGCGATCAATGCGGCGTTCGGTGGATTCCAACACTTCGAAACGCAATCCGTTCTCCTCGAAGACTTCACCCGCCTTGGGAATGTGTCCGGCAAGTTCGCTTACCAGCCCGGCAATGGTGGTCGCCTCTTTTTCGTCGGGCCGCACGCCCAGCAATTTTTCCAGCAGGTCCACATCGGTGTTGCCGTTGAAGATGTACGCGGACTCGCTCTCTTTCACGATCTCAGCCTTTTCGTGCTCGTCGCGGATTTCGCCAACGATCTCTTCCACCAGGTCCTCGATGGTGACCAGGCCGGCGACTCCGCCGTACTCGTCGATGACAATGGCCATGCGAATGTTGTCGCGCTGCATCTCGCGCATCAGTTCGCTGCCCAGCTTGGTTTCGGGGACAAAGTACACATCGGGCTTCATCAAGTCGCGCACGGTTTTGGTGCGCGCGTCCGTATCCAGGACCTGTAAGAGGTCTTTCGCATACACGATACCTTTGATATGGTCGATCTCGCCTTCATACACCGGTATGCGTGAATAGGGATACTTCTTTATCAGCTCGGTGAACTCCTCGATGGTGGTGTTGATAGGGACCGCGACGATCTCGGGCCGGGGTGTCATCACCTCGCGCACGGTCTTGTCGCCGAATTCCACGACCGACTGGATAAGGTCGCGGTCGCCCTCCTCCAGAATGCCCTCTTCCTGACCGGCTTCGATCAGAGCGTCCACGGCCTCCGACGGGTGCTCAGGCTGCGGTCCCGGATGCTCCTTGGAGAGCGATGCGACCGACAAAGCAAAGCTGAGGATCAGGGTCACAGGTACGGCGAGATAAATGAGCGTCCGTAAAACCGGGACCCATCGCACCAGCCACTCGCCCTTGGTGCGCACGAAAAATAGATACGGCAGCAAACGGTTGAAGATGACGATGATGAAGATCAGACTCACCGCCGCCTGCACCAAATCGAGCACGACCCAGCGCTTTTCCATGAACAGCACGTAGCCGATGAGCACGCCGATGCTGGCCATGCACATCTGGGTCAGCACGGCCATCGAGAGCGCAGCCCGGTCGCGACTCACGTGCAGTTTGGGCTCGACGTGATGTTCGTAGGCGTCTATGTTCTCCTGGAACTCCCGCCCTAAGAACTTCCCCATCTCCGCGTAGAGCCGGTCCACGTAGGACACCAGGGCCAGCAGCGCCATCAAAACCACCAGAAGGATGGATAACGGCAGGCTCATCTCCGGCCACCTCCGCGACTGCTGGAGCCGGCAGACTTGGCGGATGGCTTTCGGCCAACCGCACGCTTCGGAAGGCTGGTGTGGGTGCGCTCGATCAGGCCGACGGGCAAGCCGAGCTTGCGGCGCAGGGTGGTTTCGCGAGTTCGCATCTCGCCATCATCGGTTTCGTGGTCGTACCCGGCGAGATGCAGTAATCCGTGCAGGATAAGGACCTTCACTTCTGCTTCGGTGGAGTGGCCGAGTTCGGCGGCATTGGCCGCGGCAATCTCTACCGAAATGGCGATGTCGCCGAGCACTCTGGGGCTGAGAGAGGGGAACGTCAGTACGTCGGTCGGTTCATCCTTGCCCCGATACTGGCGGTTGAGTTTCTGCATCTCCTCGCTGCAGGTGACGAAAATGACGACGTCACCGCGCAGTCCGACGGCGCGTTGCGCTTTTCCTGCAAACAGCGCCAGCGCGCGCTCGCGAACATCGGGCAGTTCGTGTACCAGGAGAAGCATTTTTCGCTCAAGTACAAATGGGAGGGCACGTTCAGCCCTCCCATATCATGGTAGCAAGGATTTACTCGGAAACGCGATTTTGTGCGGGCGGGGACGCCTCGGCCGAAGGCACTTCCGCCAGCGATGTCTGCCGCTCGACGCTAGCCGCAGGCGCCCGCCCATCGCTGCTGGGCGCGGTGGCGAAACCGTTGCCGTTCTTGATTTCCAGCGACAGCGACAACTGTTCGTTGCGCCCTTTATAGTCGTCGTAGGCCCGGATGATTCGCTGCACCAGGTGATGGCGCACCACGTCTCCCTCGTCGAAGTAGCAGAAGCGGATACCTTCCACGTTGCGCAGGATCTCGATCGCCTCCACCATGCCGCTACGGCTGGCGTTCGGCAGATCGATCTGGGTGATGTCGCCGGTGATGACCGCCTTGGAATTGAAGCCGAGGCGGGTGACGAACATCTTCATCTGCTCCGACGTGGTGTTCTGCGCTTCATCCAGAATGACAAACGCATCGTTGAGCGTACGCCCGCGCATGAACGCGATGGGGGCAATCTCAATGATGTTCTTCTCCAGGTAGCGATCCACCTTGTCGGGTTCGAGCATGTCGTACAGAGCGTCATACAAAGGGCGCAGATACGGATCGACTTTTTCCTGCAAGGTCCCCGGCAGGAAGCCCAGGCGCTCGCCGGCTTCGACAGCAGGACGCGCCAGCACGATGCGATTCACCCGCTTCGACAGCAGCGCCGCGATGCCCATCGCCACCGCGAGATACGTCTTGCCGGTCCCCGCGGGTCCGACGCCGAACACCATGTCGCTGTTCTCGATGGCCTCGAGGTAGCGCCGTTGGTTAATGCTCTTGGGCTGCACGCTGCGCTTGCCAAACGACCGCTGTTTGCCGGCTTCGGCGAGTCCACGCAAGGTGGCTGTCGGGTCCGAGGTCAAGACGCGAATCATGGCGCCCAGATCGCCGTTCACGAAAGTAAAACCGTTGCGTAGCAGGTGCTGGTAGTCGGTAAATACCTGCTGTGCCCGGCCCACGTCGGCCGCCGCTCCCTCAATCTCGATGGAATCGGGCCGCATGGCGATGGCGACATTCAAGCCATCTTCCAGCAGGCGCAGGTTTTCGTCTCGGGTACCAAATAGGGTTTCGATGTTCGGGCTTATTTCGATGTTCTTCTTCATTTAGAATCGGAAGTCAGCCTCCGTTTGTATCGCGACCGCAACTCCCGCCGTGGCGGGCGGATTGGAGCCCCGGGTCCCGAAAGCGGGATGGACCGGCGACAGACCAGCCGCTTCGGTCTGACATTGGGATGCATGGCAATGCTGTGCAGTGGTAGGGATTGAGCCCGGAAGATTGCCCAAGCGAAAAACAACTCTCATTGGCCGCTAGCGTATCCCCGAATGGGGACAGAGTCAAATCAATAAAATGCAACTGGATAACGATCCGAATTCTCTCCTCTTAGCCCTGCCAGTATCCAGTTATTTAGATGGCGCCGGGAAGAAAAGGGAGCGCCGTGCCGGGCACTTGTATTATGTTCGGTCAATGGCTAGACAACCGTTCCTATGCCGGTTACTGATTTGGAGCGCGATGTTCTGCGTCGCGACCACTGTTTTCGCTGCTGCCGCCCAGGTCGAGCGCATCGGCGCCTTGAGCGCGCCCGTAGCTTCTGACGCGCTGAAGCAAGCGGTCGAAACAAAGGGATACCGCATAACGCTCGATGGCGGTTGGACCGCGGAATTCTGGTTTGCAAAGCAACTCAAGACTGCGGCGAAGGATGTTCCCGGCGCGCTCTATGCGGAGTTGGCGAACGGGGAGTTTGTTGGCGTGGTCAACCTGCCCAAGGGCATGACCGATTTTCGCGGACAGGCAATTCCTGCCGGCGTGTACAGCTTGCGTTATCAACTGCTGCCGCAGGACGGCAACCACCTGGGTGTGGCGCCTAATCCCGATTTCCTGTTGGCCATTCCTGTCGCCAGCGATCCCAATCCCGAACAAGGTTACCTTTACAAGAAGCTGGTTGCCCTGAGCGCGAAAACGACGGGTACGAACCATCCGGCGGTGATTGCGCTGGATACGCCAGGCGAGCCGGGTAGCGTCGTAGGAGACGCAAAGGGAGTCGTGGTGTTTACCGTAACCGTTCCATCCTCGGATGCCAGCCCGACCGAGAAGCTGGGGATCGTAGTGCAAGGCACTGCCGCGCAATAAATGCGCACTGCAGGTTCCGCAATGCTACTGTTATGCGTTCTCTCCCTGGACCCACCTGATCCTTGCCGGGCATGAAGAAATTCTTCCTACGCCGCTCCGTGCCGCTGCCGCCTCTTCTGGATTGGTGCTTGTTATTGCTTCTGCTGGCGGCTTGCACTCCCGTGATTCTGTTTCGCCACCGAGCGCTTTTCATCGCTCCCTCACTTGACCTGCTCGATGGTTCCTGGCTTCTCGATACCAGTTACAAGGCAGCGACCGGAATTTGGTTCGGTCGTGACGTGACATTTACTTACGGACCGCTCTTCCAATGGCTCTCCAGTGCACCGTCGCGCTGGCTGGGGATTTCGACGGGGACGGTCTATGCCACCTGGTACACGCTGCCATGGTTCGTCACCATTCTCGCCACATTCGCCAGCGCCTGGCTGCTCTTCCGGGAAGCCAGTTCGTGGAAGCGGCGGTTGTTCGTGCTGTTGGCCGTGGTCTTCTGGTCGCCGCCAGATGTGCGCACCTCCGTTTCCATCGTGGTCTTTCTGGGATTCTTGCGGCTTGCGGATGTCGTAGCATCAGACACCCGGGCCCGCGTACTGCCCGCACTCGCAGCCGGAGTGGTCTGTATCATCTGCTCTCTGCTTTCCGCGGACACGGGGCTATACGCCGTAGCGGCGCTGTTGCTGTCTGTGACCGCAACCTACGCGGTGAAGCGGAGACTCCCCGGAGCGGGGTTTAGGCTGATGCTTTTATTGGCCCTGGCAGGTGCATGCTTTGCGGTCCTGATGTTGGCGACCAATGCCGCCATGGCCTCTCCGCTCAATTTCAAGTTCTGGCATTCCAGCTTCACGCTGGCCACTTCCTATCGCTGGTTCGTGCCATCGGGGATGCCGAAAGCCGGCAAGCGTCTGGTTCTCTCCACCCTGGCGATGGGTGGCTTTGTTTTCGCTCTGGCTTGGAGGTGGCGTGAACCGGACAGTCGCGGGTGGACGCGGCGTCCAGCTTTCCTGCTCTCCGGATTCTGCTTCTCATTTCTTATGCTGCAAAGCGGATTGGTGCGCTCCGACTACGGCCACGTGCTGCTCGCCATCTTCCCCATGGTTTTCCTTAGCGGCGCAATCCTGGTCGGCGGGCGACCCTCAGCTCCTGTGATCTCAGGCATCCTGGTGGCCGTCGCCGTTGTCGGGACCTTGCTGCTGGCCCATCCTGACGGGGCCTTCACTCCCAGCAACCTGGAAGCGAAATGGAGAGAAATACAAAATCCGACCCTGGTTTGTCCCGACGGGTTTCGCGCATTCGATCACGCTTGCTTCCGCACCGCCGACAGCGAACTTTTGTCGTCGGTTTCGGCCTACGTCGATCAGCACACGGACCGCGGCGGGCCCATTTTCGTGTTTCCTTACGAGACCGCGTTCGGTCTGACTTCCCGCCGCGTGGTTGCTGGTGGGGTGCTGCAAAGTTATCTGGTCAATGGAGAGTACCTTACCAATCTCGAGTTAGCCGGACTGCGCCGGTCGAATCCGCTATTCGGACTTTACCTTCCCGACGGCGTCATCAGCCAAGGCGTAGATGGCATTCCCAATTTCACCCGCAGTCCGGAGCTGTGGTTCTACCTAATGCGTCATTACCATCTCGCCGGCAGTCCCGCGAACGGCGTGCTCGGACTGGCGCGCGACGAAACTCGCGATTCGCGGCTGATCTTCAACCAGCAGAAGCTGGGCAATGCCTCTGGTGAAATACCCATCACTCATCGCAATAGCGCCGTTGACTTGGGACCGGTCCATTGGCCAGCCGCCGGCGCAGACTTCCTGCAGCTTCGCCTTCGGGTCACGTACCCAGCCTGGTGGAAAATACGGAAACCTTCGCAAGTTTCTTTGCAGATTACATTCGCCGATGGATCGCAGAGGCGCTTGCCCTTTCTGGTGGAACCAAACCGCACCTGCGAGGTTTGGCTTTACCCATGGGACGAAGCGGGGATGGGAAGCTATTTTGCGGCGGATGAATCGGAGTGGCGCCGCGCCAGCCGTCCGGCAATCGTCGGCTTGAAATTGCTTATCACCCGCCACGATTGGATCTCCGTCGTGCCCAGCCGGGTCTTCATCGAAAGCGTAGCTGCTGTCGGGATGTCCATGCCTGCGCGCAGCGGCCCTCAGAACTAACGAATAATCCTTGAGGCACTTTTGCGCACGCTCCGAGCGCCTTCGTCTTAGGATCACCAGCCGAGCAGGCCGCCCATGATTCGACCGCAAGGCGTCTTCCGGTCCCGCCGTGCCTACAGTTGTCGATTTTTTCGTTTTCAGGCCAAAATTCATTGATCGTATTGCTGGTTTTCTCCTCGGCGGTGTTGCGGAGTGCATCACCGCGATGAAAACTGCAACATCGCCCCTCGACCCTCTCGAATGCAAGCTAACTTACTGGTTCCGCTGGTGATACTGAACGGGAGCGAGCGCTGAAGGAGACATTCCACGGATCTCTAGTTGCAGAACGCAACGAATCACGTCGTTGAAGAATGCAACTCGGGCATCGAGGAAATTCGCAACGGGCTCCGCAACGCCCACAATTCTCGCCACTTGCACGCCCTCATCGCAACAATTCTCCGCATTCACTGGTTTGGTACGCCGAATGCCTTAAGAAAAGTGTCAAGCGCGAAGCAACCAAGCGCTGGCAGAGCAGGAAGCCCTCGGATGCGAGGCAGGAGGCGGTTATGACAGTTCTTCTAGTTCTCATGATGTTCGCAATCTTCCTAACCATTGATTTCTTCTACTCCAAAGCGAAACACCCCGTGCTGCAGGTAGCCCCGACGATGCGCAAACAAGACGCGGCAGCGCGCTTGAAGCCCAGCCTGGTAGGCGGCTTCTTAGTCCCCGACAATCTTCGCTATCACCCCGGACACACATGGGCGCTGAGCGAGAGTCCGAACCTGGTACGAATCGGCATCGACGACTTCGCCTCCAAGCTGACCGGCAAGGTCGAGCACATCATGCTGCCGCAGCGTGGCCAGTGGATCCGTCAGGGACAAAAGGTATGGAGCCTGGTGCGCAACGGCGTCAAAGTTGACATGGTTTCGCCGATCGAAGGCAGCGTGGCCGACATCAACGAAGCCGTGGTCAGCGATCCGGCGCTGGCGACGAAGGATCCCTACGGCGAAGGCTGGCTGGTAACGGTGCACTCTCCCGATGCCAAGACCAACTTCCGCAATCTGCTGGGTGGCGCACTGGCGCGGTGGTGGACGGAAGAGTCCTCGATGCGGTTGCAGCGCGTGGTGCCGAGCGTGCTGGGCGCCTTGGCCCAGGACGGCGGAGTGGCCATCGACGATCTCGCCAGCACCATGCCCGACGAGCAATGGACCAAGATCACCCGCGAGTTCTTCCTGACGTAGCTGCAGTCAGAGGAGCAACGCCCCGGAGGCACCTCCTGCTCCGGGGCGTTTTTCGTGCGTCTTGGGTTGACTGCAAGTTGTTCGGCCGGCTTCTACAACCAGCCCTTGGCGCGGGCGATGCGCGCTGCCTCAACGCGGTTGGCGGCGCCGAGTTTGCTGATGGCTTCCGACAAATAATTACGCACCGTGCCCTCCGACAAATTCAATTCCGTGGCGATGTCGGAGCTGGCTTTGCCTTCTCCGGCGAGGCGCAGCACCTGGCGCTCGCGCTCGGTGAGAGGGTCGACTTCGTCGGTCCAGGCCTCGGCGGCGAGTTGCGGATCGATGACGCGCAGTCCGCGATGCACCCGCCGCACCGCATCGGCAAGTTGCTCTGCGGGCATGTCTTTGAGGAGATAGCCGGAAGCTCCGGCGTCGAGGGCACGGCGCAGGTAGCCAGCCCGCGCGAACGTGGTGAGAATGATGACGCGCACCGGTACGCCACGGCGCTTCAGTTCGGCGGCGACCTCCAACCCCGTCAGCGTGGGCATTTCGATATCGGTGATGAATACGTCGGGGCGGGTTTGCTGCACGGCGCGCAGGGCTTCGTCGCCGGATTGTGCGCGGGCGATGACCTCGATATCGTCTTCCATCTCGAGCAGCGCGGCAAGCGCGCCCAGGACCATGGCCTGGTCTTCGGCAAGGACTACCCTGATCTTGTCGCGCTTGACGGCGGGCATGGCTCTCAGTTTCGCAGAACCGAGGCCATGGGCGCGAGAGGCAAATGAATCACCAGGCGGGTACCGGCGGCGGTCTGGCGCTGCAGCGAGCCGCCGATCGCCTCCAGCCGTTCGCGCATGCCGCGCAGACCGTTGCCCTCCGGACCATCGGCGCCGCATCCATTATCAGCGATCTCCAGAGTGCAAAGCTGGTCGTCGCGCCCCAGGCGGACGCTGCAGGTTTGCGCCTGAGCGTGGCGCACCACGTTGGTCACGGCTTCACGAAGCGCCAGGGCAAGCACGGTTTCCTGGGCCGGGCTCAGGGGGACCTCCGAGGCTTCGCAGTCCACGGTGATGCCCGCGGTTTCGAGCGTCTGGCGGGCGCGGAGGAGTTCGGCGGCGAGCCCCTGACCGCGATATCCGCTGATGGCCTCGCGCACGTCAGCCAACGCGGCGCGCGAAGTGTGCTCTACATCCTGCATTTCCTGCTTGGCCCGTTGCGGATCGCGGTCCACCAGCTTGCGCGCCAACTCGGCCTTCAGGGTAATGAGCGACAGCGTGTGTCCCAGCAGGTCGTGCAGGTCGCGCGCGATGCGTTCGCGCTCGGCAATCTTGGCGAGATGTTCGATCTCGTCCTGCGCGAGTTGCAGTTTTTCTGCCGCACAGTGGCTGATCGCCGAGTAATGGCATCCGAATCCCACGATGGTAATCAACAGCAGCAGCGATCCCCAAGCACCTAGGGGCAGATGAAGCCGGTAGGCGTAGAAGGCGAGAACGGCGACCTGCAGGGCAATCAGCACGGACACTCTGCGCAGGTTGGGGTGGAAACCGCCCGCAGCCGCTGCGTAGACCAGAAATGCTGTGGCACCGCCGTTGAGTGGGATAAGGATTGCCGCCATGGCAGTCATGGCCAAGACGCATGTCAACCTGTACGGGTCGCGATGCGAGAACGCCTGCAGGTATATCAGGATGAAGACAAGTCCAAGAAAAGTATTTGCCACCCAGCCCAGCAAACCAGTATGCCTTGACCCCGGGTCCACGAAGAACCAGATCATGAAGGGGAGCCACAGGAGCGGCATCCGGTGATGTTGGTCGTCGTTGGGATAAATCTTCCGCCAGATCGTGCGAAGGATAGCCATCGCCTGCTCCATGCCTATTGTTGTCTGGAATGGGTCTTGGGCACAACCGTGTACCAGATCACGGCCACGGCCGAAATCGCCACTCCCAGCCAAATCCATTGGCTATTGAAAGTAAGCGCCGTAAAGATAACCATGGCCCATACAATTTGCCTTCGTCCCGCCAGTAGCCCCAAGCCGCCAGTCCCAGACAGATCAGGCTGAATGACAGCAGCCCCTCGACGTGCGGCCAAGTGGAAGCCGCCGGTACCATCCCCATGCCGACCACGTTTAGTGCAAGCTGGCTCATGTGGTAGGGAGGCAGAAAGTTGGCGAACATGCGCAATCCGTGGGGCAGCATGAAGAGCGGGATCCACAATCCAGAGCAGAACGCCATCGGCAAGTAAATCAGATTGACTACCGCAGGCGCGGAATTCGGTTTCGCGAAGTATCCGATGGCCAGCCCCATCGAGCTGAAGGGAATCGAACCGGCAACCAGAATGCCGACCAGGCGAGCGGCCGTCGCCAGTGGCAGGCGCACGCCACCGAATGCGGTGCCGACGGCGAGAAGCAGAAGCATGATCACCGTGCTGAATACGACCGCCGAGAAAAGCTTGGCAAAGAAATAGGCGGCAATCGGCATGGGTGAAGCGCGCTTCACTTGCAGCCAGCCCTGGCCGCGCTCGATCGCCAGGCTCACGCCGAAACCGAACAGCGAGACCGCCATCACGCCGAAGCATCCCATGGTCGCGAGCATGTACACGGCGGTTTCATTGCGGTTTACAGGGTTTCCCGATCCCAGCACGATGCCAAACAATACGTAGAACATCAGCGGAAATGCGACCGTCGAAATCGCGTACACCGGGATGCGCACGTTCTTCAGCAACTCGTACTTCGCTTCCTTGTAGAAGAGCGCGATGGTTCTGGCCGGCGAGCGGCGGGTGACAGCGAGCGTGGCGGGAAATGTGGTGGCAGCCATATTAGTTCCTTTCCTTCCAGGAGTCGGTGTTGTGGTTTTGCGTCAGCGCCAGGAACGCCTCTTCCAAGCCGGCATTAGTGACTTCCAGATCGCCCAGCCAAGGATCTCGCTGTAACAGCTCGCGCACCACTGGTTCGGCGGCGTTCACTTGCAGCTCAAAGGCGTTGCGGTCGGCCTTGGCACTGAGCACGCCGGGAATCTGGCGGACTTCCTCGAGCGACAGCCGGCTGGTGCAGCGGACCTGTTTGCCCATGGCGCGCGCCTTGATTTCGCTGGGCGTGCCTTCGGCCACGATCGATCCCCTGTCAAGCACAAGAATGCGATCGGCCAGGGCATCGGCTTCATTCAGGTAATGAGTGGTGAGCAGGACCGTTTTGCCGCGCCCGATAAGGATGCGAATTTGCGCCCACATCAGGCGGCGCGCTTCCACGTCGAGTCCAACCGTGGGCTCGTCCAGAAAGAGCAGGTCAGGATTGCCGCACAGAGCGATGCCGAACAGCACGCGCTGCTTCTGGCCGCCGGAAAGCTCGCCGTAGGGACGATCCTTGATGTCTTCCAGCCCTGCGATCGTCAGCGTCTCCGCGATGGGCAGAGGCGCGGGATAGTAGGACGAAAACAGGTCAATGTGTTCGCGTACCTTGAGCGTCTCGGGCACGCGCCCAACCTGAAGCATGGCGCCGACGCGAGTTTGCACATGCCCCAGATGAGGATCGGATCCCAGCACCGAAACGCTGCCCGAGTCGGGACGCGCCAAACCCAGCAGCATGCGCACCAGCGTGGTCTTGCCTGCACCGTTGGGACCGAGCAGAGCCAGCAGTTCGCCAGCGTGAATCTCGAGATTCAGGTCGCGCAGCGCGACAACCTTTCCGTAGGTTTTCTTTAGATTGCGGCACTTAGCCACGCAAGCCAAACGGAAGGCCGGGGTGCTGCGTGGCATTTCGGCTAAAGCGGTTGACATGGTTCGCTCCCGTGGCGCCGTTTCATCACGCCACGTTTGCGATCATCAGGTATGCCACGCTCAGACGGTAGTGTGGATTGTCAGCGAACGCGGGTGACAAATGTCATGGAATGAGTGCGATTCGCGCGCTTACCCTGATTGCGAAGTCCGTGCCGGAATGGCTTCCCGGGTGACCTTCGTCACATTTGCACGTGATAGCAATCACGGCTCGCCCCACACCCCAGAGGCGACACTTGCATGTAAGAGTGAGGGGCCGGAGCCGGAACGTCGCACCCTGCCTTATGCGACCGTAGGCCGAGGGGACAGAGGGCTGCCATGTTGCTTGCATACCGTCTAGTAAAGCTGATCGAGAGTCATTCCGATGGGTTGGCCCGCAGCCTGCAGGACCGTTATAGCCGGTGCAGGAGGTGCACGGCCTATGCCAACGTGCCTGACAGCGAGCTCACCGAAAAAGTGTATGACGTGTATCGCCACCTGGGCGAGTGGCTGCTGGGCAAGACCGAGGCCGACATCGAACGCCGTTATTTGGAAGTCGGCGCGCAGCGCGCGGCGCAAGGCGTGCCCATTAGCCAGGTGGTATGGATGATTTGCCTGGTCCGCGAGAACCTTTGGGACTACATGCAAAAACACGCCGAACTGGAGCACCCTGCGGAGATCTTCGGCGAGATGGAACTGCTGGGAATGCTGGAGAAGTTTTTTAGCCTCGCCATTTACTACGCCGCGCTGGGGCACGAGCGTGCCACCGCCGGCTACTCCGTGAAATCGGAAACGGTTTCGGCTTAGAAAAGGACCCGTGTCTATGTCTTGGATTGAGCAATATCGCAGCAAGCTGATGACGGCGCGCGAGGCAGTATCGTGCGTGGAGTCGGGCATGCGGGTGTATATCCACCCCGGCTGCGCCGAACCGGAAGCGCTGGTGGAAGCCCTGATGGGACGCGCCGCCTTCGTAAACGACGTAGAGGTCATGCACCTGCTCACCATGGGTGCGTCCCCCTACTGCGTCCCCGAAATGGCGGCCCACTTTCGCCACAACGCGCTGTTCGTTGGAGGCAATGTGCGCGAGGCGGTGAATGATGGCCGCGCCGACTACACGCCCATCTTCCTGGGCGAAGTGGAAGCCTTGTTTGAAAGCGGCGAGATGCCGATTGATGTCGCCTTCATTCAGGTGTCGCTGCCCGATTCCCACGGCTACTGCAGCTTTGGCGTGGGCGTGGATTGCACCCTGACCGCCGCGAAATTCGCCCACCGTGTGGTTGCCCAGGTGAACGCGCAAATGCCTCGCACCTACGGCGACAGCTTCATCCACGTCAGCAAGATTGACGCCATCGTGGAGCTCTCGCGCCCGCTGTGCGAAATGAAGGTGCAACCCAGTTCGGAGCTGTTCCGGACCATTGGCGCGCGGGTGGCATCCTTGATCGAAGATGGTGCTGTCCTACAATGTGGGATTGGCGGCATCCCCGACGCCGTGCTGCCCAACCTGATGGACCGCAAGGACCTCGGCGTCCACACCGAGCTGTTTTCCGACAATATTATTCCCCTGATCGAGGCGGATGTGGTCAATGGGCAGCGCAAGAACGTGAAGCCGCGCAAGGTCATTGTCGGCTTCGTGCTGGGCACCAAGAAGCTGTTCGACTTCATCGATGAAAATCCCATCTTCGAGTTTCACCCCTCGGCCTACACCAACGATCCCTTCCGCATCGCGCAGAATGACCGCATGGTGGCCATCAACTCGGCCATCGAGGTGGATTTGACGGGGCAGGTGTGCGCCGAGTCGATCGGGCCGCAATTCTACAGCGGCTTTGGCGGGCAACTTGATTTCATCCGTGGAGCGGCGCGCTCGAAATACGGCAAGCCGATCATCGCGCTGCCGGCCACGGCCAAGAAGGACACGGTATCGCGGATCGTGCCGCGGTTGGCCAACGGCGCGGGCGTGCTGACTACGCGGGCGGACGTGCACTACGTGGTCACAGAATATGGCGTGGCCTTCCTGCATGGACGGACCGTCCGCCAGCGGGCTGAGTCGCTGATTCAGATTGCACATCCCAAGTTTCATGACGAACTTTACGACTATTGCGAGCGCCAGCGCTGGTTTCAGCGCAACGCGTCCGCAGCGGAAGTGAGAGGGTAAGGAGCGCAACTATGTCATCGCAACCGCGCGGCTATGTGATCATCGATCCGGAAGAATGCAAAGGGTGTGGCCTGTGCGTGGACTCGTGCCCGCCCGACTGCATGGTGCTGGCGCCGGAACTAAACAAGTACGGCGTGCACCCGGCGCAATACACCGGCGAAGATTGCACGGGCTGCGGAGCTTGTTTCTACTGCTGCCCTGAGCCGGGAGCCATCACGGTGGAGCGGTTGATTCCGGTCAAAGCCGCCACCGCGACCGTCCCGAAAAACCAGGAGGTGACCCGTGAGGCAACTCTGTAAGGGCAATGTGGCCATCGTCAAAGGCGCGGTGCTGGCGGGCTGCCGGGCTTTTTATGGCTATCCCATCACTCCCGCCAGCGAAATCGCGGAATACGCCGCCCTCCTGATACCGGAAGTCGGCGGCACTTTCTTGCAGGCGGAGAGTGAAGTCTCAGCCATCAACATGGTGTACGGCGCATCGTCGACCGGCATGCGGGTGATGAGCGCCTCGTCAGGCCCCGGACTGAGCCTGATGCAGGAAGGCATCTCCTACATCGCAGGCTCCGAATTGCCATGCGTCCTGGTTGACGTGGTGCGCGGCGGACCGGGACTGGGTAACATCGCGCCCGAACAGAGCGACTACTTCAGCATGGTGAAGGGAGGCGGCCACGGTTGCTATCGCAACCTGGTGCTGGCGCCGGCGTCGGTGCAGGAGATGTTCGACCTCACCGTGCTGGCCTTCGATCTCGCCGATCGCTACCGCAATCCAGTCGTCATCATGACCGACGGATTCGTAGGCCAGATGATGGAGCCGCTGGACATCCAATTGCGCGAGATCGAGCAGCCCGCAAAGGATTGGGCGGTCAAGGGCACCGCCGAGACGAGGAAGAACCTGATCACCTCCATCTTCCTCGAAACGGATGTGCTCGAGGCGCATGTTAACAAGCTGGAAGCCAAATACCAGCTGGCGCAGGAGCTGGAGACCCGCTGCGACGAATATCTGACGGAAGATGCCGACGTGTTGCTGGTCGGTTTCGGCATCGTTTCCCGCGTGCTGCGCTCCACCGTGGACCAGTTGCGGGCCCAGGGGCTGAAAGCCGGCCTGTTCCGTCCCATAACGCTGTGGCCCTTCCCGTCACGCGAGCTCTGTAAAACGGCACAGCATGTGAAGTCGGTGATGGTGGTCGAGTTGAACACCGGAATGATGGTGCAAGACGTGAAGCTGGCGCTCAACGGTACGGTGCCGGTGGAGTTCTATGGACGCACGGGCGGAAACGTTCCCGCGGCGGAAGAAGTTACCGCGCAGGTGTTTGCCCGCACGTCGGCCCTGGTTTAGGGTGTGCCCACGCTTGTCCGTCGCGGCGGACAGCTAGCTTGATGAGGAGGAATTGTGAACGGCTACGAAGTCATCCATGAGAAATCGCCGGCGTTTTACGACAAGTACGAACGTAAAGCGGAGCTTCAGCAGCAGACCCATTACTGCCCCGGCTGCGGGCACGGCATCGTCCATAAGCTGATCGCCGAAGCGCTTACCGACCTTGGCCTGCAGGACCGCACCATCCTGGTAAGTCCGGTGGGCTGCTCGGTTTTCGCCTACTACTACTTTGACGTGGGCAATGTGCAGGTGGCCCACGGACGCGCGCCCGCGGCTGCCACCGCGCTGAAGCGTTCGTGTCCCGAGTCCATCGTGATTTCATACCAGGGCGACGGCGACCTGGCGGCCATCGGCACCGCGGAAATCGTGCACGCCGCCAATCGCGGCGAGAACATTTGCGTATTCTTTGTCAACAATTCGGTGTATGGCATGACCGGCGGGCAGATGGCGCCGACATCGCTGATCGGCGAGGTGACCACGACTTCGCCCTGGGGACGCCGTGCCAGCAACGAAGGCTTGCCGTTGCACGTGTGCGAACTGCTGGCTGCGCTGGAGACGCCGACGTACATCGAGCGGGTCGCGCTGAACGACATGAAGAACATCATGAAGGCTAAGCGCGCGGTGAAGAAGGCCCTGCAGATCCAGAAGGACGGCGGCGGCTTTTCGCTGGTGGAAATCCTCTCGCCCTGCCCGACCATCATGAAGATGGATCCCGTGGTGGCGCGCAAATGGGTCGGCGAAACCCTGGTGAAAGCCTTCCCCCTTGGAGTATTCCGCGACCGCAAGCCGGAGTTGCCGCCCGGCCCGAAAATCCCGGTGAAGACCGTCGCCGAAGCGCTGGAGGTGGACAACGCTCCGGAAATCGCCTCTCCACGCCACCATCACACCCGCGACCTGACCCTGAAGATTGCCGGTTTCGGCGGTCAGGGCATCCTGCTGATGGGACAGTTGCTGGCGGAAATGGCCCTGCGCGAGCACATGGAAGTAAGCTGGCTGCCGTCGTACGGTCCGGAGATGCGCAGCGGCAGCGCGCACTGTCACGTTTCGCTGTCGCACGAGCGCATTGGCTCACCGCTTATCACGCAACCTGAAGTGCTGATTGCGATGAACGAACTCTCGCTGCATAAGTTCGCGGCCAGCGTGGTTTCTGGCGGACTGATCCTTTACAACCACACTGAGCTGCCCGCGGGTTTCAGTGCGCCACAGGCGCGAGTGGTGTGCGTGCCGGCGTCGGAGATTGCCGACCGTTTGGGTTCGGCCAAGGTGGCCAATGTGGTGATGCTGGCGGCCCTGCTGGAGGAGACCGAGTGTTTGCCCGCCGAGTCAGCCATTTCAGTGCTGGAGACGGTGGTGAAGAATCCCAGGCTGCTTGAACTCAACCGCCAGGCCATGAAAGCGGGACGCGATTACGTGGACACGGAAATTGAAGTGGGCGCGGTAGCTCAGCCCGACGGGTACTCGTACTGAACGGCTGATTGCGCAAAGTCGAGCCCCGGAGGGGCGGAATTGGTTTTAGCCCAGGGCGTGACCGGGGTCCCCAACGAGCGCCGCTTTTGCGCTTGTTGGGGTGGTTCAGGGACGGCACAGTTCTCCCATAGCTCTTCAGCCCCTGAGGGAATTCCCAGTTCGCCTCAACGCCGAGATCCCCGGCCGAAGCAGAACGGTGTCACGCAGGACTACATCACTCGCTTACCCACGCCAAACTCAACGCGCCAGGCCGATCAGAAAAGCGGCCAGAAGGACCAGCACCAGGACGGCCCGCCAGCGTCTGCCTTCGGGCAATGGACCGCCGCCGGAGACACGAGGCGGGACCCAGAAAAGGGCGACAACCGCCAGAACCAGCGCGGGCACCAACAGGAATGCCAATAAAGCGTATTGCGCCTTGTTCTGCGAAAACAGCCCGCCTTGGCGCAATGGGGATGCCAAAGTACTGCCCAAGAACCAACACAATACCGCGCTGCCCAGTTCGGCGACTGCGCCAAGAATGCGTAATATCAAAGGTGTCATCGTAATCGATAGCAGTGTAACAGTTCGACTGCAGCCAGCCGAACCCAGCTCGGGAGCAGGCTCCAGGTCCGGCAGATGGTCGGATGATGCCTAGCGCGCCGCTGGTGGGCTTGGTGCCGCCGCAACCCTCGTCAGCTTCCACGGTTTCAGCTTGGGCATCCCGGGAGGCATGGACATGGCGCTCATCTTGAGTTCGGCTGTGGTTTCGCTGGTCAGCCGCATTGTGAAGCGATCGGTCTCGTTGGTTTCCGGGTTCTTCGCCGTCAACAACAAGCCGTCGTTGTTGAGGGCCGCCTCTTGGATGACCTCGGTGACCTCAGTGTCGCCCACGCTTTTGATTTCGCCCGCGTCGTTGAATTTGAGGTCATGTGCGCGGCGCAACGACCCGGAGAGCTGTTGGTCCTGCAGCGCCAACTGCACGGTCAGCCAGGGACGCTCCTCAAAAGTTCCAATCCAGGTGCCAGCGTAACCCGCCAGCGGTGACTTCTTAACGGGCTGGTTCGGTTTCGTCGGCCGCGACGAGGTCTGCGCCCAGCCGGCACTACTGAGCGCAAGCACTATCATGATTGCAATCGCCAGACGCTTCATCGATATTCCCGCTACGGATTGTACTCTCACCTCACATCCAGCGATGGCGCTGTGAGCGGCCAACCGGCATTGAGGTTATAGCCATGCTAGCAATTGGGCAGGCGAGCAATTGGCGTCGCAGCAGCAGCGGTAACTGGTATTGAGAAAGGGGAACGGGGAGCGCGTTCCCCTCTACTGACGAGTGGCGTCGCGGCAGGAACCAACCCCGCCGCATCTACAACCCAATCTCAGCCCCTTATTCCCCGACTGCGGGGATCAAACTGTGACGATCGCCTTTGAACAGCCGAGCCGGAGCGGCTTGCCGGGCGCGTTCTTCCTGATGGCAGTTCCAGCACAGCGGCCGCATGTGTTGCAATGTCGATTGTAGTTCGTCGAGATGCATGTGGCGCAACTCGAACAGTTTGTGCTGCTCATTGAGCAGCGCCAGCCGGCTCCGTCTCCAATCCGACGGAGAAAGGCTGCGCTCGCAGATTGCGCAACTCTTGCCTTCATACCATTTGCTCAGAAGGCGATTCACGTTCTCCGGAGAAGGATTGATTTGCGCCAGGCATTCCTGTCCGCAATCGCCCTTCTCCGGCCAGCGCGAGCACGACTTCAGCCGCGAATGCTCCACCCCGCGCAAGGCGGTCCAGAACGCGTATTCATGGTCGACTTCAATGTCGACTGGCTGCCCCGAGTCCGGACAAAGGGCCGACTGCCGGCCACGGTTCTGGTAGTAACTTTGAAGACTTAGCGCCACCGGCAGACCGGTGACAAGAACTGCGCCAATAAAGAACAGAACGATGAAAAATAAAGCGAAAGTCAACATTACTCACCTGCGGTAAGGAACCGATCCGACAAGATATTTGTAAGCCGCCTTATCACCGGGAATCAGTGACGCGGCGCACACGGGCATGTGACGGACGGAAAATGGGGGCACCCGGGGCCGCGGCACGTCCCGGTCCTCCTCGCAGGTTAATCCGCTTGCAAAAAAAGAGACGATTCTCTGGCGGTCGGCAACCAGAACCGACAACTGCAATGCGAAAGGCCGGCACGCGGCCGGCCTTCGCTGCGGAAAACAGGGAGCTACTTCTTGGGGGCGATTGCGTCCTTCGCGGCCTTGGCCACGCGGAACTTCACCACGACTTTGGCAGGAATCTTGATCGCTTCGCCGGTTTGCGGATTGCGGCCCATGCGCGCCTTGCGATTCGACTTCACTAAACGGCCCAGACCCGGTACCACGAATACGCCGTTCTTCTTGGTCTCTTTGATTGCCACTTCCGCGAGCGACTCGAGAAATGCGGCAGCCTGTTTGTTGTTCATCTCGTGCTTCTCGGCCATGTGACGGACCAGTTGGGTCTTGGTCATGCCTGTTGCCATTAGTAATCCTCCTTGAAAATTTGAGCAGTAAAAATGCTCAAGTTGAGCGTATCTTACACCAACCTCATTCGCGTGGGAAACATTTTCGCCATATTTTATGCGGTTTTTCCACAGGTCGTGCTCGCAAAGCCACTGCCCATGCGGGTCCGGCGGACCCGCGCTTTGGTGAAAATGCCATAATGGGAGATTGGGGCCGATGAGCTGGCCCGTGGAGTACCACCTTTGAGCTGTGCCATTTGCAGTGACCGCAAGGAAAAACGCTTTTGCCTGGCCGTTCATGGACGCATCTGCCCGCAATGCTGTGGCGAACAGCGTGAGCTCACGCTCGACTGTCCCTCCGAGTGCCCTTACCTGCAGCAAGCGCGCCAGCATGAGAAGCCGCGACAACTGGAAGACGCGCCGCCGCAGGAAGTGTTCCCCAAGATCGAACTCTCCGACGAATTCCTCCGCGATCGCGAGCCCGTGATTTCGGGGATTCTGCAGACGATTGGCAGGCTTTCACGCAGCGACCGCAGCTTGACTGACCGGGAAGCGATTGCAGCCCTGGCCAACGTGGCCACAAGCTACCAGACACTGATCGGCTCGGGCCTGTTGTATGAGCAAGTGCCTACAAGCTTTGCTCAGCAGGCGCTCATCGAAGCGGTGCGTCAACTGCTGGAAGAATTTCGCCAACTGGAGCGCGAGCACCTCGGACACAGCACGCTGAAGGATGGCGAGGTGTTGAAGGCGCTGGTGCTGGTGTTGCGGCTGGCGCATATCCACACTTCCGGGCGGCCGCGCTCGCGCGGGTTCCTGGATTTCCTGCACCAACAATTTCCCGCTGCGCAATCCTCCATCGCCGCCGCGGACGGGCCGGGCAGCCGGATCATCATGCCGTGAGAGCTTCCTGTTTCACCTCAGCGGCTGATACTATCGGTTTTCTTTGCCTATGCACATCGCTCACGGGACCATTCTGTTTTTCGCGGCCCTCCTCGCGGGCGCCATCAATTCGGTGGCCGGCGGCGGCAGCTTTGTTTCCTTTCCCACGCTGTTATTCGTCGGCATCCCGCCAATAAACGCCAACGCCACCAACACGGTTGCGCTTTGGCCGGGACAACCGGCCAGCGTGTGGGCCTATCGCACCGAGTTTCGCAGCCTGCCGCGGCGTGTCCTAGTGCCCCTCACGGTGACCGGCATTCTTGGAGGCTTTCTCGGCGCTTATGTTCTGCTCATCACCCCGCCGGCAACCTTCATGCGGCTGGTGCCGTGGCTGCTTTTGATCGCCACCCTGATTTTCATGATGAGCGGACGGATTACGCGCTGGGTGCGACAGCGGGCCGAGCACGGGGAACATCGCGAGTTCGCCACCGGCCGCGGAATTTTCCTCCAGCTGTTCATCGCGTTTTACCTCGGCTACTTCGGCGCCGGCGCCGGCATCCTCATCCTCGCCATGCTGGCGCTGCTGGGCATGGACCATATTCACACCATGAATGCGCTCAAGGCCTGGCTGACCACCGTGTCCAACGGCGTGGCCACGGTCCTGTTCGTTCTGACGCCGCACGTCGTGTATTGGCCGCAGGCGATACTCATGATTATTGGCGCCATAACCGGTGGCTACTTTGGCGCCTTCTTCGCGCGCAAGACCAAACCGGAGTACGTGCGCGCCATCGTGATCGTCATAGGATTCACCTTGACGATCTACTTCTTCGCCAAGCAGATCTGGGGCTAGGGTCCAGCACTTGGCATTTGGCACGCCCGAATTTGGTCGACCGCACCGTCGCGGTCGATAAGCCATGAACAATGCGGCATGTGCAACTTTGGTACTATTTGATACATCAAATGGATCATGCTATTGGCGCCTTCGAGCTGCTGGCCTACCGTCAGATCGCGGCAGGACTTGGCGGCTCTCGGCCTCAATTTGAGCGAGGCTCTCGAGGCTGCAGGTGAGCATATCGATTGCGAAAAACCCATTTACCTGCTACGCCAGGAAACAACGCAACGAGAAGCTTACGTCTTTTTGCCGTGCCGCGTTGGTGCACAGGACTTGTATATAAAAGTGCAGCTCCACGAACGAGAAAATCGACTCTGGCTGATCTCGTCTCACGTGCCGAAGTATCCACACAAGTATGCCGACCAGGGTCCGGATAGGAAACCCACGTCGCCGACGGCTCAACCCGTTGACCCTGGAGAATTAGGAGAATGACCATGACGAGAGAAAATTGTCCAATCTGTGGCAAGGGCCGCCTCTTGGCGAAGACGATCGAGTTCAGGGCGACAGTTAACGACTGCACGGGCCGGGCGCGCGAGGTGAGCGTTCCCAGTGTCCTCACTTTGGAGTGTGGCGACTGCGGTGAGCAGTTTCTTGACCCAAGCTCTGAGAATGCAATCGCCGCCGCTCAGCGCAAGGCGATGGGCCTGTTGTCAGCGGAAGAGATTAAAGCGCTACGCGATAGACTGCACAAAACGCAAGCGGAGATTTCAGTACTACTCGGCATCGGGCAAAAAACATATACGCGGTGGGAATCGGGTATCCACTTCCAGAGCGAATCCTCGGACAGATATCTCCGACTTCTTATTATGGCGCCTTCAAACGCGGAGCTACTCTCTCTCATAGCAAGGCGCAAAGCAGCTGATCAGCTGGATGTCTCTGTATCTCCCTTGCGGGAGCAGTTTCCCTTCGTCAAGGACTTGGACTCTGCAACGAACCTTGAGGAGAGGTTCAAAAACGCTCTTGCAGCTGGGATGGTTCTCAGCGCTTAGGGAGCCTCAAAATGTTTACTGTTACGTTCTATTCATACAAAGGCGGGGTCGGCCGAACGATGGGTCTGATGAATACGGCCGTTCGGCTCGGCAAGAAGGGCAAGCGAGTTTTCATCATCGACTTTGACCTCGAGGCACCTGGAATCGACGCTTTTCTCAATCCAGAGGACCGGAACAGGGAGGGGTTGCTTGAATACGTCAGCGGCTACGCTGGCTCAGGCGCAGTTCCCGACATTAGAAACTACGTCGTAGAGCTGCCTGGCGTGAGTCCTGATTGTCCCCCGATCCAGATCCTCCCGGCTGGCAAGAAGGACTTGCAATATCAAAGCTTGCTAGCAAACCTTAATTGGAAGCAATTCTACGCCGACCAACGCGGTTTCTTGTTTGTTGAGAATTTGAAGGGAGCAATTGAGTCTATCTATGCTCCTGATTATCTGCTCGTGGACTCGCGAACAGGCCTCACAGATATCTCGGGTATATGCACGGTTCAACTGCCTGATTTAGTCGTGATGTTGTTTGCCCTGAACAATCAAAATCTCGAGGGCACAGGCAGGATTCTTAGGGCCGTTCGCCAGAACAAGATGAGTCGAGAGATTAAGACACTGCTGGTGGCATCCCCAGTACCCGATACAGCAGCCTTCTCGGCTATTCGCGAGAAGAGGATTGGTTTTGCAGAGGAGATCCTAGCGGAAAAAGTAGCCGTCATGCTGCCCCTCGATCCCTCGGTTGCGTTCTATGAGTTTATATTGAGCCAGAAGACGGCACTAGCATCAGGTTACGATCAACTCACTGATTCCGTAATTAAGCGGAATCAATATGATGTCGCCAATTTGCTCTCAGAAGCTCGTCGACTGCGGATAGCGGGAAATCCCGAGGAAGCTAAGCTCGCACTTGAAAGCATAGTCCAGAGTTTCCCCGGCAACTCCGAAGCGCACAGGCAGTATGGTGTCTTCCTGAGGTCGGTCAATGACTTTCGGGCGGCGCTTGACGAATTTCAGGCCGCTTTTTCGCTCAGTCCAAAGCCCACAAACCTTAGAGAACTTGCCCGGACATATCTGCTTACCGGAAAGAGTGAAGAGGCATCGACCTGGTTCCGCAGGTACGTCGATTCCTCAAAGAGTGCGAACGCCATAATTGCATTAAGCCGAGAATTTGATCGTGCGAATCAAATAGATCCCGCGATCAGCGGCTTCCTGAAGGCTCTTTCGATGCTAAAGGATACCGATCTGGGAAGTCGTGTTGACGTGCTCGGTAAGCTAACGGTTCTCCACATAACGAAGCGAGACATGGTCGGAGCGTTAACCTATGGTAGGGAATGGGTTGCGTTGACCCCAAACCTTCTTCATGCCAACTACAACTATGCTTATGCCCTTATGTTGGCGGGCCGTCCAACGGATGCGAAGGAATATTTCACCAAGTCTCTAGAAGTGGTTGCATAAATAGGTTCTGACTCAGAGTTGGTACTTCAAGAGATACTGCTGATTGAGATTAGCTGTTGTCATGATGCTGACCGACCAGCAGTGGAAGCAGATTGAGGATTTGTTCCCGGCACCGCAGCGACGGAAAGATGGACGGGGCCGACCTTGGGCACCGAATCGCAGCTGTTTCGAAGGCATTCTCTGGGTTCTGCGTGTTGGCGCACGGTGGCGCGACCTGCCAAGCGAATATCCCCATGGCTGCACCTGCTGGCGTCGTCTGCGGCGGTGGGAAGAGCAGGGGGTGTGGCTGCGGGCATGGCAAGCGTTGCTGGCCCGGTTGGATGAACGAAAGTTGCTCGACTGGGAAGAGGCCTTTCTGGACGCGACCTTTGTGCTGGCGAAAAAGGGGGCTGCGCAGTCGGAAAAACCCGTCGCGGGAAAGGTACGAAGTGCATGGTGGTGGTCGACGGCCAGGGTATACCTATCGGAGCGCAACTTGCGTCCGCGCAGATCTCCGAGTTCCGGCTCGCGGAAAGCACGCTGGCGCGGGTAAGAGTACCGCGCGGTGGACGCGGCCGCCCGCGGAAGCGGTTGCGCCGTGTGATTGCGGATCGCGGTTACGATTCGGATGGGCTGCGCCAGCGGTTGTGGGATCGAGGCACGGAGTTGATCGCTCCCTACTTGCGCAGCAGAAAACAGCGCCGCTTTGAAGACAAACGCAAGCTACGCCGCTATCGGCGGCGCTGGAAAATCGAGCGCACCAATGCTTGGCTGCAGAACTTCCGCCGTGTCCAAGTACGCTATGACCGCATCCTGAGCGTGTATCAAGGCTTCTTTCATTGTGCTTGCCTCATCATCACCTTGAGGCATTTATGCAACTAGCTCTAGACCTCTTCGAACACTTTCCAGTTTCCAAGTATCCGCCGCAAGACGGTGCGAATATATTTCAGGCGATCAGTCGAGCTTTCATGGTATTGGCTGAGCCGGAGAGAGCCCGAGCGGCTTTAGGGGAGGCGCTTAGGGTCGCCTCAACCGTGCAAACGCAGATCTTCTCCTGTGTGCAATATCGCTATGTGCCGGCTGAGGAGTTTAGACAGGAAACCAAAAGGCTAGTCGCCGATCCTAGCATCCTGTCGGCGTAGCTATGCGGCGAGCCACCCGGACACACCAACTCCGAATTTGCTCTAAAGCCGGCCAGTCTCGGCTCCCTTAACGCCCTCCCGATAGCGCAGCTTCATCACCAGCAAAGGCGCGCTGAGGAAGAAAGTGACCGCATTGGGCAAGATGATGGGCAGCGAGTGGATCATGAAACCGTAGCTCACCCACAGCAAGAGGCCGACGTTGAGGCTGATCAGCATGAGCAGCGAGAGATCGCGGACGGACTTGCTGCGGAAGGAGTGCAAGGCCTGAGGAAGATACGCCAGCGTGCACAGCATGCCCGCGGCAAAGCCGGTTAGCGACGTGAGGAACATGTCCCAGCGTACCATCGGCGCGGGCTCGGGATGCCGCCTAGCGCTTGTGCAGTTTGACCACTAGGTTGGAGCTGTGGAGTTGCAGTGCCGCCGGCTGAAGCCGGCTCCGGTCTGAAAATCCGCTGCAACGCGGCGCTAAACCTGGATTATTCGTCTGTTTCGGTAGCTTTGAAGGGGCACGGCTTCAGCCGTGCCATTATGAGTGCAGAGAGTTGGGCTTCAGCCCCTGAGGGAAGTCGCCCGCCGCGGCGGGCCTCAACATCGGTGTCCCTCAGTGGCTAAAGCCACCATAAATGACAGTAGGTTACGGCACGGCTGAAGCCGTGCCCCTTCAAAGCGTGAGATCCTCGTAAATGATCCAGGTGAAGCGCCGCTCTACCCGTACGCACGCTGGATCACGGTGCTTCCGAAACTGAGTTCATCCGATCTTGAGCACGATCTTGCCGTAATTGGCGCGCTGCAACATGAGGCGGTGGGCCTCGCCGGCTTGCTCCATCGGCAGGATGTGCCCGATCTCGGGATGCAGCTTGCCCTGTTCAATCCACGGCTGCATGGCTTGCAAACTGCGGTTGATCAGATCGTGGTCCTTGGCCAGTATGCTGAGCCACAGGCCGTGAGCGCTGAGGCTTTTGGCCATCATGGCGCCGGTGTCGAACTGCTGCCGCTGTCCGGTCGCGGTGCCATAGATGATGACCCGCCCAAAGGGCCGGCAGCAGCGCAGGCTTTTGGCCGTGTGTTCGCCGCCCAGCATCTCGAAGACGGCGTCCACACCCTCGCCGTTGGTTAGCTCCTGGACGCGCTGTTCGTAATCCGTCTCGCGGTAGTTGATGCCGTGGTCCAGCCCGAGCTTTTTCACCCGCTCCAGTTTTTCTTGCGACGACGACGTTCCATAAGTTTCGATACTCAGCAACTGTCCGATCTGGATGGCGGCCGTGCCCACTCCCCCGGCGGCGGCATGGATGAGCACGCGACGGCGCTGCAGATCGTGGCGAAGGACCGGTTCGAAGGCGTCGGGGGTGAGTCCGGCCTTCCAGTAGGCCAGATAAGCCGTCAGAAAGTTCACCGGGAAGGCGGCCGACTGCTCCGAACTCCAGCCCTTGGGCTGGGGCCAAAGGAATTTAGGTTTGATGGCGATCTTCTCGGCCGCCGCGCCATATTGGGTGTAGCCCATCACGCGATCACCGGTGGCTTCGACCACTCCGGCGAACTCGCGGCCAGAAATAAACGGCGGCGGCGGAGTACCGCTGTAAGTACCGCGGGTCGATAGCGTGTCAGCAAAATTGATGCCCACAGCTTCCACGCGCACGATCACCTCGCCCGCTTTGGGTTGCGGACCGGGCATGTCGCGTACTTCGAGGACTTCGGGACCACCGGAACGAGTGACGACGACGGCTTTCATGATTTTGATTCTACGACGCGGCCTGCACTCTTGGCGGTAACGGCGGAGGTAAAAGCAGCTACTGCGCGGGCACCTGCATAAACTCCAGCGCGCGCGCGATGTAGGTCTTCATATCGCGGCGGTGCACCACGGCGTCGAGCATGCCGTGTTGCAGCAGGAATTCGCTGCGCTGGAAGCCTTCAGGCAGCTTCTGGCGGATGGTCTGCTCAATCACGCGCGGCCCGGCAAAGCCGATCAGGGCGCCGGGTTCGGCGATGTTCAGGTCGCCCAGCATGGCAAAGGAAGCGGTCACGCCGCCGGTGGTGGGGTCAGTCATCACGGAAATGTAAGGCACCTTGGCGTCGTCCATGCGGGCCAGGGCGGCGGAGATTTTGGCCATCTGCATGAGACTCACGACGCCCTCCATCATGCGCGCGCCGCCGGAGGCGGAAACCACGATCAGCGGCACCTTCTCCGCGGTGGCTTTCTCGATGGCGCGAGTGATCATCTCGCCCACGACCGCCCCCATGGAGCCGCCGATAAAGGTATATTCCATGGCGCTTACGATGACCGGCTTGCCGTTGAGCGTGCCGCGCGCGTTGATGACGGCATCGTTGAGCCCGGTATCGCGTTGCGAGCGTTGCAGGCGGTCGGCGTAGGGCTTGAGGTCGGTGAATTTCAGCGGATCGGTGGAGAAGATGTTGCCGTCTTCCGTCTGGTATTTGCCGTCGTCCAGCAGGTAGGAGAGCCGGGTGCGTGCATCAATGCGGAAGTGTCGCTGGCATTTCGGGCAGACATGGAGATTCTGGTCGAGGTCCTTCTTCCAGATGATCTGGCGGCACTGGTCGCACTTGACCCAGAGGCCCTCGGTCTTTACCCGCTTCTCACCCGAAGTGTCGAGCTCGCCGTGTTCTCGCTTAAACCATGCCATAGGTAATCTTTGTATTCTATGATTTCGCTTGGTCGCTGTCCGGCAGCGCCGCCCTGACTTGTTCAACAGTCAATTGAGGGTCGGCGACCTCGACGATCAGCTCATCGTAGCGTTCGTCCCGCAACTCAATGACGACCGTGCTCTCGGGATTGTGCACATCCCAGAAGACCCGCTTGCCGTGTTGATAAAACGTGCCCGCGGTCAGCACTCCGGGGATGTTGGTTCCCGGCAGTCTGATGCCGTGCCACCAACCCCGAGCAACCGACGGGTCGGCCCGAATCCCAGCAATGTGTCGCAGCGGAATTTCAAGAGAACTCTTCAGCGCCCAGAGCTGGTCGGCCCCCCGAACGTGCAATTCGAGATTGCCATTCGCAATGGATAGATCAACCATTCAGGTCAGGACTCAGTGTAGCCGACGGGAAGAGAGATTGTCGCGCCGGGCAACTCCGAACCAGCCGGTGTACGGCGGCGACACCGTCTCCGCAAGCCTGCTCTGCCCGCACCAGCCGGATACACCAGCCCTATGCGACTACTCGTTGCGCAGGGTAACCATGGGATCCACCTGGGTTGCTCTCCTAGCAGGAACATACGAAGCAGTAACGGCGATTGCCGCCAGGAAGGCGGCGACGCCGGCGAAGACGATCCAATCACCATAGTTCATGCCGTAGAGCAGGCTCGCCATCACGCGCGTCGATGCCAGCCCCGCGACCAGGCCGGCGCCCACCCCAATCCCGGTGGTGATCACGGCTTGACGAAGGATGAGCCGCAGAATGTCTTTACGTTGCGCCCCCAGCGCCAGGCGAATACCGATCTCGCGCGTGCGTCCCACCACCGAGTACGAAATCAAGCCGTACAAGCCGATCATGGCGAGAACCAGGGCCAGGGTGGCGAAACTGCCGATCAGATAAAACGGATAGCGTCGCAGGAACCCGGCTGGGGACTGATTGACGATCTGCTCCATCGACCGCGGTTCCACGATGGCGAGCTGCGGGTCCATTCCGCGCAGTATGGCCCGCGCCGAACTGACCAGGGCCGCGGGGTGCTGCCAGCTGCGAACCACATAGCCGAGGAAGATTGTGAATCCGGAATCCTGGTCCAGCGGGAGCTACATGGCGGGCGACGGCGCAATAGCCACGCTATCTTCAGCCACATCACCAATGACTCCGACGATCTGACGGAACGGTTCATTGGGCGAAAAGGTGAGCCGCAGGCGCTGCCCAATCGGATCCTGCCCGTTGGCGTAACGCTTCACCCAAGCCTGGTTGACGATGACAACTGGGGGCGCGTCTATCCCGTCCGACGCGGTGAATACCCGGCCGGCGATGAGGGGGATCTTCATTGCCGCGAAATAGTCCGTTCCCACTCGCCGGCTCATGCAAGCCTCTTCTTGACCTTCCCGGGTAGGCCGGCCTTCGATCACGAACCGGTTCCTGCTGCGGTTCCCAGTTGCAGGCAGCCCACTTACCGCTGACACCCCTTGCACCCCCGGCACATTGCGCAGCCGTTCGACAAACTCATGCTCAAAGCGGAGGCCATTGGGATTGGCAAACGGCCACACCTTTGCCTTCGGGTAGGACGCGCCTGGGAGGTTGACGCCGAATGTCAATATATGTTGTGCGCTGAACCCGGGGTCTTGCTTTAACAGTTTGCGGAGACTTTGCAGCATCAAGCCGCCGCCAATCAGCAGCACCATGGAAATAGCGATTTCGCCAATCACCACCAGATTGCGAAGTCGCGCATGAGCGCCGCTGGTTCCGCCTCGCGATTCGTCCTTTAGCACCTCGCTCAGCGGAGTTTGCGAAACCGCAAGACCCGGACCCACTCCAAACAAAATGGCCGTAAGAACGGTCATGCCACAAACGAAAGCCAGCACGGGGAAATTGATATCGGCGTCCGCATAACGCCGCAGTTTACGTCGATCTTCGTAGCGCCGTTCCAGGTTGTTCTTCCGGTAGGGCGCAATCAGGTCGATGCCTCGCTTCTTCAGTCGCTGACGCAGCGGATCGGAGTCGTAGCCGCGATCGGCGATTACGCGCTCCGGCTTTTGCCGCGGTCGCCCTTGCGGACGTGGGACGCGGACTTCGGCGAGCGTGGCTTCCGCAAGGTTAACTTCACTCGGAGAGGCACTTTCCAGCCGAACTCCCAGCGGAAGACCTTGACCGTCGACCAGGTTCTTGGCGAAATGATTGGAGAGCTTTCCAACTCCCATACCTACGTGGGCGGAGGCGACTATCCCGAAATCGACGGCGTCAATGTGGGATTGCTGGGCGCCGACTTTGCCCCCGACGCCAGTAGTGGAATGTACCGCATCGCTAAGATCTATCCGGGCGAGAACTGGAATGGAAACCTGCGTTCGCCACTGACCGAGCCTGGGGTATTGGTCAAGGAAGGCGACTACCTGCTGGCCGTCAACGGCCGTCAACTGCGGGTCCCGCAGAACCCTGACCAGTTGTTCATCAACACCGTCAATCAAGCGGTAACTCTGACCGTCAACAGCAAGCCCACTGTGGAGGGCTCCCACAATGTGGTAGTGAGGCCGATCCCCAACGAAATCGGTCTGCACGAACTGAACTGGATTGAGACCAATCGGCGCAAGGTGGAGCAAGCCAGCGGCGGCCGTATCGGGTACGTCTACCTGCCCGACATGAGCGCGGCCGGGCTGAACGCTTTCGTCAAGCAATATTTCCCGCAGATTCGCAAAGAGGGAATGATCTTCGACGTGCGTTACAACGGTGGCGGTTTCGTCGATCAGATTATCTTCGAGCGCCTGCGGCGCGTGCTTTCCGGCATGGATTCAGCGCGCAACTGGCAGGCCGACACCATTCCGCCGAACGTCTTTTATGGGCACATGGCTTGCATCACCAACCACTATGTGGCGTCCGACGGCGATTTCTTCAGCTACTACTTCAAGTCTTACAAGCTGGGTCCACTTATCGGCGAGCGCACTTGGGGCGGGGTGCGCGGGATTCGCGGGGAGATTGACCTGATTGACGGGGGATATATCACCCGTCCGGAGTTTTCGCTGTATGGACTCGATAGCAAATGGCTGATCGAGAACCGCGGCGTGGAACCGGACATTGTGATTGACAACCGGCCCGACCTGGTCATGGCCGGTCATGATCCCCAATTGGAAAAGGCAATCGATGTGGTGATGCAGGAGATCAATGCGCACCCGATGAAGTTGCCGCCAAGGCCGCCCGACCTGCCCGCCTATCCCACGGGGCCGGGCTTGTAAAGCAGTTTCGGAACCCATCTGAGGTCGTCTCACGGCAAGGGGGACAAGTCTGCTTGCTTGACTCCCCTTTTTACTGTGCGAGTTGCCCGGAGTGACAACGTCACAACCCTGTGTGACCTGGAACACGGCAGCCTGGGACACTTCTCATCTCATATATCTACTAAGCAGCTCACGAAACCGCCCAGCCCAGGGACACTTATGGAGAAGGCAGAAATGCATCGAGTTAGCAACACAATCAGCCACGATTGCCGGAATGGGTGGTTGCAAATCCGGCCATGAAAGCGTTCAAAGATGCAGGCCACCTCTTCCGTTTGGCATCCGTCTTCCTGGTGGGCGGCGTTTTGTTCCTGACGTTGCGCGGCTTTCTTGTCCCTCGCAGTTTTGGGCAGTACGGACATTATCGGGGCAGTGCAATCAAGGAGACCGCAGCGCTGCCGATTTCCTATGCCGGCCATCAAGTCTGCGAGGGCTGTCACGTTGACATCCTGGAAGTGAAAAGCAAGGGCGTGCATAAGGGAGTTGCCTGCGAGGCGTGCCATGGGCCACTGGCGAAGCACGCCGACGATCCGGCCTCGGTGCAGCCGGCAAAATTGGACACCGCCGTGCTTTGCGTCCGTTGTCACGAGGCAAACCTGGCCAAGCCGAAGAGCTTTCCCCAGGTCGTCTCCGCCGAGCACTCGGGCGGGGCCCCTTGCGAAACCTGCCATCAGCCGCACAGTCCCGCCATCGTTGCGGTTGCGGGAGCCAGCCAATGAACATGACGCGCCGTCAACTGCTGATTCTGTTGCCTGCTGCCGCGGTTGCCTGGAAAAGCATCCTGGCGGGAACACCCGAGGCTTCACCCAACTACACCATGACGGAGCACTGGTGGGGCATGTTGGTGGACATCACCAAGTGCATCGGCTGCGGCAGTTGCGTCCGGGCTTGCCAGATGGAGAACCAGGTCACCGATGGCTATTTCCGTACCTGGGTCGAACGCTACCACGTCTCCGACTATGACATTGAAAATCCCAAGGTGGATTCGCCCGATGGCGGCAAGAACGGGTTTCCGCCGGCTGCGGTAAGCGACGGGAAGAACTTCTTCGTTCCCAAGATGTGCAATCACTGCGTTGACTCGCCCTGCACTCAGGTGTGTCCCGTGGGCGCAACCTTTGTCAGCCCTGATGGCGTAGTGCTGGTGGACCAAAAATACTGCCTGGGCTGCCGCTATTGCGTGCAAGCTTGTCCGTACGGCTGCCGTTTCGTCGATCCGAAGAAGGAGACCGCGCAGAAATGCACGCTCTGCTATCACCGGATCACCAAAGGACTCACGACCGCCTGCTGTGAAAACTGTCCGACGGGAGCTCGCCAGCTTGCTGACTTGAAGAATCCCAACGATCCGATTCATGAGTTTTTGAAGACTCATTCCGTGCAAGTTCTAAAACCTTACATGGCCACCCGCCCGAAGCTGTTTTACAACGGCTTGGATGGCTCGGTGCGATAAGGAGCTCCTGTTGCAGATTCCGGTTGAAGGCTTCATGTATCCGAACGAAGTGGAACTCCAATGGAGCGTACTCATCGTGCTTTATCCGTTTCTAACGGGACTGGTGGCCGGCGCGTTCATTCTGGCCTCGCTGGAACGCGTCTTCATGGTGAAGGCGGTAAAGCCCACGTATCGGCTGGCCCTGCTGACGGCGCTGGCCTTCCTGATCGTCGCTCCCCTGCCTTTGCAGCTGCATTTGGGGCATCCGGAGCGCTCCTTCGAAATGTACCTGACGCCGCACCGATCTTCTGCGATGGCGATGTTTGGCTTCGTGTACCTGTGGTATCTGCTGGCTGTGCTGGTGGTGGAGATCTGGCTCGACTATCGGCGCGACATCGTGGTGATGTCGCAATGCACAACCGGCTGGAAGCGCTTGGTGTACCGGGTGCTGACCCTGGGTTCCACCAACATCAGCGAGCATGCGCTGCATATTGACGAGCGGGTGGGTTGGCTCGTCACGGTGATCGGCGTTCCCTCCGCGTTTCTGCTGCATGGCTATGTCGGCTTTATTTTTGGCTCGGTGAAGGCAAACCCGTGGTGGTCTTCGCCGCTGATGCCGGTCGTGTTCCTTTTCTCCGCCATGGTCTCAGGCATTGCCATCGTGATGTTGCTTTACATGCTCATGTGCCTGGTCCGCCGGGAACCGATTGATATGGACTGCGTGGACACGGTGGCGAAATACCTGTTCTACACCTTCATCATCGACTTCAGCCTGGAGATGCTGGACCTGATCCACCGCATTTACGAAGCCGACGAATCGTTCCGCAGCCTCGATTTCATGGTGCACACGCGTTTGTTCCTGTCGCAGGTGGTGATTCAAATCCTGTTAGGTACGGTCCTTCCGATTTTGCTGATTGGTCTGACCCAGGTGGTGAAGCTGGCGGACAAGCCGCGCAAACGGATTTACGTGACTGCCGGATGTTTGACCATGATTGGCATTTTCGCCATGCGCTGGAATGTCGTCATTGGCGGCCAGCTATTCTCCAAGAGCTTTCTCGGCTATACCACCTACAAGATGGGCTTCGCGACTCGCGAAGGGTTGTTGACGGCGGTCGTGCTGACGGTCCTGCCGTTTGTCATCCTGGGGATTTTGGTGAAACTCCTGCCGCCCTGGCCGGAGAAGAAGTCAGCGCTATCGTCGGTCGCGGTTGCCGCCTACGGAGCCGATTAAGCGACCACCGGGACCGGAATTACGCCAGATCGAACAGCAGGAATTCCGCCTCGCCGTTGCTGGCGGCGCTGGTCAGTTGCAGCTTGGTTTCGCCGCTGATCGCCGCGCCATCGCCTTTGGTCAGCCTGGCGCCATTTACGTCGAGGTCCCCTTTGACCAACTGCACCCAGGCGTGCCGTCCGGGCTGTAGTTCGAGTTCAACTTTCTTGCCATCTTCGAGCAGGGAAGCGTACACGCTGGTGTCCTGGTTGATGGTGGTCGAGCCCTCACGCCCGTCGTGCGACGCGATCAGCCGCAGTTGGTTCCGCTTCTCTTCAACCGGGAAGGTGCGGTCCTCGTAGCTGGGCTTCAACCCTTCCGTCTCCGGCAAAATCCATATCTGCAGCAGGTGGACTGGCTTCTCGGACTGATTGACCTCGCTATGCATGACGCCGGTGCCTGCCGACATGCGCTGCACGTCGTTCTGCTTGATGGCAGCTCCGCGTCCGGTGCTGTCGCGATGGCTCAGCTCGCCTTCGATGATGTAGGTGATGATTTCCATGTCGCGGTGGGGATGCATTCCGAAACCCTTGCCGGCGCTGATCCAGTCCTCGTTGATCACGCGCAAATCGCGAAAACCCATGTGCTTGGGATCGAAGTAATCGGCGAATGAGAAAGTGAAATGGGTATCCAACCAGCCGTGGTTGTTATGTCCGCGCTCTTCAGATGGCCTGATGGTAATCATGATGTTCCTCCTGAATCCGGTAGCTATAGGATGCTTCAACGGTAAAGAAGAATTCAGGGGTGCAAACGTGGCTGGAGCGTGTGGTGCGAGCGTTTAGCTGGATTATTCATTTTGTATCGGAAGCTGAAAGATGCACCCTGAAGGGGCGTCGATTTGACAATCACATTAAAAAGAACGAATATTCGTTTTTATGGCAAAAGTCGACGCCGCCCACCGCGCCCGCCGCCGCCGCCAAATCCTGGAGGCTGCGCTTCATTGTTTCGCGCGTAGCGGTTTTCACGGGAGCTCCATGCAAGATGTCTGCCGCGAGGCCAAGCTCAGTCCGGGCGCCGTATACCTCTATTTCCCCAGTAAGGAAAGCATACTGGAAGCCTTGGCCGAAGCTGGCCGAAGCGAGACGGCGGAATGGCTCGCTCACTGCAGGGGTAAGAGCCTGTCGGAGCTCATTGACCAATTGCTTCAGCAACTAGACCAGCCGGAGGCCCTGCCCGTATTTCAACTGGATGTCAGACTCTGGGGCGAAGCAATTCACACCCCTGGGCTCGCGGCACTTTTTCAGCAATCCGAAACCACGCTTTTGGACGGGCTTTCTCAAATAGTAAGAAATGCACCACCAAAACGTACACGCGAGCAGGGACAAGCGATAGCTCGTTTTCTCATGGCCGTGATTAGCGGCTTTGAGTTGCAGAGGGTCATGAACCCGGAAGTGGATTTAGGGGCGTCGACCGCGTTCTTGAAGGCTGCGTTACAAGCAGTTTGGAATCAAACCATTCCAGGTGATGCGCGCCGCACACTCCCGAGAGGAGACAAGCCATGACCGACGCTGAATCGCAACGTGAACAGAAACGCGGACACTTGGTTATCTTCTATCTCTTGACGACCGCAATTGCTTGCGTGGGCTGGATCCCGTTCGCGGCGTACCAGGTTGGGATTCTACATTGGCGGATCCCGGCCGAAATACCGATCGTAGCGCAATATAGTCCGACACTCGCCGCATTCATTTTGATTGCGATTGAAGGCGGTCGGGGCGGCCTTTGGAGGTTTCTCAAGAGCTTTGTGAGGTGGCGCATCGGCATTCAGTGGTACGCCGTCGCTTTACTGACGGCACCGATCATGGGTGTCAGCTTGATCGCTCTGCACGCGCTCGAAGGCAAGTATGTTCCAACTATTGCAAGCCTTCAAGGTTGGCAATTCCATGTCGCTGGTTTCATCGAGAAGTTCGGTGATGCTGCGGGAGGGACTGCCTCTTCCACTGATCTCTTTCACTCTCTGGCACAATGGGCTTCGCGAGGCGTTTGGCAGGCAGCCCTGGTCATTTTTGGATTGGCGATTGCCAATGGAGGGCTTTCTGAAGAGGCGGGTTGGCGCGGATATGCACTTACGAGGCTCCTTCCCGGGCGGCGGCCACTGGTTGCAAGCCTCTGGGTGGGCCTTATGTGGGGGCTCTGGCACACCGGACCAGTCTTTTGGATTGGAATATTCCAGAAGAACTGGAGCGTGGTTGCCGTTCCGATTGAGTACACCCTGGGGACCGTGCCTCTGTCGGTTCTGATCTGCTGGGTGTTCATCAATGCAAAGAGAAGCCTCTTACCCGGAATCCTGTTCCATGCTTCCTACAATTCAACCTTCTTCTTCCTCACCGTGCTTTGGACACCCGGGAAACCCGTCGTATCTATACTGGAATGGCTTGCTGCAACGATCATCGCAGCATTGCTCGCGATTCTCATCGGCCGACGATCATTGTTTGCACGTAACCAGCACAGCGGAGACCCCCACCCCATGTGAGTCAAGCCGAGAATTGGGGCCAGTCACCACCTTTGATCCTCGCTTTATCGGACTGCTGGCAGGAGGTCCGGATTTGATGAGTTGCGGAGTAGGAATACATTAAAGCAAATCGCTCATCCCAACCCGTTTGTACAGTCACTTCAGCCCGGCATTTTCCGCCGCCAGTTTTGCCGTCGAACTCCAGTCCATGTCCTCCATGCCATGGCCAATGGCGGTCAGCATGTGATCGCGCACTACACTGGCGAAGGGCAGAGGCGTGTCCACAGCTTCAGCCGCGGCCAAGGCGAGCCGGACATCTTTCAGTCCCAGTCGCAGTTTGAAGCCCGCGGGCTGATATTTTTCCTCGGCAATAATGCCGCCATAGGTCTTATATACCGGGGCGGCGAACAGAGAATTGGTGAGAAACTCCACATAGGCGTGCGGATCGATGCCGTACTTGCGCGTGAGGGCAATCGCTTCTCCCAACGACTCGATCACCGAGGCAATCAGGAAGTTGCCGCTCAGCTTTACCACATTCGCCATTTCCGGCTTGTCGCCGATGACGAACACACGTTGCCCCAATGCCTCCAGTAGAGGCTTGCAGCGATCCACGGCCGACTTGTCGCCCGCCGCCACTACAAACAACTTTCCTGCTTCCGCGGCTTCGGGACGACCAAACACCGGGGCGGCAATGTACTGCTGCTCGCGCTTGCTGTGCTCTTCGGCCAGCTTCTGAGACAATGCGACGCTAATGGTGCTCATCGAGATGTGCACCGCGCCGCGTGGCAGATGGTCCAGTACTCCTCCCGAATGCAATACAGCCGATTCGACCGCGTGATCGTCGGCCAGCATGGTGATGACGGCCTCCGCGTCCTTCACGGTTTCGCCGGCCGATTTGCCTACCTTGGCGCCTTGTGCGCGTAGTCCGTCCGCTTTCGATGGAGTCCGGTTCCACACCGTGACGTCATGCCCGGCGTGATGCAGATGACGGGCCATGTTGCTTCCCATATTGCCCAATCCGAGAAATGCGATTTTCATTGCGAACCTCTTTCATGTTGACGTGCAGATTGCACAGATGCAGTGAAGCTGCCCTTGGCTGCGCCGAAAAAATCATAGCCACCAATTTGTTGGCGTCGCTCCTTTATATCCGTGTCGGGCCGCGATTCAGGTATGATGCATCAGTTCCATGTCCGCGAAGCAAGCCCAATTATCCGCCCACGAAGAACGGCGAAAGTTCGGCCAGTCTCGCCGCGATGAAGTCAGCCGCGTCAGCCAGGGCGACTGGACTCCAAAGCATCGCGACTTTGGGGTTGTGGATTTACTGCGCAAAGCACAGAGTGGCCGTATTCCCAAGCTGTTGCCGATTAAGTTTGCACGCATGGCGGCTTCGCCTTTCGGGTTCTATCGCGGGGCCGTGCCGGTAATGGCTGCGGACCTTGCCAAGCTGCCGAACACCGGCATTCACTCGCAAATTTGTGGCGACGCGCACGTTCGCAACCTGGGAGCTTATGCCGGCCCGGACGGACGGCTCATCTTCGACATCAACGACTTCGACGAAACCATCCGTGGACCTTGGGAATGGGACGCGAAGCGCATGGCTGCGAGCCTGATGCTGGCGGGCCGCGAAGCCAACAACACCGAGAAGGAGTGCAAGGAGGCTGTGCTGGCTTTCGCACGCAGCTATCGTGAGTCAATGCGCCTCTTTTGCGAGATGACGGTGCTCGAACTGGCCCGTTATCAGGTGTTCCGCCACCTGAATGTCTCGCCGGTGCTCGCCGTGTTGCGTAAGGCTGAACGGTCAACGCCCAGGCGCAACCTCGACCAGTTGACTGTGCGTCACGATGGTAAGTATCGCTTCCGCGAGCACAAGCCCTTGCAATTTCACCCGCCGCGCCGGACCGCGGCGGAGGTGGTCGCCGGGTTACGCAGCTATATCGCGACGCTCTTGCCCGAAAGACAACACTGGTTCGCGGAGTACCATGTCGAGGATGTCGCTTTCCGCGTGGTGGGAACCGGCAGCGTCGGTGTGCGCGACTACGTTGTCCTCCTGTTCGGCCGCACCCTCAACGATCCGCTCTTCATCCAGATCAAGGAAGAAGACGCCTCGGCGTATGCACCTTACGTTCCGCAGAGCCGCGTTTTCATGAACCAAGGGCAGCGCACCGCCCAGGGGCAGCGCGCCATGCAGGTGCAATCCGACATCTTTCTGGGATGGACGGCCATTGCCGGCCGCGACTTCCTGGTTCGCCAGTTGCGCGATCACAAGGGCGTCATCGAGAACGAAGATCTCGAAGGCAACGGACTGGTGCAGTACGGGCGCGTTTGCGGCGAAATGCTTTCCAAGGGGCACGCTCGCTCGGGCGATTCCTGCGCCATCTCCGGATATTTCGGCAACAGCGACAAGTTCGATAAGGCCATGGTTGCCTTCGGCGTCGCCTACGCCGACCAGAGCGCCAAAGACTTTGACGAGTTTACGCGAGCGATTCGCCTCGGCAAAATTCCCGTGGCCTCTTCCGTTTCTTCTCCAGCCAAACCTGGCCGCGTAAGAACAAGAAGCTAGTTCCGGGAAAACCGGACTACTTCTCCCTAACTGCCTAGGACTTCATCGCTCCGCGGCCGATAGCCATTGATGAAATCGTGGGCGCTCATTCGCTTCTTGCCTTCGATTTGCAGTTCCCGGACCTCGAGGGCCGTATCTTGTGCGAAGCCCATCAGCAAACGACCGCTATCGATTGCGAAGTGACCCGCCGGCGCGACACCAGACGTGGAAACAGGTATTGCCGAGTGGACGTGCAGCATTTTGCCCCGAAAGCTGGTAAACGCTCCCGGCCACGGTTGAAATCCGCGCAGGCGGTTCCAGGCATCCAGCGCGCTGCGCGAGAAATCAACAAGCCCGTCTTCCCGCTTGAGAATGGGAGCGAGCGTGGCCTTGGCATTGTCCTGCGGACACGGCGCTATGGTTCCGTTCTCCAGGCCCGCCAGGGTTGCGATCATGAGCCCGGCGCCCGTGTGTGCCAGCCGCGGCGCCAGCGTGAGCGCAGTATCTTCCGATGAGATCCGGTCTTCGGACTGCAGCAGAATGTCGCCAGTGTCGAGGCCGGCGTCGATGCGCATGGTGGTCACGCCGGTGACACTTTCCCCCGCCGCAATCGCCCACTGGATTGGCGCGGCCCCGCGGTATTTGGGCAGCAGCGACGCATGAAGATTAATGTTGCCGAGCTTGGGCAGATCGATCATCCACTGCGGGATGATGCGGCCGTAGCCGACCACGATGATCGCTTCCGGCGCAAGGCTTTCCAACAGCGCGCGAAATTCGTCGTTGTTCTTGATTTTCTCGGGCTGGGCGATCGGGAGGCCGAGCGCGAGCGCGGTTCGTTTCACCGGCGAGGCCGCCACCGTCATACCGCGGCCGCTGGGACGATCGGGTTGGGTCGCTACCAGCTTCACGCGGAAGCCGGCGGCCACCAGCTTCTCCAGTGTGGGCACCGCGAATTGCGGCGTTCCGCAAAAGACCAGGTCCATCATGGGCGCGCTACCATTCGCCCTGCTTGACCAGCTTGCGGATCTTGCGTTTCATTATGTCTCGCTTCAGGGCGCTGATGTGGCTGATATAAAGCTTGCCGTTGAGATGGTCGGTTTCGTGCACCAGCGCGCGCGCCAGCAATTCTTCTCCGCTCACCTCGATGGTTTCACCTTCCACGTTTTGCGCTCGCGCGGTGACCGAGCGCGGCCGCGTCACCTTCTCGCGGAATTCGGGCAAGCTCAGGCAGCCTTCGTTGGAAGTGAGATGCCCTTCGGTGTGGATGATCTCGGGATTGATGAGCACGATCTTGGCGCCAGGATCTTCCTTGAAGCTGACATCAATCACCGCCACGCGCTTGCTGATGCCGATCTGCGGTGCCGCCAGACCGACGCCGTGGGCCGCGTACATGCTCTCGAACATGTCTTCGACAAGCTTGCGCAACGCGTCGTCGAATACGGTGATGGGGGCTGCCGGCTTCTCCAACACCGGGTCCCCGAATTTCACGATTGTGTAGAGCATTTAAAAGTTTCGCAACTGTTGGCAGTAGCCTTGGAAATTCCGTTGCACTTCCAGCAGCGAATCGCCGCCGAACTTTTCCAGGGCGCACCGCGCCAGGGTCAGCGCAACCATCGCTTCCCCCGCGACTCCGGCGGCGGGAACGACACATACGTCCGACCGTTCGTAGGCGGCCTTCACCGGTTCGCGGGTCGCAAAGTCCACCGAGCCCAAGGGACGCCGCAACGTCGAAATCGGCTTCAGGTAGCCCCGCACGCGAATCTCTTCGCCGTTGGAAACTCCACCCTCCAAGCCTCCTGCATGATTCGACCGCCGCGTGAAGCCGGTGAACGGGCCCTTCTGCTCGCGCTCGTAGCCTATTTCATCATGCACCGTCGAACCCAGGGAAGCTGCGCCGCGGACCGCATCGCCAATCTCCACCGCCTTTACGGCCTGCAGCGACATCACGGCGGCGGCGAGCTGCGCGTCCAAGCGCTCGTCCCAATTCGCATAGGTGCCAAGGCCAGGAGGCACGTTGTGAGCCACCACTTCAAAGATCCCGCCGACAGAATCTCCGGTGCGTAGCGCAACGTCCACCTGCTCTTTCATGAGCGTTTCGATTGCAGGGTCCGCACAACTGAGCAGTATCTCTTCCTTCGCCGCCAGAGCGCAGATTGATTCCCAATCGACGGGCGCTTCCAGCCGGGCGCCACCGACGACGATCACGTGACTCAGTACCTCGATGCCAAGCTCGCGCAGCAAGAGTTTAGCGATAGCCCCGGCAGCGACTCGTGCTGCCGACTCGCGGGCCGAGGCCCGCTCCAGCACATAGCGCGCTTCGGAAAAGTTGTACTTCACGGCCCCGGCGAGATCGGCGTGCCCCGGCCGAGGCGAAGCCACGCGTTTGTGCTTGGCGGGATCGCCCTCCTCCACCGGCAGCGCCTCCGTCCAGTTCTGCCAGTCTTTATTGGCCAGCAGCATGGCAATGGGCGAGCCGATCGTCTTGCCGTGACGCACTCCGCTTAGTATGTGTGCCTGGTCGCGTTCGATGCGCATGCGTCCGCCGCGACCATACCCCTGTTGCCGCCTCCACAGTTCGCGGTCCACGAATTCCAGATCGACCGCCACTCCGGCGGGCATGCCCGAGAGCAGCGCGACCAGAGCTTCTCCATGCGACTCACCGGCTGTCGAAAAGCGCAACATAGCAATAGGAAAGGCTGATTGTAGCTGATGGCGTTGGGATTTAGCAGTGGGCCGTTGGGGTGGGTCCGCAAAGTGACGGCGGATAACTTATCCAGAACTGTCAGGCTTTCACCACTTCGTCAGATTCGAGGATGACTTGGGCCATGGCCTGGCGCTCGGTATGCGTGATCGAAAGATGGGCGCGCACCGCCCCGAGTTTCTGGAAGAATTCCGCCGCCTTGCCGTGAAAGGCCACCGTGGGCCGTCCACCGGGGAAGCGCCTGACTTCCACATCGTGCCAGGTAACGCCCCGGCTCCAACCGGTTCCGATGGCCTTCATGGCTGCTTCTTTGGCGGCAAAACGTCCGGCGTAGCGCTCTGCCTTATTGGCTTTGGACTCGCAGTAATGAATTTCGTCGGCGGTAAATACCCGCTCCAGAAAGCGCCGGCCAAAACGCTCCATGGTCCCCTTGATGCGATCCACCTCCGCAATGTCGATGCCGGTTCCTACGATCATTCAGCCACTATCTCAGTCCGCCAACGGATCAATTCCAACAAGGTAACATATTGAGAATAGTGGTTTTTGTCATTCCCTCGATGAACGGACAGGCCCAGCGAGCAGGAATTGCTTTGGCTTTGCGGCATAGGCTGATATGATGAAGTTGCTCGATTGATCGACGCTGTACGCAGCAGTTCCTGCTTTACCGCACTCCCTGCCGCCTCACATCCCGATCGAATTGCGCTATATCAACATCGAAGGAACTTGTATCACTATGGAACAAGGAACGGTTAAGTGGTTCAATGACGCGAAGGGCTACGGCTTTATCAGCCGTCAGAATGGAGAAGACGTATTCGTTCACTATTCTGCGATTCAGACGGAAGGCTTCCGCAGCTTGCAGGAAGGCCAGGCTGTCTCGTTCAACGTAGTCAAAGGGCCCAAGGGTTGGCAGGCTGAGAACGTGCAGGTCCTCTAAGGTCCCGAGCGGAGAGTTGGGAAGAGGGCGACCGAGAGGCCGCCCTTTTTTGCGGTCCGCTCTTGTCGCCGCAGAAGATGTCTCGACTCGAATTCTCCTCTCAGGTACATTGCTCATTGGACTTACCACCTGCTGTTGGAGGGTCGCCCCATGCGGAGAGCACTGCAATTGGCCGTAATTGCCGCTTTGCTGAGTTCGACGATTGCGCAGAACCAGGCAAGTAAGACTCCCACCGGACAAGATGGGACCGCGGAAAACAAGATCGGCACCTCGGCGGTCTGGCAACTGCCGTCCACATTCCTCAGCAACGCCCACAAAGCCTGTGACAACGCTCCTCAGCCGCCCAGCTTTGCTGAGTGCTTTATCGCCCAAATGTCGAAGGCGGGGGCCCCTGGCGCCGCGGTGGCCTTTACGAAGATGCTCTACCGGCAGAACGGGGGCGACGTAGGGATCATGAGCGGGTTTAACCCCGTCGGCCCGGTGGATGTAGCCTGGATCGTTTATCCCTTGCGGGCGAATACTAACAACGGTCTGCTGCTGGTGAACGGCTCGCCCACCATCGTGAATGCCGAAGATCTCCAACTGCTCGATCAGAAGGGAATGGAACAGAGCTTTCAATTCCAGGACCTGCAGAATCAGTTCTCCAAAGTCGGCGTCTGGCCCGGCGACCGCGATGGAACCACTTGGCCCAACACGCAACAGGGTTCTAACAACGGATTGCAGTTCATCCTGGGCTATCCCCTGATTAATGGCTGCCATGCCTGCGCCCACGCAGGAACCGCCCTGTTCACCTGGAACTTTGACGCTGAGGGAAAGTTTCTGGGGACGACCTTCATGGGGCTTACTCCGGCTCCATTGCCAGGCGCGAATACTCCGCCGGCAACTTCCGCACTGGGCCAACCCTAAATCAATTTTTCGGATTGGTGCAATCAGGCCGCGTGCCCCACACATTCGCGATGTTCGAATGTGTGGGACAGAAGAGTTAGTGCAATCCAAAGCTCGTGTGTGAAAGTAATCAGTTCCCACTCATTCCAAAACCAGGAATGAGTGGGGCACCCAGCATTCAGTAACGCGTTATCGAATCAAGATGTTGCAAGGACATCTACGTCTTCCGCCCACCCGCCCGAAATGCTGTTCTCGACTGGGAACGGCCCCAGTTTGCGCGGCGTGGTGGGACTCCGAACCTCCGACGACCGGGCTGACCGAACCGGTCGAAGTTGCAGGAAAGGCCAAGCTCTCGGAACCCCGTCAATCGGGCACTTTGTCGAATTCCTACTCAGAGCCCACTATTGAAAGGACCGGCGTCTGGGTCACGAGTCTGGCTGTCAGAACGCTGCCCTTCCGGGTCGCGATCTCTGTATCAGCGCCACAAACAAAGCACTTGATCGTCCCTTCGTAATCGTCATAGGCCTCGTCGAGATCTATCTTGAACCCGCAACCAAGGCAGTTAATTTGCATCATATACTCTCCTCTTTCCCCTACCGAGTCTCACAACACTCAGGCGATGGCGTTGAGCTACCCGCCCACCAGAAGCACAATGTCGACCTTATCGCGGTTTCATTCACTGCGGTGCCTCTGCTCTTTCCTGAGGTGCTTCGAGTCTGCCAAACCCGCTGGCAGTGGCCACTTTGGCCATGTTTCGTTGTCCTTGCCATGAAAGGGCTGTTTTTAACCCTCGGCCAGAACATAGCACGTGATAGGCCACTCCAGTCATCCCGATAAGTGACTGAAAAAGATCAGACTTGCTTAAAACGTGGCAGTAACTCGGTAAATGATTCCATAGATCCAACTCCATACAATCATCCAATCTCTGCGAATTATGGGGCGGCCAAGCACCACTTAACAATAACTTCGCGCTACCCGCAAGGCGGATTTTCCGGGCTCTATTCCCAAAGGGTTCGACGTCGGTTTTCGGCGCCAGAAAGTAGAGCGTCCTTGGCCGGATGCCCCACACATTCGCGACGGTCGAATGTGTGGAGACAAGAGTGGAGGCGACGCAACAATCGTGTGGTGGTAATAAGCAGTTCCCACTCATTCCAAAACCGGGAATGAGTGCGGCACCCGGCCACGTGGCTGCCTTTCTTGCTTTTGTGCGTCAGTTCCACACCGGGCCAGCACTAGCCAAGCCGCACCTGCTTCTCACACACCTGCGGCGGCGATGCCCTCGTAGTGCCTCTGCGTGCGCGGCAGCTTTGCGGCGTAGCCCAAGACCAGGAAAAGGGCTGTCGAGAGTAAGCAGATTGCCAACCGCAGGCGTGCCAGCGGCAGCGGCGCCAGGTCCATGAACTTGCCAAAGCGCCACGCGCCCCAATTGATGACCTGGGTCGGCACAACGGTCCAGATCGCCACGTAGAACCAGGCCCGCTCGGCGCCCTCGCCCACGGTGTCGCGCTTGGCGCGCGGCGTCCAGTCCAGGGCCGTCGCCAGAATTACGGCCAGCGCCAGCGGATAGTAGCCGTAGCGGTAAAGATCGTGCAGCAGCCAGCGGCCATCGATAGAAGCCACGACCAACCCGATGAGGTTGAGCGCGTAAGGAACGATGATGTCGATCCACGCCGCCGTGTAGCACACCACGCGATACGGCAAATTGGGCTGATGCACGCCATAGTGCGTGATGTACGGCGCCGGCTCACAACCAGGAATGCGCCCGTTGAAGCCACGCCACGCCACACCCGCAACTACGATGGCCAGCCAAATCCAATGGCGGGGGTCCGGCCCGTGAGCGTAGAGGTCGTAGGTGAGCGGATATCCCGGGAGGACCCAGAAGACCCAAATCCAAATGGGGGTGTGCAGAACGCGATAGTACCGCTTGTTGCGTTCCCGGAAGACGGCCTGTTTCATCGGTACTTGATGGTAGCGCAGGAAAGGAGAGATTCGCTATTCGGTCGTTGGCAGTTGGCATTTAGCACTTAGCATTTAGCACTTGGCGCTTAGCACTTAGCACTTAGCAGCCGGCACTTAACAGTTCATTCAGCCCTTCACAATTGTCATCCCGACCGAGCCCGCTGCGGCGGCGAGCGGAGGGACCTGCTTTCGCGTTGGTTCAGCAGCGCACTGAGTGCCGACCGCTAAAACAACTCCTGCGCGTTGTACAGCAACTGCCCATCCACGAGATGCGCTTCTGCCATCAGCTTGTGCTCGCGCAACTGGCGCTTATCGTCGTCAATGTGCAGGACGGTGTGGCCATGCGCCGTGAGATAGTCGCTCACCAGCATGCGATGGCACTGGAAGTACAAGCGCTCGGCGCACATGATGGCGGTATTGCCTCCAGCGGTGATCTCTAACAACCGCTCGACCCCCTGCGCGAATTCTTCCGTCAGCATGTAATCGGCGTAGTTGCGGAACGAATCGTTGCGCAGGCCGGTATTGGGCGAGTCATTGCGGATCTTCTTGCGCCGCCCTCCGAGTTCTTTCATCCAGACGTAGGCGATGCCGTGCTTAGGTAATTCGACTTCCAGCGATTCGCGGTTGAAGTGTGGCATCCGGCGCGACATGGGAAACGAGCGGATGTCCACCAGGGTGCGGACGCCGTGCGCCTTAAGAGCGGCCACGAGTTCGTCGAGCGTGCGCGTGGAGTGCCCGATGGTGTAAACCGTTGCCACTTACTTCGACACGCTCTCCAGAGCGGCGACGATGGCTTCTTCCTGTGCAGGCTCGACGGTGCGCAGATCGAGCAGCACACGTCCTTCTTCCACGCGCGCGATGATCGGCGTCTCCCACTGGCGGAGCCGCGCGCAAAGTTCATCGGCATTGTGGTTTTCACTCTTCACGGCAAGCACGCGCGCCGGCAATGTCGATCCGGGCGCAGCGCCACCACCCAGCACCGAGCGCGACTCGACAACTTCGACCAGCAAGTTCGGGCAGTTCGCATGCAATCGGTCTGCCATCTGGTTTGCGCGTTGCGCGAGTACGTCTTCGGAGAGGCGCATCATGCGCAACGCTGGAATGGAATCGTAGTCCTCGCGAAGATACGCGAGCAGTGTCGCTTCGAGGGCGGCATAAAACATCTTGTCCACCCGCAGGGCGCGGAACAGCGGATTGGCGCGGACCTTGGCCACCAGCGCGGGATCGCCGCTGACTATGCCCGCCTGCGGGCCTCCCAGCAGCTTGTCTCCGCTGAAGGTCACGATGTCCACGCCCGCGCGCAGGCTGTCGGCGATCATGGGCTCGCCTCGCACGTCAACCTTGCGCAGGTCGAAGATCTCCCCGCTACCGAGGTCTTCCATCACCGGGATGTTGTGCTTGCGTCCGAGCGCGACCAGTTCTTCCAACGAGGGCTGCTCAGTGAAGCCGACGATCTGGAAGTTGGAGCGATGAACGCGCAGGAGTAATTTTGTGCGATCGGTTATCGCGCCCTCGTAGTCGGCGATTCGCGTGCGGTTGGTGGTCCCCACTTCGCGTAGGACCGCTCCCGACTTCGCCATGACGTCGGGAATGCGGAACGAGCCGCCAATCTCGACCAGTTCGCCGCGCGACACCAGCACCTCTCCGCCTTCGGCCAGCGAGTTCAGTGCCAGCAGCACCGCGGCGGCGTTGTTGTTGACGACGATGGTCGAGACTTCGCGATCTGCGGTGTTCAGCAGTTTCGCAAAGAGGCGATCCAGGTGAACGTCGCGCTTGCCGCGCTCGCCGCTGCTGAGGTTGAATTCGAGGTTCGAGTATCCTTGCGAAACCTCGGCGATGTGTTCCAACGCCGCCCGGCTGAGCGGCGCCCGTCCCAGGTTGGTGTGCAGGATGACGCCGGTCGCGTTGATGACCGGGCGCAGCGAGTAGGCCAGCGACTGCTGCAATCTTTGCTCTACCGTTCGCGGTAACCCATCGAGCCGCGACCTGATCTGTGCCTCGTCGAGTTGGCCCGCGGTGATGTCGCTGCGCAATTGCTCCAGCACGGCGCGGGCTGCTGCGATGGTCACGCTGCGGCCTTGGCGTTGAACGAGAGCGTCGATCGCAGGAAGGCGCAGCAGTTCGTCGAGCGACGGCAGCAGCCGGAACAGGGCGGATTGGCTCATAGCTTTCACGGCCGAGACTTTTCGCGCGCACTTCACCCTGACGACTGACTACTGCTTCGGGGGGACGTATTCCTTGGGCTTCTCCGCGCCTTCGCCGAAGAAGTAGGCATCCATCTGCTGCACGATGAATTCCTGGTGCTCCTTCTTCCAGGGTTGCAGGCGATATTCGTTGAGCAACATCTTCATGTGTTCCTGCCACTGCTCCCAGGCCAGCTTGGAAACGTGGTCGTAGATGCGCTGTCCGAATTCGCCATCGAACGGCGGTTCGTCCAGACCTTCCATTTCGCGCCCCATCTTTACGCACTTCACCATGTGTGCCATCAAGAACTCCTCTTTCCCGCCAACGGCGGCATGAATGCCAACGTTTGATTCTAACGGCGGCGGCCACAGAACCCAAGTGGGGTGCTCCACCCTGTGACCCCTACCCGGCAAACGCCTTCGCCAGGAAGCGCGAGATGTGCCACGCGTCCATGTACTTGTAGGGGCTCTCGCCGAGGGAGTAGTGGCCGCATGGCAGGGCCTTGATGGTGGTGTCGAGCCCGCGGCGCAGGAATTCGCCCGCTGCCTGGGTGGAGAATTCCGGCAGGAACGTGAGGTCGTAGCGGCCATAGATCATGAGCGACTTTTTCGGCCAGCGCTCAAACTTGTCGAAGTACACGATCGGGCTGATCGACAGCCAGACCTGACGCAGCTCGTCCTGGGTCAGCACGCTTTCAATTCCCTGGCGGATGTGGCGGGTCGATTGTCCCGTCCAAGTCACGTCGCCGAACGACGTTGAAGCATGGTTGAAGACATTGACGCTGATGCGCGCGTCGTGGGCCGCCGCGATAAATGCGTAACAGGAGCCGAGGCTGGTTCCCACCAGGCCCAGGCGGGTGTAGCCGCGCTGCTGCAGCCAATCGAGGCAGCAACGAATGTCGATGATGCCCTGGCGCGTGGCGTCAATGGTGCGCCCGATGTTGGCGGACACTGCGTAGTCGGCGCGCGTGAGTCCCGCCGGGCGGCGAATGTCGTGATACGGCATGCTCATGCGTAACGCCGAGATGCCCAGCAAATTGAAAATGCGGCACAACGCGTTCTGACTTACGCCGTCGGCATTCCACTGCGGAATGACGATCACCGCGCGCCGCCCCCGCGCCGGAAACCAGCGCGCGTTCATGCCATTGTTCTCGGCATAGGGCGATTCCACCGGCGAGGTGAAGCGCAGGAAGGTGCCGAGCTCGTCTTTCGGCTGCTTCTTGGGAGCGGCGCTGCCGGTGTGGAACAGTTCCACCTTGCGCTTTTCCAGGCGGAAATCCGATGGGACTTTGTAAGCGTAGAACTGATCGCTGTTGGCGACGATGTGGTCGTTGGCCGCCGACCAGTAGGCGAGCATCGCAGCTTTGTCGCTCTCCTCCTGCGGCGGAGGGAAGTTCTCCAGGGTGGGCCAGCGGCCCGCCCATTCCGGACCCCATTCGAAGGGACGCACCACGCGATTGTTGTCGCGCGAGGTCATGCGCGCTTCCCACTCGTGCATCCAGCGGCGGTAACGTTCTCGCATCTGTAAGAACTATAGACGAAGAGAGGGTGGGAACCACATGGAAAGTCAATGAATCCGCGGCGTTCTGCACTGAATGGCAGTGTGCGTGGGTCGAGAGGAGCGCTTGTACTCAGCGCTACTCTTTACGATTGGCAGGGTTGCTGGCTTGGTGTATGCTTCCGGCGCAATCCCAATTGAAGACTCGCGACCGCGAGTGATCTGGCCTAACAAAGGAGACAATGTGATCTCAGGAATTGCGTCGCTGATACTGCAGCAGGATTCTGCCGCCGGCGGTATCATGGCCGCTCTCTTCGGAAGCACCATGCTGATGGTTATCCTGGCCATGGTAGTGGTGGTCGTCATCGGTGGATGGAAGGTCTTTGTGAAGGCCGGACAGCCGGGATGGGCGATTCTGGTTCCCATCTACAACGCCTACATCCTCTTGCAGATTGCCGGCAGGCCGGGGTGGTGGCTGCTGCTGTATTTCATTCCCGTGGTCAACATCGCAATCGCTGTTATTGTGGCCATGGATATCGCCAAGGCCTTTGGTCAGAGCCCGGTGTTTGGCATTGTTTTGTTGTTTCTGCTAAGCGGCATCGGCTATCTGATTCTCGGCTTTGGAAGCGCTCGTTACATTGGTCCGCAGACAAATCTCCAGGCGCGAGCGGCAGGCGCCGCACAGCCGTGATGGACGAGGCTGTTTTTCTTGCGTTCACGCTCGTGACCTCGGCTGCCCCGCCCTAGCCAAAACCAGGCTAGAACGGGGCACCCGAGGTTCGAACAGACTTCGTCAACAAGAGCTTTGGCCGGGCCACCCGCCGAATGAGTGGGGCACCCAGCTGTAGTCGTTTAGGAATCGCTAGCGCTTTCGTGCTCCCGTTGGTGCGCCTCCAGAGCACGGAGCGCAGTATTGCGCGCATCGGTGAGGCGCTTCCGCTGTTGGTCGTGGTCGAATGCCCCGTGCCAAGTCTCCGGGTCATCAAAGCGACGCAACACCGCTACTTGAGCGCGATAATAGTCAGTCAGCTCTTCGCACGTACTGCAAACCTCGACTTCTACTCCAGATTCCGGATCGTACTCCGTTTCGGATTCCATAGCTCCATCCTCAACGTTCTCTACTGATTAAACTCGCCCTCTTTTGCCAGGTTCTCGAACCGCGTGTAGCGCTTGACGAACGCCATTTTGATCATGTCGGTGGGACCGTTGCGTTGTTTGGCGACGATGAGTTCGGCCATGCCCTCGAGATCGGGATCGTCCTTCTTGTACACCTCTTCGCGGAAGATGAACGCGACGACGTCGGCGTCCTGCTCGATGGAACCGGATTCGCGCAAATCGGAAAGCTGCGGCCGATGATCGCCGCCGCGGCTCTCAGGAGCGCGGCTCAACTGCGACAGCGCGACCACCGGGACTTTCAACTCCTTGGCCAGCGCTTTCAGCCCGCGCGAGATGGCCGAAACTTCCTGGGTCCGGTTCTCGAAGCGCTTGCCGCCGATGGGCACCGCCGACATGAGCTGCAGGTAATCCACGATCAGCAGATCGAGCCCTTCCGTCTGCCGCAAGCGGCGGGCCTTGGCGCGCATCTCGCTGACGGAAATGCCCGGCGAATCGTCAATCCACAGCTTGGAATGTGAGAGCTGCTCGGTGGCGCGCGTCAGCTTGCGCATGTCTTCCTTGGTGAGGAAGCCCTGCCGCAAATCTTTGGAGTCCACTTGCGCGTGCGAAGCGAGCATGCGCATCAGCAACGCTTCGCGCGACATTTCCAGCGAGAACACGCCCACCACTTTGCCGTCGAGCACGGCCGCGTTTTCGGCGATGTTCATGGCCAGCGCGGTCTTGCCCATCGAGGGACGCGCGGCAATGATGATCAAGTCGGAAGGCTGGAGCCCGCTGGTCAGCTTGTCGAGCAGCGTGTAGTGCGTCGCCAGGCCGGTAATTTCCTGGCCGCGGGCGTACAACTCCTCCAGCGAGCCGAACGAACCTTTGATGATGGACGGGATGTTCATGAACCCCTGTCCAATGCGGTTCTCCGAAAGCTGGAAGATGGCCTGCTCGGCCCGCCCCAGCACCTCCTCGGCTTCGTCGGAGTGCTCGATGGCCTCGGCGATGGCGTTCTGCGCCAGGTTGATGAGGCCGCGTAGCAGCGCCTTGTTGCGCACGATGCGGACGTAGTGCTCGATCGAAGGCCGGTCGGGCACGCCATCGATCAGCGACGACAGGTACGCAACCCCGCCGATGGCTTCCACTTCTTTGCGGCGGTCGAGCTCCTCGACCAGCGTGATCATGTCCACCGGACGGCCTGACTCCTGCAAGTCGCGCATGCGGGAGTAGACGCGGCGGTGTGCGTCCAGAGAAAAGTCGTCAGGCGTCAGATTTTCGGCGGCTTGATCGTAGAGCGAGTTGTCGAGCAGGATCGCGCCCAGGATTGAGCGCTCGGCCTCCATGCTGACAGGCAGGCCGCGTTCCAGGCTGTAGTCGGTGGTTGCCATGTGGGGGTGCAGTCAGAGTAGACAACAGAAGAACAAATGCGCGCAACGGCTCAGTTGACGAAAAACTGGTGTACAGGAAGATTCCTGAGCAAATTCCTGTACAAAAAATGTGGTCGCTGTGGAATTCGAGGCGGAATCTCAGGCGGGAATGATTTCACGAGCGGCGAACAGCAGGGCCCTCCACTCGCCCGTCGCGGCGGGCTTGGTCGGGATGACAGTTTTGAGAGTTGATACCTCAATGCTGTCAACCGACCACCGGCTACTGACTACTGGCAACTGGCTACTGACGACTGGCAACTGACTTCTGACTACTTCTCCACAGCGGTTAACCACTTTGTTACTACCGCGAACGCGGGCTTCAAGTTATGCTCGCGGCTATGGCTGTGTCGGTCACGGTGCTGGCGAGCGGTAGCGCAGGCAACTGCACGGTCGTCTCCAGTTCCCGCACGCGGCTGCTGGTGGACGCCGGTCTCTCCTGCCGCGAACTTCTGCGGCGCATGATGTTGTGCGGAGAAGACTGGCACGCGATCGACGCCATCCTGGTCACGCACGAGCACAGCGACCACGTCGGCGGACTGCGCGTGCTGGCCAAGCGGCTGAAGGTGCCCGTCTATATCACCGGCGAGACCTATCAGGCGTACCAGAAGTTTACCCGCGATTGCAGCGGCAAACGCGTCAGTCTCGAGCGCCGGGAGCTATTCCGCTCCGGCCACGCCTTCGAGATTGGCGACATCACGGTGAAGCCGTTCACCATTCCGCACGATGCCGTGGACCCGGTGGGGTTCACCTTCCGCAGCGGCGGCATCAAAATCGGCGTGTGCACGGACCTGGGCTATATGCCCGCCAGCGTTCGCGATAACCTGCGCGGTTGCCACGTGCTGATGATCGAGTCGAACCATGATCTGGAGATGCTGCGCGGCGGCCCTTATCCCTGGAGCGTCAAGCAGCGGGTGATGAGCCAGGTCGGCCATCTCTCCAACGGTGCGCTCGCGGAATTCCTTACCGGCGACTATGATGGAAGTGCCGAGTTCCTCATTCTGGCGCATCTTTCGGAGAAGAACAATCATCCGGAGATCGCCCGGATGACAGCCGAGCGTGCCTTGGGCGAGCAGCGCAGCTTGTTGCGCAACCGATTGATGCTCGCGGCACAGCATGAACCGCTGCCTGCGGTCCAACTGTAGTTTCCGCCCTGCGTGCCCGCTGTGGCGGGGCAGGGTTCGGCGGGATTGATGACACCATGTACTGACCGCGTCATCGGCAAAATCCTTGCCGGCTGGCGCTACGACATCTCTGGTCTCGCTCCCGAAATGCGCGGTGACTACGAGGCGCACCTGGTGGAGTGTGAGTTTTGCCACTCGCGGCAGCGCCTGCATCGCGGCATCGACATCGGGCTCATGGCGCTGGCCTCGATATCCATGTTCGTTTTTCTCCTCGCCTATGGGGTGATTCGCCACTTCAAACCCAGCCACGCGTTTCTGCTGGAAATCGGCGCGCTGGGCGGGTTCCTGCTCTCCATGCTGCTGTGGCTGCTGGTCGCCGTCGCGACTCCGGCCCCGCTGGTGGTGAAAGATGTTGCCCTGATCGGCGCCCGCCGCGGATTGGAAAAGCTTCCGGAAGAGATTCGCGACCGCATTCCCGAAGACCTGAAGCTGAAGATTTCGGGGCAGAGCTAGGCACAGCAACTACAAGCCATCTCATAAAGACCGCAGCGAGCCAAACCAACGTACCTCGGGGGCTAAGGCCCAGTCCGTAACGGGCCAATTGCGGCACGGCTGAAGCCGTGTCCTGACACGAAACGATTCATGAGATGGCTTCTAGCAACTGTACAGCGACTCTGAGGCTGCTCATCGCGGGTCCGCGACATTCTCTGCCGCCGACAACTTGTAGTCCTGATAGCGGATGGTGAGGACAGCCTGGCCGCCAAGGCGAACATCGGTGACCGTACGGTTCAGCGCCGGCAGGTAGAAGCCGTCCACTTTTTGATACTCGTGATTAATCACCGTGCGCTTGATCCAGAATGACGGATTTTTCGCCGGTTGCGCCTCAATCCGCGTCACCGCAAAGTCGGTCGCATCGATCCACACCGTTCCCCGGTACAGATACTTATTGTCACGCAGAGGCGCGACCTGCATGACGTACAGGGGCGGGCCGTCGCCGGGCGCACAACCCAACAAGGAGAAAGTGTAGTTGGCGGTGGTAAGGGCTACCGCCGCACGATTGGCTTCGTCAGACCCGGATTCCTTTTCCGATTCCAGCAGCCGGTGAAAGACGCGATTAAGGATAAGCTTGGAACCGGATTCCGATTCAATCGTGAACTGCTTCGTGCCGGGCGCGGTGTAGGAAACCTTCACCTGCATCTGGGCGGCGAGCGACGAAGGAAAGCCGGTGTAGTGCAATTGGTAGTCGCGTGTCGCTTGGAAGCTGAGCAAGTCCCGCGTGCGCGCTATGTTGCGGCTCATCAACCGCGCGACCACATCGGCAACGGCCAAGTTGTTCGCGGCTGGGCAGGGCGCGGCAGCGGTCTCGGCGGCTGCGGCAGTCCCGGCGAGGAGCAGGATTGCAACCGACAGTGCGTAACGGATCAAGGTTTGAATTGAGCCCGTCCTTCAACAAGATTCACTAACCACTAGCCCCTAGCCCCCATCCCCTGAACCTACATCTCCCACAGGCAGCGCCCTTCGCGATACATGGAGACCAGGCCATCCTCGCTGATTTTCAGGGCCGTGCCATAGCGCGAAGCAGCGATGGCGGCGGTAGTGCGTCCGCCTTCGACCGGACGGTTAATGGCCTGTTCACTGGAATGATGGTGAAGAATGGCGCCAAAGGCCAGCAGGTTGGCTTGCGAAGTGAGCACCACGGCGCCGTCGATACGCGCAATGTTCTCCAACACCGTGGGAGGGAAGTCGAAGATGCTCTTGTCGCGCAGCAGATAATGCAACTGGTCCTTGCTGGAGATTCCCTCCGCCACCGGCTGGTGATTCAAGTGCTCCAGCAGATCCGGCTGCGACACTAGCGCGCGGGCCGACTCAGGATCGTCGAGCACCACAAACAGCGCACCACGGCGGCTCTCGGTAAGGTTCAGCGCCACGGCAAACAGGCGCTCCGCCAGCTCCGTGTGACCGACCGCGTTCTTCCACATTTCGTACCGATAGCGCGCATCCACCAACCGCCATTTGCCATCGAGAAAGCGGAAGACGGGCACCCCATCGGAGAAAATTTTGACTTCGCCGTTGGGCGAGAGGATGAGGCAGATGTGTCCGCCGCACAGAGTGGCGCGGCAGTGGTCGCCGTAGCGTGCCGAGGTTGGGATGGGCAACGGCATGTCGCGATAGGGCTCGGCCCACTCGTGCACGTCGATCAACTCCGACAGCAGGCCGTCGCGGTCAACCAAGGCGAGGGTCTGCAAACCATCGCACAAGCGATGGAAGCTGCGGATGCTGGTCAACTCGTGCGAGTAGCGCATGGCCCAATCCGGCGTCTGCGGCGGCTCATGACACGGCTCCGGCATGGAGCCGAACAGCAAGACGCCGGTGGCAATGCGGCGGTTCTCGTAGGTGCTCATGCTGCTGGTGCGCAACACCTCGATGGCGTCGGCAATGCGATCGGGCACGCCGGCAATGGCTTCGCCACTGGTGTGCGGCGATGGATCGAGGAAGGCCGAGACGAAGCGGTCCTCGGGCAATCCGCGAAAGAGCTGAAAACTCTGCGCCGCCAGCGCCTGGTTGGTGATGAGCTGATAGCGCGCGGAAAGCACCATGCCGATGCTGCGCAGCAGCCGCCGTTCATGGTCCGACAGCTTCGAACTGGCGCTCAGCGAGTAGCCCTCGCCCATCCATTCGAACTCGACCTGACCACCGCTGGGCACCGCGCCCAGCAGGCCTGGCATCCGCTCCGGGCCGCCCGCCAGTCGTTCCAGCGTCGCTCCGGGGAAGAAATAGCGAATGCCATTCTCCATCAGGTCGCCGTAGAGTCCACTGATAAACCGGGTGCGATTTTCGGGCGGGCGAAACATGGGTGGGGATTTCATCGCTAGCTAGCTTACATCAAATCAGGGGCTGATTCCGGCCTGTAGGGACGTCTGACGGGGGCAGTTCAAGGGATTGGTGTAGCCGGTCGTACGGGCTACAAGAATAGATAGCTGCCGGGCCTGTAAGCCGAATTCTGTGTGCCGCTCCTTCTCCTCGCCGGCCTCATGGGCTGACGCGGCGAAGACAAAGAGCGGCACGACGGTCATTCCTCTGGGCCGCGCATTACTGCGGGGCTCTAGCGACCTACCCGGAAGTTGTGACGCACCGAGCCGGCACGTGCATCCGCCGAGGCGGACGCTCCTCCCCTATTTGGTCTTGCTCCGTGTGGGGTTTTCCCTGCCACCGTCATTACTGACGGCGCGGTGCGCTCTTACCGCACCTTTTCACCCTTACCCCGCCGTGAGGCGGGGCGGTATGTTTTCTGTGGCACTTTCCGTCAACGACGCTTGAACGCCGCCGCCCGGACGTTATCCGGCACATTGCTCTGTGGAGTTCGGACTTTCCTCTGTCTGCCCACGCCACCTGCTCTCCCGCCGAAGCGGGCCGCCGAAACGGACGACCAGTGTTCGCGGGCCGGCAGCGACCGTCCGGCCCAGCAGCTAACACTGTAATTATAGATCGTTGAGAACGGATCTTTTCTTCTGCGAATTGATTACTGGTACTCTGGCGGGCAGCGGAATAGGATTTACGTCACAGCATTGCTAGGCCCTACTGGAGTTTGTTGTGCTCTCTTGCCTCTTATTCCCCGTCACCAGGAAAGTTTGCCCTTACAAGTGCCGGGGCGCCCTAGTCACGTGGCTGGCGCTGGTGCTGTCGGGGGTGGCGATGGCGGCGCAACAAACCACGACTCCTGCGCCGGCTGCCCAGTCAGGCTCAGCGGCCAGCTCTACCTCAACACCGCAAGCTTCGCCGCCGGGCCCGCCTGCCACGCCGCAAACAATCAATGCGAATGCGCCTGAAATGTCCACGCGAGAAGAGACCTCGACCACCTTCAAGGTGAGGGTCAATCTGGTCGAAGTGCGGGTGGTGGTTCGCGATGCCTATGGAAAAGCCGTGGGCAACCTGCGGCAAGAGGATTTCCAGCTTACCGACAATCGCAAGCCCCAAGTCATCTCGAAATTCTTCATGGAGCACGCAGGCGCCAAGCCAGTCGCAAAGCGCCCGAATGCGGCAACAGACCTCGACGACGCGGCTCCCGGCTTGCCGTTGCGTTACGTCATTTTCCTTTTCGACGACATTCATCTGAAGTTTGGCGACTTGGCGCAGGTGAGAGATGCGGCTGGGCGCAACCTGCAAACCTTGCAGTCCACAGACCGGGTTGCCATCTTTACTACGTCTGGCCAGACGCAACTCGACTTCACCGACGACCGCGACAAGCTGCACGCGACCCTGAACCGCCTACAGCCGCGCCCTATCACCGGCTCCGGGGTGCAGGAGTGCCCGGACGTCTCGTACTACCTGGCGGACCAGGTACAGAACAAACACGACGCCCAGGCGTTGCAGGTTGTCGCCCAGGACACTTTGGATTGCGAATTTAACGGTGATATCAACCAGCTCAGAAGCGCGCAGCAGATGGCGCAGGCGGCCGTAATGCGCGAACTGGATCTGGGAGACCATGAAACCCAGGTTTCCCTCGCCACCTTGAAAGATGTCGTGCGAAGGATAGCCGCCATGCCCGGCCAGCGCAGCATCATTCTGGTCTCGCCTGGTTTTTATAATCCCGACCAACTGCAAGAGCAGATGGAAATTGCAGACCGAGCGCTGCATTCGGGTGTCATCATCAGCGCCTTGGATGCCCGGGGTCTGTACACGATAATGCCGGACATCAGCGCCAGTCGAGCGCCGAGCCCGAGTATTGGCGGGTTAATGATGCAATACATGCATCAGGAAGCGTTGGCGAATGCCGACGTGCTTTCCGAACTTGCCTATGCCACCGGAGGCACGTTCATCCAGAACAGCAACGACTTTGAAGGCGGTCTGCGGCGACTGGCTACGCCACCGGAATACTCTTACCTGCTTGCCTTTTCCCCGCAGGACCTGAAATTCGACGGCCGCTTTCATAATCTGAAGGTCACGGTCAAAGGCCAGAAGCTGAATATCCAGGCCCGCAAGGGCTACTATGCTCCCAGGCAGGCGACCAACGCCGCCGAGCAGGCCAAAGAGCAGATAAGGGATGAGGTTTTTTCCCAGGAAGAGTTGCACGATCTTCCCGTCGAGTTGCACACCCAATTCTTCAAGACCAGCGACGACGATGCCAGGCTCTCGGTCCTGGTCAGGCTCGACGTCCGGCGCCTGCACTATCGCAAAGCGGACGGCCGCAACAACAACAGTCTGACCGTGGTCGCGGTATTGTTCGACCGTAACGGCAACTATGTCGGCGGCAATCAGAAGACGCTGGAGATGCACTGGAAAGATGAGACCCTGGGCAGCAAGCTGGCTTCGGGAGTGACGTTGAAAAGCAGCTTCGACGTAAAGCCCGGCAACTACATGGTGCGGCTGGTAGTGCGTGATGACGAAGGACAATTAACGGCGCAAAACGGCGCCATCTCAATTCCGTAAGGGACCGAACATGCTGAGGTGTTATATGCAAACGCGTCGCCTGTGGTCAGCAGCATGGATAGTAGCCATCGCCTGCATGAGCTTAAGCTTCGCGGACGTCGCCATCTTGCGCAGGCCCAGCAGACGCAACCCCAAGCCCAGCCAGGGCCGGGGCAGAACCAGGCCTCGCCTCCCGCCGGCGGTCCTATCCCGGTCTTCAAGGCGGAAACGCGTCTGGTCCTGGTGGACACCATCGTCACCGACAAAGGTGGACACTACGTCAGCGGTCTGACCGCCAAAGATTTCAAAGTTTGGGAAGACAACAAGGAGCAGCCGATCAAGAGTTTCTCGGCTGAATCCGGCTCCTCGGCTCCCTCCGAGAATCATCGCCACTACCTGGTGCTGCTGTTTGACAACTCCACCATGAGCTTCGGCGATCAGGCCAGGGCGCGCGACGCGGCTGCCAAGTTCATCGAAGCCAACGCAGGGCCCGACCGCTACATGGCAATCATGAACTTCGGCGGCACCTTGAACGTTGCCCTCAACTTCACGGCCGACGCCCAGCGGTTAGAGCAAGTGGTGCGTGGCGTGAAGTTTTCCAGCGTGTCGCCCAACGCGCAACCCCAGGAAGTTGCGTCGCTCGGCGCGCCGCAGCTAGGAAATGCCGAAGCCAATTTTGGGGCGCGCACCCTGCTGCTCGCCTTGCGCAGTGTCGCCAAGAGCCTGGCTTCGGTGCCGGACCGAAAGACCCTGGTGCTGCTGACCGCAGGCTTCCCCATCACGCCCGGCACGCCCGATTACTTTGAACGGCAGTCCGAACTGATGGCGGTAATTGACGCCTGCAACAAGGCCAATGTGGCCGTCTATCCCATTGACGTTCGCGGTTTGGTCGCGCCGGGGTCCGCAGCCCCTGGTTCCGCGCGTTTGCAGACCATTCCCAACGACTTGCCTGCGCGGCTTGTCACCGCAACCCTTGACTACTCGGCACAGGATCAGCCCGCCCGTCTGGTTTACGTGCAGCGCGGAGGAGGGGGCGGTGGCGGAGGAGGAGGACGCGGGGGTGGCGGCGGTGGAACCGGCGGTGGTGGCAAGGGCGGAGGCGGCACCGGCACGGGCGGGGGCGGCAAGGGCGGTGGAGGCGGCACCGGAACGGGTGGCAATCGCGGCGGCGGCGGCGCCTACGCCAATAACCCGTATATGTATGGCCGCAACCCCTACAGTCAGGCCCAACAACTCATTCCCACCATTCCCAATGTCGTCGAGAACCAGCAAGTCCTCTATCAACTGGCCCAGGGGACGGGCGGTTTCGTAATCGTCAATTCCAACGATCTGCTGGGCGGTATGCAGAAAATCGCGCGGGAGCAAACCGAGTATTACGTACTGGGGTATGCGCCGCCTCCGTCTGAAGAAGGCACCTGCCACACGCTGAAAGTCAAGGTTGAGCGCAGCGGAGCGGTCTCCCGCTGGCGCAGCGGCTACTGCAATGTGCGATCCACGGACATGCTCGCGGGCAAGCCGGAAGAAAAGCAGATGGAGAACCGTCTGGCCGGTTCGCAGCCGGGAACCATCGCGGCTTCCATGCTGGCCCCTTTCTTCTACACGTCGGTGAACACGGCGCGCGTGAACCTGGCCATCGAGGTCCCGCCGAACACCATCAAGTTCGAAAAGCAGAACGGCAAGCTGCACGGTACGGCCAATGTTGTCGGCCTTGCCTACAAGCTGGATGGAACCGTGGCGGCGCGCTTCAGCGACACCCTCAGCCTCACCTTCGAGGACAAGAAGGAAGTGGAGGAATTCAACTCCAAGCCAGCGCATTACGAGACCCAATTCGATGTGGCCTCGGGTCATTACAACTTGAAGGTGGTGTTCAACCCCCACGGCGCCGACAGCTTCGCGAAACTGGAGATGCCGCTGGTGATTGACCCCTATGACGGCAAGCAATTCACCCTGAGCGCGGTGGCGCTGAGCAAGGAGATTCATCCGGTTTCGCAGATGGGAGAGCGTCTGGATGCCGCGCTGCTTGAGGACCGCACTCCACTCGTGACCCAGGGAGTGCAGCTCGTGCCTTCTGGAAGCGACCAATTCAAGAAGAGCGATCACGCTGGATTTTACGTAGAAATCTATGACTCCCTTCTGACCAGCGCCAACCCTCCTGCCAAAGTCGGGGTCAAGATGGCCGTCATCGACCGTAAGTCCGGTGAAAAGAAGTTTGAGAGTGGTATCGCAGCCAAGGACGTGAAAGCTGGGAGTGCGCTGGTTCCCATGGGGCTGAAGCTGCCGGTGGATACGCTTCCGCCGGGATCGTATCGTCTTGAGCTGAAGGCGATGGATTCCGCTGGCAACACCTCGCAGCCGCGAAGCGCCGACTTCGAAGTGCAGTAGGTCGCAGATTGCCACGGAGCTCTAATTCCCACCCTCTCGCCAAAGGACGGCGAGAAGGGTGGGGCACCCACAAGTTAAAATTCAGGATTGTACTGAAAGGCCGGGCCACCCGCCCAAAGCAGCAGGATTTTGAGGGATTGTAGTGAAATCCGACGTAATAGTACTAATTGTTTGTTTTGGGCTAGAGCGTTTTCAAAGTTATTGTAGACCATATCCGCAATGCGAGAACCAGGCTAAGGCATTCTCGGCGGTAACGGCTACCAGGGCTTCGGCAATGGCGCGTTCCAGAGCTTCTACGGTTCGGGCCTTGGCCGAGCGCAGCCACTGCTTGATCTTCGACCAGGCCTGCTCAATGGGGTTGAAGTCCGGCGAGTAGGCGGGCAGATAGATCAGGCGCGCTCCCCGGGCTTCAATCTGCTCCCGTACCCCCTGCACTTTGTGAGCCGACAGATTGTCCATAATGACCACCTGTCCGGGCTGGAGCTGCGGGCACAACACCTGTTCCAGATAGGCCAGGAAGACATCTCCATCGGTCGGCGATGCGATGGTCATGGGCGCCTGCAAGCCGTGGGTGGTGAGCGCCCCCAGCATGGTCAACGTAGACCAGTGGCTGTGGGGCGTCCCTTCCGGCACCCGTTCTCCACGCGGAGCCCGGCCATAGTTCCGCGTCATCTGCGTGCTGGCGCCGCTCTCGTCTAGAAACACCAACTGCGCAGGGTCGATCTGGGTTATGGCTTCCCACCACGCTTGCCGGCGCTGCTGCGCCTCCGGCGTTTCTTGTTCTTGGGCGTGGAGTGACTTTTTTTAAGCCGCAGTCCCATCTGCCGTAAGGCCAGCCACAGCCGCCCGATGCTCAAGCCCACGCCCTGGACCGCTTGCAGTTGCGCTTGCAACTCCCTCAGGGTCAGATCCGGCTGCTTACGGATTTGCTCCCCCATCCACTCCTGCACCGTCACCGTCACCCGGCTCACCGGACCACGTCGCCACGGCGGCCGCTCCATCTGCCCCGTGCGCGTGCGGGTGGCCGAGATCTTCTTGGCCCAGCCTTCGCTCACCCCGAATTGTTCCGCCAACTCCCCCAGTGTCCCTTTGCCCTGCTCATAGGCCTGCAAAAACTTTCGTCGCAAATCATTCGCGTATGGTCGTGCCATCCTGTGGAGCGGAGAATCGCCAGCAACAGTCTACACTATCTCTGAAAATGCTCTAAGCACTTCTTGTACTGCTGCCTCGACGCTAATTCTATTCGCGATGATCGGAGAGATCAATCGCACAAGGGGTGGTGATTCGCAAATCCAATATTTTAGTTTTTCTTGGATACATGTGTTGCGGGAGTACAGGCTGCTACATCCCGAGGGGAAGTACACTCCCGCACTGGTCACGACAGTATTGTTTGCCGCCCTTTTTGGCCTGTGCTTTCTCTATGTGCTCTTCGGAGTTCTTCCGAGGTATTCGATACCATCCAGATGAGGATCAGCGAGCTACTCATCTCTTGGGACGTGGACCCGGCCGGGTGCCCCATCCTTCTCGCCCGCAGTTGGCGAGAGGATGGGCGCACCGCTTTCGCTATTCAGTCCACTAGCGGTACATGGTCGGATACACTCCCGGCCGCTCATTGCCGCTGTACACCATCTTGGCAAGGTGCACGGTGTATTCCGGCTTCGACACCAGCGAGGTCAAGCTGAAAACCCGATAGCCATCTCCGCTGATTTCGGTGCGGCGGAACAGACCCGGCTCCGTCTCCGTGACCTCACGGTTTCCGTGGAGCTGGTCGAGAAACAATTGCGCTGACTTCTGATCGGCCTGCCCACTTTCGCTGGCGGTTGTCAGCGAATCAGCGGCATACGACCGGATGAGCTTCTGCCAGTACTTTTCCAGCAGTTCGGTGCTGGCGAAGACGTCGGCCCACAGGATGCGGCCATTGATGGCGACCACCACGCCTTTGGCCCCTTCCCTCCTCAACTCGCGCAGCATCCCGTCGTAATCGGCGGCGACGGATTCAACCTTCTTCTGCACGTCCGGATTCTCCATCGCCTTGGCATAGGAGGTGGACGCGTGCACCGAAGCGCTGGCTTGCGGGACCGCCCTCGCCATGCCTGCCACAGCCGAGCCTACCTCTGCCCACACCTTCTGCTGATTGCGGTCTGCCATCGCGGGAGTGCGCACGCTGGGCTGCGCCATTTGCGATTTCATCGAGCCGAAGTGCTCCGACGAGGCCACCCAGCGTCCCGGCTCGACGCAGAACACCGACAGATCAATGGGATCTGATCTGGGCGGAACGATGCGGTCCACCCCGATTACCCGGTCCTGCTTGCCGCCGGTCACCACTTCGCCGGCAAGCAGAAGCAGAGGATGGTCGGAGTTGTTGATCAGGACCAACCGGTTCACCTCGGCCCCGGATTGCCGCGGCAGTGGCGAGCCTGGCCGCACCAATCCCCGAAGCGATCCCGCCTCGGCTACCACAACCGCGCCGGAGCGCAGTCCTTCATCGAGCGTCAGCAGGCGGGCTGTGTCGTTCGCCGCGCCTCCGACGACTGGGAAGATAGTCAGGTTTCCTCGGGTAACGGGTGACAGGACATGCAGCTCGGAATGTGCCGGGTTTCCGGCGGCAGCGAATGTTGCCGCCAGCATGGCCGAAGCAAACGACGCCAGGATTCTGAAATTCACGGTTGACCTCCGAAGACGCTGGAGCGTCTCTTCTAACCAGAGAACGCTGCACAGTGTTCTTCTTGCACTCAAATTGATACGATTCGCCTGATGGCCTCCGCTCCGGTTTTCGCGCCGCTCAATCCGCAGGTGGTAGCGATGATCGGGGAATTCTCTGCGCATCACTACCAAGGTTGTGGCGCGCCGCAGTTTGGCATGTCGCCGGCCGACCTCGCGGAGGTTCTCGCGGACGTCGTGTGTCAGTGGAATAGGAATGGGAACAACGCCGCAGCGGAAATCGCGGTGCGCGATTTTCTTGCAACCCTGCGGCTGGAGGAGTTGGTGCTGGCGCGCGCCTGCGCCGCCGGAGACAACCGCGCCTGGGAAGTGTTCCTCAATCGTTATCGCGCGACGTTGTACGAGTCGGCCTACAAGATCGCGCGGGAAGAAAGTGTCGCCCGCGGTTTGGCGGACTCGCTGTATGCGGCGCTCTATGGGGTGGACACCAAGGGACAGCAGCGGACTTCCAAACTCCGCTCCTATCAGGGACGAGGTTCGCTGCAAGGATGGCTGCGGACGGTGGTCGCGCAGGAGTATGTGAACCTGTACCGGGCTACCCGGCGCGAGACCAGTCTGGACGCGGCGTTGGACGAGGGCGCTCAGTTCGCAGCCGGAGAGCCGGATCTCAGCGTCGCCGATCCTCGCGCCGAGGCCGCGGCTGCGGAGGAACTGGCGGCGCTCACCGCGGAAGAGCGTTTCCTGCTGGCGGCCTACTATCTTGACCGCCGCACGCTGGCGGAAATTGCCAAACTGCAAGGCGTGCACGAGTCCACCATCAGCCGCAAGCTGGAGCGCGTGACGTCGGAATTGCGCAAGCGCATTCGCAAACGGATGATTGCGGCGGGAATGTCTCCGCGACAGGCGGACGAGGCCATGCAGGACGTGGATGTGCGCGACCTGCGGGTGCGCGTGCGCGAAACTTTAAGGCAAGGAACGGAAGATTTATCGTTCTATAAAGAGAAGAGCGGAAACCAAGGATGAACCAGGAAATTCCCAAGCCGCTGCGCAACGCGCTGGCCCGGCAAGCGGTCGGCGACGTTCATCCTTCGCCTGACGTGCTCACCTCGTTCATGGAGCGCACGTTGGCTGCGGGGGAGAGCGAGGCAGTGACGCACCATCTGGCGCAGTGCGCAGAATGCAGGGAGATCGTGTTCCTGGCGAGCAATGCGGCAGAAGATGAGGTTGGTGACGGGAGGGAACTGGTGGCGGCGGCTGCCGTGGGTCGAGCGGCCGCCATGCCAGTTTACGCCGCTACTTCACGCCTGGATACTGCTCGGGCTGCGGCCTCTCGCTCGCGATGGACAATTCGAATCCGGTGGGCCGTGTCGGTTGCGGCTGCTGTGGTGCTTGTCTCGACGGGGCTGGTTCTGCAGTTCCGGCGCGCCACCAGCGGATATCAGACCGCGCCGCTCACGGTTGCCGGCAATCGTCCCGCGCCTGCCAGTCCCGAGGCGCAGCAATCCGTCCCTCCAAGTTCGCAGGAAGCTGCCGCGAAGACCCCTGTTCCCGAGATGCTCGCAAAAACTGCGCCGCGCCAGATAACGGCGGCGCCAGCTAAAAAGGTCCCTGAAGCAACTACGATCGCTCGTGACGCCGGCGACGCATTCCCGTCCGCGCCAGCGGCGCAGCCTGCTGCGCGAGCGACGGCTTCACCAGCAACTGCCGGCACCGCTGTCGGTGGCGTAAGCAATGCGGCGGTGCCCGAGGCCCGTCCGCAGAGTACATACGTGGAAGGTGAATCCGCGCAGAAAAGTGAAACCGCGCAATCACTGCAACTACAGCAGCGCGCTCCGCTGACGTTCGGCAAATCCGGGACGGCAATGAAAGCGGTGAGCGCGGTACGGCCGCAATGGCGCATCGGCCCCAACGGCCACCTCGAGCGCTCGATGGCTGCCGACCAATGGACTCGCGTGCTCGACGATCAACCTGTTATCTTTCATGCGGTGGCGGTCATGGGAAGCGACGTGTGGGCTGGCGGCAATGGCGGTGCGCTCTTCCACTCACCCGATGGCGGCGAACATTGGAGCAAAGTTTCACTCGCTGCAAATTCCAACGTTGAGACCGGCGCTATCGTTTCCATTCGCTTCGACGATCCGCAACACGGAGTCGTTGCTTCCGGCAGCGGAACTCGCTGGGCAACAACGGATGGTGGAATCACCTGGACGACACAGTGATAGCGGCGGAACGGCCCGTCGGATTACGGTCGATGGGCACACCAGTGATGGAGCTGGTGGCGGTGGCTACTGCTGCGTACCTCATCCAGGCAAGCGTTGCAACTGCGACTGGCCGCCACCTGTTTGGCGATGGCTCGTGGCTGCTGCTTAGACTGCTCGCCGAAAACCACATCACCCACTTAAATAACAATACTTGGAACGATTTTTTCGTCGGGCGTCTCGGGGCTTTCAGTTACCAGCAACTCCCCACGCTCTTCGCGGCGCGCTTGGGCGTTCGCAGCTTGAGGGTCCTGTCTGTTGTCTTCGGTGTGACGCTGTTCTCGTTCAAGCCGCTCAGCCTCCTACTCTGTTACCGGTTTGCCCGCGACAAACGCTATGTGCTTTTCCCGCTGCTCTCGCTCTTTGCCGGCACCATGAACAGCGAAGGCTATCTCATTTCCGAAACCCATCTGATGAGCGCCCTGTTCTGGGCAGTGCTGTTTGGGCTGCTATATCCGCGCGAATTCGGGTGGTTCGATCTTGCCGCGATGACAGTCGTGTCGGCCCCGCTGATTCTTTGCTACGAAACCATGGCGGTGTTCGGTCTGGTTCTGGTTGGGGCCTGCATTTACCGGCGGCGTGCGATTGCGAAGAGCCCGCGGGAGAAATGGCTCACAGTCGCCTTCGGTGCCTGGTACAGCCTGGGAGTCATCTTCGCCATGCTGGCGATCATCTTTCCTCGCGATCCCACGCAGCGTGCGGATTTCTTCAAGGGCCTGCTGTTCATTTTTCACTATCGCCATGTTGGGGCGCGCCTCTCATGGCTAGTCCTGATCCTGTGCGCGCTGGTTGTGCTGGTCCCCGCGATTTATAAGAAGACGCTCAATCTGGTGGTTGGACTTGCCATAGCTTGCTCGTTGGCGATTCCAGCTTTCATTCTTATTCATCCAGAACTGACCAGTCTCGACGAACACATTGTTGCGCGGACGATGAACGCAAGTGTTCCTCTGGTGTTGGCCGGTGCTTTTCTGGCTGTGTATTTCAATCGTCTGCAACTGGACACGGGAAAATACAAGCGACTGTTTGTGATGGCCGCGGTGTTGGGCATCTGCCAATCGGCTTGGAGCGTGGTTGCCAGCGCGCAATGGTCGCTCATGGTGACCGTCCTGCGCTCTGAACTGCGCACCCAAACCGGGCTGCTACCCTTCGGAGGCAGTCTGCTGGCGCGGCCGACGCTGGGCGGCCAGCCGATGCGCGCCATGCATGCCGAGTGGCCGCTGATGTCGTTGAGCATTGTGTATGCCGATGATGGCAAGGTGCAGGCCATCCTGCTGCCGCCGGGCACTTCCTTTTATCCCTTCGACCCTCGTATTCCTTCGGCCTTGCCGCACTTGCAGCGCTTCCACGTCGACTACAGCGCGTACGTCGCGGCCCTGCCCAAGACCAGCCCTTACGAACTTGCCCAGTGGATCGACTTCAGCGATGGCGGCAACGCGGTCCCTTATGAAACCGGCGGCTGGTGGCAGCCGGAACCTTGGGGGACATGGACCACGGAACAAGCTGGGCTCACGATCGACTCTGGCGGAACAGTGAAGTCGGACCTGGTGATGGAAGCTGTCGCCGCAGCGTTTGTGAGCGAAAAGAATTCAGCAGTTGATGTGGAAGTGCTGGTGAACGACGTGCCCGCCGGCAAGTGGAGTTTCCGATTCAAGAGTGGCGCGCCGGAATACCAGACCTACCGAATGGTGCTGAGCCAGAAGGCGCTGAACAAGGCGCTTCCCCTAGTCATTCGATTTCGCGTGAGCGGAGCGGGTTCGTCCGCGGCCGCCGGTTTGAGCAACGACGCGCGCATGACCGGCCTGGCCGTGCGCCGCTTGCGATTGTTGCCGCAGTGATCAGCTAGGAAATGAAAATTAACCACGGAGGCACGGAGATCACGGAGAAGAACTCTATGGAAATCGAACCTCCGTGCCTTCTGTGTCGGAGCCTGCCCTGAGCGAAGCCAAAGGGTGGTAGATGATTTTCGCCAGTCCAGCTAAAGCGCCGTGCTCCCCGTTCTGCCAGATCCACTCATAATCCGCTCTAGCGTGTGCGGCTGGCCCCGCGTCCTTTCCGCTGCCGCTTTTTGGATTGGCGGAAGCAGCAAGCTAAACTATCCCCTATGCCTGCGACGCCACGACGAGCCGCTGTGATTGGCGCAGGCCCCAACGGTCTGGCGGCGGCCATCGTCCTCGCCCAGGCAGGCTTGCAAGTGGATCTATTCGAGGCCGAAGCGCAGCCCGGCGGCGCCGCGCGCAGCATGGAACTGACCCTGCCCGGATTCCTCCACGACTTCGGTTCCGCAGTGCACCCGATGGCTGCGGGATCGCCATTCTTCTCTTCGCTGCCCTTGCGCGACCATGGCCTGGAATGGATCCACCCGCCGGCGCCGTTGGCACATCCGCTCGACGACGGTACAGCGGTGATGTTGGAGCGCGATCTTGACGCCGCCGAAGCTGCTCTTGGGGAAGACGGCAAGCAGTGGCGCAGGCTGATGGGCCGGTTTGCCGAGCATTGGGCTGAACTCGCTCCCGAGGTGCTGCGGCCGGTCCATTTGCTTACGCGGCATCCCTTGCTGCTGGCGCACTTGGGGCTGGTCGGATTTTCGTCCGCAACTGCGATTGCCGAACATTGGTTTCGCAACGCCAGGACCAAAGCGCTCTTCGCCGGACTGGCGGCCCATTCTATTCTTGCCCTCGACGAGCCGCTGAGCGCCTCCTTTGGGGTGATGCTGGGCGCGGCAGCACATGCCGTGGGGTGGCCCATCCCGCGCGGTGGCGCGCAGTCCATCACCAACGCACTGTGCGGATACCTTGCCAGCCTGGGAGGCACGCTCCACCCGTCAACCCGCATTGAGAGCCTCGCCGCGATGGGTGAGTATGATGTCACCCTCTGCGATGTGACTCCGCGCCAGTTGCTGGGGATGGCGGGCGACCGGCTGTCAACGGAATATCGGCGACAACTGGAGAAGTATGGTTACGGCCCTGGCGTCTTCAAAGTTGACTACGCCCTGTCGAGCCCGATTCCGTGGAGGGCCGCCGAATGCTTGCGCGCCGCAACCGTGCATCTGGGGGGCACACTGGAGGAGATTGCTGCGTCGGAGGAAGCCATGCGGCATGGGCACCATGCCGAGCGCCCGTTTGTTTTGCTGGCACAGCCCAGTTTGTTCGATCCGACGCGCGCCCCGCAAGGGAAACATACCGCGTGGACTTATTGCCACGTGCCTAACGCTTCGCAGTTCGACATGCTTGACCGCCTGGAGGCGCAGATCGAGCGTTTCGCGCCGGGATTCCGCGACTGCATTCTGGCGCGGCGGGTGCTCACTCCGGCATCGCTGGAGAGCATGGACGCTAATCTTGTAGGCGGAGACATCGGCGGGGGAGCGATGAATCTTCGGCAATTCCTGTTTCGTCCAACCCGGCGGCAATATGCAACTTCGGCCCGCGATATCTATCTCGGCTCTTCTTCCACTCCACCGGGCGGCGGGGTGCATGGCATGTGCGGGTACAACGCCGCCCGATTGGCGCTGTCGCGACTGTGACCGCTATACAGGCAGCTCGCCTTGCAGCCAACCAGCCTCCGGCAACTTCGGTTCAGCGGTCAGGTCAAGAACAAGGTTCTCCAGGATAAGCCGCTTGCTGGGAGGATTGGAGCGCAGAGCCAGGTCGGCGCGCGCCACGCGGCGGATGGCGCTGGTCAGTTCGCGACGCGACTTGTAGCGCCGCGCCTGCCGGATAATGTCTTCCGCGGCGAACGGTGGAATGCGGAAGCCCTGCCAAAGTACTTGCCATAATGCGCGCGAGTCGTGCACATTCCGTTCCAGGATGACCAGCATCTGGCGGAAGGTGCGCGCCAGCATGTACAGGTGACCGATGGCCGCTTCGTCGCCGTCGCCGGTGCTCAGGATGGCGTCGAGCACGCCCAGGGCCCGGGCGCGGTCGCGCGCCGAGATGGCGTCGGTCAATTCGTAGAACGACCGTTGCTTGGCGGCGAGCACCAGGGTCTCGACGTCGCCCAGCGAAATCCGTTTCTTGTCGCCGACAAAAAGAACCAGCTTCTCCAGTTCGTTGGCGACCATCATCATGTCGCCGCCGAGAGAGTCCACCAACTCGCGCGCGGCATCGTTGTCCAGCTTCACGTCCTCGGCACTGGCGGTTTCCATCGCCCATTTCACCGCGTCGCCTTCGTCCACGCGGGCGAACTCGAGCAGCTTGCAATACTCGCCCAGGGTCTCGCGGATGCGCTCGTAGCGGTCTTTGTCGGTCAGGTCCATGCGGCGCACGTCGGTGGGAATGCTGATGTGATCGGCCACGAAGATGAGCAGCGCATCCGGGTTGGGATCTTTGAAGTAGTCTTCGATGGCGCCGAATTCGTCGTCGTGTTTGCCGCGCCCGTAAAGGTTCTTGACGCCGCGAATGAAGAAAACCTGGAACGGCGACATCAGCGAAGGAGTGCGCGCTTGATCGAGAATGTGCTGCAGTTCCACCTCGCTCAGGTCCATGTCATAGACGCTGAGTTCCCGCACCTCCGCCGGTACCAGGTGTTGCAGGATGGTGTCGCGGCAGCGCTTGCGGAAAAACGTCTCATCGCCGATGAAGACATACCCCGGCGCCATTTTGCGCGCCTTCACGTCGGCCACGAAGCGGTCGGAAGCGGCAAAACTGCGCACTTAGTAGGCCTCCAGGATGTCGCTGACCAGCGTCTTGGCAAAACTCTTGGCAATGCGGCCCAAGGCCGGCTCCTCCTCCTCGAAAAAACTGGGAGCATCCCGCGAAACCTGGTACTGCTCGCGGTAAACATAATTGGGATTCTCCCACAGCACCTTGCCCTTGCTAGTGACCAGCGACGCCTTCATTGTGACCGCCACCATGCCCGAGGAGATGCGGCCTGTGGTAGGGTCGTAGGTCATTGGAACTATGATGGCAGAGGTGACCGTGCCGTTCAGGGTGGCATCGGCGGCGCCATCCGCATTGGTGGTCACGACGCGGTAGTGGGTCCGGTCGTGTAATTCGCGAATCACGTCTTCCGTGATGGTTTGTTCGATGCGGTAGATTGATGTTCCGTTAATGAAGGTCGGCACATACAGGGTGTGAAGGTCGGTAGGCAAGCGGACCGCCTGGCCACCCGTGTGGTAACCGCAACCTGCGGTGACCAGCAGCAGCACAGCGATGCCTGCAAGCACTGTCCGGCGCGCGACTTGAAATGCAGTCATTGGACGGTCCCCCGCGGACGGGCGGCGATCATGCTTTCGGCGCATTCCACGGCAGTCAGGGACGCAATCCGCAGATTGTCCGATGCGGCCCACAGCCAGAAGCCGGTAGGCCGTTGCGAATCGCGACGCGCAAACACCTGGATTTGCTCCTGTCCCGCGGCATTGACGTTGCTCGGCGATTCATCCGCGCTTTGCAGCAGGTCAACGTGCTCGCCGGAAAGCGCCGCCGTCAACTCTTCCGTCTGCGCCGCCTGCTCCAACTCAAGATGAAGCGAGAAGGCATGGCCGTGAAAGATAGGCGCTTGCAGAAGCATCAACGACGGCACGGCCAACCGCTCGCCCACCAGTTTGTGAAAGTGTTGCTGAATACGACTCTCCGCTGAATTCAGCGAGGATACCGCCTTTTCGCCGTAACGATCAATTAAATTGAAGGCCACTTGCCCGTCGAACACGGCCTTCGGCAACTGCTGGAAGGAGAGCAGGTTCATGGTTTGCTCGTGCAATTCGTCCATGCCACGCTTGCCGTACTCCGAAGCGGGCTGGAAGACGGTAGCGACGGCGCGCGCGATGTTGCCCACCTTCTGCGCGCGCAGCATCAACAGCGCCAGCACCACGGCGGCGGGATGAGCGATGGCCACCGGCACTGGGGTAAAGTCCACGCGCGGACCAAGGCCCAGCTCGCGCTCCACCCAGGGCGCGCGCAGCAGCACACCCGTCTCGTTCTCCAGTCCGTAGGACAGGTCGATGATGTCGCTACCCGCCTTGCGCGCCATCGGCCACGTATTACGGGTGAAGGTTTCATCCCCGGCAAAGAAGGTGAAGTCCACGTTCTCCAGGTGCTCAGGAAGGACGCTCTGGATGAAGGTGGGTTCTTCGCCCACCGCCTCGAGTTGGCCGAGCGACTCGTCGTCATCGAGCAGACGGATGTCGTTCGCGGGGAAATTGCGGTCGCTGAGGACGTCCTTCAATTCCCGACCCTTCAGAGTGCCGGCGCCTACAATCGCTACGCGAAACATAGCGCCTCAATGTCGTCCGCCGGGCAAAACACCAGCGGTGCGGTTTGGCTCATTTTCATCAAGCGTGCGAGGCCTCGTCTTGTGGTGGAGGAGGCGGCGCGGTGGGCCGCCGGAATACGAACGAAAGCCGGGCCAGCACCCCGGAGAGAATATAGACCAGCGCCAGCAGGAAGAGTACATATTGGGAAGAAAACAAGATTAGCGCCATGACCAGCCCGATCACGATCATCCAGCGAAAATTCTGCGGCTGGCGGAGATTAATGCCTTTCAAGCTCAAGAAGCGCCAGGTGCTCACCATGAGGAAAGCCAGAGCGAAGACGAAGACGCCCCATCCGATGGAAAGCCACCAGTACTGCAGCGGATTCCCTTGCACCAGGTGGACGACAGCGGCGACCGTTCCTGCGCCAGCCGGAATGGGCATGCCTACGAAATACTTGCGCCCCGGGCGACCGGGATTCGAGGGCTGGGGATTCACCTGGATGTTGAAACGCGCCAGGCGGGACGCGCCGGCCAGCAGAAACACAAAGGTCGCAATGGCTCCCAACTGAATTACGCGGTTGCGAATGTCAGGATCGCCGGCCAGCGGCAGCATACGGAAGCCCCACATCCACGCCAGGACCGCAGGCGCCACGCCGAATGCGATCACGTCGGCCATGGAGTCCAGTTCCCGGCCAAAAGCACTGGTGGTGTTGGTCAGCCGCGCAATGCCGCCGTCGAAAAAATCGAACACAATGGCGAAGCCGATGGCCTTGGCGGCGTGATCGAAGTGCCACGGATCGGACGCGGTACCCTGGATGGCTTGCGAGATGGCGTAATACCCCGCGGCTATGTTGCCAGCCGTGAACACGGAAGGAAGGATGTACAGTCCCTTGCGCATTCGGCGCGACTCAGAAGAATCGCCGCTCCGTATGATCGGCTGCTCGCTCATCGTAACTCCGCCACACTCTGCCGGGAGCCGGGGTCCCCAACGATCTGGACAGCGCGACGCTGGGCCACAGCCAGAACGCTGGAGCCGCCCTTCACGTGGTCGCCCACCCGCACTTGCATCTCGGCTTCAGCCGCGAAGATCACGTCGGTGCGCGAGCCGAACTTGATCAGCCCCACCCGCTCGCCGCGCGCCACCTGGTCGCCGATCTTCTTGGTGAAGACAATCCGGCGGGCCAGCAGACCGGCAATCTGCTTGAACACCACAGTGCCCGCATCCCCGTGGACGGTGACCACGTTCTGCTCGTTCTCTTCGGCTGAAATTTGTCCCATGGCGTTGCCGAACTTTCCCTTGCGGTACTTCACCTCGGTGATGACACCAGCGACCGGGGAGCGATTGACATGCACGTCGAATACGTTCAGGAAAATGCTGATCCGGGTGCGAGGCTCGCCATTTTCCGCGAAGGTGGAAATCTCCGTCACCTTGCCGTCGGCGGGAGAAACGATGGCGCCTTCGGCCGCCGGAATCTGGCGCTCGGGATCGCGAAAGAACCACAGGAAAAATGCGGCCAGCAGCAACGGAATGACCGCCGTAGCGGGCTGGGTCAACCATCCCACCAGCACCGCCACCGCGATAAAAGCCAGTCCGTAATAGATTCCGTCGCGAACCATTGGGTCCTCTAGATTATAGAGCCTGGCCGTATCTCGCGTGGTGTGCTGTGAGGTACACAGTAGGGGAAAATCGAAGAAACTAGAGGTAGTGCGGAACTTGAGGCAGAAGGTACAAGTAGAGCGGGGCGACAAAGAATCCGGTCTTTACCGCCGCGAGGAAGGGCTTGATGCTGACTAAACGACCAAGTGGCCGGTTCGGAACTTCTGTTCCAAACTCTCCATCTGGTCTTTCAGGCGGAGCTTCAGCTTCTTGAGTCGCACTTCCTCGAGCTTTTCATCTTCAGAAAGATATTTTTTCTGGATCAAATTATCGAGGCGCTGCGAATATTGCGAGTGCTCATCCGCCAGGCGGCGGAATTCATCGTTGCTGGCAAGAAGCTGATCGCGTACCTGAGTTGCCATTCAGTGAACCTCCGGAGAGATGCAAAATGCAAACGCTAGCATAGGACCTATTCTGCTTCAAGACCAAATTGTCGCAGATTTGTAATAGAAAAACACAATAACAGCGCATCTTCTTCAGGCTCCCGGTAATAGTTACTTCGTCGCCCGTGCTGGCTAAACCCAAGCTTTTCATAGAGTCGGCGCGCTGCCAGGTTCGATTCCCGCACCTCCAATAGCACGGAAGTGGCTCCTGCGGATTGGGCTTGCAACAGCAGTTCCTGAATTATTTTGATGCCTACCCCGCGATTGCGTTTTTCCGGGGCTACAACCACATTTTCAATTTCCCATTCGGCGGTAGCGCAACGCGCGATGACGAAGCCGATCACGCGGCCGGCGTCCGCCTCGCAGGTTGCGACCAGCGTGACTCGCGGGGGAGCTTCCGCGGCAAACAACGCGTCATATTCGCGCTCGGCCCAGTGTGCTGCGGTTTCGGTCTGCTGCTCGAGCGCACGGATCGAAGGCACATCGTCAGGAGTAGCCGCACGGATCAGCACTGTGTCTTCTTCGCTGCCGAGAATATCTCCGCGTCGGACCGGCGGATGTAATTGACGTCGATGGTGGCGGGGTCGGCGGTTTCTCCCGCCAGCAACTTGTGAAGGCCGATGCGGCCAATCTCGCCGGCATTGACCGGCGCGACCAAAATGACGTTGCGCTTCGCGGCTTGTAACGCTTCGGCAACTTTCTCATCCACGGTGAGAAGATCGCCGCTGCCAGCCGGCGGTTGCGCGGCGAATTCGTCGAGTTTTGCAATGTACTCGCGAGCCAGAGTCGTGCCGCCGGAATTAAGCCGGTATTCGCCAACGTAGATCTCACCCCGGCCTGCGTCCAATAGGGCGACCGCGCTTTCGCCCGCTGATCCATGCGTGAGCACCATGGCTTCCAGCATGGAGACCGTTGCCAGCGGCTTGCGCAGCACTTCGCAAAGTCCCTTCACCGTGGACAGACCGACCCGCAAGCCGGTAAACGAGCCGGGACCCGAGACGACGACGAAGCCATCGACGTCCGTCTTGTTGAGATTGTTCTGCTGGAGCGCTTCCGCAATTCGCGGCAGCAATTGCGCCGAGTAGGTACCGCCCTCGAGCGAAGTCAATTGCAGAACTTCGAAACTATCACCGTCGCCACGGCAGAGCGCGATGCTTCCCTTGCGGCCCGACGTATCGACCGAGACGATCAGCATTTCAGACGCCCACAGGAGCGTCTTCCACCAGCTCCAGCAGCACGCCTCCAGCGCTGGAAGGGTGAACGAAGATGTAGAGATGTCCGCCCGCGCCAATCTTGATCTCGTCCGACACCAGGCGCGTTCCCGAAGATTTCAGCCGCTCGACCGTGCCGGCCAGATCGCTGATGTGCAGCGCGACATGGTGCAGGCCCTCGCCGCGTTTGGCGAGGAACTTTCCGATGGGCGAGTCCGGCGAAGTCGGCTCCAGCAACTCCAGGCGGCTTTCACCGATCGGCACCATGGCCAGCCGCACCTTCTCCGCTTCCACGGTCTCTTCCGGCATCACTTGCAGCCCGAGCTTTTCGTAGAACTTTCTGGCTTCCGCCAGCGACTTCACCGCGATGCCGAGATGGTCAATCTGATTCATTCTGGCTTTCCTAAATTGTCGATGATCTTCTCCACCAGAGAATACGGGTCGCGCTTATGTTCGGCAACTTCCGCGGCATAGCGCGTGGCCTCGCCTTCGCTGAGGTAATACGCCAGCACCCGCTGGAAAAGCGCGTCGCGCAACATCTCGGCGATGCGCTCGCGCCAGTTGTCGATGCGGCGGGCGCGCGCGCGGCCGTCCTGCTGGAGATAAGCGCGATACCTTTCGATTGCCGCCAGCAATTCGGTAGTGCCGGTCCCAGTGCTGGCCACGGTCTTCACGATGGGAGGCGTCCAATTGTCTTTGCGCACGGCCAGCGTCTGCATGGCGCGAATCTCGCGCTCCACCCGCTCGGCGCCATCGCGGTCCGCCTTGTTGATGACGAAAATGTCGGCGATCTCCATGATGCCGGCCTTGATGGTCTGCACATCGTCGCCCATGCCCGGCACCAGCACCACGACGGTCACATCCGCCAGGCGCACAATGTCCACCTCGTCCTGGCCGACGCCGACGGTCTCAATCATCACGATATCGCGGCCGCTGGCGTCGAGCACCGTCGCGACATCGGCAGTGGTGCTGGCCAGCCCGCCCAGCGAGCCGCGCGTGGCCATGCTGCGGATGTAAATTCCGGGATCGGCGTGGTGCGATTGCATGCGAATGCGGTCGCCAAGAATTGCGCCGCCGCTGAATGGGCTGGTGGGATCGACAGCGACGATGCCGATCGTCTTCCCTTGCTTGCGGTAGGCGTGCGCGACCTGGTCCACCAGCGTGCTCTTGCCCGCGCCGGGAGAGCCCGTCATACCCAGCAGCACGGCCTTGCCGCTGTAGGGAAACAGCGCCTTCAGCAGTTCGGTGGATTGCGCGCCGTGGTCTTCGACGATGGAGATGCCCCGCGCCAACGCACGCGGCTCTCCCGCGCGAATTCGCCGGACAAGTTCCTGGATGTGGCTGTTCGAAGTCAAGAATTAGGCACCAGCACACAAGAATACCAGTAGGTAAAGGAGTCGCGGCAAACATTAGTTGACAAATGGACTAAACTAGAGTTGCGTGCTACTTTCTCCTCCGTCCGTGGGATATTCTTTTACGGTGGTTGGCCTTGTGCGTGGCCCCGAACGGCGACCTCGCTAATCCTCACCCGAGCCCGAACCAAAGAAAGCTGAGACCCTTTAATGCGTTTTGCCATCGTACATCTGAGCGACATCCACTTTCGTAAAAACGCAAATCCCGTAACTGATAGGGTCGATGCCTTCGTCTCGGCGATCAATTCTATCGATCCTACAGTAACTCTTATCGTAATTGGAGTTTCGGGGGATATCGCATTCTCCGGACAGCCGGACGAATACAAATCGGCGATCACTTTCTTTAATGTTGTGCGAGAACGCCTCGGTAACCTGCGGCCCGGAGTTCTTATTGAAATTCTGACGGTACCGGGCAATCACGATTGTGCATTGCCGCAAGATCAGCGCAGGCTCCGGGAAGTCGTGATCGCCGGATTCGTCCCCACAATTAACGATGATCAACAAGACAGGGCCCTCCTCGATGAGCTGCTAAATGTGCAGGCTTCATATAATAACTTCCGTTCTCAACTGAATGGGTACCGTCCCCCATGGGACAAATTGTGCGAAACGCTCGCCATAGATCATTTAGGATACAAATTACAATTCAATTTATATAATACGGCTCTATTATCACGGCACGATGAACAACAAGGCGCTTTATATATGCCGGTTCGAGCGCTTTCAGAACAAATTACCCTAGACGACACTTCTGCGTTGAGTATCTCACTCTTTCACCATTCTTATCTGTGGCTAGAATCAAACAATGCGCTGGCCTTCCGGAACCATATCGAGCGAACGTCAGACGTTGCCCTCACTGGACACCAACACTACAGGCATGATTACTATAAAACCAATATTACTGGGGAGCGAGTCCTATACATCGAAGGAGACGCCTTGCAAGGGGAGTCATTTACCAAAGCAAGCGCCTTCGGTATCCTATTGTTTGACCTAGAAGTGGTTGCATAAATAGGTTCTGACTCAGAGTTGGTACTTCAAGAGATACTGCTGATTGAGATTAGCTGTTGTCATGATGCTGACCGACCAGCAGTGGAAGCAGATTGAGGATTTGTTCCCGGCACCGCAGCGACGGAAAGATGGACGGGGCCGACCTTGGGCACCGAATCGCAGCTGTTTCGAAGGCATTCTCTGGGTTCTGCGTGTTGGCGCACGGTGGCGCGACCTGCCAAGCGAATATCCCCATGGCTGCACCTGCTGGCGTCGTCTGCGGCGGTGGGAAGAGCAGGGGGTGTGGCTGCGGGCATGGCAAGCGTTGCTGGCCCGGTTGGATGAACGAAAGTTGCTCGACTGGGAAGAGGCCTTTCTGGACGCGACCTTTGTGCTGGCGAAAAAGGGGGCTGCGCAGTCGGAAAAACCCGTCGCGGGAAAGGTACGAAGTGCATGGTGGTGGTCGACGGCCAGGGTATACCTATCGGAGCGCAACTTGCGTCCGCGCAGATCTCCGAGTTCCGGCTCGCGGAAAGCACGCTGGCGCGGGTAAGAGTACCGCGCGGTGGACGCGGCCGCCCGCGGAAGCGGTTGCGCCGTGTGATTGCGGATCGCGGTTACGATTCGGATGGGCTGCGCCAGCGGTTGTGGGATCGAGGCACGGAGTTGATCGCTCCCTACTTGCGCAGCAGAAAACAGCGCCGCTTTGAAGACAAACGCAAGCTACGCCGCTATCGGCGGCGCTGGAAAATCGAGCGCACCAATGCTTGGCTGCAGAACTTCCGCCGTGTCCAAGTACGCTATGACCGCATCCTGAGCGTGTATCAAGGCTTCTTTCATTGTGCTTGCCTCATCATCACCTTGAGGCATTTATGCAACTAGCTCTAGACACCAGACAAGAGCAATCACTGGCCTTTAGGTGGTCACAAGACATATATAAACAACAGTCAGATACCGCCTGGCGCCCCCTCAGTTCCAATACCACGATAAGAAAGTTATACCAGACAACCAAATCTTTTGATTCATTTCTCTCAAAACTTGATATTCCCTTCACGCATGACGTGAAAGGTCCCTTGCAGCTTAGGGATATTTTTATATATCCTCACGTCACCACTCGCCCTATGGGTGGGGTGCCCGTTACGACTGAAATTCGCGGCGATGCACTCTTAGCGCACTGTCGCTCTCGAAGCAGAATACTTTTCCAAGGCGGTCCTCTGTCGGGAAAGACATCACTGGCGAAAACATTGTTTACCGATATGCTTAACGCTGGCGATGTTATCCCCATATTCCTGGATGGCGAGGACCTCAAAGCCCGTTCTGATAGTCAACTGGTGGACACATTCTGGAAGACCTTTAAAACCCAATATGGCGATAATATGTTGGAACACTTTAGGCAGCTGCCTAAGGAGAGAAGAGCACTAGTAATAGACAATTGGCACAAGTCTAGTCTCAGCGTCCAAGGACGGAGGAACTATTTGAAGATCGCCTCTGGCTTCTTTGGCAGGCTCCTTCTCTTCACCGACAATCTATTTCAGATTCAAGAGGTTGCAGACCGGGCGGTCTCGTCCTTTGTTCAATTTGATTGGATTATCCTTTCAGCATTCCGCCATGAGCTGCGCGGTCGTCTAATCGATAAGTGGCTTACTTTGGGGGGCGGAAGCTCCCTCGAGCCGCTATCTCATGAGACAGAAGAGGTAGAGCGGATACTGATCACCGTCATAAACAAGAATACTCTTCCTTCGACTCCATTCATAATTTTGTGCTTATTGCAGGCCTTACAGGAAGACAAAGTGCAGTCAGCCGAAGCTGGCTCCTTCGGTTATCTTTATGAGGTATTGGTAACGACTGCATTAAATAGCAGTGTGAGTGGCCGACCTCAGTTGGAAAAGAAATATGTATTTCTAGCACGTCTAGCCTTCGACATGTTCAAGCACAACGTCCCTTCACTGCCTGACGCGCGGGTTCGGGACATAGCTACAACCTATGCGTCAACTCACCTAGTGAAGATTAATATAGACTCTCTATTGACAGACCTCGTCGCGGCCAGAGTGCTGAGTATCATTGATGGCAACTATTCCTTTGCGGATTCGTACTTGCTATACTACTTTATTGCGAGATATTATAAGGATAACCTAGACAGCGCAGACGGAGACGAGTTGAGAAATGATATGGCGATGATGGTTGAGCATGTCGCGTCGGACAAGTACTCAACCATCCTGCTCTTTATCTTATATTTTGTTCGCAATACTAAGGAAATCATTTCGGCGCTTGTGACAAATGCTAACAGAATCTTTCACGAAGGCAGCCCTGCTGATTTTGTGACGGACGTGGGGTTCTTGGATCCGACGAGTCCCGTACAGACTTACGCTTTGCCCGAACGGGTCGATACGGCCGCAAATCGTCAGGAGCGCCGCTTGGCACGGGACAAGGCGGACGACCGTTTGGCATCAACTTCAAGGGCGCGGGATATAGATGTCGTCTATTCGGACGACCTACCCGACGCCGACAAGTTCGCCTTAGCCTTTAAGCATATCGGATTACTCGGTCAGGTGATTCGGAATTTTCCAGGCTCACTGCCGGGTCCTGAGAAGCTGGCGATTCTTGAGTCCACGTATTTGTTAGGCCTTCGAGTTCTGCGTGCGATGCTGCAGCAGTGGGGGGCGGCGGCCCAAGACTGGCGACGGATTATTAAGGATCGTATTAACCGGGATGCAGAAGAAAATAAGCCAGATGCGGATAGGGAAGCCTCTGACAACGCGGAGAAGTTCATATTGCTAATAGCGAAGATGCTGTCACTCGTTATTGTGAAGGAGATTTCGGCTAGTGTCGGGTTATCGGACCTCGAAGAAGCCTACGCACTTACACTGGGGAAGGTTGGAAGGAGTCCCGCAACAAGCCTAGTAGACCTTTCGATCAAACTAGATCATTTTCCCGGTTTTCCGGAGTCCGACGTTCGGGAGCTACACAGATTTTTTGCCAAGCATAGGTTCGCCGATGAACTTCTGTTGTCTTTGGTCGTTTATCACATTTTGGTGTTTGACATTGACAACAGAACGCGTCAGAGCATGGAACGCCTCTTCAACCTAAAAGCAAATACCCCGCTACTGCTGAGCTCACATTTCAAAAAGTAGGCAAGGCTGTAGCCTTCTTACGCCGCGACGGCCTTGGCGGCGCGGGCGACGGGACGCGAACGTTGCTGCTCCTGCACTTGCAGCGCGATATCGGCCAAGACGATTGAGAAGGCCAAACACATATACACCACGGTTTCGACCGCCGCAGGACCCATCTTTTCCAAGCCGGTCACACCCAGCACCACGCGCGCTCCTACAAAGACCCCAGGGCCCACGAAAAAGCTGCGGGTCATCCACTGCCGGTGCTGCGGAATCTTTCGCTTGAGGATGAACCCAAAGGCGATCCCGGTGGTCAGCATCCACAAGCTGCCGTGCGCCACGGCGATCATGCTGAAAAAACGCGGGGCTCCCAATCTCTCTTGTAAGGCCGCGATATAGATCCCGAGCGGGCCGGCGATGAACGCGCCCGCAACGTAAATCCTTCCTGACACACGATGCAGTTTTGCATAGCGCTGGCGCAGACGGTCGGAGAACTGCATGGGGGCAAGCACAAACGCGCACGCTCCGGCGATCCCATGCGGCAACAGCCACCATTTGAACGGCTGGTAGTGCTGCCACACCGGGGCGTTCGGATTCACCAGGAAGCTCTCGTTGTGGCCGAGCACATAGGCCACCGTCAGGCCAAACAGCGCAAGCAGCAGATACTTCGGCTTGAACCAGGACACACGTTGGACAGTCAGCGACGCAGTTGACATGGCAGAATCCCCACGGAGATTGAAATGATTGAGCGAACACTATACACGAGTTCAGATTCAGATTGAGTGGGAATTGCGATCTTATGTGGGCCGGTACGAGAGTCGGTTCCCGCCTCTCGCGGGAACACGTCGCCAGCGGCGGGAGGCGCCAGGACTGCCGATGGGCGCGCCGGTTCAACTCTTGAACCAGGGTAGAAGCGGTGGCGGGAGGGGGAATCGAACCCCCAAGGGCCGAAGGGCATCGCTCTGGCCCGACCCGTGGGCGAAGAGCTTCGAAGTGGATTCGTGTATGCCATTCTCCTGAAGTCTGCCATCCATCGTCACAATCTCGACCCCAACTTACGAAAGTAATCCGGTTGCGATTCCAATCGCAGGATCGAGGGACAGCTCTCGGCAAATCCGGCCCAGTTGGTCCTGCGGCGGACCTGGCTTCGTCCGAGGGGCTGTCCACTGTACTTCCATCGAGACCGTGCCGATAGGGGCCTTAAGGGAGAGAGTGTCGTGTTTGAGCGACAAGGGAGAGATGTCAGAAGGGATGGTGCGGGGCGTCTAGAAGTGGTTGCATAAATAGGTTCTGACTCAGAGTTGGTACTTCAAGAGATACTGCTGATTGAGATTAGCTGTTGTCATGATGCTGACCGACCAGCAGTGGAAGCAGATTGAGGATTTGTTCCCGGCACCGCAGCGACGGAAAGATGGACGGGGCCGACCTTGGGCACCGAATCGCAGCTGTTTCGAAGGCATTCTCTGGGTTCTGCGTGTTGGCGCACGGTGGCGCGACCTGCCAAGCGAATATCCCCATGGCTGCACCTGCTGGCGTCGTCTGCGGCGGTGGGAAGAGCAGGGGGTGTGGCTGCGGGCATGGCAAGCGTTGCTGGCCCGGTTGGATGAACGAAAGTTGCTCGACTGGGAAGAGGCCTTTCTGGACGCGACCTTTGTGCTGGCGAAAAAGGGGGCTGCGCAGTCGGAAAAACCCGTCGCGGGAAAGGTACGAAGTGCATGGTGGTGGTCGACGGCCAGGGTATACCTATCGGAGCGCAACTTGCGTCCGCGCAGATCTCCGAGTTCCGGCTCGCGGAAAGCACGCTGGCGCGGGTAAGAGTACCGCGCGGTGGACGCGGCCGCCCGCGGAAGCGGTTGCGCCGTGTGATTGCGGATCGCGGTTACGATTCGGATGGGCTGCGCCAGCGGTTGTGGGATCGAGGCACGGAGTTGATCGCTCCCTACTTGCGCAGCAGAAAACAGCGCCGCTTTGAAGACAAACGCAAGCTACGCCGCTATCGGCGGCGCTGGAAAATCGAGCGCACCAATGCTTGGCTGCAGAACTTCCGCCGTGTCCAAGTACGCTATGACCGCATCCTGAGCGTGTATCAAGGCTTCTTTCATTGTGCTTGCCTCATCATCACCTTGAGGCATTTATGCAACTAGCTCTAGTCTTGGGAAGGTACGCGATCCTGGGGTCAGTTCTGTTCTTCCTGTTCCTGGCATCCCAGGCAGCGCCTGGGCAGGCCACGCAACCCGATCTTACCAAGGTGAACCTCGAAGACCTGATGAACATCGAGGTGACTTCCGTTGCCAAGAAAGAACAAAGGTTGTCACGGACTGCGGCGGCGGTCTTTGTCATTACCCAGAACGACATCCGGCATTCCAGCGCAACCAACATACCCGACCTGCTGCGCATGGTTCCAGGAGTGGATGTGGCCCAGATTAACGCCAGCAAATGGGCCATCAGCATCCGCGGATTCAACGGGCAGTATTCGAACAAACTCTTGGTTCTGATCGACGGCCGGACGGTATATTCGCCCATGCTGTCCGGAGTGTTTTGGGATGCACAGGACGTGCCTTTGGAAAACATCGATCGCATCGAGGTCATACGGGGACCCGGCGCCACGGTATGGGGAGCCAACGCGGTCAACGGAGTGATCAATATCATCACCAAGAAGGCCGGCGACACGCAGGGCGGATTGCTTACCCAGGGCGTAGGGACATCCGATCGGGCGGGCGGGATTGCTCGTTACGGGGGGAAGTTGGGCAGCAACGCAGCGTATCGCGTCTTTGCCGATGGTTTTGCTTACAACCACTTTCCCGGCGTAGCGGGCGGCAATGGTAACGATGACTGGACCATCGTCCAAGGAGGGTTTCGTGTCGATGCCAATGCCTCGGCTAAGGACTCGATCACAGTGGAGGGCGATGCCCACAGTGGAAATGCGGGAGAGATAGCCAGTTCGGTGGTCTCCATCTCTCCGCCAGTGAACGGAGCCGTGCCTCTCAACGACCGTTTTTCCGGCTGGAACCTGTTATCGAGGTGGAACCATGTCGTATCACCCCATTCGGAAACATCCCTGCAAGTTTATTTTGATCGCAGCACCCGCGGCGACGGCACCTATGGTATCGGGCTGAACACGTTCGATGTGGATTTTCAGCACCATGTGGGCTGGGGTGAGCGCCAAGATTTTGTCTGGGGAGGCGGTTACCGTGTGAGTTCCGATCAAACCGTGACTACACCGCGGATATCGTTCAATCCTGCATCCCGGACTACGCAGATGTTCAGCGGTTTCGTTCAAGACGAGATCGCCGTCCTGCCCGACCGCGTCTACCTCAGTCTGGGCGTCAAACTCGAGCGCAACGACTATACGGGTTTCGGCTTGCAGCCGAGCGCCCGCATCAGTTGGACCCTAAGCAATCGGAACATGCTCTGGGCAGCCGTTTCCCAGGCCGAACGAACGCCAGCGCGGAGCGACACCAACATCCGAGTCAACAGCGCCGTCCTGCCGGGGCCGGACGGGCTTCCGCTGCTCATCAGCATCTTTGGCAATCCTGGTTTCAAGAACGAGGTCGTGCGCACTGTCGAAGCCGGCTATCGAACCCAACTGACAAACCGGTTCTCGCTGGACGCCACGGTCTTCTTCAACCATTACAGCGACTTGGTTTCCCTGGAACCCGGAACTCCCTTCCTCGAGACCAGTCCGCCACCTTTACACGTCGTCATTCCGAGATTTTTCGCCAACCTGGAGCACGGTGAGACCCACGGCCTGGAAGTGTTCGCGAATTGGAGGGTGGTCAACCGTTGGAGCCTTAGCCCAGGCTATTCGTTCTTGGCAATGCACATCCACCGCGATGCCTTGAGCCAAGATCTGACCACCGCCGCAGGAGCGGAAGGAGGCAGCCCGAACCATCAGGCCCAGTTGCGCTCGCATGTGGATTTGCCGGGCAAGTGGTCCTGGAATACGTCAGCCTACTTTGTGGGGCGCCTCTGGGCCCAGGGGGTTCCTTCTTACACCCGTCTGGATACAAATCTCACGTGGCAGCCGGCAGAAAGGTTCTCCATCACTGTGGCCGGAGAAAATCTGCTGCAGGACCATCACCTGGAATACATGGGCCCGGATTCGACTGTCTTGCCCAGCATGATCAAGCGCAGCGCCTACGCCAAGATTGCCTGGCAGTTCTGAGGTGAGTGCAATTGAGTCATACAGCCAACACGGGACCCTGGACAGGTGATTAGGAAAGCCAATTCCGGATTGTTAGCCGCGATGCGGGCCCACCGGCCCGCGCTGTGGTCGATGGTCCTGTTCGCCGCGGTATTTCAGGCAACCGGCCCGGGAACAGCGTGGGCACAGTCAACGGTAGATGAATATCGCATGAAGGCTGCGTTTCTTTTTCATTTCGCTCAGCTGGTGGAGTGGCCCGCCGACACTCCTGCCGACGGCGGCAATTCTCTGTTCCTGTGCACTCTGGGAGAGGACCCGTTCCGCGGAGAACTGGAAAACACAGTCGAAGGCAAACCGATTGGATCTCGGACCCTTCGCATCCGGCATTTGAAGCCGCCCCAAGACCCGCGTGGCTGCCAGATGCTCTTCCTTAGCAGGAGTGAGGACAAGCGCCTTGCCGTGTTATTGGCGAGTCTTCGGAACGCGCCAGTTCTCACCGTAGGGGAGGCAGATGATTTTTTGGGCGCCGGTGGAATGATCCGATTTTGCCTGGAGGGAAATAAGGTCCGCTTCGAAATCAATCGCGAAGCGGCAGAATCGGCAAGGCTCAGGATCAGTTCGCAGTTGTTGCTCCTCGCCAAGAAGGTTGTCGGGGGGAACGGGGGGAAGTAAAGACATGACTTTCCGAGACCTACCTCTTCGACGGAAATTGGCCTTGTTGGTCGCTTCTGCAAGTGTGATGGCGCTTGTCCTGGCTAGTGTGGGCTTTGCCATTTACGAACGGGCGAACTTCCGCACGAGCGCCACCACCGAACTAACAACCTTGGCCGACATACTAGGAGCGAATACCGCCGCCTCCCTGGTGTTCAACGATCAGAAAACCGCCCGGGAAATGCTGGGTGCTCTGCACGCCGAGCCCCACGTGTTAGCGGCCTGTTTGTATGACGAGCGAAGAAACATCTTTGCTGAGTATCTCCGTCCCGGTCTCCCTTCCAATTTCCAAATGCCTTTGTGGCATGAACCGGGACATCAATTCGGCGCTCAGTCTTTGGTCCTTCATCGGAGCGTTCTTCTCAACGGCGAGCACACTGGTTCCATTGCCATCGTTTCGGACCTCACCGGCTTCCGCGACCAGCTGCTGGGCTACGCAAAGATCGCAATCCTGGTGCTGATCACCTCGCTCCTGGCCACGTTGCCAGTGGCAAAGCGACTTGTCCGAATCGTCAGCGATCCCATTCTGCGGCTCTCGGCAGTCGCTGCCAAAGTCTCCCTGGAGAACGACTACTCACTGCGCGCGACTCTTAGCGGCAGGGATGAAGTGGGAGGACTTATCGGAGCATTTAACCAGATGCTGGACGGAATCCAGCTGAGAGACCTGGCCCTGCAGAAAGCGAATGACGAACTGGAAATGCGCGTTCAGGGGCGCACCGCGGAACTGGAGAAGGAGGTACAGGAACGCAAACAGGCCGAGATTGAGATGCGTTTGGCAAAGGAAGCGGCGGAGGTCGCCAGCCGCGCCAAGAGCGAGTTCTTGGCGAACATGAGCCATGAGATCCGTACCCCTCTGAACGGGGTGATTGGCATGACCGATCTCGCACTCGACTCGGAACTAGAAGCAGAGCAGCGGGAATACCTGGAGACGATCAAGTTGTCGGCGGACTGTCTGCTAACCGTAATCAACGACATCCTCGACTTTTCCAAGATCGAGGCCGGAAAGATGGAATTAGATCTGGTCAACTTCAATCTGCGAGATTGTTTGGAAGAAGCTCTGAAACCACTGGCCTTGCGCGCGGACGAAAAAGGCCTCGAGCTTTTGTGTGACATAGCTCCCGACGTGCCGGAAATGGTCCAGGGAGATTCCACCCGGCTCCGCCAGGTTGTCCTCAACCTGTTGGGTAACGCGATTAAGTTCACCCTCACCGGCGAAGTAGCCCTGCGAGTAGAAATCGAAGACAGCGAGAACGACATTGGAAGCGTGCGTTTTACGGTGGCCGACACCGGCATCGGTGTTCCTCCCGAGAAGCGAGAGGCGATTTTTGCCCCCTTTACTCAGGCGGATACTTCAACCACCCGCGAGTACGGCGGGACCGGGTTGGGATTGACCATTTGTGCGCGACTGGTATCGATGATGGGAGGAAGAATCTGGTGCGAGAGTGAGGTGGGACGCGGGAGCCAATTCCACTTCACGGCGCGGTTAAAGTTCCTGGCGAGCAAAGCAGAGATGGGAGTCATCGTACCTCACGAAACCTTGCGCGGGATGAGAGTTCTGATTGTAGACGACAACGCCACCAATCGAAAGATATTGCAGGGAATGTTGCGGCGCTGGGAGCTGAGGACCCGCGATGTCGAGAGCGGAAAGCAAGCCGTGGCGGAACTGCTCTCTGGAAGCTCGGCTGGGGACCCTTACCAGCTGATCTTGACCGACATGCACATGCCCAATATGGATGGCTTCGAACTGGTTGAGAAGATCCGGAATACGCCTGAGTACGACGGCCATCATGATGCTCACTTCCGCGGGGCATCGCCAAGATGCGGAGCGCTGTAGGGAGCTTGGAATTACCTCCTATCTGCTCAAGCCGATCCGAAAATGGGAGTTGCTGGCAGCTATTGAGAAAGCGCTCGGCGAAGGCGGCCCCAGTCCTCAGCCAAACACAACTGCACGGCGCAAGTCAGTCTCCCCGGTTGAGGGCCTGCATATTCTCGTGGCCGAGGACAACCATGTTAACCAGACTGTTGCCGTCCGCACGTTGGGGAGAATGGGCCATTCTGCGGTCGTGGCCAACAACGGGAACGAGGCCCTCTCGTTGCTGGCCCAGCAGACCTTTGATCTTGTGCTGATGGATATCCAGATGCCTGAAATGGACGGACTAACGGCGACCAAGAAGATTCGCGAGGGCGAGCTGCAATCGCACGCTCATATGCCGATCGTTGCTATGACGGCCCACGCCATGAAAGGAGACCGGGAGCGCTGTCTTGCGGGCGGGATGGACGGTTACGTCTCCAAGCCTATTGTCGGCAAAGAATTGGAGGAAGCGATCGCCAGCGCGGTCAAAGGCCGCAGCGACACCGGGGGTGGAGTAACCAACGAAATACCCAAAGGGGATGCGCTGCCGAACGGCACACTGAGCTGGGACGCGGGACAGGTCCTGAAGAGACTGGGTGGCGATGAAGAGCTGTTCTATGAGGTCGTACAGATCTTCCTTGAGGAGACGCCGAAGAACCTGGACGGGTTGCGGCAGGCGATATCGCGGGGGGATGCAGAAACCATCGAGAAAACTGCCCACAGCCTTAAGGGAGAATTGGGCTACTTGGGAATTCCGCAAGTTTCACAAAAGGTGCGCGAACTCGAGAAGATGGGCGCAAGACATGATCTCCAGCACGCCGCGGGAGTCTTCGCCGCCATCGAAACCGAAATGTCAGCCGTCCTCAACTCCATGCGAAGTGTGAATGGCATGAAGCTGGAGGAGCAGTTGGCCGCTAAGACCGGAGCAGGCCGGTGACTATGAGTCAGCCACTGACGCAGTCCACTGAGCCGGAGCGGCCAGAAAGTAACTGCGACGGAGTATTGGTTGCCGAAGATGACCCAATGTTTCGCAAGATCTTGAAGAGTTGGCTGGAGAACTGGGGATACCGAGTAATTGTCACCGAAGATGGCACGGCGGCTTGGAACATCCTGCAGCAAGAGCGTCCTCCTGAACTACTGATCCTGGACTGGGTGATGCCGGGAATTGATGGCTTGCAGCTATGCCGCAGAATTCGAGAGCGACAGACAACTCCTTACCAATACATCCTGCTAGTCACGGCCAAGGACGATGCAGAGGATGTGGTCACGGGCCTGGAGGCAGGAGCGGATGATTACTTGACCAAACCGTTAGACCGAAGCGAGCTGCGGGCGCGGCTGCGAGTGGGAAGACGTATCCTCACTCTCCAGAAGGGTCTGATTCAAGCCCGCGAAGAACTCCGCTTTCAGGCCACTCACGACATACCTACGGGAATTTGGAACCGGGGTGCACTGCTCGACCTGCTGCAGCGTGAAATCGAGCGAGCCAGCCGTTCCCAAAGCCCAACCGGTCTTTTGATGCTTGACCTGGACCACTTTAAGAAGGTCAATGACACCTACGGACATCTGGCTGGCGATGTGGTCCTGAAGGAAGTTGCACGCCGCATCAGCGAGGTTGTCCGTTCCTATGACCTCGTGGGGCGCTACGGAGGCGAAGAGTTCCTGGTTGTGCTCCCCAGCTGCGACAAGAACCAAGCCCTGCAAAGCGCGGAAAGAATTCGATCGGTAATCGCCGACCGCCCATTTCTGGCAGCCGGCGCCGAAATCCTGATCACGGCCAGCATCGGGGTGACGGTTACGACGGCCAGCACCGTCGCTGAAAAAGAGATTCTGGCAATCGCCGATACTGCCTTGTACGCGGCTAAGAGTGCTGGGCGAAATTGCACGGCCGCACTCTGAGGGGCGCGGTCCCGGATGCATGGTCGGCGACTACGAAACTGGAATCAGGCCGACAACTTCAGTCTCCATGGTCCATAATCCTAGCCACAGGACGTGTTTGGCAGACTCATGCACCGAATCTGTATGCGGCAGCAGATAAGGGCACAAATTGGGCACAAGGAAGAGATTTCGGCAAAGACTCCCGCATCCCGTGCGGTGAACTAGCGCCAGCTAGACAGGGATACTAAGGGTTTAGGACTGGTGCCGGGAGGGGGGGTCGAACCCCCACGAGGTGATAAGCCTCGGCGGATTTTGAGTCCGCTGCGTCTGCCAGTTCCGCCATCCCGGCCTAATCGGAAGATCGTGACAAAGCTTAGTTTAGCAGCTTCGCATTTGCAATCGAGTTGACGCGCTCTTGATGTCGTTCAACACAGGCCATTCTTCCTAGGCGGATACGGCGCGCTGTACTGTGCATCCTCTCTGTTTTCAGTCATTTGAGGGAGCTTGTAAAATATGCACAACTGCCGGAGAAATGGCAGGTTATCCGAATTTCGGTACTGATCTAACGGGTTGTTGCTGATCGTTGCATTTCTGTTGCCGTTCGCTGAAAGCCCTGCCAGACTTGATTTCGGCATCAAAATCCTCAACAGACAGGTTTTTTCAAGTGCATTCGGCTGTTGCGGTTTTGTTGGAAGTAGATTACCAAAGAGAGAGGCCCCTGTTGGGCACCCACCTTCAATGAACTTCAAGATCAACGAAACGGCGCAGAAGCTCCGGGGAGGATACTACACCCCGCTGGACTTGGCTCTCTACATATCTCGTTGGGCCACAGAAAATCATCCCCAATCCGTTCTTGAGCCGAGTTGCGGTGATGGAGTTTTCATTAGGGCGTTGGCCCAAATGAATCCCAGGACCAAGTTGACCCTGTCTGCATTTGAACTGCTTGAAGAAGAGGCAGCAAAGGCAGAGAGGCAGTGTCGCTCAGCCTCGCATTTTGAGGCTACGATTCACAACCAAGATTTTCTCGATTTTGCGATTCTGGAAATGATGTCGGGAAAAACTCTTTTTGACGCTGTTGTTGGAAACCCTCCGTTCATTCGGTATCAGTATTTACCGGAGGACTCGCAGCGGAAAGCGGAGGCGATCTTTAAGCTGCTCAGACTCCCGTTCACGAAGCACACGAACGCTTGGGTGCCGTTTGTTCTGGCGTCTGTTGCACTACTAAAACCCGGAGGAAGGCTCGGGATGGTTCTTCCGTCCGAGATCATCCACGTTATGCATCCGCAGTCCCTCCGAACGTATTTGGGCGAAGTGTGCAGCCGGATACTGATTATTGATCCCGAAGAACTGTGGTTTGACGGAACCCTGCAAGGCACTGTCATTGTTCTTGCAGAGAAGAAAAGCCGTCAACTCGATCTGTGCGACGGAGTGGGAATTGTGAAAGTCAGTGGGCGATCATTTGCCCAACAGAATCCCGCCAGATTGTTCGATTCTGCTTCGTGCATCAACGGCAAGACAGTTGAGGGTAAATGGACCCGCGCCCTCTTGACCGCAGACGAAAGGGAACTGTTCGATTCTCTGGCCGAGCATAAAGAAGTACACCAATTCCAAGACATCGCCCAAGTTGATGTTGGCCTGGTGACTGGGGCGAACAAGTTTTTCCTCGTGAACAATGAGACCGTCTCGCAATTTGGATTGGAATCGTTTGCCTACCCAATGTTTGGTCGGAGCGAACATTGTCCCGGTGTTATTTACGACCGCCAGCAGCACATGGAAAATGCCAGAATCGGGAATCCGACAAACTTCATTTGGATCACAAAGCCCAGATCGTCACTGCCAATGAGGGTGCTGAAATACATCGAACTCGGAGAAAAAGGCAAACTGCATACTCGCTATAAGTGCCGGATTCGGGAACCGTGGTACACCGTTCCTTCGGTGTACGCTTCCCAGGTATGTATGCTCAAGCGGGCAAGTGACACACCCAGGCTGATTCTGAATAAACTCTCCGCTTACACTACGGATACCGCTTACCGCATAAGAACCCTGAAAGCAGCTCCTGAGCAATTGGTCTATTGCTTTCTGAATGCGCTGACGGCGCTCAGTGCCGAGCTGGAGGGACGACATTATGGTGGAGGAGTGATAGAACTCGTGCCGTCAGAAATTGAAAAATTGCTTGTTCCGCTCCCCAAAGGATTGCGCCCACAGTTAAAGGAGCTAGACCGCATCGTTAGGCGAGAAAGCGCAGCGGTGGTGCTGGAGCAACAGAGTGAGCGGGTATTGGGTAAACTCGGTGTAAACCGAAGTGAGCAGGAGAAGATCTTATCTGCATGGCTGCGTTTGAAAAACCGGCGGCAGCGAATCTCTGCGACTATAAATGAATGCGATGCGGATCAGCTAGATGTTGTTCACGATATCTCTATGACGAATGGCTCACTGCTTCCGGTAGGCGGTCCGTAAAGCGTAAAAGTCTTGCCGGCGAGATTGGCCTTCCGAACAGTGTCTCCAAGATCGCCCCAATGCAGTGACGAGGTGTAGTTTCCTTCGGCTGCCTCCCCGCTCGGTTTGTCGCTAAGTTTCATTCCTCGAACTCCAATGTGATTTCCGGGAATCGTTATGTCGAATTTAACCTCTGTTTCCTCAACAAACGGCTGTGTCTTGGTGATCTTCCATTGAAATCCCCCGAACACGTCTTTCCTGAAATATGTGAGCTGGTTGATCTGCTTCCCAGCGACCTTCCATCTAGCCTGAGTTAATCTGACAACGCCAGTCGGATGGCCTTTTTGCCTTTGCACATCAGATTTAGCAAGCTTCTTCTGCCATAGGATAGGACCGTGTTTGGCAACGGCAGGCATTGGAGTAGGGGCGGATACAGCGGTAGGGGTTGGTGGAGCGGCAGCAGCGGGCTTCGTGACTTTGGCGGCAGGCAGAGGAACAGCCTTCGATGCAAACAACTTCTTCGTGGCTGGGACAACAGCAGAGCCTTCACCTTCCCCAGCAGTCTCTGGCTTATTTGTGTGGAGCAGTTCAGATCCGAGATATCCTTCGGCCTCAAGCTCCTGCAAAAACGCTTCATCCAAAACATGCGCGAAACCACCAGTGGTATCGCAGTACCGATCCACGATGCTCATTACAGATTTAACCAAATCGCAATCTGCTTCGTTTTTCAGATCAAGCTCTTGCCTCAATGAAATCTCGTAGTTACTCACCAAGCCCTTCCCCGTCATGTTGTTGGAACCAACGATCAAGACGCCGGTGTTTTCGCTCAGGGAAAGGTACAGTTTCGGGTGAAAAATAGGATTACTCGGGGTGTCGTTATGGAACACAAAAACCTCAGCGCCCTTCTTCGCCAACTCAAGGAGGAGCTGGAGTCCCTCGACTGTAGTGACTCTGTTGCTCACTCCGACCACGATCCGAGGCGACCCGCCACGCTTGAGCAGAGACTCCAGCCCAGGCTGCAACTCTCGCACGCCAGAGCTGACGGCAAAACCGACGAGCGCGGCGAAGACCATTACATCAGGGTCCTCCAGCAGCTTCCTCAGAAGCTCTGCCAATTGGCAGTCGTCCGGCTGATTTAGGAGAGAGCTTGGCATACAGCACGCGCATCATATCCGATTCTCGGAGTGCCGCCAAGCACTGTTTGGCCTACCAAGGCGATACCTCAAATATCGACCCTTCCACGATAACGCAACATTCCCCGCTGCCCAAGGTTACATGTTACGTTTCCCCAAAATAGATGTTGACTCATCGGCTTAAATGTTGTATGTTGTCAATATCAGTTAGTAATTGGAGGTTTTCTATGACGGATGTAATCCAAGCCAAACGGCTGCTGCTCTCCGAATATGAGCGGGAGCGGCGAGAACTGGATGGCTTCATCACACGGCTACGACGGGAACTTGGGATTGCTTCAGAAGAAGCCGTGGATCAGCCGGAAGAGGAAGCTATTCAGGCAACGAACGGATCATCCCTGAGAGTTGAAGACTTTGTAAAGCCGGGGGACTTTTACAGAATGACTCAACTGGCAGCCGTCAGGGAATTCCTTGAGAGACGCGGCCAGAGAAACACTGCATCCTTGCAAGAAATCGCTCAAGCTCTCTTGCGAGGGAAGGCGATTGAGGCCGCTCTCGATGACAAAGGGATGCGCAACCTCAGCAGCAACCTGAGCAAGACTTCTGACTTTCAGTCTATTGCCAAGGGACGCTGGGGGCTTGCCAAGTGGTACGGCGGTGCCGGCAAGGGCAAAAAGAAAAAGCAGGACTCGGAACCGGAAACCGAGAAAGTGGAAGCTGCCACGGACGCGGAACCGGAAGAGAAGAAGGCCGAAGCCTAGAAATAAGTTCGGGCCTCCGGGGTTGCACCCCCAAAAGGCCCGTTGAACCAAATCTCACTGGAAGCGAGAGGACAAGCACAATGAAGTGCCTGCGGTTCGTTTTGATTCTAATCCGAGGACCACCAAAAGCCAAAGGGCGTTTTATGGGGTTGCCTACTCCGTAAAACGCCCTTTCCTCTCGTTCTGGGGCCATCGTCTAATCGCGCCCAGGACGCCGGTCTTTAAAACCGGAAGTGCGGGTTCCGAAGTCCCGCTGGCCCCATTCCAGAGACAAGCGCCCCGCCGCCAGTAGCGAGCTGGCAACGGGGCAATCGCAAGCGCGGACAAGCCACGCCCACGACCCAAACGAATTGTGGCTCTGCTCGCGCTAGAAAGTCAAGGCGCGAAGTGACATGCCGGAAATGCAACCATGACAAAGTTAAGAAGTTTGGACACTGCGGTCAGACTCGGGCGCAGCGTTACCGTTGCCTCAGTTGCCGCAGCACTTTCGTTGTTCCCATCGAAAGGCCGCTAGGAAACCATACAACCGATCTGGACACAGCCGCCCGCGTGCTGGAATTGATGATGGAAGGCACTTCCGTTAGGGCGATCAGCAGGCTTACCGGCTTGCACATCGGAACCATTCTCGGCCTGATGGTAACTGCCGGGGAGAAATGCCAACGGTTGTTGGATGCGAAGGTTCGCAACGTCCGCCCGCATCTGGTACAGGCTGATGAACTACACACATTCGTGGGATGCCACGAGAACCGTTTGCGTGCCGGTGCTCCGAAAGAATGGGGCAGCGTGTGGACGTGGCTGGCGCTCGATAGCGAAAGCAAGCTGATAATTTCGCACTACGTCGGCCAGCGTGACGCTGAAAGCGCCTGGGAGTTCATCCGCGATCTGCGCGAGCGGACAGATGGCATCTTTCAGCTAACGACAGACGGCCTTCGCGCTTACGTTGACGCCGTGGACGCGCACTTCGATGTGCACGTACATTTCGCACAACTCATTAAGCTGTACAGCGGCCCCGACATCACGACCGGCCCTGACTGGTTCGGTGCCGCAAGCCGGGTTACGGGGACTATCCCAAGCGTTCGGAGCGGACAGCCCGAGCCGCGTTTTATCAGCACTAGCCATGTGGAACGGTTGAATCTTTCTGTTCGAACACATCTGCGCCGTTACGTTCGCCGCACAAACGCCCACAGTCGCAAGCTGGCGAATCACAAAGCGTGCGTCACGCTTTGGGTTGCGTGGTACAACTTCGTCCGCGTAAATACGGCGATTCGATGCACTCCCGCAATGGAAGCGGGCTTGACCGATCACATTTGGAGCGTTAGGGAGCTGATTGGATGGCTGGGCGCAGCCTAAAAGATCCTACGTGCACACAATCTCTTTGGCGACCTTCGCCACCATCTCACTGTATTTTTGATGACTGATCTTCTTGGAAGACTTGCGGTGCTGCTCAACAACTTTGAGCTGGGCGTCCACATACTGCTTGGCGAGTTCAATCTTTTCTTTTCCGCTCATTGGCTGATCTCCAGGTTACAAATTCTTGTCGATGATGTACTCACCGAAATATATTACAAACCGCTTCGCTCTGGCGCGCTTCTCGTCTTGATGATCTCGGAGTTCGTCAAGCGCTTCGATCATCGGTAGCAACATTTTTAGACTATCATCTGGTCGCGGGTCGTTGCCACCAGTGATGTGAGCCTTTGCGTATTTCTTGGCGTTGGCCGCGAGGCCGTCCCACATCGCTTTATGGGCCGCGTAGAGCTTGTCAAATTCCTTGCTCTCCAACTCTTTGATTTTCGTTTGCGTTAGCGACAACTGACGCGCTCCTTACATGCCAACAAACGCAGCAATTATCGCGTAAACTCCGGTAATTGCAAGCAGAATCTCGAATGTAAGAATCAACCAGGAACCTGCCCAAGCACTGGCCCAATGGCCTGGTAACAGAACCCGAACCGCCAGCAATGCGCAAATAAGGGCGGATATAACGGGGACCAAGCCCCATCGGGCGATCTTGACGAACCGGCCTGCTCGCCTCGTGTCGCTGAAACCACCAGCTTTCGTCAGCAGAAATGCTGAATACACTAAAACGAGACCCGCAATCGCTACGGTTGCCCCTATTAGCGTGAGCGCAACGTCTTTGTCTGCCACGGGCGTAGTCTACAGCACATCCCCCGGCCCTCAGCAACAACGGATTAGATCAGTACCCGAATTTCCTCTTGACATTTCCACAGCCTGGCGTAGCATAGAAGTATCACCTCCGATCCATTTCAGGATCGAATGGGCCCGAGGCCAAGGAAGTGTCACCGCTCCTTGGCAGCGGGCCCATTTAATTTCCCCTGGTTTCGCCAAGCCCTGCAACTCCAGCTCTACGCGCAAGTAGAATTGAGCGACCCGCCGCAAGCTTTCAGCCACCCCTGTAATTCCGCTAACGCTCTCTCACAGACCATCGCGTGGCGCTGCTTCTTGTCGCGGATGCGGCGGCGCGTGGCTTCTTCGAGCGGTAGCAACAGGTCGAAGGTGATATTGGCGGGCTGGAAATGTTTCGCTTCAGCGTGGCAGATGTAGTTCACCAGCGCACCAAAGGCGGTGGCGCGCGGAGGAGGCGCCGGTTCTGTGTTCAGCGCTAGTGCAGAGGCTTGCATGCCCGCAAGCAATCCGGTTGCGATCGATTCGACATAGCCCTCGACGCCCGAGATCTGCCCGGCGAACAGCACGTTGGGATGCTGCTTCATCTGCAACGTTTCGCGCAGCAGCGTGGGACTGTTGATATAAGTGTTGCGGTGAATTTGTCCGTAGCGCAGGAAATTCGCATTCTCCAGGCCGGGGATGAGGCGCAGGATGCGCGCCTGCTCGCCGTACTTGAGGTGGTTTTGGAAGCCGACTAGGTTGTACGAATCGGCGCGCAGATTTTCCTGGCGCAACTGCACCACCGCGTAAGGAGTGTGGCCGGTGCGCGGATCGCGCAAGCCAACCGGCTTCATCGGCCCGAAGCGCAGGGTGTCGCGTCCGCGGCGCGCAATCTCCTCGATGGGCAGGCAGCTTTCGAAGTAATTCAGCTTCTCCCAATCTTTGGCGTCAACCGAGTGCGCTTCCAACAGAGCATCGAGAAAGCGATCGTACTCTTCCTTCGTCATGGGGCAGTTGATGTAGTCGGCGGTGCCCTTGTCGTAGCGCGCGGCCATGTACACCCGCGACATGTCGATGGAATCGGCCTCGACAATGGGACTGATGGAATCGTAGAAATACAGTTGCTGGCTGCCGCTCAAGCGCAGGATTTCACGCGTCAGACCCTCCGAGGTGAGCGGTCCGGTTGCCACAATGGTGATGGCAATGTTCTCGTCGACGCCAGTGACTTCTTCGCGCATCACTCGGATGAGCGGATCGCGTTCGAGGGCAGCGGTCACCGCCTGGGAAAATTCTTCGCGGTCCACGGCGAGCGCGTGCCCGGCCGGGACCGCGGTTTGGCGCGCGATGTTCATCAGCAGCGAACCGGCACGGCGCATCTCCTCTTTCAGCAGCCAGGGCGCGGTGTTCTCGGTGTCGGACTTCAGCGAGTTGGAGCAGACCAACTCGGCGAAGTTTGCACTCTGGTGGGCGGGCGTCGAGCGCATGGGCCGCATCTCGAACAGCTCGACAGCGACGCCGCGGCGGGCGCATTGCCAGGCGGCTTCCGAGCCCGCCAGTCCGGCGCCGATGATGCGGATGGGATTGGGCATTCAGGTAAGGCTGATGGTTATGGAACATGCCCCCGGCGCAGAAACGCCGCATCCGCAAAGCTGGGCAATCGCAGGCGCTGGCCGAACGGTTTCTCCCGCTATGATCTACGTGTCCCATGCGCACAGCTGCGCAAACGGCGAACGTCCAGGCGGGCAGTGAGGATTACTTGCCCTAAGGCGTGAACTTGACGTTAATCTGCGTTTCCGCTTCGACTGGTTGCCCATCCAGGTAATAGGGCTTGTAGCGCCACTGTTTCACGGCATCCACGGCCGCTTGGGTTAGCATGGGAGGGCCGCTCAACGCGTGCAGGTTTCGCACGCTTCCATCCTTCCCAATGAGGGCCTGCAAGACCACCGTTCCCTGAACGTGCGCCTGCCGGGCCTGCGCGGGGTACCGCGGTGTGACCTGGTGGACCAGCAGACCCTGTGCCACGCCCGAGGAAACCTGGACCTTGGCTGCGAGCTTGGGCTGCGAAACCGGGATGCTGCTGATCACGCTGCTTGGGCCCTTGTTTGGCAAGCCGCCGAGGACCGGCGCTGGCGTCGCGCTGTCAGGCGAAGCTTCCACCGGCTTGGCATCGTTTTTCGCGATCGTCAAAGGAGGTTGCAACACCACATTGTCGGGCTTGCTGGCCGGCTTTTCAGGCACGGCTGGGGAACCCGGCTTGGGAGTGGCGTTCTGGTCCTTCGGCTTCGCCTGTTTATCCACCGGCAGCTTCGAATTCGGATCAGTGGACATTATGGAAGACATTACGGATGTATCCTGGACCGGATTGCCTTGCGTGAGGTCAGGAGTCTTGCTCACGTTGGCGCTCACCGAAGCGGTGCGAATGTGGTTCCTATGCGACCTCCACATTAGGGCTCCCAGCACAGTCAGCACTAATACGGCCGCAACGGCCAGCAGCATCCGCGATTTTCCCTCAAAGAGCTCTTGAACTCGGGTCCTGATGTCGGAAGTCGTCGTAGGTGTGGCGCTGGTTTCGCGGAAAATCTCTGCGGTGAAAGGAGACTCCACCTGACGGTTAGGGATCGCCGCCGCAGCGCTGGCTTCGCGGAAGACCTCCGCGGTGACGGGCGGCTCGACGGCATGCTGCAAGCGGCGGACCGGGTCAGTGACCAGACCCTTGATGCTGTTCAGCAGCGCGGCCTTCTGCGCCGGCATCCGTTGGACCTCTTCTTCGGCTAACATTGGAGCAACATAGTTTGACGCGACCGTATCCGGCTCGAGCGCCGATGGAGACGTCTCAACAGAGGGTGGAGCTTGGGACACGCGAGAGTGCGGAGCTTGGGACACGCGGCGCCACTTGGAGGATTTCCTTGCCTTCAATTTAATCGGTATGGGGCCCGACGACACGAGAGTTTCTTCAAACCCGTTTGTTTCCACCTGGGATGGTTCTTGATGCGTTTCCGGCCAGGATTGTTCTGGGTGCGTCTCCGGCGGGAATGGTTCTTGATGCGTGTTATCGGCAGACCTTTCCGCTTCCGCCGGAGTCTCCGGAGTAGGCGAGCCGGGCGCCACCCACATGTCGGGCTCTAAATTGGCAACAAAATCATCGAGACGTGCGAATCCATCCCGAAGCGTCTGAAGCGATTCAGCGTCTTCCGGCTCCTTCAAGCCACATGCCCACCCGACCCATTGGTCTGCTTCAGGGCCCGGCAGAGTTTGCGGCGCTCCCGTCCCCTCGGCCTGGGATCGCAATTCGTTGATCGCTTGGTCGCGAAGTTCATTCAGTTGAGTTACCCGGAATGCCCGATGGTGCACAACATTGCCGCGCTCCAACTCAGTGGCGAGAGCCAAAAGACGGGAGCGCAAATTCTTCTGGGCTTCTTCCGCAATGAGTGCCTCAAGTTCCGCTCGCTTCTGCGCTGAGGCGTCGGGCACCGTCCACATGTCGGGCTCTAGATTGGCAATAAAATCATCGAGGTGTGCAAATCCATTGCGAAGAGTCTGCAGAGATTCAGAGTCTTCCGGCTCTTTCAAGCCACACGCCCACCCGACCCATTGGTCCGCTTCAGGACCCGGCAGAGTTTGTGGTGTTCCCTCCGGCCCCGCCTGGGAGCGTAATTCGTCGATGGCCTGGTCGCGGAGCTGATTCAGTTCATTTACACGAAGGGCCCGGCGGTGCACGATGCTACCGCGCTCCAACTCCGTTGCGAGGGCCAAAAGACGGGAGCGCCGTTGCTCTACATTCCTTGCCTCTACAGTTTTCCGTATCTCCGCAATGAGTGCGTCAAGTTCCCCTCGGTTCTGCCATGAGGCCTCAGGCAGCTCCGCCACGACCAACTCACGCACCATGCGAGCAGATTCTGCAGCCAGGTTAAGCTGCTCGATGACTTCTGCGATGTCGATGGCTAGGCCAGCATTGAGTTTTCCCAAGCTCTCACAAGGCAGAGTCAAAGAGTCGTCCAGAGACGCAAGCGCAGGAGGCCAGAATGAATTCATGTCAAGCTCCTAAACCGGAGTTTCTGTTTTGACTACCCGCAAGCTCCTAAACCGGGGTTTCCGTTTTGACTACCCACATGTCGGGCTCTAGATTGGCAACAAACTCATCCAGGTGGGCAAATCCATTGCGAATAGTCTGAAGCGATTCAGCATCATCAGGCTCTTTCAAGCCACATGCCCACTCGAGCCATTCGTCGGAGTCAGGGCCGGGCAGAGGTTGTGGTGTTCCCTTCACCGCGGCCTGGGCTTGTAATTCGTTGATCGCTTGGTTACGGAGCTGATTCAGCTGATTTACACGGACCGCCCGACGGTGCACAATACTACCGCGCTCCAACTCAGCCGCGAGACCCAAAAGACGTTTGCGCAGTTGCTCGATCCGCCTTGCTTCCACACGTTTCTCTATGGTCTCAAGGAGGGCGTCGAGTTCCCGCCGGCTCTGCCATGCGGCCTCGGGTAGCTCCGCCAATACCAGCGCACGCAGGTTGCGAGCCGATTCTGCGGCCATCTTAAGTTCCTCGATAACTTCGGCGATGTCGACTGGTTTGGCAGCCTTGAGTTTTTCTACGCTTTCACCGAGTAGGGTCAAAGTATCGTTCAGAGACGTAATTGTGGAAGGCCACAATGAACTCATGTCAAGCTCCTAAGCCGGAATTTTCCCTTTTTGGCTATCAACAGCCGAATATTATCTCACTGAAGGGGTAACTTGTCAGTGATCTTCCTCACACCCATCGACGCCCGTCCCGGCCCCCTTCACCGCACGCTGCCGAAGGCTGCACCCACCGCTCCCCAGCGTGCGCTTCGATCCCGTACGTGCTCGCGCTGGCCCTCGCGTTCGATTACTACTTGGTTATTTGAGGAGACCGATTTCAGATCGCTCTCCCCTTTTTCCCTCGGCAGCGGTGCCGTTTAAGAGTGCACAGCAAGAAACTCAGCCCGTGAGGTGAGTCACAGGCTGAGACTCGCCCGCAGGGAAATCATCGGAAATTGCCGGGAACGCCTTCTCGGGGTATCTCCTCTGAGGATCTCTGCGGGGTAACCTGCCCTACCGCAAACCGATGCACACTGCGCACAGCAACAGCAATACCACTGCCATCAGGTACAGACAAGTTCCGAACCCTTGGGAAATCAACCAAGTGGCGGAACATAGTGCAATTATGTGCGTGGCTCAGATGACTGTCTAGGACGGCGGTCAGCCATGGTACACGAAGGTAATCGGGGAAAATGGTTACTGTTGATCGCTGTCTGTGATGGCTCCCCCGGTTTGACCGGCGATTCTCCTGCCTGTTAGACTGAGATTTTCCCACCTCATAAGACACCGGATAAGGACCTTTCGTGCGCAGTTACACTCGGCATCAACTTAAGCAGGACTCGTTCAGGACATCGACCACCGAAACCATCTCCTGGGCGGTAGAGCACCGTTCCAAGGTCACGGCTGCCGTGGTGGCGGTAGGGGTGATTCTTGCCGTTCTCATTGGCGGTTGGGCCTACGTAAACTATCGCGACCAGCAGGCCAGCAGCGAATTGGCGGGAGCCATTCAAAAGTACAACACTCCCATTCGTCCGACCGGCACGCCTGCAACGCCGGAAATGTTAAGCTTCGGCTCCATCCAGGAACGCGCCAAGGCTGCCAATGCCGACTTCACGCACACTGCCGACAAGTACTCCTTCACCCAGTCCGGACGAGTGGCCCGCTACTTCGCCGGCATAACGCTGCATGAGATGGGCGACAATGCCGCCGCGGAGAAGGACCTGAAAGACGTAGCCGACAGCCGTTACCAAGAGATCGCCAGCCTGGCAAAGTTGGCCCTGGCTTCCATCTATCACGACACCAACCGCGATCCCCAGGCCATCGAAATCTACAAGCAGCTCGCCGATCATCCAACCGTTTCCGTGGGCAAGAGCACGGCCCAATTTCTGTTGGCCTCGCTCTACGAGGAAGATAATCAGCCCGACCAGGCCCGCAAGCTGTATCAGCAGATGGCGAAGGAGAACCCCTCCAGCCAGGCGGCGCAGATGGCCACTCAGCGATTGCAAGCCCTTAAATAGAAATCCCGGTCTTTAAGCCCGCTTTGTGAATCGGCCAACCGAACCGCGACTCCCAGCTACGGCGCGAAGTAGCTGGAGATATCCAGGATCAGTTGCGTGATCCCGGACGCATAAGCATCGACTTTCCCGTTCGTGCTGGGCACAATCGCCATGTTAGACGAGATCGATCCGTCCAGTGCATTCAGCGTCGAGACCAACGGTTGGGTAGTGCCGTCGGGCCACAGCGTCAGATAACCCAGCGCACCTTGCGGAACGACGCTCGCGTTGAAGACATAGGCCTGCGCCAAACTCGATGTTCCACACCCCGTGTCCACCACATCCACCGGAGGGCTCAGGGTTCCGCTGAAGGGAAGACCGCTGCCTACCTTGCGGGTGTCGATGACCCTACAGGACGGCACACCGTAGAGCGACAGTCCACCCGGACCGGCCGTTGCGAAGTAGCCATTGATGTCGATGACTACGTCGGTGTCGTTGGTCGGGTAAACCGAGACCTCGCCGCTGGCGCCCGCAGTCACGATGGCGGCGTTGGCAATGATCGTCCCGGGGATATCGTTCAAGGTGGAAACTGTAGGCCGCGATCCACCCGTGGGCCACACCGTCATGTAACCCAGCGGGCCGTGGGGCACGACCGAGAAGTTCAGCGAGTAGGCTGCTGCGCTGGAAGGAATGTTGCAGGTCGTGGCATTTAAAATGGGGAAGGCCCGTTCCTGGCCGCCGGTCAGGGAAGGCGGTCCCAGGCCTTGAGGATAACCGCTGTGGCGGGTGTCGGCGACCCGACAGGGTGGCAGAGGATAGAAGGCCAGCGTGGAACCAGACACTGGCGCGAAGTAGCCATTGACGTCGACGATCACATTGGTCGTGCTGGTGGCGTACACGCTGATCTCGCCGCTGGCGCCCGCCGGCACGATCGCGGCGTTGGCCTTGATGCGGCCATCCAGCGAGTTCAACGTGGACGCCAAAGGTTGCGGGTATCCCGCGGGCCACACTGTCAGATAGCCCAGAGATCCGTTTGGGACCACCGACACATTCATGGAATAGAGGGCTGCGGAAGGCATAGTCGCGCAGCTACCCGCGCTGGAAATGGGGAATTCCTGATGCGTGCCGCCTTGAATCGGGCCATCGCCACCGTACGCCGGCCGGGTATCGACAGCGCGACACGGCTGGGCCAGCGGGACAAACTGCTGCGCAATCAAGGGAGGACAACCCGAGAATTTTGCCGAAGCGATCCGCGTGCTCCAGTGGTAAGTCTGAGTAACCAGGTAGTACTCAGTGGTGTACCAGAAGGTGCAATTGTCCACGGGATCAATCTGCATGGCGCTGTAATCGCCCCAGCGGTTATTACTGCCTGGCTGCGAGCCGGTTCCCGTAACCACCGAAACCTCGCTTTCCAAGGTGCCCAGCGTATCGGCGGGCGTGCGTCCAGCGATAAAGATGGACGGGTACATGTCGCTACCGGACGCGCTGTATCCCACCAGGACATCGTTGTTCTGGTCGCGCGCCACGGAACCCATCCATCGCCAGTTGGTGTCGGGAGCGTAGGTGCCCTGCTGCAGGATGGTCAGAGCGGTAGGACTGACAACCGTCTGTGGGGTTGCGAACTCCATCCAGCGGACGCCAATCTGTCCGCCCGAGGCAGCCACGTCAAAGTTCACATACCAGTGCTGCTTGGGAGTTGGAAAGAACGAGGTGTCATTGTAGTAGGCCAAGCGATACATCAAGCGATCGCCCAGTGAGTTGAGGAGGTCGGAAATGCCTTTCTGGGGAATGCAATTGCCGCCCCAGGTTTGCAGCTGGGAATAACAGGCAGGGGTAAAGCCGGCAATGGACACCAGTTGGGAATTATTGTTGCCGGTAACGAACGAATTCGCCGGGGTCGCGAAATCAACATGGTAGGAGTACACGGACAGATGAGAGGTGTCCACACGTCCCAAGCCGCCGATAAAGAACTCATCCTGGCCTGTGGGCGGAGGGGTTGGCGAATCCACATCTCCAGGCAACAAGCTGTAGTCGTTTGCGTTGAGCTGGACGCACTGCTGTTCCGCCGAGGCGTCCCCAGCCAGCAGCTTTACGCGGTTGTAGGCGCAGACTTGGGAACCTACATAGCCGCTTTTGTTCACTCCGAAATTATTGTTAGCCTGGAAGTAACCGGTGGGCCAAACCCCGATCTTCTGGTAGTCGGGGAAGCCGTTGCCAGGGATAGAGAACTGGTAAACATAGTAGTTACCGGTTGCGTCGGCGCTGGTAGAAATCGCGATACAAATGGCGTACGGAGAAACGAACACGTTCTGGAAGAGCAACCAGCGATGCGCGACCCGGTCCCATTTCACAATGGGGTCGCCGGAGTCGTGGAGAGCGCACAACGATCCGGGGATGCCCGACGCCCAAAGGGAATTGCCGTCGAAGGGTCCAATCAGCGGGTTGCCACTCTTGTCGAATACCTCCCAAGAGAGGTTCACATACTCGATGAGCTGAGTGTCGCCCACCGCCATGTCAGTGTCGGGAGGAGCGACCCTCATGGTGAAGTTGGGGAAGCCGTTGCCGAGTCCAAGAACATTGATACCGATCGAATAATTGGCCGAGCTCCCGGCAGTGTTCTGTTCCACGCGGTCCACAACGGAAGCCGCGGGACGCATGGGGATGCGATTGACCGGGTTGGCCTCATGAAATCCATATTGCGGTGCGCGCGGCAGCTTGGCCAAGTCCCGGAGAGGCGCCGAAATGCCCGAGGCAACGGCATGATTGACGGTGAGCTGCGGGGAGTTGTCCTGCGCGGTAAGCGGCAGGCTAAAGAACAACGCCAGCATGCCCACGACAATCGTGGACAGGTGGAACATCTTCCTTGTGACCATTTCCATCCTCAATTCTGCACATCGTTCTCTTGCTTTGGCGGCTGGCTTCAGCGGCCAAGAGCCGGCTCCGTGACCCAGTCCATGCGCGGCTCCACGGGCATTCCCTGTCAGATTTATCGGCGCAACGTGTCTCAACATAAGTGCCGGGCCCAGCAACCTTATGCAGGAACGTTGAAGCGGCATCCTGACAATCCAAATTACTTACGCCCATGAGCACGCCTTTCCGTCATGCATACCAAGGCCGCAGAAAAAGGCGAGGCTTTAGCCACTGAGGTAAGGGCTCTGGTTACCTCAGTGGCTAAAGCCGAATTCAAACGCGACTCTCAAATGCACCGCTGAAGTAGAAACGGCGGTCCCAAGGCTCTCGGCTTGCGCGGGGTCCCATGGCGGCGAGTAAACTGTAATTTGCCATGACCTTGTTCGAAGCCCAACCCTATGATCCGGCGCGTGCCCGCAAGAAGCGTCTGGTGGTCCTCGCCATCATCGGCGGCGTCCTCGTCATCGGCCTCCTGTGGTGGATGTTCCGCTTCTGGCCGGAAGAGCATGCGGTGAACCAGTTCTTCGATGCGCTGCAGCAGCAGAACTATGACCAAGCCTACGGCGTGTGGATGCACGATGCGGATTGGAAACAGCATCCTGACAGGTATTCGCGTTATCCCTACGACGACTTTTTTAAGGATTGGGGACCGAGTGGCGAATGGGGCATCATCAAAAGCTATCACATTGACGGCGCAGCGGTGCCGACGGGCCACAGTGGTTCCCCGTTTGCTACCGCCAGTGGAGTGGTGATTGTGGTCACGGTCAACGACCGGGTCAGCGACAAAGCGCACATCTGGGTGCAGAATGACGACAAGACGTTGGGGTTCTCGCCGTACTAGCTGAGAGTGGCGAGCAATCCGCGCCTAATCCGGTTTGGGCGACGCCGCGCTGAGGTGGTTCACCGTCTTCTGCAGCGAGGCTTCGTCTTCCACGTTCATGCAGGTGCGCGAGCGGTCAATCTGGCGCAGCAGTCCGCAGAGCACCTTGCCGGGGCCAACCTCGACAAAGGTGTGCGCTCCCAGCGCCGCCAACTCGCGCATCGACTTGTGCCACTGCACCGTCCCGGTTACCTGGCGTATCAGCGCATCGCGCGCCTGCTCGCCGGTCGTGATTAGACTGGCATCCACGTTGCACATCAGGGGAATTGCGGGCGTGTGAAACGTCAATGCGTGCAAGCCTTCCGCCAGCTTGTCCTGCGCGGGCTTCATCAGCGCACAGTGAAAGGGAGCGCTCACCGGGAGCAGGATGACGCGCTTAGCTCCGCGGTGCTTGGCCAACTCGGCCGCGCGCCCGACCGCCGCTTTGTTGCCCGATATTACCGTCTGGTCGGGTGAGTTCAGGTTTGCCGCCTGGCAGACCTCTGCCTGCGCCGCCTCTTCGCATACCTGTCGCACCTCCTCGCTCGACAGCGCGAGGATGGCAGCCATCGCGCCCACACCAACCGGCACCGCCTCCTGCATATACTTTCCGCGATTGCGCACGGTGCGCACCGCATCCGCAAACGATAGGGTGCCGGCAGCCACGTGCGCCGAATACTCCCCCAGGCTGTGTCCGGCGACGTAGGAAGGGATGATCGCTTTGGACTGAAGCACGCGCCACGCCGCGACCGACACCGTCAGAATCGCCGGTTGCGTGATTTCCGTCAGCTTAAGTTTGTCTTCGGGACCGTCGAAGCAGAGTTGCGAAAGTTTGTAGCCGAGCGCATCGTCGGCTTCGTCGAAAGTTTCCTTCGCCACCGGATACAGAGCGGCCAGTTCCTTGCCCATGCCAACCGCCTGCGAACCTTGTCCGGGAAAGAGAAAGGCGATGGGAGAAGAGTGTGAACTCATCGTGCCTCGCTGAATCGTGCGGTCAATTGGAGTTGGCAGAACCTGTCGCGGGCAAGCACAGTATTACACCAGGCTGCTGCCGAGCGGGCCGGCTGTGGCTGCGTCGGTAACGTGATTGTTCAGGTTCTTGCTGGCCGCGGCGATGCGCTCCTGAATCACGTCATTGAGTTGGCTGTTGGCAAACTCCATGGCCACCCGCACCGCGTTCTTGATGGCGTTCGAGTTCGACGATCCGTGGCTGACGATGCACACGCCCTTCAAGCCCAGCAGCGGCGCGCCCCCGTACTCGGAGTAATCGAGACGCTTCTTGAAATCGGCAAAGGCCTTGCGCGAAAGCAGGAAGCCGACCTGGCTGCTGATGGTAGCTTGCAACGATTGCTTCAGCAGGAAGCGTACGGTCTCGACCATGCCCTCGGAGATCTTCAGCGCCACATTGCCGACAAAGCCGTCGCACACCAGCACGTCGGCCTTCCCGTTGTAGAGATCGCGCCCCTCAACATTGCCTACGAAGTTTAGGGGCAGCTCTCGAATCAGCTTGTAGGATTCGCGGGTAAGTTCGTTGCCCTTGCTCTCTTCCTCGCCGATGGAAAGCAAACCTACACGCGGATGCTCGGCGCTGGGGAACTTGCCTCCAAAAATGCTGCGGAAGTAAATATCGCCCATGATGGCGAACTGCTGCAGGTTTTGCGGCTTGGAATCGACATTGGCGCCGACGTCGATGAGGATGGTGGCCGTACCCTGCGCGGTGGGAAACACTGCGGCGAGTGCGGGACGATCCACGCCGGGGATGGCGCCCAAAACCATTTTGGCGGTCGCCATGGCGGCGCCGGTGTTGCCGGCTGTGACGAAACCGGCGGCCTTGCCGTCGCGCACCAGGCGAAGGCCGACGCGCAAGGATGAGTCACGCTTGCTGCGCATCGCCTGCGCCGCCTTCTCTTGCATGCCGATGACTTCGCGCGCATTGACGATGCGAATGGAGAGCCTGCGCCAGAACGGGTGCAGATCGAGTTCGCCGCGGATCACGTCCTCTTTACCCACCAGCAGGACTTCCACGTCATAGTGACGGGCGGCGAGAATGGCGCCTTCCACTTCGGGTTTGGGCGCGCGGTCCGAGCCCATGGCGTCAACAGCAATAGTGGTTGGCATGTCTGCCTGTCAGTTGCAAACCTTCGTAACCGTCAAACCGAGGACGCAGTCCAGCTTCCAATTGCGCGTGCGCTGCTGTAGCTTACCGCCCAAGTTTGGCCGGAAAAGGATACCACCGCAACCGCGCTAGCTGGTGCTCTCTGCGACCTCGATGACCTCGCGCCCCTTATAGTAACCGCACTTTGGGCAAGTGCGATGTGGCAATTTGCGCTCGTGGCAGTTGGGGCACTCGGACAACGATTGCGCCGTCAGATGATCGTGGGAGCGGCGTTTGGATGTGCGCGCCTGGGAATGACGTCGTTTCGGATTAGGCATTCAAGACCTCGTAAAAGGACCGCCCGGCCGTGCCGTGCGATCGGAACTTTAAGTTTGCAGCTTCTTCTTGATTTCGCTCAACGCTTCCCACCGAGGGTCGCTAAGATGTTGCTCACAATGGCATTGCTCGACGTTCAGATTGCTGCCGCAATGCGGGCATAATCCCCTGCAATCCTCGCGGCACAGGGCCCTGACCGGCGTGGCCAGCAGCACCTGCTCGCGCAGCGCATCTTCCAGCAAAAGACCTTCGCCTTGATAATACCCGATCTCGGTCTCCGCTTCGGTAATCGCCACCTCATCGGCGCGGCGATCCACCCCTAACGGCCGGTAGATCAGGTCGAAGGCCCAGTTCACGTCCTCGCCCACCGGCTCCAGGCAGCGCGCGCAATTGAACTCCAGTTGCGCCTCCACCTTGCCCACCAGGCGGATGTCTTCGACGTTCTGGTGGTGCCCGCGATGCTCCACAATCAGTTCGGCACGGCCTACGCTGTGCAAGAGGCCAAGCTGCCGGAAGTCAGGACCAAATTCGATGGCGCCGGGCTGATAGTTTTCGTCGAACTCCAAATTACGGAGTTTCAGTTCCCGGACCCGAATCAGCATGGCAGCACCCGCCTAAGAAAACGCCCAGAATAGCCCTTCGCTCCGGCCGGAACCGGGTCTGGCAGGCCAAGCTCCTGACGGGAAACGCTGGCAGGTACAGACGGGCGGGATCGTTCTTAAGGCAAACATCAAGGATAAATTCATGAGAGAGCAGTGTCAAGGCGAGTTGGATGGGTACAACACCTTCGGCTCTTCTTGGAGCGTTTCGAGCAACGCGAAGCGAGAGCGACCGTCGTAAGTGATTGAAGAAATGGTGGGCACGAGGGGACTCGAACCCCTGACCTCTACCGTGTCAATTTTGATCTCAACAACCTAAAACCCTTTGCCTGTCTTGCTTTTCCGAGTTGAGACAGCCGAAAAAGCCCTTAAAATGGCCTAGTTTTGGTGACGAATTGGTGACGAGTTTGGGGGCGAGCGCGTTGTAAACCGACTGATGAGTCACCGACGGCGTGTGATGAGCTAATCTGCACACTTGGCGCTTTGTAGTCCGTACTTGTCGTTATGCAGCACGACGAACTCGCCCGCGTCGGGATAAAAAGAGAGCGGACGACCGTTTTCTTCCTTTGTCCAGGGTTTTCCGTCGTCTGTTACGACAGTATTGGCAGTGATAGTGATCGGGGGGGCGTTCTCGTAATATGCCTGGGTTCCGAGTTGATAGGCTACCATTAACTGTCGACACGGTGCCGTGATCCGATCCGCGTCGGTCGTGCCAGTCGCTTCGTACTCCCCGGGCCCGTCAACGGTCCGAACTTTGATTTCGAGATATCCGTCTTCATCCGAGTAGCGAGACTTTGGCCACACGCAGGACCGAAAGCCAATGTGCTTAATGACGCTTTCAGGATCATAGTTTGTGGCAGGTATTGTTTCACTTGACTGAGTCTTTTCGGATGCGGCCTTCATACCGTGCCGTTCCTCGCATGCCTGCACCCGTTCAGCAGCCTCCTCCGCTGCGCTCTTGATATTGTTCGTAATCACAGCGTCGCGACCGACGTTAACAGACCCCGAACCGGAAGCTGTCTGCTGAATCGAAGGAGTCTGTTCTTTGGGCTTGTGCAAACTGGAGAGGAAAGCCGCACCAAGCGTGGCAATAGCCCCTATAACCGCCACAGCAATGGCAACTCTCTTCCCACTTGTGGAATCACCTGGCATTGCAATGCTCCGCCGCAAAAGTGCGCGCAGCCCATAATCCATCTTCGGCTGTGAGGCGCACCCATTCTACCAGCGCTTTCGATAATCGATTGGGATAAGAGAACGGCGTCTCCGTGGGCCAGTGTTAAACGCCAGATTCTGTCGCCGGAAATCGATCTATATCCGTTTTGTTATGCGCGTGTTATGGAGGCGATGTCCGCGCAATTGGTGACGAGTTGCGGTAGCGCTCCGTGAAGGGCTCACGTGAAGGCACTGAATCTAAAGAAGAAAATGGTAGGCACGAGGGGACTCGAACCCCTGACCTCTACCGTGTCAAGGTAGCGCTCTAACCAACTGAGCTACGCGCCTACGCGGTGGGACGGACTTTATTCTAGCGGGCGGGCGCTAGGTGGGCAAGTTCGCAATTACTACGGTCCGCGCCTTGGGATGAACAAGCGCCTTGGGACAAAGGAACTTGCCCACTGTTCGAAACCGCGGGGCCCTGAAGCTGACCTCAATCCCTGGTTGGTCATCTTCGTCGCCGCCAGAAGTGTCGATCGCGAAAGTCTCGATGCCAGTAGGTTCGTGGCTTATCGGTGTCCCACGAGAAGGCCCCCTTGTGCACCGTGATCTGCGGTTTGCCGCCGTCCCCTTCCAGAATAATGCTAACTATGTCGAAGCGGCACGGTGGCCGGTCCCCGGGGATGCGACGAACATATCGGCGAGCGACCGATAAGATGTGCCGCCGCTTGCTCCGATCGACTGCGGTCACTGGTGGCGCTAATCCCACGTTGGTTCGGGTCTTGACCTCAATGAAGCAGAGGATGCCGTCGTCCCATCCAATCAGATCAATTTCGCCCCGGTCATAGGGCACACGAAAGTTTGCGGCAACGATCGTGTAACCCAGGCTGCGCAAGTGCAGGTACGCCTCGAGTTCGCCGCGTTTGCCGGTCAGCAGATGTTTGGGCTTGCGCGCCGGTAAGAGACGGCTAACGAATTCCAGACTGCGGATGACGAACTTGGTCAGCGACAGCATGAGGCGAGTACGCCTCCGATAAGCCTGACTCTACTGGTTTCTGGTCTCTGCCGTTGTGATGCGCATCACTGAAAGTCGTGCTGGGGAGAGAAGAGCACGCCACCGTCCTTGGGAATTTCCGTTAGCCTGGTTGCCAGCCGGAGACAAAGCCGTCAGAATCGAGGATGCGCCGGGTTAAGCTTGGTCCGTATGCCGGTTTGCGAGAGTCGCCCGGCAGCCATGCCAAGATTAGAGATAGGTTCGGAGACCCACAGGAAAGGTGCGCGTGGAACATCTGGGAGTAGCAAACTTCTTTTTCGGAGTAGTCGCGTGAAGAGTCAATTCTGGACTGCGCCGAACCAGATCACACTGCTGCGCCTGATCTTCATCCCGTTTGTCATCATTACGGTCTTCGATGGGCAATGGACTTGGGCGCTCGGCCTTCTGGTCGCGGCGGCACTCAGTGACGCCCTCGACGGACTGCTGGCGCGTGTCTTGCAGCAGCAAACCATGCTGGGGCAATATCTGGATCCGATCGCCGACAAGCTGTTGCTGAGTTCGCTGTTTCTGGTGCTTTCGTTTGTCAAGAAGATCCCGTGGAAATACACCATCCTGGTGTTCAGCCGCGACCTGTGCATTGTCGCCACCGCCATGGTTTTGTATGCCACCGTCGGGTTCCGCGACTTTCGGCCCAGCATTTATGGCAAGCTGAACACCGGTTGTCAGATCGCCGCAGTTTTCTTCGTTGTTCTGGCACAGGTGCTGCACGTGCCTTGGGTGCTGTACCTGCAAACGCTCTTTCTCTACGCCACCTTTACATTCGCGACCATTTCGGGCGTCCACTATGTCTTGATTACCGGACGGCGCTTACGCAAACAGGACCAAAAGTCGGCCGCCTAGCCCGACGCCAGAGCGCGGCAAGGTGACTTGGGCTGCGGCCATCTTATGACCACCGATCGCAATCACCGGCTGCAAGTGATCGTCGCGTTTGCCTTGGTGTACGTGTTCTGGGGCTCGACCTACCTGGCCATCGGAATTGCCGACGACGAGCATCTTCCTCCCGCGGTGATGTGTGCTCTGCGATTCTTGATCGCCGGTCCGCTGATGCTGGCCGCATGTGCCGCCTTGGGCCGCAGCATTCGCATCAGCTTGAACGAGGCGATACGGCTGGCGACGATCGGGTGCTTGCTACTGGTCGCCGCCAATGGAGGTCTGGCCTGGGCCGAGCAATGGGTGCCTACGGGACTTGCAGCGCTGATCGTAGCGGTTACGCCGATCTGGTTTATGGTGCTGGAGACCTTCGTCTTCCGGGGAGATCGGCTTTCACGCCGCGGTTTGATCGGGCTGGCGCTGGGCATCGCCGGTATTGCCATTCTCTTCTGGCCCAAGTTTGCGGACCGCACTACGCTGGGCACGATGCAACTGGTAGCTTCGTTCACACTCTTGCTCTCTTCCATGAGCTGGGCCATCGGCTCGGTGCTGTCGCGCAAGTGGCAAATGAAGGTTGACCCACTCACCGCAACCGGCTGGGAAATGTCGTTTGCCGCGATCGGCAATACCGTGGTCGCATTGGCGACGGGCCAGCAGCATCGCATTGTCCTGACTTCCCGCGCCCTGATAGCGGTGCTCTACCTGGTGGTTTTCGGCTCGTGGGTCGGCTACACGGCGTATATCTGGCTGCTGAAGCACGTATCCACGCACAAGGTGGCGACGTACGCCTATGTGAATCCCATCGTCGCGGTTTTCCTGGGATGGCTGGTGCTGCGCGAGCGCTTCGATGGCTACATATTTTCCGGGAGCGTCGTGATCATCGCCGCCGTGGCCTTGGTGACGACGGCAAAAGTTCACAGCCGCGAACCGGGCGAGCAATCGGTAGGATTGCCCGAACTGGAGTCGGAGGTGTAGGGCTAACGCTTATTTCCGTCTCCACCGTACCCCGTCTTTGGTGTTTTCCAGGATGACACCGTTCTCCGCCAACTGCGCTCGAATAGCGTCTGAGCGTGCGAAATCACGGCTCTTGCGGGCTTGCGAGTGCTCGGCCACGAGTTGCTCGACCTCGGCGTCGGAAAGCGCCGCAGCTTTGGCAAGCTCGGCCGTTTGCGCGCTGATCTTGCCCTCCAGGCCTTCCGTCTTTGCCCATTCGGCGGTTGCGCGCACCTTGGCGGCATCGTCGTCCTTCAGCACCGCGAAGATCTCTTCGAATTCTTCCAGCACCCTGAGCAGTTGAGGTACGTCGCCTTTCCGCACTTCCCCCGCATCGGCGGCAGCGTTTACGTCCCTCACCATGTCAAAAACGGCGCCCAACGCGCGGGCTGTGTTCAAGTCATCGTCCAACCCGGCGCGCATTTCGGCCGAAGTCCTCTCCGCGATTTCGGCGATGATCACATTGCCGCCGTCGGCGAACTGCGAAGTCTCCAGCCGCAGTTTGAAGTTGCGCAGACGCTCAACCGAATTGGCCGCCTGCGTCAGCCCGTCGAAGGTGAAGTTGAGCTGTTTGCGATACGGGACCGACATCAGCAGAAAGCGGATGGACGACGGTTTGTGTCCCATCAGGATGAGATCGCGGACAGTGAAGAAATTGCCCGCGCTCTTGGCCATCTTTTCGCCTTCCACCAGCAGAAACCGCGCATGCACCCAAACGTGCACGAATGGCTTGCCGGTCAATGCCTCCGACTGCGCGATCTCGTTTTCGTGATGCGGAAAGATGAGGTCCTCGCCCCCGGCGTGAATGTCGAAGCTCTCGCCGAGGTACTTCATCGACATCTGCGAGCACTCGATGTGCCAGCCCGGGCGACCGGGGCCGATCTCGGTCTCCCATTGCGCCTCGCCCGGTTTCGGCGCCTTCCACAGCGCGAAGTCGCGGGCATTGTCCTTGTCGTATTCGTCCACGTCCACTCGCGCGCCATCGTTCATGCCCGCAAAATCTTTCTTGGAGAGCTTGCCGTACTCCGGAAACTTTGCGATTCGGAAGTAGTAGGAGCCGTCTTCCGTCCGGTAGGCAAAGCCCTTCTCCTCAAGGCCCTTGATGAAATGGGCCATCTCCTGAATGTGGTCGGTGGCATTCACCAGGAATTCGGGATGCTGGATGTTCAGCGCGTCGGCATCTTCCAGAAATGCCTGCTTGTACTTTTTGGTGTAGTCCTGGACGCTGACGCCCGCCGCGGCGGCGTTGCGGATGATCTTGTCGTCCACGTCGGTAATGTTCATGACGTGCTTCAGCTTGTAGCCGCTCTGCTTCAGAAATCGCCGCAGCGTGTCCACCACAATGAAGGTGCGGAAATTGCCGATGTGGCCGTAGTCGTAAACCGTGGGGCCGCAGGCGTACATGCGGACCAGATCGTCTTCCAGCGGGTGGAACTCCTCGACTTTTCCGGACAGAGTGTTAAAGATCTGAAGCGGCATGGATCTTCCCTGTGCAGGTGGAGAATCTTGATTGTAGGGGGGCACGAGAAATCTAATCAAGAGGCAGCTCCGTTGGTTGCCGAGGAAAGCGGACTAGTTCATGCTGCGGCGCAGGTCCACCAGCACTTGATCGACGGCGCTGACCCGGATGAATCCCAAGCGGGGATACTCCAGGTCAAGGATGACATAGACCGCGAAGGTAAGGATGGCGGCGAAGCTCAGCATATGGATCCAACTGCGTGTCTTGCCCGCCATGCCATATCCCGCCAACAGCGAACACACCAGCGCCAAAATCCCCAGCATGGCAAAGATGATGGCCGGGGGATGGATTAGCGTGGCCATGTTTCTAGTGGTGGTGATGTCGATCATCTGGTTCAGGGCCGGCAGCAGAAGCATGGGAGCCGCGGTGGTATTCGACTCGCGGCTGGCCGCCACTGCCTTGGTCCAGATTTCTTTCTGCAAGGCTTCGGCCTTGGCCAGCTCTGTCTTCACCGCGGCGGTGTCGGGGACCTTTTGGTAAGCCGCCAGCCGCGTGTCCAGATACTGGCGAAATAAATCCCGCATCGCGGGCTGCTTGTCGGCGGGTAACAGTTCAATTCGCAAGTAAGCAGTACCGATGGCGTTGGTCTCTTCCGCCACCAACTGCCGGCGCGCGTCAAAGCGCGTGGCGGCCCCGGAAAACGTGAACCCAATAAGCAGGCCGAGGACCGCAAACAGTGCGCCCTCGACGGCGGCCAAACCTGCACTACCCGGCCCCTCCGGGTCTTTCGTCCGCCGCATCCCCAGGCGACGACCGATTTCCAGGAACAACAGCATTCCAACGAACAACACCGAGAGGAACACCGGAGTCACGACCCAAAAGTCCATCATCCTGCCTCAGGTACTGTTCTATCATTGTTCGCGGAAGCCGGCATTCCAGAAAGTGGAAGTGACGGCCCGCGAACTTAAGGAGCTATCAAATGCCGAAGGCAACAGAAAGTGCGGTTCAGTCGGGCAAAACCGCGTTTCACGCGATGACTCGCGAGCAGTTGCTGCTGGCGCTGGAAATGTTCGCCAAGAGCTGGCTGGCCCATGACGGTTGCTGGTTTCTCGCGGCGGAAGAAAGTCTTGGTATGGATGCCGCTATCGAGCTGGACACGATGGCGTGGCGGCGGTTCGCGGCGACCGAGGCAAACCGCATTATGACGACGTTCGGCATTTTGCCTGCAGGCGGCTTGGGAGCGCTGGAACGCGCTTTGGGCTTGCGGCAGTACAGCTTGATCAACTCGCAGCGGACCGAGTGGTCGGAAGACGGCACACGCCTGCGGCTCTTCATGGATGTTTGCCGGGTGCAGGAAACCCGGCGGCGCAAGGGGCTCCCGGATTTCCCTTGCAAACCCGTCGGCACAGTGGAGTTTGAGACTTTCGCTCGCACCGTGGATCCTCGCATTAAGACGACGTGTCTGCACTGCCCACCGGAGTCTCCGGAAGGTAAATATTGCGGCTGGGAGTTCAGCCTGTAATGGTTTTGGCCGGTCCACCTAACCCAATGTCTGTCGAACCCCTGGCAAGTCTATTTTTGGGGGTTACGCCACGCTTCGAAGGCGACTATACTCAGGCTAGGAGTATCGCTTTGGCCAGCCACCAGAACCAGCCGAACGCCTTTTCCGCCGCCTCCAATCCGAGGTGCGGCGTAGGTGTGCGTGCAACTTGGTCCAGACTGGCACCCTGTATGGCCCGTCCCAACCTCTTCTCCGGCGACTAGCTAGCTTCCTGTCTTTCGTCTTTCCATCGGCCTCCCGCGCCGTACCAGTCCAACCAGATTGCAGTCGCGGGCTGACAGAAGCTCCGGCCCCCGCCTCGGCGGGCCGCAAGCCTTTCGAAGGAGAAACATCATGACCACTAATACTCTGACCCACGTTGCCGGTCCGAACATCAGGACCGCTTTGCCCGGCCCCAATGCCCGGCGCATTCTGGAGGGCGATGAACGTTACGTCTCGCCGTCCTACACTCGTTCCTATCCCATGGTCGCCAAGCGCGGGCGGGGCGTCATCGTTGAAGACGTGGACGGCAACGAGTTCCTCGATTTTTCTGCCGGCATCGCCGTGACCTCCACCGGACATTGCCATCCGGAAGTCGTGGCCGCCATCCAGAAGCAGGCGGCCGAACTGATTCACATGTCGGGCACCGACTTCTACTACGAGAGTATGGTGACCCTGGGCGAGCGTCTGTCGAAGGTCGCGCCCATGAAAGGGCCGCACAAGGTTTACTACGGCAACTCGGGCGCGGAGGCCATCGAAGCGGCGCTGAAACTGGCGCGCTATCACACGAAGCGGCAGAACATCATCGCGTTCTACGGCGCGTTTCACGGGCGCACCATGGGCGCTCTGTCGCTAACGGCTTCGAAGCCGCAACAGAAGCGCCGCTTCGCGCCGATGGTCCCCGGCGTTACCCACGTGCGCTATCCCGACGTGTATCGCGGATGCGTGGGCGGAAGCCAGGAAGCGGAGGCGTTCGCGCTGGGCTGCGCCCGCTTCATCGAAGAAAAATTGTTCAAGACGACGCTGCCCCCGGAGGAAGTGGCGGCGATTTTTGTGGAGCCCATTCAGGGTGAGGGAGGCTACGTGGTCGCGCCGACCGTGTTCATGCAGGAACTGCGACGGATCTGCGATCGCCATGGCATCCTGCTGGTCGCCGACGAAGTTCAGTCGGGCGCGGGCCGCACCGGGAAGTGGTGGGCCATCCAGCACACTGGCGTTGAGCCCGACATCTTCTGCAGCGCCAAGGGGATTGCCAGCGGGATGCCGCTCGGCATCATGATGTCAAAGGCGGAAATCATGGACTGGGTGCCGGGTTCGCACGCTTCGACGTTCGGCGGGAACCCAGTGTCCATTGCGGCTGCGCTGGCGACCATGGATGTGCTCGAGCGTGAAGCCATCAAGAATGCCGAGGTGGTGGGCAAACACATCATGCAACGTATCGCCGATTGGCCGCAGCGGCTCGATCTGGTGGGCGACGTCCGCGGACGCGGCTTGATGATCGGAGTCGAGATCGTCACCGACAAGAAAGCCAAGACGCAAGGCAGCGCGGAACGCGATCACATCGTCGAGCTCGCCTTCGAGCGCGGCGTGCTCTTTCTGGGCTGCGGGCCGAACAGCATTCGCATCGCGCCTCCGCTCATCGTGACCAGCGAGCAGGCCGACATCGCCATGGATGTGCTGCAAGAATGCATCGCGATAGCCGGCAAGGAAGGCCGCCGCTAGTCTAGAGCAGCGAGTGAGCGAGGGCCGCATCGATTTCCTACAGGCTCGGTATCATTACTGAGTCGCAAAAAGAGTCTGAGCGGCGCCGTGTTCACGCCGCTCATCCGCTCACTTCTTCGCCGCTGGTTCCGGCTCGCCCACTCGCTTGGCCACCTTGAACGTCAGCTTGTGATCTTTCTTGTCAGCGTCCACGACGACGTGATCGCCGTGCAGCACTTCGCCGTCGAGGATCTTCAGCGCCAGCGGATCCTGCACCACGCGCTGGATGGCCCGCTTCAGCGGACGCGCGCCGTAGTTCGGATCGTAGCCTTCGGTAAAGATCAGTTCCTTCGCCTTCGCGGTCAGCTCCAGGCTGATCTTGCGATCGGCCAGCAGCCTGCGCAGGTCTTCCAGCCGCAGATCCACGATCTTGGTCAACTGCTCTTTGCCGAGCGGATTGAAGATGACAATATCGTCCACGCGATTGAGGAACTCGGGCTTGAAATGGGTCCGCAGCGCCTCCATCACGCGCTGGTGCGCTTCGGCGATCTGCTCCGGTGAGCGCTCTCCGAGGTCTTGCAGGTAGGCGGAGCCGATGTTCGACGTCATGATGATGATGGTGTTCTTGAAATCGACGATGCGGCCTTTTCCGTCGGTGAGGCGGCCGTCGTCCATGATTTGCAGAAAAACGTTAAACACGTCGGGATGCGCCTTCTCGATTTCGTCAAACAGCACCACCGCGTATGGCCGGCGCCGTATCGCTTCGGTCAGTTGTCCGCCTTCGTCGTAACCGATGTAGCCCGGAGGCGCGCCGATAAGCCGCGACACCGAATGCTTCTCCATGTACTCCGACATGTCGATTCGCACCATGGCATGCTCGTCGTCGAAAAGAAATTCGGCCAGCGCCCTCGCCAGCTCGGTCTTGCCGACGCCGGTCGGTCCGAGGAAAATGAACGAACCAATCGGACGGCGCGGATCGCTGAGTCCCGCACGAGAGCGCCGGATGGCGTTGGCCACGCTTTGAATCGCCTCGTCCTGCCCGATAACGCGCTGCCGCAGCCGCTCTTCCATCGTGACCAGCTTCTTCACTTCGCCTTCCAGCATCTTCGACACCGGAATGCCGGTCCACTTGCTGACGATCTTGGCGACGTCTTCCTCGTCCACCTCTTCCTTCAACATGCGCGCCTGCTTGTCGTCCATTGCCGCGCCCAGCTTCTTGACCTCGGCTTCGAGCTGCGGCAGTTCGCCATACTTGATTTGCGCAGCGCGATTGTAGTCGCCCTTGCGAGTGGCTTCCTGCTCCTCCAGCTTCAGCTTCTCGATGCGCTCCTTGGCCTCGCGCACCTTGGCGATGGCTTCCTTCTCCTGCTTCCAGCGCGCCTTCAGAGCGTTGGATTCCTCTTTGATGTGCGCCAGCTCTTTCTCCAGGGCGGCCAGCCGTTCGCGCGAGTTCGCATCGTCTTCGCGCTTCAGCGCCTGGCGCTCGATTTCAAGCTGCGTCGCCCGGCGCTCCAACTGGTCGATCTCAGTCGGCATGGAGTCGATCTGGATGCGCAGCGATGCCGCGGCCTCGTCAATCAGGTCGATGGCCTTGTCGGGCAGAAAGCGATCGGAGATGTAGCGATGCGACAGCGTCGCCGCCGCCACGATGGCTGAGTCCTTGATGCGAACGCCATGATGAACTTCGTATTTCTCTCGCAAACCGCGCAGGATGGCGATGGTGTCCTCGACGTTGGGCTCGCCGACATACACAATCTGGAAGCGGCGCTCCAGCGCGGCGTCTTTCTCGATGTACTTGCGATATTCGTTCAGCGTGGTGGCGCCGATCGCGCGCAACTCGCCGCGCGCCAAGGCGGGCTTCAGCATGTTGGAAGCGTCAATTGCGCCCTCAGCCGCGCCGGCGCCCACCAGCGTGTGCAGCTCGTCAATGAACAGGATGATCTGCCCATTGGACTGCTCGATCTCCTTCAGCACCGCTTTCAGCCGGTCTTCAAATTCGCCGCGATATTTCGCGCCGGCCAGCATCGCGCCCAAGTCAAGTGAGACCACGCGCTTGTTCTTCAACTGCTCGGGAACGTCGCCGGAAACAATGCGCTGCGCCAGACCTTCAACAATCGCGGTCTTGCCAACGCCGGGTTCGCCAATCAGCACAGGATTGTTCTTCGTCCGGCGGGACAGTACTTGCACCACGCGGCGCACTTCCTCGTCGCGCCCGATCACGGGATCGAGTTTGCCCTGGCGGGCAAGCTCGTTGAGGTCCTTGGCGTAACGCTCCAGCGCCTGGTACTTCGCCTCGGGATTCTGGTCGGTCACTTTCTGATTGCCGCGCACCGAGGTCAGCGCGCGCAGAATGTTGTCGTAGGTTGCGCCTGCGCTCGCCAGGATCTTCTGGGCTGCGTCGCGCTTGAGTTTCGTGAGGGCCAGCAGCATGTGCTCGGTGGAGACGTACCCGTCCTGAAAGTTGGCCGCCTCTTTGAAGGCGTTTTCCAGCATCTGCGAGGCGGCATCGGAGAGATGCGCCTGGGTGGCGCCGCTGCCCGAGACTTTCGGCAGGCGGTCGATCTCGCGCATCGCCTCGGCCTGCACCGTCGGCACATGCAGTCCTACGCGCTCCAGCAGAGGCGAAACGATGCCTTCGCGGTCTTCCAGCAGCGCGGCCAGAATGTGTGCCGGCTGCAGCTCAGCGTTGCCGTGCTCGCTAGCGAGATCGTTCGCCCGCTGCATGGCTTCCTGCGCTTTTACGGTTAATTTGTCCCAACGAATTGCCATGGGTAACTCCAGTTGTCAGTCGCCAGTTGTCAGCATGGAGCGGACGGGTGGCAAAACGGGCTGGTGCTTCAACACGATGAAGTCCCTTCCGTCACGCCCGAAACTATCCACTCGGTACTTCAGGCCCCTGCTGTCCAGGTACTTCTTGACAAACCGCGCCACGGTGCGGCGGTTGCGAATCTTGTACCGCTTCTTGTCTTCTGTCGTGAGAATTACTTGCAGGGCCTCTTGTGGTTTGAGTCCCCGGTCAATATCAGCCTTCATAAGCCGCCACTCTTCGGTGACTTCAAAGCGGCTGGTGGAAACGCGCCGCCGCTTCGGGACTTCACTTGCTTTCACTTTTTTGTACAAGGGTCTTACCCCCTTCTGCCCGGTGTCTGCTGATGACCTTCACTCCTGGGACTTCGCGCGCGGTCTTAGCCATTACTTCACCTCTTCAACCGTGACCACGTTTAGCGACTCCGTGGACTCGCGGCCCTTTTTGTCTGTGACCCTTAGCTTGAGTGTTTTGTCATTGCCCTTGACTACTTCATAGTCAGCCCCCACTTGGAAGCGGTAGAAGCCCCATGATGTTAGCTGCTCCAGGGTATAGCGCCGGTTGCCAACCGTGCCAGTGATGAGATTCTGAGAAAACGCGGTGCGATAGGTCTTCTCTGTCTCTGTGGCGCGGTGTATCGCCGTGACATGAAACGTATCGGCTGCGAAGGCCACCGCGCTCAGTAGCAGGATTGCCATTGCCATTAGTAGTCTTTTCACTTGTGGCCCTCCCTATCGTGTAAGTTTGAACCGTACAAATTGCATTGACAGATCAATAGTACGCTTTTAAATGGACGTGTCAAGTGTTTTCCTTGGGTGACTTACAGAAAGTTGGCAGCAAATGCGTTGGTTGCCCGTCTGGAAAACCCCTTAGTTCCGCGAGGGCACGCTCTGCCCTGCATACGCGGTCTCGGTCTCTGCGATGTTATCAATGGACATACTAGCGGCCCTCCATTGCCAAGCAGTCTTTCAGGTTTGCGTCTGACATAGCACTCGGGTATGAGTCAATGTGGTGCTGCTTTGCAAACGCTGCCCATTTGCGAGGTTGGTGAAGAATGTTCATGTGCAAATGCTGTTCGCACAGAAACATATTGTGGCGAAGTGGTAGCAGGTCCGTCTCCTCTCGCGCGGCCCGGAATTCCTCTTCGGCTTTAATGTCCGCCAGCTTCTGAGACGGCGATTGGCAGCCCGTGAGCGCTGCCGTGCCGAGCAAGAGCGCCGCGACTGCGAGTGTTCGTTTCATTATCCCTCCGTTTACATCTGCCCCAAGTATTGGCCTCTGTACCGTGTAATTTTGAGTTGTCCATTTCTCGCTTATAGGGCAAGTGTATTCCTTAACGGGATGTTATCAAGTGGTTTTGATACAGACCTTTGTGACCCGCGTCACGCGAATATGTTAGAGTTCCGTAGGGACGGCAGAGTTTTCGACACAGCCTCTGAGGACCTGTGGCTCTACATCCCATGCCGCTTCTTCCTACCCAATGACCTGGCCAATAACGCACTTCAGGTATGCGGTTTCCGGCACGTTCAACAGAACAGGATGGTCGAGCGACTGGCCGCGCACTTCCAGAATGCGCACTCGGCGGCCTGCGTCGGCAGCGGCCGAGCCCAGCATTGCCAGGAACTCGCCCTCGCTGACGTGGAACGAACACGAGCAGGTGACCAGAATGCCGCCGGGCCGAAGCATCTTCAAGGCGCGCAGGTTCAACTCCTTATAGCCGCGCAGCGCGGTGGGCACGGCGCGCTTGGTCTTGGCGAACGCCGGCGGGTCAAGGACAATGGTGTCGTACTGCCGGCCTGCGGTAGCGTAGTCCTTGAGCAGGTCGAAGGCGTTGGCCTCGATCCATTCGATCTCGCCGCAGCGGTGAGCGGCGCGATTGAGCTGTTCGTTGCGTTCCGCCACTTCCAGCGCCGGACGCGACGAGTCCACAGCGGCGACGGTGGTGCACACTCGCGCCAGGTGCAGCGCAAATCCCCCCTGATAGGTGAAGCAGTCGAGTGCGTCGCCGTGAGCGTAGCGTGCCGCGGCGGCGTAGTTCTCGCGCTGATCGAGGAAGGCGCCGGTCTTCTGCCCGCCCAGTCCGTCGAAGTAGAAACGGACTCCGTTCATGGTGAAGATGGTGCTGGACCGCTCGCCACGCACCAGTTGCGACTCGCGCGGCGGCAATTGCTCCAGTTCGCGAATGTGGGGATCGACGCGCTCGATGACGCTGGCCTGGGGAAAGTGTTCGGCAATTGCCTCGAGGACTGTCTGCCGCAGCTCCGGGCGATCGAAGGCCTGGGTCAGCGCCTGCATGGAAAGCACATCGTTGTACTTGTCGAGGATGAGCCCCGGCAGGAGGTCCCCCTCGCTGAAGATCACGCGGTAGGAATCGGTTTCGCGTGCGACTTGCTCGCGAAAGCGAACTGCGGTGGCAATGCGTTCCCGCAAGAGGGATGGGAGTTGTTCTTCGCTGATTTCGTCGCCAGTGAGGAGGCGGATGGCAATCTGCGATGCACTGCTGTAGAGCGCTGAACCCAGGCGACGCCCACGCTCATCGTGCACATGTACCAGCGAGCCGGGGGGAGCCTCGGCAGGCGGCACCAGATCGGAGCGATAGACCCACAAGTGTCCGCCGCGCAGGCGCGCCGCGCCGCGATGGTTCACGGTTATGACTGGAATGGAGTTGGCCAGGGCGTCCTCGCTGGGATCAAACGCCTATCTTACGCGCGCGATTGCCTCCAGAGCCGTCATTGTTTCCCCAGCCTCTCAATCCGGCTGCCGCGCCGCAAGCCGCGGACGTATGCGACAGGATCGCGAAATTCACGCCGTTCCTTCCCGATACCGACGAACTCCGCCATAGCTTCGGTCCGGCCATAACGCCGAACGCGAATTTTGCTCTCACGCTTACGGGTGCGGGCAATGTCATAGGCGGACTGCATTCGCATGAGCGTGTCCATCCTGGGGCCAAACGCCTTTTCAATTCGCAGGGCCATCTCTCCGGACAAGTCGGCTTTGCCGTTAAGCAGGCTGGACAGCGCAGGCCGGGAAACGCCCAGGACTTCGGCGGCGCCGGTTACAGACAGGCCGAGCGGCTCGATGATTTCAGTCCGGATAAATTCGCCGGGATGCGGCGGGTTCAACATAGGCATAACAGGTCCTCCTTGGGCGCTAGTGATAATCCTCTAACGTCACGTCGCATATTTCATTCTCAGCAGCTTCGATCAAGAACGTCACCCGCCAGTTTCGTGTGACGTGCAGGCTCCAGGCGCCCTGCCGGTCGCCCGTCAGAAGGTGTGGCCGCCAAGCCGGGATCGACCGCAACTCCGCCGCGTCTTCCATAGCGTCCAGGAATGCGAACATTTTCCGGAGTCTGTCCACGCTGGCCGCCGGTACGCCTTTAGGGTCATTTTCTTCGTAGAGGCGTTTGAGGCCCCTGTGGGCAAAGTTCCGTATCCTCACCCGTAAATCGTAGCCTGTAACGTAACACTTGTCAACACGGAAGCCAGCACGATATCGCGGCCCAGGGTGCTGCTCAGCATAAGGAGGTTTACTGCGCCGCGGCCTCGCCTCCCTCGACGGACTCTTGTTTGGCGGGCTTCACTTTGGCGCTCTTCGCTGCTGCTTCTTCCGGTTCGGGTGGCGGCGGGGGAACATAGTACAGAATGCGATTGCAGTAAAAGCAGGTGACGATCTGCTCGTTGCTCGTTACTTCCTGGAACACCTGCGGGCGCAGCCGTACCCGGCAAGCCGAGCAACTTTCATCTTCGTAAACAGGCGCCAACACGGAGCCGCGCAGCTTGAGCACGCGGTCGTAATGGTTAAGGGCCTCCTCGGCAACGCCGGAACGCAACTCCTTACGCGTCGCGCTCAACTCGGCGAGCTGCTTTTCGTCCTCAGCGGTCTGCGCCCGGGCGTGGTCTTTCTCTTTTTCATTGGCTGCGGTGTCGGCTTTCAGGGCGGCCTCGGCCTGTTTGATCGCTTCTTTGCGCGCGTCGGTGGCGACCATGATTTCCAGGACCTTGTCTTCCAGCTTGCGGATCTCGGACTCGGCAAACTGGATCTCGTGGTTCAGCGCCCGGTACTCGTCGTTGGTTTTGACCTTCAGCGACTGGTCGCGGTATTTGCTGATCTTCTCCTGCTGGTCCTTGATGTCGGACTCGTGCTTGCGGCGGGCGATCTCGTCGGCCTTCATTCCGGCCTGGGCGGCCTCGAGTTGGGCCTTGGAACCGGCGAGTTTGGCCTCGATCTGCGCCACCTGCTGGGGCAGGGCGGCAACCTCGGCCTTCAGCGCGGCAATCCGGGAATCGACCTCTTGCAAGTCGATCAGCTTTTGTAGATCGGAATTCATCGGGACCCCAAGGGAACCTGCTGGGATTCTAGCACGCAGAAACCGGGCCCTGAGCGAGCAGGCCTGCTGGCGGAATAAGGTTTTCGGTCTATTGAGACAATGCTGCGGGCTTGTGAACGGTGCCGTCCCTAAAGGGACTCAGTTAGATTTCCCACTCGACCGCGGGCTTACGCCCACGGCTAAAACAAATGTCGTCGCTTGCGCGGCTTGATCCCAGCAGTCGCCGCATGAACTCACTCTCCTGATATAAACTTCCCCGCTAGAGATTTTCTTCATCGGAGTTAACGTGAAATCACGGTTTGCTGCATTCGTCTGCTGTGTGCTGTCCGCTTCATTTCTGGCTGCGCAATCGGTCCCATCCCCTGCCTCGCAGGAATCACCAACGAAAAAAGAGCTGACGATTGAAGAAATATTCAAGCCTGGCGGCATACTCGGCCGCGGTCCGGAAGATGTGAAATGGAGCCCCGACGGCTCCAAGGTTTCCTTCGTGCAACGCGACGACAGCGGCCAACACGGAGCTTTGTATTACGTGGATGTAACCACTACGGGCAAGCCGGCGGTGCTGGTGGCGAGCGAGAAGCTGGCATCGCTGGCTCCGCCCACCAGCGCCATCAAGGACGAACGCAAGAAGGAAGCGGCGCAGCGTTATTCCGTTGGCGCCTATCACTGGTCGCCTGATTCCAAGAAGTTGCTGTTCGACTCCATGGGACAACTTCGGCTTTACACCCTGGAGAGCGGCACCGCCGTGCAGATCACCAGCAGCTCGGATGCCGCGGTCGATCCCAAGTTCTCGCCGGATGGAAGCCGCATCTCGTATGTGCGCAAGCACAACCTCTATGCGCAGCCGCTGAACAGGGGGAGCGAACGAACTCTAACCAAAGATGGCGACGACAACCTGCTGAACGGGGAAGTTGACTGGCTTTACGAGGAAGAGCTCTACACCCGCAGCAATTACTTCTGGTCTCCCGACGGCAAGCAGATTGCGTTTCTCCAGATGAACGAGAAGGAAGTACCCACCTATCCCATCACCGACTGGATGCCCACCCACCCCAGCGTGGACCAGGAGAAGTATCCTCAGCCCGGCGATCCGAATCCCAAAGTGCGCTTGGGCGTGGTGGGCCCCGATGGCGGCAAGATCAAGTGGATCAGCGCGGGAACGGGCAGCAACGCGCCGCTGTCAGACAGTCCCGATGCGCTGGTTCCCCGCTTCGGATGGGTGCGCGACGGCCTGCTCTGGGCGATCGCTCTTAACCGCCTGCAAAACCGGCTGGACCTGTATTTTGTGGATGTCAAAAACAGCAAGTGGACGCTAATGATGACCGAGACCACCGACGCCTGGATCGACATGCATCCCGAGGTGGATTTCCAGATATTGTCGTCCGGCGATCGCTACTTGTGGACGAGTTGGCGCGACGGGCACAACCATATTTACCTGTACCAGTTCGACAAGCAGAACTCGCTGAGCGGCCCAGCCAAGCTGGTGGCCCAACTCACGCGTGGCGACTGGGAAGTCGAGAGCATCAATGGCGTCGACGAAAAGCAGGGAGTGGTGTATTTCTCGGCTAACAAGGGCGATTGGCGGCAGACGAATCTCTACGCCGTGGGACTGGACGGGAAGAACCTCCGCCGCATCTCGAAGGAAAATGGATCGCACTCCACGGACTTCGATCCCAGCAACTCCAAGTATTACGTGGACCGCTACTCCTCGCTGACCACGCCGACGACGATTTCGCTATGCGCCGTAGGCGACGTTTGCAACGCGTTTTGGAAGCCGCGCAGCCTCGAGGCCTACAACCTGCTGACCCCGAAGTTCGTGGACTTCAAGGCCGCCGATGGCACAACCACTTTGCAAGGCGTGCTCCTGCTGCCGGAGAGCGGGCCGATGATGGCGAACGGCAAAGCCCCGCTCATCGTCAATCCCTATGGCGGGCCAGCAGCGCAGACGGTGCGCGATGCCTGGGGCGCAATCGACCTGTTCGACCAGGTCCTGGCACGGCAGGGGTTCGCGATTCTGAAAGTTGACAACCGCGGCATGGGCGGACGAGGTAAAGCCTTCGCCATGGCCATCAAACACAACTTTGGCGAGACCGAGCTCAGTGATCAGATGGCCGCCGTGAAGCAAGCGCTGCAACAGTTTCCGCAACTGGACGGGAACCGGCTCGGATTCTGGGGCTGGAGCTACGGCGGATATTTCACGCTCTACACGCTGGAGCACACCGACATGTTCAAGGGTGGAGTTTCCGTGGCGCCAGTGACAGACTGGCGCAATTACGATTCGATTTACACCGAGCGCTATATGGGCCTGCCGAACGACAACCAAGAGGGTTACAGGAAGAGCTCGGCGGTGAACTTCGCGTCGAATTTGCACGGCAAGCTGCTGGAAGTGCACGGCACCAGCGACGACAACGTACACATGCAGAACACCATTCAAATGATCAATGCGTTCATCAACTCAGGCAAGCAGTTCGAGCTGATGATGTATCCAGGCAAGACCCACGGCATCGCCGGATATGCGGCGCGCACTCACCTGTTCCACATGATCGAGAACCACTTCCTGGAAATACTCGCGCCGGAGAAGTAGGTGAGACTCTTCACCACGGAGGCACGAAGAAGCAATTAGCCACCAGCAGTTAGCAAAATCAAAATACCAAATGCTAAGTGCTAAGTGCTAACTGCCAAATGCTTCCTCCGTGGTGAATCACCTTCCGCTTGCTCTCGCCCGGCTCTTTCTGTTTGAATTCGGAGGCACTGATTCCAGCACTCCTGGGAGCATCACCCTGGCGAACCAAGTCTTCGCGCGCAAGTCTATCGACAAGCTGATCTCCGATTCGGAGGAGCCGGAACATCGGCTTAAGAAGACGCTGGGCCCGTGGTCGCTGACTGGGCTCGGCATCGGCGCCGTGATCGGCTCCGGCATCTTCACCGTAGTGGGAACGGCGATTGCCGGACAGAAATTCAACACCTCGTCCATCCTGAACGCACCCTTAGCCGACTACCTGGTGCACCACGCCGCGACGCTGGGCCGGCCCGGAGCGGGTCCGGCATTGGCGATCTCGCTCGTGCTGGTGGCCATCGTCTGCGCCTTTACGGGACTCTGCTATGCCGAGCTGGCGTCCATGATCCCGATTGCCGGCAGCGCTTACACGTACACCTACGCCACCATGGGCGAGTTGATTGCCTGGATCATCGGCTGGGACCTCATCCTGGAGTACGCGGTCAGCAACATGGCCGTGAGCGTAGGCTTCGCGGCGCACATGGTCGCCACCTTCAGTTGGTTCGGCTGGCATCCCGCGCTGCGCTGGATCACCCCCGCGTACTTGCCCGGCGGCCTCACCGACTTGCAGAACAACGTGCTCTATGCCCCGGGCTGGCACTTTGGCTTCAACCTGCCGGCGTTTCTGATCGTCATGTTGCTGACGGTGGTGCTGGTGCGCGGCATTCGCGAATCGGCCGAAACCAACAATGTCATGGTGATCCTGAAGATCGCCGCCATCCTGGCCTTCGTGTTCGTGGGGATGCGATTCATTCATCCCGCCAACTATCACCCCTTCGCGCCCGAGGGCTGGCCCGGCGTGCTGACCGGCGGCTCGATCATCTTCTTCACCTATATCGGATTCGACTCGGTCTCGACCGCGGCCGAGGAGGCGCGCAATCCCCAGCGCGATCTGCCGATCGGCATTATCGCCACGCTCATCGTTTGTACCGTGCTCTACATTGCGGTTGCCGTGGTGCTGACCGGCATCGTTCCCTGGCAGACTTTGATTGACGACGCCGCGCCCGTGGTCAACAGCATGAGCAAACTGGCGGGAACCACGAAGTCCGCGCTGTTGCATTGGACGGAGCTGGCGGTCCTTTTCGGCGCGATGATGGGTATGATCTCGTCGCTGCTGGTGTTCCAGTTGGGGCAGGCGCGGGTTTGGTTCTCCATGTCGCGCGATGGCTTGCTGCCCAAATTGTTCAGCCGGGTGCATCCGCGATTTCGCACACCGGCCACCGCAACCTGGATCGCCGGATTTCTGGTGGGGATTCCGGGCGGGATTCTCGACATTGGCACGCTCTCGGATTTGTCGAACATCGGTACGCTGTTCGCGTTTGTCCTGGTGTCGATCGGCGTCATCATCCTGCGCTACAAGCAGCCGGAGCGGCGTCGCGGATTCCGCGCTCCGGGCGGGCTGACGGCGCCAATCCTCAGCGTAGTGTTTTGTGTGCTGCTGATGTCGGGCTTGCCGATCTTGACCTGGCTGCGCTTTTTCGTGTGGCTGATTATCGGCTTGACGGTGTACATGCTCTACAGCCGTCACCGCAGCGAGTTCAGCCCGCGCAACCTCGGGCCCGTGCCCAACGCGCCGAACAAACCGTAGCATCTCGGATACTCGCATACCCCATGACGAAATCGCCCCATCTTACTGATTCCGCCAACGACTTCATCTTAGGGCTGCCCAAGGCCGAGCTACATCTGCACCTCGAAGGCACCGTCGATCCGCCGACACTGGCGGAACTGAGCCGCCGCCATCCCACGCCGCTTCCCAGCACCAACAATCGCTACAAAAACATTGAGGACAGTGGACGCGTCTTCAGCGAGGAAGAAGCGCGTGCATTGTACGAGTACAAAAACTTCACCGGCTTCCTGGTGGCGTTCAAGGCGGTCACCGAGCGGTTGCGTACCGCCGAGGATTACGAGCTGGTGACCTATCGCATGATGCAGAAGCTGCACGCGCAGAATGTTCTGCACGCCGAGGTGTACATCTCTGCCGGCGTGGTGCAGTGGCGCGGGCAGGAATTCGCTCCTCTGTTTGAAGGGGCGGAACGTGGGCGCCAGCGTGGTGAGCGCGAGTTTGGCATGTCGCTGTACTGGATCTTCGACGCGGTCCGGCACTTCGGCGTGGACGAAGCGCGCCGCGTGGTGGAGGAGGCAATTCGTTTCAAGGAGCGAAACGTCGCCGGCATCGGAATTGGCGGAGATGAGCGCCGCGCTGGACCAGAGCAGTTCCGCGACGTGTATGAGCGCGCAGCGCAACATGGGTTGCGATTGACTGTGCACGCCGGGGAAACGGTGGGAGCGAAGTCCATCTGGGGCGCTTTGCGGGAGCTGAAGGCGGACCGCATCGGCCATGGACTGCGCGCCGACGACGATCCCGAACTGGTGCGCTATCTCGCCAAGAATAAGATACCGGTGGAAGTGTGCATCACCAGCAACCTGATGACCGGCTGCTGTACCGCGGTAGAAGAACACCCGGTCCGGAAATTGTTTGACGCTGGCGTGCAGGTCACGCTGAATACGGACGATCCCGACATGTTCCACACCAACCTGTCGCGTGAATACCGGATTGCGCAGGAAGTTTTCGGCTTCAGCGAAGATGAGCTTCGCGAGCTGGCGAAGAATTCGTTCCGGGCGTCGTTTCTGCCGGAAGAAAAGAAGCTAGAGTACCTGGCGAAGTTTTGAAACCCTTGTCCGCGGAGTTTGTTACTTCCCACGTGCCGCACGAAAGGCAGCCAGACGCTCGCGAACATTCATGACATGCTGTGGCAACTCTAGCCGAGAGCCTTCCTCGAGAATCGGAATCAGCTTGTCGAACTCGGGGCCGGAGTGCGAGCCGGTTAACGCGATCCGCACAGGATGAAATAGATCTTTGCCCTTCACGCCAGTCTTCGCCTTCACCTCATTCATGATGCCCTTGAAGGCTTCTGGCGTCATCGGGGACGGATCGCCTTCGACCTGCGTCGCAAACGCAGCGAGAACGTCGGCAGTTCTCGGCGCGGCGAGCACCTCGGCATTATCGGGAACACTCAGCGCAGCAACCGCGTCATAACGGAAGATCAGCGCCGCGCGCTCCGGAAGCTGGACCAGTTTGTCCACCGACGGAACGAGCAGCGCGACCACTTTGCTGAACCAGGCTCGCGTGCGCTCATCGGGATTTTCCGGCAGCAATCGGGCGCGCACGAAGAACGGCTCGGCGAGCTTCTCGATGCGCTCTGGCGAACTCTGCTTGAGGTAATGCCGGTTCAGCCAATACAACTTCTCCATGTCGAAGACCGCGGGCGATGGAGTGACGCGTTGCAGCGAAAATTCCTTGACCAACTCTTCGGGCGAAAAGATTTCGCGCGTGCCGCCGGTTGGCGCCCAACCCAGCAGCGCCAGGTAATTCACCAGGGCTTCGGGCAGCACACCCATCTCGCGAAAATTGGCGATGGAGGTTGCGCCGTGCCGCTTGGACAAGCGCTCGCGATCGCTCCCCAGAATTGTGGACAGGTGCGCGAACTCCGGCACCGGCCATCCCAGCGCCTCGTAGAGCGCCACTTGCTTGGGCGTGTTGGAGAGGTGATCGTCGCCGCGAATGACGTGAGTGATGTCCATCAACGCGTCATCCACGACCACGACATAGTTGTAAACCGGAATGCCGGTGGAGCGCAGGATGATGGGATCGCTGACCACTTCGTTGGAAAACTCGACGGGTCCGTGCACGATGTCGTGAAAGCGAATGGGGTGCTCGGGAATGCGCAGGCGAATTGCTGCGGCTTCGCCGCTGGCGCGGCGGCGCTGGCCCTCTTCCGGATCGAGGGCGCGGCATTTTCCGGAATAGATCGGCGGCTGCTGATGTTGCAGAGCACGCTCGCGGTCGCGTTCCAATTCCTCCGGCGAGCAGAAGCAGAGGTAGGCTTTGCCTTCCTTCACCAGCCGCTCGGCATGTTCGCGATACAGTTCCAGACGATCGCTCTGGCGATAAGGGGCGTGCGGGCCGCCGACATCGGGTCCCTCGTCCCAATCGATGCCCAGCCACTTGAGATCGTCGAGGAGTTGGTCCTCGAAACGCGCCTCGCTGCGGGCCACATCGGTGTCCTCGATGCGCAACACCATGACGCCGCTGGCTTGACGGGCAAAGAGCCAGTTGAAGAGTGCAGTGCGGGCGTTGCCGACATGCAGTTGTCCGGTAGGAGAAGGAGCGAAGCGGACGCGGACTTTGGCAGCGGTGTTCACCCTTTGATGTTAGCAAGAGCGGAGGAAGAAAACCGTTTGTCCATGAATTTGCGCGGATGAACACGGAGTTTCAAGCATAGCAAACCTCCCTGTTTTCTCGTGTCGATCCTCGGCCGTGCCGCGCGCCGATTACGTCGGCGGGGGAGGCGGAACATCGTCGTCGGCAACTGGTTGCCCGCTACGGCGGCGCATTTCATCGAGGATCTCCCGCATGACCTCATCGCGGTACGCGCCGTTGTGCATGCGCTCGGTCATTTCCTGTAGCGCCACATTCAGCACATGGTAGTGGTGGAGCTCGCGATAACGCGGGTCGGTGGTCACTTCCTTCCACAATTTGTGCAGCATGTCCACGTCTTCCTGACGCATGCGCGGGGTGTGCGGACCCAGCAGGTATTCGTGCTTGGTGCCATTAGGTTCCACCACCACAAGTTTCAGGCGGGGACGCGGCTCCGGCAGCCGTTCCCAGGCGTCGCCGGTTAGTTTGCCCTGCTCATCGGCGGTCAACTTATTGGACAGGCCACAGACAATGGTTGACGAGTGCAGGCGCTGAGCGGTCGCCACGATGCTCTCGAAAACATCGTTGGTAGGCACCACCAGCAAAGAAACGTGCTTGCCTTCTTTTTCGGCGACCGACACCACTGCGCTGAACAGCTCCTGCTCATACTTCTTGAAAACCTCTGAGGTGTCCACCACCTCGCTGCCGCTGAACGAGTGCTCGCGGTGGTAAACGCGCGAAGTCATTACCACGACGTCAGTCTTGGTGGTGTCGGTGTTGGCCAGCACCTGCCGCAGGTAATACAGGTTGCGGGGGTCGCGGACCGCAACCTCGACATTGCCGGGGCGGACCTCCATCGCTTCGGCGCTCAGTTCGGTATTTTGAGCAATATTGAACTGGTCGAGTCCCGATTCCGCGTGCGCGTGCTGCCTGGCGGTGATCCTCTCGGAGATGGAGAAAATAACGAAGAATGCAACGCTGAATGCGACCCCTGCGATGGTTGCCAATTGCTTGGTGAACAGGTTAACCACAGCGGTCGCGAACAGTACCAACGAGATCAAAAAGAGGCCGATGGGGACCTCGACGCCCCTAAAGTGAAAGTTGCCTGGTACCTTCCATTGGCGGTTTTCCGGCTCGGTATAGCGCAACACCGTAACTGCGAGCGACTTGAACGCGAAGCTCCAGATCACGCCGAAGGCGTACAGCGAAGCCAGCAAATATACGTTGCCGCCGCTGGCGATGATGGTGAAGATTTGCAAGCCGACGATAAGATTGATGATGCGGTAGCTGGTGCCGAACTTCTTCTGCGGTTTGCGGAACCAGGGGGTGAGCACGCCGTCTTCACTCATTCGGTTGAGTACGCCGTTGGCGCCAACGATGGCGGTGTTGACCGCGCCGGAAAGAATGAGAACGCCGACCAGTACGACAAAACCCTGAAATACCAAACGCAGGGTGTAAGGACCGACCACATTCATGGCCAACCCGCCAATCAGGTTGGCGTAGTAGTCGGGGCGCACCTTGTCGGGGATGATCATGACCGCGAAAAACGAAACCAGTCCGGTGAAGAACAGGCTGTACAGGAAGATCACCAGTCCGGTCCTTTCCAGGTTCTTGAGCTTGGGATGTTCGATCTCGCGATTGATCTGGGCCAGCGATTCCTCGCCGCTCATGGCCAGCACAGAATGGCCGAAGCCCACCAGCATCATGATGAGTGGAATGCGCGCGGCCCAGGTACCCAGCAGCCAGCCGAGAGACTCCTTATCGTGATGCATGGCGGCGGCACTGGGAAGCGGCGGCAGGTGCGCACTTGTTTTGGCCAGCGTAATCAGGCACCAGACAATCAGCAGCACCACCATCACCGTGGTGATCTTCATGATTTGCAGGGCGCGTTCACTGGATTCGTGAATGCCCTGGGTGTTCTTCCACCAGAAATAAAGCGTGACCACGATGGCGAAAAGCGCCGCAAAAGCGTTGTCAGGAATGTGAACGTCGCGGCCGAGATGATGAAAGGTATCGGTCAGAAACCCTGCCAGATACTGGCCTGCCGACACCGCGCTGATCGGTCCGGTGAGCACGTAATCGAAGAGCAGGGCAGAAACCGATAGCTTGGCAAGCTTTCCGCCCATGGCCTCTTTGACCACGCGGTACACTCCGCCGCGAACGAACATCGAACTGGATTCGATGTACAGGGCACGCACCGCGTAGCTGAACAGCATGACGGCGAGGACAAACCAGGGGGCGCTTTTGCCGATCACTTTTTCCGCGTCACCGCCCACGTAGTACGCCGACGAGGCGAGATCCGCCAAAACAATGGCTGCGGCCCGCCAGAAGGAAATGAAAGTCAACATCACCGAGGTGGCGACGAAGACTTTGACGGCAGGCCGCTGCAGGTTCTCAGCTGGTGTGGACATAGTTATTCGTGCGGCCCCTTATAACGCCCGTTCCAGTTTACTGAACGCCTCCGTCAGCTTCTCCGAAACGTTCTCGCCTTCCACGCCTTCGATCTCCAGCAATACTGGCGGTGCGTGCGGCGCAGTACGCAATAGCTCCATCGTCTCCTTCCAATCGATGCTGCCTTCGCCGGGCCAGAGATGCGAATCGTGATCTTTGTCATTGTCGTGAACGTGGGTGGAGCGCACGCGGTCCTTTAAGACTTCGAACGCTTGCGGCACGCTCGACATGATGTGCGCATGGCCGACGTCAAAGCACACCCCGATATCGTCGAAGCGTCCGGCGTGTAGCAGTTCCATCAGCTTCTCCGGCGTGGAAAGCTCGTTGGTAATGTTCTCGACCAGCAGTTGCACACCCAGGGGTTTGGCGAAGGCGTGCAGGTGCTCGAGGGAACTCATCGCGGCGTCGAGTTTGTGCTCGTCCGCCTCTTCGTGGCCGATCCCGACATGTTGCACCAGAAATTGAAAGGGCGCCTGTTCGGCTACCTCGATGGCGCGCTTGATTTCATCGGTGGCCGCGACCCGCTGAAGTTTCTCGACCGACGCAATGTTGATCTGCGCCGCGCCGCCGCGTCCCCAATCTTCGTCGGGGTGCATGGGCGAGTGCATGGAGTGGAACGTCACTCCGGTGCTGCGAAACCAGTTGGCGATCTGCCGGACGTGTTGCCGGTCGGTGTAATTGAAGTGCCCGCGCGCCGCGAAGATCTCGATGGCTTCCGCCCCGCCGGATACCATCTGATCGAGCAGGCCGGGATGCAGCCGTTCCCGCCGTGCGTAGATCAGCGTGGACATGGCGCGCCGCATCAGAATCCCACTGCCTTTCCGTTATGGCGTCCGTCACTGGCGCCCAGGCGCCCGCCGGTGTTGAGGTCAATTTCGATACACTGAGCGTCGCCCCAGTATTCCGCCTTCGAAGGCTGCTGTCCCGGCAGGGAATCCAGGCTCGCGTCGGCGGAGACCTTGTGTCCCATGTGCTCGAGGATGCGAACCGTGTCCGGCGAGAAGCCCACCTTCTCCAGTTTGATCTCGTCGGGCAGCCATTGATCGTGGAAGCGGGGCGCATTCACCGCCTGCTGAATGTTTAATCCGTAATCCACCACGCCCATCAGCACATCGGCAACCGTGGTGATGATGGTGGGGCCGCCCTCAGCGCCGAGAACCAGGAAAAGCTTGCCGCCTTTGAGCACGATAGTCGGCGCCATTGCCGACAGCGGCCGCTTGCCGGGGCCAATGGCATTTGCGGGGCCCTGGATCAGTCCGAAGATGTTAGGCGCGCCTGGCTTGGATGAGAAATCGTCCATCTCGTCGTTGAGCAGGAAGCCGAGGCTCTCCGCGGTAACGTGCGAACCAAAGCTCTCATTCAGCGTGGTCGTGACCGACACTGCGTTGCCCTCGGGATCGACTATCGAGTAGTGGGTGGTGTGGACCGGCTCAACGAGCTTCTTCGGCTGGGGATGCGAACTGGCATAGCTGTCCAATTGCGAGAAAACCGAAGGACGACGCAGTTCCTTACTCGGAGTGGCGCGGCGCAGCGGGATAGTCTCGCGCCAGGCGTTTGCATAGCGCTTGTCCAGCAGTTGCGCAACCGGGACCTTGGAAAAATCCGGGTCCCCGAGAAACTCGGCGCGATCGAAAAATGCCCGCTGATAAGCTTCGGCGGTGAGATGAATGCTCTGGGCCGAATCTTCGCCCTGCTTAGCCAAGTCGTATCCTTCGAGGATGTTGAGGATCTCGACCAGGGTGACGCCGCCAGACGACGGCGGTGGAGCGCTGATGACTTCGTAGCCACGATAGGTGCCGCGAATCGGCTGCCGCTCCTTTACTTCATACTGGGCAAGGTCCTCGGCGGTGATCAGTCCGCCGCCCTTCGCGATTGCCGCAGCCAGCTCACGCGCCATCGCGCCATGGTAGAAGTCGTCAGGGTTTTCGGCGATGCGCTCGAGGGTCTTGGCCAGTTCCGGCTGCTTGAAAACGTCGCCCGGCTGGTAGTAGTCGCCATCGCGCTGAAAGATGCGATGCGATTCGGGAAACTTCGCCAGGTTTGGATCGTGGAACGACCTCGCCGCGTCGTAGTCGAGCACGAAGCCATCGCGCGCCAGCCGGATCGCGGGCTCCATCACCTGCTTGAGCGGCAGCTTGCCCCAATGCTTCTGCGCGTACACCAGACCCGCAACTGAGCCCGGAACGCCGATCGCTTTGTAGCCGAGAATACTCATTCCTGGGACAATATTGCCGTGAGCGTCAAGATACATATTGGCAGTGGCTTTGGCGGGAGCTTTCTCGCGGAAATCGAGGAAGTGGACCTCGCCGTTGGCTTGGCGGAGGAGCAGGAAGCCGCCTCCGCCGATGTTGCCTGCCTGGGGAAGCACCACGGCGAGAGCGAAACCGACCGCAACCGCGGAGTCCACCGCGTTGCCGCCCTGCCGCATGATCGTTACGCCCGCCTCGGATGCTTCGGGTTGCAGCGTGGCCACCATGGCCTTGGGCGCGTGCAGCGGATGCATCCCATTGCCGGCGAAAGCCTGGGCGCAAAGAGCGAAGGCAAGTGCTACATGCAACAGTTGGCGTCTCAGTTTCATAAGACGAGGGCGGGAGAGCCCGAATTCCTGGCCGCTCAAATGCGTTCGGCGCAAGAAGTTACGGCCATGCGAATACAAGACATTGAGGCTAGCCCACGCCTCTGGGAGAGTCAAATCTGCACGGATGGGGAAACGCACTAGTGTAGCTCGCCTGCTCACGACAGTCCGCGGCTGGTGATTTCTTGCGCGGGCGAGCCGCCTGTCAGGCCTTGCGCTAGAACCAGATCGCGGGTCTTAGCGCGCAGCGTTGGCATGTACCTGCCAAACCAGACCGCCGCTGCGATACATGCCACTCCCCCCATCGCGACCGTCCAGGGAGCGCCCAGATGATGCGCCACAACGCCGGCCGAGAGCGCTCCCATCGGCGCCATGCCCATAAACATCATGGAGTACACCGACATGACTCTGCCCCGCAGCTTATCGGGAACCATCGCCTGAATCAGCGTGTTGGAGGAAGCCATCTGCACCATCATGGTGAGGCCCACCGGCAGGAGCAGTATCGTGGACAACCAGAAGATTTTCGAAAACGAGAACAGAATCAGGCTGACCCCAAATCCTCCCGCGGAAATAGCGATCAACTTCCCCAAGCCCTTGACGCCGACTCGGGCCGCCAGGCTGGCCGCGCCCAGCAGTGCTCCCACGCCGGTAGCTCCCATCAGAATGCCCAGTCCCCGGGCGCCGCCGTGCAAGATCTTATCGGCGAAGACCGGCATCAACACGGCATACGGCATGCCTACAAAACTAACCACTCCCAGCAACAGCAGGATGGCGCGCACGGGAACGGTATTGCGCACGAAAGCGAATCCCTCCACGATGTTCTCCAGCGGCGATCCCTGATTGGCAAGATTGGCGGGATGTTTGATGCGCATGAGCAACAGGCCGACAATAACCGCGATATAGCTCACCGCGTTGGCGAAGAAGCACCAGCCCTCGCCGATGGACGCGACTAATATGCCGGCAATGGCGGGACCGATGATCCGGGCCCCATTGAACATGGAGGAGTTCAAGGCAATCGCGTTCAACAGGTCTTCCCTGCCGACCATGTCAATCAGGAACGCCTGGCGCGCGGGAATGTCGAATGCATTCACCACGCCGAGGCCCGCGGCGATCGTCATAATCTGCCAGACCTGGATGCGTCCCGTCAGGGTTAGCAGTGCAAGTATCGCCGCCAGGACCATGGAAGCGATTTGCGTGCCGATCACCACCCGCTGGCGGTTCTGGCGGTCGGCCACGATGCCGCCAATCGGCGCCATGATGAAGACCGGAATCTGGCTGGCGAATCCCACCGTGCCCAGCAGCAACGCCGAGCCCGTCATGCGATACACCAGCCAGGACTGGGCAACGGTCTGCATCCAGGTACCGATCAGGGAGATGGCCTGGCCGGCGAAGAACAGCTGAAAGTTACGGTGGCGCAGCGCTCGCACGGCCAGCCCCAGCCTCGATTTCCGCGATGCCGGCCGCGCAAACTCCTGCTTCTCCTGTTGCACGGTGGAGGCCAAAAGGTCGCGTTCGGATTCCCAGAAATTCTTGGCCATAAGGCTGAAGCAAATTCAGGACTTGCGCGGACTGCGATTGTGGCCGGAACGGCGCCACAAAACAGAATACTTCAACTCGTCCCTGATGAAGGCGGTTATGACACGTCTGGCTACCCGATTTTGTAACGGCTGGTTGCCAGCCTGCACTCGGGGTAGGTGTCCTCCTTGTTTGGCTGACCCCATCGCAGCATGGTCACAACAACAAGCGGTACCCGCTTAGGCCGTCACTGCTTAACACGGTATTCGATAACTATTACTCCGCGAAATGTCTTCCGGTCACCTGCGTCGTATTGCTTCAGAAGTTCCTGTTCGATCGCCCGCGATTCGGGGTCGTCGGGCTTGGCGCGATACAGCACCAGCCACACTCGCGGAGCATGGCCGAGCTGCTTCTCCCAATCCGTGCGGGGCGGATTCACGCTCAGCGCTGACGGATGCGGCGCGCCTCCACCCGGCAGCCACCCGCGGTAATTCTCCCCCGCAAGATATCCCACCGGCTGGTAATACAGGACGCGGTCTTCAGGATGAGCTGCGGCGATCAGATAGCTGACAGCGCCGCGCCAGTCTTCTGTGACCCGGGTGTAAGAAATGACGGTACTGAAGAAGGACAGAACACAGATACCCCCAACGGCAAGCGTTCGCCATAGGCGATGACGAATCTGTCGCGCACCGACGGCGGTCATCAGCACCCAAGCTGGCAGGCAGATGATGAGGAAGCGGTGATAGAAGACCGGCCTCACAATCGATACCAGCAGAGTCAGGACGATGGGAGAAAAAAAGGAACTGGCGACCAACGCGTGACGCGAGCGTTGCAGATGGTTGTCGCGCTCGCGCCACGCCGTTCTTAGTTTGCCGAGGTAAAGTCCCACGATTACGAGATTGAGCGCGAGCAAGACCGCACCGACAGCTTTGCCGCCGTTGGCCGCAAGAAACACACCGAGGTGATAAAACTCCAGCAGCGAAGGCGGCTGCACCCACGAGATGTGCCTGACGTTCTGAGCGTGCATCAGCCAAAAGATGGGAATGGCCAGGAGTACAAAAATTACACCTGCAACCGAATACTGCTTCCACGGCCACTTGCCCCGCGGCATCGCCACCAACGAGACGGCATGCGCCGCCGCAACCAAGACCCCGAAATAATGGAAGTAGCAGGTGAACCCGGCGACAAGGCCATAGACAATAGCAAACCTGTAAGACGGGCCTTCCATGAGGCGAATGAAGCAGTAGGTAGAGATAATCACCATGAGCACAAGAAAGCTGTAGGCGCGGGCTTCCTGCGAGCTAGCAATGGCGCATGGATTAAGCGCGAATAGCGCCGCGGTGAGTATTCCGGTGCGGGGGCCGAACAGGCGCTTGCCCAGCAGATACATAAGAGGAATGGAAAGGACGCCCGGGAGCACGGAGAGCAGCCGGACGATAGCTTCGTTGTTCCCGAAGTGCAACCACGGCCGCAGCAACACGTAGTACATCGCCATGTTGCCTTCCTCGCGCCAAAGAAAGTGCCAGAAGGCGGCGCTCGGTCGCTGAACGATGGCGATGCTGGCGATCTCGTCGAGCCAGAAACTCTTGTGGCCCAGGGCAACCAGCCGCAGGACCGCGCCCAGAGCGACGAGCGACCATAACCGGAGCGAGTTGCGAGGTCCGAAAGGACCGTCGTCGCCCGCCTCACTGGTAGTCGTTACCCCCGCCCCGGATGCGAACACCATCGTCCGAATATAGCAGTTTAAATTTGTTGAACGACGGGATTGCGCCCGGGGTGAAGTAGCGATGCCAACTACAGGGCAATTACAAATCCGTGAACGCGAGATGAATGTATCTTGAATCTGCGAAGAACCACAAAAGGGGTATCTACTTGTAAAGGACGCTTTGGTAACTGATACTTTTCCTAGCCTTGCATGCCACCTTCGCTGCGGTTGATATCGGTTCGAACTCGGTCCGGCTCAAGATAGCCAAGGCCGTTCGCGGCCGTCTGGAGACGCTCCACGACGAGCGCGAGGTCACGCGCCTCGGGGAAAGCGTCTTTGCCAACGGCACGCTCGATCCGCAAGCCATGTCGCACACCTTGCAAGTGCTGCGGCGCTTTCACCGCGCCGTGCAAACCTACGCTGCGGACCGGGTGCGCGTGGTCGCGACCAGCGCTTTGCGTGATGCGCGCAACAGCCGCGCCTTTCTGGATTGGGTGCGTAGCGCCACCGGCTGGAAAACAGAAATCATCTCGGGATTGGAAGAGGGCCGCCTCATTCACCTCGGGGTGCTCTCCAATGCCCGCATCGCCGGCGGTCGCGCCCTGCTGATCGACCTCGGCGGCGGCAGTTGCGAGTTGACCATCTCCATCTCGGGTCACATTGAAGACATGGTCAGCCTCCCCATCGGGGCGGTGCGCCTCACCCAAACCTTTCTGCATCACGATCCGCCCAAGAAAAAAGAACTGGAGCAGATGCGTGGGTTCATCCAAGGCGAGGTTTCCCGCATCCAGAAACGGATCGCGGCCGCGAAATTACAGATCTCCATCGCCACCTCCGGCACGCCGGCGGCGCTCTCCGATTTGTACGCCGCGAAGATCCGCGGCTACCACGAAAGCAAGCCGCAAACCGTGCCTAAGACCGCAGTCGCAACCTTGCTGAACACCTTGAGCCGGCGCAACCTGGCGCAGCGGCGGGCCCTGCCCGGCATCGGACCGCGGCGCGCGGAAATCATCATTGCCGGCGCCATGGTCCTCGCCGAACTCATGCACCTGTGCAACCTGTGCAGCTTCCGCTACCTGCCGCTCGGGCTGCGCGACGGATTGTTGGCGCAGATGATGGCCGATTACAACGGCAGCGCGGTCATGCGCGAACGAGTGGAATCGGAGCGCCACGATGCCTTACTTTCCGCGGCCAAACACTATGGCGCCGATCTGACCTTTGCCCAGCGCATTCGCGATCTCGCCATGCAGTTGTTCCGGCGATTGCAGCCCGTACACCAGTTGCCGCCGCAGTACGCCAATTGGCTGGAGGCGGCGGCCATGTTGCACGAAGTCGGCGCCTATATCAATCGTTCCGGACGGCGCCGTCACAGCTATTACGTCATCGCTCACTCCGAAATCTTCGGATACACTCCCATGCAGCGGCGCATCATCGCCGCCATCACCCGCTATCTCGGCAAGTCGCTTCCCGCACCCAGCGATCGCGTCATGGGGCTGTTGCCTGACATCGACCAGATTCACGTTGCCAAAGCCGTGGCTTTGCTGCGCCTGGCGCGCGCCCTCGACCAAGGTCGCCGCGGCTCTGTGCGCGAGTTAAAAGTCCGCGTTCACCAGGACGGTCGAGTGCGGCTGCTGCTGACACCGAGCCCCGCGGAAGGAATTGAGCTGGAATTGTGGGCCGTGGAGCAGGAAAGAAACTACTTCGGGACGGTCTTTGGCCGCGAACTGCTGGCCGAAGCCTGCTGAATCGCGCGCACCACTTTAGGCGGCATGCACCACTTCAGCACCGCAGGCTTGCGCCCGTCCTTTTCGACCTTGGCCACCCCGCCTTTCTTCAGTTCGATGGCGTTCAGCGGTCTGCCACCGGAGAGAAGTTGGTTCAGGAACAGCGTCATGCTGGGATTGTGGCCGACTACGATGATCGCATCCTTCCGGCTGTAGCGGCGAAGCAGTTCCTGGAACTTCTCATAGCCCGCCTCCGGGCGCAGCGCGGCATCGAGGATCACCTTGTCTTCGTATCCCAGTTCGCTGGCCACCACGGCTGCGGTCTGGGTCGCGCGCCGCAGAGGACTGGAGATGATCACGTCAGGGCTGACGTCGAGCGCCGCAAGCGCGCGTCCCACATCGTGGGACTGCGCGATTCCCAGCTTGTCAATCGGCCGTTTCTCATCCTTGGCTGGGTCAGCTTTCGGCTCCCCGGCGTTGGCGTGACGCAAGAAGTAAATGTCCATGATGACTATTTTGCCCTAACTGCCGGGCGAGTGCTACGCGGGCGAGGGAACGGCTGCGGCGGAATGGCATCCAGGGTGACTTGCTGTTTCCTCTGCGCGTCGGTCCAGGCGCAAACAACCGCAGATTCCTCGCTGCGCTCGTAATGACAATTTTCAGAAGCACACCGTCAATTCCAAACGACCCCGAAAGGACACAGCGCCATGCATCACTCGTCACAGACAACCCCATGCTCCTGGCGGGATGATGGACTTGAACGCAGGTCCAGCAGAAGCCGCCTGTGCGGAGAGATGGCATTCCATCCTCCGACCTCGACCGGAACCTGGCCCTGCGCAAATTGACTTTCGAATGAGGAGGCCACTCCCATGAGAAAAGTGATCATTCTTTTTGGGCTTTTTGGGCTATTGGCTGCAATGCAACTTATGGCGGAGGACAAATCCATCATTACGGTGAAAAGCGGCGAAGTAAGCAACGGCGTGGTGATTCTTACCGTGCATCAGGCAGCTAACGGGCAGGCAGCAGAGTCTTTCGCTTTGCATTGTAATAAGGGCATGGCGGACTGCAAGGTCCTGGAGCCAGGAACTTACGTGATGGTCAGGCTGCCTAAGAATTGGGGAATGTATGACTGCGCCAACGTCGATCTTTATGCCAGTACGGCTGATCCGGCGAGCGGCGAGAAACTTGGCGAGTACTGCTTGATCGAGAAGTAAGACGAGCGCGAACCGGGCGGTCCGTTATCGACTCTGCATTTCGGCTTGCTCAGCAGCGTCGTTCCAGTTCGTCTCCGCTGCCGGGGAGATGAAACTCATCGCGCGTTCCGTCAGCGCAGCGATGGTCAAGCTGGGATTGACGCCAAGATTGGCTGCGACCACCGCACCGTCGCAGACATACATGTTCTTATATCCAAAAACGCGGTTGCGATGATCCACTACGCCGTCCTCCGGTGAGCTGCCGATTACAGCGCCTCCCAGACAGTGGGCGGTGCCGGGAACATCGAACAGTATTTCCGGCAACATGCTCATCGCCGTGCCCCCGGCAATTCCAGCAAATTTCTGAGCAAACTCGTTCGCCTGGGGAATGAACGTGGGTACCCGCTGCCCGCGGCTGACCAGAAACTTCCTGAACGGCCAATAGATGTGCCGCTCCCATCGCATGTCAATGTGCCCTTCGAGGGCTTGCATACAGAGCAGAATCACCGATTCCTGCGCCCATTTCACGGGTTGAAGAATGCGAAACGTCTTGATGGGATGGCGCAGCAACGCAACCAAGAGATTCCTGACCCAAAGCGCAACCCGCCCCGGGCCGGGACGGCCGCCCGTCAGAATCGTGGCCAGCAGGCCCATGGTGTCCGAGCCCGCGGGATACCGAACCGCTTCAATGTGGGTGTGCTCATCAATGTAAACGCCCGATCCGATGGCAACCCCTGTGGACAAGTCTTCGCTGGAATTAGGTATTCGCACCCCGATGAGCGATTCGGAATTGGTGCGCACTCGCCTGCCCAACTGATCGCTGATCGCCGGCAAAGAGCCCTTTTCTTTCAGATGAAAGAGCAATTCCATGGTGCCCAGCGACGACGCCGAGAAAACCACGCCGCGACAAGTGAAGCGCCTGGGATGCCGGTTGAAGCGGGCCGTGGACTTCACCGTACAAACTTCATATCCACCGCTGCCGTCGTTCAGTCCATTGAGCGGCCTGACGTTTACCACTCTGATCTCCGCGAAAACTTTAGCGCCGTGCTTCTCCGCCAGGTAAAGATAGTTCTGGTCGAGCGTGTTCTTGGCGCCGTGGCGGCAACCCATCATGCAGCCGCCGCAGCCCAGGCAGGTCGTGCGCTCCGGCCCCTCTCCGCCGAAATAGGGGTCAAGAAACGTCTGTCCGCCAGGCTCTCCTTCAGGAGCCTGAAAGATGGCGACATGCGTCCGGTAGAAGGTGTCTCCTATTCCGGTAGCGTCGGCAACCTGCTTCAGCAGACGGTCCGCAGGTCCCAGGATCTTGTTCTCCGTAACCCCCAGCATTCGCGAGGCCGTCGCGTAATGACGCGGCATCTCCGCCTTCCACTCCGCCAACCCTTGCCACGAGCCGGAGTCCCAAACCTTGTCCGGAGGCGGAAGCAGAGTGCAGGCATACGTAATGGATCCGCCGCCTACCGCACAGCCGTGCAGAATGGTGACATGCCTGAAATAGCGCATGTTGAAGAAGCCCCGCAGCGCAAGATTGGGACTCCAGAACCAGCGATGGATGGACCAACTCGTACGCGGCAGGTTCTCAGGTGTCCATCGCCGGCCCATTTCCATGACCGCAACCCGGTAGCCCTTCTCCACTAGCCGGTGAGCGGTGACGCTGCCGCCAAAACCTGAGCCGATCACGATGAAATCGAAATCCCATTCGCCGTTGTGAGACGTCAATCGCGCTGCTCCTCTGCTGCTGGAATCAATGCTCCCGTCATTGTCATGGAATCGATCAGTAGCGAATTATCTCACTGTTCGTCAGCCCAGGTTTTACTCCGAGTGCCACATGGGCCTGCGACCCACCTATCGGAATGAAAATTAACCACGGAGGCACGGAGATCACGGAGAAAACTCGATAGAAATCAAAACCTCCGTGGCCTCTGTGTCTCCGTGGTAAATGATTCTTGACGGAGCGATCGATTCGTGGGCGGCCCATGGCGAATTGGAGCGGCATATTCCCAAAACGGGAATCACACCGAACGGGTTCGCTCGTCACTGCATCCCGGGTCTTAGATACCGCATTATGAAGAAGTTCCTGCTTCTCATTTTGGGAATTTGAGGGTGGTTCGCGCTGGTTTTCTGGATAGCAGTGTGATACCGATTGTTAGCGCCGCTGTTCCCGTTATATCGAAAGCTTCTATTTGGATATTTGCAGCTGGTGCAGCTGTTGACGCAGGCTTTGCAGCCGCTTGCTGGTAGCGAGGGAATATGAAAGGACAGAGGAAGGATGATCCCTACTGGGTGGAAAAGCTTTGGCTCAGGGAACGTGGAATCCATGACCCCACCGAGGAAGTTTTACTGGCTTTTCGCAAGAGGAACAAAGTCACATTGATTGTTTTCATTGTCCTGATGGCCTTATTTTGGACTGGTTATCTGTTGTTCATCCACGGCCTGTAACCGATGGCCGACATGCGCGCTAGCGGGGCCCGCTACGCGACTGCTGGGGACTGGGCGACCGCCAAGAAACTGCTGAGGCGCAATCGCTGGCGAATTTGAAAGGAAGTAGAAGGATGGCAGAGATCGTTGCAAGCCTCAGTGAAGAACGGATTGCTTACCTGGAAGGACTGGTCAGCCAAGCCCGGACCGCGGCCGCCATCTTTACGCAATACACCCAAGAGGACGTCGATCGCATTGTCAAACCCATGGTGCTGGCTGGACTGGAACAGGCGCAATATCTGGCCCGGCTTGCCATTGAGGAAACCCGGCTTGGGGTTGTGGAAGACAAAGCCCTGAAGAACATGGTGGCCACGGAGTTCGTTTACAACTACGTCAAAGATAAACGGACCGTTGGCACGATTCGCGAGTTTCCGGAACGCGGTGTAGTGGAGGTGGCTGAACCCATCGGCGTCATCTTTTCGCTGACCCCAATCACGAATCCCACTTCGACCGTCCTGTTCAAATGCATCATGGCCATCAAGACGCGGAACGCGGTCATTTTCAGTCCGCATCCCAGCGCCGGGCACTGTTGCTACGAGGCGGTGCGGATCATGCATGAGGCGGCGGTGAAGCACGGCGCGCCTGAAGGCGTCTTCACTTGCCTGGAATCGCAAACTCTTCAGGACAATGCCTACCTGATGCGACACAAGGACGTCGGCCTGATCGATGCCACAGGTGGGCCGGGTATGGTTAAAGCCGCTTATAGCTCCGGCAAACCGGCCTTGGGTGTAGGTCCGGGCAATACACCGGTCTATCTGGAAAAGACGGCGGACCTGAACATGGCCGTGGTGGACATCATCACTTCGAAGACCTTCGATAACGGAACCATTTGCGCCTCCGAGCAGACGGTGGTGATCGATGACGAGATTTACGACTCCGTGCTGCAAAAATTTTCGGACCTGGGCGCGCACATCTGCAATGAGAAAGAAACGGAACTGCTGGGACGCACGGTGATCGATCCCAAGACGGGATACATGCAGCCTCTGGCAGTCGGTCAGAAGGCCACCGATATCGCCCGCATGGTTGGCCTGTCGGTCAAGCCGAACACCAAGCTCCTGATTGCGCCGATTCAAGGTGTGGGTCGGGAATATCCGCTGTCAGTCGAGAAGCTGTTCCCCGTGCTCGCCGTTTACCGGGCGAAATCGGTCAATGAGGCGCTCACGGTGTGCGTGGACGTGAATCATGCCGGAGGGATTGGACATACGGCGGTCGTTTTCTCGCGCAACGACGAGATCATCCAAAAGTTCAGTGAACTGATGAACGCGGGCCGGATCATTGTGAATTCGCCGGGTTCCATCGGAGCGTTGGGTGGCGTTTACAACGACATGGTGCCCACCTTCTCCTTCGGATGCGGGACCGGTGGGGGCAACAGCACCACCGATAACGTAAATGTGTACAACTACCTCAACATCAAACGCGTGGCGCGAAGGACGCAAGCCCATATGTGGTTCCGAGTTCCCAATCAGATTTACTTCAACATGAACGCGGTGGAGAACCTGCGCCAGTTCCCATCGCGCTCCACCGTCATCATCACCAATCCGGCCATGGAACAGATCGGCCATGTGGACACGGTCCGTCGCCACATTCCACCGGAAACTCTGGTCCACGTCTCGGTCATTCCTGACGCGGAGCCCGAAGTCAAGGTCGTGATGCAAGGAGTGGAGGCGCTCAATTTCTACAAAGCCGACCAAATCATTGCGCTGGGCGGCGGGTCGGTGATCGACGCGGCGAAAATCATGAAGCTCAAGTACGAATCGCCGGAGGCGGACCTAGAGGAACTGGCCGCACCGTTTCTCGATCTTCGCAAGCGCGTGGTCCAGTACCCTACTGAAAAAGTTACCAAGGCGCGTTTGATTGCCATCTCCACCACCAGCGGAACGGGGAGCGAAGTCACTCCGTTTGCCGTCCTGACCAACAAAGAGCAAGGGCGCAAGGTGACGCTCGCGGACTATTCGCTGAGTCCGGATGTAGCGATCGTCGATCCGCAGTTCGTCATGTCAATGCCGAAAGGCCTGACCGCCGACACCGGCGTTGACTGTTTGACCCACGCCCTGGAAGCCGGAGTGTCGATTTTCGCGTCACCCTACACCGACTCCAACGCCATGCAAGCGATTCGCATGGTGTTCAAGTTCCTGCCTATCGCGTATGAGCATCCCCAGGATGAAGAGGCGCGCACCATGATGCACAATGCCGCCTGCATTGCGGCGATTGCGTTTTCCAACGCCTCGGTGGGCGTGAATCACGCGCTGGCCCATGCCTTCGGCGCGCGCTTCGGGGTCGCGCACGGTCGCGCCAACGCGCTCATGTTGCCGCATGTCATTGCCTTCAATGCGGGAGTGCCGACCAAGTTCATGCCGTCGCCGAACCAGCGGGGATATATCGCGCACAAGAAGTATGCGATGGTGGCCGATCTGCTCGGCCTGGGCGGTAAGACGATTGAGGAAAAAGTGAAGAACCTGGTGGCGGCGACAGAACGGTTACTCGACCGATTGGCGATCCCGCGTTCCATCGCCGAGTTGGGGATTTCCAAGGAAGAATTCGAGCGTGCCATGCCCGAGCTGGTCAAGATTGCCTTTGACGATCCTTCCTGGCGATCCAACCCGCGCATGCCGCTGTTGAGCGAATTGGCCGAGCTGTTTTGGAGCGCTTATCGGGGACGGAGCCTGCCGACCGTGGCTAAGGCATCGCAACCACAAACCGCTGAGGAATGGTCGTGCGTATGACAAGCAATGGCGAGTGGCTTGAAATTGATGGAGAGCGTGTAGTCCAGGGCTTGCAAGCGGCCCGTGAGGCGCTGGACAGTGCCCACAGCGATGTGGTCCTGGATTTCTCTGCGGTGCGACGGATCGATCCCAATGCGCTCCGGGCGATGGAAAAGCTGGCCGGGTTAGCCGACGGGAAGGCCGTCAAGGTCGTGTTGCGCGGCGTCAATGTCGATATTTACAAAGTGCTCAAGCTGGTGAAGCTGACGTCGCGATTCTCCTTTCTGGCCTGAGGCTTTTGGTGGAAGCCTCCTGCTTCAGCAGGGGGAAGCTGGACTTTAGTCCAGCGGAAAAACGTTCGATTATGGAATGGGCTTTATAGATCGATGCACAAGTAATGTCCCATGGGGAATAGGCGATTGGTCTCTGTTGTCATTACGAGCGAAGCGAGGAATCTGCTTTTGTTGGCACTGGAACGACCGTTCTGAGGAAACAGCGGATCCCTCACGGCCTGAAGGCCGTTCGTGATGACAACTCAAATCACCGGACATTACCGTAAGCGGCAAGCTTGGAAGAGGTAGTTACTATGACGAACGGGGCCGGGAACAATTCCTTCTCCTGGGGCGATGCGCTGTTTCTGCACATTGAACGCCCAGGCCAGCCGCTCAATATCGCGGGCGTCAGTATGTTCGAGGGCAAGATAACGCTCGCGGGCCTCCGCGCATTTATCGAATCGAAGCTTCCGCTGATTCCCCGCTACCATCAGCGCGCGGTGCCTTCTCCTTTCGATTTCGGCCTTCCCAGTTGGGAGTTCGACCCGCAGTTCAACATTCGCAACCACGTTCGCGAAGTGAAGCTCAAGCACGGGACGGAGGACGAACTCAAGGCACTGGCCGGCAAGATCGTGAGCGAGAGCCTGGACCGGCAGCGGCCATTGTGGGATTTCACTTTGGCGCGCCTGAAAAGTGGGCGCACCGGGATGGTGACTCGAATCCATCACTGCCTGGCGGACGGCATTGCCGGCGTGGGCGCGATGAATGTCATCCTGGATGCCTCCCCGAACCCGCCTCCGGTCTCGCGGAAAAAATTGAAGACGACGCCTCCTCCGACGCCTAAGGATGCAGGAGCGGCCCTGCTCGACGGGCTGGCTAAGTCCTACCTCTCGCTGTTCAACGGAGCGCTGACTCTGCATTCGGGACTCATGAACATGGCGGAGCAGGCTGTGGCCGATCCGGCAGGGGCGCCGGCCGAACTGCTTCGCGTATTGTCCGAACTGGCTGCTCCGGCCGAGCGGTTGCCCTTCAACGTGATCTGCAACGGGCCGCAGAAGTTTGCCTGGACCCAGGTGCCGCTCGCCGAGATTAAGGCCATCAAGAACAAGTGCGGAGGGACGGTGAATGATGTTGTCCTGGCGACGGTGACTCTGGCGTTTGGCCGCTACGTCAAGCAACGCGGCGTTGACCTGACCGGGCGATCGCTGCGAGTGGTGATTCCGGTAAACGTGCGCGGCAACGGAAGCGCCACGGAACTGGGAAATCAAATCTCCTTTGTGCCAGTGCCGCTCCCGCTGGACCTGCGCGATCCCGTGAAGTTGCTGGCCGTGGTAACGGAACGAGTGGAGTTCCTCAAGCACGCGCGCGCGGCCGAATTTGTCGGTTTGCTGGGCGGCCTGCTGTCAACTCTGCCCAATGCCTTCTGGAAAAATATTGGGCCCGTGGCCAGCCAACTGCCGATTAGCCTGTGCAACATCATTTGCACCAACGTCCCTGGCCCGCAGGTGCCGCTCTACCTTATGGGTCACAAGATGCTGTCCTGGTATCCGTGGGTGCCGATCGGCGGCCTGATGGGCATTAACTGCGCCATCCTCACCTATAACGGCACTGCGTTTTTCGGTTTCACCGGCGATGTGCACGCGGCGCCCGACCTCGAACTCCTGGAGAAGTTCGTGGATCAGAGCTTTGCCGAGTTGCGGGCAGGTGCCGACACCGCAGCCGTGGCCGAAGCCAAGCCCGATGCGCCCAAACGGGCACGGCCAAACGCAAAGATTCCGGTGGCCAATGCGAAGACTATCCCCTCAAAAAAGCGGACGGTGCGCAAGAGGGCGTCAAGAAACTTGAAGTCGCACCCGGCTGCACCCGTTGCAGCTTCATCCACACCGGAGCCCGAGCCGGAGAAAGCGCTGGCGGTCGGAGCGTAACTGGACCTAATTGAGCGCGCTGCAGGCTATTTGACTTCCCGTTCTTGGTAGGGATGCACTTGACACTAACCGTTGCCGCGCCTACCGTGAACGACATGGATGTGATCCCCATCAAACCGGAACGCAAGGCCCAACTCGAGGAATACGCGTTGCGTCGCGGGCAGGACCCTGCCACCGCCCTGGATGACGCTCTGGCCGAGTATCTGGAGTGGGAGCGTCAGGATTTTGAGCAAGCTGTTGAAGGTATCCGGCAGGGCTATGAGGACGTGAAAGCCGGACGCACTCAACCCATCGAGGAAGCATTTGAAGAGCTCCGCCTGAAGCATGGCCTTCCGCGTTAAAACCACTGCCCAAGCAAAGCGGGATTTAGACGACATCCTGGAGCGGCTGTTGTCGCAAGAGGCGGGAGAAACCGGATTGCGCTGGTTTTAGGGATTGCACCACGCCGTCGCAACCCTAGCTAATTCTCCCCAACGCTGTGCCTTGGCTCCCGAGAGTGCCGTCTTCCCCTTCGAGGTGCGGCATCTGCTCTACGGGCGCAGGCCCCATGTCTACCGAATTATCTTCACCCTTGAAGGCAACACGGTGTCGGTTTTACATGTCCGCCATGGACGCCGCCAGCCAATCGCCAAGCCTTGACCGAAGGCAGAAAAACGCGTTCCAACCGCAGATCCCTCGACTCCCTGCGCTCCGCTCGGGATGACAATATTGCTTTTTGTTGCCCATGAATAATCCAGGTTCAGGAGTCCTGAAACACCCACCTGTCGCATTCCGCGCGGTTTGTTTAGAATTGCGCCGTACTCATTTCATCTGGAAGAACGCTCACATTTCTTGAGGAGGCCTCTTGTGACTCGCCTATTACGTCATTCTTCTGCCCTTGCCATCGCCCTAGTCTGTTTTTCCACCATCGCGTCAGCCGACCTGAAGATCAAGACCCGCACCACGGTGATGGGCCACTCCACCGAGAGCACGGTGTACATCAAGGGAGGCCGCCAGCGCACCGAGACCAGTTTTGGAGGTCACGGCGGGTCGGTCAGCATCATCCAATGCGACCAGAAGCGCATGATCACTGTCACCGGCAATCAATGCATGGTGATCCCGATGGGCGGCGGGGAGTCGTCTTGTCCCGCGACGCCGAACATGGGGGCCATGGCACGGGAGATGGCAGGAGGCGAGTCCACACCTCCTCGTAAGGGCGGCGTCGTGACCATCACGCGCACCTCCACGGATACTGGCGAGCGCCAGGACATGTTCGGCTACAAGGCACGCCACATCAAGAGTGTCATGATGATGGAGTCCAGCCCCGACGCCTGCAATCAGTCGCACATGAAGATGGAAATGGATGGCTGGTACGCCGACCTGTCAGTGGGGTTCTCGTGTTCCGACGAGTCGTACCGCGCTCTGGCCTGCGGCGGCCCCGGCGCCAAGCGCGATTGTAAGGACCGCATCGTGATGAAGGGCGGCGGTGGCGGCGCGCTGGGCTACCCGCTTAAGCAAACCATGACCATGGCATCAGGACAGGGAACGTTCACCACCACGACGGAAGTGGTGGAACTGACCAACACCAGCCTGGATGCGCCGCTGTTCGACATGCCGCCCGGTTGCAAGGTCATGGACATGTCCGCCATGATGGGCGGGGCGCCCCCAACAGCGCATTCGGAGACGGTGCCTGAGCCGGCAGCGGCCCCGGCTAAGCCCGCAGCAACTGCACCGGCGCCACCTCCCGCGCCCGTGGTTGCGTCCAAGACTGCTGGCGTGGTGCGCATCGGCGTGGTCAAGATTAAGGACATGAGCGGCCAATCGTTGCCGACCGACAACCTGCGCCTCAACCTGATCAACGAGATCGCCCGCCACCAACATGAAGCCGTTCCGCTGGACGCCGAAGCCCCGCACGCCGACGTGGAAAGCGAGGCCCGCTCCAAGCAGTGTGACTACATCCTCTACACCGTTCCCACGCAGGTGAAGGAGCCGAACAGCGGCGGCCTACCGCCGGCTTCTCTGCCCAAGGGAGTGGTGCTGGATCCGGCCAAGTTCGAGGCCCTGACTCACGTCACCTTGTACAAGGTGGGCAAAACGCTGCCCGAACTCAAGGACCTGCCTCTGGCGGCTGACGCCGGTCAGTTCGCCGTTGACGCGGTTATGACTACGTTTGTAATGGAGTCCGACCGGGTTGATCAGCAGATTGCCGAGGATGCCCATCCCAAGCCGGCTGCAAAGCCTTCCAAGGCGCCGGCGAAGAAAGGTACAAGCAGCACGAAGCCGCACTGAGCGGTGCATTCGCTTCGACCTCGGTGGAAGCGCCGCACTACCCCTACGGGCGGATACACCAATCCCGGAACCGCTCTAGCACCTCAAATGGCTTCAGCCATGGTGGGCCAGGGCTCCCTCGATCACCCTCTTGATCCGCTCGAACGCCCAGAAGATGTCTTCGCGCGTAATGACCAGCGGAGGCGCGATGCGGATGACGTATTCGTGGGTTTCTTTGCACAAGATTCCCAACTCCTGCAGCGCCTCGCAATAGGGTCGCGCCGGGACGTCCAGTTCAATCCCGATCCACAGACCTTTGCCGCGGACCTCGCGTATGTGCGAGCCCTTCAGCGTTTTCAGCTTGGTGAGGAAGTAGTCGCCGAGTTCCGCGGAACGTTGAATCAAATTTTCCGCCACCAGCACACGCAGCGCGGAGCGGGCGATTGCGCACGCCAGCGGATTGCCGCCGAAGGTGCTGCCGTGGTCGCCCGGGTGGAACACGCCGAGCACTTCCTTCGACGCCAGCACCGCGGATACCGGGTAGAAACCACCTGACAGCGCCTTGCCGATAATCACGACATCGGGGGTGATGCCTTCGTGCATGTACGCGAAGAGCTTGCCAGTGCGACCCAGGCCCGACTGAATTTCGTCGGCTATCAGGAGCACGCGATTCTCGCGGCAGATGGCAGCGGCCTCCTTCAGAAATCCCGCAGGCGGGAAAACGATGCCGGCTTCTCCCTGAATGGGCTCCACCAGGAAGGCGCAGGTGTCGGGCGTGATCGCCTCGCGTAAAGCGTTAGCATCGCCGAAGGGAATGACCTTGAATCCTGGCGTGAACGGTCCGAAGCCATCGCGGTACTGCTCGTCGGTCGAGAAGCTGACAATGGTCACCGTGCGTCCGTGAAAGTTGTTGGCGCAAACTATGATTTCGGCCTTGCCGTCAGGAATGCCTTTGAGCTTGTAGCCCCACTTGCGGGCGGCCTTCACCGCGGTCTCCACCGCCTCCGCGCCCGAGTTCATGGGCAGCGCCATCTCGAAGCCGGTTAGGTCGTGGAGTTCCTGATAGAGCAGGGGCAACTGATCGTTGCGAAAGGCACGTGATGTCAGGGTCACCCGGCGCGCCTGCTCGATCATGGCCTTCAGGATTTTGGGATGGCAGTGCCCCTGGTTGAGAGCGGAGTACGAGGCGAGGCAATCGAGATAGCGATTCCCTTCCACGTCATAGACCCACACCCCTTCCGCGTGTTCGATAACCACGTCGAGAGGACGGTAGTTGTGGGCGCCGTAGTTATTTTCAAGTTCGATGAAATCCGTGGTTTCTAGACGATCGATGACTTCCATAAACTCCTCAAATCCTTAGTTGGTGTTTCCAGTATTGCAGAGTTCACATCCGGCCCACCGCGTTGGTGAGTGTTTGAAACAGGACACTTCCCCAACTGTTGCCGGCCACAGCGGGAATGACCGCGATCGCGTACCCAGAAGCAAAACTACCAAGAAAACCAGATACACCCTGACCGAGAGCTGCATGGATGAGACCATTGAACAGACCGAATCCCCATGCGCCGGGAGTAAGCCATCCATGGCCCTCATGTCCTACGATGTGGTTCAATCGGTTGGCAAAGAACACGCCATACAAGGCTTCGAAAAAGCCCCACACCATCACAGTTGTAGCTATGCCTACGAGGTTTAGCGGAAACTCCGAAGCCAGGGAGAGCCGCAAAGCCAAGTGGCGGCGCAGCGGCACCCAGACAGGTTGGCCCATCTGCGAAGAAAGAGCTGCGTCATAGATTATGGCGAAGAGCACGGCAATCGCCACTGACTTGAGAACACCACGTGAACTAAACCCGTAATTCGACAGCCGTTCGCGCCGAATTGCCATTAACAGCAATACCGCCAACCCTTCCGCCGTAAATTGGAACATTGCGAGAGCAAAGACCTCTCGCATCCCGCCCAGACGTTTAAGAGCAGGGGTGATCGCGGGAATGCTGAAGCCGCAGATCAATGTGACGCTGACTGCAATCGCAAGGTCCACCGCCGCGGAAGAGCGCGTCGCGGTCATGATTCAATACCCTGGATGATGCTCATGGCTTCTCGCTTTATCCATCCCAAAGCATCGTAAGCAGCGCCATGCGCACATACAGTCCGTTGGCCGCCTGCCGGAAATAGAAAGCGCGAGGATCGTCGTCAACTTTCTTGTCCAGCTCCACGGTCCGTGGCAGGGGATGAAGAATCATGGCGTCAGACTTTATGTGCTGCAGCACAGTGGAGTCGATGGCATAGCGTAGCGACCCCTTGAGCCGGTCGGGGCGGATGCGCGTCTGGTAAATGACATCCACCTCCCCGATCACCCGGTTGATGTCCGACTCCAACTCGTAGCTGACGCCGTGCCGGTCGAGGTACTGCAGGATGTCGGGTTTCATCTGCAGCTCGGGCGGGCTCACGAAGAAGACCTTCACCCGTTCGAATTTTGCCAGCAGGTAAGCCAGGGAGCGCACGGTGCGCCCGCGATCAAGTTCCCCAATGAAGGCCACGCTCAGCCCATCGAGCGGACGCTCGCGGTAAATCGTGTAGAGATCGAGCAAGGCTTGCGTGGGATGCTGGCCGCCCGCGCCGTCACCAGCATTAATGATCGGCACCGGCGAGACCTTGGCCGCGCGGCCCGCTCCGCCCGTCTCATGATGACGGATCACGATGACGTCGCAATAGCTGCCAATGATGCGGATGGAATCCTCCACCTGTTCGGCCTCGATCTCGGAGGAGAAAGTACGAGCGTGTTCGGTGGAGAGCACGCGTCCGCCCAGCCGGTGCATGGCCGCTTCAAAGCAGAAGCGCGTTCGGGTGGATGGCTGATAGAACAAGCTCGCCAGAATTCGATTCTGGTAGTCCAGCGTCCCGCCGCGCGCCACAATTCGCTCCATCAGCCGCGACCGGTCGAACAGCTCCATCAACAATGGCACCGTGAACTGTTGCGACTCGACAACGTGCTTCAAACTCATACGGGAACGTCCTGGCTTTGCTTCCTGCAGTCTAGTGGTTCGGTCTGTCGTTAGCATGGTTCACCGGATAACCGGCACCTCAAGTTCCTCATCTTGCAGCCCAGTCTTGCGGCGTGGTCTTGCGTCCGCCACAATGCGCGTACCCGCGGAGCCTTGCACGGCGTCGCACAAACGCTCATACGTGGTAATTACGGCTTCCCTGCCTCCGCTGTGCAGGAAGCGCAACACCGATTCCACTTTTGGCCCCATGTTTCCGGGCGGGAAGTGGCCGTCGCGCAGATGCTGCTCCATCTGCGCCGCGGTGACGTAAGTGAGCGGCGTCTGGTTCGGCTTCTTATAGTTCAGAAAAACATATTCGGTATCGGTCGAGATCGCAAACAGGTCCACTCGCAACTGAGAAGCCAGCAACGCGGACGCACGGTCCTTGTCGATGACAGCTTCCACGCCCTGTAGGTGGCCGTTCACGCGCATCACGGGAATGCCTCCGCCCCCGGTGGACACCACTAGCACGCCGCGATCGACCAACGCGCGAATGACATCCAGTTCCAGTATCTCGATCGGCTCCGGCGAAGGCACCACGCGCCGATAACCGCGGGCTGCATCCTCGACAATCTGCCATCCCAGCAAGCGCTTTTTCTCGTCGGCATCGGCCCGCGAATAAAATGGCCCGATCGGCTTGGACGGATGTTGCATGGCGGGGTCATCGGGCGAGACGAGGGCTTGGGTCACCAGGCTCGCGACCGGAACCTCCATGCCGGCTGCGGCCAGTTCGTTCTCCAGCGACTGGGCGAGCAGATAACCGATCTCGCCTTGACTGGCGGCGCCGCAAACATCAAGGGTCTGCCCATACACCACGTCGGAGGCGCGCTCCGAGCGCAGCAATTGTGCGCCCACTTGCGGCCCATTGCCATGCGTGATCACCAGGTTGTATCCGAGGCGGATAATCCCGACAATCGCCTGGGCCGTGCGGCGAGTGTTTGCCAACTGCTCGGCAATCGTGCCCTTTTCTCCGGCACGAATGAGAGAGTTGCCGCCCACCGCGACTAGCGCAGTCTTTGCCATAAAAAATTCCTTACAAACGCGATTCGCCATTCGCTCCTCGCTCTTCGCCAGAGGTTTCTGGGCTCCTGCGCGAAAGGCGAAGAGCGAAAAGCGAACAGTGGTTTTTCTACTTCACCAACTCCAACCTCGACTCGCGAGCCGTCTCGCGTTCCGCGGCCTTGTCTCCCTTCATCAGTTCCAGCATGATTGCCTTTTGGGCATGCAGCCGGTTCTCTGCCTGCTGGAAGACGAACGAGCGCGGCGAATCGATTACCTCGTCCGTAACCTCATCGCCTCGATGCGCCGGCAGACAATGCAGGAAGATGGCATCGGGTTTCGCCTTGGCAAAAAGCTGGGCGTTTACCTGATACGGCTGGAAGATGTTGCGCCTCGCTGCCGCCTCCGCTTCCTGTCCCATGCTTGCCCACACGTCGGTGTAAACGACGTCGGCGCCGAGGACCGCCAGTTGGGGATCGTTGGTGATGGTGCAGCTTGCGCCGGTCGCCGCGCTGCGCTCCGCGGCCCAGGCAACGGCCCCGCTGTCAGGCTCGTATCCCGGTGGCGTGGCTATCCACACCTCCGCCCCTAATTGCGCGCCCGCAAACAGCAGCGAGTGCGCCACATTGTTGCCGTCGCCGATGTAGGCCACCTTCAGTCCGGCAATTCGCCCCTTGACCTCGAGCATGGTCAGGTAGTCCGCCATTGCCTGGCAGGGGTGGCTGTAATCGGTGAGGCCGTTGATGACCGGGATGCTGGCGTGCCGCGCCATGTCCACGACGATGTCGTGGGCGAAGGTCCGGATCATGATCCCCTGCACCATCCGCTCCAGGTTCTTGGCGACGTCATAGACCGACTCTCGTTTGCCGAGACTGATCTCGGCTGGCGAAAGATACAGCGGATGCCCGCCCAGTTCCTGGATGCCCACGTCGAAGGTCACGCGCGTGCGCAGCGACGGCTTTTCGAAGATCATGGCCAGCGTCCTGCCCTTCAGAGCGCTGGTATATCCGCCCGGGTGGGCCTTGAGCTGGCAGGCAAGATGAAGAAATTGCCTGATCTCCTGCGGCGAGAAGTCGCGAATCGAGAGGAAGTCTTTTTGCAACATGTTACCTTCCAACTTCCGCCAGCGCCGGCTTATAAGTGTGGGTGAACTGCTCCAGCATGGTGGTGATTGCAGGCTCGCCGATTTCCTCGACGGCATAGCTCACGCGCACGCTGGGTTTGTCCAGCTTGATGGTGCGCGCCAAGTCGATGGGCGTCGCCACCAGTACCAAATCGCAGGGTACGCGCTTGATCGTCTCTTCCAGTTCGTGCCGCTGGACATCGCTGTATCCCATGGCCGGCAAGACTCTCCACAGATGGGGAAATTTCTCGAAGGTCTTCTGGATGGAGCCCACGGCATAGGGACGAGGATCGACCAACGTGGCCGCATTGTAGCGATTGGCGGCGACCACGCCAGCCCCATAAGGCATCTCTCCGTGGGTAAGCGTGGGGCCATCTTCGATCACCAGCACCCGCTTGCCCCTAACCGCTTCGGGATCGGCCACGGTCACCTTGCAGGCGGTCTCAATGACTTGCGCCTTGGGGTTAAACAGCGCGATGTTCTGCCGCACGGTTTTGATTCCGTCGGGATCGGCCGTGTCAACCTTGTTGATGATGAGCACGTGCGCGCTGCGGAAGTTCACTTCACCGGGGTAGTAGGCCAGCTCGTGTCCCGGGCGATGCGGATCGAGGACAACGATATCGAGATCGGGACGATAGAACGGCGTGTCGTTGTTACCGCCGTCCCACAGCACGACATCGCCCTCCTTCTCTGCCTGGCGCAGGATTTCCTCATAGTCCACTCCGGCGTAAACCGTAGTGCCCTCAATAATGTGAGGTTCGTATTCCTCGCGCTCTTCGATGGTGCAGAGATTCTTGTCGAGGTCGGCCAGCGAAGCGAAGCGTTGCGCATGCTGCGCGACCAGGTCGCCGTAAGGCATGGGATGACGGACCACGACGGGGTTCCAGCCGAGCTTGCGAAGTTCGGTGGCAATCCGGCGAGAGACCGGGCTCTTGCCGCAACCGGTGCGGACAGCGCAGACCGAGATGACCGGCACTTTGGCAACCAGTTGCGTGCGTTCGACGCCCAGCAGCCAGAAGTCGGCGCCCGCGGCGACGGCGCGCGAGGCCAGGTGCATCAGCGTCGGATAAGCGACATCGCTGTAAGAGAAGACCACCACATCGACCAGTTGGTCGTGGATGATCTCTTCCATCTTGCTTTCTTCGAGGATGGGAATGCCATCCGGGTAGAAATCGCCCGCCAATTGCACGGGATAACGGCGGCCAGCGATGTCGGGAATTTGGGTTGCGGTGAAGGCGACTACGTGAAATTCAGGATTGTTTCGAAAAACTACGTTGAAGTTGTGGAAGTCTCGACCAGCAGCTCCCAGGATAAGCACTCTTTGCATAGTGCATAAAAAGCGTCATTAGACCCATGAGGTGGGGACACTTTTCTCCTTGCCAATATGGTGAACCAAGCGCGAACTTCGCGCTGTGAGGGCGGTCACACAGCAGTGAGACGTGGCGGCGCCACGGAGTGGGTGCTAACTGCGTCGCCCTAGCCAAAAGCAGGCTAGAACGGGGCCTCGGAAAGAGTACTTTCTGTCAGATGCCAGGCTGCGGCCAAAAGCAAAAGGGCGGCACGCGGCCGCCCTTGCAAAACAGAACAACCCTCCGCTTACGGCTTCTTCTTGGGCGCCGCCTTGCTTTTTCCGTAAGTCGTTTCCACCGGAGCGCCAATGCTGGCCAGTATCTGCTTGGCGGGATCGGCGTACTTGCCGGTGGGCGCCAGTTCCAGATACTTGTTGAAGGCTTCCGCCGTCCCCGGAGGCGCAACCATCTTGTTGTCCTTCATGGTGGCCTTGCCGATCAAATCGACGCCTTTCCAGTAATAGGTCTCGGCACGGGTGGGATCAACCTGCAGCGCCTTGTCGAATGCAGCGATGGCTTCATCCACCTTGCCGGTGTTGGTGAGCACAGCGCCTTCGTTGAAATAATAGGTCCCAGCATTGGTCGGATCATTCTGCGCCGCCGTGGCCCACTCCTGCACCGCTTTGTCGGTCTGGCCCGATTTGGCCAAAGCGTCGGCAAGGGCGCTGTGGTAGGGGCCGTTGGTGGGTTTGAGGGCGATTGCCTTCTGATAAGACTCCACGGCCTCAGGGTATTTCTTGGCCCCGCGTTGGGCCTCGCCTAGGTTTGCCCAGATCACATCCTGATTGGGATCGGCTTGCGCAGCTTGCTGCATAATGCTGATGGCCTGGTCATAACTGCCAGCCGTTTCCAGTTGCTTCGCCTCTGCCAGCTGCGCGTTCAGACCCTTAATCTTTTCGTTTTGCTTCTGGGCTTCATCAATCTTTTTCTGCTGCTCTGGAGTGATGCCAGCCTTTTGCGCCGCCTGCGCTTTTTCCTTTGCCAGGTCGAAATCTATCACTCGCTCCTCGCCCGCTTGGACCGGCACTTTGTCCCAAAAGTCGACTACCTTGCCGTCCACCATCAGGCTGAACTTGTAAGTACCAAAAGCAATCCCGATCGAAAAATACTCGCCTTTCGAATTGGTCTTTAGATTGATCTTCCTGCCGTTTTCGGCGTTTAACAGCTCCACCGTAGCCCCTTGGATCGGCTTGCCGCTTTCATCCTTGGCAACGCCCTTCACGGTGCCGGTGAACTGCGCCCAAACCGGGGCCGCGCAGATCCCGACCAAGAATGTCACCCATAAGACGAGGGCAATATGTTTCTTCATTTTTCCTCCAACCATAAAACGGAATGATGACTGCTTCACTACAGCAACGGTGACTAATCCCGAAACGGGGCTGCCGTTTGCGCCGCATAAGAAATAGGATCAACGGCTCCGGCGGTTGCGAAGGCCTTCTGCCGCAACACGCAACTCTCGCAAATACCGCAAGCCCGATCTTCCGCACCGTAGCATGACCAAGTTAAATCGAAGGGAGCGTGCAATTCAAGGCCAAGCGTCACAATCCGGGCCTTTCGCAATGCGATCAACGGCGTTTCGACGCGAATTCTTCCCTCTTTGGTACCCCTGCGAATCACTTCATTGAACGCCTGGTAGAACTCCGGACGGCAATCGGGATAGCCGGAGCTGTCCTGCTGCACCGCGCCGATGTAAATCCGGGCCGCGCCCAGCACTTCGGCCCAGCTCACCGCCGCCGACAGGAAGTGGGCATTGCGAAAAGGAACATAGGTAACCGGAATGTGCAGACCGATCTGGGGGCCGGCAGCGGGAATCGAGATCTTGTCGTCGGTGAGCGCGGAGCCTCCAATCGCATGAAAGAACGGAGTGCGAACGGCGAGGCGCTGACGAATCTGTAAGCGGTCGCAAATCGCCTGGAAGGAAGCCAGTTCGCGGCGCTCGGTGCGTTGCCCGTAACTGATGTGAAGTGCCGCGGTCGCGTTGGCCCCAAAGTCGCGCACCGCGAGGGCCGCACACACGCAGGAGTCCATTCCTCCGCTGAGCGCCACCACCGCCTGTGCCTGATCGTGCATAGTGCCTACGTTTCTAAACGCCCTTCCGCTCGGGCTCCCAGATGAACTTGTGAATCTGCAGCCCCAGACGCGCGTTCAGTCCGTCCGCCAGCATCCATTCGGCCACGTGCTGGGGATCAACCATGCAATGCGAGGCGTCGCGGCTTCCGGATGCGTCCTTGCGAAACGCAGGGGACAAAATCACGGTACCGACGCGCGAATTCAGCCCATGCTGCCGGATGAAGTCGCGCGCGAATTCGTAGTCCTGACGGCTGGCGATGACAAACTTCACTTCGTCGTGGCGGCCCAGCGCGTCCAGGTTTTCGATGCGAAAGGTATCGCCCTCGCCGGAGTCAGGACATTTTACGTCCACAATCTTGACCACGGCAGCGGGGACGCCCTCCAAGGGGCGTTCGCCACTGGTCTCCAGCAGAACGGTGTACCCGACGGCCAGGAGCCGATCCATCAGGGCGACCGTTTCGCGTTCCTGCAATAGCGGCTCGCCACCGGTGATCTCCACCAGCCCGCCCTCCGGCGAGAGGCGATGCACCTCAGCTTCGATCTCCTCGAGACTCATGCGCTGGCCACCCTTGAAGGTGTATTCGCTATCGCACCAGGTGCAACGCAGATTGCATCCCGCCAGCCGCACAAACACGCAGGGCAGGCCGGTGTAAGAGGACTCACCCTGCAGCGATTTGTAAATCTCGATGATCTGCATGGCTGGTATTGCGGCACCCTGAGCGGACTGCTTTGAAAGGGCACGGCTTCAGCCGTGCCGACGCTCGCCAAAACTTAAATCAGGGGCTTTAGCCCCAGCTATTCGCTGTACCGCGCGGTGGTCGTGTCGGTCTCCCAAATGGTGACGTCCTTCACCCGGACCCGGCCATTGGTGCCCTGCTTCAGCCGCGAGTTGGTCTCATCGTAGAAATACTTGGCCAGGTTCTCCGCCGAAGGATTGATGGTGGTGAACGGCTCCAACTCATTCATCATCTGGTGGTCGAGATAGTTCATCACCGGGCGCAGAACGTCCTTCAGGTCCTTGAAGTCCAGCAGCAGCCCGGCCTGGTCCAAGGTCTCGCCGCTGAGGGTGACACGAACCCGATAGTTGTGTCCGTGGGGCTTCTCGCACTTGCCATGATAGTTGCGCAAGTAATGTCCCGCGGAAAACGTATCTTCTACAGTGACTTCGAACATGGTCTCCCCACCCCGTCGAACGCAAAAGCGGCGTTCCATGGGACCCGCTTCCGCCGCAATACCGCAAATGGTCGGGTTACGGTGAAGTTACTATTTTACCGTGTTTGGACGCACGAAAGGCAGCCCGGGCTGGGCTCGTCTCCTAATCTTCACTTTCAAGACAGCAGGTCGCGCCAACGATCCACCGCCGGAGATGTTCGAGATTCGCTGGAACCAACCCCCTGCAGGTTCCGTATTATTTTCGGGGAACATTCCGTCTTCGGAGAACTTGATGGCTACTGCGGCTCCCAACCACGCGCAGTCGAACGATCGCCAAACGCAAACTCGCTGGTATGCGACTGGCTTTGCGGCCGTCGCCTTGATTGTCGCGGCGCGCCTGTTCCTGCATCTGCTTACCGCAAACCGCTACGGCATTTTTCGCGATGAGCTCTACTACGTTGCCTGCAGCCGGCATCTGGACTGGGGCTATGTGGACATGCCGCCGTTCATTTCGGCGGTGACGTGGCTGGTCACCTCGCTGTTCGGGGCTTCGCTGTTTGTCATCCGGATCATCCCAGCGGTCGCGGGCTGCGGAGCCATCGCCTTCACCGGATATCAGGCGTACCAGTTCGGCGGACGCCGCTTCGCAATGGCGTTGTCAGCCTTGGCGATGGCAGTTTCCGCCGTTTTCGTCATCAACGGCCACCTGCTCGGGACGAACGATTTCGAAGCCGTCTTCTGGATGGGCTGCGCTTCGGTCGTCATTCGCATCGTTCAGACCGGCAATCAGAAGCTGTGGCTATGGTTCGGTGTGCTGGCGGGCATCGGCCTGGAAAACAAGTATTCGATGGCCGTGTTCGGAATGGGCATGGTCGTCGGATTGCTTTTCACGCCGGAGCGCAAGGCCTTCACCCACAAGTGGATTTGGATTGCGGGCGTGATCGCATTTCTGATTTTTCTGCCCAACTTGCTGTGGAATGTTCACCGCGACTGGCCGTTCGTGCAGTTAATGCACAACATTCACGCCAGCGGCCGAGACGTTGCGCTGAATCCTGTTGACTTCTTGCTGCGACAGATCCTGATGGTGAACCCCTTCGCGCTCCCGCTGTGGCTGGCCGGATTGGCCTGGCTCTTCTTTGGCCGCGAAGGCAGGCGTTACCGCGTTCTTGGCTGGGCCTATCTGGTCACACTCGCTGTCTTCATGGTCCTGCATGGCAAAGATTACTACGTCGCTCCGGCGTATCCCATGCTGTTCGCCGCCGGGAGCGTAGTCTGCGCAGAATGGATTGTGCGCACCCGGCGCACCTGGCTGAAACCCGCATTTGTCCTGGTGCTCGTGGTTCCGGCGCTGGCGTTTCTGCCGCTGATTGCGCCGGTCATCAGTCCCGCACAGTTTGTCGCTTTCACGCGGGCGATCCACTTCACGCCGCCAATTAGCGAACACAGTCACGCGCGGTCTCCGCTGCCGCAGTATTATTCCGACGAGCTTGGCTGGGAAGCCATGGTGGCCGAAGTGGCCCGCGTTTATCACAGCCTGCCGCCCGACGTGCAGGCCAAGACCGCCATCAAGACCGGCGATTACGGGCAGGCTGGCGCGATTGACTATTTCGGCCCAAAGTATGGTTTGCCGCCGGCGGTCTGCTTTCATCAAAACTACTGGTACTGGGGAATTCACGGCTACACCGGCGAGAGCATTATCGTAGTCGACGAAGACAATCCCGAGCATCTCAGGAGCATCACCGAGCACGCCGAATGGGCGGGACACTTTGAGTATCCGTACGCGCTGGAGAAGTTTGACATCTGGTATGCCCGGGGACTGAAGATAAGCTTGCACGACGTCTGGGAACATGAGAAAGACTGGGACTAGTTCGAAGGCAACGGTGCATGACGAAGCACGCGGCGTTGCTCCGAAAGAGCAGGCGCGGTCAAAGCGCTTTGCCCGCAAGGGCCGGATAGCGCCGCCTCGGAGCCGCAGCTACGCTGTGACTATGCAAACCGAACTTCAGAATGAAAGTCAGAACGAAAACCAGAACGAAAATCATTGGCAACAAGTGATGGCGCGCGATGCCCGGCAGGACGGACGCTTCGTTTTCGCGGTGCGTACCACCGGCGTTTACTGCCGCCCATCGTGTCCCAGCCGTCGCCCACGGCGCGACTCGGTTGAGTTTTTTCCCGATCCGCGTGAAGCCGAGCGCGCCGGTTATCGCGCCTGTCTGCGTTGCAAGCCGACAGAAATCTCTGCCCAGGCGCAATACGTGCTTCGGGCGCGGCAGTTGCTCGACAATGCCGAAGGCGTGATGACTCTCGCAGGGCTCAGCAAGCGGGTCGGGCTTAGCCCGTTTCACCTGCAGCGGCTGTTCAAGCGCGCAACCGGGCTCAGTCCGCGCGAGTATCAATCGGCGCGGCGCATGCAGCAGGTCAAAACCGAACTACGCAAAGGAGGAGATGTGACCACCGCACTGTACGACGCAGGCTTCAGCTCGCCTAGCCGTCTCTATGAGAAGTCCGGCCAGCAGCTTGGCATGACGCCAGGCGCGTACCGGCGCGGGGGCGCGGGCGCAACGATCACCTTCGCGATTGCGCCGACTCCGCTGGGGCGAATGCTGGTTGCTGCCACCGAGCGCGGCCTGTGCGCGGTTCGCTTTGGCGAGAGCGCAACCGAGTTGGAGCGCGGCCTGCGCAACGAGTTCCACGCAGCGACCGTGCTGCATGACGATGCGGCCATGCGGCGTTACATCGGGCCGCTGCTGGCCAGCCTCGGTGGCGAGAAGACCATGATCGACCTGCCGCTCGACGTGCGCGCCACCGCCTTCCAGCAGAAAGTCTGGGAGACGCTGCAACGGATTCCGCGCGGCGAGACGCGCAGCTACACCGAAATCGCACGCGAGATCGGCGATCCGAAGGCGGTCCGCGCGGTGGCCCGCGCCTGCGCTTCGAATCCTGTGGCGCTGGCCGTGCCATGTCACCGCGTAGTCCGCAGCGACGGAAACCTGGCGGGGTATCGCTGGGGAATCGAGCGCAAGAAAAAGCTGTTGGAAGGGGAGCGGACCAACAGGAGTTCCGTCGCCGAGGCAATAGAGAGCATCCGAGAGCTGCGCAAAGGCGACAAGTTGGGCGGTCTGAAGATCAAAGAACTAATTCATGAAGGCCAGAAGTATTAAGTAACAGCCATAACTCCTACGCTGCGTTCGCATCGTCGATTCCCATTCCGAAACTCGCCTACGCTCGTCCGTTTCCCATCCTCGCGCCGCTCATTTATACTTGCCCGTTTCACGTCATGCGCTCAAAGCGTTCCGTGAAGTGTTAGGAGCCCTGGTGAAGATCCTGGTCTGCATGAAGCAGGTCCCGCAGAAAGACGCGCCGCTCAAGCTGAATGAGGGCAGCACGTGGATTCGCGAAGATGTTTCCTACGAAGTGAACGAGCCCGACGCTTACGCTCTGGAAGAGGCGCTGCGGCAGAGGGAGAAGCATGGCGGCGAGGTGGTGGTGATCACCAGCGGTCCGCCCCGCGCGCAGCAGGTGTTGCGCGAGGCGCTGGCCAAGGGCGCCGACCGCGCCATTCACCTGGAAGGCGACGGCTTCGTTACCCTCGACGCGTTCAACACTGCCAAGGCCTTCGCCGCGGCCATCAAGGACGAAAGCTTCGATCTCATTCTCACCGGCTTGCAATCCGATGACTATGGCTTTGCCCAGACCGGCGTTATTCTGGCTCAACTGCTGGGCTGGCCGCACGCCACCATCATTATGCAAATCGAAAAGAGCGATAGCGGCATTCGCGTGAAACGCGAACTCGAGGCAGGCTTCTTCCAGTTTGTCGATATGCCGCTGCCGGCGCTGCTGACCATCCAGTCGGGCATCAACAAATTACGTTACGCAACCTTGATCGGCATCAAGCAGGCGAAGAACAAGCCGCTCAAGAAAGTGAGTTTCGACGAAGTCAAATCGGCTCTGGGCGAAAACTTGCAGAAGATCGAGAAACTGTACATCCCGCAGAAGACGAAGAAGACCGAAGTGCTGGAAGGCCCTCCGGGAGAGATCGCCAAGAAATTGGTGGACAAGCTGCGCAACGAGTTGCGCGTGATCTAAGCCTTATTCGAGCGGCCCTGGCCGCCTGATTAGCCGCAGGTGCAAGATCGCCGCCGGGCTTGGAAGTTTGGCTAACAGTGAATTGGCAAGTCGGCGTGCCCGCGGCGGCGGGTAGGAGGCGACCATGCCATCGTCAGAAGAGAAACGTGAAACCGGCTCAGCCTTCGTGATCATTGGCTGGGTGCTGGTGCTGTTTGCATTCCTGGTCATGTTCTTTCAGCCGGCGGCACGCAAGCTGGGGGAGACACGGTTTGAGATCATCGCAGGCGTGCTGGTCGCAGTGGGTCTGGTGCTGAATATCGTCGGCGCTCGCATAAGACGCCGCAATCGGTGAGGCGGCCCGGGCAACTGGGCGAAACCGAAGTACTTCAGGGCTAAAGGGAGTTTGTGGTGCCGTCCCTCAACCCCCAACAAGCGCAAAAGCGGCGCCCGTTGGGGACCCCGGATACGGGACTCGTTGATTTCTCCACTTTACCCAGGGCTTACGCCCTGGGCTAACATCAATTCCGCCCCTGCGGGGCTGGATTTTGCGCAATCGTTCCACCGCGCCAAAGCAAAACAAGATCGGATCGAAATGGCAGATACCATCCTGGTTGTAGTAGAGCAACGCGAAGGCAAGCTGAATCGTGTTTCCTGGGAGACCATCACCGGAGCGCAGGCGATCGCCGCTGAAACCGGCTGGACGCTGGAAGCGGCCGTAGCGGGCAGCGGCGTGGGCGACATCGCCAAAGAAATCGCCGCGACAAAAGTGTCGAAAGTGTACGACCTCGAGTCGGCCAAGCTTGAGCCGTACACCCCCGATGGCTTTGTGGCCGCGCTGAAACCCTTCATCGAGCAGAAGCAGCCCAAGCTCGTATTGATGCCGCACACCTACCAGGTGCGCGACTTCGCTCCCAAGCTGGCTGCCGCTTTGAATCGCACCCTCATCAGCGATGCCGTCGGCTACAAGCATGAGGGCGGCAACCTACGGTTCACCCGCCAGATGTTCCAGGGAAAGTTCGCCGCCGACGTGTCTTTCGTTGGTGGTCCTCCGTACTTCGCGACCTTCCAGAATGGCGCCTTCCGTGCCGACCAGATCGCACAAGGGGACGCAGCCGCGCCGCTGGAAACTGTCAATCTCGACGTGGCCGACGGCGTGGTGCGCAATAAACCCGAAGCCCCGTTCAAAGAGGCGAAGCAGACAGTCGACCTTACGCAGGCGGCAATTATTGTCGCGGTCGGCCGCGGTATCAAGGAGCAGAAGAACATTGCACTTGCCCAGCAGTTGGCCGACGCGCTGGGCGGCGAGATCGCGGCGTCACGGCCGATTTGCGATTCCGGCTGGCTGCCCATGGACCGTCAGGTTGGATCGTCCGGACAGACGGTTGCACCCAAGCTGTATCTCGCGCTGGGAATCAGCGGTGCGATTCAGCACGTAGTGGGGATGAAAGGCGCGCGCACCATCATTGCCGTCAACAAAGACGCAGAAGCGCCCATCTTTGAAATCGCCGATGTCGCCGTGGTCGGCAATCTGTTCGATATCGTTCCACCGCTGATCGAAGAAGTGAAAAAAACGAAAGGCGCCTAGCAGCATCACGCACGCCGGCAGATTCTTGAGATAGAGAGCGGCGCATGAACTTGCGCCGTCTTTTTTGCGTAACACCAATTTTTAACTTGGGGACATTGCCTCCCTGAGACCTCTGATCAGTGGCTGTAACAGTGTCGCAGTTTTGTCGCCGAGAGCGACGGTAGAATAAATAGGATAATAAGTACTTTTTCGGAAAGACCTAATGATCGTTTTTCGTAAACCGCTTGAGGGTGTTGAACGCCCGGTAATGGAAGCGGATGTCGTCATTGTTGGCGGAGGCCCCGCGGGTATGGCCTGCGCCTTGCGCCTCTCGCAGCTCATTGACGAACACAACGCCAAACATCCTGACGCCCCGCTCACCAAGGAAAATATTTACGTTCTCGAGAAGGCGAGGGAGGTCGGAGCGCATTGTCTGTCGGGCGCGCTGCTGGACCCGCGCTCCATGCGCGAGTTGCTGCCCGGCTTCGAAAAGGAAGCGCCGCTTGATGCCGCGGTAGTGAAAGAGGCGGTTTACTTTCTGACCCGCACCGGTAAGTTCAAGTTCCCCATCACGCCTCCGGCCATGCGCGATCATGGGAACTACGTTATCTCCATCAACAAGTTCGTGAAGTGGCTGGGCAGCAAGGTGGAAGAGGCGGGGATCACGGTCTTCACCGGTTTTGCCGGCTCCGAGCTACTTTTTGAAAGCGGGCGCGTGGTGGGAGTGCGGACCGACGACAAAGGTGTGGACAAAAACGGCGAGCGCAAGTCGAACTTCGAGCCTGGCTACGATCTGAAAGCCAAGGTTGTGATTCTGGCCGAAGGCACGCGCGGCTCGCTGACCAAGCAACTCATAGGCCGCTTCCAGCTCGATAAAGAACGCAATCCGCAAACCTACGGGGCCGGAGTGAAGGAGCTGTGGGAGCTGCCCGCCGGGCGCGTCGCGCCGGGCGAGGTCATCTACACCATGGGCTACCCGCTGACCTTCCACGAATATGGGGGCGCATGGATTTACGGCGCCAAAGACAATCTCGTATCGCTGGGTTTCGTCACCGGGCTCGACTATCGTGATCCGCGTCTTGATCCGCATCGCGTGCTCCAGGAGTTCAAGAAACATCCGTTCATCGCCCGGCTGCTGGAGGGCGGCAAGATGGTGCGCTATGGCGCCAAGTCGCTGCCCTATGGCGGCTGGTGGTGCATTCCTCCGCTGGCCGGCGATGGCTGGATGGTGCTGGGCGACTCGGCCGGCTTCTTGAATTCACAGCGGCTGAAGGGGATTCATCTCGCCATCAAGAGTGGAATGCTGGCGGCCGAGACTGCCTTCGACTGCATGGTGAAGAACGATTTCTCGCTCGGCCTGCTAGCGACGTTTCAGGACCGCGTGGAGAAGAGTTGGATTAAGACCGAACTCTGGCCGGTGCGCAACTTTCACCAGGGTTTCGAGAGCGGGCTCGTCGCGGGCGCGTTCCACGCGGGCATTCAGCAGTTTACGGGTGGCCGCGGTCTGCACGCGCATTACACCAATGAGGCAGGGCATCGTCGCATGGAGCAGTTGAAGCGGCTTCCGGCGGACGGCGGGGCGGAAGCGCATATCATTGGTCCCGCCAAGGGCGACGGCAAACTCACCTTCGACAAGCTGACCGACGTGTATTACTCCGGCACCAAGCACGAAGAAGACCAGCCGGCCCACCTCGTGATCCACGACACCAACATCTGCAACGAGCGCTGCGTAACCGAGTACGGCAACCCTTGCAAGAATTTTTGTCCGGCCAGCGTTTACGAGATGGTCGAAGCCGCAGATACGCCCAGCGGATTGCAAATCCATCTGAACGCCTCCAACTGCGTGCACTGCAAGACCTGCGACATCATGGACCCGTACGAAATCATCACCTGGGTGCCGCCGGAAGGCGGCGGCCCGAACTACGAAGGGATGTGAGAGAGGCCGCTATTCGCTGTTCGCTGTTGAGCATTTTCCTTTTCTGGGTGCTGCTTTCCCCTGCGGTAGTCATCTATAATCGCAAATACTGTTTCCGACCTCCGTGGCCTAACGGAATACCTAAGGCTGCGGCGGCGGTGTTCCGCGGGTTTGCGGAACCGAGGGTGTGGCGGGAAACGGCCATGCCTCCCGTGCTTGGAAAGGAAACGATCAGCAGCGCTGTATTTTCTCGTGCGCTGTTCCCGTCTTCTTTCCCGTAAGAAAACAGATTGGAGTTGCAAGAGATTAGAAGCGCCCCGCCTCGCTCAGGATGACACAGGTTAAGAGCCAAGAGCATGTTCCTCACCGACAAATTCGGGCGGCGCATCAACGACCTGCGGATCTCCATCACCGATCGCTGCAACTACCGCTGCGTCTATTGCCGCTCGGGCACCGGCGGGCCGCAATTTCCCGAGATGCCCATTGCCGACTACCTGCGCATGGCGCGCGTGTTCGTCGGGCTGGGAATCACGAAGGTCCGCCTCACCGGCGGCGAGCCGCTGTTGCGCAGAGGCCTGGTGGAAATGGTCCGCAACCTCGGCGATATGCGCACTCTTGAAGGCCAGCCCCTTGATATCGCCATCACCACCAACGGACATCTGCTGGCCGAGATGGCGCAGCCCCTTGCCGATGCCAGCCTGACACGGGTGACGGTTTCGATGGACGCCGTTGATGCCGGAGAATTCGCGCGCATCACGCGCGTGCCCAACGGCTACGAACGCGTGCTGGCCGGAATCCGCGCCGCGCAAAGTGCCGGGCTCAGCCCGGTGAAGATTAACTGTGTCCTGCTGCGCGGCTTCAACGACGATCAGATCACCGCGTTTGGCCGCTTCGCCCGCGAGGAAGGCGTCGCCGTCCGCTTCATCGAATTCATGCCGCTGGAAGAAGACCGCGTCTGGTCGCCGGAGATCGTCGTGACCCTCGACGAGATCGTGCGCCGCATGGCTGAGTTCATGCCGCTGCGCGAAATCGGCCACGCGCGCAGCGAAACCGCACGCCGCTACGTGTTTGAAGACGGCATTGGCGAGATCGGGATTATCGCACCGGTGTCGCATCCCTTCTGCGGGCATTGCAGCCGAATCCGCGTCACCTCAGACGGCAAGATCCGCACCTGCCTTTTCTCTGTCCGTGAGCACGATCTGGCTGGGGTGATGGCGCAAGGCGCCAGCGACGAAGAGATGGTCGAGTTCATCGTTCACGCCGTCGAGCACAAAGAGGAGCGCCACCACATCGGCGAGCCCGGCTTCGTGCCGGCGTCGAGGACGATGGTGCATATCGGGGGATAGCTGTCAGCTATCAGCTTGCATTAACCCTCTCAACGCGCCACAATAGATTCATTCGGTCCTTGTCACCGCGCCGTGTGAGGTGCGCTTCGTGTTTTTGTAACGCAGGCGCGGTCCAAGTCATCGAATGAAGTGAGTTGTAAAGAAGCGTCAACTTGCAGCTTCAACATCCCCGTAGGTCGGGCCCGCCGCGGCGGGTAGTGGATCTACTGGAGTCGCAGGTCAGCTTTCAACATCCCCGTTCCGGGGCGTGAGATTCCGAGCAACGGAGCCGCGCGGCTGGGACTGAAGGCAGAGACAAATAGTGGCTACAGCACCGATTACTGAAGCGGTATCCTGCTCGCTCGAAAACTATCTTGTACTCCCGGATAGCTCCATGGACGGCCGCATTGCGGACGCCAAAGCTGCCTTGGGCAGCGAGTGCATCGTTCTTGGTCATCATTATCAGCGCGATGAAGTGGTGCGCTTCGCCGATTGCCTTGGCGATTCCTACCGCCTGTCGCAGATGGCAGCGCAGGCCAAAGGCAGCTACATCGTCTTCTGCGGCGTGCACTTCATGGCGGAAAGCGCCGACATTTTGGCGCGTCCGGGACAAGCGGTCATCCTGCCCGACCTGAACGCCGGCTGCTCCATGGCCGACATGGCCGAGATTTCGCAGGTGGAAGACACCTGGGAGCAACTCGTCAACCTCGGCCTGACCGATGACGAAGGCAGCGGCATCACTCCCATCACCTACATGAACTCCACCGCCGCCATCAAGGCATTCTGCGGCGAACGCGGAGGCATGGTCTGCACCTCCTCCAATGCCAAGGGCGCGTTCGAGTGGGCGCTCCGCCGCAACGGCAAGATTTTCTTCCTGCCCGATCAGCACCTCGGCCGCAACACCGGCTACGCGCGCGGCATTCCGCTGGACGAAATGGTGGTCTGGGACCCCTACATGCTGCAAGGTGGACAGACCGCCGAGAGCTTGCGCAAAGCCAAAGCGATTTTGTGGAAGGGACACTGTTCGGTACACCAGCGTTTTCTGCCGGAGCACGTGGACAAAGTGCGCGCCAACTATCCCGGCATCCAGGTCATGGTTCATCCCGAGTGCCGCTGGGAGGTCTGCCAGAAAGCCGACGGAATCGGCTCAACCGATTACCTGATCAAGGTTGTGCGACAAGCGCCTGCAGGATCGTCGTTCGCCATCGGAACGGAGATCCACCTGGTGAACCGCCTGGCCAAGGAAAATCCGGACAAGCGCGTCATCACGCTCGACGATTCCGGCTGCCTGTGCACCACCATGTTCCGCATCTCGCCGCAACACCTGTGCTGGGCGCTGGAAAACCTGGTGGAGGGCAACATCGTCAATCAGATCAAGGTAAAAGACAGCGTGAAGAAATGGGCGCGCGTGGCGCTTGATAGAATGTTAGAGATACAGTGATCATTCGCAAACGTCCACGGGAAAAGTATTGGCGGCGTGTTCCGCGCTCTTGGTCAGACCTGCGGGAGTATCGCCGTCGCATGGTGAATCGCCACCAGGCCCACAATCAAGCCGAGCTGGGAAGTATAGATATGGCACGCACGTTCACAGTTTCCGAAGCCGAGACTCTTCTGCCAGTGCTGGAGTCGCTGCTCCGCTCCGCCATGCAGGCCAAGGCGCTGATCGAAGAAGTTGATGGCGAGATGCAATCGCTGGCCAACCGCATCTTCATTAACGGCGGCACCCTGGTGAACGTGGTCTCGGTGGCCCGCCGCAAGGCCGAACGCGAGAAGGCGGTGCAGCGCGCCAAGGATGCCGTTGCCGAAATCGATGCCACCGGCGTCCAGGTGAAAGACCTCGATATCGGCCTGCTGGATTTTCCCTGCATCGTCGGCGAAGAAGTCATCCTGCTCTGCTGGAAGCTGGGCGAAAAGAAGCTCACGCATTGGCATGGCACCGAGGAGGGTTTTGCCGGCCGCAAGCCCATCGACGAGCGCATTCTCCGGGGCCAGAAGAAGAGCAACTAGCGCCTCGCCATGATCCAGCTCTCCTCCGCCGGGAAACGTTTCGGTCCCAAGCTCCTCTTCAATGAACTCGATTGGCTCATCACCCCGCGCGATCGCGTGGGGCTGGTAGGCGCCAACGGCACCGGCAAATCAACTCTGCTCAAGATTCTCGGCGGACTCGAATCGCTCGACTACGGCACCGTCACACCTGCTAAAAATATGACCTTCGGCTATCTGCCGCAGGATGGGCTGCAACTCTCCGGGCGCACCGTGTTCGACGAATGCATGTCGGTGTTCAGCGACTTGCGTTCTCTGGAGCAGGAGATGGAAGAGCTGGCTCACAAGATGGGCGAACTGGACCACACTTCCAGCGAGTACGCGCAAGTGGCTGACCGTTATCAGCGCATCACCGGCGAGTTTCGCGTGCGCGACGGTTATGCCCTGGATTCGCAGGTCGGCACCGTGCTCGACGGCCTGGGCTTTCGCAAGGAAGACTGGACGCGGCAGACGGAAGAGTTTTCCGGCGGCTGGCAGATGCGCATCGCGCTGGCCAAACTATTGCTGGCCAAACCCAACCTGCTGCTACTCGACGAGCCCACCAACCATCTCGACCTCGAAACTCGCAACTGGCTGGAGCAGTACCTTCTGCAATATCCGTACGCCTATATTCTCATCTCGCACGACCGCTACTTCCTCGACGTGACCGTGGATCGCATCGTCGAAATATGGAACAAGCGGGTGCAGTTCTACAGCGGAAATTACGAGAAGTATTTGCAGCAGAAACAGGAGCGCCGCGACTCGCTGGTGGCGGCCTACAAGAACCAGCGCGAACGCATCGAGCAGCTTGAGGCCTTCATCAACCGTTTTCGCGCCCAGGCGACCAAAGCGAAGCAGGTGCAAAGCCGCATCAAGGAACTGGAGAAAATCAATCGCATCGAGATTCCCCCTGACGAGAGAACCATCCACTTCAGCTTTCCTCAGCCCAATCCCAGTGGCCGATTGGTGGTCGAGTGCGCTGGGGTGGCCAAGAGCTATGGGGCGAAAGAGGTCTTCCGCGAGGTGGACTTTACCATTCAGCGCGGAGATCGCATCGCGCTGGTCGGCGTGAACGGCGCCGGCAAATCAACCCTGATCAAACTGCTGGCAGGCATCGAACCGCTCACCGCGGGCGCGCTGCAACTGGGCCACAACGTGGAGCCGGATTATTTCGCGCAGGACCAATACAAGGAACTCGATCCCACGCGCCGTATGCTCGACGATCTGTCGGATGTGGCGCCGCAGAAGTCGATGACGGAATTGCGCGGCATGCTGGGCTGCTTTCTTTTCTCCGAAGATGACGTGTTCAAGCCGATAGGCGTGCTTTCGGGCGGCGAGCGCAACCGCTACGCGCTGGCCCGCATGCTACTGCATCCGTCCAACTTTCTGCTGCTCGACGAGCCCACCAACCACCTCGACCTGCGCGCCAAAGACGTGCTGCTGGAGTCGTTGGAGAAGTACAACGGCACCGTGGTTTTTGTCTCGCACGATCGCTACTTCATCGACAAGCTGGCCACTCGCGTCTTCGAAATCGGCGATGGCCGGGTTGAAGTTTTTCCCGGCAATTACGAGGACTACCTCTGGCGCAAGCAGCGGGCTGGCTTGGCGGAGGAGGTAACCGGTCCGGGGAACAGATCGAGCGCTTGGGCTCCCACATTGTCAGATGTCCCTGGCTATGAGGAACGAAAGCCAGCCTCGAGGAAGCGGGTGAACCCGATCAAGCGCAAGCAAATGGAAGAGCGCTGCAAGCAGGTGGAAGAGGAGATTGCGCAACTGGAGAACGGGATCGCCGAGTGTGAGCGCGAGTTGCAGTCGTTTGTCAGCGCCGAGGAAACCGCGCGTTGGAGCGATCTGCTGGCCCAGCGGCGCAACGGGCTGGGACCGCTGCTGGCGGAGTGGGAAGAGCTTTCGCAGGTGTTGCAGCAGGCCAACGCCTAGCTAGCCGGAGTTGCTCAGGCAGGGAGACGGCGTGTCCGTGCTGGGTGCGTCGGCAACCACTACGCGGTCCTTTCCACCCGCTTTAGCGCGGTACAGTGCTTCGTCCGCCATCCTGAGAAGCGGTGCAGCCGACGTGCCGTGCTGCGGAAATGCTGCCACCCCGATGGACACGGTAATCCGTCGGAGAGTTTCTCCGCGATAATGGATTTGCAGGTTTGCGACCTGCTCCCTGAGCTTGGCGGCCCGTTCGCAGCCGGTCTCCAGACTAGCCTCCGTCAGGATCAGCAGGAACTCCTCACCCCCGTAGCGGCAGGCAATATCGCCGCCTCGTGTTATGGAGGTGAAGACGGAGCCTAATTCTCGCAGCAGGAGGTCGCCCGCCTCGTGGCCAAAGGTGTCATTGAACAGCTTGAAGCGATCGATATCGATCATCAACACCGTCACCGGCTTTGCGTTTCTGGCGGCGCGCAGCAATTCCCGCTCCAAGGACTCTTCCATATGACGACGGTTGAACAGGCCGGTGAGCGGATCGCGGACGGACTGGTATTTCAAAGTCTCGCGCAGCGTGAGGTTGGCAAAAGCCAACGAAATCTGCTCGGCCACGGTAGTGGCCAGCTCCTGCTTGCGCCGAAGCAGCCGCGGATGGGCAATGGAATCGCACAAGCCAGAATCGTTGATACTAAGCACGCCTAGAGAGTCGCCTTGAGCGACCATGGGAACACAGAGATGGCAGGCGGCCGAAGCCGGTTCGATATGCTCACACAGCAAACTAATGTTGTTGGGTTGCACCACATGCACGCATCCTTTGCGCAAAGCCCAGCAGCTCTCCGGAGCAAACGGACCTGGCTTTACCGCAGAGGCCCCCCAACTAAGGACCACCTCCAGCAGATTGCGCGATGGGTTGAGCATCAACATCGCCCCCGAGGGGAAGAACTGTTGCAGAATGCGGGAAGCTTGCTGGCGCGCCTCGTCCAGAGTCAGACACGACTGCAGCAGTTGCACCAGTTCGTTGATGGCTTCAATTTCCTTCGTGTACTCCTGCATTTCCTCCAGGGAGTGGCGCAATTGTTCGTCGCTGCGTGCCAGCTCTTGGGTACGCTGCGCGACGCGGCGCTCCAGGTCGGTGTTAAGCTCGGAGACTTTCTCCTGCATGCGAATACGCGAGGTCACCTCTCGCGCCACCTTGCGGGTGGCCAGCCAGGCGATGGCCGCCGCCAGCACCCCCATAATCAGAATAAAGGCGAGCACAATGCGCCGGGCGGTTGTTTCGCGTTGCTTGCTCTGCTCGTTCGCCACCCTGACCTGTTCGTTGTTGAACCGCAAGAAATCTTCCCAGGCTGCGTGATATCGGTACAGTGCAGGGGTGGTTTGCTGGACCATCAGCTCCGTCGCGGCGACCCTATTTTTTTCGCTGAGCAGCAAATGCAGCGCTCGCAGGTAACTGTCAATGTAGGGTCCGCGGGTTTGTTCCACCGTTGCCAGCAGCCGCTTCCCCTCGCCGGAATCACAATGAGCCTCGAGGGCCGCCACGAGAACGGAGATCTGGCGGGTGTTTTCCGCCCGGCGGGCCAGCAGTTCGTCAATCTCCTCTTGCCGCTGCACCAGGAAAATTTGCATGGTGATTCGGCTGTTCTCACTGGAGTAGCGCAGGGCTTCCTGCCCCAGTTGCAGTTCAAGCAGGCCTTCGTTGAGGGTCTCTTCCGCGCTGGCATTCATGCGCTGCATGCGATGCAGCGTCAGATAGGCGGTCCCCAGCAGGATGACGATCAGCAAGGCGAACGACATGCCCAGCCCTGCCGACAGTTGCCGGCTGTCTTTGATGGGTGGCTTGGGTGGTCCCATAGGTGCTTGGCTTACGGTCTCCGCCAGCGCGCCAGATCGAACCAGGCTGGCTGCCGCGCTGTCTTCAACTGGCGTGGTCGCGTCGCTCTGCGCCTCTCTCTGGGCGTGCACAACTTCGATCTCGGAAGCCATCTGCCACCTCCAACCAACGAGCCGACGCGGGGGCAACAGATCTCTTGCCTTAGCTTGAGACTACAACCCTATGCGCCAGGGGCGGGGTTAAATTCCTCTAAGGATGGGTAACGAAAGTTTGCAAAGAGCCAATTTGGGAAATGTCCGCCTAGGGAAGCGTCGTCCCGACTAGCGAATGTCACACCGCCCTGCAGCCCGCCCTTGGGAATGGAAATTGACCCCGGAGCCACGGAGATCGCGAAGAAAACTCCACAGAAGCCAAAACCTCCGTGTCGGAGCCTGCCCTGAGCGAAGCCGAACGGTGGTAAATGATTTTCTGCGGAGCAGCTACCCAGTCAGGGCTTCTGCCCGCGCATTCCACTTCGGCACAAAGTCGCTGTTGGCCAGCCAAGTTACAGGGTCGATCATCGTTCGAACGATTCGCTGAAACGGCGAAAAGGAGTTGGCGTAGAGCTCTAACCGTGCTACTATCCGCCCACACTGGCAAACATTTCGGCAATCCACTTCATTACAATCAGGTGCCTCGTTCCCAGCGTCAAATGAGAACCAAAACCAAAGTATGGCAGCAACACCCTGGCCAATCCCGCAGGTATTCTTTTGGAGAACCTAATGCAGACCGACCGCCGACTGCTCTTATTGTTTCTTACGTTCAGCTTCTTCGCAGCGCTAGCACTGCCTGTCTTTGCCCAGCAAGTGATTGCGACGGTACCGGTAGGTTTATATCCCCAGAGTTCAGCGGTGAACCCGGTGACCAATAAGATCTACGTGGCAAATTATTGCGGTCCCGATCCCAACTGCGGGAGCGTTGGGACGGTGACTGTCATCGACGGCGCCACCGACAATACCCGGTCTGTTAACGTGGGATTCTATCCCGTGGTCGTCGCGGTGGACCCGGTGACCAACACCATCTATGTGGTGAACAATAACTGCATTGATTATCCCAACCCCTGTGCCGGCAACGGGACCGTGACCGTCATCGACGGAGTTACCCTGGCCACCAACACCGTTACTGTCGGGAGCTATCCCTACGGCATTGCGGTGAACCCAATGACCAACCAGATCTACGTCGCCAATGTGTGCGGCAACGATGTCACTTGCAGTACCTACAGCGGAACGGTGACGGTGATTGACGGCGTGACCCTTGGCGCCACCACTGTTCCCGTCGGGGCCAATCCTTACGCCCCGGTGGTGAACTCGGTGACCAACCAGATCTACGTTCCAAACGCTTGCGGCAACGATCCCACCTGCGCGTCCCCCTACGGTCCCGGTACGGTGACGGTCATTGATGGCGCCACCGACAGCACCACCTCTGTCAATGTGGGGATCCTTCCCGACGCCGTGGACGTCAACACGACGACCAACCAGATCTATGTTGCCAATGAATGCGGCGATGATCCCTATTGCGCCAGCACCGCCACCATGACGGTGATCGACGGCGCCAGCCTTGCCACCACCGACGTCGCCATCGGCGGCTATTATCCATTTGCAATAGCGGTCAATTCGGCCACCAACAAGATTTACGTTCCCGCCGATTGCTTCGGCGATCCTTCCTGCCAACTCGCCCCTAACGGAACGGTGACGGTCATCGATGGCGTGACCCTTGGTACTGCCAGCATTCCTACCGGGGCGGCCGGGACTTATCCGGACACCATGGTGATCAATTCGGTAGCCAACAAAATCTACATTACCAACCAATGCGGCAGCGATCCCAACTGTCAGACCAATGGGACAGTGACGGTCATCGACGGCGCCACTCGTGCAACCACGAACGTTTTCGCGGGGAATCACCCGTACGGCTTGGCCCTCAACTCCACGACCGACAGGGTTTACGTTCCCAACTACATAGACGGCACGGTCTCGGTGATTGATGGAACTCCTCCCACGGCTCTGCAATTTGTCCCCCTGACTCAGCCGTGTCGCGCTGTCGATACCCGGCCGCAGTACGGTGGCGCCGGCCCGGTCCAAGGGGGCACGCATCGAGACTTCCCCATTTCTGGCGCGGGCAGCTGTGGGGTTCTGGCTTCCGCAGCCGCCTATTCCATGAACGTCTCGGTGGTCCCGAACGGATCTCTGGCCTATCTGACGGTGTGGCCCGCGGGACAGTTGCAGCCTTTGGCCTCCACCTTGAACTCGCTGGATGGCCGCATCAAGGCCAACGCCGCGATCATCCCGGCGGGCGCTAGCGGGGAGATCAGCGTGTACGCCACCAATACGACCAACGTGATCGTCGACGTCAATGGCTACTTCGCGCCGGTAACTGGTTCCACGCTGGCCTTTTATCCCCTGCCGCCTTGCCGCGTCGCCGACACGCGCGATAGCAGCTATCCCCCAGGCTTGGGGCCGCCGTTCTTGCCGGGGCACCAGGAACGGCAATTCCCCATCCTCAATGCCACGACCTGCAACATTCCTTCCGGCGCGGCCGCCTATTCGCTGAACTTCTCCGTCGTGCCCCACGCTCCGCTGGGTTACATGACGGTGTGGCCCACGGGTGGATCGCGGCCTACAGTCTCGACCTTGAACGACATCCCGGGTCAGACTATTGCCAACGCCGCGATCGTAGTTGCCGGCGCCAGTGGTAATGTCTCGGTTTATCCGACCAGCGATACCGACTTGATCATTGACATCAATGGCTACTTTGCAGCGGCGGGAACCGGGGGACTGTCGCTGTACGGCGTACAGCCTTGTAGGGTCATCGACACCCGTCATGTTGGCAGCGGTCAGCCTTTCACCGGCGCCTTGAGTCCGCCGGTGGATGTGGTGGACACAGGGTGTGGAACATCGAACTTGGCGCAGGCCTATGTCTTCAACGCCAGCGTCGTTCCGCAAGGTGAGCTGGGGTATTTGACGCTGTGGCCCGACGGCGCCACCCAGCCCGTGGTTTCGACGCTGAATGCGCTGGATGGTTCGATCTCGTCCAACATGGCAATCGTGCCCAGCACCAACGGAAAGGTCGATGCTTTTGCGTCGGGAATCACGCAACTGATCTTGGACGTCTCCAGTTACTTCGCGCCGTAGGGCTGAAGAGACTGCGTCGCAAACTTTGGCGCCCTGGGGACGCGGTCTTATTTCCCACGTAGCCCAGCCCGCCGCGGCGGGCTGGGCTCACAAAACCTATCACGCGATTGGGTGAGGAAGGTCACATCCAAGATGCGGTCGCGGTGCTTGAATGGCCTTATCCTCCCGGACACTTGGTAGAGAACAGCAGGTCTGTTCCAATCGTCGAGCAAGCGCTCCGATTGCGGATGTCCTGCGTGTTTAGAGACATCGAGTGAATAGGCCCGGACCAGCAGGCCCGTGCTACGAGTACTCATCGAGAAAAATTTCAGCTTCAGCCGTTAGTGACTAGAGGCTCAGCATGGTGCCGTGGATATGTTGACCAACGGCGAGCAGGCGCGGACCCTAACCGCGAATGCGATCTTTCGAGGCCCCTGTGCCCCGTGGAGCAGCGCTTGGATTGGGTCACGAAGCCCGCTCTTGGCCGTTGCAACAAGCAGCCAAATCAAGAGAACGATGTACAGAATTGAGGATGGGATATGACCAGGAAAATTTTCCGCCTGTCCACCACCGTCGTGGGCATGCTCGCGTTGTTCTTTAGCGTGCCGCTTACCGCGCAGGATAACTCTTCGCAGCCCACAGTCAATCACGCCGTTGCCTCAGGCATTTCGGCGCCTCTTAGGGACTTGGCCAAGCTGCCGCGCGCACCGCAATATGGATTTCATGAGGCCAATCCGGTCCATCGCATTGCAAAGCGTCCCGCTGCTTCCGTTATCGACCGCGTGGAACAGAAGACTGCCGGGAGCTCAGCGAATTACACGATCGGCATCAATGTTCTTGGCATTGGCAACGGCTTCCCTGGCTACACCATAGGGTTCGCCCCTCCCGACACCAACATGGCGGTGGGCGATACCCAGCTGGTGCAGTGGGTGAACGTCTCCTATGCGGTATTCGACAAGAGCGGTAACGCGCTGACCGGAGCCATCCCTGGCAACGCCCTTTGGTCAGCCCTTCCTCCCGGATCCTTATGCGCCACTCAGAACTCCGGCGATATCATCGCCCAATGGGACAGGGTTGCCCATCGCTGGTTGCTCACCCAGAACGTGTTCACCTCTCCGTATGCCGTTTGCATCGCGGTCTCTACCAGCGCCGACGCACTCGGTACCTACTACATTTACCAGTTTTCGGTCCCGGGCAACGGCTTCCCCGACTATCCCAAGTGGGGTATTTGGCCCACCGGTTACTTCCAGGCCCACAACAATTACGGAGTCAACGAAGGCGGCTGGGTAGGCCCCCAAGTCTGTGCCTACAACAGCGCAAAGCTCCTGCTTGGGGACTCCACGGCGGAACAGCAGTGCTTCCAGCTCACCAGCAGCGAGGACAGCTTGTTACCAGGGGATCTGGACTCCCCGACGCTACCACCCGCAGGTCAGGATGAGTTCTATATCGGCAGCGTGGGAGATGTGGACAATTCTCATCTGTCCGTGTACTCCTTCCATGCTGATTTCGCGACTCCGGCGAATTCGTTCGTCACGGGCAGCCCCAATTCCCAACTGGTATCCATTGCCGGCTTTACCCCAGCCTGTTATTCCCAGCTTGGCACCTGGGGCGGCGATTGCGTTCCGCAGGAGGGTATTTCGGACCTGCTGGACTCCCTGGGCGATCGCTTGATGTATCGCTTCGCCTACTACAATGACACCTCGTTCTTTCCAACTCCCAAGCAGCACTGGTATGTGAACTTTGATGTGGCTGCCTCGGGCGGACAGATTGGCGTCCGCTGGATGGAGTTCGCAACCCCACAGACGGTCGTCGCCCCTACCGCTCTGGCCATCGCGCAGCAGGGTACCTACGCTCCCGACACCAACTGGCGATGGATGGGTTCCGTGGCGCGCGACCAGAACAATGATGTCCTGGTGGGGTACAGCGAGTCCAGTACCAGTGTGTACCCGTCCATCTTTATCGCTGGACGCACGCCCACAGATACGCTGGGCACGTTGGAAAGCGAGGTTTCGGTGATTGCGGGAACCGGTTCGCAGCCCGACACATCCAACCGCTGGGGCGATTACAGCGCCATGCGGATTGATCCCGTGGACAATTGCACCTTCTGGTACACCACGGAGTACTACATGGTCACGCAGGTTTTCGACTGGAGTACGCAGATGGCTTCGGTAAAATTCTCGGGTTGTCCTCCCTTGTCGATTGCGGAGCAATTTGTTCCGCTGAGCCAGCCGTGTCGCGCGGTCGATACCCGCCCGCAGTACGGCGGCGGGGGTCCGGTTCAGGGTGGCATACCCCAGAACTTCTCCATTTCCGGCGCGGGCAGCTGCGCCGCTATGCCTTCGGCAGCCCTTTATTCCATGAACGTCTCGGTGGTTCCGAACGGATCTCTGGGCTACTTGACGGTATGGCCCGCGGGGCAGACGCGGCCGTTGGTGTCCACGTTGAACTCGTTGGATGGCCGCATCAAGGCCAACGCAGCGATCGTGCCGGCGGGCACTAATGGACAGGTCAGCGTCTTCGCTGCCAGCACGACCAACGTGATCCTCGACGTCAATGGTTACTTCACGCCGGTGTCTGGTTCCACGCTGGCCTTTTATCCGCTGACGCCCTGTCGGGTCGCCGACACTCGCCACAGCGGTTATCCCCAGGGCTTGGGACCGCCTTCCCTGACCGGCGGCCAGGAACGGCAATTCCCCATCCTGAATGCCACCACGACCTGCAACATTCCCTCGAGCGGCGTTGCCGCCTATTCGCTCAACTTCGCGGTGGTTCCGCACGGTCCGCTGGGTTACATGACGGTGTGGCCCACAGGTGAGTCCCGGCCCACGGTTTCCACCTTGAACGACATCCCTGGTCAGGTCATCGCCAATGCCGCGATTGTGGTTGCCGGCGCCACTGGTAATGTCTCGGTTTACCCGACCAGCGACACCGACGTAGTCATCGACATCAATGGCTACTTCGCGGCGGCGGGTTCGGACGGGCTGTCGCTCTACAGTGTGACCCCCTGTCGGGTCATCGACACCCGCCATATAGGTAGCGGTAACCCCTTCACCGGAACGCTGAGCCCGCCGGTGGATGTGGTGGGTAGTCCGTGTGGGGTACCCAGCTTGGCGCAGGCCTATGTCTTCAACGCCAGCGTCGTTCCCACAGGTCCGCTGGGGTATTTGACGTTGTGGCCCGACGGCACTGCCCAACCGTTGGTCTCGACCCTGAACGCGCTGGACGGATCGATCTCCTCCAATATGGCGATCGTGCCCACCAACAATGGAGAGGTCGATGCTTTTGCGTCCGGGCTCACCCAACTGATCCTCGACATCTCCAGCTACTTCGCGCCGTAGGGCGCTCCTTAGTGCGTCTTGCTGGACTACTGGCGGCGGGCACGTTCGCACCGTACCCGCTGCCAAGGGCCCCGATATAAGCGGAGTTTGTAGTTATGGCAGCGGAGGCAGCCCCACCTGCACCACCAACTTACGGAAGGCGGGATCGCCGTGGAGAGCTTCGAAGGCAAGATTATTACGGATAGACGTTAGCCCAAATTCGTGATGGTCGTAAGCCCTCTGGAGATACTCCAGCGCCTTCGGCTTGTTTCCCAGAAAACCATACGCTCCGGCCAAGTCATACGCCGGCAGATGTCCTTCGGCGTAGAGCTTCTTCTGTTCCGCAAGCCTGTTCTCGAACATGCCTTGCCGCTGCCCGCGAGCAAACCCCTGCTCTTCCGCGCTGGCGATGGCGAGTTCCCGCGGGTCATGCAGCAAGCGCGCCGCTTTTGCCCCCGCCTCCAAGTATGCCGGATAGTCTTTGTCCATGAGGGCGGCGTCTTGCAGGTAACGATAGGTCGAAAGAAAGGCCGGTTCGGTGCTCTCCAGCTGTTTGAGTAACACGACTCCCTGCTGTCTTGGACCGGCATAGAGAAGAATCAGTCCCTTGTCGGCGAGGATCGCACTGGAGGCGGGATCGAGTTGTTGGGCTATTTCGATTTGGCCCAGAGCTTCCGCATAACGCCCTTCGGCGTACAGGAACGTGGCATACCAGTGATGGGCCCTGGCGTCGCTGGGGTTTAAGGCAAGGGCACGGCGGAACTCGCGCTCCGCGCCGGCCGCATCAAAGTTCCCGTAAAAAGTTGCGAACGCCAGCGAGGTATGCGCTTCGGCGGAGGAGTCGTCCAACTCCACCGCTTTCCTGGCGGCCGCCAGCGCCCGAGGATAGGCTTCTTCCGGCGGCATCGCGCTGAATTCGCGGAGCAGGTTGTAACAATCGGCCAGTCCCACGTAAGCCTGTGCATAGTTGGGGTCGCGGACAATCGCCTGGGTGAAGTAATCGACTGCTTTATTCAAGGATTCGGGGGTGCGCTTGTCCCACTCATACCGGCCCTTGAGGTAGAAATCCCGCGCCTCAGGATTTGTCGTGTGACCCGATGGGAGCGACTTCCCCGCGGAAGCATCCGGCCGGCCGGCGCGCAACGCCACCCGCCTAAGATATAGAAACCCGCCAGTGACGACCAGCAGGGCAGCCAGCGCCAAAGCTCCAAACAGCCACCCCCATCGTGCTGGACGGACTTTGTCGGAAGCGCGGCGACGTAAACTCGGCCCGTCTTGAACGGAAGTGAGAGCAGCGCCAACTCCGGCCCGAGCATCGTTTACCGCCAGAGAGTCGGGATCTGCGCCAGCTACTTCCGGGCCGGAAGCAACGGGTTCCACGGAGACCGGCGATTTCATCCAGCGCAACAGTTCATCGGAGTAGGCGTAAACCCGGCCGGTAGCACTGCCTTGCAGGCGATGCACCGGGAGCCCGCGTTCCTTCTCCCAGCGCTTGACCGTGCGCTCATCCCGGCGAAAGAAGGAGGCGATCTCCTTCCACGAATCCAGCCGCTGATTCGGGATTTTCGCCCCGTCCAAGTCGCTCATGGCTCGCGATGTCCCGGAATGTCCCAAAATGTCGCGCAATACCTGTTGCCCAAATATTCCAGATAACGAAGATAAATATACGACAGACCAAACAAAGCTGCTAACGAAGCACGGGTGATCGCCGGGTTCCCGACCGCGGTGACAGAGTGCTTCCCATCATAGGCAATGCCTTGCAGCGACGTGGGGAGAAAACACATGCGAGTTCGTGGCTTTAGCTTAGCCTCTCTGTTCGTATTTCTGTTCGCAGCAGCCATCCTGCCTGCGGTAGCTCAGATTGTCCTCGCTACAGTTCCGGTAGGGCAGGACGCCTTCTATCTAGCCGCCAACGCCGTAACCAACAAGGTTTACGTGCCCAACACCTGCGGCAGCGATCCGAACTGCGGAAGTGGCCCTGGAACGGTGACCGTCATCGACGGACTTACCAACACCGTGGACGCCACGATCACGGTGGGGGGGCGCCCTGAATTCCTGGTGATCAATCCCGTGACCAACAAGATTTATGTCAACAATCGCCGTGACAATACGGTTTCGGTGATCAACGGGGCCACCAACACCGTTACCACGACGATTCCCGTCGGTTCGCATCCGACATACGGGGACATTAATCTCGTAACCAATAGGATTTACGTGGTCAATAACGGCAACGGACAAGGCACCACGATGAGCGTGATTGACGGAAATACCGACACCGTCATTGCCACGGTCACGGTCGGAAATTATCCCCAAGGGGCGGCCGTCAATCCGGTGACTAACACGATTTATGTGACCAACTATTGCGGCAACCAAGGTGGCTGCAACGTCAACCCCGTCCCTGGGACGGTCAGCGTCATCGATGGCGCCACCAACACGGTTACGCATACGGTTACGGTCGGATACGGGACTCAACTCCTCTTTGTAGATTCGGCGACGAACAAGATCTGGGCGGGGAATTTGTGCGGCAACACTCCCAGCTGCGACTTGGGCAGCGGGAACGACTCCAACACTATCGGGACCGTGACCCAGATCGACGGAGCGACTCTGGCTACCGCGACTGCCAATACCGGTTTGGGAATGGCCGCGATGACGTTCAATTCTGTGGCCAATAAGGCCTACGTCACAAATAATACCGACAACACAGTGACCTTCATCGACGGAGTCACCCTTGCCACCCAAACAGTTAACGTTGGGTCAAGTCCCTACGACGTTGAGGCCAATGCGGTCACCAACGAGATCTACGTCTTGAACAACGGTGCGGCTAGCGTGACCATAATCAACGGAGCGACCCTGGCCACCACCACCATCGGCGTCGGCAACGGGCCTGTCGAGGCTTGGGTGAACCAGGTCACCAACCATGTTTACGTCTCGAATGTGGGCGATGCCACGGTTTCGGTAATTGGCGGAGTGCCCCCCAATGCCCTGCAATTCATCCCCGTCACCCCCTGCCGTTTGGTTGACACGCGGTTAACCGGCGGCCCGATTCCAGGGGGGACGTCCGAAAGCTTCCCCATTCCGCAAGAGGGCAGCTGCAATATTCCTGACACTGCGGCAGCGTACTCGCTGAATGTTGCCGTGGTTCCTGCCAGTGTGTTGGGATATCTCACGATATGGCCGACCGGAGAGCCCCGGCCCATAGTCGCTACCCTGAACTCGCTGGATGGCCGCATTAAGGCCGACGCCGCCATTGTGCCCGCCGGTTATCAAGGCGCGGTCAGCATTTATGTCACCCAGACGACCAATGTGGTCCTCGACATCAACGGTTACTTTGCGCCAGTGTCTGGTTCCACGCTGGCTTTCTATCCGCTGACGCCCTGTCGCATCGCCGACACGCGCAATAGCAGCTATCCCCAAGGCTTGGGACCGCCGTTCCTGCCTGGCCATCAGGAACGCGATTTCCCCATCCTGAATGCCACCAGCTGCAACATTCCTGACAGCGCCAAGGCCTATTCGCTGAACTTCTCCGTCGTGCCTCACGGAGGACTGGGTTACCTGACGGTTTGGCCCACCGGCCAGCCGCGGCCACTGGTTTCAACCTTGAACGATGTCCCCGGAACCATCATCGCTAATGCGGCGATTGTGCCCGCGGGTGCCACCGGGGAGGTTTCGGTTTATCCCAGCAATGACACCGACCTGGTCATTGACATCAACGGCTACTTCGGGCCGGCTGGCCCGGGCGGACTGTCGCTGTATCCCATGGCGCCTTGCCGGGTCATCGACACCCGCCACGTGGGCAGCGGTCAGCCCTTCAGCGGAACCCTGACGCCTCCGGTGGATGTGGCGGATAGCGCGTGTCAACCGCCAGCCGCGGCGCAGGCGTATGTCTTCAATGCGACGGTGGTGCCGACCGGCGCACTCGGCTACCTGACGCTGTGGCCCGACGGCGACACGAAACCGCTGGTCTCGACCTTGAACGCCCTGGATGGCTCTATCACCAACAACATGGCCATCGTGCCCAGCACCAATGGAAAGGTCGATGCGTTTGCGTCCGGCATCACCCAACTGATCCTCGACATCTCCAGCTACTTCGCGCCATCAGACTAGTTGCGGTTCAGTCGGCTGATTCACCACGGCAGGTGGAAGCGTCAAAGCTCCACCTGCCTTCTTCGCGTCACGCAGTCTGCTGGGGCACCCCAACCAAGCGCCACTTCCCGACTGTGTCACCGCAAGCGGTGACGCAGTTCACGGACAAACGGGGCGGTTTGCAGTTATTAAATATTGTTGTTCGTGTGCGGCAAAGTGCCTCGTATCCGCCTGGAGGAACTCCATGCAAACCTCATGCCCGCTCCTCCGGATGGGGATTCCGGCTCATCCCTCCTCTCCGGGACTTACCGGAACTACGAGCTTCCAGGCTGTCTATTTCTGTACTCAGGTGAATGCGAAAAGGGAGCAGTATGAAGAAAATCGGCCTATTGAAAACGATCCTCATCCCGTTTGTATTTTGTGCTGCGACGGCGCTGAATTCACCCGCGCAAACCTTGACTGTGCTGCACAACTTCGCCGGCCCGGAGGGCGCCACTCCCTCCGCACCTATGGTTCTTGCCAGCGATGGCAACTTCTACGGGACAACTATCTATGGTGGCGCCCACGGCGCTGGCGCGGTCTTCAAGATCACCCCAAGCGGCACGCTGAGCCTGCTGTACAGCTTTTGCTCTGTACACGGATACTACGGTTGCGCTGACGGCAACGCTCCCTTAGGGATGGTGCAAGGCAGGGACGGGAACTTCTACGGTGTCGCCTCTCAGGGTGGCGAGCTTAACTACGCCGGCGGCACGATCTTCAAACTCACTCCCAGCGGCGCCTTGACCACCCTTTACAGCTTTTGTGGTATAGCGGACTGCACTGCTGGCCAAAGCCCTACATCGATCATGCAAGCCAGCGACGGGAACCTCTACGGTGTGGTCGCAAACGCGGGCTACAACGGCCTCGGTGATTTCTATCAGCTCACGACCAGCGGCACGTTTACCGAACTTTACGACTTTGACGGCAGCGCTGGCAAGCGCCCCTCCACACCGCTGGTGCAAGGCAACGACGGGAACTTGTATGGAACCGCTCCCTATGGTGGCACCCAAGGCTATGGCGCGGTCTTCAAAATGACCCTGAGCGGCACTCCCACCTTGCTTTACAGCTTTTGCTCGCAACCAAACTGCACGGACGGCTCATACCCTGGAGCCGGGCTGGTGAAAGGCAGTGACGGCAACTTCTACGGGACAACCTCCCAGGGCGGCGCCAACGACGGCGGCGAGATCTTCCAAATCACTCCCAGCGGCACGCTGACTGTGCTGCACAGCTTCGTCCGCGCTGATGGCATCAACGTCGTTGCACCGCTCGTGCAAGGTCGCGACGGCAACTTCTACGGGACTGCCTCCCAGGGCGGTAGCGGCTACCCAGGAGATGGCACGGTCTTCCAGGTGACCCCGAGCGGTGCGTTCACAAACCTGTATAGCTTCTCCGGCCCTGACGGCTCTACTCCCGCCGGAGGCGTGCAGCAAGACAGCAACGGAAACTTCTACGGAACAACCTACGCCGGCGGGGCCAACAATGACGGCACGGTCTTCAAGTTTCAAGTGCTACCAACCCTGACCGTCTCGACCAGCGGCGACGGAACCGTTACCAGCACCGACGGCTTCATAAGCTGTCCCGGCACCTGCTCGCATACCTATTCTTTGGGCGCCCAGGTGACGCTGAATGCCACTCCCGGCCAGGGATGGGTTTTTGGCGGCTGGAATGGCGCATGTGTTGGCACTGCTTCCTGCACACTTACCATGACGCAATCCTTTTCGGTTGACGGCATATTTTCGCAAGCACAGCAATTTGTTCCCATTATCCCCTGCCGTCTGATGGACACGCGGTTAACCGGCGGTCCGATTCCGGGCGGCACTTACCGGACATTTAACCTTCCGCAGTTGGCGCAATCGGCGAACCCGCCTTGCGCAAGTCTTGCCACGGCAGAGGCCTTTTCGCTAAATGTCTCCGTGGTGCCGCAAGGGCCACTGGGCTACTTGACCATCTGGCCGACCGACGAAGTCCGGCCTGTTGTCGCCACCCTGAACTCGCTGGATGGCCGCATCAAGGCCGATGCCGCGATCGTACCGGCGGGAACCAACGGCGCCGTCAGCGTGTATGTCACCAACACGACCGACGTGGTCCTCGACATCAACGGCTATTTCGCGCCAGTGTCGGGTTCCACGCTGGCCTTCTATCCGTTGACGCCTTGCCGCATCGCGGACACCCGCAAGACTAATTTTCCTCAGGGTCTGGGAGCGCCCTACCTGCCTGGCCATCAGGAACGCGATTTTCCCATACTCAATGCCACCAGCTGCAACATTCCTGGCAGCGCCGCCGCCTATTCGCTGAACTTCTCCGTCGTGCCCCACGGCGGGCTGGGTTATCTGACGGTCTGGCCCACCGGCCAGACGCGGCCACTGGTTTCAACCTTGAACGACGTCCCCGGAACCATCATCGCTAATGCGGCGATTGTGCCCGCCGGTAGTAGTGGTAACGTCTCGGTTTATCCCTCGAGTGACACCGACTTGGTCATCGATATCAACGGCTACTTCGCGCTGGCAGGTCCGGATGGACTGTCGCTGTACCCGGCGGCGCCTTGCCGGGTCATCGACACCCGCCACGTGGGCAGCGGTCAGCCCTTCAGCGGGACCCTGACTCCTCCGGTGAATGTGGTGGGTAGTCAGTGTGAACCGCCAGTCACGGCGAAGGCCTATGTCTTCAACGCGACGGTGGTGCCGACCGGCGCGCTGGGCTACCTGACGCTATGGCCCGACGGCGACCCGAAACCGCTGGTCTCGACCTTGAACGCACTGGATGGCTCGATCACCAACAACATGGCCATCGTGCCCAGCACCAACGGAAAGGTCGATGCGTTTGCGTCTGGGATCACGCAACTGATCCTCGACATCTCCAGCTACTTCGCGCCGTAGCTGGAAGTCGCGGTTCAGTCGGCCGATTCACCAAGGCAGGTGGAAGCATCCAAGCTCCACCTGCCTTCTCACTTCGGAGTCTGCGTGTGTCCTTATTCACCGAAACAACGAAGGAGTTTGGTTTGGCCTCTAATCGTGCTACTATCCGCGGTAGCTACGCAATCGGCAATCTCCTTCCTTTCGGCAACGTGTCTGGTTGCCGGTTCGTTGATGCGCCCGACCCTGCGAAACGAGGGTCAACCGAGACATCCTGGCCGAACCTCGGGAAGATTCTGTTGGAGGTCCGCCATGCACACCGCCCGTCGACTTCTCTTGTGGTTTCTGGCATTCAGCTTCGCAGCCCTGGCACTGCCGGCCTTCGGGCAGCGCGTGATTGCGACCCTACCCGTAGGCAGAGGGCCCCTGAGCGCAGCCGTCAACTCGGTGACCAACAAGATCTACGTGGCAGATTGGTGCGGTAACGATCCCAACTGCACAAGCGGTGGGACCGTGACCGTCATTGACGGGGCGACGGACAACACCCTGTCTGTCAACGTGGGATTCTATCCCTACGGCGTGGCGGTCAACTCGCTGACCAACAAGATCTACGTCGCCAACTGGTGCGGCAATGATCCCTCCTGCGCCAGCGGTGGGACGCTATCTGTGATTGACGGCGTGAGCAATACCGTCATTGCCACCCTCACCACCGGGAGTCGTCCCTATAGCGTGGCGGTGAACTCGGTTACCAACCAGATCTATGTCCCGAATAACTGCGGCCACGACGTCTCCTGCCAAACCCATAGCGGGACGGTCACCGTGATTGACGGCGTGAGCAATACCGTCACTGCCACCGTTACGGTTGGGTCTGGCCCTGACCAGGCAGTGGTCAATCCGGCGACCAACAAGATCTACGTCCCAAATACTTGCGGCACCGACCCCACCTGCACCTACCCCTACAGTGGTGGGACGGTGACCGTAATCGACGGCGTGACCAACAATCCCACCACTGTCGATGTGGGGATCCACCCTGACGCTTTGGACGTGAACTCGGTAACCAACAAGATCTATGTCGCCAACCAATGCGGCGACGATCCCAACTGTGGCAGCTCCAGCATGACGGTGATCGACGGCGCAACCCTGGCCACCACCGATGTCGCCATCGGCGGACGTGATGCTAATACGATAGCGGTCAATTCGGTCGCCAACAAGATTTACATTCCCGCCAATTGCTACGGCAATCCTTCCTGCCAGGGCGCCCCTGACGGAACCGTGTCGGTGGTCGACGGCGTGACCCTTGCCTACACCAGCGTTGGTGCGGGGGTCTCCCCGGACAGCATGGCGGTCAATTCGGTAACCAACACAATCTACGTTGCCAACGAATGCGGCAGCGACCGCGACCCCAACTGTCCCAGCAACGGCACGGTGACCGTGATCGACGGCGCCACTCTTACCTTCACCAATATTGAGGTCGGAAAGCACCCCTACGGCTTGGCCCTCAACTCCGCAACTAACAGAATTTACGTCCCCAACTATTACGACGACACCGTCTCGGTAATGGATGGAACTCCTCTCACCGCTCTGCAATTCGCTCCGCTGAGCCAACCGTGTCGTGCTGTGGATACCCGCCCGCAGTACGGTGGCAATGGCCCGATTCAAGGTGGCACGCACCAGGACTTCCCCATTTCCGGCGCGGGCACCTGTGGGACTCTGCCTTCCGCAGCCGCCTATTCCATGAACGTCTCGGTGGTCCCGAACGGATCTCTGGGCTATTTGACGGTATGGCCCGCGGGAGAGCCGCAGCCTTTGGTTTCCACCTTGAACTCGCTGGATGGCCGTATCAAGGCCAACGCCGCGATCATGCCGGCGGGCGCCGGCGGAGAGATCAGCGTTTACGCCACCAACACGACCAATGTGATCGTCGACGTCAACGGCTACTTCGCGCCGGTGTCTGGTTCCACGCTGGCCTTTTATCCGCTGCCACCCTGTCGGGTCGCCGACACGCGCAAGAGCAGCTATCCCCAAGGCCTGGGACCGCCGTTTCTGACCGGCGGCGCGGAACGGCAGTTTCCCATACTGAATGCCACGAGCTGCAACATTCCTTCCGGCGCGGCCGCGTACTCGCTGAACTTTTCCGTCGTGCCCCACGGCTCGCTGTTTTACATGACGGTTTGGCCCACCGGTGAAACCCGGCCTACAGTTTCCACCCTGAACGACATCCCGGGTCAGATCATCGCCAATGCCGCGATTGTGACTGCGGGTGCCAGCAGCGGCGAGGTCTCGGTCTATCCGACCAACGACACCGACTTGGTCATTGATATCAATGGCTACTTCGCGGCGGCGGGTCAGGGTGGACTGTCGCTCTACGGTGTGACGCCCTGTCGGGTCATCGACACCCGCAAGCTAGGCAGCGGTCTGCCCTTCAGCGGGACCCTGAGCCCTCCTGTGGATGTAGTGGATAGTCCATGTAGCGTACCTAGCGCGGCGCAGACCTATGTCTTCAACGCGAGCGTCGTGCCGCAAGGCTACCTGGGTTATTTGACCTTGTGGCCGGACGGCACCACACAGCCTCTAGTCTCGACGCTGAACGCACTGGACGGATCAATTTCCTCCAATATGGCGATCGTGCCCACCAGCACCAATGGCAAGGTCGATGCTTTTGCGTCCGGGCTCACCCAACTGATCTTGGACATCTCCAGCTACTTCGCGCCGTAGCGCAAGTCGCGGTTCAGTCGGCTGATTCACAACGGCGGGTGGAAGCATCAAGACTCCGCCCGCCTTCCTCGTCTAGCGCAGTTTTACCTACGTCCTTGAGTTGCACTGAAACTACGAAAGAGGTTTAGGTTTGGTGTTGTATCCGTGCTACCATTCGCAGCTGCTACCCAATCGGTCCGGCAATCTGCTTCCTTTGGGTAACGTCCGTAGTTGCCGGCCCGTTGATGCGCCTGAAGACCCCGCGAAACAACGCGTCAACGGAGACATCTTGGCCGAACCCCGCGGGAAAATTCTATTGGAGGACCGCCATGCACACCGAGCGCCGACTTTTCTGGTTGTTTCTTGTATTCAGCTTCGTAGTACTGGCACTGCCTGTCGTCGCGCAGCAAGTGATTGCAACCGTACCGGTGGGCGTAGGGCCCAACAGCGCAGCGGTCAATACAGTCACCAACAAGATCTATGTAGCGAATTCGACCTGCCCTAACCTTCCCTGCTCGGACACGGGAACAGTGACCGTCATCGACGGGGCGACCAACAATACCCTCTCAGTCAGTGCGGGGTTTTATCCAAGCCTCGCAGTAGTCAACTCGGCGACCAACAGGATTTACGTCACCAACTCATGCGGTAACGACCCCAACTGCGCGAGCGACGGGACGGTAACGGTCATTGACGGCGCGAGCAATACCGTCATTGCCACCGTCGTCGTCGGGGGTGATCCCGCTGGCATAGCAGCGGTGAATTCTGTTACCAATAAGATCTACGTCGTCAACGTGTGCGGCAACGATCCCTCCTGCAACCCCTACAGCGGCACAGTATCGGTGATCGACGGCGTGAGCAACACCGTTGTTGCCACCGTCCCCGTCGGGTCCGCTCCCCTGGCCGTGGCAGTGAACCCGGTGACCGATAAGATCTACGTAGTAAATTACTGCGGCAACGGTCCCAACTGTGCCTTCCCCTACCCTCCCGGGACGGTGACGGTCATCGACGGCGTGACCAACAACGCTCTCTCTGTCAATGTGGGGTTCGGTCCAGGCGCCGTGGCAGTCAACTCGGTGACTAACAAGATCTACGTCCCCAACGGATGCGGCGACGATCCCAACTGCAATAGCACGGCCACCATGACGGTGATCGATGGCCAGACCCTTGGCACCACGGATGTCTCCATCGGCGGATATTATCCGTATGCGATAGCGGTCAACTCGAGCACTAACAAGATTTACGTTCCCAGTAATTGCAACGGCGATCCCTCCTGCCAGAGCGAGCCTAACGGAACCGTGTCGGTGATCGACGGCGCCACCCTTACCTACACCAGCGTTCCTGCAGGGCTCAATGCATACGCCCCCATGGCGGTCGATTCAGTAACCAACAAAATCTACGTTGCCGAATGCGGCACCGATCCGTCCTGTCAGAGCAACGGGACGGTGACGGTAATCGACGGTGCGACCCTTGCCTTCACGAATGTCGGCGTCGGCGATTACCCGTACGGCTTGGCGGCCAACTCCGTGACCAATCGGATCTACGTCCCCAACTATCTCGACAACACGGTTTCGGTGATTGATGGAACTCCTCCTACACCTCTGCAGTTTGTTCCGCTGAGCCAGCCGTGTCGTGCGGTTGACACCCGGCCAGGCCAGGGTGGTGGTGGTCCGATTCAAGGTGGCACCTTCCAGAACTTCCCAATTTCCGGCGCTGGCAGTTGTGGGACTCTGGCTTCCGCAGCCGCCTATTCCATGAATGTTTCGGTAGTCCCGCAGGGATATCTGGGCTATCTGACGGTATGGCCCGCCGGACAGACGCAGCCCTTGGTTTCCACCTTGAACTCACTGGATGGCCGCATCAAGGCCAACGCCGCGATCGTGCCGGCGGGCACCAGCGGAGAGATCAGCGTGTACGCCACCAACACCACCAATGTGATCGTCGACGTCAACGGCTATTTCGCGCCAGTGTCTGGTTCCACGCTGGCCTTCTATCCGCTGGCCCCCTGTCGCGTCGCCGACACGCGCAAGAGCAGCTATCCCCAAGGCTTGGGGCCGCCGTTCTTGACGGGTGGCGTGGAACGGCAATTCCCCATATTGAATGCCGCCACCAAGTGCAACATTCCCACCAACGGCGTGGCCGCCTACTCGCTGAACTTCTCGGTCGTGCCTCACGGCGCACTGTTTTACATGACGGTGTGGCCCACCGGTCAAACCCGGCCTACAGTTTCCACCTTGAACGACATCCCCGGGCAGATCATTGCCAATGCCGCGATCGTGGTTGCAGGCAGCAGTGGTGGTGATGTCTCGGTTTATCCGACCAACGACACCGACTTGGTCATCGACATCAATGGCTACTTCGCGGCAACCGGAACCGGGGGACTATCGCTGTACGGTGTACAGCCTTGTCGGGTCATCGACACTCGCAAGGTGGGGAGCGGTCAGCCCTTTAGCGGGACGCTTACCCCTCCGGTGGATGTGGTGGATACGGGGTGTGCAGCCTCCAGCCTGGCGCAAGCCTATGTCTTCAACGCGAGCGTCGTGCCGCAAGGCTACCTGGGTTATTTGACCTTGTGGCCGGACGGCGCCACTCAGCCTTTGGTTTCGACGCTGAACGCACTGGACGGATCAATTTCGTCCAATATGGCGATCGTGCCCAGCACCAACGGTCAGGTCGATGCGTTTGCGTCTGGGATCACGCAACTGATCCTCGACATCTCCAGCTACTTCGCGCCGTGACCCGAAGCCGGGAAGGTCCGACAGCGGGACGGCCGGGTTCCGGCTGAGAAATTTGTTCTTTCCTCGCTGTCATCGCAACCGAGCGCTTTACTGAACTCCTCGCTCGGGATCACGGTGGTTGTTATGTCACGTTTTTCCGCCACCGGCGCTGCCTCCATGCCCCATAAGGGTGCAGGTCGCCTCCGGATTTGATAGAGCAAGTCCCCATATCCAAGAAAACCAGTTTGGGGTGGGGCAGCCTCAAGATCGTAGCCTGGGCACCCTTCGCCATTCCCCCGAAATCATCACCCAGAACGGTGATGCAGCACACTGAAACGGCAGCGTGCGAGTGTCAAAGTAATGTCGTCTCTTGCGACCAAGTGCGACTTATTTCCTGATGGAAATTCCGGCTCATTCCTCTTCTCCGGGTCTCCAATCAAGAAACGCGCACTTGAGGGCTGTCAGTCTTGTACCGGGCT
>CAWIKZ010000004.1:0-276723 GCA_963836875.1 uncultured Acidobacteriaceae bacterium
AATACTGGGCGGGCGGCAGGCGGGCACCGTTTGTTATCCTGTCTGGCGGAGATCAGCCGCGCCAATCGAGGAGCCTATGCGGGGACTGAAGGGCAAGCGTGTGGTTATCACCGGAGGCGCCAGCGGCATCGGCGCCGCCACGGCGGCGCGATTCCTGGAGGAAGGTTCGATGGTCGCGGTCCTCGACCGCGATCCGACGGCGTGCGAAAGGATCCACGCGCAACAGCCCGGCATCGCGGGAACATTCCTCGCCGATGTTGCCGACCACGCACAAGTGCAGCGCGCCTTCGCAGCGATAGTGCGCGATCTGGACGGGCTCGACGTCGTCATCAACAACGCCGGCATCAGTATTCGTCATAAGTTTCTCGATATCACTCCCGACGAATGGGGCCGGGTGCTCGCTGTGAACCTCACCGGTGTTTTCCACGTCGCGCAAACCGCCGCCCGCTACATGATGGAGCATGATGGCGGCGTCATCCTGCATACCGCCTCCACCAACGGCATCGTCGGTTATCCCTACTACGCCGATTACAACGCCAGCAAGGCCGGCGTGATTGAGCTGACGCGCTCCATGGCTCTGGAACTGGCGCCCAAGGTGCGGGTGAATGCTGTCGCTCCCGGATATGTTCTGACGCCGATGCAGCGCGCCGAGTACTCCGACGAAATGCTGAAGGAAGTGAATCGGAAGATTCCGCTTCAACGGCACGCCCAGCCGGAAGAAGTTGCTGCCCTGTTTGCCTTCTTGGCCTCTGACGATGCCGCCTACGTTAACGGGCAGGTGTACGTGATCGACGGCGCCGAGACCGCGGGCGGGCTGGCCAGCCGCTGACCATGACCCTTATAGCCTGTCATCCTGAGCGACGAGTCAGGTCGCCACGGCGACCGGACGAGGAGTCGAAGGACCCCTATACTGCCCACTCACTCTAGCTGTGCCGCAGGCACCAATAGCCCTCAGGATGGACACCCCAACAAAAGACCTGGGTTTATTTTTCCGGCTCGCCACCAAGGATGAAGTGTTCGATGGCGTAGGCAAACCCGTCTTCCGAGTTGCTCTTGGTAACGTACGTCGCCTGCTTCTTCACTTCGTCGGTCGCATTGCCCATGGCGATGCTCACGCCGCTTTGGCGAAACATCAGCACGTCGGTCGGCATATCGCCAAGGGTCGCAATCTGCTGCGTGGGAATGTTCAACATCTTCGATAGCGCGAGGATGACCATGCCTTTGTTAGCGTCGGCATGGGTCACGTCGAGATAGTAGTCGGACGAACAGGTGGCCGAAATTGCGACGCCACACAAATGATCAAGTTCGAGCTGTGCGCGCTTTACTGCAGCGTAATCGTCGCTGACGCCAACCAGCTTCAAGGCGTGGAATTCTGACATGTCGTTGCTGAGCAGGGGCGTGGCTTTGCCCTGCATCAGCTTTTCCTGGTGCTCCACATGCGGACCGGCCGGATTGCTGACGTGCCAATCCGTGTCGGTATAGACCCACAGGTCGAGCCCGCTTTTGCGGATGTGGCCGGCCACGGTCTGCGCGTCCGAAGGAGTGATTGGCAACTGGTGCAGGACGTTGCAGTCAGGATCAATCAGCAGCGCTCCGTTGAAACACGCCGAGGGCTCGGAAACGTGGAGATCGCGCAACAATGGCTGCGTGAGGCGTGGCGGCCGTGCGCTGGCAATCGTGAACCGAATTCCAGCCTGCCGGAGACGCTGCACCGCGGCGGGCGCACCGGGGCTGAGGTTCTTTTCTGGATCGAGCAGCGTGCCGTCAACATCCGACACCACCAATGCCACGCCCGGCCGGACGTTCGCGCCAGCCATCACTGGTCCTCAGAGCCATTCTGCGCCAGCCGGCGCCAGCGATGACGATCGTACTGGATGAGCCCATCGGCCGCCTCCGGCCCTTCACTGCCAGCGGCGTAGTTGGGGAATTGCGGCGGCGGCAACTCGGCCCAGGCCTCCTCGATCGGCGTAATGATGCGCCACTCGGCCTCCACTTCATCGCGGCGAGTGAACAGCGTCGCATCACCGCGCATGGCATCGAGCAAGAGCGTTTCATAGGCAGTAGGCGTTTCACCGCCGAAAGCATCGCGATAGGAAAAATCCATGTTCACGCGGATGGCGCGCATCTGGGGCCCAGGCTGCTTTGCTCCAAAACTCACCGCGATGCCTTCGTTCGGCTGGATGCGCATGGTGATGACATTGTGGTGGACGTCCTTGGGACTGCGAGAGAAGAGCGCTTGCGGCGTACGCTTGAAGTGGACCGCGATTTCGGTCAACTGATTGGCCAGCCGTTTGCCGGCGCGCACATAGAAGGGAACTCCCGCCCAGCGCCAGTTGTTGATGTGGAACTCGACTGCAACATAGGTCTCGGTGCGCGAGTTCGGGTCCACGCCTTTTTCCTGCCGATAGCCTGGCGCCGGCTTGCCCTCGATCTGCCCCGGCCCGTACTGCCCGCGGACCGTGTGGCGGGCGACCTCATCCTTCGACATGAGAGCAATGGCGCGCAACACCTCCACCTTGTGTCCGCGAACGGCGTCGGCGTCGAAGGCGACGGGCGGCTCCATCGCCGTCAACGTTAGCAACTGCAGCAGATGGTTCGCGACCATATCGCGCAGCGCGCCGGTCTCTTCATAAAACGCGGCGCGATTCTCCACTCCCAGAGTTTCGGCGGCGGTGATCTCGATGTACTCGATGTAATTTCGGTTCCAAACCGGCTCGAACATCGCGTTGCCGAAGCGGAACATCATGATGTTCTGCACCGTTTCTTTGCCGAGGTAGTGATCGATGCGGTAAACCGATGGCTCATCGAAGACGCGTGAGACAATTTCGTTCAGCTCGTGCGCGCTTTGCAGGTCGCGTCCGAAGGGCTTTTCCAGAATGATCCGTGTCCAGCCTTGGCCATTGCGTGCCAGCCCTGCGGCGCCGAGACCTTCGACAATCGGCGGCGCCAGCGAGGCTGAAGTCGAGATGTAGAACAGCACGTTCTGGCTTGCGCCGTTTTTCTGCATCTCTTCCAGCTTTGCCTTCAGGCGAGGATAGAACTCTGGCTGGCTGGCGTCGCCGACCAGAAAGTGCAGGCGCTTGGCGAAATCGTTCCAGCCGTCGGCGGTGAAGTCGCGCGCGTCTTTTGAGTTGGCGGCGCCTTCGCGGAGCCGCTCGCGAAACTCCTCATCGGTCAGCTTGGTGCGGCCGATGCCGAGCACGTCGAAGTTGCGGCTCGTACAACCGACGCAGGCCAGATCGTAGAGCGCAGGGACCAGCTTGCGATGCGTGAGGTCACCGGTCGCGCCGAAGATGACCAGCAGGCACGAGTCGCCTTGGGGCAACGAAGCTGGCGCAACTTTGTGCGGCTTCGGTTGGACGCGTGTGTCCATATCTATTTCGCTCCGCTTGGCTTCGATGCCTTGGGTAGTAGGCCGAGCCAGTCTGTATGGACGAATCCCGCGCTGGGCGGGTCGGCGCGCTGATAGGTGTGCGCTCCGAAGAAATCGCGCTGAGCCTGGGTCAGGTTCTGCGGCAACTGCGCGCTGCGATAGCTGTCGAAATACGAAAGCGACGCCGACATGGCCGGAACTGGAATTCCCATCTGCACGACGGTGGCAATCAGCTTGCGCCACGCTCCCTCGAACCTCTGCAACCACGACATAAACTCGGCATCGAGCAGCAGATTAGGCAGGTCGGGCTGACGTTCGAAGGCGCGCATGATGTCATCGAGGAAGCGCGCACGAATGATACAACCGCCTTTCCAGACGCGCGCCATCTCGCGCAGGTTAATGTCCCACTTCCACTCGTTCGACCCGGCGCGGATGAGGCTCATGCCCTGCGCATACGAGCAAATCTTGGATGCATACAGGGCATCGTGTACGGCTTGAATCAATTCCTTCTTAGCTCCGGAATAGGATACCGTCGCGGACGACTTGATGAGGCGACTAGCGATGACGCGCTCGTCCTTCATGCCGGAGATCATGCGCGCGTCCAGCGCGGCGGCGATGGTTGGAATCGGCACCGCCAAGTCGAGGGCCACCTGGGCCGTCCACTTGCCAGTACCTTTCTGTCCGGCCTTATCGAGAATCATGTGGACCAGCGGCTTGCCGCTCTCCGGATCGACGGCACTTAGGACCTGTGAAGTGATCTCAATGAGGTACGACTCCAGCGGACCGCGGTTCCACTCGCCGAAAATGTCCGACAGTTCCTGCGCATCCAGACCGAGCGCTCGGTTTAGCACCTCGTAAGCCTCGGCGATGAGTTGCATGTCGCCGTACTCGATGCCATTGTGGACCATCTTTACGAAGTGCCCGGCGCCATCGGGGCCAACGTACGTGACGCAGGGGCCGGAGTCGGTCTTGGCGGCAATGGCTTGCAGAACGGGGGCAACCTGATCGTAAGCGACATGCGGTCCGCCGGGCATTAGCGAGGGGCCGCGGCGCGCCCCTTCCTCGCCGCCGGAAACGCCCACACCGAAATAATGGACCAGGGTTTGGCGCGCGCCGGCTTCGCGCCGCATGGTGTCTTTGAAGAAGGAGTTGCCGCCGTCCATGACAATGTCGCCAGGCGTCAGGTACGGAATGATCTTCTGCAACGTCTGATCAACCGGATCGCCAGCCGTGATCATCATCAAGATGCGGCGCGGCCGTTCCAGGGAGTGGCAAAATTCTGGCAGCGACTTGGCTGCGACAAAATGACGGTCACAGTTATTGCCTACGAAGCGGTCAACCCGCTCCGGTTCCAGGTTCCACACCGCGACGCTGTGATGGTGGTCATCAAGGTTGAGCGCCAGGTTCTCGCCCATGACGCCAAGACCGATGATGCCGAACTGCGCCGTTTTCACGGCTGGACTGGTGGTCGTCATGAGTCGCTCCTTAGTGGCGGACGCCGGCTTCGGCGGCGGCGGTCTGAGACACCGCTTCCTTGATCAGCGCCAGCAAGCGGCGCAGGCCCTTCTCCACGTCGCGTCCGAGGTCAACGCGAATGGCCCGGCGGCCACGGGCGGCCAGCGACTCGAAATCGCCCAGCGCCTGGGCCTGCTTGAGCACGCCGAAGGTGAACTTCTCGCCGGGAATCTCAATGTCATTGATGTCCTCGGAGGTGATCTGGAGAAACACGCCGCTATCGGGACCGCCCTTGTGTAATTGCCCGGTGGAATGGAGGAAGCGAGGCCCGTAGCCGCTGGTGGTCGCCACTTTCTTTTCATCACGCACGGCGATGCGGACCTGCTGCAGCAAGCCCTCGTAGTTGTTCAACTCTTCGATGTATTGCGTGACCGCGAAGTAGTCGCCCGGCTTGATCCGCGAGAGATGCGCGGTAACGATCTCCTGCATCGACGAGCCGCGTCGCCGCAGCAGATCGCGAGTGGCTTCGTCACCGAAGATGCGCATCGATTCCTCGGCAATGATCAGCTTCTGCTGCGCCAGAGAACCGTTCTGCACATACTCGCCGAGCAGACGCTTGGTATTGTCCTTCGATTCCTGCACATTGGGTTGATCGAAGGCATCAATGCCGAGCAGCGCTCCCGCAATCGCGGTGGCAAATTCCCACAGGAAGAATTCCTCGCCCAGGTCGAGAGGATCGTGCAGCGCATGGCGCAACACAGGATGGCCGGCGGCCTCGAGGGCCGCCAGTTTGGCGTCAATATCTCCGGTCTTGGACGACTGCGTGTGAAGGAATGCGAACACGCGATCGTCGCCGTAATCGTCAGGCGAACCTAGCGGCTCGCCGGCACCCGGCACGATACCTTTTCCTTCTTTGCCGGTGCTCTCGGCAATGAGCTGTTCGATCCACAGGCCCAGCGAGGCGAGAGGCGCAGGCGTGACGAAAGTCAGCTTGTTGCGTCCCGCTTTGGCCAGCGAGCCCAGTATCGCGCCCAGCCGAGCGCCCGGATTTTCGTTGACGCCGACCGGTCCCGCGCAGGCGTGCCCAGCCTGCCGGGCGCGTTCCAGCAAGCTCTTCACGTCTCCGCCCATTACGGCGAACGGGACCATGCCGAAATACGACAGCGCCGAGTAGCGCCCGCCAATGTCGGGCATGTTGAGGAAGACGCGGCGGAAGCGATAGTGCGCAGCGTCTTTGGTGAGCTGTGTTCCAGGATCGGTGACGGCAACGAAGTTTTCACCCGCCGTGTCGCCTTTGACCCGCTTCACCCGATCGTAGAAATAGCGCTGAAACATCTGAGGCTCGGTGGTGTCGCCCGACTTCGACGACACGATAAAGAGCGTTTTGCCGACATTGATCTTCTGCTCCAGGTGGCGTATCGCCGTGGGCACCGTGGAGTCGAGGACGTAGAGCTGCGGGTGACCGTCTTTCTTGGCGAAGGTGCGGCCAAGCACCTCGGGACACAGGCTTGATCCCCCCATGCCCAGCACCACGGCATATTCGAATTCGGCCTTGCGAATTTCCTCCGCGAACCCGACCAGTTCGGCAACATGCGGCTGCATAGTCTCTGCAACTTTGAGCCAGCCCAGCGCGTTGCGGATGATCCTGTCGTGCTCGGGATCGTCCTTCCACACGGTGGGGTCCTTCTTCCACATGCGGGAGACAACCTTCCGCTTGTCGAGGTCCTTGAGGGTGCTTTCGAAACCGGCCTGATACTGGCCGAGCGCTGCGCCGTGACGCGCGATGATGGAGCGCATCACCTCGACCCGACGGGCTTCGATCACTTCGAACAGCTCGTCGAACGACTCCGAAAAAGAGGCCACGCCCTCTTCGGTCAGCTTGGTAGTGACCGCCGTCATGTCGATGCCGACCGCTTTCAGTTCGTCGAAGACGTGATGGGCTTCCTCGAGTCCGGCCTCCAGTGTCGGCTTTGCGGTACCGTGATCGCGGAAGGCGTCCATGGTCGCTGGGGGAACGGTGTTCACCGTGTCGGCGCCGATCAACGTATCGATATACATGGTGTCGGGGTACGCCGGATTCTTGGTGCTGGTGGACGCCCACAGCGGGCGCTGCACCCTGGCGCCTTTTTCCTTCAGCTTGGCGAAACGGTCGCTGCCACTGCCAAAGATGCGCTTGAACGATTCGTAAGCCAGCTTGGCGTTAGCGATCGCGGCCTTGCCCAGGAGGGCGTTAATGCGCTGCTTCTGCTGATCGTCGCTGGCTTTTTCGGCCAGTTGTCCAAGCTGCTTGTCCACCATGCTGTCAATACGGCTGACGAAGAAGCTGGCCACCGAGGCGATACGGTCCACCGGCAGCCCGGCGGCGACGCGGCGCTCGAGGGCCTTAAGGTAGGCCTCAGCGACCTGCTCGTACACTTCGACCGCGAAGATGAGCGTGATGTTTATGTTCAAGCCGGTGAACAGCAACTCCTCAATGGCCGGAAGGCCGGCAGGTGTGGCCGGTACTTTGATCATTACGTTCGGCCGATTCAGGTGGGTGAACAGCCGCTTGGCTTCCTCAATCGTCGCCTTGGTGTCGTTGGCAAGGAGCGGAGAAACTTCCAGGCTGATGAATCCGTCAGCGCCATTGCTGGCGTCGTAAGCACCACGCAGCACGTCGGCGGCATTGCCAATGTCCTGGAGGACGAGTTCTTCATAGATATGGGAGACATTGCTGCCGCCGCGCGCCAGTTTCTCCAGTTGTTCGGCATAATCCTGGCTGCCGCTGATGGCCTTTTGGAAGATGGTAGGGTTCGACGTCACCCCACAGAGGCCGTCTTCGTCGATGAGGCGCTTGAGTCCGCCAGTTGTCACCAGAGCCCGGCTCAGCTGATCGAGCCAAACACTTTGACCTAACTCATGAAGCTGCAGTAAGGGGTTGCTGCTCATTTTAGTCCTCGCAAACTTTGTTCTTCGAGCGCAGTAATTTTCGCCAGGCGCCGGCGGTGGCGCTCTTCTCCGCTGAATTTCGCCCCCAGAAACGTACGCACCAAGTCCAATGCCAGCTCCGATCCGATGACGCGCGAGCCCAGGCAAAGCACATTCATATTGTCATGTTCGACGCCCTGATGCGCCGAATAACAATCGTGGCAAAGCGCGGCACGAATGCCGGGAAGCTTGTTGGCTGCCACCGACGCACCGACGCCACTGCCGCAGATGAGTACCGCCCGCTCCGCCTTGCCTTCGAGTACAGCGCGGCCGACCGCCTCCGCGTAATCGGGATAGTCGTCGGGCTTGCTGGGGTCGTGGGTCCTGCAGTCCACCACCTCATGTCCCAGCCGCTTGAGCTCGGCAATGACGGTCTCGTTGAGGGGAACGCCGGCGTGGTCAGCACCCACGGCTATCTTCATGCTCATCCTACGCCTGCAAGATTAACCTTTGATTTTTTTCATGACGTCCTGGGCCTTCGCGACGACGTCATCCACCGTGAAGCCGAAGTGCTTCAATAGGTCCTTATAAGGAGCAGATGCGCCAAAGTCGGTCCTGGCGACAACATATCCGTCATTTCCGACGTATTCCTTCCAGCCCAGGTCGGTGCCCGCCTCGACGGCCACCCGAGCTCGCACCTCGGGCGGGAGCACTTGCAGCTTGTACTCGGCGGGTTGCTCTTCGAACAGCCTCCAGCACGGCATGGAAACCACGCGCGCCTTTACGCCGTTGGCCGTGAGCTTTTCATAAGCGCCCACGCAAAGCTGTACTTCGGAACCGGTTCCAATCAAGATAACGTCGGGCGTGCCGCCGGAATCCGCCATGATGTACGCGCCCTTGGCCAGGCCAGCCGCCGACGCATACTTGTTGCGATCGAAGGTGGGGACAGCCTGGCGGGTAAGCACCAGCGCCACCGGTCGCGTTTTTAACGGCATGATGTAGCGCCAGGCTTCGGCGACCTCGTTGGCATCCGCCGGCCGGATCAGCAGCAGCCGCGGAATGGCGCGCAACGCCATGAGATGTTCGATCGGCTGGTGGGTGGGCCCGTCCTCGCCGAGGCAGAAGGAATCGTGGGTATAGATCCAAATGACCGGCTGCTCCATCATTGCCGCCAGTCGAAGTACCGGCCGCATGTAATCGGAAAACACAAAGAAGGTAGCTCCATATGGGCGCAGCTTCGACAGGGCCATGCCGTTGACGATGGAGCCCATGGCGTGCTCGCGAATGCCAAAGTGGAAGTTGCGGCCTGCATAGCTGCCCCTCTCGAAGCTGGCAGTGCCGCTGAGCTTGGTCTTGGTCGAAGGGTCCAGGTCAGCCGCGCCTCCCAGCAGCCACGGCACATTCTTCGCCACTGCGTTCAGCACCTTGCCACCCGACTCTCGTGTGGCCAGGCCTTTGGCATCGGCAGGGAACGACGGAATGTCCTTGTCCCAGCCATCGGGCAATTCTTGATTGAGCATCTGCTGGCAAGTCTTCGCGAGATCAGGGAACTCCTTCGCCCACGCGTTGTAACGACTGTCCCAGTCCTTCTCCCACTGCGCGCCGCGCTCAACGGCCTTGCCCATATAGGCCTTCGCCTCGTCGGGAACCAGAAACTGAGCGTCGGGCGGCCAGCCGTAAAACATTTTCGTGAGGCGGACCTCGTCTGCGCCCAGCGGCTCGCCATGCGCTTCCTTGGTGTCCTGGCGATGGGGTGAGCCATAGGCGATGTGGGTGTCAACGATAATCAGCGACGGGCGCTCGGTCTCTTGCAGCGCGGCCTGAATGGCGCGATCAAGCTGCGGGAGATCGTTGACGTTGCTCACGTGTTGCACGTTCCAGTGCCAGCCAAGGAAGCGCGTGCCAACGTCATCGCTGAAGGCCAGCGAGGTATTGCCCTCGATGGTGATGTGGTTGTTGTCGTAGAACCAGATGAGGTTGGAGAGTCCAAGATGTCCGGCGATGGAGGCGGCTTCGTTGCTTACGCCTTCCATCAGATCGCCGTCGCCGCAAAAAGCGTAAACGCGGTAGTCGAAAATGTCGTGGCCGTCTTTGTTGAACTGCGAGGCCAGCCAGCGCTGGGCAATGGCCATGCCGACCGAATTGCTGACACCCTGGCCTAGCGGGCCCGTCGTGGCTTCCGCTCCCGGAACCACTCCGTACTCAGGATGTCCCGGGGTCTTGGATCCCCATTGCCGGAACTGCTTGATATCGTCGAGCGAAAGATCGTAGCCCGTCAGGTACAACATGGAGTAAAGCAGCATGCAGGCGTGCCCGTTGGAGAGAATGAAGCGGTCACGTCCGGGCCATTGCGGATTTCGCGGATTGTGGCGCAGATAGCGGTTCCACAGCGTAAACGCCAGCGGCGCCAGCGCCATGGGAGCTCCCGGATGTCCGCTGTTGGCCTTCTGCACCGCATCCATGGAGAGCGTACGAATGGTGTTGATGCACAGGCAGTTGAGCTGACGCTGCTCCAGGGTTTCGTTGTCGAACCCGTCTTTGGGCCCGACTGCGATGGTGCCTGCCATCTCCTTCGCCGTCGCCTGCTCTTTTCCTGGTGCGGTAACTTCCACTTGGCTACTCAACCTGTTGCCGCCTTTCCGGTGTCCCTAACAGTTTGGGCTGCTGGTTGAACGTTGACCTGGTAATCGGTCCCTTGCCACTCGCTCTCCTGCCGCCAGAAAAAAGTGAACTTCAATGGCGTCGTTTGCGAGGGCGCAACCTCGATGTCGGCGTACTCCACTCCCACCGCAGTCGGCGTGGACGCTGTTTCCTGCACCGTCTTCCATCCGTCGTTACTCCAATGCAGCATAAATGGAGAAGAGGCCTGCACCCGCAGCAAGCCTCCGGCGGGAACTGCCCGGACTTGCCGATTCATCTTCCATACTTCGATTACCTGGCGGGGCTTATCGTTGCGATATCGCTCCGCCACCGGGTCGATCAAATCGAATATTCGATTGTCCACAACCGAGCGCAATAATTTCACATACTCAGAGTGCGCCCACATCAAAGGAATGGCCGCTCCGGTCGCGCCCCCGCGGGTCAAGAACTTGTCGGGCATGTCGGGGCCGTCCCAAATCTGTTCCGGAATAAGCCCGATGCCGGTGGTGAAATTCTCGATGGCCCGCAAGTAAAGATCAACGTTGCGTCCCGCCGCCAGTTCGTAGGTGGCACGCTCGCCCGTCAGCAGAGGCCACGGGCGTCCCACGCCCCAGTTGTCAAACGACTCGCCATTATCGCGCTGCCCGTATCCATCATGGTTGTAGCGCTTCCAGCACGGCCCCTTCGGGGTATCTACCTTCAACACCGCATCCACGACTTTCAAGGAGTCCTCAATGAGAGGATCACCAGCCTTACGGATGCCGAAGCGTACCAATTCGAGGAAGCCCGGATCGACAATTTGGTTGGCCGGAGACCGGTAGCGATCGCCGGGACGCTGATTGGCCAGCACCAGCTCGCCAGCGTCGGGATCCTCATCGCCGCGATCGCCCTGCAAGCTGTTGGCCGGATTGATGCGAATATAGTGCCGCGCGATGCCGGGCGCCAACGTTCCTTGATTAGTGACGGTCCACTTCTCGACGTGCGACTCAAGGAAGTCGGCGTAGGCGCGTACAAATTCAGCACTACCCTTGTCGCCATGCGCCTCGATGAACTCTGCCGCGCAGATCAGGGCCGCAATGTTGCTGGCCAGTGTGGACGGGGAATACCCTGCGGCTTCCTCCCAGCGTTCCTGGGGCGTCGCCGGCCCTTCGCGAATCAGATAGCCACAAGCACGAACCACAGTGACGTAGGGATCGAAGTTGCCGAGAGCGTTGGCCTTCCACAATCGCCACGCCAGCATGATGGGGAAGGAAACTTCGTCGAGCTGCACCCCGGTCCAGAAAGGGCGCCCGTCAATCCAAAAATTCTGATAGAAGCCGCCATCCTCGCGTTGCGTGATGGCGAGATAAATCAGAGCGCGCAGCGGAGTCGCAGTATCGCCCACGGCGAGCAATGCGTTCGCGGCATTCACCAAGTCACGCGTCCATACCAGGTGATAGCCGCCAAGATCGTCGTCGCTTCGGTCTTCTCCCCAGGGTATGCTCAAACTGGCGATCATGGCCCCGGGATAGACCTTGTCTTCGTGGGCGAGCAACAGGTTGACGCTGCGTGCGAACAGCGACGACTCGCGCTGGTCAAACTTGTCCATCAAGGCGAGACGCTTGCTGGTGCGCTGCCACTGATCGAGGAAGTTGTTTAGAGCTAGATCGAACGGGATGCTCAGCGACTGAAACAGGGTGGCGCCAGCATGGTGGCCGGTGTGGCCGAAACCGACGCCGAGGGTGAACTCGGTGCCGCGAGAGAGATCGATTTCTGCGGTGAGCGCGATGTTGCCATCCAATGCGGCGTCGTATTCCCAATTCATTTCGAAGTTGTGGGCCAGGTCGGTCCAGCCGTCGTTCACGCCCACGTATCCGCACGACGCTTTGCAGAAATGCGCCGTGGCCGCAATTGCCAGGAAAGCGTCGTCGCGATAGGCCATCAGGAACCTTCGCCCACGCTCCTTCATCACCAGCCCATTGTTGTGATAACCGCCGATCTGCAGGTGAGGCGCGCACAGAACGAAGAGCTGCAGCCGTCCTTGCCACTCGGGTGCGACATTGAATTTTGTGTGCACCAGCAGGCAGCTCAGGTGCGGATCGCCGATGATCACCTTCTCAATGGAGTAGCGCCCATCCGGGTCCGTGTTGGTGACCTTGAAACCCAGGCCGAACGAGCCGAAGCAGTCCAGGCGGGTGACCATGTGCCGGCGCTCATCGTGGAAGAACGTTTCGCCATCCGTCACCAGAAATTGCAGGTCGCGAATTTGCGGCGTGTCAATGGTGGGGTAATAGACTTCGGTGATCACCCCGCCGGCCATGGTGTACCAGACGCGACTGGAAACCGCGTATGCCGTTCCCACAGCTTCTTTAGCTCCTCGCGTCCAGCGAGGCACGATGCCCGGTCCGCCGGGCGCTGGATTCTTGCCGATCATAGCGTTTGACATTCTCGGATTGTCAGGCATCGCCCTGAGCTTTATCGTTTCCGCAGTGTATCGCGAGCGGCGAGTATTCGCGTAAGGAACCGCAGATTGTAAATAATTGTAAATCCGAAATGAATGGTGCTGGCGGCAGCCGGATGGCGCTTGTACTTGATATCATTACAAACCAGAAAGGCGCTTCCCAGGCGCCCTCGCTGGGGTGGAACCATTAGCCGTACTTCTTCACAGAACGTTGTGTCGCGGGACGCGCGCGCGGTTTCTTGCGCATCCAACAATCAAGGTGACCGCGTCATCGGTCGATGTTGGGTTATGACCATTGCAGCCTATGGAACGGTGTGTACAACCGCGAAGCTCGCTTATGTACAGGGCGAGGCCCAGCCACATTGTCGGAACCATTGAGGGGGTTTGCAGGAATGTTTATGAGAACTACCCGTGGGTGCGACTGGCCAGCGCTCCCTGGTTGCCGTGCCCGCCGGTACGGCGAATCAAAACCAGTTTGACCAATGGAGGAGAGCAAAGTGCGCATCGCAATCGGATCCGATCAAGCAGGCCAGGCAGCTAAAGAGCAAATCGCGGCAAAGCTAGTCGAGGCGGGACATGAGGTGACGGATGCGACCTCGGCGGTCCAGCCGCACAGCAGTGCCGACTACGCCGAGCAGGTGGCCATGTTGGTGCTGCGTCACAATGCGGAACGCGGCATCATCATCACCAGTCGAGTGGTTGGCGCTTCCGTGGCCGCGAACCGGGTACCGGGGATTCGGGCCGCCGCGTGCCATGATGCCTATTCGGCGGCCATCGGCGCCAAAGCGGAAGGCATGAACGTGCTGGTGCTGGCCCTGCATTCGCTGGAGCAGGACCGTGCGCATGAGGTGGTGGAGGCATACTTGGGCGCAACCCTGGCGCCGGTCGAGGTGGTCGGCGGCTTGCCGCCTCGCCGTTTGCAGCGGGTGTTTTCCCACGTACGCGAGAACATTACCCAGGAACTGGCGGTGGCGGACTTGGCGCAGGTCGTAGGTATGAGCCAGTATTACTTCTCTAAGCTGTTCAAGTTGAGCACCGGCACCACCCCGCACCAATACGTTATGCGGCAGCGGGTGGAGCGCGCCCAGGAAATGTTGCGCGAGGGCGAAACCCCATTGGCCGAGGTCGCCACCCACGTGGGTTTCGAAACCCAGAGCCACTTCACCAGCGTGTTTCGCCGGCTCGCGGGGGTCACCCCCAAGCACTACCGCGAGGTCCATCAGGCAGCCGCACCGATGGACACCTTGGCGCCGAACCCGAACCAGACCGCACGGCAGAAGTCGGCGCGAGCAGCCTAGCTGGACAGCAGTTTTCAAATGGTTATGTTTGCTCCCAGCGAACGCACCGCTGAAACGTTCTAGCCCACGAAAATCTTGTACAGCATCAGGTAGATCACCACACCGGTCACCGAAACGTACATCCAGATGGCGAAGGTGTACGGCGCGATGGCTTTGTGCCGCGCGAAATTGCCCTTCAGCGCGCGCGCCAGCGTGACCAGGATGAACGGCACAACCACCGCGGCCAGGATGGTGTGTGAGATCAGGATGGTGAAATATAACGGCCGCGACAATCCTTGACCCTGAAAATGGGTGATGCCGGCCCGCAGCACCAGATGGTAGTAAAGGTACGAGATGAGGAACAGCGTAGAGGTGACGAACGCGGCGATCATGACCCGCTTGTGGGCCGTACGGCGGCCGCGCTTGATGAGATAGAGCCCAGAGCCAATCAAAACGGCGCTGCTGCCGTTCAGAACGGCATTGAGGGCCGGATAGAAAGTCAGGCTTACTTGCATCAGGCCGCAGGCTTGGTGGTACGGCGGTTAGCCACCAGAAACGAGAAGGCGAACATGATCAAGGTGAACAGCGCCAGCACTGCGAAATTAGTGCCGAGTGAAAGGCCAGTCGAAGCCGAACCGGGAAAGAGCAGCGAGCGCAACGCCTCCGTGCCGTAAGTAAGAGGGTTGATGCGCATCAGCAGGCGAATCCAGATGGACGCGCCGGAAAGCGGAAACAGCGATCCCGATAGCAGCCACAGCGGAATGAGAAACAGGTTGATGACGGCGTGAAACCCGGCGGTTGAATCCATGGGCCACGCGATGATAAAGCCCAGCGCCGTCAGCGAAAACGCCACCAGGAAAATTGCCAGCACGGTCAGTCCAAAACTGGCGAACGTGAAATGCACGCCCAGCGCGGGAGCGAAGACCAGGAAAATGAGTCCTTGCGCGGTCGCCAGGGTTGCGCCGCCGAGCACCTTGCCCAGGACGATTACGGAGCGGCTTACCGGCGCCACCAGCACGGAAAGCAGGAAGCCTTCTTTGCGGTCTTCAATCACCGACATCATGGTGAAGATGGCGGTGAAGAGCACGATCATGATGAGAGCGCCGGGAAAGAAATAGTCGAGATAATGTTGGCCACCGGCCGCTCCGTTGGAGCGAAAGGAGGTGCCGAAGCCGGAGCCAATCACAAGCCAGAACAGCAGCGGCGAGGCGATGACGCCCACCACCCGCGCGCGCTGCCGGTAAAAGCGCACGATTTCGCGCCACCACAGCGAGAACGAAGGCAGCAGCAAGCCGGCGTTGCTGCTGGAGGTCGTCGCGGGAAGGGCCGTAGTTTGGGTAGTTGCCATGAACGGGTTTCAGGGCCTGCAAATGAAGATCAACCGTGATGTTCAACCACAGTCAGGCAGACTTCAAGACACACTATTCTAACAGGAGTATTTTGCAATCTTCTCTATGCTACGATGACTGCCAACTAAGCGCATGAGTGCCCCAGTCGCAACAGTGAACTTGACCACGGCAGATACGTCGGCGACGGGTACTTCTCGGCTCGACCGGCGCTTGTTCCTGATTCTCGCCACAATTGCCATTATCTATGCTTTTTTGGCCGGCCTGCGCACGGTTTCTGATTTCGACCTGGGCTGGCAGTTGGCGACGGGACGCTGGGTAGTCCAACATCACCACATCTCTTCGACGGACGTGTTCTCTTACACCGCGCAAGGCGAGCCCTGGATTTATCCGGTCGGCTCCGGGCTGGTGCTCTATGCCACCTATCTGCTCGGCGGCTATGCCTTGATCTCATGGCTTGGCGCCCTGGCATGTGTTGCTACAGTCGCCGTGCTGTTGCGGCGAGGTTCCGCGGTCAGCGCCGGAATCGCCATCCTCGCCATACCTCTCATCGCTTGGCGCACTGCGCCGCGTGCCGACATGTTTACGGTCGTGCTCTTCGCGGCGTTTCTGGCTCTGCTTTGGGAGAACTATCAAACTGGCCGCGCGCGCCTCTGGTTGTTGCCACTGCTGATGGTGGCGTGGGTCAATCTGCACTTCGGCTTTGCTGCGGGACTGGCTCTGATACTCGCCTATGTGGGTGTCGAGCTGTCGGAAACAATTTTCGGTGAAGTTCGCCGGCGCGCCGCCCTGCAGCGACTTCGGCGCGCATGGGGATGGCTGGCGGCGACGGCGCTGGTAACGCTGGCGAATCCTTGGGGCTGGGGAATGTATCGGGCGCTGATGCGGCAACAGCGCGCGGCGGGGCAGCAGCAACTGAATATCGGCGAATGGAGCAGTGTGCCGATGACTTGGACCGCCTTCAGCACTGCACTTTCACTGAGGCAGACCCAAGGAGCGATCTATCTGCTGCTGGTCATCGCGGTCATTGCTGCCGGGCTGGCTTTGCTGAGGCGTCAGTTGGGAGCGGCAATGCTGCTGCTCGCCGCAACCTACCCGCCGGTGCATCATGTGCGCATGGGAGCGGTATTTGCGTGCGTGGTGGTGATAGTCGGCGGACCAGTACTTTCTGCTTCAGTTGTCGAACTTGGCTCGAAAATTAGGCAGGCGCCGATGCGCTCCGCCGCTGCCTGGGCGGCGGTTTGCTTGCTGGCAGCGCTCGCTTTGCTGCGCTCTTTTGACCTGGTCACCAACCGTCACTACGTTCGAGTTGTGGATGAATCGACATTTGGCGACGGACTGGGCTGGTGGTTCCCGGAACGCGCGGCGGAGTTCATCGAGCGCGAGAATCTACCCGGAGAAATCTTCAACACCTACAACGAAGGCAGCTACCTCACCTGGAAGCTCGGCCCAGAGCGCCGCGACTATATCGACGGGCGTGACACCCTCTTCGGAATCCCACGGATGCATAAGGCCGGTCAGTTGCTCCAGCTCTCGCCCGATTCCCAGACTTGGCGGCAGGAAGCAGACCGCTACAACATCAACACCATCATTCTTCCGCTGGCGCGCTTTGACGGCGTCCAGTTGCTGCAGCTCAAAGGCTTTTGCGATAGTCGCGACTGGCGGCCAGTCTATCTGGACGAGATCTCCGCAGTTCTCGTGCGTCGTACGCCACAGACGGAAACACTGATTCAGCGCTTTCCGGTGAACTGCGCAACCGCGACTCTGCCGACCGCTCCGCTCGACTATTCTGCCGCCGGGTCGTTCAATCAATCGGCCAACGCCGCGAACCTGCTCGCCGTCCTGGGCCGCACTTCCGAGGCGCTCTCGGCAACGGACAGCGCACTCCGGGCTTTCCCTGACAGCCCCTTCGTGCACTGGCTTCGCGGCAATATTCTCTACGCCATGGGGAGCCGCTCCGAAGCCGAACAAGAATATGTGACCGCTATCTCTCTGGATCCCAGCGAAGTCGCCTGGACCACGCTGGCCAACTTTTACCAGCGCGAGGGGCGAATCTCCGAAACCATCCATGCCTGGCAACAAGCAGGCAGGATGTCGTCCAGGCCTGACCTGGTGCAGATCAACCTGGCGCGTTTCTACTTGCATATCCAGCAGCCCAAGCTAACCTTGCAGGCTCTCGATAAGGCGGTCCACAGCGCTCCCGCTGACGCCGTCGCGGCGACCGGAGAAGGCTGCTTGAGATTCAATGTGGCGCAAGGTCGCGCGGCTGCTTGGGGAGCTCTCGGCGACCTGAAACAGGCCACTTCCTTCCAGGAAGAGGCGGTCCAGCTTGCGCCCGATGCCGCCGATGCGTGGTCGCATCTGGCGAAACTGTACCAGCGGCAAGGACAGTTTGAAAACCAGTATCGGGCTGAAGAGCGCGCTGCTAAACTCGCGGAACATCCGGCTCAATGAAGACGAACAAATTATTCTGCGCGCGACGGCTATTTCCCGTCGCCTTTGGCGCTGCCGTCGTTCTCTTCGGTCCAGAAGCGGTGGCCGGTGCGGCGGATGAACACATCTTCCAGGCTCGGCTTGTGCACGGAGACGCCTTCGATCTCGCCCGGGAATGCCTCGACCACGTCGGTAACGAAGCGGTGTCCGGCCTCGATCTCCAGACGCACCCGATGATCGAGCACCGTTGGTTGTAACCCAAAGCGCTGTGCGATGCGTTGCGCCAGCGAATCGGGCTGCTCCGACTCCAGCAGTATGACGTCGCCACCGATCTCGCTCTTCAATTCGGCGGGCGTGCCCAACGCGACGACGCTGCCGTTGGCATAAATCGCCAGCCGATCGCAGCCCTCGGCTTCTTCCATCAGGTGGGTGGTGACCAGCACGGTCACGCGTTCTTCGTCGCGCAGAATGTGCAGGTACTGCCACAAATCGCGGCGCGCGCCCGGATCGAGTCCGGTGGTGGGCTCGTCGAGCAGCAACACCGAGGGATGGTGCAGCAGACCCTTGGCGAGTTCGAGCCGCCGCTGCATGCCGCCGGAAAAGGTCTCCGCTTTTTCTTTGGCGCGGTCGGCGAGACCAACCCGCTCCAGCATTTCGCTGACGCGCTTCTTCAGGGCGGCGCCGTGCAAGCCGTAAACATGGCCGACCAGCATCAGGTTCTCTTCCGCCGACAGCTTGATGTCGATGCTCTTCTCCTGGAAGACGACGCCGATCGAGCGGCGCACCAGCGCAGGCTGGCGCGCCACATCGTGGCCCATGATCAGGGCGCGTCCGCCCGAGGGCACCATCAGGGTCGAGAGAATGCGGAAGGTCGTGGTCTTGCCGCTGCCGTTGGGGCCAAGCAGGCCGAAGATCTCGGCGGCACGCACGTCGAAGGAAACGCCAGCCAGCGCGGTCCGATCTCCATACTGGTGGCGGAGTTCCTGGAGTTGGATCACCGCCGCCGCAGTATCGCCAGAGTTGGTCGCGGCCGGATGATCGATGGTTTCAGAAGTTGCCATGTGGAAAGCCAACGACGATTGTATTACGCCGCGAAGGCGAGTTGGGGTGAAGTTGAGCCCGAGCGGAGGGACCTGCGGTCCTTGTCTCATCAGCGCTCTCATCTCGCTTCCTTGCGCTCTTCCTAACTGACTACTGGCTACTGACTACTGTTTTTTTCTCGCACGATGCCGTCGCCGCATCCATCAGCCTCAGGTTGGCCGCTGCGCCGTGCAAAGCCGACAGAATCATCCTCGCCCGCCATTCCTCAATCCGCTGTTGCGAGACGCCGTAGATGAACTGCATGAAAGCGATCTGCACCGCAGCCGCGTCCTCCAGATACGGAAACTCGAACGCGTAGCAAGGGTCATTCTCTCTACGGCCTGGATTGGCCAGAAAGACGAACAGGTTGTTCTTGGGTACGGTCTTGCGCACCTTCGCGTGGTAATAGCAAAACTTCTGATCGCGTAAGGCGAGCATGCCGCAGCGCGTCCCGCCTGGCCTGATGTGCTCGCAGATTGCCAGCGAGAATTCAGCCTCGTCGCCCAGTGGCAGACTTGGCGTATTCTCTCGACCGTCGGCCGGACTCTCCGGCGTGACATCCTCAATAGCTGTGAGACCCATAAGTACTACCCCCTCCCCCTCCAGTAAAGTATTTAGTATGAATACTTTGCCTACAAAGTATTGATTGCATTGCAGTTACTTCCATCCGTAAGTTGCCTGTTTTTAATACTTTGAACGGACCCATGCAAAGTATTGATTCCCGGCGGCTTGCAGGCAAAGTATTGCGGAATAAGGACTTGTGATCGATTTCCGGTAGTCGGCGCCGACCCTCCGGCGAGAACGCGACGACTGGCTACTGACTACTGACAACTGCTTCTCCATAAACACAAATGGGCAGGAGCGCCGGGCGCGGCGGATCCTGCCCTACAAGCAGAGTATGGGTCCGGTCGGCAACGCGGTCAAGTTACGAAAGTAGCAATTGGCGCTCCTATTTTGCGCCAACTCCCGGAATGGGAATCAGGGTTGTGGATATTGATAGGGGCACGGCTTCACCGTCCGCGGAAAAAAGCGAGGTTCGGAGGTACGGTGCGACCGGGGCCTCCAAACCGCGCCGTTGTTGATAGAAGTCACCACTCGCTATTCAACTGCGTCCGTGGCAGAATGTGGGCACGGCGCAATGAAACAAGCTAGCGTAACCGTCCTTGATCTCTTCTGTGGGGCTGGGGGTCTTTCTCTCGGTTTCAAGAACGCTGGCTTTGAGGTGTTGCTAGCTGTCGACAACAACCCTGCGGCGCTTAAGACATACGTTAGGAATCTCGGGCGTCACGCCTCCGCGCATGACCTTTCCCAAAAGATCTCGCTCCCAAGCACTAATGTAATTGTCGGCGGTCCCCCGTGTCAGGGTTTCTCATCGGCCGGACTGCGCCGCGACGGCGACAGTCGGAACAATCTCGTAAGCTGCTTTGCTGAAACTGTGACGAGGCTGAAGCCCAAAGCGTTCGTCTTTGAGAATGTCGAAGGTTTCATGACCGCTGAAGGCGGCACGCGAGTTCTGGAACTGCTCTCGCCTCTTCTGCGCGCCGGCTATAGGATTCATCTTCGAAAGGTGAACGCTGCAAACTACGGAATTCCGCAGCACCGGAAACGTGTGATTGCGATCGGGGGACTGGGTTGGGAACCCACGTTTCCCAAGCCGACCCACACAGCGTTCGGAGCGCCAGGCGCGCTGCTACATGCGCGACACTTGCCGTTAACCCCAACACTCGGCGAAGCAATTGATGGTCTCTCGCGTCCCGCATGTCAGCCGCCTGGCCATCCACAAGGTCATTACTACCGTCCGCTGGTCGGCAAAGACTTGGAGCGCGCCAAATCGATGGAGCCAGGTATGACAATGCGTGACCTACCCGATGAACTTCAGCATGAAAGCTATCGACGAAGAGCGTTTCGGCGTGTGATGGACGGGACACCTACTGAGCACCGGGGCGGAGCACCTGCGGGCCTCAGGCGCCTCCGGCCTGACGAACCTTCAAAGTCGATAACGGGTGGTGCGAGATCGGAGTTTATCCATCCGTTTGAGAATCGACCCCTGACGATTCGCGAGTGCGCCAGACTTCAAACATTTCCCGATGACTTTGTGTTCGTCGGCAGTCCATCCGATCAAGCCCAGTTGATAGGAAATGCTGTACCGCCGTTGTTTGCCTATGTGATTGCGAGCACGTTAGCGGCAGATTTAAATGCCGTTACACCTTCGATCAGTGAAGGCGCCCTCCTCAGCTTTCTCCCGACCCTTTCCGACGGTTCGAGCCCTGCTCTCAAGCAAGTAGCTGATCTAGTGAACAAGGAGCTCGAGCAGTTCCTGATTACCGAGGAACTTCCTCTATGGCGCTGAGCAAGACGCAAGAAGCATTCATCACCAAACTGCGAGCGGTGGGCAATAGCGAGTTAGGGGTCGCATTGGACGACCCGATCTGCTGCTATTTGATTGGCATTATTGCAGCGGACCTCGGGCTGGCGCGGCGATTCCCAGAAATCCCACGGGACTTGCCCCCATTCTTCGGCAAGAAACCCCTGAACGAACTCCGCGTTTCTGGGATTGGTTTCGTCGCTTTGTTTGAGAGGTTGGTGGGCTTAAGAAAAGATGCTGATGCGTACTTTTATTGCTTGGCTACTTTGCACAAGGCGCGTCTTAAGTACGAGCGGATTCTTCAAGCTCAACCCATCCCTACCGTCGAACAGGTCGGGCCTCGTGGCCTTCTTCAATTCGGAAGCCTCAGCCCGGCTGCGCTAGCTGGTCTTCTACTCTGGCGGAAGTGGGTCTACGACATCGACAATCGCGCGGCCCAAGAGACCGGTTACGTATTTGAGCCGATCATTGCCCATGCCATCGGCGGTGTTCCAGCGGGTGCAAAAAACAGCCCAGTAAAACGCCAAGGAAAGGGCAGCGGTCGACAGGTTGACTGTATACGTGAGAGCGATAAGAGCGCCTATGAAATAAAGCTGAGGGTGACAATTGCTGCTTCGGGTCAGGGTCGTTGGGGCGAGGAGTTGGAGTTTCCCGAGAGTGCAAGAGCCAGTGGGTACACGCCTGTTCTAGTCGTTCTAGACTCAACTCCGAATCCGAAGCTGAAAGAATTGTGCGAAGCGTTCAAGAAACAAAAGGGTAAGACGTATGTTGGTCCCGATGCCTGGAAGCACCTTCAAGAGAAAGCAGGGGCAACCATGGCCAGATTTCTCGACACATACGTCCTCAAGCCGTTGAAGAGCCTGTTAGAGGAGGCACCCGACGCCCCTGAGAGGGTACCTGATCTGCTGCTGAAGTCAGAAGAAGGTCGAATCATTGTGCAGATTGGGGACGAGAAAATGGAAATTCGACGCGACGAGAAGGCCGAACTCGGCAGTGGCGCCGACGAGTTGCCTCCTGACGCCGCGAACCACCTCCCTACGCCATGACGAGGAGGTCCATCCGCTCCCGCGCGCCCGCTGCCTCATCAGCATTTGTTCGCAGGGTGATGACTGCCAACTACGGCAGCGACCTATCGCCAGAAAAGACGCTACGCATCGCGTTGCGCAAAGCCGGGCTTCGGTTTCAACAGAACGTCAGGCCGATTGATGACGTGCGCTGTACCGCGGATATTGTCTTTCCTCGTCGGCATGTCTGTGTCTTTGTGGACGGCTGTTTCTGGCACTGCTGCCCTCGACATTTCACCGCGCCGAGGACAAATAGGCGCTGGTGGCAGGAAAAGATTCAAGCCAACAAAGACCGAGACAAGCGACAGCGTTCTGGGCTCAGGTCCGCCGGATGGCAAGTCATTCGGGTCTGGGAACACCAACTAACGAACATCGATCATGTCGTGGCCCGAATCCTGCGTGCTGTCTCTTGAAGACAGGTCAGAACACCCATCTGTTCCGTGGCGAACATCATCCGCCGGGTGTCCGCTGCTTTTGTGGACAGGATGGGAGCGGACGATGAGCCCTGCTGGTAATCACGCCCACGTAATGGTGCCGCCGGCTGAAGCCGGCTCGGGATTCATATAACCAGCTAACCCAGGACTCAACCACCCCAAGAAGCGCAAATGCGGCGCTTCTTGGGGGCCCCGGTCACGTCCTGGGCTAATGTTGTTCCGCCCTGACGGGCTGGCCGGGTGCCCCACACATTCGCGGGTTTCGAATGTGTGGGAGACCATGGAGCAATTGGAGGCGGCCTCGCTGAGACTGGCCGTTACGGCAATTCATTCCCACTCATTCCAACGTCAGGAATGAGTGGGGCACCCGCTGCTAATGGGGCTTGTCGCAGTTGTCAAGGACCTGGCCCGCTGGTTCCGCCTTTTCCTACCTTGCACCCGCTACAGGTGGTTACTTTCGTGCGGATACGTACTTGACATCACAGACCCCGAGGCAGCACTTGCTTAGCATTGAACCTTATGCATGAACATCAGCATGAGTTGATTGGTAAGGCCAGTTCCACCTGAAAAGACAGCAATATCAGATCAGATCGTTTAGGAAGGGCCGGTCGGCCAGCAGACCCTCAAGAGCAACACTATCCGCAACGCACGGCTCGCGGTGGCAAATCGGAGCGCAGGGATATGCAGATAAATAGGTGCTCAACAGAGACGACAGCAAGGTTCGCTTTTTTCACTTTCATGGCTATCGCAATCGTCATTTGCAGTAGCGGTTGCGGCGGTTCCAGCGCAGTACCACCAGACCCGGCGCTCAGTTGTGCCGGCATCGCCCAACTCAGTCTTCCAAATACTCAGATCACCAAAGCAGAATTCGTGCCGGCCAACTCTACACCTTCCACTACTTATCCAAATTTGCCCGATATGCCTGAGAATTGCCTGATTCAGGGAACCGTCAACACCCGGATTGGAGTTCCTGCGCCTCCGATGGATCAGTTTGGCAATCTGACCGGAGGAACAGGAAATCCAATTTATGCCATTCAGTTTGAACTGAGGATGCCTACGACTTGGAATGGTGACTTCTTTTTCACGGGAGGCAGTGGGAATGACGGTGTGGTAGCGGAGGCAGTTGGTCAGACGCTGGGCGGGGGCACTGCCTTTTTGCCGGCACTCTATCGCGGGTTTGCGGTTATAACTCAGAATTCAGGCCATACCGCCAATGCCAACATTGATCAAAATGATGGGTTTGGATATGACCCCCAGGCTAGATACGACTACGGCTACCAGCAGACTGGCACTTTGACTCCTATAGCAAAGTCCATCTTGAGGTCGTTTTTCGGTACTAGCGCCGTCCACTCGTACTATATCGGGTGTTCCAACGGAGGGCGGGAGGCTATGGTTGCCAGCCAGCGGTGGGGCAATATGTTCGACGGAATCGTGGCTGGCGATCCCGGCTTTCGGCTTCCTCACGCCGCGATTGCCGAGGCATGGGATACACAACAATTTGCCAAGGCAGCCTTGGCTGTCGGAACCACATTGGATCCCAATGGAAATCCTGTTCTTATCCCCGGCGCCAGCGAATCGGACTTGGCGCTTGTAGGGCAACTCGTGCTTAAGGCTTGCGACACTCTCGATGGACTACAGGACAATATGATTTTCAACATGGCTGCCTGCAAGAAGGCATTCGACCCAGCCAGCCTCAGCACGCTTCAGTGCCCGGGAACGAAAACCCCGACCTGCCTGCTTCCTGAGCAGATTTCGGCGATTCAGAATGTGTTCGCGGGGCCGGTGGATTCTCAGGGGAACCCACTCTACTCCGACTGGCCGTACGACGTGGATATCAGCGACGTTTATTGGAGGATGTGGACGGTTGGTTACATATCAGCACCAAACAATGTTGTCACCATAAACTATGCCGACAACGATACGCAGGGTGCGCAATCAGCGATGTATCTCTTCTCGACGCCACCAAATTCTTCGTTGAGTATGTTCACCACGCCAATGGACGATTTCAATAGCGAGGTAAATGCCACGGATTCTACTTTTACCCAGTCGGCCACGACGTATATGGAAGCAACCTCGACGAACCTGGATACATTCAGGACCAATAATGGAAAGATAATCTTTTATCACGGTGAGAGCGACCCTGTGTTCTCGATGTACGACACGGTTAAGTACTATGAAAACCTGACATCCAGGTATGGGACAGACACGGGAAGCTTTGCCAGACTCTTTCTGATTCCCGGGATGAACCACTGCGAGCATGGGAGTTATGCGCTCGACAGCTTTGATCCCCTTACTGCGATCGTCAACTGGGTAGAACAAGGCGCGGCCCCCGATTCCATGGTTGCTGGCACTTCACCTAACAGCACGGCCCTGCCTGCTGGCAGAACCCGCCCCTTGTGCCCTTATCCGAAGTTTGCTCAATATACGGGCGGCCCAGGAGGCAGTGAAGATGCCGCGAGTTTCACGTGTGTAGCGCCCAGTGATTAAACGCGGAGTATTGAGTTCGCCGAAAAGCGTTGGTCTTTTAGCGGGTGAAGATTCCGCCAGTTCGGCATCCGGAATTGGAAAATCGCCCTTTTCGAGATTTGCCTGTTTTTCTTACTCGCCCACCGTGGCTGATGTCACTACCAAGCGATTGCCGCAACCTTGAAATGGTTGTGAGAAGGGATTCACGGCTATTATGACTAAAGGTACTGTTGTACGGCTGCTGTTCCTGGTTCTTGCCCTGACTCTGCTCGCAGGCTGCGGCGGTCCATCAGCCGCGCTAGCTCTCGCTCAGCTGAGTGCTGACAGCCCTACCGGCAGCAGCTACCCGCTCAATGCATCGCACACGCCCCCGATCGACGCGCCCTCGGCGCAGGCCCTGCCCAACCTGGGCCAGCAGGTTACGCCGCTAGCGCCCTCGAATTCCCGCTTCGAGCCGATGAACCCCGATCTGCCCGACAATCCAGCCTGGCTGGCCGGGCAAGCGGTCACCACCGTAGTGAGTCCGGATGGCAAGACTCTGCTGGTCCTGACCAGCGGGTACAACCGCGTTTACAACGCCAACGGCACGCCTTTCAAATTGTCGGACTCGAAAGAGTACGTGTTCATCTACGATATTTCGAAGCACACGCCGGTCAAGAAGCAAGTGGTGCAGGTCTCAAATACCTACAACGGAATTGTCTTCGATCCATCGGGCAGAGCTTTTTACGTGTCCGGCGGCATGGGTGACCTCCCCTTTGACAAGGCCGGTGACAATGTCCACATCATTGCGCTGAGCGCCGACGGAACTTGGGTAGAGCGGCCCGGAACGGAGCTTGCCTTGGGCCATCGTGCCGGCCTTGGCCTTGCCGTGCCTAACGACGGATTAGTCCCGATCAACAGTATGGTTTTCGTGCAGCCCTGCGCCGCCGGCGTGGCTATTTCGAATGATGGCAAGACGCTGGCAGTAGCGAATTACTACAACGACTCGATGACCGTGTTCCATGGAGGCTTGGGCAGTTGGTCGAAGGGAACGGAACTCGATCTGCGCCCCGGCAAGGGCGACCCCTCGCAGGCGGGTACGCCGGGCGGCGAATATCCCTTTTGGGTAGCGGTGAAGGGGACCGGATCGAGCGCGACCGCGTATGTGTCAAGCATTCGCGACCGCGAGATCGACGTGGTCAATTTGGGCCTGTCGCCGAAGCCCAAGGTAACGGCCCGAATCCAAGTAAAAGGCCAACCCGGCAAGATGACGCTGAACGCGGCCCAGTCCCTGCTGTATGTCGTCGAAGACCAGTCGGACACCATTGACGTAATCGACACCGCGAACAATGCGATACTCGAAACCATCCCGGTGATCGCTCCGGCGTCGGTAGTGCCTTCCGCGCTGGCGCGATATACGGGCGCGAACCCCAATAGCGTGACGCTCTCGCCGGATGAGACGCAACTCTACGTAACGAACGGCAATCTGAATTCCGTCGCGGTGGTGGCACTGGGCGGAAGCAATCGCGGCGATCAGGTGGTGGGTCTCATTCCAACGGGCTGGTATCCCAACTCGGTGAGCTTCAGCGGCGATGGCAAATGGGTGTATGTGGTCAATGGGAAGTCGCCGACCGGTCCGAATCCCGGCTTTTGCTATAGCGCCGGACCGCCGACCCACAGAAATTGCGTTGCTTCGGGCCAGTACAATCCCCAGTTGATCAAGGCAGGCTTCCAGAGCTTCCCCCGCCCCAGCCCGGCGCAGCTCACGACGCTGACGGCGCAGGTAGCCACGAACAACCGGTTCGCCAGCACCGAGAGTGCCAACGACTCCGCAGTTATGGCGGCGGTGCGTCAAGGCGTCCAGCACGTTATCTTCATCATCAAGGAAAACCGCAGTTACGACCAGATTCTGGGCGACCTGGAAATCGGCAATGGCGATCCTGATTTGGCTGAGTTTGGCCAGCCGCTCACGCCCAATCTGCATAACCTGGCGCGAAGCTTCGTCACCCTCGACAACTTCTTCGACAGCGCCGAAACCAGCAATGACGGCTGGCCTTGGACCACGTCGGCCCGCGCCCCCGACGTGATCGAACGCCAATTCCCGGTGGCCTACGCGGGACGCGGCCTGAGCTTGGATTCCGAGGGAGTGAATCGTAATGTCAACGTTGCTATTCCGACCCTCGCCAAACGCCGGGCCGCCGATCCCCTCACACCCGACGATCCGGATCTATTGCCCGGCCAGACCGACGTGGCTGCGCCGGATGGACCGGACAACGAAGTGAATACCGGCTATTTGTGGGACTCCGCGCTGCGAGCGAACCTCACGGTTCGCAACTATGGCTTCTTCGTGGACACGACCCTCTATCCGGTGAAACCGCCGGCCGGGACCCACGTCGTGCCTATTCCCCTTGACCGGAACCCATTCTCAACCCGCACGACGGTGGCGTTCCCCGCGAGTGCTTCCCTGACGCCGTACACCGATCCGTACTTTCGCGGTTTCGACAACCAGTTTCCCGATTATTACCGTTACACGGAGTGGGCACGAGATTTCGATGCCAATTACGCCCACGGACAGCTTCCTTCGCTGAGCCTGGTGCGCTTGATGCACGATCACACCGGAAGTTTCGCTGCCGCGATTGACGGCGTGAATACTCCGGAGTTGCAGCAAGCCGATAACGATTATGCGGTTGGCTTGCTTGTCCAGAAGATCGCCAACAGCATATACGCGAACAACACTCTGATCTTTGTAGTGGAAGACGACTCGCAGGATGCCGGCGATCACGTCGATTCGCACCGCAGTGTCGCGTTCGTGGTGGGCGCCTACGTGAAGCAAGGAGCACTGGTCTCGGCGCAGTACAACACGATCAACCTGGTGCGCACGATGGAAGAGGTCCTGGGCCTCCCGCCGATGAACCTGAACGACGCGCTGGCCAGACCCATGGCCGACATCTTCAACACGAAGCCCAGCTCGTGGAGCTTTACCGCCACTCCTTCGGCGTTTCTCTACGGTACGGATCTGCCCCTCCCTGCCAAACCGGACAGCCTGATCGTGCCCAAGCCGACCCACAACGCGAAGTACTGGGCGCGGGCCACGAAGGGCATGGATTTCACATCCGAAGATCGCATGGATTTCGCGGACTACAACCGCATTCTCTGGAAAGGGCTGATGGGCAACAAGCCTTATCCTGCCGCGCCGACCAACATGGATCTACGCCAGAATCGCAAGGAACTCCTCGCGCGTTACCAGCGGTCCCTGAAGCGAAAGCAGGCGCACACACCGAAGATGCGCACGAACTGAGCACGACGAGGCGGTCGCGCTACGGACCGGCAAGCGTCTTCCGTTTGTCGCGTGATCGGCGAACCGTTTGGCGATGAGTGTTCTTATTTGGCGATCCGCAGATTCATCCCTGCCAAGGTTCTAGAATGCAGACATGAGGATCCTGCTGTTTAGCGGAAAAGGCGGCGTGGGCAAGACCAGCCTGGCTGCCGCCACGGGCCTAAAACTGGCGCAACTGAAGTACCGCACCCTGGTGATGAGTATCGATCCGGCACACAGCCTGGCCGATGCTTTCGATCTCGACACCGACCTCTTCCATGTTCAAACCGCCGATCCCATGCCGATCAACGATCGGCTTTCGATCCAGGAGCTGAATATCCAGAGAGAGATCAAGCGCCACTGGCAGGAAATCTCCTCCTATGTAAGCTCCGTGCTGCGCACCACGGGCATCAGCGGTGTAGAGGCGGAAGAACTGGCCATTCTGCCCGGCATGGAAGAACTCAGCGCCATGATGTACATCAATCAGTACCGGCGGGAGAAGCGTTACGACGTCATCGTGCTCGACGCCGCCCCTACCGCGGAATCCATGCGCTTCATCAGCATGCCGACAACGCTCGACTGGTACATGAAGCATATCTTCCCCTTCCAGCGTAATCTCCTCAAGGCGGTGCGGCCGATCGCCAACCGGGTGGCGCCGTTCGAGCTGCCGCCCGACGCCTACTTTGGCAACATCCGGGACCTGTTCGGCAAACTGGAGGGCGTGGACGCAATCATGGAGGACCCGCAGATTACCAGCGTGCGGCTGATCACCAACCCGGAGAAGATGGTGCTGCGGGAGACGCAACGGGCATTCGTGTACTTCTCTCTGCATGGGCTCACCGTGGACGCAGTCATTGTGAACCGTGTGCTTCCAACCGAAGTGATGGATGCCTGGTTCAATGAGTGGCACACCTCGCAGAACACGATGGTGCACGAAATCGAGGAATATTTTGCGCCCGTGCCGGTCAAGAAGGTGCCGCTGTTCGCGCATGAGGTCCTGGGCAAGCAGCGCCTGGAGGATCTCGCGCGCGTGCTGTATGCTGAGGGCGAAGATCCGTCAGCCGTGACCCGAACCGAGAAACCCTACACTTTCGGGAAACAGAACGGCGTTTATGAGATTCGTGTTCTTCTGCCTTTCGCCACCAAGGGCGAAGTCGAACTGTTTAAGAAGGGCGACGAACTCGTGGTGCAGATCGGCACGTTCCGCCGTCATATTGGGCTGCCGCGATCGATGGCAGCCCTGTTGCCATCCCGGGCGAAGCTGGAAAGCAAAGTCCTAACGGTCGAGATGAAGGAGATACCATGAAACAGCCACCGAAGAACCAGTCACAGACGAGTGAACATGCCGTTTACGAGACTTGCCCATGCCGCGAGCTCGTGGACACCGTACGACAATTCCTGGGGGTTTCGCCTGCTGTCCGGCAGCACTTGGCAAACTCACGCGTCGAGTTCCTCAAGGCGATCCGGGAAGTCCTCAACGAGCGGATTGAGCACTTGTCGAGCCAGGGCCAGAAGGGTACGAAGGTCGCGGTTGAGTAAGCACATCCCGGCAGGCGTAAGGGATGTAAGTGTGCCGGCTGGGCCGGGAGCAGCAATTCTCCATCTGCAGCAGGATGTGGAAACGACGGGCGGGTCAGCGGCGCAGCGCAAAAACGAAGGGGACGCTTGCGCGCCCCCCGGTTAAGGTCCAAGAAGAGTTAGTGCTTCTTCTTCTTTGCGGCCTTCTTCTTTGCAGCCTTTTTTGTTGCCATGGTTTTCTATTCTCCCTTCCATTTGTCATGGAAACATTGCGACCAAAAAATCATCGCAATTTGTTAGTTGTATAGAGTTAATGAAAAAAATAGTCAAGCAAAAAACGCGCAGCAATGTGCGAAACTCGGCGGCGGATGCAGGCGCTGACCGGCCCCGCTTCCGCCAGCAACTCTCGCACTGACACCTTCGCACTGGCGTTACCAACTCTGCTTATGCTTGGAAGGTGCATAAACACTGGCTATTTCAGCGTTCTAGAAATAACGCCGCTGGACGCATCGGGTCTGTCATGCGCCATCAGTCCCCGACGAAGGCCCTTTCGCCGCCAGGCCAGGAGCCCAAATAATAATTGATAACTTTTCGATGAGAGGGGTGGGAAGACGCCTCCGTAGCCGTGCGACGCTTGGAAGATGGCAGCCGAGAGCAGCACGCCATTCACGGCTGCGATCGGGCAGGCCGGTGGCAATGTGGTGGCGCTGTCAGTGGAACGATAGCCGATCCGCCGTTACAAAACGTTACCAAAATCAGGGAGCCCATGAGCTCCCTTTTCGTATCCCGCAAGTGAGTGCAAACGTGCGCGTGCTTTGCGCCGGGGTGTGCCGTAGTAGCATCGAATCGAGTGCACATGAAATCTGTTCCCAGTTCCAAGCCGGCGCCCGCGGTGCAAACTTCAGACGTCTGTCGTTATTATCCGATGGGCGGCGGCATGATTCGCGCGGTGGACGGTATTTCCCTCACCATCGAAAGCGGCGAGTTTGTGGCCTTGCTTGGGCAATCGGGGTCGGGTAAATCGACCCTGCTGAACTTGCTGGCGGGACTTGACCGCCCCAGCTCCGGCTCGGTGCTTGTGCAAGGCCGTGACTTGGCCAAGATGTCGTCGGAAGAACTGGCGGCCTATCGCCGCAATGATGTGGGCATGGTCTTCCAGGCGTTTCACCTCATCCCGTCCATGACCATTACTGAAAATGTTGAGCTGCCCATGCGTTTTGCGGAGGTGGACCGTGCTGAGCGGGGGCAGCGCGTGCGCGAATCGCTGGAGCAGGTTGGACTGGGCAAACGCCTGGAGCACCGGCCTTCGGAGCTCTCGGGCGGCGAGCAGCAGCGGGTTTCGCTGGCGCGGGCGCTGGCTAATCGTCCGTCGCTCCTGCTGGCCGATGAGCCAACCGGAAATCTCGACAGCCGCACCGGGGAGGACATCCTGAACCTGATTCGCGACTTGAGCCTTTCGCTGGGAATGACGGTGGTCATGGTTACGCACGAACGCGCGCTGGCCGAGCGATTTGCGCAGCGGCTGATTTTTCTCGGTGACGGCAAGCTGCTATCGCAGGAGGCACTGGCGTGAAGGGCTACGATCTGTTCGAACTCGCCGTGCGCAACCTGCGGCAGTCGAAATTGCGCAACGGGTTAACCACTGTCGGAATTTCTGTCGGCGTGGCCTCGCTGGTGGCCATGCTGTCGCTGGGCGTGGGCTTGCAGCAATTGGCGACCCGGCGTCTGGCGGGCTCAGGAATGTTTGACACGGTGTTCGTGACTTCCAAGCAGGACTTCCGCGGCTTCGATCGGGAGGACGACCAGAAGACCGAGCATCCGGAAAATGCGCCCGTGCTGGACGAACCGGCACGCGCGACAATGACGCATCTGCAGTACGTCACCGAAGTCGAACCCGAAATTCGCGTAATGGGAGAGATTGTCTCGGGTGGGCAGGCGCACCTCGGGTTCGTGACGGGCTTGCCCATGTCGGCGCGAGAGAACGAGGCCTTCGACAACCTGCAAGGCAAGTTTTTCTCCGGCCCATCGGCGGAGGAAGTCATCCTGCTGAACGATTTTGCGAAAGAGATTGATCCGAAGGACCCCAAGGGGCTGATCGGACAGGAAGTGACCCTACGCTACGGAGAACGCCAGGCGCTGGTGCCGGATGCAGAATCGGCAGGCCGCCCGCAGCTTTCGGGCACTCCTGCCGGCGGAAGCAATGCAACCTCAGGCGATGACTTCGGCTTCTCCGTGGTGCGCAAGACCCAGAAGCTGAAAGTGGTTGGCATCATCGAAGAAGAGCCCTATGGCGGCATGAGGACGGTTTCCCGCGGGCGTATTTTCTTGCCGGTCGATCTCACCGAGAAGCTGAACATGGTGCAGTTCACCGACATGCGCAGTTCGTTGCGCGGCGGGGGCGGCAAGACCTACATGACGCTGACGGTGCGCGTGAAAGACCCTGGCAAGGTCGCACAGGTGCAGGACGCCATTAACAAGCTGGGCTTTCGCACGTTCTCGGTGCTCGATGCTACCAAGAGCTTGCGCCGATTCTTTACCGTGCTCGATCTCTTCCTCGGCATCTTCGGCTCGCTGGCGCTGGCAGTGGCAACACTGGCGATTATCAACACGCTGGTGATGGCGGTGCTGGAACGGCGGCGCGAAATTGGCGTGATGAAGGCGATCGGCGCGAGCGACGGGGATGTGAAACGTCTGTTCTTTGCCGAAGCCGGCGCGATGGGCTTCTTCGGCGGCCTGCTCGGCATCGCATTGGGATTTGCCATTGGCAAAGCCATCAATGTGGGCACAGGAATCTACCTGCATCGGCATCAACTGCCAGCGGAGGCCGTGTGGATTCTGCCGCCGTGGTTGATCGGCGCAGCCATCGCGTTCTCGATTGTGGTGAGCCTGCTCGCAGGCTTGTATCCGGCGAGCCGTGCCGCCAAACTCGATCCGGTGCAGACGTTGAAGTACGAATAACCAATGAACCCATACAGACCCCGGTTTCCTGTCACTCGCGTTGCTGTCACGCTGCTTATTCTGTGGCTTGCTCCCCTGCTGCAAGCGCAGGGACGAGCCGAGTGCTCGGTCATCAAATCAAGCATCCTCGACCGGCCGGTGCGCTATTGCGCGTTTCTGCCGGACAGCTTCGATCATGACAAAACGCGTCAGTATCCGGTGCTCTATTACTTCCATGGGCTCGGCGACAACGAGCAGTCCCTGCTGAACTTTGGCGGATGGGACGTGATTGGCGAACTGCGGCGCCAGAGTAAGATCGGCGACTTCATCGTGCTCGCCCCCAGTGGAGGGCACACGTTCTATCTCAACTCTGCTAACGGCAAAGTGAAGTATGAGGACTTTTTCATCAAGGAGTTCATACCGCAGATGGAGAAAAAGTATCGCGCTGCCAGCACACGCACCACCCGTGGCATCACCGGAGTTTCGATGGGCGGCTATGGAGCGTTGCGTCTGGCCTTCAAGTATCCGGATGAGTTTGCCGCCGTGAGTGCGCAGATGCCAGCGCTGATTGGCGATCTGCCGAAGGACTTTACCGCTGGCGGGCCGGGCTCTCCCGGGTCCCTGATGGGCGATGTCTTCGGTTCGCCCTTTAGTCGCGCGTACTTTGAGCGCAATAATGTCTTCTACTTCGCGCGAAACGACAGCGCCGCAAGCCTGAAGCGGATGAAGATCTACTTCAATGTCGGCAACAACGACGACTATGGCTTCGAACAGGGAGCGCAGCGGTTGGACCAACTGCTGAATTCGCGGGGCGTTCCCCACGAATTCCATATCTATTCCGGGGGCCACGACCCCCAGTTCGTCGTACGCCACTTCGGCGATGTGATCGAATGGCAATGGAAGATTATCGGGGCTAGAAAGTAACCGGGTCAGGTAGAGCGAACCGATTCATTACGGAACATCTACCGCTCCTGGCGTCTTCAGCATGCGATCGATCGCGACGGCCAGCCCGAAGTAGAAGAACATGATCATCACCAGCGGATCGTCGCCCAGGCAATACTGCACGGTTGAGGGAACCAGGTAGCCGACAAAGGCGGCGAGCACGCCTGCCACCAGACCGGTCGCAAAACGGCTATGCTCGCGCGTCCGCCGCAGCAGGCGAACCAGAAAAACAACATACGCCACGACGAACCACAACCATGCTGCCAGGGTGAGAAGGCCGCGCTCCACGGCGATCTGTATGTAATCGGAGTGGAAGTGATAGATCAGGCGATACAGGGCGAAGGCGCGAATGTTCCACTCCTGCCAGTGATTGAAGATGGTATCCATCCCAACCCCGAACCATGGATGCTGCCGGACCAGACGCACTCCGTCTTCCCACATCAACACCCGGAAATGCGTCCCCGGGTCGGCCGGGCTGACCCAGTCCAGCCTGCGAGTGTGGTGGATCCACAACGTCGCCAGGAGCAAGAGCAAAACCACGCCGGCGAAAGCCCAGATTCGTGTCTGCTTCCTGCCCAGTAGCCAGAGCGCGACGACGCAACCGGCTGCCAGTCCTGCGATGTCGGCCCGCGTTTGCGTAGCCAGCAGTGCCGCTGTTAGTGCCAGGAACACGATGGCGAAGAACGCTCGGATGCCCCATCTGTGCGGTTGCGCACTCAGCAACATGGCCCATGTCAGGCAGCCAAGTTGCATGAGCATCTCGGCAAAGACGATGTAGTGTCTTAGAGTGCCTTGCGCACGTCCGGGCTTGCCGCGGGCCAGTTGCAGGTACGGGGTACCCAATCCGCTCTTCACAAATTGTTCGCGAGTGAGAAACGTTTCTCGCTTGTGAAACGGTTCCCCTTGCAGATAGTTGACGCGGAGCATGCTTCCCGGCCGGCTCTGCTCTACCACCTTGGTCAGTTGCTCCGGAGTATGCACAGAGCGGCCATTGATGTGCGTAATGATGTCACCAGGGTGAATCCCCGCGCGATACAAGTCCGCCGTCGGCACGAGGTACTTCACCTGTACTCCCACGCCGTAGGTGTATTGCCAAGCCGTAAAGCCTGCTGCGGCAAGCCCTGAAAGCAGTAACAACAGCACCAGGATGCGCACCTGCGAGAGCCGTTGCAGGTTCTGTGCAACCACGGTCCCGGCCAACACCAGACACACGACTTTCATGCGAGGCCAGCTCAGGTATGGATCGGGCGAGAGCGCGGTCGAAATTCCGCTCAAAACGATATAGGCCAGGAGCGGCGCCGAAAGGGCCTGCGGAAACGGACGCTTGCGCTCGATCGCCAGCTTGGCGAGCCACAGCAAGCCCGCAGCCATCCAGGCGTACCGCGCTCCTTTGATGGAGTGCGGCAGAAGGATGGCGAAGAGAATCAGGAAGAAAAAGATGAGGCCTTCCAGCCACCGTACCCAACATGCCGCTTGGGAGGATCGGAGGGGACCATCCGGCCGGCGTGCGACTTCGGTCATAGAAGCTTGCTGTCCGGGCACCATCGAGGAAGCTTTCCAGGTTAATCAAGTAGCCTACACCAATGGTATAAAGCTTAGAAATGCTGCTAGAGTAGGAAGGGCACTTGTCCTCGCGTCAGGGTCCTATTTGGTTTCTGCGCCAATTTCGCTGACGTCATGGTGCGGTACGCAGCGGATTCCCAGGCGATAACGTCCAACTGTAAGCAACGGCAGTTACCGTGTTTGATCGTCGTTCCAAGCTTCTAAGCTCGATCACATTGATGCACGACCTGGGAGTGACCTGCGCCTCCTTCGTGGCCGCGTATCTGCTGCGCACGCTGCTGGTGCACTTCGATTTTTTCAGCCGGCGATTGCCCGGCATTTATCCCTTCAGCCATTATCTGCCGCTGCTGGCCGCCTTTGTGATTACTTGGGCGGTGGTCGGATATTTTTCCAGCTTCTACCGCGATCTCGAACTCAGCAACCCGATCCAGCTCATTCTGAACATCGTCAGCCAACTCGGCGTGGTGCTGGTGGTGATTTATGCCGGTTTGTATCTATTTCGCCGCGTGGACGTGAGCCGGACCTATGTCCTGCTGATCGGCGCGGTGGATTTCGTCCTGCTGGTGATAGGCCGGGCGGTGACGTACTCGGGCGTTTCCTGGATGCGCGATCGGCTCAAGCGTTACCACTACTTGCTGATCGTGGGTTGCGGTCCGCGCGCCCGCGAGATGGCGGCCCTGATCGAGGAGAGTTGGGGGATGGGGCTGCGGCTGATCGGCTTTGTCGATCCCAACTCAAGCGATGTTTCGCTCCAGGACCTGGGCGGGTACAGAGTTCATCGCATCGAGGAACTGGGCGGTATTCTGCAACAGGAAGTGGTGGATGAGATTGTCTTTGCCGTGAACATGCAGGAGCTGGCCCGGCTGGAACCGGTGATGCAGCACTGCGCCGATGTCGGCATGAGGACGCGGGTGCAACTGGAATTTTTGCCGGCCGCCTACTCGCGGATCTATCTGGAAAAGTTTCGCGATGTGCAACTGCTCAGCCTGTCGAGCGCGCCCGACAGCGAGTTGCGGCTGTTTTTCAAGCGTATCTTCGATGCGGCATTCTCCTTCGCCGTATTGATTGTGTTCTCGCCCTTGTTGCTTGGCATCGCGGCCATGATCCGGGTGACTTCGCCGGGTCCGGTGCTGTTTCGCCAGACTCGGTGCGGGTTGGGCGGTCGCCGCTTCATGTTGTACAAGTTCCGTTCCATGATCAACAACGCTGAACAGATGCGCGCCGAGCTTCACCAGTTGAACGAGCTCGACGGCCCGGTGTTTAAGATCAGCGACGATCCTCGCATCACCACGGTGGGACGCTGGCTGCGCCGCTTCAGCCTTGACGAGTTGCCGCAGCTTTGGAACATCCTGCGCGGCGACATGTCGTTCGTCGGACCGCGTCCCGCGGTTCCCGAAGAAGTGGAGCAGTATGAAGACTGGCAACGGCGGCGTCTGCGCATGCGCCCCGGCCTGACTTGCACCTGGGTGCTGGAAGGCCGCAACCACGTGGACTTCAACCGCTGGATGCAGCTCGACCTCACCTACATTGACAACTGGTCGCTGTGGCTCGATTTCAAGATCTTCCTGCGCACCATTCCCATCGTCCTTTCCGGACGCGGTGCATACTAGAGACTAATGGTCTCTGTCACAATCGTCACTTGGAACTCGGCGCAATATCTCGATGACTGCTTCGCCTCGATCGCGCAGCAGGATTATCGCGAACTCGAGGTCATCATTGTGGACAACGCCTCGACGGATGGCACGCGAGAGCGGTTGCGCCAAGTCGAGTCGCGCTGGCGGGTGATCTACAAGGAGCGCAACGTGGGATTTGCCGCCGGACAGAACCAGGCCATCCGCGCGGCAGACGGAGATTGGCTGCTGTGTCTTAACCCCGACGTCGCGCTCAGTGCCGACTTCGTCAGGCAGATGGTGGCTGCAGGGGAAGCGCATCCCGAGGCAGGCTCAGTCTGCGGAAAGTTATTGCGCTGGGACCCGGTCGCGGAACAACACCGAAGCAACATTCTCGATTCCACGGGAATTTACTTCACTCGGAACATGCGCCATCTTGACCGCGGGGCTGAAGAAGCTGACCGCGGCCAGTATGATCGCCCGCAGTATGTCTTTGGCGCCAGCGGCGCTGCCGTGCTGTTCCGGCGCGACTTCATCGTTGATGTTTCGGTCGAGGGCGAATTCTTCGATGAGGACTTTTTCGCCTTTCGTGAAGACGGGGACCTGGCCTGGCGCGCGCAAGTGATGGGATGGAAGTGCCTCTACACGCCCGCAGCGGTGGCTTGGCATGTGCGCCGGGTCACGCCCAAGCGGCGAAAAGACTTGCCGCTGGTCATCAATTGGCATTCGGTGAAGAACCGGTTTCTCATGCGCGGCAAGAATGCCTCGGGATGGCTGTGCTGGCGGTTGTTTCTACCGGTGGCGTGGCGCGATATGATGACCGTCGGCTATGCTCTGCTGCGCGATCAACGAATGCTATCGGCACTGGCTTATCCCTGGCGCGTACGTGCGAGCGTTCGCCGCAAGCGCGCCATCATTCAGTCGCGCCGCAAGGTTTCTGACCGGGATTTGCTATGGTGGTTTTGCAATACACCGCGCGCGAAGCCAGTAGTCAGTAGCCAGTAGTCAGTAGTCAGCGAAGAGCGAACAGCGAAGAGCGGCTTTCATGAAAATCGCCATTGTCGGTACTCGCGGCATTCCCAACCGCTATGGCGGCTTCGAGCGCTTTGCCGAACAGATCAGCTCGCGCTTTGCCGACCAGGGACACGAAGTCACCGTGTACTGCCGCAGGGCCTTCGTCCGGCCGGATGATGTGTACGACCGGCGGGTGCGCCGGGTGATCGTCCCCAGCCTGCATCAAAAGCACCTCGACACCTGGGTCAGCACTTTTTTCGCTGCCGTGCGCGTCGCCTTCAGCGACGCCGATGTCGTGCTGCTGTGCAACGTGGCCAACAGTCCGTTCGCCTACATTCCACGGCTCTTCGGCAGGCCGGTAGTGCTCAACGTGGATGGCCTCGACCGCAAGCGCGAGAAGTGGAAGGGCCTGGGCGCGCAGGTGCTGCACTTCTGCGAATGGATGTCATCGTTCAGTTCCACTCGCCTGGTGACCGACGCGAAGGCGATTCACGATTACTACCTCGCGAAATATGGCAGCGAGTCCACCGTCATCGGCTACGGCTCCGAGATGCCAACGGGCGACGACAGCCTGAATGGCTTCAATCTGGAGCCAGGCCGTTACGTGCTGTATGTCAGCCGTCTTGAGCCGGAGAACAATCCCGATCTTGTGCTGCGCAGTTGGCGCAACGTGCGCAGCGACTGGCCGCTGGTCGTAGTGGGCGACAATCCCTACGATCGCGGCTACCTCGAGCGCATGAAATCCCTGGGCGATGAGCGCGTGCGCTTCACCGGCGCGATCTATGGCGACGGATATTGGGCGTTGCAGAAGCATGCGGGCGTATTCGTCTTTGCCTGCGAGATCGGCGGAGTGCATCCCGCGCTGATCGAAGCGATGGCTGCGAACAATGCGGTGCTCTATCTCGATACCCCGGAGAACGCCGAGACCGCGGGCGACGCCGGGGTGAAGTATGAGAAGTCGGAAGCCGATCTTACAGCGAAGTTGCAGTCGTTGCTCGACGACCCTGAGGCTCGACAGCAGCTAGCCGCACGCGCCAAGCAGCGCGCCGACGCGCTATATCGCTGGGACGCAATTGCGGAGAAGTACAAGAAGGTGTTTGAGGAACTCATCAGAAAGAAGTGATGCTATGAAGACGGTAAACCAAAAGATCAGAGCAATGAGTCCAGCGCGCCGTAAGAAAATTGCGCGCCGTGCGGCCCAGCTCATTGCCGAGGAGATGACGCTGCGCGAACTTCGCCGCGCCCACAAGTTGCCGTAGGAACGCATCGCGGAAACACTGGGCATCGGTCAGGACCAGGTTTCCCGCCTGGAACAGGGCAGTGATCTTCTGCTCTCGACACTCCGCGGCTACGTGGAGGCTATGGGAGGCCGGCTGAAGCTTATCGCCGAATTTCGCCATCGCAACCCTGTGCTGCTATCCGGCTTTGCAGCGCTCGGTACAGAAGAAACACCGCTCGCCACCCGCGAGTAGCACGCGGACGTCAGACTCCCCACTCAAGCAAAATCAGCTTGAGTGGGGCAACCGGCTTGAGCGGTCCACCAGCCTAGCGATAGTAGGCTGGGAAAACGCTCTGCAGTTGGGATTCGCCTAAAGAGGGCTTACCATGCCATGCACCGACATTCAGAAGTGCACGTTCGATTTCAGCCCAAGGCAGATTTATGCAGCGCAGAGGTGAAGTGTTGGCCATGTCAAAAAGAGCCTTTTCGAACCGGGCACACTGCAAATTCGCGTCTTCTGCGAATTCCTGCTTAATATAAGCGAAGTAGTTGGCCTGCAGCTTTTCGGCAACCGGCTCCGGCACAACGAAAATCGTAACGCTCACTTGACGGGCATCCATAGAGCATAACTTACCATTGTCACAGGCGCCTACGCCACTGAAGACGCGTCCCGGATCCGACGGAGAACACGCTTATACTAGTGGACATGAGCGCAAATAAAAACGAGTTCGCTGATGTGCGATTTAAGGCTTGTGAATACGAAGATGGAACACCCTACATCGGTACGCATGAAAACGGCCCCAAAACCAACTTAGTACTGAATGAAAAGCTATCTCTAAGCCTACAGTTGAAGGAGGGCACTTCTTTTGAAGAAACAAGAACCATTGTCGACTATCTCAACGAGCACATAACTAGAGTGGCCGTAACCATAGAAGACGCTTGAGTGGGCCACACGCCGCTAGGTGTCCCGACGGTCAACTGTGTGTATGGCGTGACGACTATCAGCAAGAAGCAGGCGCTGAGAGTGATACTGTTACAGCAGCTTCGGACATACCTATGGTGCCAACCGTCGTAAAACGGTGCACGAAATGCGGATCAAATCTTCCGGTTGAAGACTTCCCGTGCAACAGGCTCGCCAGAGATGGCAGGGGCTCTTGGTGCAAGCCCTGCGTGTCTGCTAATACTGCCGCATATCAGAAAACGGATCGAGGCAAGCAAGCTCTCAAGAAAGCTCAAAAGAAATATTTCGAGACAAGTCGAGGCAAGGGAGCTCTCAAGCGAGGTCTTGAGAAACAGCAGGACAAGGGTTACTACCGCTTTGGCAGGGGTGCTATTTCCATTCTTCGGCAGGGAGCACTCCGTCGTGGTCTGACGTTCGCCCTCACTCCGGAATCACTCGACAACTGGTGGCGGGAGGTGCCTGACATATGCGCCTATTGTGGCATCACGACAGCGGAGTTCATTCGACTCCGCGACTACGTCAATGCATACGCGGGTTCGGATTACGAGATAACGAAGTTTAGGCGTGTGTTCAAGTCCTCCAAGCAAGCGGCCATCAGGTGGCTCACGCTGGACAGGGCGGACAATGCACGAGGCTATGAACTCGACAACCTGGTGAAATGCTGCTGGTTCTGCAACTACGTCAAAGGCAGCTTGCTGACTCACGCGGACATGTTATTGGTAGGCAAGTCAATTGTTGAAAGGCTCAGCGTCCGAATCGCAGAGGCTGAATCACAGACGCGCCAAGATTGACCCGTGCTGCGATCACGTGTCGTGTCCCCGATTCTTTTTACCCCCATTTGGCGAAAGGGCCGGAGAACCAGAGTCCGAGCCACTCGAAACTTGAAACTCGAAACTGCCTTTACGCCCGCTCAATCTTTACCGAGTTCAGCACCACGTCCTGGTTGGGCTTGTCTTGGCGATTGCGCGGGAGCTTGGTGATTTTGTCCACCACGTCCTGGCCCTCGACGACCTCGCCGAAGATGGTGTGATTGCCGGTCAGCCACAGCGTCGGCACGACGGTGATGAAGAATTGCGAGCCGTTAGTGCCCGGCCCGGAGTTGGCCATGGCCAGCTTGCCCGGCTTGTCGAATTTATGCGGCGAGCCCTTGGTCTCGTCCTCAAACTGGTAGCCGGGACCGCCCATGCCGGTGCCGGTCGGGTCTCCGCCCTGGACCATGAAGTCGGGAATCACCCGGTGGAAGATGGTGCCGTCGTACAGGCGAGCTTTGCTCTTGGTCTTAGTTTGCGGGTGGGTCCATTCGCGCGAGCCTTCCGCCAGCTCGATGAAGTTCTTCACCGTGATGGGCGCTTCCTGCTCGAAGAGGCGGCAGACAATGGTTCCTTCGCTGGTGTCCAGGGTTGCGTAAACGCCGGGTTGCCGGGCCATGATGATTCCTTTCGTTGATGGCTGAAGTGATGACAGCTCCAGGTGGGGAGCCGGTATAAGGCGGACGAGGCCGCTGGCTCTATTGTAGGTGGAAATCGCGGGCCCCGTCGAAAAGACCATTGCGGGGTTAAGAGGATGTGTGAGAATTGTGCCGTCCCTGAAGGGACTCGGATCTATTTTCCACTTTACCCAGGGCTCAACCACCCCAACAAGCGCAAAAAACGGCGCTTGTCGGGGACTCCGGTTACGCCCTGGGCTAATGTTGTTTCGCCCCTGCGGGGCTCGGCTTTTGCGCAATCATCCCACCGTGCCGACGCAAAACGAGTTCACACACACGCTCTTCAGCCCGCCAGATAGAATGGCTGTTCCGAGACTCTGCCATGCCTTCGAACTGGCTCTTCTGGATTCTATTCAACCTGTTCGTGCTAGCGCTGCTGGCGCTCGACTTGGGCGTGTTCCACCGCACGAAGCACGTGGTGGGCCTTCGCGAGGCCATGGGCTGGACGCTGGTGTGGATTTCGCTGGCAGCGGGCTTCGCCGTCCTGATCTACTTTTTCGGACACACCATGGTGGGCAGCCATGCCCGGCCCAACTCCCAGTTGTCGCTGGAGTTCATCACAGGCTACCTCATCGAGCAGTCCCTCAGCGTCGATAACCTGTTCATCTTTCTGCTCATCTTTCGCTACTTTCAGGTCCCGCAGCACTTTCAGCACGACGTGCTGTTCTGGGGCATCCTGGGCGCGCTGCTCATGCGCGCCATCTTCATCGTCGCGGGCATAACGCTGCTGAACCGCTTCCACTGGTTCATCTACATCTTCGGGGGGATCCTCATCTACAGCGGCATCAAGCTGTTCCGCCAAAAAGATCAAGAGATCAACCCTGAGTCGAACCTGCTACTGCGCGGCTTTCGCAAGCTCTTCCCCGTCACGAAAGATTTTGAGGGCAGCAGGTTTTTCGTGCGACGCGGGCTGGTGCGATATGCGACCCCGCTGGCGGTGGTGCTCATCGTGGTGGAGACGACCGACTTGCTGTTTGCGACCGACTCCATTCCGGCGGTTTTGGCGGTGACGCGCGAGCCGTTCATCGTCTATACGTCCAACGTGTTTGCGATTCTCGGATTGCGCTCTCTCTACTTTGCGTTGGCGGGAATGATCGAAGTTTTTCACTTCCTGCATTACGGCCTATCGCTGATTCTGATCTTTATCGGCGTAAAGATGCTGGCGTCGGGTTACGTGCAGATTCCCATCGGCGTTGCGCTCGGCGTGGTCGCCGGTGTATTGCTGATCTCGATTTTCTTGTCGCTGTTGTTTCCCCAGAAAAAAACTAAAGAAGCCATCTCATAAGCACGGGTTAAACCGAAGTACCTCGGGGGATAAACAGGGGTTCAGTTCAGACCGCAGACGCGAGTTTTCGCTTAGCTCAAGGCAGACAGCTAAGGACGAGCCTCGCCCGCAGCTCGCGGAGTCAGCACCTGCTCATGGTAGACAGCGGGGCAAGTTGAGTGACTGGTTCTTGTTGCCGAGGGACGCGGCTACGGGAGACGATCCTCAGGCCGGGGATCATCTGGAAGTGGCGAAGGTTGAGTGTGGCTACCTCAAACCTCAGTTCGAGAGCGGTCACCCCGATGGCCAGATCTTCGAAGGAAAGAGAAATACCTTTTGTGGCCTGCTGGCCCTCGATGCGCCCGATGCTTCGGGCGATTTCCAGAGTCACCGGATGGACCGGGACATCGCGGCACAGCTCCTCGACGAAAGCCAGGCGCCGCAAACGCTGAGCGTCCGTTTTGGCGCGATAGGCTCCGTGCACCAACTCGGCTATGGTTACGACCGAGAGACCGACATCGATTTCACCGTAAGCAACTCGTATCTGTTCGGGGATGTGTGGGACGTTGTGGCCGCGCCGCTCGGCTGCCACCACGATGCTGGAGTCGAGAATCAGTCCCACGCCGGCGGATTCCAGGGTTCGCGGTTGCGGATGATCTCCTCCACATCAGTGGCGAAGTCGGAATCGAGGACTGGGGATTCCCCCCTCTCTTCCTCGTGCTTCTTGGCCAAGTGGATGCACTCGGAGATGCTACGGCGGAGCGGAACGGGCAGATGGATCACCGCTACGGGTAGCTTACCGCCCTCGCTTTCAATGACGATTTCGGCGCCCGCACGGACGCGAGCCAGGACCGAGGCGAAGTCGCTGGCGGCCTCCTCTTCCGAGATGTGGATCACATGGTCGCCCATGGCACAATTATATCTTCATCCTTTCTCCTGGTCCTGAATAGTCGGCCACCTTCACTGTAGGTAGCAGATTTATTCGAAGCGGATCTTGTCGCCGCTAACCACGGAATGCTTGTGGAACTTCGCGTCATTCTTCAGGGGAAAGTCGAGGCGATAGTGAGCGCCGCGGCTTTCCTCCCGGGCCGACGCCGAGCTGGCGATCAGGAGTCCGGCTTGCAATATGTTCGCCGCCTCGTGCGAACGACGATCGCCCGAGGCAGGCAGTTGCTTCTGCAACTCGCTCAACTCTGAGACAACCTGCCGCAGGCCTTTTCCGTCGCGCACCACGCCCACGTATTGCCACATCAGCGATTGCACTTTCTTGATGAACGCCTCAAGCTGCGCGGCCTGTCCATTGGTAGATGCGGCGGTATTCTCAGCTCCAGCGACCGCTGGGTGGTGACGACGTGACCGGAGATGCTCGCGCATGTTCTGAGCAGCGCGTGCTCCATACACCAACCCTTCCAGCAGCGAATTGCTGGCCAGCCGGTTGGCTCCGTGCACGCCGGTACATGCCACCTCCCCAGCGGCATAGAGGCCAGGGAGGGAAGTTTGTCCGCGGAGATCGGTGCGCACGCCGCCCATGGCATAGTGCGCTGCGGGACGAATGGGAACCAGTTCGGTAGCAATGTCGATGTTGTACTCCATGCATGTGGAGTAAATGGTGGGAAAACGTTTGCGAACGCGGTCGGCATGCAGGTGGGTGAGGTCGAGATACACGGCGGCATCGGGACGCTTTACCATCTCCAGCTCATGTGCAATCGCGCGGGCCACCACGTCACGCGGAGCCAGTTCCGCCAACTCGTGGTATTTGGGCATGAAGCGTTTCAGCTCAATGTTTCGCAGATATGCGCCTTCGCCGCGCAGCGCCTCCGACAAAAGGAACCGCGGAGCGTTCTTCAGGTACAACGCGGTGGGATGGAACTGCACGAACTCCATGTCGCTGATCTCGGCGCCGGCGCGATGCGCCATGGCAACCCCGTCGCCGGTTGCCACCGAGGGATTGGTGGTGTCGCTGTAAACGTGGCCCAAGCCGCCGGTGGCGAGCAATGTGGAGCTGGCAATGATCTCGTGCGATTGGCCCGAGGGGTCGAGAAGGCGGACCCCAACCACGCGGCCGTCGCGCACCAGCAAGTCGGTGGTGAATTCAAATTCCCGGAAGGTGATTTCCTTCAACGCCGAGGCCTTGAGAAAGAGCGCCCGGCCAATCTCGCGCCCGGTGGAGTCGCCGTGAGCGTGCAGCACGCGGCTGCGGCTATGCGCCCCTTCGCGAGTGAATGCGATCTTGGTGCCGGCGCGATCGAACTCCGTACCCCACGCGATGAGCTCCTCGATACGGGGCGGGCCTTCTTCCACCAGGATGCGTGCAGCCTCTTCGTTGCACAGGCCGTCGCCCGCCTTGAGCGTGTCCTCCAGGTGGAGCCGGACTTCATCGTCATCGCTAAGCGCGGCAGCGATGCCACCTTGCGCGTACTGAGTGTTGGATTCGGTGACTTCGCGTTTGGCCAGGCACAGGACGCGTCCTGCGCACGCCAGTTCCACCGAGGCCCGCAGACCTGCGATGCCCGCGCCCACCACGATGAAATCGGTTTCGGAAGGAAGAGCTTTCATGGCCGCTGACTTGCTCTCAACGGCTTCATGGTAGCACGCAGACAGGGCGCGGGATTCGGTATGTGAGACGGCCAAACCAAATGGGGAATTGCACAGAGCGAGTGCGGCAGCAACTCTCATCCTTTACACTAGAACCTTGACTCGCATCCCAGTTCACACCCCGTCACGATCCTATGAAGTGCTGGTCGAGCGAGGCTTGTTGCGCTCGGCGGCCGCCGCACTGGGCCTTACTGTGCCTCTGGATTGGCGCGTTTTTGTGGTGACGCAGGCGCCCGTGCGCAAGCCGTGGGGCGGCATCCTGCGCAAGAGTTTTAGCCAGGCCGGGCGCAAAGTCGAAATCATCCAGATGCCCGACGGAGAGCGCTCGAAGACTCTCTCGCAACTGGAAAAACTTGGCTTGAAACTGGTGAGTCGTGGCGCCGACCGCCGGTCGGTGATTCTGGCGCTGGGCGGTGGCGTGGTGGGCGACGTCGCGGGATTTCTGGCGTCCGTCTTCATGCGTGGAATTCCCGTCGTGCAAATACCGACGACTCTGCTCGCGCAGGTTGATTCGGCGATCGGTGGCAAGACCGGAGTGAACCTGAAGTCGGGCAAAAACCTGCTCGGGACCTTTTATCAGCCGCTTGCAGTGCTTGCCGATCCCGATGTGCTGGCGACGCTGTCCGAGCGTGAGTACCGCTCCGGCTTGTTCGAGGCAATGAAGTACGGCGTGATACGCAACCCCGCCATCTTCGAGTTGATGGAAGCAAACCGCGACGCTTTGCTGCACCGTGACGGCGAGCTGTTGGAGAGGCTGATCACGGAATGCATTCGCGTGAAGGCGGACGTAGTGAGCGCGGACGAACGGGAGAACGGCGAGCGCCGCATCCTGAACTTCGGACACACCATCGGGCATGCGCTGGAGGCGGAGAGTGATTATAAGCAGTTCCTTCACGGCGAGGCGGTGGGCTGGGGAATGATTGCCGCCACCATGATTGGGGCCGCAATGCAGATGACCGACTCGCTCACTGCGCAACGGATCGTCGAGCTGGTGCGCGCGTACGCGCCTTTGCCAAGGGTTGAGGTAAACAGCGAAGGTATCGTCAGGCGGCTGCTCTCTGACAAGAAAACGGTTGGCGGTGTGCCGCATTTCGTTCTGCCGACGGGTATCGGCAAGGTCGAAGTGGTCAATAGCGTTTCGACACAGGCGGTCATCGAAGCGGTCGAAGAAATCAAGAAGTTGTCGGAGGCATAGAGTTGGCCCAGGACGACAAGTCGCCGCTCGGACCCTCGGGTAGCCGGACGGACCAGCGCATCGTGGGCGCTGCCCCGGCCGGAGCGCGCGACGAAGCATCCGCCGCCGCAGCGGTGCGCGATATGTTCACGTCGATCGCGCCTCGCTACGACCTGCTGAACCACGTGCTCTCGATGAACATCGACCGGGTATGGTGGAACCGCACTGCCCGCGTCTTCAGCGAGGTGCTGCGCCGTCCTGACGCGCAGGTGCTCGACCTGTGCTGCGGAACGGGCGACATGGCCTTTGCCCTGCATCGCCGCCTGACCACCATGAATGGCGCTCCCGCGCAAATCTTCGGGGCCGACTTCTCGCACGCCATGCTGGTGCGCGCGGAGCAGAAGTCCGTAGGCAGGAACATCCGCTGGGTCGAGGCTGACGCGTTGAACTTGCCGTTCGCCGAGGGCCAGTTTCAACTGGTGACCGCCGCTTTCGGCTTTCGCAATCTCGCCAACTATGATCGTGGACTGGCCGAGATTTACCGCGTACTTGCGCCCCAGGGCGAGGTGGGCATTCTCGATTTCGGCGAGCCCAAGGGTGTGATTGGGAAATTGTATCGAGTGTACTTTCGTCGGGTACTGCCGGGCATTGGCACGCTCATTTCCGGCGTGCGCGGTCCGTATGCGTATCTGCCCGCGTCCGTACTGCGCTTTCCGTCTCCGGAAGAGATGTTGCAGCGAATGCGCGCCGCCGGTTTCCGTGAAGTGACGTGGACGCCTTACACGTTTGGGATCGCGGGGCTGTATCGTGGGAAGAAATAGGGGTCAGGGGCTAGGGATTAGGGATTAGTTTTCCAGTCGCGTTACGGCGTGACAGAAGTAAACGGACACCGCTACAGATAGAACCGCAGATCCTTCGACTGCGCGCCCGCCCGACCCGCACATCACCCCAACGGGCGCAAAGGCAGCGCTCGTTGGGGCCCCCGAAAAGCAGCGGGTCGAAAATCCTTTTGCGGGCGCTCCGCTCAGGATGACAATTCAAAGTTCATGAATAATGCAGGCAAGTCAGTTTCTAGCCCCCTAGCCCCTGACCCCTAGCCCCTGTTTTCAATGCTGTCGCGCAGCGCATCTTCAATGGTGAATTGAATAACGCGGGCATACTCTTCACCGAGGAAGTGCTGCAGCCGGGTGGTATCCATGGTGTACGAGCCGATCAGGTAGGGCAGAGCGGCGGGGGGAATCGAGGAAATCCCCAGCTTCCACAACAGGCGGAGGACGGCGTGGCACGCGGCCCGTGTGGGAACACGTTTGATCTTGGCTTGCGCTATCTCAGCGCAGCGTTGAACGGTGATGGCTTCTCCGCGACCGGCGACGTTCAAAATGGTGAGTGACGGATCGCTTGCCGGCCGGTCCAACAGATGCACCAGCAACCGTGCCATGTCGTCCACGTGTACAAACTGGAAGCGCTTCTCCAGATATCTCGTGCCGCGAGGCAGCAACCAGGGCAACCGCTTGCCCGCGGCCCGCATACGGGCAGCGCGTTTGCTGCTGCCAAGCGGAGTCCCGCGCAACGCTCCCATCATGTAATTCTGCACGCTGGCGCCCGCAAGAATGTGAGGACGCACAATATAAGTGTGACAGTCGCCGAGGCTCTCGGCCCGGTAGCGGACCACCTCGTCGCACTCGCGTTTGTGAATGGCGTAGGGCAGCGTGTGGGCGCGCAGCGGAGCTTCTTCTTTCACCGGCCCTGCGGTCTCCGGACCGTACACCGCGACACTGCTGGGAAAAATGAACTGCCTGATTTGGCCGCCGGTGCGATTGACGACGCTTACGGCTTCCATGACCCGCGCCGTTCCAGCGACATTGATCTGCCACATCCGTTCCAGGTCGAGGACACCGGAGCGTTGAGGATCTAAAACGAACGCCAGATGAATCACGGACCGCGCACCGGTTTCCCGCAGCAACTCAATGAGTTGCCAGCAAGACGGCTCACGGCCCAGGTCTGCTTGCTCGAACCTCGCCAGACCGGAACTGCCGGGTGGGCGCATGTCCACGCCCACCACGTGAAAATCGGAAAGCAACGGCAGTAACCGGGCGCCCAGATTCCCCGCGATCCCGGTGACCAGGACAGTTCGTTCCGGCGGCATGACTATTTTGGAGGCGCCTCCGGTTTCGGCGCCGGAGCCGGTGTCGCAGTGGGATTCGGCGGAGCCGATCCTGAGTTCGGCTTAGCGCCTGCGGCTCCCTTTGGGGTGATAATGGTTTGATGGACGGTCGGCGGCGTCTCCGGCCCAAAGTAAGCATCGTTGAGGACTATGGTCGCCGACTTCTGGATCTGTTCAATCTTGTCGGTGATCATTTGCCGCTGCAAAGTGGACGAGATGGTCGCCTTAACTTCGCTGAGCGGAACTTGGCGAAACGAAGCCACCTTGTAAATGTAGAGCGATCCAGGGTCGGAAAATACCTGGGAAACCTCCGCGGGTTTCAACTCGAGGACCGCTTCATGGGCCTCCGGCAAGGTGCCGGGACGGCGCGCGCCAAGATTGATATCCGGCGGGGAATTGGTGAGACCGGCGTGCTCCATCGCTTCTTTTTCCAACTTAGCCGGGTCCTCACCCGCGACCCAGCGCTCCCTGATTTTGTCCGCGTAAGCTTTTTCCTCGGCATCGCTGGGCTTGGGCTTGTCGCCGCTGGCGGCAGTTCGCGGAACCATGATGCGCTGCAACGTGGCCTCAATATACTTCTTGGGGTTCTGCTTGTAATAGTCTTCGATCTGCTGATCGGGGATATGCGCGTACTCCTGGACGATGTGCTGGTTCAGGGCGTCGGTCAGGATTTGATTTCTGACAAACTGAAAAATCTGCACATAGCGAGGATCATTCTCCAGATTCAGCCCGCGAGCGGCGTCGGCAAAGACCAGCATCTTCGCGTATTGCGAGGCGAAGTTGCGCCTCACTTCAACCGGCATGGGGGGCTTGTCGGGTTGTTGTAGCGCGGTGATCATCTTCTCAAACTGCGCGCGCGTCATGCCGCTTACGCAACCGTGGGGCGGTGTTCTGGCGCCGGCCTTGGGCTTGCAGACATTTTTCAGAGTGATGACCGCTTCATTCATGGGGACCTTGGTGGCGTCGGCGTTTGCGGGACCTGCAGGTGCGCCAGTACCGGAAGGCGGCGGCGAGCTTTGCGTCGTCGCCGGGGACGCCGCAGGTGCAGCAGGGGGTTGGTTCGAATTCGGCTTCTGGCCATAGGCGGCACAGCTAAGAGCACACGAAAGCGCAACAACCAGGAAAGTAGAGCGTGACATGTAGTGGTGTTCCTCCAGGAATAAATGCCGCCCTAAGGCGGAGCAGGTAGATGGATACAAAAATGTATCACATTCAGGCGGACTGCCGTCAGAAGCTAGCTTCAGGCAGGTAGTTCAGAGCTTGCGGATTTAAGCGGAAGGTGAATAATCGAACTATGGCGGAGTCGGTCGCGACCGCGGGCATGAGGCAGGAGAAGAAAGCGGTCGCCCTCAATTCCATCTATGCCGCAGTTGCCATCACGCTGCTGAAGGCCATGGTCGGCATGACGACCGGCAGTCTGGGCATCCTCTCCGAGGCGGCGCACTCCGGCCTCGATCTGGTGGCGGCGGCCATCACCTATTTTTCGGTCCGCGTCTCCGACAAACCCGCCGATGCCGATCACCAGTATGGCCACGGAAAAATCGAAAGCTTCTCCGCTTTTCTCGAAACCGGCTTGTTGCTGCTGACCTGCGTCTGGATCGTATATGAGGCGGTCAAGCGTCTGTTCTTCCATTTCGTCCACATTGAGCCCAGCATCTGGGCATTTGCGGTTATGGGAACGTCGATTGTGGTGGACTACTGGCGTTCCCGCCGCCTGCGGCGCATAGCCGACAAGTATGACAGCCAGGCGCTGCACGCCGACGCCCTGCACTTCAGCACCGACATCTGGTCCAGCACGGTCGTCATTGTGGGATTGGCCCTGGTGCTGGCGGGACGGCAGTATTCGCAACCTTGGCTGGCACAGGCCGATTCCATCGCCGCCCTGTGCGTGGCTTGCATTGTGGTGTACGTCAGTTGGCGTCTGGCGCGGCAAACCATTGACGCGTTGCTGGATGCCGCTCCCGCCGGCGTGCGCAACCGGATCATCGAAGAAGTGTACCGCGTGAACGGCGTGCTGGAAGTGGATCGGGTGCGGATCAGGCGCGGCGGCAGCCACTATTTCGCCGACGTCTCCGTTGCCATGTCGCGCAATGTGACGTTCCAGAAGTCGGAGCAGGTCTCCAACGAAGTTGCCGCCCGCATCCGCGCCGTTCTGCCCGATGCCGACGTCGTGGTGAACACGGTTTCGCGGGCCAGCCGGCAGGAGAGCCTCTTCGACCGGATTCGTGCGGTGGCCACGCGCAACAACCTCAACGTGCATGACATCAGCGTGCAGGACCTCGGCGGCAGTTTGCATGTGGAGCAGCATGTTGAACTCGACGAAAAGCTCAGCCTCAAGGAGGCACACGATCGCGTCACCCGCCTGGAAAGCGAGATGAAAGAGGAGGTAGGCGAGATCTCCAGCATTCTGACCCACATCGAGAGCGAACCGGCAACCATTGAAACCAGCGATGGACTGGTGCGCGCGCCGGGCTTTGAAGACCGGCTACAACAGGTGAGGGAGGGATTTCCTGAAGTCGTGGACATGCACGATCTTGTGTTCAAACGGGTTGGCGGGCGGCTCTACCTGTCGCTGCATTGCACCATGAACGACGATCTGCCACTCTCGCGCGTGCACGACATACAGACCACGATGGAAAGCCGATTTCGCCAGGAACTGCCGGAGTTGTTCCGCGTGCTCATCCATCCCGAGCCGCAGACGGACAACCGACGCTAGACGGTCACGAAATGTGGGTGGGACCTTCTTCGATGGCGGCATCCTGCTCATCATGCGCGGCAGTGTTGCCGAGAGGATACGAATACATCTTGCTGGGAACTTCCGTCGGCGAGCGCCGGCGGACGGCAATCATCTCGGCCACGATGGCAACCGCAATTTCTTCCGGCGTGACCGCGCCGATCTCAAGTCCCACGGGCGCATGCACGTCCTTGAATTTCTCGGCGGAAATCCCTTCTTTTTCCAGTTCCTTGTAGATGGAGATGGTCTTGCGGCGTGAGCCGATCATGCCGAGATAGCGCGCGCGTGTATTGATGGCCCAGCGCAGCACACGCATGTCGTCGCGGTGTCCGCGAGTAACGATGACAATGTACGACGATTCGGGCGGATTCAGTTGCGCCGTCGCCAACTCGAAATCACGGGCAATCACCTCGCGCGCGTCGGGGAAGCGCTCATGGTTGGCGTACGCCTCGCGGTCATCCACCACGACTACGTCGAAGCCGGCAATGGTCGCGACTTTATACAGGTTATAAGCAACGTGGCCGGCGCCAAAAATGTAGAGCAGCGCAGGCGGAAGCACCGGCTCGATGAAAATCTCCAGTGTGCCGCCACAGACCAGGCCGGTATCGTACTTGGGATTGTTGTTGAGGTTGAAGGTGAGCGAGCGCGGCTTCTCCTCTTCCATCACCTCGCGCGCGACCTGCCAAACCTCGGCTTCCACGCAGCCGCCGCCGATGGTGCCCACAATGGAGCCATCGTCGCGCACCAGCATCTTCGCGGTCTGGAACGACGGGATCGAGCCACGAACGTTGGTGATGGTGGCCACCGCGCCGCGGCGGCCCTGGCGGCGAAGCTCAACGATTTGCTCGTAGATATCCACGGAGATCAATTATTCCCGTCGGCCAGAGTGAAGTCAAAGCGGTCAATTAGAATGGTGCATGTGTCTCGATTGTCGAGAAGACTTAGGAGAGCACGATGAAAGCAGTCCGCATTCATGAGTTCGGCGGTCCGGAAGTGCTCAAGTACGAAGAGATTCCTGATCCGGAGTTGCGCAAAGATCAGGTCCTGGTCCGGGTCCGCGCTTGTGCGCTGAACCACCTCGATATCTGGGTCCGCATGGGCCTGCCGGGCGTGAAGTTTCCGCACATCCTGGGCAGCGACATCGCGGGCGAGGTTGTCGAGTGCGGCGAGTACATCACCGACGTTAAGCCGGGCACGCGGGTGCTGCTGGCGCCCATGGTTTTCTGCAATCACTGCGAGCAGTGCAACAACGGACGGCAAAACTTCTGCCCGCAGTTCAACGTGTTGGGTGCCGGTGTGGACGGAGGGAATTGCGAACTGATCGCCGTGCCACGGGTGAATGTTATCCCCATCCCCGACTCGCTGGGCTTCGTGGAGGCGGCGAGTGTGCCGCTGGTCTTCCTTACTGCGTGGCACATGCTGGTCGGGCGCGCTCAGTTGCGGGCTGGGCAGACGGTGCTGGTTTTGGGCGCCGGTTCGGGAGTAGGCTCGGCCGCAATCCAGATTTGCAAGATGCTGTCGGCCGAGGTCATCACCACCGCCGGCGATGAGCAGAAGCTGGCAAAAGCCCGTGAACTCGGCGCCGACCACACCATCGATCATTACAAGCAGAGGATCGCCGACGAGGTGAAGCGCATCACCAATCGCCGCGGCGTGGACATCGTCTTCGAGCACGTTGGCCAAGCCACGTGGAAGGAGAGCGTGAAATCGCTGAAAAACGGGGGGACGCTCGTGACCTGCGGCGCCACAACGGGCTTCCAGGGCGACCTTGATCTTCGTTTCCTGTTCTCGCGGCAGCTCTCGCTGCTGGGAACGTACATGGGCGCAATGGGTGAGTTGGAGGAGGTCCTCAAGCATGTTTTCGCGGGCAGGCTGAAGCCGGTGGTGGACCGCACTTTCCCGCTTAGCGAAACTCGCGCAGCGCATGGGTACCTGGCCAGGAGCGAACAGTTCGGCAAGGTGGTGGTCACGCCGTAGCTGGTGCTGAAAGATGATTGCAATGAAAGAAACAGCAAGGTCCCTCCGCTCTGTCGCCGCGGCGACCTCAGTCGGGATGACAACGTAAAGAGGCAGGTATAATTAAATCGAAATGACGACCGAGTACCGTCCCCAACACTTCGATAATCCTGAGCCTGGTACAGAGCGCTTCGACAACCTTGTCGGATCGGACCAGAGCCGCGGCCAGATTCTGCGGGCCACTTTTGGCGAGCAGCAGCACGAAGGCGTCCTGATGGCCTCGATGGATGCGGTGGTGAACTGGGTGCGGAAGAACTCGATTTGGCCGATGACCTTCGGCCTGGCCTGCTGCGCCATCGAGATGATGTCGATGGGCGCCTCGCGTTTCGATATCGCCCGCTTTGGCGCCGAGGTCTTCCGTCCATCGCCGCGGCAGTCGGACCTGATGATCATTGCCGGCCGAGTCTCGCAGAAGATGGCGCCGGTGATCCGCGAACTATATATGCAGATGCCGGAACCCAAATGGGTCATCTCGATGGGAGCGTGCGCGACCTCGGGAGGCGTCTTCAACAATTACGCTCTGGTGCAGGGCGTAAACCAATGGATCCCCGTCGATGTTTACGTGCCCGGCTGCCCTCCGCGGCCGGAGCAATTGATTTACGCCATCATGCTGCTGCAAGAGAAGATCAAGAACGAGCGCGGCTCGTTCCGGCGAGCGCTCAACCTGGGGCCCGCTTAAGTCGGCGATAGATTTCCGGCTGTCAAGCGCGGCCCCTGTGACCCACCTCACAGACCCCTGCCCACCATTCCCCTATCGTTATGAGTTATACCCTCACTTACTACGACTGAGAGGCACTCATACTATGTCTACCGCCCCTGTCTCTGCGACTTCCCGCGTCCTGAACCCCACACTGGCCACTCGCATCATGAGCGCTGAAGAAGCTGCCGCCCTCATCCACTCGGGCGACCAGATTGGCATGAGCGGATTCACCGGTTCCGGCTATCCCAAGGCCGTGCCCATGGCGCTGGCACGCCGCATCTCCGATGCCAACCTGCGCGGACAGAAGTTCCAGGTCAGCATCTTCACCGGCGCCTCCACTGGGCCAGAGCTCGACGGCGCACTCGCCATGGCGGGCGGCATTCACCTGCGGCTGCCGTACCAATCCGATCCCGAGACGCGCAAGCGCATCAACGCCGGCGAGATGGAGTATATGGACATCCACCTCAGCCACGTGGCGCAGTTCGTGGAATACGGCTTCCTCGGCAAGCTTGATCTTGCGCTGATCGAAGTCACCGCGGTGCTCGAGGACGGCCGCCTGGTGCCGAGTTCCTCGCTCGGCAACAACAAGACGTGGATCGAGCAGGCCGAGCACGTGATTATCGAGGTCAACTCGTGGCAGCCTGCGGCGCTGGAAGGCATGCACGACATCTACTACGGCCTGAAGCCGCCGCCTAACCGGGGACCGATTCCCTTGACGCATACCGGACAGCGCATCGGCAGCCCCTACCTCGAGGTGCCACCGGAGAAGGTTGTCGCGGTTGTGCTCACCGACTCACCCGACCGCAACAGCGCCTTCAAGGCACCCGATGACGCTTCGCGCCGCATCGCCGGACACATTCTCGAATTCCTGAGCTGGGAGGTGCAGAAAGGCCGCATGCCCGAGACGCTGCTGCCGTTGCAATCGGGCGTCGGCAACATCGCCAATGCGGTGCTCTTCGGCCTCGAAGAGGGCCCGTTTGAAGGACTCACCTCGTACACCGAAGTCATCCAGGACGGCATGATTCGACTGCTGAAGTCGGGCAAGCTGACGGCGGCGTCGGCCACTGCGTTCTCGCTCAGCCCGGAGATGATGACCGAGGTCAACGCCGACATGGCCAGCTATCGCAAGCAAATCGTGCTGCGCCCGCAGGAAATCTCCAACAACCCTGAGATCATCCGCCGGCTGGGCGTGATCGCCATGAACGGCATGATCGAGGCCGACATGTACGGCAACGTGAACTCGACTCACGTGATGGGATCGCGCATTCAGAATGGCATTGGCGGCAGCGGTGATTTCGCCCGCAACGGATATCTGTCTATCTTCATGGCGCCATCGACGGCGCAGAAGGGGACCATCTCGACGATCGTGCCCATGGCCTCGCACGTGGACCACACCGAGCACGATGTCCAGGTGGTTGTGACCGAACAAGGCCTCGCCGACCTGCGCGGCCTCTCACCACGACAGCGCGCGCACCTCATCATCGAGAAGTGCGCCTCGCCCGACTACAAGCCGCTGCTGCTGGATTATCTTGGCCGGGCCGAGCGCCTGTCGTACGGACGCCACACTCCGCACCTGCTGAGTGAAGCCCTGGGCTGGCACAATCGATATTTGCGCAGCGGGCGGATGAAGCCGCAGGGGGAAGACTAGCCAGCAGCCAGGAATCAATCGCGTGGCCTCCCTTCAGGAGGCCCGCAGATCCCGGCGCACGAGGGTTGAATCGAGGAAGAAGCCGAGGCCGACCGCGAACGGAATTACGCCGAAAGCCGCAGCGACCCAAGCGTCGGGTTCGGCGCGTGCGATCAGCGCAAATGCGACCGTGTAGCCGATCGACGCACTAACCAGCAAGATGCCTGCCCGGCGAGAACGAGCAGCCTGAGAAAGCTCGGGCTCCATGGGAACGCTGAGCCCGCGTGCCAGCGCGGCCACGCGTTCTTCGGTGCGCAGCTTGCGCACCCGGTAATAGGTGTACATCCCCGCGATGGGAATCCCGAAGATCATAATTACTGCCACCAAGCCGATGATGTCTCCATCCATACCGTGCCTCGTTTCTTGTCGCGCTGCCCGCGCATGCTGGAAATCGCTTACAGTTTGAGATACGGGGAGCGTCGAAGAAAGTTCCGCAGTTTTAAGGCAGGGTTTCAGAGTGCCTGGCATGCGTCGCTTTTATAGGTAATGGGATGGGCTCGCGGAGATGGTGATCTCTTACGGAAGCGAGGGGCGAAAAGCAGGCCCCTCCGCTCGCCCTCTGCGGCGGGCCCGGTCAGGATGACCAACTGGCAACTGACAACTGACGACTGACAACTACTCTTCCACCTCGACCTCTTCGCCGCGCTCGGCCTTGGCGGCTGCGATGATCTTCTCCTGCTGCAGCGCGGGGACGAAGTCGTAGTGGTCCATTTCCATCGAGAAGCTGCCGCGGCCCTGCGTCATCGAGGTCAGGTCGGTGCCGTAGGTCAACATTTCGGCCATGGGCACCACAGCCTTCACGACGGTCTTGCCAGCCTTGTTGTCCATGCCCTGGATGCGGCCGCGACGGCTATTCAGGTCGCCCATGATGCCGCCGGCAAATTCGTCAGGAATGGTGATCTCGACATTCATGATCGGCTCCAGCAGCGTGGGCTTGGCTTGCTCCATAGCCTTGCGGAAGGCAATGCGGCCCGCGGTCTTGAACGACAATTCGTTGGAGTCCACATCGTGATATGAGCCGTCGTACAGAATGACCCTGAAGTCCACCACCGGGAAGCCAGCGAGAAAGCCGCGTTGTGCGGCTTCTACAATGCCCTTCTCGACGGCGGGAATGTAGTTTTTGGGAATCGCGCCGCCGAAAATCTCATTGACGAACTCGAAGTTGCCGCCGCGCGGCATGGGCTCCATCTTGATCTTGCAATCGCCAAACTGGCCGTGTCCGCCACTCTGTTTTTTGTGGCGTCCCTGCACGTCGGCCTTGCCACGGATGGTCTCACGGTAGGGAACCTTGGGAGCTTTGAGGTTCACTTCGGTGTGATAACGGTTCTTAAGCTTTGAAACGACGACCTCGATGTGCTGCTGGCCGGTGCCCGCGATGAGGAACTCTTTGGTCTGGGCATCGCGGAAGAAGCGCAGCATGGCATCCTCTTCCATCAGCTTGTGGATGCCATTACTCAGCTTGTCTTCGTCGGCGCGGGTCTTGGGCTCGATAGCGAACGTGATCGCCGGTTCGGCGAAGGTGACCTGCGGATACTGGATTGGAGCACCCTTGTCGCCCAGGGTATCGCCGGTCAACGTGTCCTTCAACTTGGCAACTGCGCCGATATCACCGGCGTGGAGCTCGTTGACCGGGACCGCCGTCTTGCCCTGCATGATCGAAAGGTGGGCAAACTTTTCGGAGCCGCCACGGTTGAAGTTCTGCAGGCTCGCGTCGTTCTTCAGCACGCCGGAATAAACCTTGAAAAAGGAGATGCGGCCCGAGAACGGATCGCTGATGGTCTTGAAGACGAACAGCGAGAGGGGCTCGGAGTCGCTGATCTTGCGGGTTGCGGGCTCGCCATTGTTGGCGGTGGCGGCGGCTCTTACTTCGCCACGCTCGACCGCTGTCGGCATGTAATTCACGATGAAGTCGAGTACTTCGTCGGTGCCGATGTTGCCCAGACCTGAGGCGAAAAGAACGGGGAAGATCTTGTCCTCGCGAATGGCATTGTGCAGCCCGGCGATAATGTGCTCTTCGGCGATAGTGCCCTTGTCGAAGAACTCCTCCATCAACGCATCGTCGCCTTCCGCCACCAGCTCCACCAGGCGCTCGTGTGCGGCCTTGGCCTGCTCTTCTATGTGGGCGGGAATTGGGCCGACGGTTGACTTGCCGTTGCCGCCCATCTCGTACGTGTAGGCCTGCATCTTCACCAGGTCCACGACGCCGGTGAAACTCTTCTCGGAGCCGATGGGCAATTGCACCGGCACAACCGTCCGGCCAAACGCCGTAGTGAGCGATTCCATGACGCGGTTGAAGTCGGCGCGCTCGCGGTCCGTGCGAGTACACACGATGACCCGCGGCAACGCGACCCGGTCGTAGTAATGCCAAATGCGCTCGGTCACCACTTCCACGCCGCTGACTGCGTCCACCACGACCAGGGCGGCTTCCACCGCAGGCATCACCATCTCGGCTTCGTGGATGAACATATTGAAACCGGGGGTGTCAATCAGGTTGATCTTGGTCTTGCCCCACTCGACGAACGCGGTCGCGGCGGAGATGGACATCGCCCGCGAGACTTCTTCTTCGTCGTAATCGGTGACGGTGGTGCCTTCATCGACCCGGCCAAAGCGCTGGGTGGCGCCGGCAGTAAAGAGCATCGCCGAGGCCAGGGAAGTTTTGCCCGAATGGGAATGCCCGATCAGGGCGACGTTGCGGATGTTTACGCCTTCGTAATTCTTCACCTATGGACTCCTTCGAGTGATCCGCTCCACCTGGCGCTCAGAGGCATTGCTCCCCAGTAGCACGCCATCGTGCTTGCACAACCCCGAGGTTGCCGGCGAGGCAAAAAGGCGGGGCACCATGCCGGCTTGCGCATGGTGAAACTGCACAAACTTAGAATGCTAGCACAACGAGTTTCGCGCTTCCACCGCAGAGGGTCGCAAGGACTGGGGGTTTCCCTCAGCACTGGTCAATCCTCGCGATCATCTGTGAGCGTCGTCGCGTTTAGAGTAGCGCCGGGGATGGGACCTGGATCCGGAGGCGGGGACCCGCTTTACGCAAGGTGGGAACCGGCGCGGGGAAAGCCTCGGCCATTTGCAGCTTGGCGGCTGCGATTTCTTCCTGCGTGGGGGGACTGATCTGGATCACGACGTTGCTGTTGACCTCGGAAGCATGTTGGAACAGGTTCTGATTCAGCATGATCGACTCCAACAGGCGCCCGAGATCGCGTGAATGAAAGCCGTTGCTGAAGCGTGGACCACTCGACCAGCCGGGATTCACGGAGTAATCGCAGATCAGGCTCCAGTATCCGCGCGCGGTCTTACACCACATTTTTAGGCTGTCCACGGAACGCCCACCGCCGATGTGATATTCGACCTGCAGCAAGCCCCCGGTTGTCACTTGCACCAGGTCACTCCAGTTCACAATCACAGCGCTTTCCAGAATTTGGCTGAGCTGGACGTTCTGAGCCGGCAGAGATTGCGGTGTCGTAGTCATCGTGTCCTCCATGAACTATTGAAGCGTCGGGTAAAAACTGTACTATCAGGCTATTTCTTGCAACACAGGTTCAGCCGTCGCGCTAAAAGTTTCTTCCACAGAATTGGTCTGGCTCTGTGGGCCATTGCGCGTCTTGGCCGCGGCGATCCGCCAACTGGCTTCCACGAACCCATTCCTCTGCGGCAGCAGCTCGCAACTTTCCCTCATCGCGTTACGCAGCGACTCTCCCCATTCCATCCCATGTGCTTCGGGAACATAGGAACCGGGAAAGGGCTGAAGCGCAACAAAGTCTGGGCGACCGACCAGGAAAGCGACAATCTGGTCTGGGCTGTCCTTTTTGATCTCATCGCGAAAGGCGAGGGCGCCGTGGTAATCCCGGCGGATGTCAATCAGCACCATGTCATAGCGGTCCGGATGCCAAACCAACCCTGCCTCCTCGAGGTCGCTGGCGCCGATCATGTCCACGCCGTGCAAGGCCATGATTTTCTTGCGCAGGGCCCGCCGCTCGGAATTCGTGTCCATGAGCAGAACGCATTTCTTAAGCTGAACGGTCTTATCGGCGAGACTTGATGCGGTTATCATCGCGCTCCTCCTGCGACTCCTTGCGCAGTCCCCCGGCAAAAGAAGTTCGTAGCTGTCTTATGTTTGCGAAGTACGCTTGTAAGGAGGGCTGAAGAGTACACCTTCGTCGGTAACGGAAGGCGCTGGAAGGGGAATCCCCCGGAAGATAACCCCACTACAGTGATTATACGCCAGCTCAGGAAGCCCCGGTTCTAGTGTGCCTTGCCGAAACAAAAGGACGAGGCGCGGCAAAATTCAAGCGAATAACTTACCCGCCTCAAGTCCCTGCAGTTCTAGTAGCGGTGTGGCAGCTCGCGCTCGGTATCGACCGAACTGGTCAACGTGCCGATCAGGTAACTGATCAAAATCACGACGACCACCGCAATCGTAACTACATCCATGTGGCACCTCACCCGGTTCGGCCCTTTGGCCCTATGAACCCCGTCCTCTGGAAATACTCTCCGGTTGACCCTATGATGACGGGGCGCACCGAAAGTGGTGCAGTGTTTGTAGCACAATTTCGCCCAAGTTGCAGTTCAAATCGTGAGTACGGCCACGTAATCAGGCGGCGGCTTGCGGACCGACCTCGCTGATCACCCGCAACAGCGCGTCTGGTCCGTCGGCTCCCACCACATAACGGTCGGCCTCGACCTCGGGCCACTCGCCATAAAGATGGACGATGTAAACGACCTTGCTCTCCGGATGGCGCTCGTGGAAAAGGCGGATCACTTTTCTCGCGGTAGCATCGGGCAGCCGGTGACAGACCACAATCACATCGACGCGGACTGGATTGTCCGGGGCCTCCAGCGCCTCTTTTTCTGTCATGATCGCAACCACTTCGTGGCCGGCGGTTTCCAGGGCCCGCTGGCGTAAGAGCGCCAACTCCTGGTCCGTAGTGAGAATAAGAATTTTCATCGCGAGTCTTCCCTGCCAGTCCTGAAGTCGTCCTTGCGGAGGATATCAAAACCAACGAAGGTTGGCAGCGCAATTTCTGATGGTTCTAATGTGGCCCTGCACCGGCGTTATTGCTGCGAGCCATCAAGTTCCGCAGTACCGCGACCTCGGACTCGATGGCCGTCTTCAGGCTGGGCTCCATGTCGGGCGCAAAGAACGGCGAATGGTTCGACGGCAGGTGAATTCCGCTGGCCTGCGCTTCTTTGAACTTTTCGGGATCGGCAACGCCAAGCCAGAAATAGAACGAGGGCACCCCGGCCTCGACGAAATAGGAATAGTCTTCCGAAGCCATGATGGGCGGCTCCCTCTGCACTCGTCCGGCTCCCAGCGCTTGTGTCAGTGCCTGGCTAAGCCGCTCGGCCAGCTTAGGGTCGTTGTAGAGCGCGTCCGTGGATTCCACGACTTGCACCAGTGGCGCTTTGGGAGCGTCCGCCGCCTGCGCTTCCGCCTTGGCGACGCGCTCGATTGCCGCCAGCAGATGCTTGCGCACTTCCGGCGTGTATGAGCGGACGGTCAGGCCAAGGTGGACCTCATCGGGAATGATGTTGTTCTTGGTGCCTCCCTGAATGTAGCCGACGGTGATGACGGCGGGATCGCCCGGCTTGATTTCGCGCGACACGATGGTCTGCAGCGTCAGGACCACGCGAGCGGCAATGACGATGGGGTCCACGGTGGATTCAGGGCTGGCTCCGTGGCCTCCTTTGCCGTAAATCGTAATGTCAACGGAGTCGGCATTCGACGCCGCGTATTCCGGAGTGAAGCCCACCTCGCCGGCTGGCAGGGTGTTGGTCGTGTGCAACGCCACCCCAACATCAGGTTTGGGAAAGCGCGTGAACAGGCCGTCAGCAATCATGCCGGTGGCGCCGCCCGCTGTTTCCTCGGCGGGTTGGCCGATCAGCACCAGCGTGCCGTGCCATTGATCTTTGGTCTTCGCCATAATTTCTGCCGTACCCACCAGTGCCGCCATGTGGATGTCATGTCCACAGGCGTGCATCACGGCGACGTCATGACCTGCATTGTCCTTGGTGCGGACCGTACTGGCGTACGACAGACCCGTCTTCTCCGCAACCGGAAGCGCGTCCAGCTCAGTCCGCAGCATGACCGTGGACCCTGCTGCATTGCGAAGAACTGCCACCACGCCGGTCCCGCCCACGTGCTCGGTCACCTCGTAACCCAGCGCCCGCAGTTTGGCGGCAACTTTGGCGGCAGTATTGACCTCATGCCCCGAGAGCTCAGGATGCTCGTGCAGGTCCATATACAGCGTCTTCACCTGCGGATAAACCGAATCGACCTGGGCAGAAAGTGGGGGCCCACCCGCTGACTGCGACCAGCCGCTCGCTGCCAAAATCAGGCACGCCGCTAGAAACCACAAAGTTTTCATGATTTCCCTTCTTGTAGTGTCATTTCCGCCAATTCTTCGCTCTGGTGAGCCACGCATCTTACTACAAACAAGCTTGATAGACGCCATCAAAAGAATCTACCGCAATTTCATCAACTCTCAACCCAACCGGGGAATCTAATGCGTATCCCATACATACATTCTTAGAGAGGATCTGGGTTTGAATTTATACCAGCAGAACCAACCACCCGAACCCGAAAACATGATAGAGAAAATACATCCTAAGAAGCGATATATATTTGCCAGCGATTTTGACCGGACCCTGAGCTTTAACGACTCGGGATACGTTTTGGCCGAGCTATTGGGCATTTCCGAGGCTGAGTTCGAGCGCAAAGCCACCGGAATGGCGAAGTTGAACCTCGTCCAGCAGGGAGGCGAGCTCGCCTATCTGCTGCTGCACGATCCTGAGTTCCGCTCCAAAGTCCGGCCTGAGCATCTCTACAAAGCGGGCAAGCAGGTACGCCTGAAGCCGAACATTGACTTGCTCTACCGCTTCCTTTCCGAGGAAGTTGAGGGCTACCACTTCGATTTCTACGTGATCTCGGCTGGCCCGGTGGAAGTGATCCGCTCGGCCCTCGAGGGCGTCATTCCCGCCGATCATATCTACGGCACGGAGTTTGAATACAACAAGCACGGCGAAATCGAACGCATCCTTCAGGTGACGGCCGGATACGGCAAGGTCGCGGTTATCGACCAATTGCTCGAAAATCTTAGGACCGGGCCTGATCGTATCGTCTATGTAGGCGATGGCAGCTCCGACATCCATGTCATGCTGCACGTGAATCGGCGCGATGGTTTCACCATTGCCGTTTCCGAGAACAAGTACCTGGCGCCCATTGCCAAGCGTTCCGTGATCAGCGACAGCGCGCTGGCCATCCTCGTTCCCATCCTGGAAGAGGTGGTGGGCTGGGACTCGCATTCGATTCGCAATCTGTTCGAAGCCAAGGGACTGCTCATTCAGCAGTGGGACAAGGTGCAAACCGATGTCCTCACCATCGTTCCCAGCGTCGCTCCGGCGGAAGAGCGAGTGGATGCTGCCATCGCCGATTGAGCAAGCTGCGGCGTAAATTTCTTTGGACGATCAGAAAAAATCCTTTTGGCTACTGTTCACTCTCCTTGGCTTGGGGGCATTCTTCCTGCCATTGGGGTGGGCCGTAGCTGAAACCGTGGCGGCACTGATCGTCAGTTGGTGGGTTATCTACCGCAGCGGCATCTACTAAGAACCGGCCTCGCGCGGCGGCGAAACCTCGGACCTATTTCGGCACGTTAATTACGATCTCGTCCGTGTACCCGAGCAGCGGATCGCCATACGTTTCTGCGCTCTGAGCGAACAGATCGCAATTCGCCTTCAACTCCCGCGCAGGTTGCTCTTTGCCATTGATGCGAACGCTAATGGCTGCGGGCGCGCCAAATAGCTCCTGCCGAAGCAGCAGCCGCAGTTTGCGCACGTTCTTCGTCTTGATCTCGACCGTGTTGTCGGGAAGAATGCGGCCGTTGATTTCGGCAGCGCCCCCATCTTTCTCCAGCACTTCTATCCAATAGCGCCGCGGATAAGTCAGGCTGGTAATCTTCATCGCGATGGTGCGGGGAAATGGATCCCGAACGAAGCGTTCCAGAAAGGGCATGGTGAAGCCGTCGTCTGCAGACAAGGTAATTTCGTGTCCGCGGTCCTTCAGGATGTGCAGTTCCGGAGGGACACGCGGATGCAAGCCGCGCAGTTCGTCGTAGGTGATGACCGAGGCCGAGGGTGGAATGAGCGTGTCCTTATCACCGTGCAGAAACAGCAATGGAATGTTGAGAAGGTTCTTCAGCGGCAGGGTCTCACCACTGGGAGAATTGACTCCCGCGCCCATCTGAGACGCAATGGCGGCCCAGCGGCCAGGCCACAGCGTGCCGAAGTACAAGGCCGCGCTCCCGCCATTGCTGAACCCCGCAAGGTAGATGCGGTTGGTATCGACGTTGTAGCTGCGCAAAATCTCCAGAAGCAGCTGGTCCACCATCGCCGTCGGCTTCTGTTCCCACCACATCGCGCCGGCCGCATTGGGATAGACCGCCAGGAATCCAGAATGCCGCACCACGTCTTCCGCCGTGAGCGCGGCATCGAAGGCTTGTCCGCCGCCGCTCAGGTACATCAGCAGCGGGAACGGTTGGTCGCTGCGATAATCCAGCGGCACATGGACCATGAAGGGCACGCCTTCAAATGACGGTGCGGTCATGCTTCTCAGCGTGGTACCAGGCTTCTGGCGTTCGTAGCGCCGCGCCGGAAGTGGGCAGCGGCCACTTGGCGGTTCGGAGGGCATCGCCCGAAAGCGTGACGCGATACGCTGCACTTCGGCGTCGTTGCTGCTTAGCAAAGGGGTGAGCAGGTCCTGGGGCGGGATTAAGTCTTTCTGATAGCAGAGGGCGAGAGTGAGTGCCTGCACCTCGGGCGAGCCAGTGCGCAACAGGGTCTCCAGCGTTTCGGGGTCGGGAGCTGCCCCTCCAGCGGCGAGATAAGCGCTCAGCGCGCCCTGTTGGACTTGCACGTCTGCCAGCCACGACGCCGGCGTTTCGCCGTGGCGCACTTCTAATAGCTCGAGTGTCATTCGCTCGTGGATTATGGAATCGCCGAACTCGTGGGTTTCTCCGGTGAACTCCAGCTTGGTCAATATCCCCTGCTGCGGGCAGAAAGTGTAGCTTAGATGCAGCCCTGTGTGCCTCCCGTTGTCTGCAAAGACTGCGCAGGTCTCGCCAGCGGTTGGCTCGAAGCGCAGCAAGGCAACCGTCAGGCCGGACGGCAGGCCCTGCACTTCGGCGCCAGTCTGCGCCGGGCCGGCAGGCAAGGGCAGAATCTCAGGAATTCCATAGAGCAGTTTGCTGGTGACTTCCCGCACCGTCGTGAGCGGAGCTTGCGGCACGCCGGTGGCAGAGAAAACATTAGCGTCGAAGAAATGCGGCGAGCGCTTGGCCATGCGCGCCTTGAACTTTGCAGTTTCCTGGGCGAGCCTGTTCTTGCCGTGCTCCAGGAACTCCAGCATTTCCGCCGATTGCCGGTTACGCTGGATGCCAACCAGCACCGCACCACCGGCTTCGTCGAGCACGACGACATCGTTGCGAAAAACGGTCCGGGTCCGGAACGTCTGGTCCGAAGACTTGCCTTCGCTCTCGAACACCTCGCGATAGATGAGGTGATCTCCCGCATGCAGTTTGTAGCGAAGCAGCGGCGCCCCGCTCTGCCCCGAGACATCAACGCCGACAAGGACGATCACGGCGAAAAGTTCCCAAAGAAACCGTTGCCGCCTGGAGCGCGCAGAGCTGCGCGAGTAATCACTTCTGCGATGGGTGGCTTTCATTGGGAACAGCCTATGATCCGGGTGGAGCTTGCCAACAGAAAGATGATCACGTGCAGCGTAGTAGAACAATTTCACACTTGGAAATCATGCCGTCCCGGTGACCAGGACGGCTTCTGGGGAAAGCTTCGACCGGGTCTGAGCCACTTGCCCGTGAGTTCGTCAGAAAATAAGAGTCGGGTAGTCTTCTTTTCCGTCAGACACTCACTGCGCGCGAACGATTTCTACCGAGCACTTGGCATGGCGAGCGACGAATTCGGCCACGCTGCCGAGCAAAAAGCGCTGGATGCCTCTCTGTCCATGCGAACCAACCACGATCAGATCGGCAGCCCACTCGGCGGCAGCGTCGATGATCGTCTCTCTAATGTCACCTACCTCGACGGCGGTCTCCACCTTGAATCCTGCGCTACGCAGGCCGTTCGCAATGCGCTCAACCAACTCATGGGCCGGCTTCTTCTGATCTTCCAACTCGGGAGCGTAGCCTGACGCCATTTGCGGTGGGGCTGGCGCACTCGCCTGCAACACGTGCAAGACTCGGACCTCCGTATTCCCAGTCCGAAACTGCGCAACAATGGCCCTTAACACGTCTCCGGAGGACTTCGAATCGTCGATTCCCGCGAGGACCTTCATGACTCCTCCTCCTTCTTGAAGCAGCAACAGGGTACCACGGCGAAACCAAATACTTTGATCGCAGCCCGAGACGAAGGTTTGGGAACCTGCTGGGTTGGTTTTGCCCGCGCGCTCGCCAGCTGCTCACTTCGGGGGCGCAGGGGCGTTCAGAAAACTCACCAGATCTCCGATGTCGGTAGCCTTCAGGATCGGCCAGGGGATGCCTAATTCCTCAGCCCGATCAATCATGCGGGGACCATGCCGCCAGAGAGCGGCGGTGAAGGAAACCGTGGTGAAAGCTTCGGTGTTCGACTTAAGCGCAGGCCCAATCTGTGTGCCCTCCGCCTTGTGGCCATGGCAAGCAGCGCAACCGCGCTCGGAGAAAACGCGCTCTCCGACCAAGGGAGACCCGGTGGGCTCGAAGTAGCGCAGGCTCGCCAGAAACGTTAGCAAATCCGCCATCTCGTTGCCCTGAAGAACGGGAGGAGGAACCCCGTTTTCGCGGCCTTGACGGAGCATCGCTGGGGCGTGGTTCCACAGAACACTGGCAAACTGCCCGGTTGTGAGTGGAAGATCACGCTCTGGTCCCAGTTCCGGACCCACGCTGCCACCCTGCCCGCGTACGGAATGGCACTGTATGCATCGGCCCTGAAACACACCCCAACCCCGCTCTGCATTGCCGGGTATTTGGCGTGCGTTGGCCGCTGGATGGGGAGAGCTGAGGCTTACATACGCGATCAGATCATTCATCTCATTACCAGTGAACTGGGGCCATTGTCCGATGGTGCTGGTAATAGGAGCAATCATCGACCCGGCATGGTTAAGCATGGCGCGTGTCCAGGCGTTCGAATCGCCATCGGCGGTGATCCCCGACAGCTCGGGCGCCTTTTTGCCACCCGTCCCGCCCACCGAATGGCAGCGGACACAGCCCTTCTCGTTGAATACCCGCTGGCCAGCGCTGGGGTCCCCGGCACGATCAAGGGTGCTCGCCTGGTACAAGTACGCAAGGATGTCCGCCATTTCTTGCGAGTTCAACTGGGGATAAGGCCCGTTCTTTTGGCGGATCTGCCGCCACATGCCGGGTCCATGGTTCCACAATACCGTCACCAGCCAGCCCATGGCGGGAGTACCGGGGTGCTTTCCGGAGAGGTCCGGGGCGACGCGTCCCCCTGATCCGTTGATGGAATGGCAAATGCCGCATTGCTTGTCACCAAAAAACAGCGCGGCGCCTTTGGCGGGATCACCGATAATGTAGAGTGCGCGGCGGGTAGTGGTCGGCCGGCGCACCTGCATGAACACGGCTACCATTAAGGCTACGGGAATCAGTGCTGCAGGGATCCAAAAGAGAAGCTCTTTGCGTCGATTTAGCGTTGTCATAGACAACACTCCTCTCTCACACCCAGTCCCTGAAATTGAGAACTCATCGCGGTTCAGGACGACCCACTGGGCGGTCCAGGACGCCGGTGAATCGCAGAGTGGGGCCCCTCACTTCTGTTCCAATCTCCTGATATAGAACCCCAGCCCCACCAGCGTGAGGGCGATCAGCACCAGCGATAGCCCCAGCCCGACACGCCGGAATCTCCATTCCTGCATCGCCTTCTGCCCAGCCACGTACGTCAGTTTTGTGGTCGCAAGTCCGGCATCGGTGTCCTGCTTCAATCCGCTGTCGCGGAAGGCATGCACCGCGACCCGCGCCTTCAACAGGGCATCGCGCGCTTGTGTCTGCTGCAGCTTGGGCTGGCTGACTTCCATGCCCTGCCGTTCGGCCCGGCTGAGTAATTCGTCGGAGGCAGCAATCGCCGATGCCAGGTTCGTCAGTTGAGCATGCATGGCTTCCGCTTGCATGGAGCCGGCATCTCCCGCGGTGTGACAGTTCATGCACACGGCTTTGGGGCCGGCGCCGATCATTTCGTCGGTGGGAGCCTTGATTGCGTGATTGCTGTGGCAGGTGACACAACCCGGGAATCCCATCGCGGCGAACGCGTCCTTGTGCGGGCTGGTCTCAAACAACTGCGCCTGGAAGACGTGGCAATTCGAGCAGACATTGGTGACGTTGGCGACCCCTGGAGGTGTCGCTCCGTGGTTGCCATGGCAGGTAGTGCAGGTGGGCGCACTCAGGTCGCCTCGCACCACCATGGCATCATGGTGCACACTCTGCTCGTAGTTTGCGAACTGGTCGGTCTTGATGCCGTAGGGCTTCATGTACTCGGCATCGGCATGACAACGCGAACAGGTGGTGGCGATGTTGATAGGATGCACTTTCGAGCGCGGATCCGACGGGGCGCGCAAGTCATGCACGCCGTGGCAATCGGTGCACACCGCGACCTTATTGTCGCCCTTGGCCCACTTCATTCCGTGCACGCTGGTCTTGTACTGCTGGAACTGATCGACGCGCAGGCTGGGGTTGTACTTCTTCATGCGCTCGGCATCGGCGTGGCACGAGGCGCAAAGTTCGGGAATCTGCTTACGCTCGATCTTGCCCTTCCATCCTGCCGCCCGGCTCATCGCCTTTTCCGGATCATCACTGCTGGCGTCGCCGCCATGGACGCCGCGCAGGTAAGCCCCTTCTGGGCGTGGATGTTCTGGCCGTAAGTCTCCACGCTGACACCCAACGGCTCCGGCAAATTGGAATGGCAATCGAGACAGGAGTTCTTGGTCTGCGCGAAAGCTATCAGCCCGCTGCCAATCAGCCACGCAGCCACAACGATTGCGGCCCCTAGCCTGCATGTCACGGAATCGCGAACCTTAATCATGCAGCCTCACTTTGCCACCCAGCCGTCGACGGTCATAACCGCCATGTAACCGAGAAAAACACAAGCTAACCCGGTGATCCAACGCCGTGTGTGGAAGGGCTTTTCACGGTCGAGAAAGGGCAGCATCAGTGCCGCAGCGCCGATCAACCCAAACGCCAGGATGCCCAACATCTCGCCGTCCATGCCGAGGATCTTCGCAGGGATCAGCTTTAGGGTCTGGAACATGAAAAGGAAGTACCACTCTGGCTTGATGCCCGCCGGAGCTGAGGCAAACGGGTCGGCCTTCACCCCGAGGCCCCACGGAAACAGCGCCGCCAGCGCGCCGAGAAGCCCCAATGCCACGTACCAGGCCATCAATTCCCGCAGCACGAAGTTGGGGAAGAAGCGGATTTCCTTCCGGTCTTCAGGAGTGGCTCGCCACTTCGCTTCAACCCCGGGCGGCACGCTCATGCCGAACCACTGAATTAGCGCTAGATGCACGCCGATCAAGACGGTCGCCAGTGCCGGCAAGATCGCGACGTGAAACCCGTAGAGCCGCGTCAGCGTACTACCGGTAATGTCTTCGCCTCCGCGGAGGAATAGTAGAACGGGACGCCCGATGATGGGGATTTGCGCTGGTATCTCGGTGCCCACCTTGGTCGCGAAATACGACAGCGTGTTCCAGGGCAACAGGTATCCACTGAAGCCGAAACCCAGCATCAGGAACAGCAGCAGTATGCCGCTCACCCAGGTCAGCTCGCGCGGCTTTCGGTAAGACCGCAGAAAGAGAACGCTGAAAAGGTGGGCGAAGGCCATGAACACCAACAGATTCGCCGACCACGAGTGCACCGACCGGATAAGCCATCCGAACTGCACCTGGGTCATGATGAACTGCACGCTCTCGAAAGCTTCGTCGGCTCCAGGACGGTAATACAGCAAAAGCAAAGCACCGGTGAGGACCTGCACCCCAAATAGGAACAGGGTCATGCCGCCGAGAAAATACCAGTACGAGTAATGGTGTACCGGGACCTTCTTCTTTTGCGCCAGCGCCTTGAGCTCGTCCAGAGGGAACCGTTCGTCGAACCATGCGCGAACGCTTGCAACCGGGCCCGCCATCAAGCCTCCTGCTTACGTCGCACAAAGATTTCGTCGCCGCGGACTTGCACCTCGAAGGCCTCCAGCGGACGCGGTGGCGGCCCCGAAATGTTGCGGCCGTTCAGGTCGTACATCCCGTTGTGGCAGGCGCACCAGATCTCGCGCAGATCGGGACGATACTGCACCGTGCAGCCCAGGTGGGTGCAGGTGGCTGACATGGCGCGATATTCGCCTGCGCTCGTCTCCACCAGCAACCCGGGACGGGTGCCGAAGCGAAACGTCTTCGCGGTATTGGGCTTCATCTCCGAAAGACGTGCCGCAAGTACGGCGTCGCCACCCAAGTCGGGAAGCTTGGGTGGGACCAGATAGCGCAAAACAGGATAGAGGAACGAGGCTGCCGAGGCCAGCAGGCCGGTTCCCAGCAGGATGTTGACAAAACGGCGGCTCGGCAAGTCCGCAGGTGCGGGCTTAGCCGGTGCGCCGGTATCGGGTGCCGACGACATCGAAAACCTACCCCCTACTTGCCGAGCTCACGTACGTACTTCACCAGTCCGTCCACCTGCTCAGGTGTAAGGGTCTTGTAGGCCGGCATCTTGCCTTTGCCGTTGGTGATGGAGTTCTTCAGATCGGCGTCTGACTGCTTCTTAATATCAGGCGATTTGTAGCTCTTGACGCCGAGTTTCTGCCCCATGGTGCTTCCCGTGCCGTCCGGCCCGTGACACATGGCGCATTTGGACTTGAAGAGAGCCGCGCTATCGGAATCCGCGAAACAATTGACGGAGACGATAAAGGCGACGAGCAATAACCAAGGCGACATCCGTTTCATTCAAACCCTCCCTAGGTACAGCGACTTTTAACTGCTAAAGATGTTGAGACCATGGCGGACTGCCGGCAGACGTAGAGCCAAACAGTCATAGGGTCACCGCTTTCTGCCCTGACGCAAGACGTACGTGAACGAGTTCCCCCTGCCACATCCAAGAGAACGACCCAAAGCACCTTCGAACGAACGTTCATCTCTGTTGAAGGTGGCGGCAAGATAACATTCGCGATTCACACGAGGCAGTGATGCCAATCACCAGCAGCTGTGATTGTGCTTCGCCAAACTAACTCGCGCCGTTCTCGGTCCGCACGGCACACGCAGCGAGGTCAGCGGGCGAGTTGATGTCCATCGCCATTCATCGCTTATCCGGGACGGGGGAGCTGTTCAAGAAAGCCAACAAATGGCTCAGGTCTCCCTCGTTCAAAGTGGGCCATCCCAGACCCATCTCCTCGGCTTTCGCGTACATGCGCGGTCCATGAGACCACAGAGCCAGGGCGAAGTTCACCGGTGTATAGACCTTGCCGGCCTTCCTCAGGTTCGGGCCGATGCTTCCCCCACGCGCGTCGCTTCCATGACACTGGCTGCACTTGCGTTCGCTGAATAGCTCTTGTCCGACGATGGGTGAGCCTCCGAGCTCGAAATAGCGCACGCTATAAAGGAATGCGATCAGATCGGCCATCTCCCCTCCCTCAAAAGTGGGGCGCTCGATGCCCTTGGTCTTCATGGCTGCCCACATCTCCGGAGAGTGATTCCACATCAGGCCTGCCGTCTGGGTCAGAGTGCGAGGTAACGGGCGATCCGATCCGAGGTCGGGGCCTACGGTTCCGCCTTCGCCGCGAATGGCATGACAGGCGATGCATCCCTTTTCGCGAAACAAAGCCCAACCGCGGCGCGGGTTCGCTGGAAGTACGTCGGACTCCCGCTCTGGCCCCCCTCGGGCGTAGCGGATGAAGGCCAGCAGATCGTTCATCTGCTCTCCCTCAAATTGGGGCCAAGCCATGTTGAGTTCGTGCATGTGGGCTTGCATCGCCGGGGCATGGTTCCACATGGTTTGCGACCAAAAAATCGGCGTAACCACGGGACCGATTTCGCTCAGATTGGGCCCGATGCTGCCTCCCGCGTTTTCCCCGATTGAATGGCAGCGGATGCACCCTTTCTGTGTGAACAGGAGCTTGCCGTGGGCCCGGTCTCCCGACTCGTCGTCGTAGCAGGTGACATAGAGATAGGCAAACAGATTTGCCATCTCTTCGGGCGTAAACTGGGGGAAACTCACGCTGCTGATCTTCAGTTGTTTCCACATGCGTGGCGCGTGATTCCACATCTGGGTAACCAACTCGTTCATGCTGGATCCTGCCGCCCCCTGCAAACCCAGATCGGGAGCTAGCTTCGCGCCCGCGCCGAGAACGGAATGGCACCCGCTGCATCCCTTTTGCTGGAAGGTTTGTGCGCCCATGCGTGGGTCGCCGACCAGAAAGGTGTTCCATCGCTCGGGTGAACCGCGCCGCTGCCAGACGAGAATGCCGAGCAGGACGAGCAGAGCTACAGTAGTTGCAACAATCAATATTATTTTCTGCCGCCGGGAACTCATGCCTTCCCTCGATCGCTGAGATTCTTCTTGGACCTTTAGGCCGGATGCGTGTCGGGCTCCGGCCGGTTCATCACTCATTCCACTAACCGCTCTACCTAGCGCGAAGGCACTAAGCTCGCACTTTGCAACCCAAGAGACGTAGCCGCAAAGGCCAGCCCGCGCAGCTGGCTACCCGATAACGCATTGGAATGTTGTCAGCCCGCTTCGGCCATCTGGCGGCACCGTTTCGCCAGAGCCGACTGGATGAAGGTAACCTCGCGTCCCAGCATGTCGGTTGCTTCGCGGCAGAGGTCGGGGCGCTCGCGCATGAGTTGCAGAAATTGTTCCCGCGGCAGGTGAACGATATCCGACCTGACCACCGTCACGGCGGTCAGGCTGTACGGACGTCCGCTAAACGTGGCGGGCAATCCCAGCAGCGAGCCCCCAGAAAAAACTCTGTCCAGCTCGGGCAGGTTGCGCACACCCATCAGCACCTTGCCCTTAAATACAAGGAACACACCCGCGCTTTCGCCATCCTCACGAAAGAGAACATGCGCCGGCGGCAGGTCTCGCTTACGACCCGCTGATTCCAGGCCGGCTTTCAATTCGTCAGACACCTTCAGGATATTGCTCTTCACACCCACACTTTTCATTCAGGACTTATGCCACAACTGCGCACAGCACTTCTGTGATTCGAATCACAGATAGCTGTGAGGAGGAAAATTGAAGAGCTGTACGGACCGCGCAAGCAGCTCGAAATCTGAGCCATAGCACCATTCAGCTCAGAAGTGTGCCGAGGCGCTTTTCGTTCAGGCCTAACCGGTTGTACATTACAACCAGCGCGGAAGTTTTATGTCCCTCGCAACGGAGTTGAGTGCTTATGTCATTCGCGGAGCGCTGTGAGCATGTGCTGGTGCTTGCCCATGCGCTCAAACAACACCATGGGGAAGTAGTCGATTGCGCCGTCCGCGACCTGCAATTTACGGTCAAGGACAGCACGCGCGAGGTGGATACCACGATCGATCGGCTCCGCATGTACGCGGATGCGGTATTTTTGCGGGACCGCTTGCCTTTGCGTTCCAGGGCGCGCGTCAATCTGATGCTGTCGTACAACGGCAGCGCATGGCTCAATACTGCGATCACGTCGATCTATATCGTCGGCAACCGGCTGACCGTGAAGTTTTCGTCGAAGGGGCAGCGCATCATGGCGTTGACGAAAGAGCTCTATCGGCCGATCTTCGGTGATGCCGTCGGGTTCTACGGCGGGACCGGCAAGAGCTTGCTTGAGGACTCGCTGACCGATCCCGAAGTGACCGCAGCGGTGGCGTTCGGATTCGACGAGAACATCCTGCCTTACGAAGCAGCCTTTCGTGCGGCGGGCAAGAAGCTGGTATTTGAGGGGCCGGGGCAGGACCCATTCATCGTATTCGCCGATGCCGACCTGGACTTGGCGCTGGACGACCTGATGGCATCGAAGTTCATGTACTCGGGCCAGACCTGCACCGCGCCCAAGCGGATCTTCATCCAAGCCGGCATCTATCAGGAGTTCCTGGAGCGGTTTGTCGAACGTGTGCGGCGCTTGGTCGTGGGCGATCCGGCAGACAGCAAGACCGACATCGGGCCGGTCGCTAGCACGGTAGCGGTGCGGCGCCTCCACCAGCAAATGGCCGATGCCTTGGAGAAGGGCGCTACGGTGTTGGTGGGCGGCCGCATCGAAGGCAACCTGGTCTATCCCACCGTGGTGAAGGACTGCGCCGATAACATGCTGGGCATGCGCGAGGAGGTGTTCGCACCGGTGGCCTTCACGTCGTGCTTTGCGACCGCCGGCGAGGTGCTGCAACGCGCCAAGGACCACAAGTACGGATTACGCGCGGCGGTGTACGGCGGCAGCGAGGCGGCCGGGGTGGCAAAGGAGCTTTTGGGTTGCGCTTACTGCCATCCGGTGCCGGCATACACCTTTGGGAAGTTTGGTACCGTCGCCTATAACCAGAGCCGTGCGGAGTCGTGGCGCGGGGCATTTATCACCAAGCCGGTCGGAGGATATGGCTATTCCGGTTGGATCTGGGAGACGGTCGATGGGCGCTTCCAGATCAAGCAGGGGCCAAAGTTGCTGAGCACGGAAACGTCACAGTGACCTCGTCCCGATTGAAGGTCTGTGCGCACGACTGAAGAGGAAGATTCCTGCAAAGATCTACCGAGTGCACAATAGCGTTTCACGACAGAAGTAAGGAGATTGCCCCATGCTGGAGATTGGAACCACGGCGGAAGCCGCCTACATTGCTGACGACGATGATATGGCCAGCGCGTTTTGCCTTGCTGAACAGGATGTTTTCCCGCAGGTTTTTTCCACCGCGCGCATGATCGGCCTGATGGAGACGGCGGGGGCGCGCGCCCTGAGGCCGCTGCTGCAACCGGGCCAGCTTTCGGTCGGCGTACTGGTCAACATCAAGCATCTGGCGGCCACGCCCAACCACACCCAGGTTTCCGCCCAAGCCACGTTCCTCGGCATGGAAGGCAAACTCTACAAGTTCAAGATCGAAGCCTTCGATCCTGGGGGCAAAATTGGCGAAGGTGAGCACACCCGCGCCATTATTAGTGAGGAACGGCTGATGCAAGGGGCGAAGGCGCGCGTCGGTCGCTAAGGTGAGACAGTGGGGTGAGGTCCTTTTTCTCTGCTCGCTCTGATCCCACGATTCTGCGCCGGTGTACGCTTTTCTTCCGCCTGGGCGCTTTCTCACTGGCGCCAAGTGGGATACAGTGTTGTATCTGTCCGCTGGCTCCAGGCTAGGCGGCCAAAGAGAACCTGCGATGGCGCAAGACACTCTCACCATCATCGACAATCGCACCCAACAGACCTACACGCTCCCCATCGAAAACGGCGCCATCCGGGCCATGGATCTGCGGCAGATCAAGACCGGCCCCGACGATTTCGGTCTGATGACCTATGACCCGGCTTTCATGAACACGGCCTCCTGCCGCAGCAGCATCACCTTTATTGACGGCGAACGCGGGATCTTACGCTATCGCGGTTACCCCATTGAAGCGCTGGCTGCACAGTGCACTTTCCTGGAGGTGGCGTACCTGTTGCTTTTTGGCGAGCTCCCCACCGAGGCCGAGCTCACGAGATGGGCGAGTGAGATCACTCACCACACCATGCTGCATACGGCCATCGAGAAGTTCATGGAGGGCTTCCGCTACAACGCCCATCCCATGGCCATGTTGGTGAGCACGGTGGCCGCGCTCTCCAGCGTTTACCCCGAAGCCAACGACATCCACGACCCGGAGAACCGGCGGCACCAGATCGTGCGGTTGATCGCCAAGGCGCCGTCCATCGCCGCCATGGCCTATCGCCATAGCAAGGGTTTCCCCTGCGTTTATCCGGACAACGAGCTTAGCTACACCGAGAATTTCATGAGCATGTTATGGAAGATGGCGGAGCCGAAGTACGCGGCCAATCCCGTGCTGGCCCGGGCCCTGGATACTTTGTTCATCTTGCATGCCGATCACGAACAGAATTGCAGCGCTAACGCCATGCGCTCGGTTGGCAGTGCGCACACGGACCCCTACCTGACCACTGCCGCTGCCGCAGCCGCCCTGGCCGGCCCCCTGCATGGCGGCGCCAACGAAGCCGTTCTCCAAATGCTCGACGAGATTGGCGCCAAGGAGAATGTTCCCGCGTACGTGAAAAAGGTCAAGGCAGGACACGGCAGGCTGATGGGCTTCGGGCACCGCGTGTACAAGAACTACGATCCCCGCGCCAAGATCATCAAGCAGACCGCCGAGCAGGTGTTCGAGGTGACCGGACGTAATCCCAAACTGGAGATCGCGCTCGAACTGGAGCGGATCGCGCTCGAGGACGACTATTTCGTCAAGCGCAAGCTCTATCCTAACGTGGACTTCTATTCCGGGATCATCTACCAGGCCATGGGCTTCACCCCGAAGATGTTTACCGTGCTGTTTGCCATTCCGCGCGTGGCCGGCTGGCTGGCCCAGTGGCAGGAGATGCTCAACGATTCGGAGCAGAAGATTGCGCGTCCGCGCCAGATCTGGACGGGTCCCGAGGTCCGCGAGTTCGTGCCCTTGAACAGGCGCAGCAACGCGGCGGGCACACGCGGAACGTAAAGTTGCAGCAAAATCTGTTGCGTATCAGGCGACATCTGCGGACGTGACGGCCCCAGCCTAGCCAAAAGAAGGCTAGAACGGAGCACCCAGATTTGATTGTGCGATGAATGCGAAGTTCGCGCGGTTAGCTGGGCCACTCGCCCATAAGGACTGGAAACCTGGAAATCCTGGTAGGAATTGAAGGGGCATACCATGAGCGACACGTCTGCCGACGCTACGAGTCTCTCTCCGTGGTGGAGACACTCGGCCATCCTCGTAATGATCGCTGGCTTCTCGGTTCTATCCTTTGTCACGGTCCTGACCTACACAAACGCTCCACCGATCCCCGAGCAGGCCGCGGATGTAACAGGAAGCGTGGTGTTTACCGGAGCCGACATCCAAATGGGCCAGGAGGTGTTCCTCAAGTACGGTCTCATGGAGCACGGGACCCTGTGGGGCCATGGCGCTTACTTAGGTCCTGATTACAGTGCGGAGTACCTGCATAGGCTCAGCGAGGTGACCCGGGACACGATCGCGACCGAAAAGTACGGCAAACTCTTTGCGCAGCTTTCCCCGGACGAGCGGAGCGTCGCATCTGCGCGGACGATGACGGTGCTCAAGGAAAACCGGTACGAACCAGCCTCGCGAACTCTCCGGCTCTCTTCCGGCGAGGTGGCTGCCTACCGCACACAGCTTCGCGAATGGAGCGACTACTTCACTAGGAAGGACGCTGCTCCGGGGCTACCAGCCAACTATATTCAGAACCCCGGGGAGCTGAAAGCTCTGACCGCCTACTTCGCTTGGGCGGCCTGGGCCACAACGGCGAATCGCCCTGGGAAGGATTACTCATACACCAACAACTGGCCCTACGAGCCCATCGCGGGAAACCGTCCTTCCACCGAGGCCTATGTTTGGAGCGCCTTGAGTCTCATCACCCTCCTGTCAGGGCTGGGCTTGATTCTCTTCGTCGTCGGCAAGTTCGACTACTTGGGCTGGAAGGGCGAGGGCGCTGGCTCCCATGTTATGCACTCTGTTCCCCCTGCTTTGAAGCTCACGCCCAGCCAGTGGGCTACGGGATGGTTCTTCGCCGTCGTGGCCCTCCTGTTTCTGGCGCAATCATTCCTGGGAGGCGTACTCGCCCACTATCGGGTGGAGACAGGGGCCTTTTACGGGCTCGACATCGCCCGTTGGCTGCCCTACAACCTGGCGCGTACCTGGCACCTCCAACTCGCCATCTTCTGGATCGCGACGGCTTGGGTGGGCGGCGGGCTTTTCCTGGCGTCGGGGGTCGGCGGCGAAGAGCCCAGACACCAGAGGACCGGCGTCTACGCACTCCTCGGGGCGCTGGTGGTGGTGGTCGTCGGCAGCCTGGTAGGCGAGTCCCTCGGCATCAACGACAAGCTGGGACACCTCTGGTTCTGGTTCGGTCACCAGGGTTCCGAGTACTTGGACCTCGGACGGCTCTGGCAGTTTCTGCTGGCAGTTGCCCTCGTTTTCTGGCTGTTTCTGATGTTTCGGGCGCTCAGGCCCGCCTTCAAGATCCATGACAAGCGCGAACTGGCCTCACTCTTTCTGTACGCGGCTGTGGCCATCCCTGTCTTCTACCTGCCCGCCCTTTTCTATGGCCCTCACACCAACTTCGCCGTCATCGACAACTGGCGCTTCTGGATCATCCATCTTTGGGTGGAGGGGTTCTTCGAACTCTTCGCGACGGTACTGGTGGCCATTATGTTCCACCAGATGGGCGTGGTCAGCACCAAAACCGCCACGCGCCTGATCTACCTGGATGCCATCCTGTATCTCAGCGGCGGGATCATCGGCACAGGCCACCATTGGTACTTCACAGGCCAGGGAACGCTCAACATGGGCCTGGCGTCGTGCTTCTCCGCTTTGGAAGTTGTGCCTCTCACGCTTCTGACTCTGGACGCATGGGATTTCATCAAGCTGAGAAAGGCGGAGTGTTCCGCGTGCGGCCACGATCTGGCCTGGAGCCAGAAGTGGTCCATCTACTTCCTCATGGCCGTGGGTGTCTGGAACTTCGTCGGCGCAGGGGTCTTCGGTTTCCTGATCAACCTGCCCATCGTGTCCTACTTCGAGGTGGGCACGTCGCTCACCGCTAATCACGCACACGCCGCACTGTTTGGTGTCTTTGGGATGTTGGCCTTAGCAGTCCTGGTCTTCTGCTTGAGGGCCATGCAATCCGACCCCACATGGAAGGAGACGGAGAAGTTCGTCCGGGTGGGCTTCTGGGGCGCTAATGTGGGCCTCGCACTCATGATAATCCTGGACCTGTTCCCCGGAGGAGTAATCCAGCTCTGGGATTCCATCGCCAACGGGTATTGGCACGCGCGCCGCCTGACATTCCTGATGGGCGGCACCTACCACAAGCTGGAATGGCTGCGCATGGTGGGGGATGTGGTCTTCCTCTTCGCCGGTGCCCTGCCCATCACGCTCGGCGCGTTGCGCAGTATGTGGAAAAGGGATCTCTCTCCTACGGCGTAAAGCATGAGGTCGAATCGGCGGGTGGCCCAGGCGAACTATCGTGAGGGTGCCCCTACCCAAGCTTCTTTTGCTTGGGTGGGGATTTTGACGAGTCAGACTGCTGGCCACACCAACTCGGAAAACGCTTTAGTGTCCGCTGTAGCAGGTGAAATTGGAGCCGTCGCCTTCCCACTCGGCGATGTCAGCTCGCGTCTCGCGGAGCAATCGGAAGTCGGCGTCGAACTCACAGGCGACCACCCGTTGGTCCTGTCCGTCGAGATAGCGAAGCACGTAGTGGCCTTCCGCCAGCGCCAGCGCGTCAATCGGCTGGCTATCGTCGAACTCCGCGCCGATTTGTGCCAGCAATTGCACGAGCGAATAGCTTGCTCCCCGGACAGCAAGGCCCTGGGCGCCGCTCCCCAGGGGTCCAAAGCGGCCCTCGATTACATCCCGGTCTCGCAACTTGTTCATAAACGGGGTATCGGCGATGGGTGGAGCACGCCTTTCACAGGCTGCGGAAAAAGTTGTTGCGATGAAAGAAACCGCAGATTCCTCGGGGCTGAAGCCCCTCGGAATGACAAAAATAAAAGGTTTACAACGGCGCACCTAAAGGTGCGCCCCTTCAAAAGCAATGCTTTTAAAAAAACAGCCTTTCCCAGTCAGCGCTCAGAAGTCATCGCCGGGCACCAGCGGGCAACGGTACGCCGCACTTCGGGACCATTGGTAATACGCGTCCTCGCCAATCCACTCCGCAATGTGTCCCCGTGTTTCCGCGATGAAAACGAAGCTGGCGTTGAATTCGTGGGCCACGATGCGCTGGTCCTGCCCGTCGTAGTAGCGAACGCAGAAGTGTCCTTCCGAGACCACCTGGACGTCTACCGGCCAGCTATCCTCGAAGGCAAGATCCATGCGCGCGAGCAGGGTCGGGATGTCGTATTCGGCGTCCCCGATGACAACCGAGTCCTGGCCGCTGCCCAGCTTTCCGAAGCGGTGCTCGATCAGAGGTCGTCCTCGCAACTCAGACATAACCAACTCACACGGCGGCGGATGCTTCGTGGGGCCGCTTGAACACCATATGGATGCCGATGGTGCCGTAGGCGACGCCATCCTTGTTGGGTGCGATCAGTGGGACGGAGCTTACCAGCTCCCATCCGTCCGCGCCGGCGCCGTTGATCCACTCATCCAACCCACTGACCATCCCCTCTTCGCTCTCGCTGAATACCACCATCCGATCATAATATTCCCACTGCATCGTTTCGCTCCTTCTCTCTCTCCTGCTGTCGTGCGCCAAAGGGATGCGCGCCTATGCGTTTTGGGCCTTGCCGCAACGTTCCGCCAGCCAGCCAGCAGTGACGGCCAGTACTTCATAGTTGAACTTAAGTTCGCCGTGGTTGAACCAGCGCGGCAAATAGCGGATCAGTCCGTTGTCATGCTTAATGTCCGGGCGCAAATCGGTGGTGACATATCGCAAATCGCTCTTGGGCAGGGCCGCCTTCAGTCCGGCTGCGCCCTCGAGAATGGCTGGGATGTCACGCTCAGCGTAGAGCAGCAAAGCAGGACGATCGTGGGAGGCGACGGGGCCGAGGAGGTCGAGCAATTCAATCACATATCCCGAATAGGGTTCGCGCACGGCGGGGCTGGGAAAATTCTCGAACATCCACTTGCCTTGTGGTGAGATCGCCGCAACCACCGAAGGCGATATGGCCACCATACAATCAGCCGAAGACATCAGGGCCAGCCGGCCGCCCAAGCTGATGCCCAGAGCCGCCGCACGGCCGAAGCGGCGCATGTAATTAACTGCGGAGTCAACTTCGTCGCGCATCACCGGACCGATGGCGGTGCGATTTTCACCGTGCCCACAGAGGTCGATGGAAAGTGCCGCCAGGCCAACCTCTCCCAGTGCGGCGGCGATACCCAGCATGTGCTCCTTGGTACTGCCATAGGGCGGGATCAGCGCGACACCGCCACGCGCCGGGTCCGGCGTAAGCAGGTAGGCAGGGATGTTGTGGCCGTCGGTGGCAGTCAGTGTTGTGACGCGCTCCAGGTTCATCGAACGTCCTCCTTAGGTCTGCTATCTACGCCTGAACTCCAGAAACCCAACGGATTGCAATCCAGCATTGTACCGACTCCAGCGCCCACGCAGCAGGCAACAGAAACGTGGAATGCAACAGAAATCCGCGCAAGGCTGTCATCGGTTGGTTTCCCGCCTAGACCTTGTCCTCAGCCGGGACATGGGCGGGCTTCAGCTTGGCTTCCAGTTCAGCCAGGCGCGCGCGGAGGGCCTTGTCCCGCTCCCAGCGCGCGGTCACATCCTGAATGCTGGCGGATGCCCCCAGGATTTGCCCGTCGGCAGCCTTGAGCAACGCGATGTTGAACTCGACCGAGATCCGCCGGCCATCTTTGGTGAGTGCGGGAACGGCAAGCACGTTCTGGCCGTACTTGGTGAGCCCGGTTTCCATGACATGGGAGTAGCCCTCCCAGTGACGCGCCCGGTGCTTCTCCGGGATGATCATATCCATGGACTGGCCGAGTGCCTCGTCAGCGCTCCAACCAAACATAGCTTCCGCGCCCGCATTCCAGAGGCGCACAATGCCCTCCCGATCGCCAAAGATGATGGCGAGTGGGATCTGTTCCACAATGCTTTCGCAGAGCCATTGGCGCGTAGGAAGGTCGTTCATCAACAACTCCTTGAATAATCCCAGACTACAGTTTTATAGCCGTTTCCAGGTGGTGAAGTAAAGAACCTTGCGGAAAACGCGGATGCTGGCAGGAATATGCCCACTTGAGCCGAGGGCCGACACCGGTCTGCAGCAAAAAAGGGCTGGAACGTTACGAAATGTCAGCGGTGCGCCGCGGCGCCGGAAGCTAGGAACCGGCTCTTGTCCTGCGCGCTTTCTGGATGCTCAGCCTGTTTCAGTCCTTACCGTCAGCTACAGAGCCACCGGTTCTTTCTGCCTTAGCACGCGGCGGAGCAGCTTACCCGTGGGCGTACGTGGGAGTTCGTCCACGATCACGACTTCCCGGGGCAGCTTGTAGGTTGCAATCTTGCCCTTGCAGAAGGCGATCAGCTCGTCTTGGCTGACGGATTCTCCCGGCCGCAGCACGACGAAAGCTTTGGCAATTTGGCCGCGCACCTCGTCCGGCACTCCGATGACCGCGACATCGGCGACAGCAGGATGGGTGGCCAGGGTGACCTCAATCTCCTCCGGTCCAATGCGGTAACCCGAACTCTTGATGATGTCGTCCTGCCGCGACACGAACCAGAAGTAGCCGTCTTCATCGGCATGCACGAAGTCGCCGGCCCGATTCCATCCCTCGGGAGTGATGGCATGGCGCTGTTTATCGGGATCGCGCCAATAGACCGTGCCGGTTGGCCCGATGGCCACAAAGTGACCGATCGTCCCCGGCTTGGCTTCCTTGTCCTCCTCGTCGATGACCTTCAGCTCGTAACCCGGTACGGCTTGGCCGAAGGAGCCCGGCTTGGCCTTGCGGCTGACCACGTTGGAGGCGAAAACATACATCATCTCAGTGGTACCCAAGCCTTCGAAGATCTCCAGACCGAATTTCTCCTTCCAGGCATGATAGGTCGGGGCGGTCAGGCTCTCGCCGCCTCCCGTACAGACCCGCAGGCTGCTGAGATTAAATCTCTTTGCCACGTCCGGCACCTGCAACATCTTGCGATAGGCGGTGGGGGCCAGAGTCAGGATGGAGATGCGATGTTTCTGTATCGTGTCGAACATCTTCTCCGGTTCGAACCTGGCGATCAGCGACGCGGCCGCACCGAAACGGAAGGGAATGGTCGCGTAACTGGAGTAGCCCGCGCCGAAAGCGAGCGGGGCCGATCCACCAATAACGTCGTTCTCCGTGACCTGCCACCCGTACTTACCGAAACCGTCCGGAACAATCAGCAGTTCCTCTACGAAGTGCACGGTCCCTTTCGGTCGTCCGGTGGTGCCCGACGTATAGAGGAGCAGACCAACGTCCTCGCGTTTGCGAAGCACGGGATCGACCTCGGTCGTGCCGGACTGCAACAGCTCGCCATAGGCGAGGAAACCCTTGGCCTTCACCTCGGCAGCATCGCCGCCAATGACAATAATGCTCTTGACCGTCTGCAAGCTGTCGCGCGCCGCTTCCACTTCCCCCAGGAGCGCCGCACTGACGATGATGGCCACCGCTTCGGAGTCGTTGGCGACGTGCGCGATCTCGGCACGCGAGAACAGCGGCGAGGTCGGAGTGCAAACTGCTCCCAGCTTAAGGATGGCAAAGTTGGCGACCAGGGCAGGAGGTATGTTCGGCGTGCGTAGAATGACGCGGTCGCCAGCGCTCACTCCTAAGTCCCGCAGTGCGCTCGCCAGCTTGTTGGCTTGAGTAAGGAGCTGATTGTAGGTCAGCCGCTGGTCTTCGAAAAGCACAGCGGTGCGGTCACCCCGTCCAGCGGCGACAGCCTTACCAAGCAATTCTTCTGTAGGGTTGAATTTTTCCGCATAGGTCGCGAATTCCGGCAACGTGTAAACACGCTTCGGCCACAACTCGCGTGGGGGTAGATATTCGGCCATCTTGGGATACTCCTTACCCCGCTGTCGTGGCTACTTGGGGGTTGGGCTTCGTCGCTGCGATCAGATCTTCCAGGGCCTGCTCCACGCGGATCGTACCGCGCTTGGCATCGGTCCGTGGGAAAGCCATGACGGGATAGCGGTCGCCTTCGAAGATAAGCAGCGCGGGGACGGTGGTCCCGAAGTCCTCGACCAGCGCGCCTTTAAAGCCGAAGACCGGGCGTACGCTCGCATCCGGGCCGGTGACCGACTTGTGATAGGTGGGAAAGCGGTCCTTCATCCCGTCGACGTCGATCGCCTTGCAGGTCATGCCCGCAGCTTGTAGCTGCTTTACCAATTCGAGGGCACGCTTGATGTCGCAGGGAAACGTCTGGCCCGGCTTCTGGGTGGAGCTGTAGTAGAACTCCGCCTGCTTGGCAGCGGTCGACTTCGCGGCCGCAACCGCGGCCTTGGCGACGACTGGTTCGGGTGGGGCATAGGTGCTGCCGCTGGCCTCGAAGACCTCGCACTCGGTCCAGCCTTGCAGCGTAATGGACAGGGTGAACGGCCATTCGCGTTTCACGCACTTGCCGAGATAGGCCTTCTGAATATTGGCATCAAGCGCCGGCTTCAGATGCTTGCAGCGGACGCAGAGACATTCAGTGTTGTAATGGGCCATAGTTGCCTCCAGTTTCTTTAGCTGGCTCCCGCCACCATGAATTTGGCCTTGCTGCCTACCAGATCTTCCTTCTTCAAGGGATATCCAGCGATGATTTTGCCCCGCACATTACGTTTCATTGGGATGGGCTTACAAACAGCGTCCTTGCGAGCGCGCGGCGCCGGACGGGTCAGCCCAGGACCAGAGATGGCGGAATAATCCTGCCGCTCCGCGAAGCCGGGCAACAGGTCGGCGGTGCCGCTGGCCTCCTTGGGGCCGGCCACGCCGATTCCATTCACGACCTCGATATACCAGATCGTAGCGCATTCGGCACACTTAGTGGTGCCCTTGAAGTTCCAAAAGGGGTAGGGATCAAGGAAATTCTTAGTCTTACACTTGGAGCATGTGAGCAACATAGTTGTTCTCCGTCAGATGCACTCTTGGTCTTCCAGCCGTTTAATATCGTCAGGCGTCAGTCCGGCAAGCTTGCCGAAGATGTACTCGTTATCGGCGCCCACCGGTTTCAGGGCCCATTTGAGCCGGGGCGGAGTCGCCGACATTTTGTACGCCGGCCCCTGGTGCAACAGTTCACCGTACGTCGGGTCATCCAGCCAGCGAACCGCTCCCCGCTCATTCCAATGCGGATGTTCGGCGACTTCTTTGGCGTTCCATACCGGCTGGTTAATGATGTTGTTCGCATCCATGATGGCGGCCACCTGTTCCTTGGTCTTGTCGGCCGCCCACTTCTCCAGGGCCGGATAAATCTCCATCTGGCTCTCGGCCTTGACGCGAATATCGGCCTTGGCGTACTTGCCGGCCAAGGTGGTGTCGCCAATGGCCTTGCATAGGCGGGCAAAGTCCTTGTCCGCAGACGCGCTGATCAGGATATAACCTTCTTCCATCTCTTGCGGATTCTCAGAGTTGGGATAGGAGGACTTGCCGCACTTGATGATGCCATGCACGCAAAGCTGCGTGTCCCAGTTGCCCCATCGTTCACGAGTGATACCGTGCTTGCCGTAGAGCGGCAAAGCATACTCCAGTTGGCGGGTGACACCGTGCACCTGCGAATACTCGGTAAAGGTGCCTTCGCCGGACACGTGATCACGCCAATACAGCGCCGCTAAGACTTGGGTCGCGCCCATCATGCCGCCCCAGTAATCGGCCAGCCAAATGGTGTGCTTCGCGGGAGCGCCGCCGAGAAACTCCTGCTTGCCGGTCATACCGAAGTTGCCGCCCTGCGACTGACCCAGAATGTCGTAGGAGGCGCGTACGCGTCCCGGACCCCAGCCGCCAAACCCACCCAGCCAGCAGTAGATGAGCCGGGGATTGATCTCCTTCAACTGGCGGTATCCGATGCCCCAACGGTCGAAGGTGCCGGGGCGGTAATTCTCCACAAAAACATCTGATTTCGCAGCCAGGTTCTTAACGAGGTCCTGGCCTTCTTTCTTGTGAAAGTCGATCGAGACGAAGTGCTCGTTCGGGTTGGCGCCCAGAAAGCCGAGTCCGGTGCCGCGCTCTGGTACCCACTTGGAAAGCGGATACAGGAATGGCTCATTAAATGGCGTGGTATGGCGCATGGCCTCGCCCCGCCGCGGCGCTTCGATCTTGATGACTTCAGCGCCAAGTTCGGCCAAATAGGATGCGCAGGAGGGGCCCAAAATATACTGCGTACAAGACAACACTCGGTAGCCCTTCAGCACTTCCGGTTTCGCAAATTCTTTCTTGGGATTGAAGGTCTCCCGGCAATACGCCTCAAAGTTCTGCGGCTTGGTAGTGGGTTGCGTTGCCATCACATTCCTCCTGCGTCAAATGACGTTCGCCTTCTGCAGCCGCTCGAAATCGTCACGCGTGAAGCCGAGCAGACTGCGATATGTATCCTGGTTGTCGTAGCCGGTGGGCCGGCCCATCCACTTCAGCCGCCCAGGAGTCTTATGTTGCAGGTAAGGAGTGGTGCCGTAGAGGATCTTCCCATAGTGCGGCGAGTCGTACTCGGCCACGTGCCCGCGATATTTAAAGTGCGGGTATTCGGCCACCTCGTTCACATAGAGCACGCCGCCGGACGCCACTTGCTGTTTGCCAAGTTTGGCTTCGGCTTCACTGCGAGAGTTGTCTTTCAGCCACTCGCCCAGCATAGTGTAAGTCTTGACCTGCATATCGTGACCCAGCCGGTCGGCCACCTCGCGCAGGTGGGGATCGCCGAGGATGTCCTCTTCGACCTTGGGCTGCTCGTCGCCCACGGTACGCCAGATGCGGTACCACAAGCGGTCGTGGCCGCCTCCCACCATCATGTAGCCGTCTTTGCAGGGGTTCACGGCGTAAATGTTGATGGCCAAGTCCCAGTTGCCGTAGCGCGGACGAATGCTGCCGTCCATCGAGTACCACGCCCAACTATAATCGAGGATGCGGATGATGGCTTCGGCGGCCGTAGCTTCGACAAACTGGCCCTCGCCAGAAATGTTTTCCCGATAGATGAGGGCCGCCAGGATGCCCATGGCCGCTGAACTTCCGCCTACGTGGTCGGCCATCCACAGAGCAGAGCGCGTGGGTTGTCCGCCGAACTCCTTGGGATCACCGGTGCCGTGGACAAATCCGCAGGCTGCCTGGGCCACCGGATCCAGCATTCCCGGTTGGTCCTTGAGGGGGCCCCACTGTCCGCGCTGGCCCACCCAGCAGTAAATCAGCCGGGGATTAATTTCGCGCAACTGGCGATAACCGATGCCCCAACCGTCCCACTGTCCCGGCGGTGCATTCTCGATGATCACGTCAGCGTGGACCGCGAGGTCCTTGAGAATCTGCCGGCCCTCTTCGGTTTCCAGGTTCAGGGTGATGGAGGATTTGTTGCGCATTTCGTGGAGAAACTGTGCGCCGACTTTCTCCCCAGTTTGCTTGTCCTCGAACATGTACTCTTGCCGGCCAAAGGGCGTGAGCTGGCGCAACGGGTCACCGCCCGGAGGCTCGACCTGGATGACCTCGGCGCCCAGTTCGGCCAGTTGCGAGGAGCACCAATGGCCAATCATCATTCGGGTGCTGCAGTCCAACACACGAAAACGGGAAAGCGCTTCCGGTTTTTCGAAATTATGTTCCTGGCGCGTGATCGATTCCAGGAAAAGCGGGTACTCCTTGGCTTGGTCACTCAGCCCGGCGTACACCTCTTCGGGTTTGAGTTTGGGAATCGCTGGCCAAGCTGCGACCTTGTCTTGAGCTGCTGCCATGTGTGTGGCCTCCTAATACCGGTGGTAGGTGAGTTGCCACCAAAACGAGTGCTGTCCACTATATCTCGGGCGAAGGGCCGTTGGAAGCTAATAAAACGCTTGCAGTTTCAAACGGGGCCTGACACTTCCATTCGAAATCGTATTCACGCCGGCTTCGAGTCGCGCATTTGCCGCCGGACTCTATCCGTTGAAAATCAAACTCTTTGTCAATTGGGGGCAGATTATCTTATGCGGCTGAGAGCCCCGTCTGTGACTGCGGTCACATTCGTCGGTGAGTTGCGACCAACTGGCGAAAAGCCGGTTGCCCTCAATCCGGCCAGATGGTAAGCGCCACTTGGCCGAGAATGAGCCGCTTGGTTTCCGCCGACAATGGCAACGCCCGGAAGGAGTCGAGGGCTTCCTTGATCTCGTGCACACCTGGCCCTGGCCAGTCGCTGCCGAAGAGCGTTTTGTGGGCGATCTCTTCCAGGCGAGGAAAGTACTGCAGCAGGTGAACCGGCGGAATGCTGCTGATGTCCAAATAAACATTGGCATGGCGGCGTACCAGGAAAAAGGCGGTGCTCATCCAGAGAGGCCGGCCTCCATGGGCAAGCACAATCTTCAGGTGCGGGAAATCGACGGCTACATCGTCGACGTGGATCGGGTCTCCGTACTTGTTGCGCGCCCCAGGAAAGATTGAGGTGCCGGTGTGAAACATAATGGGGATGCCGTGGCTCTGCGCTGCTCGGTACAACAGCTCCAGCTCTTTCAAACCATTGCGGTAGTCGTTGGGGTAGAAGAGTTGATGCGGGGGATGGATCTTGATCAGCCGCAAACCCAGCCGGACTATCTCATCGATGTCCGCCATGGCATTGGTCGAGTACCGCGGATGGAAGCCGCCACAGGAGAGGAGCCGCCGAGGGGCCGCCTTGGCATAGTCTGCGGCCATGGCGTTAAGTCCAGCGGGAAAGCCGGTGACATCGGGCGCGGCCGCGTTGATCAGCACGGCGCGGTCCAGCCCGGCCTCGTCCATGTATTTCAGAAAAGCTTTGGGCGAGCGGGTGAACTCCAAGACCCGATCGAAATCGGGCTGATGCTTTTTCATGAGCTCCAGGGCCGGGGGGTTCAGCAGGAGTTCGAACGGCTGGATATGGACGTGGCAGTCGGTGATCAAGGAACTTGCCTGGGTCTTGTCTGGTAACGTGAGCGGGTTACAGGATCCGGGTGACCGGATCCTGCCCGGTCATGCATCTACAGGTGCGGAAGCCAAGTGCAGCAGCGGCATGGGAGAAATGGCTCTCATCCCCCCAAACCTATCGCGACCCTTGGCGCCCGGTTTGAAAGCTCCTGTCGGCGACGCGATGTGGCCATTCTTGAGCACATCCACCAAGTCACTCAGGAGGCCAGCGGAATTGCCTCCTCAAGCCGCCTTGCCGCTTACGATCTTGTGGCAGGTCGAGGTCTGCACGTCGAAGGCATGTACCTTGGGCTTGCTGTGCACCAAATGTTGAATCAATTCGGCGACCTTGGCGTAATCTTCATGGGTGTAACGTTCGGCATCCTCCTTCGTCTTCCAGAAGCTTTGTGCCAGGATGCCTTCCGCATCCGACACCAGTACGATTTCATCTACAAAGCCTGTCTGCGCTTTTAACGTAGACAGCACCTTCTCATGCAGCACGCTGCAAACCTCTTTGGCTTTCCCAGGCTTAGTCTTGACTTCCACAACACGAACAAACATGGCAGATCTCCTTTTGATCGAAGTATGAAGGCTAACAACCGTCCATGAATAACGACGGTTGGAAAACGGACGCCGGCCTCGCGCTGCGCGCTTTCTTAGGCCGGTTGCGGCACCGGTTGACGCGCCTCGTTCAGCAGCACCAGAGTCATATTGCCGCGCCGGCTGTCGCGCTCCGCCCGGATGGCTTCCAGCCGTAAGCGCCACGGGTCAAGATCGAAAGGCTGATCCGCGGGCTTCGCCAGGCACGCGTCAATAAGCTCGCGGTAGAAGCGCACAATGCTGGCCACCAAGGGCACAGGATACTCACGCCCCTGGATCTTCAGGCAGTGGACCCCCAGATCAATAAGCGCCGGGATATCGTCCAGGTAAAAGAAGGCGTCATTCTTGAGCGCGATTTGCGGTTCCAGCAGCGCTTCGCCATCGAACAGCTCCCACTGTTCCAGGCAGACGCGGTAATCCAGGCCGCCGCGGTTGGGGCTGCCGCGGAACAAGTCCTTGCCGAAGTTGTCGGTGGTCCGCTCCAAGCGGTGATAGGGTGACATCCAGCACTTGCCCAGGTAGGTGTAGCAGTTGTTGGCGTGGATGAGGACTTCGATGCCCGCATCCAGCTCCGCCTGGCGCGCCACCAGCTCGCGGAAGGTGAGCTTGGTGTCGGCCACTACTTGTGAGACCCCAATTGAGCGATAGAACTTCACGTCCTGGTTGTTGACAATGTTGGCCCCAATGCTGGCGTGCAGCACAAGATGGGGAAACCGGCGGTGCACCTGCGCCATGGCGCCCACGTCGGTCATGATCGCTCCGTCCACGCCCCAGCCAACGAACTTGTCCATCTTCTGCAGCAACGAGGGGATTTCGCACGACTGCATGTTGGTATTGATAGCGACACGCAGCTTGGCCCCGCCGGCGTGGGCGATTGCGATGGCTTCATGCAATTGCTCATCGGCCAGTTCGTAGGCATCGCGCCTCCGGCTCCAGCCCCGTGCCCCGACATAGATCGCATTGGCGCCGTTTTCCACGGCGGCCTTCACCATCTCCAGGTTTCCTGCCGGTGCTAATAGCTCAACCATCACACACCTCGAAATACGCAAGAACTAACCGCAGGCCGCGATTGCTTCCACGCGTTTGCCGACATACTCGCTGCCGGTGCGGCCGAAATAAAAACCGTTGCACAAACCCACCGCCGTATGCTCGCGGATCGCCTGCCACGCTGACTCGTCCACCGTCCCATCACCGGCGACGGCGCTCTCCAGCGCGGCGCGATAGACCTGTCCTATCTGAAGACGGTACGCGGGTGTCTCGTAGGCCGCCTCGATCCGGAACACCCTATGGCCGGCGGCCACCAGGGCCGGTAGATGCTCGAGCATGCATAAGTCCTTGCCGCTCAGCACCCCCTTGCCCACCGACCGCATGGCCCAGTTACCCTGTTTGAGGAACAACTGTTTTTGGCAGAGCACCGGGCATTTCTCCGGCCAGTGCTGCTCATACTCCAGCAAGAAGCAGTAATCGGAGACCCCCAGCGGCATCTTGCCATGGACCTGGATCTCTGCCGGCATACCGGCGCCACGGGTAATGGATTCCACTTCGTCCAGGCTGATCTCGTAATTTGGCGTGAAGCGCACCGCGCCATACTCCTTCAGCACCTCGGCCCCGGCGTCGGTGTACACGTTGGCAAATCCGCCGACGTGTGCCGCCATTCCGGGAAACTGCTCGTGGACCATGCGCAGCACGCCGAGGTTATGCACCTCGACCGCGTCGGCGCCGGCCGCAGCCGCGGTCTCCAGAGCCATCTGCACTTTGGGCAGCGCGTCATTCCTCGGCGCAGCGTACGAGGTCACATAGGCCCGCAAGCCCTGGTCCTTTACCCGCGCGATGCCTTCCTTAAGGTCATCCGTGCGCTCCAGAAAATTGTCCTCGAAGAGGCGGCAATAAATGTTGCCCAGGTACACCGCGTCATAAGCGCTCAGGTCCGATTCCAGCAAGCTGCGCAGGTTGGAGATTGTCGTATTTAGTTCGACGCTACCCATTCAACGTCCTTGTACAGTCCACATGGCCGGCAGTCTAGGTGGGTCCCATTCGCCCTTTTGCCCGCACTTCCAGGCATCCGCAGCCGAACGGTATATCCCGATGATAACACTCACCATCTCCGCCGAAAGGCTGCGCCCCTGGATTTTAATTACGTCCACCCCCGCATCGAGGAAGGCTGCCAGTTCGGCCACCCGGCTGATCTGGCGGCTGGGAAACAAGCGCTGGTCAGCCTCAACTCCATCGTTCAGCAGCGTCCATGGCTGCTGGCAGATGCGGAAGCAAGTGCCGACTCCGCCCCGTTTGACGCTGCCGCCCAGGCGTTGCGCAGGAAAGATCCGGTCGGCCGCGGCGAAGTGTACATAACTTGGCATCCAGCACTTCCCCAGTTGAATGAACTCTTGCACCATGTGCAGCATGACCTCGACCTGGATCGAAGCCTTGGCCTTGATGGCCGCGATTTCCTCCGGTTCGAGATACCCTGGCAGGACAATCGCAGTTGCGCCCAGGTCCTGGTAAAAAAGGGCGTCGTCGGTATTCAGCGCACCGCAGCCAATGCTGGCCGTGATGGCCAATCCCGGCAGTTTCCGCCTGACTTCGCGCAGAAACCCGGCGTCGTTCAGGATCACTGCCTGCAGTCCCCAGTCCGCCAATTCGGACAGTTGCTGCAGCAGCCGTTGGCGCTCCGGCGGCTTGGGAATGATGTTTGCCGCAAGTTGCACCCTTTTGCCGAGCGCGTGAGCCAGTTCGATGCACTGCCGCAACTGCTCACGATCAAATTCGCCTCGCGCGCCGCCACGGCTCCAGCCCTTTAGTCCCACGTACACCGCGTCCGCGCCTGCCTGAAACGCCTGCTTGGCCGCCTCGAGATTGCCGGCAGGAGCCAGCAGCATGGCACACCCCTTGGGCACGTCAATGCCGCAGCCCTGCGCAGTGGAAAGTGGGCTGGCCTGCAAAGGCCCATAGCCCGGGATTGGTTCCATACCCAAGTTGGCCCCCAATTGCTCCCTGAGTCTGTGAGTAATGTCACGCCGAGGGGTGACGGCAAACATTGTCACCAATTCTACCAGTGACTTTGTGCATTTTCAGGCTGGCCCAACATCCCTGCGGCCGCCTTCTTCTACGTGACAGCGAAGACAATTCTCGGCTGGAGTTGCACCGGTCCGTGGCTCAAGAGCTTTGCGCCTGCTTGACGCGCTGCTTCTCTTCGAACCTGCTTTTGCTGACGATGGCCCGCTTGATGGTGCCGTGCCCGATAACCTCGCTGCCGTCGTGCGCGCTGACCTTGAAGGTGTAGAAGCGGCCATCGAACGACTCCAGCACCGCTTCGGCCTTTACCATGGCGTCGATTCCGCTCGCCGCGCGATGAGTGACGTTGACCGCCGTGCCGACACTGACCTCATCACCTTCGCAAAACGGCAGCAGCGCGTTGAAGCCCGCTTCCTCCATCCACTTGATCATGTATGGAGTCGACAACACCGCAGGAAGCTCCTCTCGGAATGCCGTGAGGGTGTGCTGGAACTGGACCCGCTCTTCCACCTCTCCGCGCGCCCCGATGGGGACTGGTTTCGCCATCGTTTACAGTGTAGTGCCCGTTTTCTGCGGTGTCACTCCGGTTCGAGTGGAATGTTAGCCAGCACCTCCTCATCGCAAGGCACAGGGACCTTCCGGCAGTATGGCTGCACTCAAATGCCGGATGCTCGCTAAGACACGCGATCGCCTTTTCGACGGTGAGACGCGCTGGACTTATCGGTCGGTATTCTCCCTTGAACGATCAAGGCTTCCTCATGGATATGTTCAAAAAGGTCCCGCGCAAAGCTCTCCGATAGAAGGTTCTTAACGCTAGACCGGACCCTATCCTGGATTATGTGTTCCCATCTTTCCGGCTGAAACAACGATATATTGTGGGCCCGTTTCCAGGTCCCTATGTGCCGGACACATTCCATTCGTTTGGCCAGAAGTGCGATCAGATCGTTGTCAATCGCATCGATTTGTTTTCGCAGAAGCTTTATCTCTTGCGGAAGGCGCGCCGGCCCATCGCAGGACACGTAGCGCAGTTTGTTAATGAGTCTGCCATATTGGAGCGGAGTCAATTGTTGTCTGGCGTCGCTAAGAGAAGCCGGTGGCGCACAGTGGACCTCAATCATCAGACCGTCAAAAAGAAAGTCGATCGCCTGTTGCGCCAATGCCATGATGTAATTGCGCGTGCCGCAAATGTGGCTAGGGTCGCATATGAGCGGCAGGTCGGGCAGCCGTCTGCGTAGCTCGATGGGGATCCTCCAAATAGGCCGATTACGATACAGGTGCTCCCTATAAGTGGAAAAGCCCCGGTGTACCGCCATGATCTTTGTAATTCCGGCTTTGTTGATTCGTTCGATGGCTCCGATCCATAACTCCAGGTCCGGGTTCATAGGGTTCTTGATCATGACGGGAATGTCCACGCCCCGCAGCGCATCGGCAATCTCTTGGACCGCGAAAGGACTGGTGGTGGTCCGAGCGCCAATCCACAGAATATCGATCCCAGCTTTCAGACATTCCTCTACATGAGTCGGCTTTGCGGCTTCTGTAGCCACCGGCAACCCTGCAGCATTCCCCGCCTGTTTTAACCACATCAGCCCTTTCGCCCCAACGCCTTCGAACGAACCGGGACGCGTTCGTGGCTTCCAGATCCCCCCTCGTATGGCTGTGACTTCGTAGGCTGAGAGCTGCCGGGCCGTCTTCAGCATTTGCTCCTCTGATTCCACACTGCATGGACCGGCGATAAGGAACTTCTTCCTCACGGGCATGCCCCATTCAGAAAGCGGGTTGATACGCAGATTTGGCTCTGTTGACATGCTAAGTTCCCTCCTTCGCTCCTGTCCCAGAATTGCAAAGATGGCTGCCGAGGTTTGCCTGAGAGGGCGCGGGATTGTCATCAATCATAAAGGATGCCGTGCGTGGGCCGTGGCACAGAACACAGGATCAGGCCCACTCTTGAGTGGCTGTGGTGAGGGGAGATATTTTACAGTGGCGGGAAATGGCGGGATTTCGCGGGTTTTGTCGCGCCCGAATTCGGCGAAACTCGACCTACTTGTGCGGAATTGATTTGCAGTGCCTGGCTGTCGGCAACCGTAACCTATTGAAAAGCCAGCATGGATTTTCGTCCCGGGACCGAGAAATTGGCAGAGCGTGAAACCCAGGATCCAGTTACGCACTAACTATCTGATTACAAACAGCTTTCATTTGCGGAAAGCTCAGAACTGAGGTACCCAATCAGCGGCAGAAAAACGGCAGAGATCGAGCTGCGCATTTTGAGGGAGATCTTAACTTTCCTCTTGCCCGAGCCCAGCGTGTTTGGCTAGCCTTCCGCGACGACTCGCTGGGCGGGTTTTTACGTCATGGACTTTGTGGCTTCTAGGAAGGCCGCAAATCCTACAGGTACGAAAGCCAGCAGTTGGCTCGAACGAATGTGGCTTGTCTGACCCACGCCGTGCCGGCTGCTCTCGCACTTCTGCACCTGGTTTGAAGAGCCAGGCGAGACAACAGAGGGCGGCCACACTCACGATGATGCGCAATATCTTCCCGCTTGCCCGCATCGCTTGGTACCTTCTACTAGAACCCAGCCACTGGCGTTCCTTTCTTCTCCACCGAGCTAGTCAGCCCTTTCCTCGTTTGTCCGTTTTGGATATTGAGTCTTCGACAGGAGAGCAATGTCAATCCCAGCCTTAGCCCAAAACCACAGGCGCTCCCTGTGGTTCATCAAAACTAAACGCGGCCGAGTCTTCGATGCAGGAGGCCCTTTCCTTGGAAGGCAGCGCTTTGCATGGCGTGGTCTTCGACCGTTATGAGCATCCCGGAAACGAGAGGGAGAGCTCGACTGTCAGGATCCGGGCGTGAATCTCCCTCCGATCCTGACAGCGAAGGAGTTTAGTTCGGAGCTGGAAATTGTTAGGCCGCGACTGTGTAGCGGTGATGCAGACCACCGAGTCGCGGCAGAGAGATAACCTTGTGGCCACTCGAATGCGGTGACGCTGCAACTCGACCACCGGGAGTGTTCTTCCCGAGTCCGAGATGAGTCCGGTCCTCGTGGTAGTAACGGACGTACTCATTCAGCAACCGTCGCAGATGTCTGCGATTCAGCACGATCACATGATCGAGTAAGTCCCGCCGCACACTGCCAACCCAGCGCTCGGCAATGCCGTTCTGCCAAGGACTGCGGAATGCGGTGCGAATCGGTTGGCTGCCCATCGCCTTCACGGTCGAGACCACATCGGCACTGAACTTCGCGTCCCGATCAAAGATCAGGAAGCGTTGCGGCTGTTGGCTGTATTCCCAAGTCTCGTGCAACTGCAGGGCAACCCAAAGCGCGTTGGGATTGCGAGTCACGTTGCAGTGCAGGATCCGACGCCGGTCGTGGCCGATCACGAAGAAGCAGTACAGAATGCCGAAGGTCACTGTCGGCACCGTGAAAAAGTCCATCGCTGCGATCGCCTCGCGATGATTACGAAGAAAAATCAGCCAGCGCCTGGCGGGATCGGGAGGTCTTGGGGCTCGCCGAACCCAGCGCGAAACCGTTGGTTCCGATAGATCGAAGCCGAGCTTGAGCAACTCGCCGTGAATGCGGGGCGCTCCCCAAGTTGGATTTTCCGCAACCATTTGAAAAATTAAGGCTCGAATCTGTTTGCTCACCGGCTTTCGACCGCCCCTCGACTTGGCTCTGGAAAGCCATTTCCAATACAGCCGAAAACCGGCACGATGCCAGCCGACAACGGTTCTGGGTGTCACCTGGATGAGAGGTTCCTTCCATCGAGCCCAGCACCTTCGCAATACGACCCAGAACAGCTTGTGTGACGCAGTGAGTCGCCGGCGAGGGCGCTGGGCGTGAAGAGCCAGCAACTGCTGACGCAGGGCAAGATTTTCGAGGATGATATCCTCGCGGGACCTGAATGCACCAACGACCCAGCCGAGGAAGTGCCGGAGCCATACGATCATGCCCAGAATCTTACCGGAACGTTGTCAATCGAGCTTGCTGCCAAGTCATTGATATTGCGGGTGTACGATGTTTTGATGAATGACAGGAGAAGGCAATCCGAAGAGACTAATCGAGGCTGCAAGTCTCGCCTTTTCAAACCGATCGAATTTCTTGACCATACGGGTAATTGATACGCTCGGCAGGCTGCGGACCGCTCAGTTGATGACAACTCCTTCCGCTGTGCAATAACTCTCAAACGGGTAATCCGAGTTTGCCCGAAATACTTGACTCCCCGAAATAACACGTTGCAGCCGGAGTCGGAGATGCTGCCCCCGAGATTATGCCTTGGCCACCTTCATTCGGAAGTAGTGGCGAAGGATCGTGGAATGCTTCCGAAAGAAGCCGACGGACCCCACTAATCAGAATCCGCAACCCGCGCCGGCCAATGTTCGGGAACAAGCGCGTGGGAATCGTCGCCCGTCCAGGGTTCAGGCTCCACAAGTGACTGCTGAAACCGCTCCTCGGGCAGATTCGCGTGCTCCAGCACAATAATCTGAAACTGCCCCTTCAAGTCGTCGCACGCCGTCCATAGTAACTCGAACATTCGTCTGACCGCCTCCAAGTCCGCATCAGCATTGACGGTTTCCTGTGTGCCACCGGACAGTGATTTGTACTGCTGAAGCGACGGGAAATATACCTGCGTAGGTTGATCCAAGACAAGAAAGGCAGGTACTGGGCAGTTCGCAGCGACGAAGTAATAGTGCAGAGCAAGCAGCGAGATTAAGTGGCAACCCAACCAGTTTTGACCGCCACCCATCCTCTGCATGGGAATTGGACGTCCCGGGCGGTCCACCACGACAGTGAGGCCGTTGATATCCAACCGGTACGGCCCCTTGTGCTCTAGGTCTAACCATTCCGCCCATTTCGTCATTTGGCCGCCGATGCTGTTGAGCGCAGAAGACAAGAGTTCGTCGGAATCGACGTCCAGTAACGCGGTGAGGCGGGCAACCTCGGCGCTGGCTTCCTTCACCGCCCTCTGTAGCCGTTCATCCGGATGCGACAGTCGGAATGTCTCTAGGTACAGGCTAATGCGCCCGACCACTCGGGCGGCCCTCGAGTTCGCGTCTCGCAAGGCCTCCCCCGCCTCATCTTCAGCGACGGCCGCTTGCAGTGCAAACTCCGCCTCGGTGATCGTCTGACGCGCAGTATCTCTTTCCGTTTTCAACGTCTCGATGTATTCAGTCAATCGAGGTTGCTCAGCTTGCACTTGGTCGAGGTCAGTCCTTAAATGCTGTAGGCTCTGAACTATCGATGCCACATTTGGGACCTCAGCACCGAGCTCGGCTGCGCACAACGGGCATTGGTGAACGGGCTGATCGGGATCAAAAAGCTCTATGGACCGTAAACGCATGAACTGTTCACCCGCTTGGCTCGCGTAGCCCTGAGAGTCCTTTTCAAACACCTGCGCCGCTTCGAGCTGCCTGGTGACATGCCTGACACGGTCCCGGCTCTGATCTACGTTGCGACGTAGCTCAGTGAGCCTCTCCGTCTCTATCGGCGGTGCGGACGGCTTCCACCTCATTACGCCGTCCAACAGGCGAAGCACATCCTCAAATGACCCTACATCTGGGGCCCCAGTCAAAATTCCTGCCTGCTCAGCCTCCTCAATCAGTGCACGGCCCCTCGTTAACTGATCCGCAGCCACAAACTGCGCCTCATCCAGGTCACGCTGGGCGACCTTCAGCTTGCGCCGAGCCAATCTCAGATCTTGCTCCACGGCAACCCGCTCTGCACTGACTGTTCCCAAGAAATATGGCAGGGTGTCCTTGATCGCCTGCGGCATGAACTCTTCAACCTGCCGATAGAAAAGAAGATCTTTGTTTGCGATCAGGCTCTGATTCTGGAACAGATAGTAGTCGGTGTGCTTGACAGTGGCTTCGAGTTGTTCGCGCGTTTGACCCGGCCCAGGAATGTGCAGGTTGGGAGAGATTCCCAAGCGTCTGGATAACTCCGCCTGCACGCCGTCGTCGTTTGTGTTCGGAGACAGTCTCGAGAGTTCTGGGGGTACCAGTGCGGTGCCGATCTCGATGTATGCTTGGCTCTGGCTCTTGGCGTTCGCTTTCGGGACTGGTTTTGCAATCAGCACCTCGGTGTCCTCACCAAAGGCGAAGATGACTGCGAACCATGCAACTTTCTCGCGCACTACGCCTTCGTAAACTCCAAAAGTTGAGTACCCAAGACAGTAATGAATGATCTCAATGACTGACGATTTCCCCGTGAGTGATTTGCCCGTGATGATGTTGACGTCGCCATAGTTGAAGTTCAACTCGCGAGTTTCTCCAGTATGGCTATACAGGACGATTGATCGTATCTGCATCGTCATGGACGAATTCCCCACATCGCGTAAATCGTCCGAACGTCGCCTGCACCGCTAAACCAGCGTCCGACGAAATGCGCCTGCTTCAGACACTCTGCTACTTCGGTGTGGGAACCCCAGAGCTTCGGCTGATTGCCGAGTGGGGGCGCCGTAATGAGTCCAGCCTCGGTGAACGCGAGAAGAGCGCGGGTGCAACCGAAGAGAGTCGCTTCGCGGTAATACGGGACCAAAGCGGCGCACCGCTGCGCGAATCCGATTCTTACATCCTGATGCTCCTGAAGCCACGGATGCATCTTGGTACTTATTTTCGCAGGGAGCAGTTCCCGAGTGAATTTATGAAGGACGATCGGGAGCAACAGAGCCAATAATGGATAAGGAATGCCCTCGGGGTTCTTCTGAACGAATCCCTTTACACATTCCCTCAACAGCAGCGCACAGAAGGCCGGGTTCAGCAATGTTGCAACTTCTACCGGACGCTTTGACCACGGTTTCATGATTATGTGCCGACGTTACTCGCGACGATAGCGGAAATCCTTTCCAAGAATTTTGGGTGCCACCAAACCCGGGGCGGAGTCGCGTTTGCAAGGATGTGATAGCTTCCCCGCATAACATAAGCAGCTGCGACGTCGGGCCGGATTCGATAATCGGCCTCCAGATCCACCCAGTTGAAGATACTTCTGCCCGCTTCGCGCAATACCTCTTCGCTTGCGCTTTCACTCAGGTCGGCGGCTACCGCTTCGGCAAATCTCTCCCATTCATCAATCAGAGTCTCTTCGTACTTTTCAATCTTGCCACCTATCAGCAGTTCGTCTTTTGCCCAGCGCGACCGCTGCTCGAACGCCCGATAATAATCGAGGATCGCCTTCTCGATGCGCTTCAGGCCAACATCAATATCCCGAAGTTGCTTCACGAATGTCCTATCATCCCCGCCTGGATCGATGGTGTCTGGTTCCGCCCTCAGAAAGTCGATCGGAAGCGCGCTTGGGCCGAACTGATCTGCGATGCTCCTAACCATGTCCGAAACTTCGAACCCGGTCACCGGACGAGCATCCTTAGCGAGAAACTGTCCAGCAACTCTCTCGAACCACCACCCCTCGAGCCGTTGCAAAACCGCGGTTCGGTAGTCCCGGTCAACGGCAAGTCGAATCTTCTCTTCGATCTTCACACGAACATCAGCGATGTCGGGCGACTTGTCTAGGGTCGAGATAGCGTTGATGAGTCTGGTCCGCTGGTCATCGCTGAGCGCGGCAAAGGCTGTAAACGACGCCTGTAATTTCTCGTTCTTAGATTCGCGAGCAACCTTGAGAAGCGCGGCAGTTATACAATCAGCTTCCCGTTGTGCGTTTGGGCGCAGAAGCGATGCGATTGACCCTTGCGGTGCCGTCCCAGTTGTTACCAGCGTCAAGGTCATCGGAGGGATTGAAATGGCACCGGTCCTCAGATGATCGCTCCAGATGCGAAGAGTCTTCCAGAGATCAGGCGAAAAATCCGTCAGCACAGCAGCATTAATGTGGTGCTTCGTTTGGACGAGGCCAGCGGAGCCGGCGGAGCTTTCCACAACAATGTCATCCAGGCTTTCGAGAACCAGTTGCTGATCTTCCGGGCCCTCCAGCAATTGCCAGAGGGCGTACCGAGCTTGATACCAATATCCAAGCGCCGGCTCTTTCGCAGAGAAATCAGTCATGACTGGTATCAGGCTCGCATCTACAACTAACGCCCAAAGGTTGGGTGAGCATTGAGGCCGGGCGTGGCCACCTCTTGCACCACCCGTCGATGCAGTTCGTGGCTAAGTTGCGAAGGTACCAAGGATTCGTTGGCGAAGCAATTGGCGATTGGTGTTCAAGCGCTGTCGATGAATATATCGGACTCTACAACCGGCCCGATTAACAGCCAGACAGTTATCACGTTTTCATCACAGTTAAGCCCGCATTCTGTGCCGCGCAGACGAAAAGGCAGATCTTAGCCCGAGGCAAATTGCTGAAAACAAATGGCGGAAGCGTGTGCGAGTCGAACGCACCATTGACATCGAAGATGCCAATCGCCGGTTTTGAAGACCGCCTGTTCCCGAGCAAGCCTCCGCCCCTTGATCCTGTGGTTGACCTGCCGACACTGCAAAATAATTCAAATTCGCTGCAAGGCAATTCAAACATTACTGCGATTGAATTCCAACAATTACAGTGGCGCCACGGGAAGTCGCGGCTTCAGCGTGTAAAATCGCAGTCTAATGCCGCCTCCGGCCGCCCACAACGCAAGCCCAGCGGGTCCCAGTTTCTGGGCGCGGCTGCTGCGTATCCTGCGGCCGTCGCACCAGCACACTGCTTTCTCGGCCACACTCCTGATGATCTCGGCCGTGATGCTGTCACGGGTGATCGGCTACCTGCGCGAGGCCTATATCGCATGGGCCTTCGGTGCCGGCCTGAATACCGACGCCTACGTCGGCGCGTTTAACCTGCCCGACTTCCTCAACTACATTCTCGCTGGCGGCACCGCGTCCATCACTTTCATCTCGATCTATACACGCCACACCTCCAAGGGACGCGACCGGGAGGCGCAGGACGCCTTCAACTCCACCATCACCATCATGACCGCGGTGGTGTGCCTGGGCACGGTACTGCTGGAGATCTTCACGCCGCAACTGGAGCGGCTCATCTTCCCGCACTTCTCCGCCGACCAGTTGCAGTTGTGCGTTCATCTCACGCGCATTCTGCTGCCCGGCCAGATCTTTTTTTACGCCGGCGGAATCGTTTCGGCAGTGCTGTTCTCGCGGCGGATGTTCCTGTACCCGGCGTTCAGCCCCATCTTCTACAACCTGTTCATCATCGTGGGTGGGGTGATCGGCGCGCGACGGTTTGGCATCGCGTCGCTGGCTTACGGCGCGCTGTTCGGCGCCTTCGTTGGTCCATTTCTCATCAACGCTATCGGCGCGGCGCGCGACGGCCTGACCTACCGATTCAACTTCGACTGGCACAATCCGGAATTTCGCGAATGGGTAAAGCTTTCCATTCCCCTGATGCTGGGAGTGTCGCTGGTTTCCGCCGATGACTGGATCCTGCGCTATTTCGCCTCCGGCGGGACTGGCGACATCACCCGGCTGAACTATGCCAAGCGCCTGTTTGCGGTACCCATCTCGATTTTGGGACAGGCCACCGGTCAGGCGTCGATGCCTTTCTTCGCGCGCCTCTTTGGCGAAGGCAGGCGCAAGGACTTCGCCGACACGGTCAACGGGTCCGTGTATCGCATCTCAGCGGCGTCGTTTCTATCGGCTGCGTGGATGATGCCGGCAGCTCTGCCGCTCATTGACCTCGTCTATCGCCGCGGGCGCTTCGGCTTTCACGACTCGCAGGAGACGGCACTCTACTTTTTCTGGTTCGCGCTCTCGCTGGCCTTGTGGTCGGCGCAGGCGCTGTACGCACGTGCCTTCTATGCCGCGGGCGACACCCTGACGCCGATGATCGCCAGCACCATCATTGTGGCGGCATCGCTGCCCGTGTACTCGGCGTTCTTCCACCATTTTGGCGTGACCGGATTGGCCATGGCTTCGGACGTCGGCATCTTGCTGCATACGGTTGCGCTCGCCTGGCTGCTAAGTCGGAAGAAGCTGGTTCCACTGGGGGGAATGCCGTGGCCGGAATTGACGAAGGCTGTGGGAACGGCGGGCTTCGCTGCTGTGGTCTGCCATTTTGTCGGCAGGACGATTGCCATTGATGGCAGCCGGAAGGCCGATGTGCAGGCATTGGCACTGATTAGCGTGACTTGGCTGGCGGCGGTAGCGGTGGGGCTATGGCTGACGAAGTCGAACCTGCCGCGCGAGTTGCGTAGAAAGAAAGCGGCGGCAGTACCGAACGTTACGCTACCGGACGCGATGGTGGAGCGAACCACGGGAGGAGTGGAGCCATAACTGGGCAACGTGGCTCTGACACGCGCTAGGCGACCTGGAATTCCATTTTCTTTGCGTCAGTCACACGTCGGGAAGCGTCCAGTATCTCCATCGAAACCAGATCTCCTTGTTCGTCATAATCCAGGATGATGCCGGGGTTGTCCTCGTCGCTTTCGGCTACCGCCACGCCTTCTTTCAGAACGAAGCTTAGCGTATCGGTCTTCGGATCATAGCTGGCTTTCACGATTTCGTCCTCCAGTACTTGCCGATCTTGCTGGTGCGATAGACCGTCACCACTTCAGCAGGATCGCGATCGATGTCCACAAACACCCGCACGAGATACTCTTGTCCCGCCGCTCCCATCAAAACTATAGATTGTAGAACGATTCGGCCAGAACGAACGTCTATTGTTTGCTGTGGCGATCGTAAAATCGCGCGCACCACGTCCTCCCTGATCGATCGCCTTTTCATTTCAAACAGCGCATGCTCGGTTATAACGTAATTTGTCATCCCAAAGGCAGACATTCAGGAGTTATTGTTCCTCCCGACCCAGAGCTATTTTTCAATCGAGAGAGACATTGCGAACGGCGGTCAATACCGCCGCCCGCAACTCTGAGAGTCTCTCCGGCGTGCCATGGAGTCAAGAAGAGGAATACCTTAGAGCATCCTCGGTACCCCACCTTTGAAACTGAGTGACCCTAGTCTCGTTCCGGGAATGATTACACCCGGGCCGCTGCCGCCGACGCACCGGTCTCGCCCGTGCTCGTCGTGCTGGTCTCCTTGGATTCGCCATTGGCTTTCTGCCCAGGTTTACGAATATCGATGCCGCCCTTGAAGTAGGCGCCATCTTCAATGCTGATGCGCTGGGCAACCACATCGCCGGTGAGCGAGCCTTCGCCGCGGATGTCCACGCGATCGCTGGCGGTCATGTTGCCGCGAACTTTGCCCAGCACCACAATCTCGCGCGCCGAAATGTTGGCGGCGACTACGCCGTTGCGTCCTACGGTGACGCGATTGCCCGGCAGGTTGATCGATCCCTCCACCCGCCCGTCAATGTAAAGCGACTCCGAACCCGTGACTTCTCCCTTAATGACCAGCGACTTGCCCAGCGTGGCCTGTTCCTGGGTGTTGATTGGAGGGCTGGCTGGGCGGGGCGCGCTCGGCGTCTCGGGGACAGCCGGAGAGTAGCTGCGCTGGGATTGGGGACTAGGGGTGGGAGTTGAGGATGGAGTATTGGTAGGTTTCCACATAATCGGTAAACGAATCCTTTCTGAAATTGTAAGTGCTTCCACCCCAACAACCGCAAAAGCAGCGGTCGTTGGGGGCCCGGCTTGGAGAGGCACTTGTTTTGCCAAACCCACGCTCCACAGCTCCGCTTCAGAACCTGATGCTTTGGTGCGGTTTGTCTGGGCCATCGCTCAATGCGCGCCGAAGCACGCACCCTTGTGCGATGTAATTATTGCTACCATACAGTGAGTTCTTGCATGAGGGAAACCCCTACGCAACTTTTTCATGCGACCTCAGTGCATCCTTAGTTAATGGCCTAGGGGAAAGGGACTAAGCAAACCGGACGAACTTGACCGTGGATGAACGCCGATTAGACTTTTTATGCTGACTGATCAAGCCATCCTGAGCCACATCGAACGCCAGCCACACCGCTCGGCGGGGTTTAAGCAACTCGTCCGCGAGATGGGCCTGCGGGGAGACGAACGGCGGCAGCTCGCCGAGCGGTTGCAGGCGCTGGTGAAGAGCGCGCGGCTGATCGAGACCGGACGCGACCGCTACACCCTGACGGAACATGCGGCCGCTCATCAGAACCTGATCGCGGGACGCCTGACCATGCATCGCGACGGTTACGGCTTCGTCATCCCCAACGCCGGCCAGCGCAGCACGTTCAGCGGCGACATCTACATCAACCCGCAGGCCATCGGTTCGGCCATGCATGGCGATCAGGTGCTGGTGGAACTGGGACGCAAGCGCGACGATGGCCGTGCCGAGGGGCGCATCCTGCGCGTGCTGACGCGCGGTAACCCCACCGTCGTGGGCACCTTTCATTACGGATCGCGCCAAAACTACGTGACGCCCATCGACGAGAAGGTCACCAGGGAGATCGTCATCCCGCGCGGGATGGAGTGGCCGGCCAGCCAGAATGAAGGCGAATCCAAGGCTGAACCCGCCTCCCATGGTCGGGCGGGAGCCGCGCCGGCGAAGCAATCCACGGCTCCTCGCAAGCGGCATCAGGACGCAGACCGAGTCCTCGGCGAAGAGGCGCACCGCCGGGAGTGGGACGATCTCGAAGGCTTGGTGGTGGATGTTGAGATTACCGATTGGCCATCGCCGGCCGAGAGCCCCCGTGGCCGCGTCGTCGAAATTCTTGGCTACGAAGACGACTTCGGCGTGGACGTTGAGATCATCATCCGCAAGTTTCACCTGCCGCATCGCTTCCCGGTCGAAGTGTTGCAGGAGGCACAGCAGTTCGAGCCGGTCATCCCGTCAAGAGAGTTGCGCCATCGGCGAGACTATCGCGCGTTGCCCATCGTCACCATCGACGGCGAAACCGCGCGCGACTTCGACGATGCCGTGACCGTGAGCCGTATGGAGAACGGCCATTTCGAACTGCAAGTCCACATCGCGGATGTCGCGCACTATGTCCACGAAGGCTCGACCATCGACATGGAAGCGCGCCTGCGTGGGACTTCCGTCTATTTCCCTGACCGCGCCGTGCCCATGTTGCCCATGGAGCTTTCCACTGATCTGTGCAGTCTGCGCCCGCAGGTGGACCGGCTGGTGCTCTCCTGCGTGATGAAGATCGACCCGCAGGGTGAGATTGTTGGCTACGCCCTGAACCAGGGCGTCATCCGGTCGGCCGAGCGCATGACCTACACCAACGTGAACCTCATCCTCGAAGGAGACGCTGGTTTGCGCCAGCGCTATCACAAGCTGGTCGATGTCTTTGAGCTGATGCGCGAGCTGGCGATGGTGCTCAATCGCAAGCGGGTGCGTCGCGGCTCCATAGATTTTGATTTGCCCGAACCGGTCATCGAATTTGACGAGCACGGATTGATGAAGGGCGTCACGCGCTCCGAGCGCAATATTGCCAACCGCATCATCGAGGAGTTTATGCTGTCGGCGAATGAGTGCGTGGCCAGCTATCTCGAGAACAAGCGGGTGGGCTCGCTCTATCGCATTCACGAAAAGCCCGATCCCAAGCGCGTCTTCGATTTCGAGACCATCGCGGCCACCTTCGGCTACTCGCTCGGGGTAGGTGCGCTGCCGGTGAAGCGTATGCAGATCCGTGCTGACCGGCGCGATCGTCACAGCAGCGGACGCAATCCGCACGTCGTCGAGATCCCCGAAGAGGTCCACATCACGCCGCGCATGTACCAGAAGCTGACCCAGAAGATTGCGGGCAAGCCGGAAGAGCGCATCTTGTCCTACCTGATGCTGCGTTCCCTCAAGCAGGCGCGCTACTCCGAGGTCAACGAGGGGCACTTCGCGCTGGCCGCACCGGTCTACACGCATTTCACTTCGCCGATACGACGCTATCCCGACCTGATCGTGCACCGCATCCTGAAGGATGTCTTGCGCGAATCGGCGGAGCAAGAAGAGCACGGCGTTTCCGTCGGCGTGGGAGAGATCGCGCACAGCGAGTCACCTTCTCCGTGGTCGAAACGGCAGCCGCCGGTCTCGCCAACTAAGCGAGGCACGCACGAGAAGGAACACCGTGTGCCCCTGGGCGGACCGATTCCCGAGGACACGCTGCACGACATCGCAGAGGAGTCCAGCCAGTCTGAACGCCGGGCCGACGATGCCGAACGCGAGCTGATGGAATGGAAGAAGGTGAAGTTCATGGCAGACCGCGTGGGCGAAGAGTTCGCAGGACTGATCGTCAGCGTCACGAAATTTGGGCTGTTCGTGGAGCTGATCGACATGTTCATCGAAGGACTGGTGCCGCTCACCTCGCTGACCGACGACCGCTACGAGTATCACGAGAATACCCGGCAGATCATCGGGCAGCGCAGCCGCAAAACCTACTCGATGGGTGATCCGGTGCGCGTGCTGGTGGATCGCATTGACCGTATGCAGAAGCGCATTCAATTCGCATTGGTCGAAGAGCGGCCTGTGCCAGCCAAACGCAAGCGCAAGGAGGCGTAAGCCCTTCGGCCCGCTTCAATGGGCGGCGCTCAGAAACCAGCCCACGATTCGCCCGAATGCAGCCGTAAGTCCGTCTTCCGGCTCCTCGCCGCGCCGGGCAAGGGAATGATTCGCACCTTCGATCCGTTCAAAGACAGCTTTTCGCTGCTTGGCTGCCAGTTCGGCTCGCATCACGTCGAAGGCTGCAATGGGACTCCATTCGTCTGCCGTGCCGTGGACCAGATACAAAGCCGCTTGGGATTGAAGGCATTCCTGAATCAGCGATGTTTTGAGCAGGCTCGACCACAGCCGATAAGGCTGCCCCCAACAGAATTGCGTCGGGCTATCGGGATCGCGGAGAATTTTCGCCCAACAACTATAAACTTCGACCTCGGGATCAAGGCCCTTACGTCGGACATAATCTGCCAGAACGAAGAGATGGTTCGGGCCTCCCCCGGCAATTGATGCCGCATGAGTAACGGACGGCATAGCATTCGTTACGTGGACGGCGACCACCCCGCCTTCCGAACCGCCGATCACCAGGGTCCTCGATCCGTCGATACCGGGCAGTTGATGTGCTGCATTGATGGAAGCGACAATCGCCTCGGTCCATCGGTCGAGAGTATGTTCAGCCAGAAACTCCGGGCGACAGGTCTTCGCATCCCCGGGGTCGGCCTGCCTATCCAGGAATTCGACGCCGGGTTTTTCTACCACGAGAACTCTCGACCGGCCTCTCGTGACGTCGAGCAGCAACACGAATGCACCCTGCATTATCCGTCCGTTCTGGCGCTGGAACAGTGATGTACAGCCTGTACCCTGCACAAAAACGAGCAGCGGAATCGACCGCTCGGCCGCACCCTCCGACAAATAGAAAGTGATGGTCCTGCCCAACTGATCTTTTGTGGAGTAGCGATGGAAGGCCGTTCCGGGGACTGCTCCGCCGTCATTGACCGCTGCATCAACCAGAGTGGCCGAAAGGAGAAGAAGACCTAAAATCCACAGTCGCATCATCGTGATTAGCAATCTCCTCTTGAGTCTCCGAATCGGATGCATTGTAATAGAAGCAGCGTAGCGCCGAAGACATGACGACAAAAGGAATCCGTCCGTTCTTCAGCGGCCTGCTCGAACTCATGCGTAACCTTGCGATATTCGGCTTCTTTGTCCTGCTGGCGGCGTCTGCCCTGGCTCAGACAGCCCCAGCGCCAGCCGCACCGGCGCAGACTCCAACCACTCCCGCCGCCTGGCCCACCGCCCACTTCGCTGCGACCAAAGATCCCAGTGTGCAGAAGGCGTTCCAGATCCTGACTGACATGCTCAAAGCCCTGGGCGGCGATACGTACCTCAATGTGCGCGATATGAAGAGCGAAGGCCGCGCTTATGCCTTCTACCACGGACGACCGAGTGGCCAGGGTCTTGAGTTCTGGCGGTTCTGGGAGTGGCCCGACAAAGAGCGGGTCGAGTTTACCAAGCAGCGCGACGTGATCGAACTCTTTGTTGGCGATAAGGGGTACGAGATCACCTACAAGGGCACGACGACACAGGACCCGAAGGACCTCCAGGATTATCTGCGCCGCCGCGATCATTCGTTGGAGTTGGTGATTCGCAAATGGCTGGCAGCGTCGGACACCATGATTCTGTACAACGGCACGGCAATCGTAGAGCAGAACCTCACCGACCAGGTCACCATCTTGAATTCCACGAATGACAGCGTGACGTTGTCGGTTGATCCGCGTTCCCACCTGCCGGTGAGGAAAACCTATAGCTATCGCGATCCGCTCGATCGGCAGCTCGATGACGAGGCCGAGGTTTTCAGCAACTATCGCCTGGTCCAGGGTATTCAGACACCCATGAGCATTGTGCGGCATCGCAACGGTGAAATGACCAGTCAGCGCTTCATCACGTCTGTGACCTACAACAACGGCTTCCCGCCCGCTATGTTTGAGACCAAGGGCCTCACCTACAACCAGCCCAAGAGTGGGGAGCGGAAGTAGAGAGCGGAAACTAAATTGATGAAGATCGCTCATATGATAGGTCTGTTTAGCAATGTGCAGGTGTACCGATCTAGTCGAACGCGGTGGATTAATCTCGCTTTTGTCGTTGCTTTGTGCCTGCTTCTGCTGACTGGATATCTCAGTGAGGACACCCTGTCCGAGTTGTGGCCTTATGTCGCCCTTCTTCCATTTTTCATAGTGCAATTTTTGTGGCCGACCACGGTTGGTTGGCTGCTCTCGATAGGAGCATGGCTCGTATTCGCATTTGGTGTATGTCTTTTTGACCGCCTGATCTACGATGTCAAGGCCAATAGTGTGGAAGTTCTTGTCCTATTTGGGATAGTGCCTGCGCTATTACTTTTCTTCTGTCGGCCGCGAGCGCAGATCCGATCTGACACATCAAATGTGGCGGGTGGCCAAGCTTAAGATCATGTGGGTGCCCCGTCAAAGCCGGTTCACGGGCCGGATGGCTAATCAAAATATCTTCTTCTTATTCGTGTCTTAGAGATTCCACAGGATCTAATCTCGAAGCATTTTTGGCCGGCAGGGTACCGAAGGTGATCCCGATCAGGCAGGAGACCAGCATGGCGATCAGCGCGGAGAGCCCGGAGACTGGGAGCCTGTACTGAGTGAAGGCCCAGAGCGAAAACGGGAGCGCCAGCCCGGCCAGAGTGCCGATGGTTCCTCCGATTAAAGAGATCATTACCGCCTCGGAAAGGAATTGCAGTTGGATTTCGCGGCGGGTGGCTCCAACCGCCTTGCGAATCCCGATTTCTCGAATACGGGCACTCACCGTGGCGAGCATAATGTTCATGATCCCCACCCCACCGGCCACCAGGGTTATGGTTGCAAACAGCAAGAGAACGATGGTGAATGCGTTCGCGGTTTTTGCCACCAAACTTAGCACTTGGGTCAGATCACCGACGTTATAGACCGACTCGGCCCGATGCCGCGCCTTTAACACCGCGAGGATTCGTTGCGTGGCCAGGGGAACGCTGCTGGCATCCGACATGGAAAAATAAATCTGGTTGATTGCGTTCGTATCTGTCAAATAACGCGCCACGGAATAGGGAATAAGGACCGTATCGTCCTGTATTTCTGACTGGCCAAAGGTCTCCACGCCCTCACGAAAAGCGCCGATCACAACAAACGGCAATCCTTGAATGTCGACTTCGTGTCCCGACGCGAACTGGATTCCGCCGTATTGCTGGTTAGCGAAGTTTTCTGTTACCAGGGCGACTTTGTGGTGGGACTGGGAATCTTGTTGATCGAAAAACCTGCCCGAACTCACGACCATGCGGCGCACATTTGCATATTCCGGGTTTACCCCGAGGATCAACATGTCCCGTTGCTTGCCGTTGCCGACCAGTATCGGTTCATGCAAATTGAGCACCGGCGTGGCTGCTTGCACGCCTGTCACCTGTTGTTCCACGGCCATCATGTCGTCCACGGTCAGATAGTCTGCCGTACCGGTGGTGGCGCCACCGTTGGCCGGCCCTGCATATTCGGCCCAGATGAGATTGGCGCCAATGTTCTGGATTTCATGCAGGACGTACTGTTTCCCGGTTAGCGCAATCGTGACCACCAAAACCAGCGAGAACGTGCCGATCACCATTCCCAGGGCGGTCATGGTAGCACGCACTTTGTCGGCGCGAAAAGAGTCCACGGCGATGGCGAGAATCTCGCGCAAGAGCAACGTACTCTTGGGGGACACGGTCCACGAGATGGAGCGTACTTTCGCCGGTCGGGGCATAAACCGCTAACTCCTGCCGATGAGCACCAAGGTTACGCCCGCGCCAACCAGAAGAATGCCGATCCAACGTTGCAAGTTGACACGCTCTCCCAGGAAAAACCTGCCTCCCAACGCGCCCACGACGTAGCTCAGGGCAGTCACGGGCACGACAAAGCTTACATTTTCAAAGGAAAACACCGCAAGCAGCGAGAAGAACCCAATGGCCATCATCGCCACACCCAGCCACATCCACTTGCTGTGCAAAGCGCGGACGATCACCGCGATGAGTGCCCTCGGACGGAAGTTTTTCACCTCGCCGTGGTCCTTCATCGCGCGCGACACGAATATTTCGCCCACGGTCCCGAAGACCACAATGAGGAACATCAAGAAGATGAATTCAGCCACGACTAGCCATTCTCCGTGGTATTGGGATGGGTGTGGCCGACGAGAAACACCCCGATACAGATCACCGCGATGCCAGCCCATCGCAAGGGAGGGACGAATTCGCCCAACCAGGTCGAGGCCAATAGCGCCACCACCGCGTAAGAAATCGAAGAGGCGGGTTGCACATAGCTATAGTCGGCCCACGACAGAACAATCATATAGGCCGCGAAAAACACCAGCAGGGAGCCGACTCCAAGCCAAATCGTGGCGGAGGTGAAAACGAGAGTGAAGACGTGCAGCAGTTGCGCGGGAGGCCAAAGTTGCACCGCTCCCACGTGCTTCATGCCTTTGCCGAGTAAAACGTTGCCCAAAGGGGCGGCAATAACCATGATGAAAATCAAAATAAGGGTTTTGAGATGCAGTCGCCTGGGGGATTCCATGGGCTGTGGTCAGTCGCTCCAACCGTAAACAAGCATACCCATATGGTATATCAATCAACCCGCGACCGAGAGGCAGCAAGCACATACCCGTTCGGAGCGGTCAGTTGCAGTGCAAAGTCGAGCGCGAGCGGTTGGCATCTTGGAGATCGTAAGATGCTATTCTAAGGGTTCGGTTTTGGGGGAAACTTCCACAATTCGGGAGATGCATCTTGCCTGGGCTGCATTGTCGGACCGCCGTCACTTTGCTCAAGGCCGCAACTGCCGATAGGCCGATGATTCGGTATCGGGGGACTGATCGATTTGTGCGGCATTGTCGGATTTACTCATAAAGATTGGTTTCCACCTCCGGACCGCATTCGGAACGCCACCTCCACCCTGATCCACCGCGGACCAGACCAGCTTGGTGTTTACCAATCCCAGATATGCTCGATGGGCGCCACCCGCCTGAAAATCATTGATCTGGAGCACGGCGATCAGCCCATCGCGACCGAAGACGGCGACACGGTCGTCGTGTTCAATGGAGAAATCTACAATCACCTCGAAGTGCGCGCCGAGTTGGACAAGCTAGGCCATCGGTTTAACACCCACTGCGATACCGAGACGGTCCTTCACGCCTTCCTCGAGTGGGACACGCAGTGCTTCCGCCGATTCCGCGGCATGTTTGCGGTGGCACTTTGGACGAATTCCACTCGGCGGCTGGTGTTGGCGCGCGATCGTACGGGCATCAAGCCGCTCTACATCGCCCATCGCGGCGAGGAAATATTTTTTGGGTCGGAGCTGAAGGCCATCCTCGCTCATCCGGAGATCGAACGCCGCTTAAGCCTGGCCGGCCTGGATTGTTATTTGTCGTTGAACTATGTTCCAGCGCCCTGGACGCTGGTGGATGGAATCGAGAAGCTCCTGCCTGGATACTGGCTCGAGTGGCGAGACGGCAACGAATTTCGTGAAGCTTACTGGCGCTTACCCGACCAGACACCTAAGCAGCGCAGCCTGGCGTCGGCCCGTGAGGAGCTCGATTCTCTTCTGCAGCAGTCGGTTCGCGAGCACCTCATTTCAGACGTCCCTTTGGGGGTGTGGCTGAGCGGCGGCATTGATTCATCGACGATCCTGCATTATGCGTCGAAGGCCTCAAGCTCGCGGCTGAAGACCTTCTCGATTTCGTTTCGCGGACGCAGTTTCGATGAGACCAATTACATCCAGCAGGTAGTTGCGCAATATGGAACCGAGCACGAGCAGCTTGACCTCAATCCTGAACTGGATCTGCAAGGCGCCATCGAGGAATTCGCTTATTACTCGGATGAACCGACTGCGGATGCCGGAGAGCTGCCGGTCTGGTTTCTTTCCAAACTCTGCAAAACCCGAACAACGGTCGCGCTGAGTGGAGAAGGCGCCGACGAGTTGTTTGGGGGGTATCTAACTTATAGGGCAAATACGTTGGCTGGCTATGTGCGAAAACTCCCGCCCAGCGCTATTCAACTGGCGCTGGCTGGGTTGCGCTTGTGGCCGGTCTCGAACGAGAAAATAAGCTTCGAATACAAGCTCAAGCGGTTACTCGAAGGCAGCCTGATGTCGGCGGAGCGCGCTCATGTCTATTGGAATGGCACATTCTCCGACGCGGAGAAACGCTCCGTGATGGCGACGGAGCTTCCGGGCACACTCGATCAAATCCTCAGCGAGTTGCGAGCGCTGCTGAGCGGTAAGGAAGACGATCTGGGCGCTTACATGTGGTTCGATCAAAAGTATTACTTGCCGGACCAAATCCTGGTCAAATCGGACCGCATGAGCATGGCCCATGCCGTGGAGGCACGGCTGCCTTACCTCGATCACCGTATCGTCGAATTTGCTGCCACGTTGCCGCCATCGCTGAAGATTCGCGGCCGGCGCCAGAAGTTCCTACTGAAGGACCTGATGAAGGATAAACTGCCGCAATCCATCCTGCAACGGAGCAAGATCGGATTTGACATCCCTGCGCACGATTGGTTGCGCGGGCCGCTTCGTTCGCTGCTGGTTGATACATTAAGTACCGGGCTTTCCGAGTTCCCGGAACTATTTCGCCCGGAGGTAATCCAATCCTATCTTCGCAGTCACTTGGAAAAGCGAGTCAACATCGGCTATCACTTATGGGGCTTGATGATCATGTTCTTGTGGATGAAAAAGTGGCGCATTCAGGCGCCGATCTAGCTATAACGCTGGATGGACTAGTGTTAGTGGGACTGAGTCGATGCGTCGAGAGCGATCTCCTGATTGGAATACAGCGCCTTGCCACCGACCTCCGCAACCAGGTGCAGCCGATCGCTGGAGACAAGCTTGCTAACGTGCTGAAAGTCAACCTTTTTGCCCGCAATATAGGATCGCTCCGGCTGTGCCCAGAGTCTCAAGAAATCCTCGTCGTTGATAAAGACCGGCGGAACGCCCGGAGCGTACGAGCCGTATTCCATAGTGAACACCTTGCCATTGAGTAACAAGGCCTTATCTTCGCTGTAGAAAAATAATGAAGAAATCCTATCGTGTTCGCCGTAGACGATCAACCTTCCCTTCGGAGCACGGTTGAGAGCCTCTGCGATAGGACGTGAGGACAGATAAGGATCGAAGACCACCAACGCCAGCCTGGCTGCCTGGAAGAAGATCGCCATCATCAGGGCCATGGCGAGCAGCGCACGTTCCCCGCGCAGACGCCATGCGCCAATGGCGCCGATCGCAAATGCGATCCCGGCGACCACAAGGGGCAACCGCAAATAGGCGAACGACTCCAACGTGAGATCGCTCATGTGCCCCATGGAAAGGAAGTAGGTGCCGGGCTTTTGGATGAGCGCGGTCGAAATGTCACCCGGGGCCGGCATGCCGCGCACAGCTACCAGAATTGCGCAGATTACTATGGCCGCAAACGCGGCTATGACAGCCACAACTCTGGCCCCAGCGCGAATAGAATCGTCAGCCGCGGCGACGCCGCATCCTAGCAAGAGCGCCAGGGCAGGATAGATCGGCATCGAGTAGTACTCCTGGGTCGTGGAAAAGGTGAAGAACACCATCACGAAGCCAATCCAACAGAGCGCCATGAAGCATGTGCGGCCTGCGCGATCCACCGGTTTGTAGCTTAGACGCCGGAGTTGAGGCAGATATACGCTCCAAGGGAAGAGCCAAACGAAGTTCAGAAGCCAGAAGTAGAGCCGCGGCACCGTGTCGTAGTCGCGCGGGTAGCGCGCATTCAGGAACCGCAGCAACTGCTCATTAATGAAATAGAACCAGAAGAACCCGTGGTACTCGCCCGGGCCTCCATGCATGGTGAAGTCAAAGTAGGGTGGGTTCCTGATGGTGGCGAGGACGTGCCAGGGCACGGCGATCGTGACAAAGATCAGAAAGCTGCTGAACGGGTAAAGCCGTTGCCAGGTCTTCCGGTCGAACAGGCGGCCCGTCAGCAGAAGAAACATGAAGGCCGCGCCGACCGGGAATACGAGCCCAATAAAGCCCTTGAGCAGCAGGCCGGTCGCGAGACTGGTTGCCAAAACGTACGCCCACAGCCGCGGATGCTCCTCGTTCTCATCCAGTGTGCGCAGGAACCCCCAGATTGACAGTGTCACCGAAAGCGTGAGGATTACATCCGGTATGACGATGCGCGTGAACAGGAAAAGACCCACGCACGTGGACAGGAATAGTCCGGCGTAGAAACCAGCCCTTTGCGAAAATGCCCACTGGCCAAATCGGAAGACCACCCAGCAAAGTGCGATCGCGGAAAGGGCGCCAGGGATCCGTGCCACCCAGTCATGTGTGCCGAGCAGCATGTAGAGGAGTGCCGTCATCCAGTACTTCAACGGAGCCTTGTCGAGGAAAAGGACGCCATCGAGCCGCGCGCTGACCCAGTCTCCCGAATAAAGCATATTGCGCGCCATTAGCGCCTGGGACGCATCCACGTCATCCATCAAAGACGGGGGGCTGATGATTCCTGTCAGGAAGATGACGGCGGCAAAAAGGACAACAATCCGCTGATAGCGGCTGCGCGGGCGAGATTCCATATTTGTCTGAGTTGGTATCACTTAACTGAAGCAGTAACCTGTGTGTTGTGTGCCCAGGCACAGATCCCAGACCTTGGATAGGTGCATGTCTGCGGCCGTTCGGCGTCTTGCTCTCAAAGAGGAAGTGACGAGCAAACAAACCTTCGGACCCAGTGGCTGCCCCTTGGTGGTCAATCTGAGACCGCTTCCTTGTTCTTTTGAGCGCGGATGACATCGGCGACATCAAACGGAGCACTTCGACCTCGGCCCTGGTAATAGTGTCGCACTTGCATTTCAGCTAGCAGTCCGAGCGCGAAAAGCTGCAATCCAGAAAGAATGAGGACGGACGCAAAAACCAACAACGGGCCTCGCTCCGGCACGACACTCACGCCACGTACCAGCTGCCACAGCAGCCAGAACCCAATCGCGCTGCCGACGAAAATCCCCGCTACACCCGCTGTGCCAAAGAAATGCATTGGCCGCGAAAGGTACCGTAGCATGAAGCGGATGGTGAGGAGGTCGAAGAAGACGGGCAGTTTGCGGATCATCCCGTACTTGGAAACACCGTGCTCCCTCGGCAGAGTGGTGATTGGAACTTCGCATACCCTGGTGCCTGGTCGAAGCGCCAAAACGGGAATCAGCCGCTGTAGTTCGCCGTAGATCGGCACTTCGGAAATCAGCTCACGCCTGTACGCCTTGAACCCCACTCCAAAGTCGTGAATTTTGACGCCGGTGAGTTTCCCTAGCACCCAGTTGGCACACCAAGTTGCCGCGCGCTGCAACCAGGAGCCGGTGTGCTGGTTGCGCCAGCCGCACACAATGTCGAAGCCCTGTTCCAGTTTGTCGATAAACCGTGGAATATCGGCGGCGTCATGTTGCAGGTCACCGTCCATTGTGATGACATAATCCCCGCATGCCTCATTAATACCAGCACACAAGGCCACGGACTTGCCCGCGTTCTGACGAAGCCGTACAACCGTGACCCGGCTGTCTATCAGAGCGATCTCCTGGAGGAGGTGAAAGCTCCCGTCCGTACTGCCATCGTCGACAAACACGCACTCAGACGAGCGGCCCACCGTGTCCAGCGTCTCCTTCAGACGCCCATAAAATGGTGTTATGCTTTCTTTCTCGTTATAGAGAGGTACAACGATGGAGTATCGAACGGATTCGAACATTTAAAGACAGTTCCTGATGCGTGAAACGAACTTTACAATTTTATATCAGGCCTAGGACTTGCGCAAACGCCTCCGCCTCCGCTAAGCAATCCCACGCTTGCAGGAGTGGGCCGGTAGCGAACGACTGACCGTCGCAGCCCGAGGAAGGTTCGATATGCAGATTCCTCGTGGGCTGAAGAAGCTGCGCCCTTCAAAGCAAGGATTGCCGTGGACGTGGCTTTCGCCGGCAGCAAGCGACAAATCGCCGGTTTTCCCGATCTTTGGTAGAGTTAAAGAGTTAACTCCAGTAAGTGTCGGGTCGCAGGCATACGCGATCGTTCGGATTATTCCAGGTCTATCTCGAAGGAAATGCTGGTGGAGGAGAACGCGTCATGAGGATTGCTGTGCTCGGGGGCGACGGTTATTGCGGCTGGGCAACCGCTCTCTATTTATCCAAACGGGGGAACTCGGTTGCCATCTTCGACAGCTTTGCGCGCCGACAATGGGACTACGAGCTTGGCGTACAGACGCTGACGCCGATCCGCCCTTTGCCGGAACGGCTGAAGGTGTGGAAGCGACTTACCGGCAACACCATCGACCTCTTCGTGGGCGACATGATCGATTACGAATCTCTGGCCTTCGCCATCAAGGAATTTGAGCCAGAGGCGATTGTCCACTTTGCCGAGCAGCGGTCGGCGCCTTACTCCATGATTGACCGCCGGCACGCCGTCTTCACTCAGGTCAACAACGTTGCCGGGACCCTGAATTTGCTGTTCGCTCTGCGCGAGCTTCGCCCCGATTGCCATCTAATCAAGCTGGGTACGATGGGGGAATACGGCACTCCCAATATCGACATTGAAGAGGGTTACATAACCATTGAACACAACGGGCGCCGCGACGTGCTTCCTTATCCCAAGCAGGCCGGCTCCTTCTATCACCTTTCGAAGGTGCATGACAGCCATAACATCATGTTCACATGCAAGGCGTGGGGGCTGCGGGCGACCGATCTGAATCAGGGTGTGGTTTACGGCACGGTGTCGGACGAAAGCGCTTTCGACGAAGCTCTCATTAACCGTTTCGATTACGACGAGGTGTTCGGTACGGCGCTGAACCGTTTTTGCGCGGAAGCGGCCGTCGGCCATCCACTGACGGTTTACGGCAAGGGAGGACAGACGCGCGGGTTCCTGGATATCCGCGACACCGTCCGTTGCATCGAGATCGCCTGCCTGCACCCCGCGGAGCGGGGCGAATTTCGTGTCTTTAACCAATTCACGGAGCAGTTCACGGTTCTGGATCTCGCCCGCATGGTGCAAACTGCGGCCGCGAAACTTGGGTTAAAGGTGGAGATCGACCATCTGCCCGATCCTCGCGTCGAAGCCGAGGCGCATTATTACAATGCGAAGCATTCCAAGCTGATCGACCTTGGTCTTCAACCCCATTTTCTCTCCGACGCTCTTCTGGATTCGCTGATCAATATCGCGATCGAATACCGCGACCGGATCGATTCTTCCTTGTTCATGCCGCAGGTGAATTGGAGGAATCCCACCAACGACCGTCGGCACAGGCTCGGCAAGGTTGCCGACGCGTCGCTCATGCCGTCGGGGGTTTAGAAAGGCGCCAGCATACATCGTTGTGTGTCAGGGCACGGCTTCAGACGTGCCATAACAAGTTCAATAATGGCTTGGGCTTCCCCTAGTTCCTAGCCCCTAGCCCTCAACCCCTAGCCCCTGTCTTCCCTACCCGTTCGGCCGGATCACTTTGGTATGGCCAGTCGTCTTCAACTTGAAAACGTCGCCTGGGATCTTGCGGTTGATTTGAATATTGCTGTACTTGGCCACCCGATAGTCGCCCGAGGGTTCGGAAAACTTCTGTTGCACACTGACACCTCGCGCTGGGTCGATCCACAGCGTAATCGTCTGGAACATGCTTTTCACCCTTTGCGACTTTGGCGTCAGTTCCAACTTCGCGGCGTTCACGCTCTGCACCTGCTCCATGCCGGCATAATTCACCTCGAACGATTTCTCCAGGTCGTGCCCGCGCCCGCCGAAGCCCAACACTAGAAAGCTTTCAAAATCGCCCTTGTTCTTGCCTGGGTTGTACTCGGTGACCTGATCGATGGAGGGCTGATACACACTGACCAGGTTCCCGGTGAAGAGCACATACTTCTTATCGGGCGAGGTAATGTCGGCGGCCATTTGCACATCATTGCCCTGGCGGCGGAAGTACATCGTGCCCTTCTGGTAGTCGTGGTCGTCAACCACCTTCTGATATTGGTCCCAAACGAAATCGCACTGGGCGGTGCGAAAGTTGGCGGCTGCCTGGTCCATGGCGTTCAAGGCACCTTCCAGGCTCTGTGCTTGCAACCCAGCCGTCGCGCAACCCAGAACCCACGCCACCACGGCAATGCTTATCAGTGTCTTCATACTGGTTCTGGTCGCAGACATAACCCATGACAGAGAGTTTGAATTGCTCAGGGCGTAATTTTTCACAGTGAGATGCAGCCGATCTTGATCAGCGATGTCCCCAGACTTTATACGCAACCACATTTTGTTTATTGTCGCGCACGGCTTCGTATCGGTCGATGGTCACGTAGCCCGCGACCGGCTCGATGATGCGGGCCAGCGACTCCCTGATATCGGTATCGCTGTCCCCCTTGACCGCCGCGGCGTCCACCTTATAGAGGAAGCCATCTCCCTCTTGTTGGACGACGACTTCAGTTTGATGCGGAGAGCGCTCCACCGGTTTGTCGCGGAAATTGACCCAGTGCGGCGTCAGGAAGATGAAGGCCAGGATGAGTGTGACCACGACATCGTAATGGATGCTGCCGCGCGGCGAGGTCCACCACACATAACCTTTCAAGGTTTGACCAAAGTTGCTCATCGCTGCATTCAGTCTAGAGAGCCGCACCGCGAAGCGCAAGGAAGCCGCCGGTAGCCATTAGCACTTGGCAGTTAGCACTTAGCCGAACCAGTTCGCGGCGAACGCGTAGGATTGCAACACCTTCAAGGTTGCTTTGACTGACCCCTAACCCCCGACCCCTAGCCCCTGCTTTACGTCTTCAGTTCTACAACCGTCGCGCCGCCGCCGCCTTGGTTCTGCGGAGGCTCGCTCACGCTGGCGACGTGCGGATGGCTTTGCAGGAACTGGCGAAGCGCCTTGCGCAGGATTCCCATGCCGCTGCCATGCACCACGCGGACACGCACGGCGCCCGCCAGGAACGCGCGGTCCACGAACTTCTCCACCGCACGAGTGGCCTCGTCCACGGTCTGGCCGATCACGTTGATCTCGGTGGCGACGTTGTCGTCTTCACGCGCCAGGGTAACGTTGATGCCGCGGGCGCGCGCCGATTCCACCGGGTTGATTCCGGCCCGCGCAATCACGCTGGCAAAATCGTCGCGTGCCACCTTCATCTTCATGGGCCCAACCGCTACTTCGAAGCTGTCATCGTCGAAATAGCGCAGCACCTTGGCATCGCGGCCCAATGATTTCAGCCGCACCATATCGCCAATGCCGACCTGCGTGAGGACGTGCTGCTGCGCATGCGGATCTCCGGTATCGGCGCCGGTGGTGTGCGCCACCACCGTGGAATCGAACTGCTCGCGGAATTCGCGGCGCATCTTGGCAATGCGGCGTTCCGCGTCCTTCGAAAGCTTCAGCGCCTGGGCGCGGTCCTGCACGGCGTTGACAGTTTCGCGGGCGCGGTACTCGAAGTCGCGCAACACGCTTTCCAGCTTCTTCTCCATCTCGCGCAGCTTTTCGCGCTGTTCCTTGCGGCCTTCGACGGCAAGATGCTGGCGCTCGCGCGCCACCTCCTGCTCCCGTGCGCCAAGCTCGGCCCGCTCGACATCAATTTGCCGCAGCTCCGAGTGTAAGCGGTCGAGAAAGCGCGACACGTCCTGGGCTTGTGAGGTCATACGCTGGCGCGCCTGGACGACGATCTCCGGATTCAGTCCCAGCTTTTGCGCGATGTTGATGCCCGCAGAAGCGCCTGGCACACCGATGCGCAGCTCGAACGTTGGAGCGAATGTGTGCTCATCGAAGCCAACCGCCGCGTTGAGCACGCCCGGCGTGTTCGCCGCGTAAACCTTGAGGGCGGTGTGGTGCGTAGAGACAATGCTGATGCATGCCGCGCGCCGGAAGTGGTCGGCAATGGCCACCGCCAGCGCCGCACCTTCTTCGGGATCGGTGGCCGAACCCAACTCGTCGAGCAGAACCAGCGAATTCGCGGTCGCCTGGTGAGAGATGAGATCGATGTTGGTAACGTGCGCCGAAAAGGTCGAGAGGTTCTGCTCGATGGACTGGTAATCGCCAATGTCGGCGAACACCGAATCGAAGATAGGCAACTGGGCGCGCTCGGCAGGAAGCGGAATACCCGATTGCGCCATCAGCGCCAACAGCCCGATGGTCTTCAGCGCCACGGTCTTTCCGCCGGTGTTGGGACCGCTAATGATCAGTTGGCGATGCTGTCCGTCAAGCTCGATGGTGAGAGGAACCACGGCAACGCCCCGCGCCTTCAGGGCCCGCTCCAACAGGGGATGCCGCGCGTTGCGCAGTACAAGCGCATCACACGAGTCTGTAACCGATGGCCCATCGACCGGTGATTCCGTGACCCCGGACATGCCGGCTTGTGACGCTCCCGATTCGGCTGCGGTGTTACCATTCGCCAGGAACTTTACGGCTACGCAGTCATAGTCCTCGGCAAATCGCGCCTTGGCGAATTGCAGCTCAAGTTCGGAAAGAACATACACCGCGTTGCTGAGAGCGTCGGCATGTTCGCCGAGCCGTGCGGTCATTTCCAGCAGAATGCGATGGATCTCCGCCTGCTCGTCTTCCAGCAGGCGCACCAGGTCGTTGTTCTGCTCGATGGTCTCCAGCGGCTCGATAAATACCGTTTGGCCGCTGGAAGAGGCGCCGTGCGCAACGCCTTGCACTCGGCGGCGCTGCTCCACCTTTACCGGAATGACGAAGCGTTCGCCGCGAATGGTGACCAGCTCTTCCTGCACCGCACCGTCCTCAGAAAGCCGCCGCAGATAGGCGCGCAGCGACTCCTGGATGGCGCGTTTCTGCTTTTCCATGTCGCGGCGAATGCGCGCCAGCTCCGGCGAGGCCTTATCGTCGAGCGTGCCGTCAGGGAGGATCTTGTTGCGGAAGTAACGCAACAGGAGCGTGAAGTCAGCCAGGGTTTGGGAAAGCTCCAGGATTGCCTGCCACTTGCCCTCGACCTCCAGCGGGGGATGCAGCGCGATCTCGCGCCACTCGGCGGCGCGGTCGGCTACCAGCAGCAGGTCGCGGATCTCGATGATTTCCAAGGCAGCACCCCGGATGCGCGACTTGTTGACCAGTGTCGTAGGATCGAGCAGGCCATGAAAATCGAAATGCCCGCCAGCGCGCAGATATCCACTTAGCTCCGAAACCAGTTGCTGCTGGCGTTCGATCCATTGGCGGTCACGCGAGGGCGTGAGCTGCATCACGCGTTCGTGCCCGAGCGGCGAGCCCGTGTAAATGGCCAGCAGTTGACGCAGTTGATCGAATTCGAGCACGCGCTCGCTGGAGTGATGGATTGGGCTGGGAAGACTCATCAGAGGTGTTTCTATGGTACAGCAGCCAGAGTGGCGATCAGCCGCCCTCACGGCGACGACCGTACTTGCTTGAGGTCAGGTCAGGCCTCAGTTAAACTAAGTCGTGGCGATGGAGTTCGCCGTTTAACCGCCCACGGGCTGATAACTCCTACCAAGTAAGCAGGAGAACTCCATCGTGAACTATCTGTGGATCGCCTTAGGCGCGGTTGCAGGTGCCAGTGCGCGTTACTTCCTCAGCGGATATGTCGCCCGCGTGTTCGCAACCACCTTTCCCTACGGCACCCTTCTCATCAACGTCACCGGCAGCCTGGTGCTTGGCTTCTTCCTGGTTCTTGCCGGAGAACGCATGCTGCTCGATCCTCGCTGGCGGCTGCTGGTGGCCATCGGCTTTTGCGGCTCCTACACAACATTTTCCAGCTACGCCTTCGAAACCTTCGCCTACCTGGAGCAGGGACAGTGGATGCTGATGGCGGTGAACATTGTGGCCAGTAACGCGCTCAGCCTGGCCGCCGTGGTCGCGGGCGCAGTCATCGCGCGGGGGTTGTAAAATGGCAACTCCTATGGCTGTACAGGTAACCATGTATCTCACGGAGGGCGATTCCTGGCATCACCGTCCGCTGCACTTGGAAGTGCTGAAGTATCTGCGCGCGGAAAACGTTGCCGGCGCCGTGGCCTTCCACGCGGTCGCGGGTTTCCAGGGCCGAGGCAGCGTCCATACCGCCCATCTGGTTGAGGCAGGAGGCGACTTGCCGGTTGTGATTACCTTTGTCGATACCGACGAGCACGTCTCTCGCGTGCTTCCCAAGCTGCGAGAGATGGCAGCGCATCGTCTCATCGTCCGCGAAAACGTGGTGATCGAGCAGGGCAGCCTCGACTGATGGCCGCATTCACCGGTTATTCACCTAGCCGCAGATAACCCAACTATCGTTCCCGCTGCTTGCCAGATAAACTGTTGCGAGCGGATTCATGCCACCATTGGAAGCTCGGGGGCATGCCCGATTCGTCCACGTCGTTCATCCGGCGAGAGGAGCCTTATGGCACCGTTGACTTCCGACGCGTTCGTTTTTTTCGGCGCAACCGGCGATTTGGCCCACAAGAAAATCTTTCCCGCCCTGCAGAGCATGGTGAAGCACGGGGCGCTCAACGTGCCGGTGATCGGGGTGGCCAAGTCCGGCTGGAACGTCGAGCAGCTCCGCGAGCGGGCCCGCGACAGCCTGGTAAAGTTCGGCGGCGGAGTGGACGAAGAAGCCTTCCAAAAACTCTGCGGGTTGATGGGATACATCGATGGCGATTACAACGACGACACAACCTACACCACTCTCCGCTCCAAGCTTGGCGATGCGCAATCGCCCACTCATTATCTGGCGATCCCGCCCAGCATGTTCCCCGTCGTAGTGCAGGGGCTGGCGAATTCCGGGTCCGCCAAGAACGCGCGGGTGATCCTGGAGAAGCCCTTCGGCCGCGACCTGGTCTCGGCCCGTAAGCTGAACGAGACGCTACACCTGGCATTCCCCGAAGAGCGCATCTTCCGCATCGATCATTACCTGGGCAAGGAGGCGGTCGAGAACCTGCTGATTTTTCGCTTCGCCAACAGCTTCCTCGAACCCATCTGGAACCGCAATTACGTGCACAGCGTGCAGATCACCATGGCCGAGTCGTTCGGCGTGGAGGGCCGCGGAAAGTTCTACGAAGAGGCGGGCGCCATCCGCGACGTGGTACAGAACCACATGCTGCAGGTGGTTGCGTTCCTGGCCATGGAGCCGCCTACGACAATGTACGTGGACTCAGTGCGCGATGAGCAGGTAAAAATCTTTCGCACCATTCCGCCGCTCAGCCCGGCCAACATCGTTCGCGGACAGTTTCGCGGCTATCGCGACGAGCCGGGCGTCTCGCCCAACTCCGACGTGGAAACTTTTGCTGCGTTGCGCCTGGAGATCGATTCGTGGCGCTGGGCGGGAGTTCCATTTCTGATCCGCGCGGGCAAGCGCCTGCCAACGACTGCGACGGAAGTGTTTGTGAAGTTGCGCAAGCCACCGCTGAGCAAGATGGGCGCGGATGGCCGCAACTATTATCGCTTCCGCCTGGGTCCCGATTTCGAGCTGAGTCTGGGCGGCTGCGTGAAGCGGCCCGGTCCGCTGATGGTGCCCATGCCGGTGGAGCTGTCGGCGGTGAAGTACAGCACCAGCGATGAGATGGATGCCTATGAGCGTCTGCTTACCGACGCCATGAAGGGCGACCAGTTGCTGTTTGTGCGGCAGGATGCAGTCGAGGCGGCCTGGGCGATCGTCGATCCTATTCTTGGCGAGTGCTGCCCGACTGAGTTATACGAGCCGGGCACCTGGGGTCCGCCCGACTCGCGCGAATTGGCCGCCGACATCGGGGGCTGGCACGATCCGCAATAGCTGCGCTCGGAATCACGCCGCCCGTGTCGCCGACACGAAGGGACTTCCGGCAATCACAAATCGCAGCGGCTTCTCGACCGCCTTGCTAATCCCGACACGCGGCGTGGCCGTAATGCGCTCCGGGCGATAGCCGTCGTCCGCAAACCACAGGTCCGATGCCGGCGAAGTGAGGTCCTTGTCATTGTCGCGGAGGCGGGTAATGCTGAGCGCCTGCGACATGCGCCCCGGGCCGCTGGCGATGAGGCGCAATTGAGCAGGTCGTGGCATGGCCGTCAGTTCGAGGCCGCGAGCCCGGGCCATCGCTGGCAGTCCAAACACAGGCTCCATGGCCCGCAGTAGCACGCAGCCGGCATATCCTTCAGGCATACAGGAAATATTTAGGCAGTAGTGATTGCCGTAAATGAAGTACACATAGGCGTGTCCCGGTGGCCCGAAGAGGACGGAATTTCGCGGAGTACGCCCCGAATAAGCGTGCGCCGCCGGGTCCTCTGCCCCGAGATAGGCTTCATCTTCGACGACACGGCCGGCCAGGAGCATCCGACCTTCGCGGCGGATCAGCAGCTTGCCCAGCAACTCACGTCCCACGGTGACGGGATCGCGATTGAAGAATTCGCGGGAGAGGACTTGAGCACGCCTCAGGGTCAAAACGGTGACGGGGCGGTCTGTCGGCACGGACTTCTCGACGGCTGTGTGACGATTCGGCATCGCAAATAACATCCGACGTCCGCGATCAATTTACAATCATCCTGCATGATCGCGCACCTTCGCGGACGGCTCATCGCCAAACACCCGAACCAGGCCATCGTCGAGGCGGGTGGCGTCGGCTATGACGTCACCATCACTGTGCCCACATTTTCCGAACTGCCTGCGCCGGGCAGCGAGGTCGCGCTGCACATTCACACTCACGTGCGCGAAGATGCCCTGACGCTCTTCGGTTTTCTGCGGCGGGAAGAGAAGCAGCTCTTCGAGAAGCTCATCACGGTGAGCGGCATCGGGCCCAAGCTGGCCATCACCATCCTCAGCGGCATGGCAGCGGCCGACATGGTAGGCGCGATTCGCGGCAACGACTTCGCGCGGCTCACTCGAATTCCGGGCATCGGCAAGAAGACCGCCGAACGCATGTGCGTGGAGCTGCGCGACAAGCTGGAAGGATTTGGCGCAGCGCAGCCCGCGGTGACGCATTCCGCCGTGGAGGAAGACGTGATCTCGGCGCTGTCGAACCTCGGCTACCAACGCGCGACTGCAGAGAAAGCCGTCGAACGCGCGGCGCAATCGGCCGGACGCGACAATTTCGACGCCATGTTCAGAGCCGCCTTGGGGGCGTTGTCGAAGTAACTCCGCTCCAGAGAAATCGGAGGTGGGTCCGGTACGAGCTACCCCCACTCCAGCAGCGCGTGGTGGGCGTTTTCCCCGGCATCGCGAAACTGGGTGTGCTTGCAGGCGGAGCATTGCGCGCGAATGGACTTGGGGTCAATGGTGGGAAAGATGGTGTCCCCGGATTCGATGCCGCCCGGCGTCCTTTCTTTCAGCAGTGCATAGGCGGGCTCGCCGCATCGCGAACAGTGGAAGATGTAAACGTTCAAGCGCGCCATGGCAACCCTCCGGTAATGGCCGGATTATATGCCTTCCCCTCTAAAAATTTGGGGGGGAGCCGGGTAATGGGCTAACGGAATTAGTCCACTACCGGAAGCCGAGTCGCCTCCTGCAGCTAGGAAATTTCCGCTTGCACTTGTGACATTGTCAACGTTTCTGCTTTTATCCCCGGCCCAGCGCCGGTCGTCGTATCATGGCGCGTATGCGTACGGGGTGCATACCGCTGGTGATGATGGCTGCATTGTTCGTTCAGGCGCAGTCAGACTCCCCTGTCACCAAACCGGCTGCTTATCTGACCATCCCAGCGGAACTCACCAAGACCGTGCGCGCAGACAAAGCCCATCGAGGCGATCCCGTCGAATTCACCACGCTGGAAGCTGTCTTGGTCGGCCCAAGGCAGGTGATGCCGCCCCAAACCAAGCTGTTCGGCCGAATCGTGGGCACCGCCCCGCGTCAAGGGGACAAGCCATCGTGGCTCGTGTTGCTGGTGGAGAGAGCCGAATGGAAACAGCATAGCGTTCCGCTGCATGCGTTCATCTCCTCGCAGATAACCTTGGTGCCCGCTCCGAATCCGAACACCGGCTCTGCGGACGCGACGCCCGTTACCGGCAGTGCGCGCCGGTTGGGCCGCCTGAGCGGTCGGGTAGCCGCTCAATCCGACGCGGAACTGTCGTCTATGACCAGGCCTCCGCTGGATGCAAGCGAGATGGCCAAGGACTCAACCGTCGCAAGGCCGGCCGCGCTCCTGGACCTTCGCATCGTTCGCGATAAAGATGGAATGTCGTATTTGGTCTCCGCTAAATCAAATGTGAAGCTCCCCGGCGGCACCCTGTTCATGCTGCAAAACCGTCCCTCCACCGCGCCGGACCAATCCACGACCTCAAAACCACGCTAGCGGCCGATTGCCTTTGGGCCCTTACCTTACTTTCCGATGCAGAACGAGCTGAAGATCAGGTTTAGGATGTCGTCGGCGGTGGTGGCGCCGGTTATGTCGTCCAAGGGACGCAGCGCGCCGTAGAGATCCAGCAGCACCATCTCGTGGGGTATTTTCACGGGAACCGCGCCGGCTGCCTTGTCGAGCGCAGCAACTGCGTCAGCCACCAGCTTCTGTTGGCGCACATTAGTGAGAAAACCGCTTTCCTGCTGCGTGCCGGAATCGCCGCCCAGCAACCGCAGGATTTCCGTGCGCAACTCCGCGATGCCCTGGCCGGTGAGCGCGGACGTTTGGACTACCGGCAAGGTGAGCGCTGCGGGCAGAGGCGTGGCGTTGTTCGCGGCATCAATCTTGTTTTGCGCCACCACAGCCAGGCGCTGCGCAGCCAGCGCGACCAGTTCGGCGTCGCGCGCGCGCACTTCCTCATCGCCAGCAGGATACGATGCATCCAGCACCACCAGCACCATGTCCGCATCAGCCAGCGCCTCCATGGATTTGCGCACGCCAATGCTCTCGGCTTCATCGAGCGCCGGGCGAATGCCGGCGGTGTCCACCAGCCGCACCGGAATGCCTCCGATGGCGACGGTTTCGCTTACCAGGTCGCGCGTGGTGCCGGGCGTCGCGGTAACGATGGCGCGTTCGCGCTCCACCAGGCGATTGAATAAGCTCGACTTGCCGACATTGGGACGCCCGACGATGGCCAGAGTCAGCCCTTCGTGTACAACTTTTCCAAATGCGAAGCTGGCCAGCAGGCCTTCTAACGGCGCACGAATCGCGGCGATGCGTGAAAGGATCTGCGCATCGGGAATCACCGCGACATCGTCTTCGGCAAAGTCCACGCCCGCTTCCATGATGGCAATCAGTTCCATCAGCTTCTGCTTGGTGGGCTGCAATCGCTTCGATAACGCGCCTTCCAGTTGCCGGGCTGCCACCTGCGCCTGGTAGAGGGTTTGCGACTCAATCAAATCTCGAACCGCTTCGGCCTGGGTAAGATCGATGCGGCCATTGAGAAAGGCGCGCATGGTGAACTCGCCGGGTTCGGCCAGCCGCGCACCCTGTGCCATCGCCATCTGCACCACATGCCGCAGGACCACGGGCGAGCCGTGGCAGGAGATTTCGACTACATCGTCGGTGGTGTAGGAGTGTGGTTTGGCGAAGAAGGTGACAACGACCTCGTCGATGCGCTCGCCGGTGGCGGGCTCGATTAGTTCGGCGAAATGAGCACGACCCGGCTCGAAGTCATGCCCATGAGCCAGCCGCAGCATGGGACGCACGATATCACGCGCCTCCGCACCAGAGAGACGCACCACGCCGATGCCGCCGCGTCCCGGAGGCGTAGCAATGGCAACGATGGTGTCGTCGAGGTGCATAGACTACATTATTCACCACAGCGTCACAGAGACACAGAGGTAAGAATTTCACCACGGACGACCTCGAGAGGACAGATTGTGCAGGACTGCTGGCTGCCCCTCGCCCAATGGGGTCAAGCCAGCTTGAGCATGCGTGTCCAGAAAAGGATAACGGTCACACCGACCACACCAAGGCTCACGGGTAGAAAAGCGGCGTTGAGCCCGGAGCTTTGACCCAGCGCGACCCGCACCGTCGTCAGCGTTAGCCAAGCAAAGGTCCACACAAGTTCGGCTTTCAACCAGCCCACCACTGCTACGCCCAAGGAGTGCAAACGGCCTGAGTTCCCCTCTGTCACCTTGACCGGATAATTGAAAACTTGAGGGAAGCGACTGAGCAGAGTCAGAACAAAATAGAGCAGAATCGCAATTACGGGGGAGCTCCAAAAGGCTGGTCTTTGGTCCAAAACCGTTTGGCGGTCCCGAAAAACCGAAATGCGTGGGAATTCGCGGGGGCAGTTGTGACCACGACAGCCAAACAGAACCGATCGCAACAGCCAAGCCGAGAATGGCAAGTGATTCGCGTAGAACTCGCATCGGCACCTCGCGCGACAATATTCCCTTCGCAGATTAGCTCGTGGCGAGCAGGAAAATCTGTGATGTAGAGAAAGGAAAAGCGGCGGCTACGATTGAGCAGCTTTTGCTCTGGGGCTCTGTGTCTCTGTGGTGACCGCGCTATTAACGGCGCCGCGATGATACCGGCGGGGCGGGCGGTTTGCCTTGGTAGTCCTTGGGATAGACCACCACGTGACGCTGCAGAGCTTCGCCGTCGCTGTCGGTGCGCAGGTCGTCGAAATCGCGCAGCGCCAGATGGACGATGCGGCGCTCCCGCGACGACATTGGCGCGAAGGCGTATGGCAAGCCAGTCTTGCGGACCCGCTCCGCCGCTACATCGGCAGCCAGTCGAAGCTCCTGCAAGCGGGCGGCGCGGAAATTCTGGCAGTCGAAGCTCACCTTCTCGTGTTCGTTGGGCGCCAGCCTAAGCATCTCGAGCGCCACATGCTCGAAGGCTCGCAGCAACTCCGCACCGTTCTCCAGCACCAGCGGGCTGTCGGCGCCGGAAATCTCCACCAAAATTTCGGGGCGCTCCCAGTCGCGGTCGCTGCCGAGCTGAGGATCGACGGTGATCTTGTAGCGCAGATGGAAATCACCGCTGGCGAAGGTGGCGTTCAGCAGTTCGCTGATTTTTTTCGCGGCCGCGATTTTGTCATGTATCGGCATGCTACTTACCCGCCTTCTTGCGGGCGCGCTTCTCCATCTCCTCGCGCATCTCCCGGCCCAGGCCGGTGCGGTTCATGATGTACTGCTGGCCGATGGCGATGAAATTTCCCACCGTCCAGTACACGCTCAAACCCGCCGGCAGGGAATAGCTGAAGAAGCCGATCATCAGCGGCATCATCAACGTCATCATCTGCTGCTGTTTCGGATCCATGCCGGCGTTGGGCGTCATCTTCTGCACCAGGAAGGTGGTGATCACGATCAAGACCGGCAGGATGAATATCTTATCGGGCGACGACAGATCGTGCAGCCAGAGAAAGGGCGCCTGCCGCAGTTCGATGCCGACTCCCAACATGGAGTAGAACGCGAACAGGAATGGCATCTGGATAATCAGCGGCACACATCCGCCCGCCGGATTGGCGCCTTCGCGTTTGTACAACTCGCCGATCTCGGTGTTCATCTCCGAACGCCGCGGATCGCGCAAAGGATACTTCTTGTACTTTTCCTGGATGGCCTTCATCTGGGGCTGGAGCTTTTGCATCTTCAGCGCCGACTTCATGCTGGTGATGCGCAGCGGCAGCAGCACCAGGTTGATGATGACGGTCAGGACGATGATGCAAACGCCCCAGTTGCTGACATAGTGGTGGGTCCACAGCAGCCACAAGAAGAGCGGGCGGGCGATCAGGCTGAAGAAGCCGAAGTCCACCACGTTGCGCAGATCGGGCCCGTTCATTTGCCCGGGCGCGGTGTTGGAGCGTATCGACTGCAAAACCGGGAGGGCTTTGGGGCCCACGAACAGCCGTCCCCGCGTGGTGCCGCTGACATCGCCTACGGCAGCGCCCAGCACGTCGTAGCGGTTCATGCTGTTGGGGTCTGGGTTCTTCGGATCTTTCGGTACGCTGATCGAGTTGTGCAGCGTAACCATGGCTGCGGTGTCGGGATTGTCCGGCAGAAAAATGGCTGCGAAATACTGGTCCTGAGCGCCGGCCCAGTTAAAGGGTCCGCGCAAGGTGTTACCGCTGCTCACCTTCTTGGCGGCAAGCCGCTCCACCTTGTCGTTGGCCATGTACTCGACCTTGGCCGAAGCGTACGACGGGCCGGTGCTCTGATCGCCGAAGGCCGCCGGCCACATGGGATACGCCTGTACCGGCTTGCCATTCTGGGTGACGACGGTTTCGACCGCGATTACGTAGTCGTTGCCGAATTGGAGGGTCTTGCGGACCGTAATATCGCCTTGCGCGTACTCGTAGGTCAGCGTGCCGGGGACCATGATGGAACCACTGGCGCTGCCCACGTAGAGTGCCGAATTGATCTGGTTCCGCAGGTTCTCGTCATACGCGTAAAGGCTGAGGGGAAGCCCGAACTTCACCGCCAGCGGGTTCACCAGGTCAAGCGGATGTCCGTCCTCGTCCTTGTATCTCTTCAGCACCCACGACTTCGCCTGCGCGCCTCGATTGGTAAGAACGATGCGCACGACGTCGTTCTCGACGACAGTTTCCACTTCACCGTTGGCAACCTTCGCAACTGCGGGGCCCTTCCCAGGGTTGGCGATGGCACGAGCACGCCCCTTGGAGACAGCCTCCGCCGGTGCGCTCGCGGTTTCGGACTGGGCCTCAGGCGCGGGCGCATTAGACTGCGAGGTTTGGACGGGATTCGTCTTTGGCTGCGGCTTGGACTTGTCTTTGAAGAGAAAAATCTGGCTGATGATGATCAGCGCAAAGGTAACGGCGAACACCATCAACATGCGGCGATCGCCGCCGGGTTCTTGCTGTGGATTTTTATACTCGGCCAAGTTTAAGTTCCGTTCAAGGGACGAGAATTTCCCGGCAAACTATCCGGGGCCCGAAGCCCTGTTTTCACGATCGCTGGCGGCACCGGATCCAATCCGGCGCGCGCGAAGGGATGGCAGCGCAACAGCCGCGCGGCGGCCAGCAGGCCTCCGCGAACAACGCCGTGGCACTCGACGGCCTCAATCGCATATTGCGAGCAGGTGGGAACGAAGCGGCAGGCATGCGGCAGCATGGGCGAGATGACCCGCTGGTAGCACCGCAGCACGAATTGCACCAACTGCTTCATTTCTGTTCCCCTGTCCGGGCGCGTTGTGCGGCCAGGCGCAGAGCGCGTGTCACTTCGCTTACCAATTCCGCGAAGGGCACGTTGGCAACGCTTTTCCGCGGATGAAACACTACGTCGATGGGGCCGTCACAGGCCTGGCCCGATAGCCGCACCGCCTCGCGCATCCGCCGCTTGATGCGGTTGCGCTCGACCGATCCTCCCAGCACTTTGCCCACCGTGAATCCTACACGAGGCGCGTTGCCCGTCCCAATCGCTTCCCGTCCGCCGCTGCGCCGCAGAAAGAAGACCGTCATGTTTCCCGTGAACTGCCGGCGGCCACTCTGGTACACCCGCTGAAAATCCGCGTGTTTCAGCAGATGCCTCGATTTGGGAAACTTGCTGCTGGTGGCGGAGGTCACATTAAGCGCTCGGCGCTGACCCGCCGGGTTTCTATCTTTGCTGCGGCCGAGTCTTGCGACGACTCCCTGGTACTGCCTCTGGAAAGGTCGCGATAACGCAGATTTCGGGTCCTCTGGATTAATCGCGGAAGCCCGGGCTCACGGAGACGCGCTTGCGCCCCTTGGCCCGACGGCGCGACAGCACCGCCCTGCCGCTGCTGGTCTTCATGCGAGAACGAAATCCGTGCGTCTTTGAGCGGTGACGACGGTTGGGTTGAAACGTGCGCTTGGGCATGCGAAAACTGCGCTCCTCACTAGCTAGAAATTGAACAGAGCAAACTCAAAGTATAACGGCCAGCCCGCCTCGCTGGCAAACCCGGCGGGGCCTCCGGGGGCCGACGCAAGACCGCTACGTCTCAGGAATTTCCACGCAAGGGCGCCCGAACGTGCTGCCGTGGACTGCCTCTTGGTGTGCTTCGCAGGGGCTCCGGCGCCAGCATTCCTGCACCTGCACCACGAACGCGGCACTTGCCAAAAAAAATCGCCGGTAACTTTCCCCAAATCAATCACTCCCGAAAAAATGAAATTTCCAGCGCAAGAATTGTCTGGCGCTCAATTTTTTTCGTGCTAGTATCCCATACAGCCACAAGAAAAACTGACTGCACGAACGCAGGTGCCCGCCGTGGCGGGCTGCTGATCGCCGCAATCGTTAGGGTTTGCAACTTGAAAATTTTCAGTTGAAGTGTTCGCCAGTCTGTGGCCCTGTACTCGGTTCTGTTTCCCTCTAACATCGGTTTTGCTAAAGAGGCAGCAACTGCCTCTGGATTACTTTTTTTATGTCTTCCTTTGGTGCAGCGTCCGCTAATCCGTGGGTGCGCGTCCTCGACGCGCTGGAGAAAAAGGTCAACCGAACCTCCTACGAGACCTGGCTCAAGCCTACCCGCTACGATCATGCGCAGGGTGCGGTGTTGTTCGTGCGGGTGCCCAATCCCGAGTTCTGCCACATCGGCGAGCGTTACGGCGATTTAATCAGCGAGGCGATGGAAAACCTCGGCCTCGAGTATCTGGACGTCGAGTTCGTCACCGAAGAGGAACCGCAGAAGAAGGCCAAAGTCATTGCGGCGGAGCGAGTACACAACGAATCTGCTGCGTCTTTGGAGAAACCCCTGGCTAGTCCCGCCCAGCAACAACGGTTCGATTGGGATGGCGCCGCTCAACTCAATCCCAAGTACACTTTCGACGATTTCGTCACCGGCGCCGGCAATCAATTTGCCCACGCTGCGGCACGCGCCGTCGGCGAGCGTCCCTCCAAGGCTTACAATCCGCTCTTCCTCTACGGCGGCGTCGGCATGGGCAAGACCCACCTGATGCAGGCGATCGGGCACGAAATCAAGAAGCGCCAACCCGAAAAGTCCATCTGCTATGTATCCAGCGAGCGCTTCACCAACGATATGATCAACGCGCTGCGCTACAGCAAGATGACTGGCTTCCGCGATAAATATCGCAACATGGATGTTCTGCTGGTGGATGATATCCAGTTCCTGGTCAACAAAGAGCGCACCCAGGAGGAGTTCTTCCACACCTTCAACGCCTTGCACGAAGGCATGCGCCAGATTGTGATCGCCAGTGACCGGCCTCCCAAAGAACTGGCGGAGATTGAAGACCGGTTGCGCAGCCGCTTTGAATGGGGACTGATTGCGGACATCCAGCCGCCCGACCTGGAAACCAAAGTGGCCATTCTACAAAAGAAAGCTGAGACCGATCAGGTAATGCTGCCGACGGAAGTGGCCCTGTTCATTGCGTCGAACATTCGCAGCAATGTGCGTGAGTTGGAGGGGGCGCTGATTCGCGTCCTGGCGTACTCGTCTCTCACTGGCGGCGAGATCAACTTGCAGACCACGCAGGAGGTCCTGAAGAACCTGATCGACTCGCAGATCCGCAAGATCTCCATCGAATCGATCCAGAAAGCGGTGTCGGAGCAGTTCGGCCTGCGTGTAGCGGAGATTAAGGCGAAGAACAACTCGCGGGTCATCGTGTTCCCCCGCCAGATCGCCATGTATATGGCCAAGCACCTCACCGATGCCTCTTTGCCTGAAATCGGGCGGCAATTTGGCGGCAAGCACCACACCACAGTTCTGCATTCGGTCGACAAGATCGAACAGCAACGCAAAACCGACAAGGATTTAAACAGGGTGCTCAATAAACTCATCGAGACTTTGGGTGCTTGAACCGCGCATTCAGCGCGGTTTTTCACTTTGCACGACCGTTTTTCTCCGGCCCTGCCTGTGGATCGATTGTGGATTCGGTGAACTACACGGATGGAACTTTAAGTTCATTTCGATTCGGCACAGGATCCCGCAAGCCAAGCGGGGTCATTTGTACAGCCGCAAGCTTCCCCGGCTCGCGTCCGATGCGATTTCTTCCAAAATTTCCACTTTTCCGGGGTATCTACTGTTACTACTGGTTTTATATGTTTTTTATTTGGTATAAGGAGTAACAGTAATACAGGGTCAGGCACGGGGCCTGCCGAGGTGCAAACGTATGGCTGCCGAAACCGAAGTCGTTCAAGGTACAGCGATGGAAATCAGTGTCAGCAAGTTCGAACTGCTTAAGGAACTGACTGCCACCCAGGGAGTGGTCGAACGCAAGACCACGATTCCCATCCTCTCCAATTTCTTATTTGAGGCTGCGAATGACCGGTTGAACATCACGGCTACCGATCTTGATCTCAGCCTTCGCACCTCCTGTCCGGCCAAGGTGAAGCGTGAGGGCGCCTGTACCATTCCCGCCCGCAAACTTTATGACTACGTCAAACTGCTACCCGACGGCGACATCTCCATCAAGTTGCTGGAGAACCACTGGGTGAACATTCGATGCGGCCGCTCGAATACCAAGATGGTTGGTATGGCACGGTCGAACTTCCCGGGATTGCCGACCTTTCCTGCCACGGGCAGCGTGAAGATTCCCGCGCAGACCCTGCGTAGCATGATTGGCCGAACCATCTTCGCCATTTCCAGCGAAGAATCGCGTTACACCCTGAATGGCGGGCTGATGGTGCTGAAGGCGGAATCCATAACCATGGTGGCCACCGACGGGCACCGCCTAGCGCATATCGAGAAGCAGGGCGAGCACTTCGATGTGACCGGCGAGAACAAGACGCTGATCCCCAAGAAAGCGATGGGCGAGATTCACTCGCTGTTGCAGAACACCGATGTTGCTGAAGTTGAGTTCGCCAAGGACGAGTCGACACTCTTCTTCCGGATTGGCGAGCGGCTGCTGACCTCGCGCCAGTTGACCGGACAATTCCCCAACTACGAAGCCGTGCTACCGCGTGAGACCACCAAATCGGTCACAGTCCATGGAGCCGATCTCAACACCGCCATTCAGCGCGTGGCGCAGTTCGCCGACGAGCGCTCGCGCGCCATTCGCATGAAGTTGGACAAGAATGAACTCAAGATTTCGTCATCCTCCACCGATGCCGGCGAGTCGGAAGACTCCATCGAGACCGCGTACACCGCCGATGCGATGACCATTGGCTTCAACTCCGAGTACCTGCTCGACTTCCTGAAGGCCTCCAATGGCGGCGAGGTCCGCCTGGAGTTCAAGGACGCGCAGTCGGCTGGCCAGATGCGTCCCGACGACGCGAACGACGACGGCTTCAAGTACCGCTACGTGGTCATGCCGATGCGGATCTGAGGCTCGGGCCTGACTGCGTTGTCCATAAGATTCAGATCGGAGTAGGGATGAAGATCAAAGTGGTGGTGCACGAGGCGGAAGAGGGTGGCTATTGGGCAGAGGTGCCCGCGCTACCGGGCTGTGCCACCCAAGGTGAAACCTTCGAGGAATTACTCACCAACCTTCACGAAGCCATTGAGGGATGTCTGTCCTAACGCCACCGTAGCCTATTCGTACGCCAGCGCGTCGATGGGGTCCTTCTGCGCGGCTTTCATCGCGGGATAGAACGCGCCCAGCAGCGAGCCGATGAGCGCAATGATCGTCGCCTTCACCAGCAAGGCATAGGTGATGAGCACCGGCAGGGTCTGGAACCTGGCGCGCAAGCCGACGCGCGCCCCGTAGCTGATCGCAATCCCCAGGATGACTCCGCCAATCGCGATCAGCAGGGTTTCGCGCAGCACCACGTTCACGATATAGAGCTTGCCGGCGCCCAGCGATTTCAGGATGCCGATCTCGCGCGTCCGCTCCATCACCGCCGCGTACATGGCTTGAAAGATGACGATGAAGCCGATGATCATGGCGATGCCAATGACCACATCGATGACCGTGTTCAGGCCGGGGAGGCTGGCCGAGGTCATGAGGCTGAGATATTCCTTCAGCGAATGCACGCCGTACTGCTGCATGCCGGGGATGTTCTTGATCGCGCGGACAACTTCGTCGGCATGATTGGGATCGTCGAGCTTGACGTAGAAGATCGACGCCTTGCCCAGCGCGCCGATCAGGTCTTGCAGGGTCGCGATGGGGACGAATTTGCGCGCGCCCTTGCCGTGCTCGACGATGCCGCAGACGCGGAACGGATGATTGAGCATTTCGATGGTGTCGCCCACCTTGAGGTGTTTGGACCCGGCCGCGAGATCGTCGATGATCATGTCGTACGGCCCCTGGAACGGGCCACCGGAAAGATAATGAAAGCCTCCGCTTACCCCGTTAAACGTTGGCAGATCAATGCCGTCGAGGACCTCCACGGTGCCGGCGGTGGTGAGTTGGGTCACGACGGGAGTAACCGCAATTACGTGCGGCAAGCCACGCAGTTTGTCGGCAACTTTCACCGAGACGGGCGCGCCGCTGACGCCCATCAGCAGCGAGGAACCCGGCGGCTGCACCATGATGTCGGCGCCAATGCCCGCCTGACGGGTCTTGTAATCGTTCAGCATGCCGAGCATGATGCCAACGATGAGAAGTATGAGTGTGACCTCGACCGCCACCGCGACCACGCTGATGATGGTGCGAAACGGGCGGTGTACCAGGTTGGCAAGGATCATCCGGTTCATGGTTGAAGCACGATTGTATAGGATGCGAAGGGACGGATGATGGCGAGTCAAAGAACAGGAAAGATCTAAGTGAGAATAGGGGGCCTTCGACTCCGCATTCGCAAGAGCGTGCGAATGCTGTGCTCAGGGTGATAGCGTCATTGGAAGTCCTGAAAGCTGACAGCTTTTTACTACTGCCTTCTCCGGTGATACACGGCAAACTCGAATCCGGGGTTCGCGGGGAAGAGCTCGTTGATCTTGCGCAAGCGCTCGGCCAAGGCATTGGGCGCCAGCAAAGGATAATCGCGTTCGCGCAGGTCCTGGTAGTCCACATCGAGATACAGCGACAGCGTGTATACAGCGATGGCGTCGGCAAAGGCGGCCAGCAGGTACTCGTGCTTGGCTTTCTCGGCCTCGGATCCGGCGGTGGTTGCGACTTTGCGCAACTCGTAGGCGTCAAGCGAGGTCTCGCCGCGCGCCTTCTCGTCCACCTGCTTCCACACCAGGTCGGCGAACTCCTGCGAGACGCCGGCGCGCTCCACGAAGTTGTGCCCCACGTTGATGAAGAACTCGAAGGCGATGGCGAAGCTGTCTTCCATGAGGCGGGTCGAAATGAACACGCACTGCGAATCGCCCAGGGTCTGGTTGCGATGGCAGACGGCGCTGTCGGAGAGCTGCACATCGTAGCGATCGGCGATCATGGTGTCGTCGCCCATGTTCAGCGTGAGCGGGACGAAGTAATAGGCCTTGCGGTTGAGCGCCGCGGCAATGGTGCGGGGAACGGCGTTGATCATGCGCTCCAGGTCGGCGACCGCAGTCGTGACCTCTCCCATGACCGAGTAACAGATGCCGTTGCCGGCCTGCGACACCGGCGCCATGCGGACCACTTCGGCGGGTGTTCGAGTGACGGCTTGAGAAGTCGAAGACATGGAGGCTTGATTGTAACGCAAGGGCAACAAGCGGGGCGGCCACCGGTCTGCATCGCTGGTGTACCCTAGAAGCTATGCACAGCACCGCCATGGCGCCCAGCAAGCAGCGCAGCACCGTCTCCATCGTCTTCACCGCGACGGTGCGGGTGCTGTTTACCACGCTGCTGTTTACCGCTGCAGGCATGGGCGCGGGGCTGTTTTGTGGTATCGTCGGCACCGTGATTTATGGCATTATTAGAGGTGCACAGGTTGACATGACCAACGCGTACAAGCACGTTGCCATCCCCGCGGCCATCGTCATCGGCTCCGCCGCCCTCGTGGGCGCGCTGGTGCTGGAAGTGCGCGCTCACCGCCAGCGAACATCCCTGTAAGTGTCCGCAATCGCCGATGCGATTGCCCTGCCCACTGCGCTCCGATAAACTCAAAAGTTTGCTACCCGCAGCGTGAACGCTGCATACAGGTGCGATCATCATGGCCGAAAATATTCATGTGAAATTACCCGACGGCACCGTCAAAGACGTGCCGCGCGGGACCTCCGCACTCGATATTGCGAAAGGCATCAGCCCGCGTCTGGCGGACGCCGCGCTCGCGGCGCAAATCAAGCCGCTGGCTTCAAACGGGAACGGCAGCGGCGGCAACGGACACAAGCCAGCTACCGAGGCGACGGCCCCGGCAGTTGAGCCCGCCAAAAACAACGCTCAACTCATCGACCTCACGCGACCGCTGGAGCAGGATGTCGAATTGCGTCTGCTCACCGACCGCGATCCCGAAGCGCTGGAGGTTTATCGCCACTCGTCCGCGCACCTGATGGCCGCAGCGGTGCTGGAATTGTTTCCTGAGACCAAGCTTGGCCACGGCCCGGCGACCGAGAGCGGGTTCTTCTACGACTTCTATCGCGAGAAAGCGTTTACGCCCGAGGACCTGGAGGCCATCGAGAAGAAGATGCAGGAACTGGTGAAGCAGGACCTGCCGTACGCGCGCGAGTTTCTGCCGCGCGCCGAGGGGCTGGAGCGCTTCAAGTCGGAAGGCGACTTCATGAAGTGCCACTTCATCGAGCAGTTCACCGCGCCCGACGAGAAGATCTCCATCTACAAGACCGGCAAGTTCACCGACTTCTGCCGCGGGCCGCACATCCCGTCCACCGGGCGCATCAAGGCGTTCAAGCTGCTCAACATTGCGGGCGCGTACTGGCTGGGCGACGAGAAAAATCCGCAATTGCAGCGCATCTACGGAACGTCATTCTTCTCCCGGAAAGACCTCGACGAGCATCTGCGCAAGATCGAGGAAGCGAAGAAGCGCGACCATCGCGTGCTGGGCAAGCAGCTCGACTTGTTCTCCATCCAGGAGCTGGCGGGGCCGGGGCTGATCTTCTGGCATCCCAAGGGCGGCATCATGCGCAAGGAGATGGAAGACTGGATGCGCGACGAGTACCTGAAGCGCGGCTACTCGCTGGTGTACACGCCGCACGTCGCACGCGTGGACCTGTGGAAGACCAGCGGCCACGAAGGCTATTACGCGCAGAACATGTTCACCCCGATGGAACTGGACGACGCCAACTATCGCATGAAGCCGATGAATTGTCCGTTCCACATCCTGATCTATCGCGACAGCCTGAAGTCGTATCGCGATCTTCCGGTGCGCCTGGGCGAACTGGGCACCGTCTATCGCTACGAGCGCTCGGGCGTGATGCATGGCCTGCTGCGCGTACGCGGCTTCACCCAGGACGATGCGCACATCTTCTGCACGCCCGAACAAATCGAGGACGAAGTCGTTGGCTGCATTGATTTCGCTCTCGCCGTGCTGAAGACCTACGGCTTCGAAAAGTTCCACGTGGAACTTTCCACCTGGGATCCGAACGATCGTTCGCCCTACGCTGGCCGTGACGACCAGTGGGAGCTGGGGCAGCGCTCGCTGGAGCAGGCGCTGAAGCGGCGCAGCATCGAGTACAAGCTGATCCCCGGGGAGGCCGCATTCTACGGGCCGAAGATCGACATCAAGCTGGTGGACGCCATCGGCCGCCTGTGGCAGCTCTCCACCGTGCAGTTCGACTTCACCCTGCCCGAGCGCTTCGGCCTGGAGTATGTTGGCGAAGACGGCAAGCGCCACCAGCCGCTGATGGTGCACCGCGCACTCTACGGCTCGGTCGAGCGTTTCTTCGGCGTGCTCATCGAGCACTACGCGGGAGCGTTTCCGGTGTGGCTCTCACCCACGCAGGTGGTCGTCGTCCCGATCGGCGAGAAGCACCACGCCTACGCCAACGAGGTCGGCGACAAGTTGAAGGCCGCCGGCGTTCGCGTACACGTTGACGTGCGCAACGAAAAAATGAATGCAAAGATCCGCGAGCATGCCATGCAGAAGGTGCCGTTCCAGCTCGTCGTCGGCGACAAGGAGATGGAAGCCGGCGAAGTCAACGTGCGCGTGCGCGGCCAAGAGAAAGCCGAAGGCTCGGTGAAAGCGGAGGCGTTCGTCGAGCGGGTGAAGGGGCTAATCGAGAGCAAGAGTCCTACTCTGTAGGACTCTTGCTCTGTTGGACTCCCCGCACCTTCTTGCTGTCATCCTGAGCGCAACGAGGCGTAGCCGAGTGGAGTCGAAGGACCCCTATAACCTCTTGTGACCTTCCGGCGACCGCCCGCAAAGGCAGCCGCTTCCTTGTGCCTGCCCAATGAATTCTCGGCCCAATTCGCCGGCTGTCTCCCACGCCACCGCCGTGCTCATCATCGCGCTGGTGGCGACGATATGGGGTTTCGGCTTTCCGGCGACACGCATCGTGCTCGACGGCGGTCTCTCCGTGGGCGCGCTGATGGGGCTGCGCTTTCCTCTCGCCGGTCTGGTGATGTTCGTCATCATTCGCACCAAAGGAATCCCCATCACCCGGCGCGGCGTGCTGGATGGCATCTGGCTCGGGCTCGTCCTGGTTGTCGTCTTCTGGCTACAGACCGACGGCATGCGCTTCACCACTACCGCCAAGGCTGGGTTTATTACTGGCCTGTACGTGCTGTTTACGCCGCTGATTGCCGTCGCCATCGGTCAACGGGTCAAGCTGGCTTCGGCGCTGGGCGCACTGATCGCAGTCTATGGAATGTACCTCCTGGTGCATCTGCGGGGCGCCTGGTGGAGTGGCTGGAACCGGGGCGACGTCGAGATCCTGCTGTGCGCCATCCTGTGCGGCGTCCACATCGTGATGATGGGCGCATTCACCCGCCGCTCTGAGGCGTGGCTGCTGGCGGGCTCGCAGGTGATGATCTGCGGCGTCGTGTCCGTCGTGGCCACCGCGTTTCTGCCCTCGCCGTATGGGTTTCAGAACGCCTTCGCGGCGCTGGCGCACTGGCCGGTCGCAGCCGCGGCGCTTTACCTCGCGCTCGGCTCCACCGTCTTCGCATTTTGGGGACAGGCGACCGCGCAGACGCGACTCGGCCCGACCGAGTCGGCGGTGTTGTTCAGCCTGGAGCCGGTGGTGGCCGCGGTGCTCAGCGTGGTCTGGCTGAAGGAGTCCATGTCGCCGCGCCAGGCGCTCGGTGGCGCCCTGATCGTGGTGGCCATGATCGTCGCCGAGGCGCTGCCGTACATGTTCCGCGCCATCACCGTGCCCGACACCAGGCCGTGAAAGCAGTTGTCAGTTACCAGTTGTCAGTTGTCAGTGACTCCGGCGGCCAAAATGCGGCCGCCGTCGCTCAGAATGACAGCAGGACGGGCCCATGGCCACGGCCGACGCTGATCCTTTGATAGCTGAAAGCTGAGGGCTGCATTACCATCATTGCGTGCGCGAAAAGGTGCTTCGGTACATCCGAGAACGAAAGCTAATCCGCGCGGGCGACCGCGTGGCCGTGGCTGTGTCGGGCGGTGCGGATTCGGTTGCCTTGCTGCGCGTGTTGCTCCAGCTTTGCGCCGAGCTGGGCATCGTCGTCTCGGTCGCGCACTTTAATCACGGGCTGCGGGGCGAGGCCGCAGAAGCCGACGAAGCCTTTGTCGCAGAGTTAGCGAGACGACACGACCTGGAGTTTTTCTCCGGCCGCGGCGAGGTGCGCGATCACGCGCTCGCTAAGAAGTTGAGCCTGGAGGCAGCAGCGCGCGACCTGCGCTATCGCTGGCTAAGGTCACTAGCTGAGTCGCACAAAGTAAATGAGGTTGCGACCGGACACACGCTCGACGATCAAGCCGAAACCGTGCTGCTGAAATTTTTGCGCGGCGCCGGTACGCGCGGGCTGGCGGGAATTTACCCCGAGATCGCTAGCGGGGCTAAAGCCCCTACTTCTTGTCAGTCCGCGGAATGCGTGCCTGAAGGCCCGCCGAACCGGGACAGTCGCCAACCTGATGCCAGCATCGTTCGCCCCTTGCTAGGAGTCATGCGCGAGGAGGTCGAGAAATACCTCGCCGCTCTCGGGCAGGATTGGCGCGAAGACGAGAGCAACCTTGACCATCGTTTCGCCCGCAACCGAGTGCGACACGAACTGCTGCCCCAGCTGGAGCGTGAGTACAACCCGAATCTGCGGCAGGTGCTGAGCGACGCGGCGGAGTTGGCGCGCGCGGAGGAGGAGTATTGGCAGGAGTTGGTGGAACGGGAACTAGCCGCCCGCCAACGCAGCAAGGCCGAAATTCCTCAGGAGCTAAAGCCCGGCACTGGGGTAGCTGATAACGGCATGGCTGAAGCCGTGCCCCTTCAAAGCGGCATGGAGGCGCAACGCCTGAGATTGACGAACTTCCGGGCTCTTCCACTCGCATTGCAGCGCAGGCTGCTGCGGCGATTTGTCCAGACTGCGAATCTCCGGTTGGACTTTGAACATGTGGAGAAGCTGCTGCATTGCACCCTCGGCGAACTGCCGAAGGCAGAGCTTCCCGGCGGATGGCTGGCGGTGCGCCAAGGTGGCTGCCTGGAATTGCTGGCGCCGCAGTCGGAACCAGCATGCTGCGGCTACCAGTACACCTTGCCGGTTCCCGGCGAGGTTCGCATCGCGGAAATCGGGTTGACAGCGCGATGCGTACCCGTGCTGCAGGCATTTGCGAAGGAGGAGCCACCTGACGGTCTGCTTAGCGCCGAGTTGCTCGGTCCGGAGTTGACCGTCCGCAACTGGCGCCCGGGCGACCGCTTTTGGCCTGTGCACAGCAAGTCGGAAGAAAAGCTGAAGCGGCTGTTCTCCGAGAAGCACATTCCGGCCGGGCAGAGGTCGCGCTGGCCAGTGGTACTCAAGGGCGAGCAAATCATTTGGGTGCGCGGACTTCCGGTGGCGCGAGCTTTCGCCTGGAAGGGCAGCGGCGATGCGGTGAAGATCGAGATGCTCGGATAAAGATCGCGGCTCGTTACAATCCAAGGCGCCTTGAATCCCGTTCATTCGCACAACGACCGTCAGTTTGAATGTGACCCAGCGCTTCCAAAATGGAATCGCCGCTCAGTCCTCTCCAGAATTTTGTTTAAGTCTTTTGTGCCGTCCCGTTTAGGCGCGAGTTACAATCTAGAGAACGCCGAATTTGTACATCCGGCGTCGAGGGGTAGCATCTAAGTTGTTAGGCACAATTTTGTGTATGCCCCATTAGACAGGAGTTTTTAGTGAATTCGACGGTCAAAACAGTCGTGTTCTGGCTGGTCATCGTGTTGTCGGGCGTCCTGCTGTGGCAGGTCGTCAAAGCCGGCAGCTCGAGCCCCAAGCAACGCGAAATTAACCTCTCCGAGTTCCTTTCTCAAGTGGACCAGAGCAACGTCACCGAAGTGACGATGACCGGCCAGGAGGTTAGTGGCAAGTTCAAGAGCGACAAGGCCGGGTTCCACGTCACGGTCCCGTCCAACTATCCGGACATGTACAAGATCCTTCAGGACAAGAAGGTCAACATCACGGTGAAGGACCCGGCGTCGGGAGGCTGGCCCTCCTGGCTGCTCAACCTGGCGCCGTTTGTCCTGCTGGGCGCGCTGTGGTTCATCATGATTCGCCAGATGCAGAGTGGCGGCAACAAGGCGCTCTCCTTTGGCAAGAGCAAAGCGCGATTGCTCTCCATGCAGCAGAAGAAGGTGACCTTCAAAGACGTCGCCGGCGTGGATGAAGCCAAGGAAGAACTGAAAGAGATCATCGAGTTCCTGCGCGAGGCGCAGAAGTTCCAGAAGCTCGGCGGGCGCATTCCCAAGGGTGTGCTGCTGGTTGGGCCTCCTGGAACCGGCAAGACTTTGCTGGCGCGCGCCGTGGCTGGCGAAGCCAACGTGCCTTTCTTCAGCATCTCGGGCTCCGACTTTGTGGAGATGTTCGTCGGCGTTGGCGCAAGCCGCGTCCGCGACCTCTTCGAGCAGGGCAAGAAGAATGCGCCCTGCATCATCTTCATCGACGAAATTGACGCCGTGGGTCGCCATCGTGGCGCAGGCCTGGGCGGCGGACACGACGAGCGCGAGCAGACCCTGAACCAGTTGCTGGTCGAGATGGACGGCTTCGAGTCCAACGATGGCGTCATCCTGATCGCGGCTACCAACCGTCCTGACGTGCTCGATCCGGCCCTGCTGCGTCCTGGCCGCTTCGACCGCCGCGTGGTGGTCTCGCGCCCCGATGTCCGTGGCCGCGAAGAGATCCTGCGCGTGCATACCCGCAAGATTCCCCTCAATGACGACGTGAATCTTGCTGTGCTGGCCCGCGGCACACCGGGATTCTCCGGCGCTGACCTGGCCAACATGGTGAATGAAGCTGCCTTGGTTGCGGCCCGCCAGAACCGCAAGACGGTGCTGATGTGGGATTTCGAGCAGGCCAAGGACAAAGTGCTGATGGGCGCCGAGCGCAAATCCATGCTGCTCTCGGACGAAGAGAAGAAGGTGACCGCGTATCACGAGGCCGGCCACGCGCTGGTTGCGGCCCTGCGCGAGCACTCCGACCCGCTGCACAAGGTGACCATCATCCCGCGCGGCATGGCGCTGGGCGTCACCATGCAGCTACCGGTGGATGACAAGCACACCTACACCCGCGACTATCTGGAAACGCGACTGGCCATCATGATGGGCGGGCGCGTCGCCGAGGAGCTGTTCCTGCATACCATGACCACCGGCGCGGGCAACGACATCGAGCAGGCGTCGGACCTGGCGCGCAAGATGGTTTGCGAGTTCGGCATGTCCACGCTGGGGCCGATGACCTTCGGCAAGAAGGAAGAGCAGATCTTCCTGGGCCGCGAGATCAGCCAGCACCGCGACTTCAGCGAGGAGACGGCGCGGAAGATCGACCAGGAAGTTCGTCGCTTCGTGGACGAAGGTTACCAATCGGCGACCAACATCCTGAAGAACAATGGACCGATCCTGGAAAAGATTGCCGCAACGCTGCTGGTGCGCGAGGTGATCGACGCCGGCGAGATCGAGATGCTCATCGAAGGCAAGGAACTTCCGGAGCGCGTCGATCCCAACGCTCAACCGCCCAAGGACGATGTGCAGCAGGTGCTGAAGCCGGCCCCCGGCCAACAACCCAATGTTGCCCCGGAGCGTCCGGCACAGGCGTAATACAAGCCGTTAGCCATAGCCCACCCCGAGGGGTGGGCTATCTTATTTTCATCCCGCAGAGCGGGATGAAGGTGCGATGATGAGCAAAGCTACCTATCCGTTGAAACTTCCTGTGTCTATCAAGAAGGCAGCCCAGCGCCTTGCCAAAGAGGACGGGGTGTCGCTGAATCAGTGGATCGCAGTGGCCGTGGCGGAGAAGGTTGGGGTTGTGGAAACGGCGGCCGACTTCTTCAGGAAGCGTGCGGGAAAGGCCATGGGAGATAAGTTGATGACGTTTCTTCGCCAAGCGCCCAAGACGCCGCCCGAGCCAGAAGACGCAATCCGGTGACGGGAATGGTGCGACAGAAACGTCTTAGCAAAAGATCGTAGCTGGTTCGCTGGCTACGCTAACATCCTGATGAGCGGCTTTTGCTTGGGGACGATTTCGCCGACCTGGACGGCGTCGATTCCAGAGTTGCGCAAGGCTGCAACCAATCGCTCAGCATCCTTTTCCGCGACCGAGATCAGCAATCCTCCCGCCGTCTGCGGATCGAAGAGCAGCGTGCGAATCTCTTCCGGCACGCCGTCATCAAACTCGACACAACTCTCGGCGAAGTTGCGGTTCGCCTTCAGGCCTCCGGGAACGTGTCCGGCGCGGACGCATTCCACTGCGCCGCCCAGCAGGGGCACGTGCGAGGCATGGAACCGCAGGCTGACGTTCGAAGCGATGGCCATCTCTCTCGCATGACCGATCAGGCCGAAGCCGGTGACATCCGTCATGCCGTGCACCTCGAATCCGGGCGATGAAGTGACGATCTCCGCGGCAGTTTTGTTCAGTGTGGTCATGGAGCGCACCGCATCGCGAACCCATACGGCCTCGGCTTTGCCACGTTTGATCGCCGTCGAAATCACCCCCGTGCCGATCGCCTTGGTGAAGACGAGGCGGTCGCCGGCCGTCGCGCCACTGTTGGCCAGCACCTGTTGCGGATGAATGGTTCCGGTCACCGCATAGCCGAGCTTGATCTCTTCGTCGCGAATGCTATGGCCGCCGATCACGGTACAGTGCGCCTCGATCATCTTCGATAGTCCGCCGGCCAGCATTTCTTCCAGCACTTTGAGGTCGCCGCTGTCGGGAAAACAAACCAGTGCCAGCGCGCTAATCGGCCGCCCACCCATGGCGTAGACGTCGCTGAGCGCGTTGCTGGCCGCGATCTGTCCGAAGACGTAGGGATCGTCAACAATGGGGGTAAAGAAATCGACAGTTTGGACGAGCGCCAGCTCCGGCGTGAGTTGATACACGCCCGCGTCGTCGGCTGTTTCGAAGCCGATGAGCACGTTGGGATCGTGTTGCCGGGCTAATTTCCCAAGCACCGAGTCCAGCACCGCCGGACTTAGCTTGCTGGCTCAACCCGCGGCTTTCACCATCTCCGTGAGGCGCGTTGTCTTGACAGTGGACATGCAGGTTCATTCTAGCAACCAGGGGGCGAGGGGCGCTGTTGGGAAGTAACACTTGGCAGTTAGCAATTAGCCTTTAGTTGAGCCGCCGAACCAAACGCCAAATGCCAAGCGCTAAGTGCCAACGACCTTACTTCAGCTTCAAATTCACCAGCTCAATCTCAGGGTAGTTGCGATTCCAGTCGGCGGAGATGTGCTCCAGGGTCACACGGACCGTCTTGGTCTGGCCCGGAGCAATCGGCGAGCGGCCCAGGTCCACCAGGTCGGGATATCCGCCCATCTGGTTTTCCGCCAGCACGTGCAGCGGCAGGGTCTCGGTCTGCACCACCTGGTCCAAGGTGTTCTTGAACACCGCCTTCATGTCGGCGCCCACCAAAGCTCTGTCGCCGGTGTTTGTGACATTCACATCGAGATAGGTGACCGTGCCTCCGACATAGTTTTCCGCAGCGCTCAGCTTGGGATTCGAGAGTTGCAGCTTGGCCGCATAAGGATTGGTCTGCGGGCCGGTTGGTGCGTGGCTGCGCGTGAGAGCGATGATGATCCCGACGACCACCAGCACGGCGATCAGGCCCCCAACGATAGGCATCCAGTTGCGCTGCTGCGCGGGAGGCTGGGCGGGAGCAAAGAGGTCGGCCATGGCTGTCAAGATTTTACTCCGGCCATGTTCCCATCTCGCACTCGCCAGACACGGTCGGGTGGCGGACAAAGAGATGCAGGCTGGAATGATGCCATTCCGGCCTGCAGGTTGATTTCGGGTGCAGTTGGGAGTTGCGGATTCTAATCCACAGGCGGGGGAGGTCTGTGAATCAATAAGAATCCCGAGGGCTATGCTGGGCCGTTGTTCTCGACCAGTGACTTGCATTCAGTTCCTGCTGGACTGTGCGACTGGTACTGGCGTACGCAGGGCATATTCAGCTTGAAGTTTGGGCTCGTCACCAACCGGAATGACCGCTCAACGCCTCGGGATTCCGTCTTGCCCTCGACCGGTCTCGCGTCTTCCTCAGCCAGCAGTCGCTGCCTACCGTAGTGGTTCTTCTGCGTCCGCTCCCGAAGAAGCAGACACAGTGAACTCGCTTCAGCCTTTAGTCTCTGCCGACTTGGAACAACTGCAAAACTGTCAAGGAACGAGTGTGTTTTTACTCCTGCCACCGCGAATGTCAACAAATTTTTCGCAATTTTATCTCTTGTGTTTTCAATCGAGTGCAGCTCGTCCACAGCGGCATGCCGAATTTTTGTGCAATCCTGAAAACCAAGATTGGCGAGGCGTCTTGGGGACGCTAATTTCACGGGCTTCGCCAAACAGAAAATCTAGTTCGTGGTCACGGCGACCGCACGCACAATTGTGAAAATCTGGCAAAAACCACGTCCCGCGCGGCATTCGCGTAATTTGGATTTTTCACTCAAGCGACTGGACCGATCAACCGCTCAGCATGACACCACTTTCGCCGCCATTTGTTACCATCGCCAGTCATGCCTCTGCTGGAAGCCCGCAACCTCACCAAGACCTTCAGCTCCGGTCAAACCATGTTTGGAGCCGGGACTACCGGGCAGGTGCGTGCCGTCAGCGGCGTGTCGCTGGCGATCGAGTCCGGCGAAACGCTGGGGCTGGTCGGCGAATCCGGCTCCGGCAAGAGCACCTTGGGACGGATGCTGTTGCGGCTCGTCGAAGCCGACTCAGGTGAGGTGTTCTTCGATGGGCATGACGTATTGCGCGCCGGGGGAGCTCAACTCCGTCACTTGCGTCGCGACATGCAGATCATCTTCCAGGACCCGTTCGGCTCACTCGATCCCCGCATGACGGTCGAGCAGATTGTCTGCGAGCCCATGGCCATCCATGGAACCGACGGCCGTGCCGACCGCCGCCAACGGGCAGCCGAGGCGATGCGGGCCGTGGGAATGGATGCCTCAGCCCTCGGGCGCTATCCGCATGAATTCAGCGGGGGGCAGCGCCAACGCGTCGGCATCGCGCGGGCCCTGGTTTTGCGGCCGCGATTCATCGTCGCCGACGAGCCGGTTTCCGCGCTCGATGTAAGCGTCGGCGCGCAGATCGTCAATCTGCTGAAGCAACTGCAGCGCGACTTCTCGCTGACCTACCTCTTCATCTCTCATTCGATGCCCATCGTGCGCTATCTGGCGAACCGTATTGCGGTCATGCAGCGCGGAGAGTTGGTCGAAGTTGGCGCCACGGAGCAGATCACAACTGCGCCGCAGCATCCCTACACGCGCAGTCTGCTGGCAGCCACTCCGGAGATTGAATTCAGCTCGCCCTGAAGGCAGCCGTCTCCAAGGGACGGTTCGAACGATTACACTTTGGGAGGGGTGCGGCGATGATGCGGCAAATGCTTTTTCTACTTCTGCTGAGTTCGACATTATGGGCGCAACGCGCTGGCGAGCAGGTTAGTCCGTCGTCTCAGGGCGGGCAAAGTCAGGCAGACACTGCGCGGCAAGGCGCGACACGGCCATCGCCTGGCGAAGCGGACGACGACCTGGCGCAAATGCGAACCGACCTCAACCACATGGAGAGTCTGCTCAACAACATGAGCAGCGAGATCACCTTTCTGCGAGACCAGAACCTGCAAATCCTGCTGAACAGCAACGCTCGCATGTGGACGATCCTGATTCGCGACCTGCGGGTGCAGATCGATCGCGAGCAGCAGCGCCGCACCGGCAAAAAGACGCCGTCCGCAGCAGAGCGCCAGGCTCCACAGGTCAAGCCGCCTCTTTTTAGGATTCCAAAACCGGAGCGGCTCCCGCTCTAGAGTTTGCAGCCGAACAGTCTGCACACCTAATTGTGATGGGAGTTCAGGGAGTAGTGGCTTTGGCTTCGCAAGCCAGCCGTTTTGGTTCGATTGCTCACGAGGTAATCTCACGCTCGCCCTGTCGAGTTCTTACGACCGGCGTGAGGAAAGGTAGTCCGGTTACCGATTTTGCCTCAGATCGCTGACACCAATTGACTGGAAGAGACCACCCCGCTGGCTCCGTAGGCTGCGCTAAGTCCGCTGGTCACCCTCTCCTGTGCCGACGATCACTGTGCCACAGGACGACTTTCATAGAACATAGAAGGTTGGATTCCTATCAAGAACTTGAGGAGAGAATTATGCCGGAGAGCGTAGTGAATGAGCCGATCGAAGTAGGTACAGAAGTACGTCAATCGGCGCCCAGGCAACTCCCAAAGAAGTCGCCTAAAGCATTCAATTCATTTCAGATCGCACAAGAGCAGTTCGACAAGGTAGCCGAATACCTCGGCTTGGATCCGGCTACCCGGGACCTCCTGCGCTACCCGTTGCGGGAGTTCCATTTTGCCATCCCGGTGCGAATGGACGACGGCGCGGTGAAAGTTTTCCGCGGTTTCCGCGTGCAACACAACGACGCGCGTGGGCCGGGGAAGGGTGGTATCCGTTTCCATCCGCAGGAGACCATTGACACGGTCCGGGCGCTGTCGATGTGGATGACGTGGAAGTGCGCGGTGGTGGATATTCCCTTGGGAGGAGCAAAGGGGGGAGTCATTTGCGATCCTCACAACCTCAGTTTGCGTGAGCAGGAGCAGATTTGCCGTGGCTGGGTGCGCCAGGTGGCAAAGAACGTCGGTCCGCTTACCGATGTGCCGGCGCCGGATGTCATGACCAACGCCCAACACATGCTCTGGATACTCGACGAGTTCGAACAGATCCATGGTGGCCGTTATCCTGGCTTCATCACTGGCAAGCCCGTCGGCATGGGCGGGTCGCTCGGCCGGACCGAGGCGACGGGTTACGGCGTCGTGTTTACTCTGCGAGAAGCTCTTAAGGAATTGGGTATTCACCCGGAGAACACCACGGCCAGCGTACAGGGATTTGGCAATGTGTCCCAGTACGCGATCGAACTTTACCAGCGGCTGGGAGGCCGGGTAATCGCCGTTTCCTGTTGGGACCAGGAGGACCAATGCGCTTACACGTATCGCAAGATGGACGGAGTCGATCTCAGTCAGCTTCTGTCGATCACCGACCGTTTCGGGGGGATCAACAAGCAAAAAGCGAAGGACCTGGGCCACGAACTGCTGCCCGGCGAGGCGTGGCTTGAGCAAAATGTCGAGATCCTGATTCCGGCGGCGATGGAAAACCAGATTACCGGCGATAACGTTGGCAAAATAAGCCCCCGCGTGCGGATAATCGTAGAGGGTGCCAACGGTCCGACAACCCCGGAGGCCGATGTTCAGATCAAGGAACGCGGCATCCTGCTGATTCCGGACTTCCTGGCCAATGCGGGTGGCGTGACCTGCAGCTATTTCGAGCAGGTCCAGAGCAACATGAACTACTTCTGGGAGAAGGACGAGGTGCTGGGAAAGCTCGACCTCAAGATGACCTCGGCTTACTTCGCGGTTTCGGAACTGGCGCGTCGTGAGAAGCTGTCCATGCGCGATGCGGCCTACGCGATTGCCATCGGCCGAGTGGCCAAAGCCTGCCACGACCGCGGCTGGGTGTAGCGCTGCGGCCGCCGCGACTGTGCCCTTTCGATGATGCGGCGCGCCGCGTCGGCTATGACGGCGCCGGAGGCAGCAATGAGCGATCTTAAAACTGTGGTTGCGGAGCTTCCCGCGTTCGACCGGCATTTCTGGGACGGCACCTTTCGCTTCACGCGGATCGGAACGGGAGCCTTGGGAGGGAAAGCCAGCGGACTGGCCTTCGCCAAGGACCTGCTGGCTGAGACCATTGACGCCTTCGCTTTCCCGGACATTGACGTCAATATTCCCACCATGGCCGTCATCGCGACGGACTACTTCGACGAATTCATCGCGCGGAACCGTCTCGGGGAATTGCGCGTCGAGGAGTTAGCCGACGACCACATCGGACATGCCTTTCAACAGGCCGATCTTCCTGTAGAGCTATTGGGTGATCTCCGCGCCTTGATCGAGCAAGTCAAGACTCCTTTGGCAATCCGATCGTCCAGCCTGCTGGAAGATGCCCTGAATCGGCCGTTCGCCGGCGTTTACGGGACCAAGATGATCCCGAACAACCAGTTTGATTCTGACACCCGTTTCCGGCGACTGACTGAAGCCATCAAGTTTGTTTACGCTTCCACCTACTTCCGGGAAGCACGCGACTACATCAAGACAACCGGTCGCGATCCAAGCGAAGAGAAGATGGCCGTAATCATCCAGGAAGTGGTCGGCAGGCGGCATGGCGATCGCTTCTATCCCGATTTGTCCGGGGTGGCGCGCTCCTACAACTTTTATCCGACAGGGCCAGCTCTTCCTGAGGAAGGTGTGGCCAGTCTGGCACTAGGTCTTGGTAAGACAATTGTTGACGGCGGAATGTCCTGGACATTCTCGCCGGCTTATCCCAAAAAGCCGCCCCCGTTTGGCTCGGTGCAGGAAATGCTTCGCGGCACGCAGACCGAGTTCTGGGCGGTCAACATGGGCAAGCCGCCCGCGTACGATTCCGTCAGCGAGACGGAGTACCTGGTGACAGCGAGCTTGAAGGAGGCCGAGGCTGACGACGCGCTCCGCTTCCTGGCTTCGACCTTTGACCCGGCGCGCGATCGCGTAATCCCCGGCTTAGGCGCGCGTGGTCCCCGCATTCTCGACTTCGCTCCCCTGTTAGTGTTGGAGCAGTTCCCGATCAACCATCTGATCAAAGCACTGCTCGCCACGGCGGAGCACGGACTCGGCGCCAACGTCGAGATTGAATTCGCAGTGACCATCCAGGAAAGTCGAGATGAACCAACCCGGGCGCGACTGGGATTTCTGCAGGTCCGTCCCATGGTCGTATCAGAGCAGATCGTGAACGTTAGCGTCGAGGACCTCTCCGATCCGAATGCGATCCTGGCGTCCGACATGGTGATGGGCAACGGCATTGCCGAGGATATTCAGGACATCGTCTTTGTCCGGCCGGAACACTTCTCGCCCATGCAAACACCGGTGATCGCGCAGCAATTGGACCTGATCAATCAGCAGCTCTCGGAACAACACCGGCCATTCCTGCTGATTGGTTTTGGCCGCTGGGGCAGCTCCCATCCCTCACTGGGCATTCCAGTGGTCTGGAGTCAGATATCAGGAGCGCGGGCAATCGTTGAAGCTACGCTGCCAGAGATGAACGTGGAGCTCAGTCAAGGTTCGCATTTCTTCCATAATTTATCCAGCTTTCGCACTAGCTACTTCATGGTGCGCCATGACGGAGGCTTTGCCATCGATTGGGAGTGGTTGAACCGCCAGCCGATCGTGCAAGAAACTGAATTTGTTCGCCACGTGCGCCCTACCGGTACACTGACAGTTCGTGTTGATGGCCGCTCCAGGCGCGGGGTTGTGCTGTCAGTCGGGCGAACGCAAGCGGACGAGAAGGAGACATGATCCGAGACGAATCCCAAGTCGGGGTAATCCTTCGCGAGTTGCAGGAGCGCGCCAAGGAATTGAACTGTCTCTACAAAGTGGATGAGCTCCTCAATCGGCCGGACCTCTCGCTGGAAGAAATCTTCCACGGGATGATCGATGTTCTACCGCCAGGTTGGCAGTACCCGCACGACTGCCAGGCGCGAATCATCTTCGAAGATCAAGTAATCCAACCGCCGAATTTTGTCCCCACGCCCTGGGTGCAGGGGGCGAACATCGTCGTCCAAGGCGAGACCGTCGGCAGCGTGGAAGTTTCGTACCGGGCGCAGATGCCCAAGTCGGACGAGGGTCCCTTTCTCAAGGAGGAGCGAAAGCTGATCGAAACCATCGCCGAGCGCACTTCTAACCACATCATGCAACGGCGATTGAAAGCAGCTTTTGAGGGACTGTCCGCGGCAGCCGGCGGTCTGGCGAGCGATAAAGGTGAGTGGCGGGTTGTCCTTGAGTTCCTGCGCGACACCGACCCGGTCCTGCTGCGGCGAATTTCGCGCAAACTGATCAATCACTTGAGCTGGGGTGGCGTGCAGGAGGCCAAGGAACTGTTGCAGCGTGGCGGCGTTGCGACAGCGGCCGATGCTGCGGCTGCCGGCGACGAAAATCGGCCTCTGCGCCGCGACGTTGCGGCCGGGTTTATTGACCTCACTACGGAAGCGTTTCGCATCGCCAGTCAGCACCTGAGTGAAGCCGAGATCCTGAGCTGTGTCACGACGTGGATCAAGGAGGAGAAGTCCAGCTTCCTGGTGCGGACCTTGGAGAACATGGCCTCATCACTGGGAGTAGTCATAGAAGCGATCGAACGCTACCAGCACGCAGCGATCGAAGAGAGCGAGCTTTCGCTTTCAACGCAAAGGGGCCTGCGGGTGTCGCTCATCCGCCGGTTTTTCTCCGAGAACCTGGAGTTCATCAACATCGCCAAGAACTTCATCGAAGTCAAGGACTTTTACGATCTGCTGGGAAGGATCATCTTCCCGCTTGGCTGTCACGGGAAGCTTGGAGGCAAAAGCGCCGGGCTGTTCCTGGCCAAGAAGATCATCGAGAAAGCTCCAGAGGCCAGCGGGGAGCTGCGTCAGGTGAAGGTGCCCCGCACCTGGTACATCACCTCGGACTGGATTCTCAATTTCGTCCACCACAATGAGTTGGAGGATGTACTGAATTGGAAGTACATGGAGATTGACCAGGTGCGGCAGGAATACCCGCACCTCGTCTCACTGTTCAAGAGTTCGTCATTTCCCTCAGAACTAGCCAAGGGACTTGCGCTGGCCCTCGATGAACTGGGCGAACGCCCTTTGATTGTTCGCAGCTCGAGTCTTCTGGAAGACCGCGCCGGATCGGCGTTCTCCGGCAAATACAAGAGCCTCTTTCTGGGCAACCAGGGAAGCAAGGAAGAGCGGCTGGCGGCGCTGATGGACGCCGTCGCCGAAGTGTACGCCTCGATCTTTGGACCCGATCCCACGGAGTACCGGGCGGAGCGAGGTCTTTTGGATGTTCATGAAGAGATGGGCCTCATGATCCAGGAGGTCGTGGGCCGGAAGGTCGGCAAGTACTTTCTTCCGGCTTGCTCGGGCGTCGCCTTTAGTAACAACGAGTTCCGTTGGTCTGCCCGAATTAGTCGCGGAGACGGGTTAGTGCGCCTGGTGCCGGGATTGGGAACCCGCGCGGTTGACCGCGTAGCCGACGACTATCCGGTGCTGATCGCGCCGGGACAACCCAACCTCCGAGTCAACGTTACGGTGGAAGAGGTGCTCAAGTACTCGCCAAAGCGCGTCGACGTGATCAATCTGGAGACCAACGCGTTTGAGACCGTGGACTCGGTAGAACTGCTTCGCTACTGCGGCGGCAGGTATCCGCAGATTCGCCATTTTGTATCGGTGATCGAGCATGATCGCATTGAGCAGCTCGTCGGGCCAGTCCCGGACTTTAGCACACGCGACGTGGTCTTCAGCTTCGAAGGTCTGATCCGGAAGACACCGTTCGTGGCGCGGATTCGCGAGTTGCTGACTCTTCTGCAATCCAAACTGGGCACGCCGGTGGACATCGAGTTTGCCTACGACGGGGAGGATTTTTACCTCCTGCAGTGCCGGCCCCAAAGCTACAGCGGTGATGCGGTCCCGGTTGCGATACCACAGAATCTGCCGGCGGACAAAGTGATCTTCTCGGCTAACCGCTTCGTCTCCAATGGCAAGGTACCGGAGATCACGCACATTGTTTATGTGGACCTGGAGGGCTATAGCCAGCTTTCCGACCAGACCACAATGCGCGATATAGGACGCGCAGTAGGGCGATTGAACAAGTTGCTGCCCAAGCGGGAGTTTATCTTGATCGGTCCCGGACGCTGGGGGAGCCGCGGGGACATCAAACTCGGGGTTCCGGTCACGTACTCCGACATCAACAACACGGCGATGCTAATCGAAGTCGCGCGGCAACGAGGAAACTATCTGCCGGAACTTTCCTTCGGCACCCATTTCTTTCAGGATTTGGTGGAAGCTTCGATACGCTACCTCCCTCTCTATCCGGACGATCCGCAGACCGTATTCAAGGAAGAGTTTCTGCGACGCTCCCACAGCGTGCTGGAGGAGCTTCTTCCCGAATTCGCGCATCTGTCGGATACCCTTCGTGTTATCGATATGGCGAAAGAGACGGGAGGCCTGATTTTGCAAGTGCTCATGAATGCAGAATTGGACCAGGCCATAGCATTTCTCTCACCTCCGCGGCAGCGAGACGGACAGCCCGAATCGGACGTCGAGGTGGTTGATCGCACCGGCGAAGAACACTGGCGCTGGCGCTTCCGGATGGCGCAGAGGATCGCCGCACAACTCGATCCCCAGATGTTTGGCGTCAAGGCGTTTTACCTGATTGGCAGCACGAAAAATGCAACCGCCGGCCCGGCAAGCGATATAGATTTGCTGCTTCATTTCCAGGGCACCAAAGAGCAGAGGAAGGAATTGATGCTCTGGCTGGAGGGCTGGAGTCGTTGTCTCGGTGAAATCAACTTTCTGCGAACTGGCTATCGGACGGAAGGCCTGCTCGATGTTCACGTAATCAGTGATGTGGACATCGCAGAGCGCTCGACCTATGCCGTCAAGATTGACGCGATCACAGATTCCGCACGGAAGCTGCCGATGAAGGGAGCATAGTTCGTGCTAAAGCAACTGGCGCGAAGCATCGTCAGGCGATTCCGCATCGAATCGCACGAGGGCTAGAGCATTTTCAGAGATAGTGTAGACTGTTGCTGGCGATTCTCCGCTCCACAGGATGGCACGACCATACGCGAATGATTTGCGACGAAAGTTTTTGCAGGCCTATGAGCAGGGCAAAGGGACACTGGGGGAGTTGGCGGAACAATTCGGGGTGAGCGAAGGCTGGGCCAAGAAGATCTCGGCCACCCGCACGCGCACGGGGCAGATGGAGCGGCCGCCGTGGCGACGTGGTCCGGTGAGCCGGGTGACGGTGACGGTGCAGGAGTGGATGGGGGAGCAAATCCGTAAGCAGCCGGATCTGACCCTGAGGGAGTTGCAAGCGCAACTGCAAGCGGTCCAGGGCGTGGGCTTGAGCATCGGGCGGCTGTGGCTGGCCTTACGGCAGATGGGACTGCGGCTTAAAAAAAGTCACTCCACGCCCAAGAACAAGAAACGCCGGAGGCGCAGCAGCGCCGGCAAGCGTGGTGGGAAGCCATAACCCAGATCGACCCTGCGCAGTTGGTGTTTCTAGACGAGAGCGGCGCCAGCACGCAGATGACGCGGAACTATGGCCGGGCTCCGCGTGGAGAACGGGTGCCGGAAGGGACGCCCCACAGCCACTGGTCTACGTTGACCATGCTGGGGGCGCTCACCACCCACGGCTTGCAGGCGCCCATGACCATCGCATCGCCGACCGATGGAGATGTCTTCCTGGCCTATCTGGAACAGGTGTTGTGCCCGCAGCTCCAGCCCGGACAGGTGGTCATTATGGACAATCTGTCGGCTCACAAAGTGCAGGGGGTACGGGAGCAGATTGAAGCCCGGGGAGCGCGCCTGATCTATCTGCCCGCCTACTCGCCGGACTTCAACCCCATTGAGCAGGCCTGGTCGAAGATCAAGCAGTGGCTGCGCTCGGCCAAGGCCCGAACCGTAGAAGCTCTGGAACGCGCCATTGCCGAAGCCCTGGTAGCCGTTACCGCCGAGAATGCCTTAGCCTGGTTCTCGCATTGCGGATATGGTCTACAATAACTTTGAAAACGCTCTAATTCTGGCCCGTGGGTGCGCGCCATTGATGCACACGGTGCGGCCCAGCCTGGTTTTCCATTGGCCGGTCAAGCGAGCAGCTTCATGTATATGACCGTGCAATGTGAGCAGTGGATGGACGACGGCATGGCACCGTAAACAGCGAGCCGAACCGAATTCCCACAAACCACAAGCTTCCCTCCAGATTCGCTCCCGGCATCGGCGAGGCGTCTGCCGTATTCTTCGCTGCCGCCTCGCGCCAGCAAAACATGCCCAGACGCGGTAAAATAACTGGAACGAAAGCGATTCTGGTCCTGGGTGAGACTGCGCGTTGGCAGCCCCGTCTGGTCAGGTATTTGATGAAGAGATTTGCTGTCCTTCTGCTTGCCACATTCGTCGGTGCACCTTGGCTGATGGCCCAAACCAGCCCATCGGCTGGCCAGGACGACACTGTCGTCGAGGAAATCATCGCCCGCATCAACAACAACATCATCACCCGGGCCGATCTGCGCCGCAGCCAGGAGCAATTGCAGGCCGAGTCCCGTCAGCCGGACCCCTCCGGTGCGTCCGACCCCAAAGAGCGTCAGCAGGACTTGCTGCGCGACCTTATTGACCAGCAACTGCTGCTGCAAAAGGGCGAGGCGCTGACGATCTCCGCGGACACCGACCTGGTCAAGCGGCTGGACGAGTTGCGCAAACAGATGCACGCCGAGTCCATGGAAGACCTGGAGAAGGCGGCGCAGGCGCAGGGCGTCTCGTGGGAAGAATTCAAACAGAACTTGAAGAACAGCATCATCACGCAGCATGTGATCGGCCAGGAAGTGGGCGGGCACATCAACGTGTCGCAGCAGGAGATCCAGCAGTTTTACGACCAGCACAAGAGCGAGCTGGATCGCCCGGAACAGGTCCGCATGAGCGAGATTCTGATTTCGACCCAGAAGCAGCCGGCGGTCAAGACCGAGAAAGGGCAGGAGGCGCTGCCGGAGACTCCGAGCCCGGAAGTGGTCGCCGCCGCCGAGGTCAAGGCGGGCAAGGTTTACGACCTGCTGAAGAAGGGTGGCAAGTTCGAGGACTTGGCCAAGCAGTACTCTGATGGTCCGACTGCCGCTTTGGGCGGCGATCTGGAATACTTCAAGCGCGGTACGCTTTCCAAAGATCTCGAAGAACGGGTGTTCGCCTTGAACGCTGGCGCCTACACCGAGCCGGTGCGCACCAATCAGGGGTGGGTCATCTTGAAGGTCACCGAACACCAGAGCGCCGGTATCCCTCCTTTGAGAGAAGTGGAGGGCCGCGTCCAGGAACAGATCTACATGACCAAGATGCAGCCCGCGCTGCGCGATTACCTGACTAAGCTGCGCGAGGATGCCTACATCGACATCAAGGCCGGCTACGTTGACACCGGCGCCAGCCCCAACGAAACCAAGCCGATCTACACCACTGCCGCGACCCAAGGCTCGTCGAAGACCAAGAAAAAGAAAAAATTCGGGCTCTTCTAGAGGTCGAGGGGCCGTAATTGGGTAGTGTGCCTTCGTGCCCACCCTGTCCCCAAAATCGGGCGACAAGGGCGGAGCACCCACAAGAATCTGTAGCAACCAAATAGGTGAACAGAGGCTCTCGCCCCGCGTTTCTTTGGCGCCATTCACCGCCAAGTGCGATACCATGAAGCCCTGGCCGCATCGTCCTGCCGCGATGTGCCCACGGTTCCCGCTATGAAGGAATTCTACATTTGCGATTGCGCCCGCCTGGAGAACCAGACCATCACCTCGCTGTTCGTGGTGGCCGCCAAGCAGGTGAAATCGAAAAAGAGTGGCGACCTCTACCTTTCCCTCACCTTGGCCGACCGCAGCGGGCAACTGCAAGCCAACATGTGGGACAACGTCGCCGACACCCTGGAGACGTTCGAGCAGGACGACTTCGTCAAGGTGAAGGGCGTGGTCCACAAGTACAACGGCCGCTGGCAGCTCACCATCCACAAGTTGCGCAAGCTGGAAGATGCGGAGATCGACTACTCCGACTACCTTCCCAAGACCTCAAAGGACATCGATCAGCTATGGCGCACGCTGACTGAATTCGTCGAGAGCTTCGAGAACCGCTGGCTAAAATCGCTACTCAAGGAATTCATGACCGACGAGGCAATCGTCACCGCGTACAAGAACGCTCCCGCGGCCAAGACACTGCACCACGCCTTCGTCGGCGGCCTGCTCGATCACGTGGTCTCGCTGTTTACGGTATGCGACCTGGCCGCCCGCAACTATCCCCAGGTGAACCGTGACCTGCTGCTGACCGGCGCGTTCCTGCACGACATTGGAAAGCTGCACGAACTCGCGTATCAGCGCTCGATTTCTTACACCACCGAGGGCCAGTTGCTGGGGCACATGATCATTGAGCTGGAAATGGTGCAGCAGAAACTGGCGCGTCTGCCCGGCTTTCCCGCTGAGCTGAAGATCCTGATCGAGCACATGATCATCAGCCATCACGGGCACTATGAATTTGGTTCGCCCAAACTGCCCATGTTTCCCGAGGCGCTCATGCTGCACTATCTCGACGATCTCGACTCCAAGATGGAAAGCATGCGCGTACAATTCGAACGCGAGGCGGAGTTCGACAGCCCGTGGACCAGCTACAACCCATCGCTAGAGCGTCCGCTGCTGAATACCAAAAAGTTTTTGGAGAAAGGCTTGGCTGCGTCGCGAGAGGCGGAGTCGCGAGAGGTTGCGGCAGTTGCTGGCGACGGAAGTGCTGCGCCGCCACCGGCCGTCGTGCGACATGTCGAAGCCCAAGCGAAAAACACCCCCGCCCGACCGGTCGAAGAAGAGCCGGCGGTATCTCCCTTGGAAGCCCTGGAGCGCAAGTTTGCTTCGCACAAGGTAACGCCGGTGGCCGGCGCCGGAAAATCGCCGTCTTGACGGGCGCTGCACTCAAAACCTCCATGCTCGACTTCTCCCGCTTTGAATGGCTGTCGTTCGACTGCTACGGCACACTGATTGACTGGGAAACCGGCTTGCTCGGCTATCTGCGTCCGTTGTTGGAGAGCCAGGGCCGCGCGCTCAGCGATGCCCAGATCCTCAACCTGTACTCGGAGTTTGAGCCGCACGCCCAGAGCGGCCCCTACCGCTGCTATCGCGAAGTGCTGGCGCAGGTGGTCCGCGACTTCGCGCGCGAGCTGCGCTTCTCGGTCAGCGCTGCTGACGCCGACGGACTGGCGGAATCGATCCGCGGCTGGCAGCCCTTTGCCGATACCGTCCCTGCACTGCGCCGTTTGCAGTCCCGCTACAAGCTGGCGGTGCTCTCAAACATTGACGATGACCTCTTCGCCTACACCGCGCCGAAGCTGGCGGTGGGTTTCGACGCCGTTGTAACCGCGCAACAGGTACACAGTTACAAGCCGTCGTTCAACAATTTCGAAGCGCTATTGCGGCGCTTCAAGATTCCGCGCGAGCGCCTGCTGCACCTCGCCGAGAGCTTGTACCACGATGTGGTACCTGCGCATGCGCTGGAGATTGCTACTGTGTGGGTCAATCGCAGGCAGGGCAAGGAGGCGGCAGCCAGCAAGCTGGTCGAAGCCCATCCTGATCTGGAAGTGCCGGATATCGGCAAGCTGGCGGAGTTGGCTGTGCCGGACGATGCGCGCGGCTAGAGCCTTCCGTGCCCATCCCCTACGTCACCCCGCCTTGTGACGCGTCACACAGATTCCGGCATACCAGAAGAAGAAACTTATTGGGCGGCAGCTTGATGCTGCTTTGTGGACATTGCTACGAGGCAAAGTACGCTCCCCTCGCCCTTATACGCGATTGCATTCCATAGCCTGCTCGTCTCGAACGTGAAGAGGGGATTGCCTAACCAAAGGGTTGCCGATTCCCTCTTCGGTTTCCGATCTTCCGGCAGTTACTGTGCTGGCGCGTCCACCGAGTCCCGCTCCTGTCGGGGCGTTGAGCTGACCTTCTGCCGCACTTCATCTTCTGGAGGCTTTCATGCTTCACCTCGACACCGGTAATACCGGTTTCATGATTTTATGCACTAGCCTGGTCATGCTCATGACCCCGGGCCTCGCCTTCTTTTACGGCGGGCTGGTAGGACGAAAGAATGTTCTTGCCATCATGATCCAGAGTTTCGTTTCGATGGGCTGGACCACCGTGATCTGGTATCTCTACGGATATTCGCTGTGCTTCAGCGGCGACTGGCACGGCATCATCGGCAACCTGGATAACTTTTGCCTGCGCGGCATAGGTCTCACAACCCCGTCGCCCAACAACACCATCCCCATGATGGTCTTCATCGCCTATCAGATGATGTTCGCCATCATCACCCCGGCGCTCATTTCCGGCGCCTTCACCAACCGCGTGAGTTTCAAGGCCTACTGCCTGTTTCTGACGGGCTGGCTCACTTTCGTGTACTTCCCCTTCGTGCATATGGTTTGGGGCGGCGGAATTCTGCAGCGCTGGGGCGTGCTCGACTTCGCCGGCGGCATCGTGGTGCACAACATTGCCGGATTGGCAGCGCTGGCATCGGTCCTCTACGTAGGCAAGCGCCGCATACTCGATCGCGGCCCGCACAGCATTCCCCTGGTTGCCTTGGGCACGGGGCTGTTGTGGTTCGGCTGGTATGGCTTCAACGCCGGCAGCGAAATGCGAGTTGACTCGGTGACCGCAAGCGCATTCCTGAACACCGATATCGCCGCTTCGTTCGCCGCCGTGGCTTGGCTGGCGGTGGCCTGGTTCCGGGAGAGAAAGCCCAAGTTCCTCGGACTTCTCACCGGCGCGGTCGCGGGACTGGCGACCATCACTCCCGCGGCAGGTTATGTTTCGCCCACCACGGCCGTCATCATTGGACTGGTGTCAGGCGTGGTTTGCTACTTCGCGGTCGAAATGAAGAACCATCTGCACTGGGACGACGCCCTCGATGTTTGGGGGGTACACGGAGTCGGTGGCTTCCTCGGCATCATTATGCTGGGACTGTTTGCCAACAAGGCGTTCAATCCCGCCGCCGGGACAAACGGTTTGCTGTATGGCAATCCGTCGTTCTTCGTGAAACAACTGGTCGCGGTGATCTTCTCCTCCGTATGGGCATTCTCTTTTACTTACGGCATGCTGTGGGTCATTAACTTGTTCACCCCAGTCAAAGTGACCGAGATGAGCGAAGAGCTCGGTCTGGATGAATCGATTCACGGCGAGCACGCCTACGAGACCCTCGAAGTGGAGGAGTTGTTCCAGGGCGAACCGCACGACCTGATCGAACGGCTCGACGAAAAGGAAGATCTGGTCGGCAGCAGAAAATAGCGATGGCGGAGCCGCTTGTCGCGTTTGGCCGGTTCCTGGGAAGCGTTACTTTGGCAGGGGTGATGTTGCTCTCACCCCTGTCTTTGGCTGCACAGGAGAATCCCGTCGCCGCAAGTCTGCCGTCAGCGAATCCGGACGGCACTCCGGAAACCCACACTTGGTGGCGCGGGATCACCACCAACGGTTTTCTGTCGCTATCGTACAGCTACAACACCAACCAGCCTGACTCCCGCCAGAACCAATTCCGGGTCTTCGATTTCAACGATAACGAGCCCCAGCTCGATGCGGCGCAGCTAGTGATCCAGCGGGCCATTGAAAAGCCCAACCAGTTCGGGTTCCGCTTCAACCTGATCGCCGGCTCTGGCGTCCCCGAGGTCACTGCGGCTTACGGTTTGTTTCGCAACTGCCACACCGGGATTGCACACCACGTTGATATTCCCGAGTTGTACCTCAGCTACACCGCGCCTCTGGGAAAAGGCCTGCGATTCGATGCCGGAAAGTTTGCCACGCACATGGGATCGGAGGTCATCGGAGGGTATGACGGTTACAACGACGAATTCAGCCGGGGATTCATCTTCGGCTTCGGCGTGCCGTTTACCCACACTGGAGTGAAGGCCACTTACGCCTTTACCAGCAAGATCTCCGGAATGCTGCTGGTGACCAATGGATGGGATGAGTTTCAAAGGTTCAATCATGGCTACTCGGTTGGCGGGCAAATAACGGTGACTCCAACCAAGACCACAGCGCTGTACTTCAATTTTATTCATGGCCCGGCGCGACCCAAGGACGATCACGACCAGCGCAGCGCCTACGAAGTGGTAGGCAGCTGGAAAACGACTTCGAAGCTTAACCTTGGCTTCGATGCGCTCTACGCTCACGAGGAGAACGGAGTATCTCTGCGCCATGACGCAATCTGGAAGGGCATTGCGGGATACGCCAAGTACAATGTGACCAAACCATTCTCGCTGGCCTTCCGGGGCGAGGTTTTCAACGACGGTGGAGGCACCCGCACTGGAGTTCCGCAGGCTCTCCAGGGCTATACGTTGACTCCCGAATACGACCTGGCCGCGAAGTTTTCTGATATCAGCCGGCTTCTGAAGAAGCTGGACGGCAAGTTTGTCATCCGCGGGGAAGTTCGTCAGGACCTGTCGAACAAAGACGTGTTCCAGCGGCGGGACACCCTCGTCGGTCAGCAGCTCACGTCGGCCATCAACCTGATCTACCTGTTCTGATCGGACTCGTACTCTGGCCTATCCCGCAAGAATCACCGCCCCGCAGGTGTCGCAAGAGGGGCGGTACCAACATAAAGCTTGCCCTACTCGCAGAGGACAATCAAAATACCGGAATGGAAATGCCACTGCGTTTTGTGGACGACGAGTACACCCCACGGCTCTGGGCCGAGCTGTATCCCGTGCTTCGCAACATCAAGACCGGCGAACTCGCCAAAAAGATGCTGGCCTACAAGAACAAGCCGGTGGCGAGCTGGCGCGCCGACGATTGGGGTCTGCTGGATGCGCTGAACCAGATGCTCACCCTGCGGGCTACGTCGCGAGAGCATGCCTTGCGCAACGACTCGCCTCCGGTCCGGGATGCGGCATTTTGGGCCAAGCTGGACAAGGACCTGGAGTTCTATTACGAGGCCCAGTATCCCGGCGAAGAACTGGAAGAGGAGGACGACGAGGACCTTTGATTCTGCAGCTCTTCGCCTGGGAAAACACATTCCAGACTTATTTTTCGCGATATCATGTTCCGCATGGCAGCACCTCATCACTCGCCCCGATTTCTCGACATCGTTGACTATGCCAAGCAGCGTGTCCGCCAAATAACCGTGGACGATGTGAAGCAAATGCTGGACAGCAAGGCAGATTTTCTCCTCATCGATGTCCGCGAAGACAACGAATGGGCGAAGGACCACCTGCCGGCGGCCGTGCATCTGGGCAAAGGAATCCTCGAACGCGACGTGGAGCAGCGCGTGCCTGACCTGGGTACGCTCATGGTTTTGTACTGCGGTGGCGGATTCCGGTCGGCGCTGGCGGCTGACGCCCTGCAAAGGATGGGATATACCAATGTCGCCTCCATGGACGGCGGCATTCGCGAGTGGCGAGAGAAGGGCCTTCCGCTAACAAACGAATAAGGGTCACCGGAATGGTTGGCTGGATAAAAGTTCGTATCGTGGGGACGCTCATTTTGGGGTTGTTGCCGGGTTCGCTTTGGGGAGTTCCGGCCCAGAAGAAACAAAATCCCGACAGGCCAACGCTTCCCTATAGCATGCTGGGGCTTCATCGCGAGGACATCGACGCATACGACAGCAAAGCCGAGCCGGTGGCCAGAGTCAGCGAAGCGCTCATAAGTGTGGACCAAACCGGCTGGAGCTTGATTCACAAATACTACCCAACCCTAGGTACGAGCCACGAGGGACCCGAAAAGAAGGTCCACCCGGAGGATCCAGCCGATCGCCGATTCTTTGCCAGCTATGCCAACGAAGATCCCGCTTTCAGCCCAATGCCATTGCTGTGCATGATCTGGTCGCTTCCCGAATCTCAACTCTCCGGTCCGCTGAAGAATCTGCACGACGAATTAATGCCGGCCATGGCGCTGGAGGATTACTCCGTTTGGAAGCTGGACGAGCTGCGCAAAGCTGTCGATAAGTTGACGGACGCCACCGCCACAGCAAAAGGAGTGAAGTATCGGACGCCGAAGAGGCGATTGTCCTTTAAGCAGGCCCTACAGTTGCACGCCATGACCCTCGCCTTGGTTCGGATGGACACGAAATGGGCCGACAAAGCCGATTCCCCGCCACCCGACATGGTCGACTTCAGCAACCGCCTCAGACACCAATTGCCGCTGCTGATTTCTGACGGGGAAACGGCGACGCTGCTGCTGTATTTCCCTGCCGGCATTGACGAACCGCTGGCCAAAGGAGAGTTCGAGGAAAGAGCCGACGTCGTCGTAATCAAGAGGAAGGGTACAACCTTCGAGGCGGAGCAGTTCCCGGTGTATCTGACCGTGGACCAGAAGGAATGGAACCCGTCATGGATTGAACCGGCGGATTATGTTAGCGACACCAGCCTGGTCGCACGGAAGTACGAACACGACTGGACCAGGTTAGACGGTCCGTACTTATGGTTTCGGCCCGACCAACTGAACGGTGAAGTTGTGTATCGGGCCACCGTCAAGTTTCAGGCGACCGACATTGTGATTGAGGCGGAACGAAGTATCGCGCGCCGGCGGGCAGTGAAGCGAGCGGACCGGCCTGCGGATTACGATCCCGCGAAAATGACGGCATTCAATCCTGATGTGGATGCTGCCGCCGTGACGCCTGATCCGTTGTCCGTTGAACCTGCCGCCATCGCCGAGCAGTTCAACGGTTTGAAGTGGCCGGTCCCTTATTTCTCGAACGCGTTCCGGGCATGGTGTGCTTACGGACGCTGGACGAGCGGCCGGACCGAAGACGGAAGAACCTGGGTGTTCGTTGACGCTGATGCGCCTCGCAAAGGGGCCCCGGGTTCAAGTGCGCCGCCGCCCGCTGGCATTCCGCTATCGACGCCTGCCACTCCAAAAAGTGGCGGCGGGCTACTTTGAATTTAGGCTGGAGATGCTAAGGCTTCGGTCCGATTGTATTGTGGCGTTGGGATTCGAAGTAACACCTGCAAGTAATCACGACCCCCGCTGACCCCCGTAACAGACAGCCATCATTTGTTGGTTACCTTCGTGTGCGTTGCCGTATCGCTGTCACAGACAGCGATCTGCGATTCGTGGACACTGGGCTTGAATCCTCTAATCAGGTAGTCCGAAAGGGAATATGGCAGGTCGTGAACTCCAAATAACACGCTCGGTAAGTTGGGTCGCGGTAGCGGGTCGTTGCTCCCACTGTCATCGGCTCTTCGATGTCCCATGCCAATCTCTGGAATACGCTGGCAAGGCGAACCGCAAACTTTTGACAGATTTCCGCAGTCACAGTTGTAACGAGGGTGCCAACAAAGCCGCTGCGCCAGCTTTTGTGTCAAGGGAATATTTCTGACTCTTTGCTGAAAAACACAGCAACAACGTTCCACCCATTACCGCCGGGCGGTCACCGATTTCAAACTGCGCCACTACTCAACAGAGCCATTCCCTGCGAATGTCACGGTGCGTGGCCCCTGCGAGCCGGCAACCTTAAATTGCCGCTGGTCGAGCTATTGGGCCATCGGAACCTTGATGATCTTCTTCTGGATCGCATAAGTGACGAGCTGCGCCTTGTTGTGGATGTCGAGCATGCGCATCAGGTTAAATTTGTGCGCTTCGACCGTTTTCACGCTTAACCCCAACAGCACGGCGATCTCCTTTGACCGAATTGCCTTCCGCCAGCAGCTTCAGGATCTTCCCAACCTCGACTCATGCCGGTATCGCCTGACACCGCCCCGCCGGCGGTTGTTGTGCCCGCAGCACTGGCTTGCGCGTTCGCCCACCCCTGACGGCAGGGCCCGAGTGACTGCCGTATGGGGCAACGATGTCAAGCGGTATGGACCGGTTTGTCACCTGGGATTGACGGCGATCGGGACGGTCCGGGCGGAGCAGGTGGGCCTGCAAAAAGATTTCACCGAGAGCATCCAGGGCCTCTGCAATACGAATGTTTACCCAGGTTTTGCTGGCGCGCAGCATCTGGGCGACTTCGTCGCGGGAGAAAGAGTACAGTGCGACCAGGGTAATCATCTCGGCGTGCGGCTCGCTGAGTCGCGCAAAACAGAGTTCGACATCGCGCACGAAGACCGCCTGGTCTTCAAAGCTGGGAATGGCGTGGTGAGTGACGCGGGCGCGGAAAAACTCTCGCCCCAGCAACGAAGGAAGCCTCCCCACTTGCGAGGAGATCTCGAAAAAATGCCGCACGATGGCGAAGGTCTGTCCGCGGTAGCACGAAATTTCCGGCCGGGGATCGATCTCGTCGCCCTCTTCGACACTCGGGTGGTGGGCGTGGAACAGCCGTAACTGCGAAGGCGATGACTGGAGGTTGTTCATTGCAGCCTGCCAAACGGCAACCCGGATTGTGTATTGCCGGGTACCATTAGAGTTGCGCTCGATTTCGACGGGGACTTGCACAACAGTGGAGTTGCCCGCTGCGCATGGTTGGGCAGCGAGTAGTTGGCCAGCATTTGTTCGCACGGTTCGCAATAGGTTTCGGCAGACGCGGCCGGGCGCAGTCTCAGGGAGCCGCAGCGTTCACAGTATTTCAGTTCGTAGGTAGAGAGTTGCATGGGGTGTACCTAACTCCCTCTCGTCATAAAACGAGGAGCCCTGGCGACAGACCCGGTTACGATCAGGATCTGCGCACAGGGCTCGTTTCAGTTACGATGACCTGCTACTGGTTATTTAGTTACGTGCAAAACGCGATGCTGGCAGCGGCGCGGGCAATTAACATCGGTAAGCGCAAACGCAAGCATGATCCTGGCCGCGCACCTGCCATTGGGATTCAAGGTATCATCCGCTCATCTTGCCGGCGGCTGAAATAACCCTCTTCGTATCCGGACTTCAGAATGCAACCGTTTTTCACGACGACACTGAGTCTTCCCGAGAAGCGCAGATTGCGCAGGAGTTTCTCCGTGGCCGCTGAAAGCAGCTCGGCCTCCCGGATTTTGCGCCGCAACTCGGCGAAGGTTCTTTCCTCAACTTGGGGTTCGGTCTCCATCATGGGTCCATTTACCTCGACCAGAACCGCGGGACCTGGCGACATTTCGACTGTGGCATAGGGAACCTGCGCAGTCCACAAGTTTATTGCTCTGGGAATATTACTAAAGTACATGTATAGCTTTTAGAAAATACAATTGCTATGAACTCCAAGGCTTGCATGCGACTCCATGACTTGCAGGACAAACTGCGTGCGCACATCCGGGCCCGAATCGACCGCGGGGAGCTGACCGGAACCGGCTTGTCCCACGAAGCCGGGTTTCAGCAAGGCCATCTTTCCAACTTCCTCAACGCCCGCCGGGGTCTCAGCCTGGAATCCATGGACCGCCTGCTGGCGACCCTGAACATCGGGATGCTGGACTTGGCCGATCTCAAAGAGATCGAGCAGCAGGTCTCGTTCCCGGCCGGGGGATTGGAGAACGTGGCCTTAGTGAGTGGGGAGCAAGCCGCACGCCTGCCTCGATTCACACCGGAGCAGGTGCGCGAAAGCCGCAGTTTCAGCAAGTCATTTCTGCGCCGGCTGAAGCCCAACGACGCCAGCAATCGCAGCGACTGGCTACGCTTCGTGCTCCTCCGACTCGACGCTAAGGCGGCCGGAGGCATGTTTCCGCACATACCTGCCGGCGTGACTCTGCTGGTGGACCGCCACTACAATTCCTTGCAACCGTACCGCCGGTTGCGACCCAACATTTACGCGGTGCATGCCGAGGCCCGCTGTCTCATCGGCTACGTCTCGGTTTCCGGCGATCACCTGGTGTTGCGGCCGCAAAACCCGCAGCACTCCGTGGAGCTGGTGCGCATCGAACGCGGCAGGAGTTATCACGACTACATCGTGGGCCGAGTGTGCTACGTCGGGTTCGAAGTGTGAAGCCCCGCTCTCTGCTATGATTCTTGCCCGTCGGCGCGCGAAGCCGGCGTACAGGGAGGCCAGCACTTATGGAGGAACACGGGACCGGTAACGTAATCATGCGTCGCAACGAAGACATCGCCCTTGACATGATGAAATTCATCGCCGTCACCACCGGATACGGGAAGACCGGTTCGCCGGAAGCCGGGTTCAAGGGCGGCACCGTTTCGAAAGCCGAGGACTATGCCCAGCATTTGCTGGACCTGTTTGGGCAATGCCTGGCGGCGGTGCAAGGCAAAAAGTAGGCCGAGGCCCAAGCAACGCACCCGCAGCCGGAGCCCGGCAGCTCCGGTTTTCTTGGTTGCGGGATGGATCCCGAACATCACGCCGGCCAGTGATTTCGGTCACTGCCGAGGTGACGCCGCAGGACGACCATCAAGCTGGCGAGGTGCACCATGGCAAGCCTGGATCCGAAGTTCCACGAAGAGACCCTCAGCATTCATCAAGAACACCAAGAACTGGTGGCGCAGTTGGACCAGATGGATGCCGCTCTGGAACAGATGGCCTGCTACGCGCAGGTTTTCACCGATCTCGCCACCGCCAACCAGGCCATAAGCCGCGGCAAGTGGATGGCGGAGTGGCTTCCCCGGCACTACGAGCATGAAGAAACCACGGTGCTGGCGACCATCGCGAAGATGAGTCCGGAGCTGGCCTCGTTCGCTCGCGAGATGCAGCGGCAGCACAACGAAATGCGGGTGCGGCTGGAGAGCTTTCGGGATACCATCGAGCATTTGAGCCAGACCGGCAACCTGGAGAATGCCGTCAACCAGTTGAAGAGAGACGGCAAAGACCTCACTCGCATGATGCGGCTGCACATGGCAGCGGAAGAGAAGAAGTTTGCCGGCGTGGAGAACTAGCGGCGAAATTGAGTCACGAAGCAGAAGGCTAGGGTGATCATACTGCCCCACCCAAGCGCACGTTTCCCTTGGCGTGCAACTTGCCACAAGCGATGTTTTTCCATGCCCTCCCTGGCAATTCCAACCAGCCGTAGCGCATAGTGGCAACTATCCACCCCGCTCTTTTCTCCGGTACCGAGTAAATGGCGAAGAGGAGAGTCCTCCGGGATTTCAGTGCGTCACAACCCGCCTCAAGTTTCCTGCCCCCAGGCCGATAACCATAACAGCACCGTAGGGCGCTGCTGCTGGTTGCCCCTGCATTCCGTTTCTGTGCAACCGGGTTTACGCAGCGCGCTGTCGGGGCGCTGCTGGGCCTCGTATCAGCATTACTGGCACGTGGTCTAGGAAGTTAATCGAGCCGGGTACATGCCCGCATTGGAGGTCGAATTATGTGGAAACTTTTCAAGAACCTGAGGCAGGACGAGTCCGGTCAGGACCTGATCGAGTACGCTCTCATCGCTGCTTTGATTGCGCTTGGCGCCGTGACCAGCATGAAGGCGGTTTCAACCGCGATTGGGGCCGAGTTTACCAAAATCGCCGCCGCACTTTCGTAGTCAGCAGGAAAGCGGTTGCAGACACGATTGGCAATCGGTCTGCGGCCATCACGACCCAACTCCTCAACCCTCCCGCCTAAACGGGCCATAGGGACGGGAACGCGCAAGCAGATAGGTGTTGTGGCCCTTCAAGGGCTGGGTTGCGCGGTGGTGGACCTGCTCGTCACCGCCCAGCCGGGCTTCTGCAGGAGCGGGCATCGCCATGACTTTGTTCGGTGCCCGACTGAGTCAATGATATGAACCCCCGCCGACTACTTGTCGCCCTGTTGACCGCTTTGTTGCTTTCCGGCGCAGCCACCTACTTTCTTACTCGCCGGATCAATGGAAGAAATGGGCGCTCCGCTGCCCCAGCCACTCAGAAGTATGTGGCTGCGTCACGGCCTTTGCCGGCTGGCGAACTGCTTAAGCCTGAGAACCTCACCTTGGTGGACTGGCCGGCAAAAATGCCTCTGCCCGGCGCGTTTAGCAAGATGGAAGATGTCTCGGGCCGGGCGGTGGTCTACCCGATGGTAGCGCGGCAACCGGTGCTGGAGGGATATTTGGCGGCCGCGGGCTCCGGAATAGGCCTCACGGTCAAGATCCCGGACGGCATGCGGGCCGCTTCGGTGCGCTCCGATGAAGTCATCGGGGTGGCCGGATTCCTGTTCCCCAGTTGTCACGTGGATGTGCTGGTCACCTTCCGCAATGAGGCGATTTCAAGTCCGGGTACGCAAATCGTTCTGCAGGATGTCGAAGTGCTCACGGTAGGTCAAAGAATAGAGCCCGAGCCTGGGGGAAAGGCGGAAAACGTCAGCGTCGTGACCTTGCTGCTGACGCCGGCGGACACCCAGAAGCTGGTGCTGGCGAGCACCCAGGGCTCCATCCATTTCGTGCTCCGCAATGGGGCTGACCGCGGGCGCATCGCCGCGGTGCCGGTGCGGGTGGCTGAGATCTCGAACGAGGCACGCTCCCCGGCTCCAACACCGGCGGCGCGCGCCCATGTGGCTGCGGTACACCCTTATGAGGTGGAAATCATTAAGGGCGACAAACGCGCCACCATGAAGTTCGAGTGACAGTACCAAGAACCACCAGGCAGAACGAAAATAACGCCCAGAGCGCCGTCTGCCGATATGCACTAGTGAAGGAGTGCGGTGTGAGCTCGGTAACTCCCCATACCGAGGGTGGAAGTCTATGCCTGATTACGGTTGGACTCGACCCGGAAGCGACTGAGACCGCAAAACGAGCGGCCATGCAGGAAAGCGTCAAGTTTCTCAGTGCATTTCCTGATTACCCTCAAAACCGGCTGCAGGCACAACTGGAGCAACAACTGGAGGGGGCTGAGGCTTTGCTTTGCCTGATTGACTTCGACAAGAGCAAGGACCTGGCGGTGCAGGCGGCCACCCACCTCCAGCCCTTGCTTAACGGCCGGACGGCGCTGATTGCCCTCTCCAGAGATGAGACGCCCGGCAACATCCTGCATGCCATGCGGGCCGGTTGCAGCGAGTATCTCACCAAACCCTTGCAGGCCGGTCAACTGTCAACTTGCCTGCAAAAGCTGCGGGCACGCTGGCTGTCGTCTCCGCTTCACCCCGCCCGAGCGGCCGGCCAGGTGCTGGCTTTTCTAAGCGTAAGAGGCGGAGCCGGGAGCACCACCGCGGCCGTTCATCTGGGGACATTCCTGGCCCGGCGGCACGCCCAGAAGGTGCTTATCCTGGACTTGCATCCCCACCTCGGACACGTGGCCCTGCTGCTGGGCATGGGCTCGCACCGCTACAACTTCCACGAGCTGTTGCGCAACGTGGCGCGGCTCGACCTTAGCCTGCTGAACGGTTATGTTGCCCATCATTCCAGCGGCGTGGATGTGCTGCTGTCTCCCGACTCGTTGAGCGAAACCGACCTGATTTCCGCCGATGCGCTGGGGCAGGCGGTCCGGTTTCTCGCCAATGTTTATCACTACGTGCTGATCGACTGCCCCTGCGGTCTGGGCGAGTTGAACCAAACCACCATCGCTTGCTGCAACCAGCTTTTCCTGGTGGCGACGCCGGAGGTCCCGGCCTTGCGGGACCTGGCCCGCTACGTGGACCGCCTGCTGGAATGGTATGTGCAGCCGGAGAAACTGAAAGTGGTCATCAATCACTATGATTCCGACTGCACCGTGACCCTGGGCCAGATCGAGAAGGCCATCCAGCATCCGGTGTCGATCGCTCTACCCACCAGCTCAGGGGACCTGAGGCGGGCGGTGGAGCTAGGCGAGCCGGTCTCACCGGAGAAGAAGTCGGAATTCGCCAGCCAAGTCAAGAACTGGGCGTCCACCCTGGTCCCGGCAGAGGCCGCCGCAACCGAAACCAAACGCAGATTTGCGTTTTGGAACTAACCTGGCGTGCCAAGAACACGCTTGAGAATGGATGCTATGGCCGAATCCGTGTTGAACCTCCCGGTTGTGCCAAGGCCGCTGATAGAGCGGAAGGACCGGGCTTCCCAGATACTCTCCAAGGGAGCCCAGGACCTGAAGTCCAGTATCCATCGCGAATTAATTAAGCGGCTGGACTTGGATAAATTGATGCTGCTACCGGATGAACGAACCAAGCAGCAGATGCTCGGTGTTATTCGTCAGCTCATCGGCCAACAGGAGGTCCCGCTCAGCACCCTGGAATGCGATGCTCTGGCCCGCGAAGTGATGGATGAGGTTTTTGGCTTTGGTCCGCTGGAACCTCTGCTGCAGGACCCCACGGTCAACGACATTTTGGTGAACACCTATAAGACGGTCTATGTCGAACGCAATGGCGTGCTGGAGGAGACGAAGGTGGTATTCAAGGACAATGTCCACCTGATGCACATTATTGACAAGATCGTCTCCGGGGTGGGGCGCAGAGTCGATGAATCCTCTCCCATGGTGGACGCCCGTCTGCCCGATGGCTCGCGCGTCAACGTGATCGTACCGCCGCTGGCCGTCGATGGCCCCATTCTCTCCATACGCCGCTTCGGTTCCTCGCCGCTCACCGCCCAGGACCTGCTCGCCAAAGGCGCCTATACCGCGGAGATGCTCGAGGTCATGAGGAAGGCGGTGCAGGCCCGGCTGAACATCGTAGTCTCGGGGGGAACGGGCGCGGGCAAAACCACCTTGCTGAATGTTCTTTCCGGCTTCATCTCGGAGCGCGAACGCATCGTCACCATCGAGGATTCAGCCGAACTGCAATTGAAGCAGAAACATGTCGTCCGCTTGGAGTGCCGCCCGCCCAATGTAGAAGGCAAAGGCGGGGTCCATCAGCGCGAGCTGGTGATCAACGCACTGCGTATGCGTCCGGACCGCATCGTCATCGGCGAAGTGCGGGGTGGGGAGGCGCTTGACATGTTGCAGGCCATGAACACCGGGCACGACGGTTCGGTGACCACCATCCACGCCAACAGCCCGCGCGACGCTCTCTCGCGTATCGAGACCATGGCGCTCATGGCGAACCTCAGCCTCCCCGAGAAGGCCTTGCGGCAACAGATCTCCTCCGCCATCCAGATTATCGTGCAGGTCTCGCGCATGAGCGATGGCAGCCGGCGCGTGACCCACATTACCGAGGTGACGGGCACCAGTGGCGACGTCATCAGTTTGCAGGACATCTTCCTTTTCGAGAAGAAAGGGTTGGGACCGAATGGAAAAGTCCTGGGTCGCTTCCGCTCCACCGGAATCGTTCCCAAGTTCGCCGAGAAACTGAAAGACGCGGGCATCCCGCTGGAGATGAACTTGCTGGAAGTGTCGCAAGAGGTATAGGGGGTGCGCTGATGGCCGTGACGGTGTCGCTATTTATCTTCTTTGCCGTGGTAACGTTTGCGGTGGTCGTCTTCTTTACCCGCCCCTCGGCCACCGCCCGGGTGGTGGAGCGCCGTCTGGCGGGAGTGCGAACAGCTGGCAATCCGGTTGGCGCGGGTGGAGACGGGCCCGCGGAACTCCTCAAACAAACCATCCTGAGCGAAATCAAATGGCTGAACCAGCTACTGGAACGATGGGGTATGGCACACAAAATATCGGTGTTGCTGGTTCAGGCGGAAAGTTCCTGGAGTGTAAGTACGGTCCTGCTCGCCTCCGGAATTCTAGGATTGATGGGGTTCGTGATCGTGCGTTTTTGGCTGGTCGATCTCCTTCCCGGACTGATAGCCGGGACCCTGGCCGCCGCCCTTCCTATTCTGGTTCTGCGGGGCAAAGGAGCGCGCCGGCTGCGGAGGTTCAACCAGAAGCTGCCTGCCGCTCTCGACCTGATGGCCCGCGCTTTACGCGCCGGGCACTCGGTCGCCGCAGCTATCGAGATTGTCGCGCAGGAGGGAGGCGAACCCCTGCGTTCGGAATTCAGGGAAGTTTACAAACAACAAAGCTTTGGCCTGCCCCAGCGGGACGCCCTGCTGCAACTGGGGCGCCGGGTGCCGTCTGCCGACTTGCAGATTGTGATCACCGCCATGCTGGTGCAGAAAGAGACGGGAGGAAACCTGGTGGAGATTCTGGAGCGGACCACCGCGGTGCTGCGCGATCGCATGCGCATCCAGGGTGAGTTGCGCATTAAAACGGCCCAAGGACGGCTTACCGGCTGGATCCTGTGCCTGCTACCGGTGGTTATGTTCGTTCTCATAAGTCTGGCCAATCCCGGTTACTCCGACGTCCTGGTGCACGATCCGGTGGGGCGAAAGCTCACCTATGCCGGCATCGGCATGATGGCGTTGGGTGGATTGATGATCCGCAAAATCGTCAGGATCAAGGTGTAAGCCATGAAACTTGCCCAGATTCTCAGCCTGCAGTTGACCGCCTTCTCCGCTACCGCGCTGCTATTTGTCTGGTTCATGACGCGACCGACCTCAGCCGCCAAGCGCATCTTAGGGATGGCCCGCTTACGGCCAGCCTCAGCCGAGACCCGGCGGGCGGGTCCCGGCAGGGTCCAAGGCCCACTGCTGCGCGGGGCCCACTTCCTGGGTGCGTGGCTGGGACTCGCGAGAGGGGAAAAGCTGCGCAAGCGTTTCCTGGCTGCCGGGCTGCGCAATCAGAGCAGCATAGATGCCTATGTCGCGGCCCGCCTGCTGGCGCCGATCGCGGTGCTGGTGATTTGGAGCTTCTTCCACCAGATCACGTTTTTTTGGATAACCGTAATGCTTGGGGGCACCTATCTTGCCCCGGACATGTGGTTGAAGAGGGTGACTAAGAAGCGCCGGGAGCAAATCCGCCTCGGGCTGCCTGATGCCGTGGACCTGATGGTGGTCTGCGTGGACGCCGGACTCGGCCTCGACCAGGCACTGCTGCGGACAGGAGAGGAGTTGGGGACCAGTCATGCCGTGCTGGCGGAAGAACTAACCCAGATTAATCTGGAGCAACGAGCCGGCAAACCGCGGGTTGATGCCTGGCGCGATATGGCCGATAGAACCCAGTTGGAGTCGGTAAAAGGTTTTGCGAGCATGCTGGGCCAGGCAGACCGGTTTGGTACTCCGATTTCGAAGGCGCTCAGTATCTTCGCCGACGGTTTGCGCAAACAGCGCAGCCAACAGGCCGAGGAAATAGCTGCCAAGAGCACCGTTAAGCTGATGTTTCCCCTGGTCCTGTGCATCTTTCCCAGCATGTTCATTGTTCTGCTCGGTCCGGCGGCGCTGCTTATGTCGCGGAACCTGGGGGCGCTTGGAGGTAAGTAGTTATGGGCAGAACCCATGGGTTGCAAGGTGCCGGGAAGCGCAAGGTCGGTCTTGGTCCGGTAAGCGGGGAATCCGCAATCTCAACCAGAAAGGAGACGATATGGACAGCTCAACGATTATTCGCGTGATTGCAGGAATGCTTTTCGTGCTGGTCCTGGCGGTCGTGATTTGGCGCAGGAAGAAAACAGCCTAGCCGGACTCGTCATTGGAAGCGGAGCAGATGGCCCAGAAACCCAAGCAGGGGGCCTTAGGGCGTGAGCAATATGGTGAGCACACAAGTCGCACCATCCCAATCCGGGATCTCTCTGGTCACGGTATGCCTGGACCCGGCAACCGTTAGCGCCGTCTCGCGGGTAGCGGCACAAGTGCTGGGAGCATCCTTCACCGGCAATATGCCGGATTACTTGCCGCGTAATCGGGATGTCGATCTGCTGAAAGCGATGCAGCAGTGCGAGGGTTGCTTGTGCGTGATCGATGCCGACAGCGACCGGGAACTGGCCATGGAAACTGCCATGTCGTTGCAGCAGTTGCTGGGAGAACGGATCCTGCTGATAGCGCTCTCCGCCAAGTCGGATGCCGACCTCGTCCTGGATGCCATGCGTGCGGGCTTCGCCGAGTATCTCCAGAGTCCGCTGAATTGTGACCAACTCCACGATTCGCTCGTGCGTTTGCAGCGCCGTTGGGCGGTGGCTCGCTCCGCCAAGTCTGGCCACGTGCTGGCTTTTCTGGGAGTACGAGGAGGGGCAGGAACCACCACCCTGGTGGTTCATCTGTCCACGTTTCTGGCGCAACTGTGTGGCCAGAAGGTCCTGGTTGTAGACCAGCATCGCCAGTTAGGCCATGTTGGACTCTATCTTGGCCTGCCCGCAGCCGATTATCACTTTTACGATTTAGCCCGCAACATTGAGCGGATTGATGCCAACCTCTTGAGCGGCTTTGTCGTGCACGACGTGCATGGGGTCGATGTGCTGCCTGGCCCGGAGGGGCTGTATGGATTCACCGACGTGCCGCTTAGCTCAATCCAGCAGACCATTCGATATCTCCGCGGAATCTATGAGTACGTAGTCATCGACTGTTGCCAGGGCGTAGGCAATGCCAATGAGGCTACCATCGCAGAATGCGATCAGCTTTACCTGGTTGCTACTCCCGACGTGCCGGCGTTGCGCGACCTTTCCCGCTATGTGGACAACTTACTGCAGTACAACTTTCCGCCGGGCAAAGTAAGTGTGGTCATCAACCGCTTCCGCTCCCAAGGAGAAGTGACGCTGGACGGAATTGCCAAAGCGGTGAGGCTGCCGGTGGCGTTAACCGTCCCGAATAATTCCACGGAATTGATTGACGCAATGAATACTGGCAAGCCGGTAACGCCTGAATCGCGTTCCGAGTTCGCCAAGCAAATGCGGAAGTGGGCCACCAGCCTGGCTGAGCCGGCGGCTGTGGCGGAGAATGGAACAGCCACGAAACGAGCGTTTGCATTCTGGAAGGGATGAACTGTCATCCTGAGCGAGGAGTCGAAGGCCCCCTATAACTCTGGCCAGCATCGCGACGCTACCCTTATTGCCCGCACTACCCCGTACAGACGCATGTACCAATCCTGAACCGCTATAATCCAATTCCGGGGAGACACTCAACGGGAAGGGAGTCTGGGTCCTGACGCGCATTCAACTACTCGGAGTTCTTTTATGTTACAACGACGGCGATCTTCTCGAGGACTCCCTTCGCTATCTTCTTGACCAAGGCCATCACGTAATTGTGTGGGACCATGGATCTACCGACGAAACTCCAGAAATCGTCCATCGTTACCAAAGCGAGCTACTGGAAAGCCGCCACATCCCTAGAGAGTTCGACTTTTATGAGTTGTATGCAGCCATGTCGAGACATCTTATGGAAAGTTATGTATCCAGCTACGACTGGATTTCCTGGCCGGACCAGGACGAATTTCTGGAGGGGCCGTCTCGTGCAAAACCGTACCGGGAATGCGTCGAAGAAGTACACGCTTCACCCTGTAGCTGGATACAATTCCATAACTATAATTATTGGCTGACCAGCGCCGACGATCCGGAAGTCCAGTCGCCGCCGCTGCGCATCCGGCATTATGCGCTCTTTCCAGATTGTGCTCCGCGCATTCGCTCCTGGCGCGCCTCGGCAACCAACCTGCGGGTCTTCAACCACAATCCACCGCTGGGCGATCCCTGGCCCGCGCGCTTCAACCTTCGTCATTACCCCATGCGGTCGCGGGAACAAATGCTGGCCCGCATCCTGCGCGATCGCGCGGGTTTGCGCCGCGGCGGCAGCAACTACCATTACGACAATATGAAACTGAATATGGATCGCCTGGAGATTGCGCCCAAGCGGCTCCATTATGACGATGGGCACTCCGAATTGAATCCCGATCCGATTTTTAATTGGCGTTCCATTTACGGCTTTGGCGCACCTGCGGAGTCGGCCTCCTGACGCAGGGCTGCGTGTCGTCGGAGTGGAAACGAAAGTGGAAAACCGCACTAAGGCATTGTATTTAAGGGGAGACCGCCCGGAGGGTTCGCCAACGCGGCGACCGCGCTGCTAGAATATCGGGTTCAACAGCCTCGGGTGCGGAAGCAGGCCGGTTACTCGCGATCAGGACGAAACCCTCGCGCGACGCTACGGCTTGGACTGTCTATGAGTTCCAATGAATTACTTCTGGGATGACCAGTTTCATCTTTACCGAACTAAGAATCCGGGAGAGTTCTCCTATTCCGATGGCGTAGAGGTGGAAGAACGCCTGCTTAGCACGGTTGCGAACGCTAAAGACCGCAGCACTTTTTCGCAAGAATTAGCGGAGTCTATTTGCGACTGGCCCGGTGAATACCACTTCAGCAGGTTTCGTCACTGCCTGGTGCGGCCGCTGGAGTTGCATTCGGGCGATAGAGTTCTCGAGCTGGGGTGCGGTTGCGGCGCGATCACCCGCTTCCTTGGCGAGATTGGCGCGAAGATAGTCGCCGTCGAAGGAAGCTTGCCCCGGGCGCGCGTCGCCGCGGAGCGCTGCCGGGAACTTAGCAATGTGCGAGTGGTGGTAGATGACATTCTGCGTTTCGAAACCGATGAGCGATTTGATTGCATACTTTTGATCGGGGTGCTGGAATACGCGGCCTTGTACTCAGGCAGAGAGAAGCCGTTTGAGCACTATCTGCAGGCGGTAACCCGTTTCCTTGCCCCCGGCGGCAGGGTGGTTATCGCTATCGAGAATAAAGTGGGCTTGAAGTATTTCAATGGCTGTGGCGAAGATCACGTTGGTATCCCGTTCTTCGGAGTTCAAGATCTCTACGGGACTCGGACCGCTCGCACCTTTGGAAGGCGTGAATTGATCGCACTTCTATCTGCGGCTGGACTGTCCCAGGTTCGCTTCTATTATCCTTTTCCAGACTATAAGCTACCCTCCGTGGTCCTCTCTGAGAAAGCATTGACGGATCCTGGGTTTGACGCCATCGATTTGCTGGCCCGCTGCCATGCTCGCGACTATACGGGTTCGCCCTACCGTGGCTTCGATGAAGCCCTCGCTTTCTCAGTGTTGCATGCCAATGGCCTTCTTGCCGACCTGAGCAATTCATTCCTTATAGTTGCAACCCCGGACAAGGAACCGCCAGCAAGGACTGCGAAACTTGCGTTTGCATGGTCGGTAAATCGTGCGCCAGAAGTCTGTACCCAAACGACCTTTGTGCGGGATGGGTCTGGAATACGGGTGTTGAAGGAACCTCTCACATCCTCACCCAGTGGTAGTCGCGCGGTAGATGAGAGCCTGGCAATCACGCACCAGGTCTCTGAGTCCGTGTACCGGCCTGGCCGGCAATTGTTGTGGAACCTGCTGCGAGCGCGAGCTGGTGGCGGAGATGTGGAATCCATCGTTCAAGCGTTGCGGCCATGGATGGAATTTCTCCTGCAGCATGCTCGTGTGTCGCCGGCGCAAGTCGCCGATGTGCCGGATGAGCTGCCGAAGCTATCGTCATACATGCTTGCTGGCGACTTCCTGGATTGCACTCCCTTCAACCTTCTTGATATTGATGGCGAGTTGGTGCCCATTGATGATGAGTGGCAGAGCGAAAACGACATTAGTTTAGGGTGGGTGATAACCCGGGGCGTTCTATGGTCGATGCCTTCCGGGATGTCATCGGGCAGTTTCGCGCCATCGATTCTTGAGTTAATGGAGGCACTCTGTGGCAGCTTTGACCTCGCGGTTTCGGAGGCGGACCTGGAGACTTGGCTTGGGCAGGAAGCAGACTTCCAGAAACTCGTCACTGGTTATCCCTGCGAACCGCTGACCACGGGAAGAACGTTTCGCGGAATGCGACCTTTTCTAAGCGAAATCTCCAGCTTAAAACAGACGGTTGCAGAGCGCGAATTGGATATCGCCAATCTCAGAGCCATGTTAGTCGAGCTAGATCGATTGAAGAATGTGGAGTTGGCCAAGCGCACCGAGCAATTGAACAGTGTTCTCCAGTCACGAGCGTGGCGATTGACCGCGCCGTTGCGTGCCGTTGCGAAACTCCGGCCACACTCTCGCCCTGAAGCGCGTCAACTGAAGATGGACTCACAGCTGATTGCGCAGTCCGGTCTTTTTGACGTTGACTGGTATTTGTCGCAAAATCCCGAGGTTGCAATGCACGGTGCTGACCCAATTGCCCACTATCTTAAGCAAGGCGCCTTGGAAGGGCGAGATCCTAGCCCCACTTTTAGCAGTCAGTGGTACCTTGAACAGAATCCTGATGTGCGAGCGGCCGGTTTCAACCCCTTGGTACACTACCTGCGCTTCGGGGCTACCGAAGGGCGCATGCCTCCTCCTGCTGGCGAAGCTGCAAATCCCAGGCAAAGCTTGGCTGAGGCCCAGAAGGAATGGGACAACTTAGGCCATAGTCGGCTCCAGCAACTTCTGCACAGCGACGACCGAGTAGCATTTCCAGTAACCGGAAGCCAGGTTGTTTCTATTATTCTGGTTCTTTACAACAAAGCCCACCTTTCGCTCTTGTGCCTCGATTCCATACTCGAAAATGCCGACGTTCCCTATGAAGTCGTGATTGTAAACAACTGCTCGAGCGATGAGACTAATCGCTTATTGGAGCGAGTTGATGGGGCAAACATCATTAATAACACAGCTAACCTAGGATTTGGCGATGCCTGTATGCAAGGAGCGGAGCAGGCGCGGGGCGAATATCTTTGCTTCTTAAATAACGATGCCTTATTGCAAGCTCGTGCGCTTTCGTCAGCCATGGCAAGCTTTCGCGAAGATTCTAAGGTTGGAGTTGTGGGCGGTAAGATCCTGCTGGCGAATGGCCGCCTGCAGGAAGCCGGTAGCATGATTTGGTTTGATGGAAGCGCGTTAGGATATGGGCGAGGAGATAATCCTAACCAGCCGCAATATAACTTTCGGCGTCCGGTCGATTACTGTTCCGGAGCATTCCTGGTTACGACGCAGCCTCTTTTCCGTCAGTTGGGTGGCTTTAACCGGATGTTCAGTCCCGCTTATTATGAAGACTCAGATTATTGCATGCAGGCCTGGGAAGCTGGCTATAGCGTCCTATACGAGCCTACAGCCGTTATTCGGCATTACGAATCGGCTTCGTCGGATGGGAACGAAGCAGCCAAACCGGCAATGGCAATCAATCAGCATAAATTCCGGAACAAATGGAATGACCGGCTTCTCAAGCATCTGCCTTATTCAACAGCCAACATACAACGCGCTCGCATCTCGGCAAGTTCCCGCGCACTCAAGATTCTATATATAGAGGACCGGATACCCCATCGCCACCTGGGTTCGGGCTTTCCCCGGAGCAATGACATACTGTGCCATCTTGTGAAGCAGGGCCATCGCGTCACCTGCGCGTCATTTACATCTCGTCTGCTGGAGAACGAGTATTGTGACATCCCACGAGATGCTGAGTTGTTGGACGGGGTTTCGCAACGCGAACGGCTGTTTCGAGAGTACGTGCCCAACAGTGATATCGTGTGGGTGAGCCGCCCTCACAACATGGCCGCCTTCCTGAAGGGCAGGGCGGAGAAAGGCGTTTCCAGCAGGGCCCGGATAATTTACGACGCTGAAGCAATTTTTGCGGAACGTGATTGGCGTCAAGCAGAGATTCTCGGCAGCGAGGTTTCATCCACGCTTAAGACAGCATGGCTGGGCCGAGAGCTGGCTTTGGCGAAGGCGGCTGACGCCGTCGTGGTGGTATCGGAGCGCGATCGCGAGACTATGGTGTCGGGGGGAGTACGCCGTGTATCGATAATCGGCCATCAAGTATGCGCTAACCCGACAGCCGCGGCATTCGATGAGCGGCGCACGTTCCTGTTCGTCGGAGCTATGCACGGTACGGACAGTCCAAATGCAGACTCCATGCGGTATTTCTGCAGCTCAATCTGGCCGGTTGTTCGCCAAGCGACGGGCGCCAAGTTGATCATCGCCGGGTACGGAGCCGACGCTGCTTTGAGCGATTGCCAGGCCGACGGGGTCCGCATTCTTGGCCGGCAGGACGACTTGACCTCGCTCTATAACGAAGCGCGCGTATTTGTGGCGCCCACCCGATATGCAGCGGGAATTCCTTACAAAGCGCACGAGGCGGCCTCTTTTGGTGTGCCTCTTGTAGTATCTAACCTGATTGGAGAGCAACTCAAATGGCTGCATGGGAGCGAATGCCTTATGGCCGGGACTGCCATCGCTTTTGCTGGAGAGTGCTGCCGTTTGTATCAGGACCCAAATCTTTGGACACGGCTGCGCTCGAATGCGCTGCTGCGCGTCATCAACGACCTGAGCGATGAGGTTTTTGACAAGGCGGTCGCTTCGGTAATCACCAACCTCAGCCTTAAGGGAGAACCACAGTGGACAAGGTTGCAGCGTTAACTGTCAACGATTGGTTGAAGTCACAGATAGCTTCCGAACCATACTGGTTTCATCGGATGGAGTTACCCGGTGGTTTGGTCACCCCGGGATGGAATGATCCTAAGGTTGAGAAGCTCCCATATTTTGGATTGCCGGACAACATGACCGGCATGCGAGTGTTAGACATCGGACATGCGGAAGGCTTTTTTTCCTTTGAGGCAGAACGCCGAGGAGCTGCCGAAGTTGTTGGTATTGAGAATTATCCTCCGATGGCGCGCAAGTTTCAGATTTGCCGGACCGCTTTCCGTTCGCGTGCCACGTCGCACCTCGGAAGTGTCTACGATATAAGCCCCAAGACTTTCGGGACCTTCGATTTAGTGATGTTTTTCGGGGTGTTGTACCACCTGCGTAATCCTCTTCTCGCTCTGGAAAAGGTCCACGCCGTGTGTACCGGGACGTTATTGATGCAAACTGCCATGTGCGAGAACACGGGGGAACAGCCTATGGCGGAGTTTCATCCCTTCGGAATCAAGAGTGGACCGCCGGATAACCCGAGCTACGATCCGACCTGTTTTTGGTTTCCTAATCCCGCGTGCTGCATCGGGATGCTTGAACATGTCGGCTTCAAGGAAGTGAAACGCATTTCGCCATCCGCTCCAGTGGGAGGAGTTTTCACCGCAAAGGCGGCGCTGCAAGCAAAAGGCAAACATCCGGCGGAAGACACAGCCCCGTGGTCGTAAGGTTGGGCAAGTGACCCCTTGTCCATTGCCGACTATTCGGCTCACTACATTTGCGAATCGGCGGTCACGAAGCGCGGACTTCATTGACCGTGACTGCAAGTTCACCAGCATCTGCCCCTGGTTGATGTTTTATCGTCCTCACTACCACCCAAGTAAGCAGCAGGAGTCCCACCACCAGCGAGCCCACGTACAACAGAAAGATCACCAAAACAGCGCCGTTCTTGGGAACGTTCCAGAAACGCACCACAAACGACTGCGGCTGGCAAAACAAAATGGTACCAGCCTTGATTTCCGCACGGGAGCAGTCTGGCTCCATATTCTTTTACAGCAGCAATTCTCACTCAAATCAGTGAATCGGCTATGATACAGTAGAAACTCGCGGCTCCCAAAATGGGTACGGGCCGCTCCCGGCAGGGAGGGAGGGTGATTGCGCTTCTTTGTGTCGGGGTGCGCTGGATTTATCGGTAGCAATCTGATTGACCGGTTGCTTGCCGCCAACCATCAAGTCGTTGGCTACGACAATTTTTCAACTGGACGGCCAGCTTTCCTCGAAAGCGCATTACGCTCCGACCGGTTCACGCTCAGTACCGGCGATCTGCTCGATGCCAAGAAGCTGACCAGCGCTCTGGGTGGTTGCGAGTTCGTCTTCCACCTTGCAGCCAATGCCGACGTCCGTTTCGGGACCGATCATCCACGTAAGGACCTCGAACAGAACACGATTGCCACTATGAATCTGCTCGAAGCCATGCGCGCTAGCGGAATACGTGATATCGCTTTCGCCTCAACCGGATCTATCTACGGCGAGGCATTCTGCTTCCCGACACCGGAAAACGCTTCAATGCCGATCCAGACCTCGTTCTACGGTGCATCAAAGCTGGCGGCCGAAGGCTTCATTGAGGCGTATTGCGAAGGGTTCGGCATGCGCGCGTTTATATTTCGCTTTGTATCAATCCTGGGGGAACGGTACACTCACGGTCACGTTTTCGATTTTTACAAGCAGTTGCGGGCTCACCCGGAATACCTGGACGTTCTCGGAAACGGCCTTCAACGGAAGTCTTATTTATACGTCCAGGACTGTCTGGACGCCATGCTGCTGGCCATCGAGTCTCGCCGAGGAAAGGTGAACATCTTCAACCTCGGCTTGGACGAATACTGCGAAGTGAACGATTCGATTCGCTGGATCTGTGGACATCTTGGGGTCACGCCCGAACTGCGCTATAGCGGAGGCGATCGCGGCTGGGTGGGCGACAACCCGTTCATCTTTCTGGACTGCTCCGCCATCCGCTCGCTGGGCTGGCGGCCACAGCTCAACATACAGCAAGCGGTCATCCGGACGGTGAAGTTCCTGGAGCAGAATCCGGCGATTACGGAGACGGTCAGTTGAAGATTGCGGAGAGTATTTGTGTAGCGCGTCGGGGCGATAGTAAACCATCACCGCGGTGCTACGTCCTCAGGCGCATTGACCTCGTATAGTGGCGAGTTTCGAAATTTCAATGCCGCCCGCAGCCACGTTATCGGATCGCTAAATATGGCAATTTTCTTCCCCTCCGCGAAGGAGCGCGAGCGATAGTTCACCGGCAGCTCTACCGGGCGGTAACCCTTGCGAAGCAGCTTAATCACGATCTCCCAATCAAAGTCGAACCTGTTGCACTCGAATCGGAGACCGTATATGCACTCGCGCCGAAATACCTTAAACATGGTGAACGGGTCGCTCATCCGCTGCCGATAGAGAACGTTGAACAGCGCCAGAAAAAATAGGTGCGCCATGTTGGCCAAGGCAGCCAGACCCGGTTGGTCGGTGAATCTGCGGATCTTCCAGAGGCGCGTGCTGGGGGAATGCCGTGAGCCGAGCACGAAATTCTGACGATAATCGAGGATAGGCTGAATCAGGCCCTCATAATCGTCGAGGTCGTACTCCAGATCGGCATCCTGAAATAGGATCACGTCACCGGTTGCATGCTGCAACCCGTTTCTTACGGCGTGTCCTTTGCCCTTTGGCCGGTCTTCGAGAATCAGACGCACGCGCGGATTATCGCGATACATGAGTGCGAGGTCGCGGCTGCCATCACTCGAATTGCTCTCAATCAGAATGATCTCAATCTCAACGTTGGGGATCTGCTTCTCGAGCAACATTTCCATTAATGTCGGAAACGTTGCTCGTTCGTTGTAGAGTGGAAGGATGACGGAAAGCCGCGGAACGGGTGCGAACGGCTTCGGACGAACCATGAAAATCAATCGGCTGTGCAGGAACTGAAACGCCCGGTTCCGCACGAAGCCCGGGCTGGCGGCAATCAACAACCGCAGGAGCCTGTACCGCCACGCGGCTGGCAGAGTGGCCAACTTCCGCCGCATGTATTGCAGCGATACGACGGAATCCTCAGGCGTGATCATCGGATCTCCAAAGCCGGCCTTGATCAACATGCTCTGCATCGTGTCCGCGGTGAAATAGTATTGGTTGTACCGCTTGAATTCCCACCATGAGGAGCGGAACAGGCGCGCGGTGCGGCTGTCGAGCGTAGGCGCAATCACCATGAGGCACGCGCCCGGTGAAAGCAGCGAGCGGACTACCGTCAGGCTGGCGATCGGATCGCTGGTGCGTTCCAAAGCGCAATACAGGATGCAGCCCGCAAACAAGCCGACGCCGGCCTCCGGCGCATGTTCCCCGAGTTCCTCGGGAGAGAGAGACACTACCTCAAAGCCGCGACGGGACGCCTCCACGCGAAGTGACTCTCCGGCGCCTACCAGCAGCAGTCTGCCGGTCGAGGTCTGTGCATAAGAGATGAACTGGTCCAGTCGGGCCGCGGCATTGGCGGCATGAATTTCGTACACACCGTCGCCGGATTCGAGGGGCTTTGGCCTCATACCTGCTGATGCCTCTGGCTGAGGATTCAGGAACGACAACGAACATTCCCGACAGCAACAAAGGGGGCAGTTCTCAACGATGAACTCATAGTCCAGCTCAACGGAGCCGCACAGGGGGCATTCCCGCTGCATGCGGCCAGTGGCGCCTTTCACTCTAAGAGGCTTTGCAGTCGTTGCTACCATGGGTTCGCGTCCTGTGCGCTCGCTAGCCTGGTTAGGGGGATGAGTTCCGCGATATTTTTCGCCGGTTCCATTCACTCAGTCCGGAACGAAGAATAACCCTGTCTTGCCCGGGTATGATTGGGTCGTGTCGATGCTACGCCACCTCGATTGACCTCGAAGCATCGACTGCCGGTTTACCCGCGGTCACAAGGATCCCGCTGGCGGGCAGGACCCAGTGTCGCAGTGCGAGCCGTTCAGGCGCCAAGCGGCGGGCCAGGCGGAACAACGGTGTCAACCCAGGCACCGTAAACCGGTCGAAGTGGTGGTACATGTAGTCCAATGTAAGAACTTTTCTATTGCCCTCGAACATCGGCCGCTCGAAACCGGCGTCCACCACCAACCGCTTAAGCGACCTTTGACCAAAATAGAACAAGTGCTCGACCTTGTAATCCATCCACCGTTTGCCCAATAGCTTGCGCGACCAGCTGTCCAGAGAGGGTGTAACCAGAAAAATCAAGCCCCCCGGCCGAAGAAGCGCATGTGCCCTTTCCAGAAAGGATTTGGGGTTGCGCGTGTGCTCGATTACGTCGCACGCGGCAATCACATCGAAGTAGCCAGTAGGCAGCGAAGCGGTCTCGATAGTGCCGGGCTGCACCAATTCCGCCCCGAGCCGCCGGTTGGCTGTGGCGGTCGATATTGTAGAGAATTCTACGCCGTGAACTTCCAAGGAGCGCGATTGCGCCTGTACCAGTAAATCGCCGGTGCCGCACCCGATCTCGAGGAAACGTGCGCCGTTCGCCGGCAAAGTCTTGGCCAAGCGGTCCAGGTAAAGGTTCGCGGTCGCGGTCTTCATTTCAGAGATTCTTTGGTCCGATTCTTCGCTGTGGTCACCGAGGAAGTAATGAGCGCTATAGATTTCCGCCAATGTACGATCGTCGGGCTGCGGCTCAAGAAACTCGCACCTGCAGTTACTGCAGAAATACACCGGATATGAATCCTTGGTGAAACTCTGCTGAGCGTGTGCCAGATGGCATATCGGACATGTCACTCCGCACACACCCTCTTGCTGCTGTAGATCTTGCACTGTGTCACTGTGTGGAAAGACTTGAATCAATGGTTCTCACCAGTTTACCAAAATGTGTGGCAACCCCTGCGTGGTTCGCGTTTACTGCGACGGGTCCTTGATCGGCGGAAGTCATCTCGAGCCGGGGAAGGACTCCTTTCAAAACATTCATCGGTTCAGACAGCGCGGGCTTCCTTGATGTCCAAGTCGAATTCGCGGGCGCGATCCGCCCTTTGTTCGCTCAAAGTTCTCAGAACCACCCAGGCCAACATCACAACCCCAAGAACCATTGAGGAAACGTAAGTTGCAAATATACGCAGCACAACACCATTCTTCGGAACATGCCAGTAACGCACCATAAACGATTGCGGCTGGCAATAGTCGCGCAAATCGATGGTCTTCCAGGGCATCCCATCGGGCGGAACGGTCCACATCCAGATGTGCTTGGGGGTCCATAGGACAGGCCCCGAGCCGGGCTCGTGCAGCCACACCCGGAACAGGCGAGCGTGGAATGTCACAGGGTTCCAAACAAGATCCCCATCTTCCCACTCCATAGTGTTCTGGGAGGTTGCTTTCGCCGCGAAATCTCGCACGCCGTAGTAATAAAACGCCCCAAGGAATGAGATAGCAAGTCCGATGGCAGCGAGCACGACCAGAACCGCATGCCTTCGCCAGCTGAACTTCGGCCACGCCGCTCCAATGCAAAGGATCAGCGGGGCGATTGGGGCGTGTAGATAACGGGTCCCCCAGCCGTCACTACCGGGGTTGATAATGATCGAAATGAAGGCGATTGTGCAGACGGTTGTCAATACGGCAAAAATCGCTATGTGTCGATTGGATTGAAAGGCGCGTGGGACAGCAACGAGGCTAACCAAAAGGATCGGACAGTATACAAGCAGCCCCTTAGTAGGTGAACCAAAAATTCCGATTATGTTGACGTAAAACTGAAGCGGGGAATCGATCAACCAAGAACGAAGGCTGGCAGCTCCACCACCACGAGGACCCCAAAACTGATTACTGCCCCAGTGACCTAACGCCCAGATAGCCACAATTGTAACGACCACGACTACGATCTGGCTGCGCCGTTCGCGCCAGTCGTCCTGAAACTGTGTGAAGATCAGATAGGCAATCACTGGCCACAGAACAATACCAGTGGACTTCGCAGTTATGGCGACACCGCAAACTGCCGCAAAGAACAGCAAGCCCGGCCAATTACGAATTCTCTTCCCAGCGAGTGCCAGGTAACCGGCCAGGAGAACAAAAAAAGACTGCTTGGTTTCTAAACTTATGTAGGCATACGGCCAAAGCATGGTTCCGAATGCGGCTGTCAACGTTAGAAACAGACTCATACCTGGGGAGCAAAGCTTCCGCAGCCAGAGGAAAAGAATGGTCACTAGGGCCGCCGTCAACAACGCCGGCTGGAAGGAAAGCATGAAGTCCGGAGACACAAAAAGCTTGCCCACTTTGAGGAACGGAAGATCGAATAGCACTGGCAATGGGCCATGGCGGGACCATACCATCGGTGGCACGGGGTGTCCCTTCATCCAAGCGGTTGTGACCGCGAGCATCCGCAACCCGGAGTCAATCTCCTCCCCGGTATATCCCTGGCCTGCAATCGCACTGGGTGACAGGCTGATATAAATGCCCGACAAGCCTAGGAAAAGGAGTGCCGCCGTTTTCTGCACGGAGGTGAATTTCTTCAGCATGAAAGAATCCTTATCCGATGATTAGAAGTTGACTCAATACGTGGATGGTGACAATGGTCCTCCATGGCAGCGCAAAGGGGCCCGATGTCCTTCACATCGCCACGAAGCCTCGGAATTCCCCGAGTGCTTCTCAAAGCTCCGATCCCGCCAGGAGGAGAATTTGTCATAGCGTAACAGCGCTAACAGCGGCATCTGCTAAGATGCGATCCGTGAAGTGGCTTCCGATAAAATCGCCCCACCAACAACGAAGTCACTCTGAGATAACTCATCGCGAAGCATCAGCGTGGTCGGATGAACGGCATACCGCGAAAGTATTCAGCCCGAACTTATGCGAGAAACACTGAATATTGCTCGGGCGGAATCCAGCGCAGACCAACATCGGCCACAAGTCTTTCACGTCGTAATATGTTTTATGGTCATCGATCTCAGCTTTCGTACTTAGCCCCAGGCGAAAAGCCGAATACTCCAAAAATCTCTTCCCTCGCCAAGACGGAACATTGAAAACGCACGTTCCGGCGGGACGTACGATACGGAGACACTCCTGGAGGACGGGCAGCGGGTCCCACAGATGTTCGAGGACGGAAATACAGAGCAGGATATCCAAGCTCCCGGATCCTACTTGGCTGAGAGCTTCCGGTAGAACTCCTTCGATTGCCGTTATCTTCGGGACATCTTTCAGCTCAGGCGACAAAGCGAAATCCACCAACACCGCATGCCCCAACTCGGATAATGCACTTCGGACAAAGGTCGCATTGTAGCCGCAGCCCAAATCGCCGAGCTGCTTTCCCGACAACGGGCCGGTATATCGACGGATCTGGCGAGCGGAAAGCCAGATACCGAATCGATCCACCATAGAAGGATGGTAGTCTTGACCATAGGCACGTTCGCGGGCGCCCTCGGCCAGCGACCTCTTATCTTCCTTTAACATTTGCAGTTGGCGCCTCGTCGCGTAGGTTGGCTTTTTGGAGCCCCCCAAACATCAGTCTATGAACCGCGCAATCATGACCGCCCCGTTAAGCGCGGGGATGACGATGGAAAGTTCCTGTTCGGCCACGTCGTTGGCACGAATCAACGACTCCAGATCAATCGCCTCTGGAGCCGAAGAGGAACCTTAACCACGTAAGAACTTTCCATTAAACCTAGTTACAGCTCAAATCCCGAATGAGTCGCATCGTTATAGAACATCAGCACGGTTTCCAGTGAAAAGTCGCCGAGGTCCTTCCCGACCGTCTTGAGCTTCGAGAGCACAGTGTCCGTCGCAGTGATGATGTGGCATCCGATGTCGTTAGCCTGGAAGATATTCAGCAGCTCGCGCGGGCTGGCCCACAGCAGCTCAACATTGGGATAGGCCGAGACCAATTCCACTGCGGTCGCCATCAGCGGCACGGGGTCCTGACCGGTATCGGCGATCCTGCCGGCAAACACCGAAACCACTGACGGCGCGCCGCCGCCGAGCGCCGCGGAGGCATCCCGCACTTGATCCAGCGTCAGGATGGCGGTGACGTTCACCTTCACTCCCGAATGCGCCAGCCGGCGCACTAGCTCCATCGAGGACTCGCGGCGCGTATTGGTCACCGGAATCTTGACGTAAACATTCTCAGCCCAACTGGCGATCTTGTGGGCCTGCCTTTCCATCTCGCAAAACTCGTCGGCGAAGACCTCGAACGAAATGGGCCGCTCGGTGACAACCTCCAGGACCTCATGCGCGAATGCCTCGTAGTCCTTTACGCCGGCAGCCCGCATCAACGTGGGATTGGTGGTAAAACCGCTAATCAGTGGATTGGCTTGCGCTGCCACGATCTGCGCCCGATCAGCCCCATCGGCGAACAGCTTGATCTTCAACTCGGCGATGCTTCTCACGACGGCTCCCCCGTTTTCAGGATCCAGTCAACCGCTTCGGGCAGAGACCCCACGCGAGCATCGGGCGCCGATGCGGGAGCCTGTTCGGCGTAGCCGCGGTCAATCCAGATGGTCTTGCATCCCGCATTGGTTCCGGCATCCATATCGCGCCAGCGGTCCCCGATCAGGTAGCTGCGGCCCAGATCAATTCCGTACTGCTGGGCGGCGCGCGTAACCAGGCCGGGGCGCGGCTTTCGGCAATCGCAATCATCCTGATCGTCGTGGAAACACGTTAGCACGTCATCGAGCGGCAACTCGGCCCGCAGCCGGCGGTCCATCTCTTCGACGGTGTCGCGCTTCTGGACTCCACGGGCGACGTCCGGCTGATTGGTAACCACCAGCAGAAGGAAGTCACGTTCTTTGAGCCGGACCAGCGCCTCCGCAGTTCCGGGAGGTATCCGCAAGTCTGCGAGTTGCGTCGGAGCGTGTGGCTTGCCATTCCGGATCATGGCGTCGTTCAACACGCCGTCGCGGTCGAGAAAAACGGCGCGGCGCAGTGGCGCGGACGCGAGAGATTCCCACTTCGTGGCGTTCTGTTGCAGCGCGGGGTGCGAGACCAGCAGGTGCCAGACGATGGCTTGAAAGGCCTCGGTATGGGGTGTGATCCGCTCCGGGTGGACCGTGGGAATCAGCACGCAGGCATCGGCTACGCGCGCCGTATAACCACCGTCGCGGCCTACGATCCCGAGGATACTGGCGCCCACCGATCGGGCGTAGTCGAGCGCGGCTACGATATTGGGGCTTACGTTTCGCTCGACGCTGCCGCCTCCCACCGAGAAGACCAGGACCGCATCGCGGGACTGCAGATGGCTGGTCCGCAGCCATGCTGCAAAGACGGTCGGCCAGCCTTCGTCGTTGACGCGAGCGGTGAGCTCCGAGACGTTGTCGGTGGGCGCGTAGGTCTCAATTCCAACAAGTTTGCGGAAATCGTTTACCGCATGGGAAGCATTGGCGGCACTGCCACCGACGCCAAGTATGAACAAGCGGCCGGAACGCTCGCGGACCCTAACCAGAGAAGCCACCATCTTTTCGATGGCCGCCGTATCCAGCCGGCGTGCAATTTCTTCCACCTCAGCAAGAAAGGAGACCGCAAACACCGAGGTGTTACCTAGCTTGGACATCGTGTACAGTGTCTGAGCTTAACATAACTGCAGGGCCACTATTAGAGAGGAATGACACTACTAAGGACCTCCATCCGCTCCACCGGCTGCCTTTAAGAACTCCGCTGTGTCCCGCAATCCTTCCGGAGAACCGATTTCATAAAACCGCTGATGCACTTCGAAAGCCGCCAGACTCCCGGCATCAAGCAGGTCTTGGTAAACGGCAGCGAGGTCGCGCGCCTGACCCGCAGGAATCGCTTCAAAGACGCTGCGGTGAAAAGCGCCCAGACCATAATCGATGTGGTGCATGGCAGGCGTGCGATTGCGCTTGTCGTAGCGCAGAATCCGGTCGCCGTCGTATTCCACGTTGCTGCTATCGTACAGACCCTCGTTGCGATACACGGTCATGAGTCCGGGAAGGCCGCTGTTCCGGAAAGCCGCTTCCACGGCCGCGTAGTTGCATGGGAGGTAGGAATCGCCATAGAGCACGAAGAACCGCTCCGGCAACAGCGGCAATGCCTGGCGGATGGCGCCCGCAGTCCCCAGCAGCACCGGGCCATCGAAGCAGTAGTCGATGCTGATGCCGAGCTCAGCGCCGTCTTGAAAACACTGCTGAATGCTCTCTCCCAGATGACCCACCAGAAGCACTACCCGCCGGATACCGCTGCGCTTGAGGAGTTGGAGCTGGTGCCATAGAAACGGATGGCCCGCGACGTCGATCAAGGCCTTGGGAATGCCCTCGGTAAGCGGCCGCAGACGGGTCGCCAAGCCCCCGGCCAGAATGGCGGCGGGCATGAGTTCCACGGATTGACTCATGGCTTGCCTATTCGTGCGAGATGACGCGGGTGCCCTCAAAATCGAAGCGAAACCTGACTTCCTTCAGTCCCTGCTGGCGCATGGCATGGCGCAGCCGAGGCTTGTCTCCGGCGTAGAACATCAGGAACCCCCCTCCCCCGGCGCCGATCAGCTTGCCACCCAGGGCGCCGTTCGCCATGGCGCAATCGTACCATTGATCGATTCTTGCGCTGCTCATGCCCGTGCTGCGCTGCTTCTTGCGCTCCCAGTGGACGTTCATCAGCCGGCCGAATTCGGCCAACTCGCCGTTTTCCAGGGCCTGCTTGCCGCGGAACGCAAGTTCCTTTATGAAGTGGAGGTTGTCGGTCATTTCCGCGTCGGCCCGTTTGCTCTTGTCGTCCTGCTCTTTCAGAATCGCGGATGCTGAACGCGAGTAGCCCGTAAAGAATAGCAGCAGATTGTCCTCCAGGTTGAACAAGGTCTCTTCCGAAATGGCCAGAGGCCACGCTTTCACCTGGCCGTCTTTGCCGAACTCGAAGCAGGTGATGCCGCCGTAGGCTGCGATGTACTGGTCCTGCTTGCCGATCGGCTCCCGCAGAATGTCGATCTCAACCCGGCAGGCTTGCTCCGCCAGTTCGTTCGGGTGAATCAGGTTCTTCTTGTAAGCATGCAGGGCTTTCAGAAGCGCCGTCGTGAAACTGCCGGACGAACCCAGGCCCGTCCCGGCCGGAATGTCGGCCATGCTGGTAATCTCCAAGTTGCGCGCCTGCATGCCTACCTCGCGGAGGGCCTCGCGGATTATGGGATGCTGGATGTCGTCGATGGAAGGAACTTCCTCCATGTGGGAATACTTGAGCAGAAAACCATCGACGAAACGCGGGTGAACGTTGATATAGACGTACTTGTCGATGGCCCCGGCAATTAAAAAGCCTCCGTGCTGGCAGGAATAGGAGGGCAGGTCCGTACCGCCTCCGCCCAAGGAAACCCGCAACGGTGAACGTGTGATGATCATGGCTCAACTGTATTCTATCGGGATCGCGCGAAACCGTAAGGCAGGACTTGAGCGCGGGTTCATCCCGGTCGTGTGTTTTGCTATACTTAATTGCCTCTACGTTTCTGCTTGGAGCCCGTGATGCTCGCCGCATCGGGTCGGGTGTGCGGAAGTGGTGAAATTGGCAGACACACCATCTTGAGGGGGTGGCGCCGAAAGGCATGGGGGTTCAAGTCCCCCCTTCCGCACCATGCCTCACCCAAGTTGTAAGCAACGTAAAGAGTTACGATATTGCCGATACTGGCGCAGTTCCGCGTACACTCGCGGCCGCCGGATGCAAGGATTGAGAATTACATGGTTGTCCTGGTTACCGTTATTCACGTCGTCGTTTGTCTGTTCCTGATCATTGTGGTGCTGCTGCAAAGCGGACAAAGTGCCGATATCGCTGCCGCCTTTGGAGGCATGGGCAGCCAGACTGCCTTCGGTACTCGCACGGCCGCGACCGTGCTCTCGAAAGCCACCACCTGGGCGGCCATCATGTTCATGATCACGTCCATCACGCTTTCGGTCTTCGCCACCCGCCATGCCAACCGTACCGGGTCGGTATTGGAAGGCTCGCGACCCGCGCCCGCGAGGTCGGCCCCGATGCAGCAGAAACCCTCTGCGCCCGCGCCGCAGCCGCCCAACCGCTAGAAGGAACCTCCGTGGAAGCCCGCAGAACGTCCGGTCTGCGGGCTTATTCCTGTCTGTTATCTATTCCGCCTTCTTCTTTTCTGCCATAGCGCCGGCCTTCGTGTACGTGACGGTCATGGCCTTCTGCAGCTTGCTGGCATCCGGGCCCATTTCCATGGTCATCACGAACGAGTCGGGCTTGAAGTCGGAGTAGGTGAACCGGGACATCGATTTCTGCCCGTTCATTTCGCCCTCCATAGTGCCGACCAGTTTGTCGCCTTCCCACTTGGTGCTGCCGCTGTCATCGCAGCCATTCGGCGACATATTGTCGCACCAGACGCCCCGGTATACTTGCGCCTTGGGGTCCCACCAGAATGTTCCGGATCCGTAGAAGCTACCCATGGCTCCAGTGGAGTGATACTTCTCCGTCAATGACATCCCGCCCGGACCCGGCGTCAGCACGGCGGTGCCCTTGCCGGTGCCGCCTTTGGGCATCATGGGATTGGGATCAGACTTCTCGGTGACCGTCCAACTCCCGGCCATCATCTTGATCATCTTCGTCATCTCTGGCGCGGGCTTGGGCATCGGCATGCCCATCTGCTCTTTCGGCTTGGCCGCCGGCTTGGCCGCCTTGGGCTTCGCCGACATTGCCGAGTCCTGCGCCGCCAGCGGCATCCAGCAAAGTCCGCCCAGTACCAATAACATCGTTACCCGTAGAATGGTCTTCATGGCTTCTCCTTTCAGGGAAGTAAGTTCGTGCGGCAAGAATCTTATACGATATTGTGCTGACCGGGGTAATCACCTTGACCGAGCGCCTCTACTACATCGACTCCTTTCTCACCGAGTTCGAAGCTCGCGTGGTGGCTGTCACCAGTGAAGCTGGAGATACCGCGGTCACCCTCGACCGCTCGGCGTTTTATCCCACCAGTGGCGGACAGGTGTTCGACACCGGTTGGCTGAACATGCCAGGCACGAACGACCCGCAGCGGATTCGCGTGAAGGAAGTCGCCGAAAATGAGCAGACCGGAGACGTGCTCCACATTGTTGAAGGTGGCGCAGAGGATCTGCAGCCCGGCGCAGTCGTGAGTGGCACAATCGACACCGACCGCCGGCGCGATCACATGCAGCAGCACTCCGGCCAGCACGTGCTCTCCGCCGCGTTCGAAAAGCTTTACGGATTCGCCACCGTTTCGTTCCACATGGGTGACGAGAGCTGCACCATCGATCTCGCCAGCGACGCAATCAGCGCGGAGCAACTGGAATCGGTCGAGAAGCTGGCCAACCAAGTGATCGCCGACGATCGTCCGGTTGAGATTCGCTTCGCCACCCCGGACGAAGCGCGCGCTATGGGCGTCCGCAAGGTACCTGCAACGGAACGCGACCGGCTCCGGCTGATTGACATCGGCGACTTCGACTTGAATGCCTGCGGTGGAACTCACGTTCGCAGTACCGGACAGATTGGCGCGATCCTGCTGCGCAAAACTGAGAAGGTGAAGCAGGGCGTTCGCGTGGAGTTCGTTTGCGGCTTGCGGGCGGTTCGCACCGCCCGTCGTGATTTTGAGACTCTCACGGAGACTGCCGCGGTGTTTTCGACCCACATCTGGGAGGTTCCGCAGCAGGTGCGTAAGTCGCTCGACGAGATCAAGTCAGCGCAAAAGGCGCAGCATCATCTGCTGGAAGAGGTCGCGGGCCTGCAAGCTGAACATCTGTTGCAGGCGGCACAAAACCGTGGCGAGTACAAACTGGTGGTGCAGTTCTTTCCCGATCGCGATCTCACCTACATCAAGATGCTGGCGCAGAAACTCACGCGAAACGGCACAGCAATCGCGTTGCTGGGTTGTGGAGGTCCGCAACCGTCGCTGGTATTCGGGCAAACGGCGGGGCTCGGAAATGACATGAGCGCCTTGATGAAGCAAACCGTGCAGCAGCTGGGCACGCGTGGGGGCGGCAATCGTGACATGGCGCAGGGCGGCGCGCCCGACCAAACCAGCGCCGAACAGGCCCTGCTTCAGGCCGCCGCCGCGCTACGATAGTGACTACTGGCAACTCGCAACTGACAATGGACCATCGCCTCATACTCGTTACCGTGCTGATCCGCCTCGGCGTCGCCGCGGCCATCAGCAGCGTGCTGGTGCGGGCGCGCCGTTTTCGCGTTTTGCTGTTTCGCGAGGAACGCACCCTCAGCGAGAAGATCGAGATTGTTTTCATCGTGGGCACGCCCATTGCCCTGGGCGTATTGGTGAGCCACTGGGTGCACAATTTCTACGCGGCCGACATTTCCTTCGAGGGCGCGATCCTGATGGGCGTGATCGCCGGACGCCTGGCGGGAATCGCGGGCGGGGCGCTGGTTGCGCTGCCGGCGGTGCTTTTCGGCGAGTGGCTTACCTTGCCCATGTACGTTCTCGCGGGAGGGTTGGCGGGCGTGCTGCGCCATCTTGGCCCCGATCGCGAAGCCATCTGGTCATTCTCTCCGCTCTTCGATCTCAGCATCTATCGCTGGATTCGACGCAGCATCCGCAAATCTTTCATCGATTGGCAGACTTCGTTCTTCTTCCTCATCCTGGGCCTGGAATTCATCCGCATACAACTGCACCGCGTCTTTCCCACGCGTATTTTCGCGCTCGACGCGAAGAACTGGCTGATCAACCTGGCCATCTACGCCGGCACGGTCATGGCCGTCGCAATCGCGTTGAAGGTGCTGAACAACGTGCGCATCGAGATGAAGCTGGAACAGCAGGAGAGATTGCTGTTGCAGGCGCGCATGGAAGCGCTGCAAAGCCAGATCAATCCCCACTTCCTGTTCAACACCCTGAATTCGGTGGCTTCGCTAGTGCGCCGCGACCCGGATTCGGCGCGCGAGATGATCGTGAAGCTGGGCAACATTCTGCGTCGCTTGCTGCGCAAGGGAGACTCGTTCGTCCCGCTGCGCGAGGAGTTGGAATTTCTGGATGATTATCTCGATATTGAAGTGGCGCGCTTCGGCCGTGACAAGCTCAAGGTAGTCAAGGAACTTGAGCCGGCCTCGCTGGAACATCTGGTGCCCAGCATGATCCTGCAACCGCTGGTAGAGAACGCGGTCAAGCATGGCTTTTCCTCCACGGTTGACGGAGGGAGCATCTACATTCGCAGCCGCTGTGCCGAACAGCGGGTGGTCATCGAGGTGGAAGACGACGGGGTGGGAATGTCCGTCACCAGCGCCAGCACCGGGACCGGTATTGGAATGGTGAACGTTACCGAGCGCCTTCAGGTGGTGTACGGCGATGCCGCCGAGATCTCGATTGAGAGCCAGCCCGGCCGTGGCACCCTGGTGCGGCTGGTGCTTCCGATGCTGCAGGCCGAAGAAATGGGTGGTTCCGTGGCAGGCGCGATCTACGAAGAGCGGTCCAGTACGCCGCGATAGAACCGTTCGTACATGGGAATGATTTTGCTGGCGCAGAATCGCGCCTGTGCGCTGGCGCGCGCCGCTTCACCCATTGCCCTCATCTTGTTTTCGTCCAACAGGATTTCGATCGCATAATTCGCCATCATTTCCACATCGCCCACAGGCGCCAGAAATCCGGTCTTCCCGTGATCGACGACTTCCGGAAGCCCGCCTTCGTTGGTTGTGATAGGAACGACCTCGCAGGCCATCGCCTCCAGGGCCGCCAGTCCGAACGACTCCAACTGGCTGGGCAGCAGCATTACGTCGGCCACCGCCAGCTTCTCGCTAATGCGGTCCTGTTTGCCGAGGAAGTCCACCTTTTTGTGGATTCCCTTCTTCACCGCCAGCCATTCGGCGCTGGAACGCTCCGGACCATCGCCGATCATCAGCAGTCGCGATGGAATCTTTTGCTGCACCCGATCGAAGATCTCAATGACGTCCCCCAGCCGCTTCACCGGCCGGAAGTTCGACAGGTGCACCAGAATCTTCTCGTCAGCGCCCGCGTACTCCGAGCGATGCTCCAGCAATTCCGGAGTGCGATGGTAGAGATCGCAGTTGACGAAGTTGGGAATCACCTGGATGGGCGTCTGCACCGCAAACACTTCCAGGGTCCGCCGCTTCAGATACTCGGAGATGGCGGTGACGCCGTCGCTCTGATCGATGGAAAAGCGCGTGATGGGCAGATACGACGGATCGGAGCCAACCAGCGTGATGTCGGTACCGTGCAAGGTGGTGACGTAGGGCAGTCGGCGACGAGGGCGCGCATGATCGCAGCTCAGCATTTGTCGCGCTAGCATGGCGCTGACGGAATGGGGAATCGCGTAGTGGACATGCAACAGGTCGAGCTCGTAAATCTCGGCGACTTCCGCCATGCGCGTGGCCAGCGCCAGATCGTACGGCGGATACTCGAACAGCGGATACCGTGAAACCTCCACCTCGTGATAGTGGATGTTGGGGTAAGTCTTGGGAAGCCGGATGGGCTGCGAATACGAGATGAAATGCACCTCGTGGCCGCGATCAGCCAGTTCCAGTCCCAACTCCGTAGCTACTACACCGCTGCCACCGTAGGTTGGATAACACGTGATTCCGATTTTCATGGTGAAAGGATTTCGTCCGTGCGCCGAGTCGCGTTCTACCGAAGGCCATTACGGGCAGCCAATACAAAATTGATCAACCAAGGATTGGATGGATTTTCGGGAAGGCGGGATTCAGGCGTGCGGCTCAGGGCCCCGTGGCGGAAAATACGGATCGGGTGTTTCTTTACGCAGTGGGGTCGGGTTTGAAGATCATGCCCTCGCTGGTCTTGCCGTTCATCAGCACCACAAGGGGCGATGCGAACCGCAAGTGGCGGACGCAGCCATGTTCCTCGACCGCAGGTTGGGCCGCGAGCCACGGCCAATCGACGAAGCCCTCACCGGCATCGGGGTTGACGGTGAAGTAGCCGATCTGAAACGCGGTGAGATTCTGGAAGAAATGGCTGCCCTGCGACGGAATCACGCGCAGGTCGCGGAATCCCGACTCCACAATGACGCGCGCTGCGGAGATCTGGTCCCAGGCCACGGGAATTCCGAGCCACGGATCGGTCGATCCCCAGCGCCCCACTCCGATCAGCAGATACGGCGTATTCTCCTCGGAAAGCTGGGCGTTGAAATGGGCGACGCTTTGGGCTACGTCGTGGCTGCGGGCGCGTTCAAAGCGCTGGAAGTCAACCACGATCACGTCGCGCAGGTCCTGCAAACGACCGTGTCCCAGCACCTGCGAGCTTTGGCATACCAGACGGTCGGGTTCCACACTCTCCAGGCGAATCTCTTCGCCGCCGCGGGCGAGCACCAGCGGACGCAACTGAAGAAAGCTGAACTCAGCAGCTTCGCCCGCTTGCCGGGGCAGCCGAACAGCAAACTCGATTTCCACCGGACGTCCCATGGCGTCCTCACCGATTCTCATAAGCTGGTCGAGGATGGCGGGCAGGGGAAACAGGCCGTGCTTGAGGATGGGTGCAAAACTGACAATGCGCGGACCGGACCGGCTCAGCCCGTCATAGACCGCGTGATTGTCGCGCGAGTAGGCGGAGCCCAGCATCTGCAAGGTCCCGTCGGCCTCTGCCGCGTCAAGTCCAAACGGCACTTCGCGCAGCTCGGTAACCGGATCGGCTGGGTCCGCCGCATGGTCCAGATTGAGGGCCCAAAATTGCGTCTGCGAGTTGGCCAGGATGTCTTCCACGGACGAAAACTGCACCAGGTGCCGCGGGTGACGCGGACTGAAGGTCAGCGATTTTCCTCCACTCACCACGGCGCATCCCAAGCCCAAGGCGACGGCAGCGAATCCGTCCTCCACCTTGACGGGTGCAACCGGATAAAAGTTGCGCGATCGCACCACCCCGGAGAAATCCGGATAGAAACGGTTGCCATGGGCTGCGCCTGCCACTTGCTGGACCAGCACCGCCATTTTTTCTTCTTCCAGACGATACGGTGTGGCGCGCACGTAGGACTTGGCGTGCTGGCTGAAGGTGGAGGCGTACACTCGTTTGATCGCCTCCAGAAGCTGCTCTAGGCGCAATTGAATGTCGGCCCGATGGTTCCCCAGCATGAAGGTTTCGTACACACCGGAGAACGGCTGGTATTGCGAATCCTCCAGCAGGCTGGAAGAACGGACCGCCAGCGGATAGCGCACCTCCTGCAAGAAGTCCAGGAGCTTGTCGATCACGGCGATCGGCAGGGGCGCCGCCAGAAAGCGCCGCACGATCTCCTGGTCGTCGGTGCTGTGAATCGCAAGTTTCAGCAGGTTGTTTTCGCGCAGGAAATTGTCGAACAAGTCGGTGGCCAACACCAGCGTAGGCGGCACGGCAATGCGAATGCCGGGAAACCTGCGCATCACGCTGCGCTGGTGCAGCAGGTGCCGTATGAAGGCCAGGCCGCGCGCTTTGCCGCCTAGCGAGCCGCCGCCGATCTGCAGGAAGAAAGCATCTGCCGGCTGAAATGTCGCCGCATTGAATTCGCCGATGAGCGTCTGGGTTTGCTCGCGGCGGTACTCGGCGATTGATGAGATAAGGTCGCGCCGCAGGTGCTCGGTGTCCTCGAAGTCGGAAACTTTGCGCGGGCGCAGCTTTTGGGCCAGGACAAACTCGGTGCGCGTCATCAGCCAGTGCGAGAAGTGGTTGCGCTGGGCGTGGTATTCAATGCTTTCCGCCGGGACCGTCGCCAGTTGGGTCTCCAGTTCGTTCAGGTTACTGGCGCGCCCGACCTCGGTTTTGCCGTCGGAGAGGCGGAAGACGAAGTCGCCAAAGCCCGCCTCGTCCACCAGCATGCGCCGCAAATCGCCCAGCAGGGTGGGCGAGCGCTTTTGCAGGAAGCCAAAGCCCTCGTCGAAGGCGCGCGGCATGAACTCGGTGCGGCTGGACTGCAGCACGATAGGCACATCCGGCACGATGCCGCGAATCATGCGCGCCAACTGGAAGCCGGCTTCCGGCGTGAGCGTTTGATTGCGCGGAAACTCCACATCCGACACCACCCCCAGCAGGTAGTCGCGATACTTCATGACCTGCTTCTCCGCGTCCTCGTAATTGGAACAGAGGAGGATCTTGGGCCGGGCCCGCATGCGCACCAGCTTGTGCGCTACATTGAGGCCCTCGCTGAGCAGGCGGCGCGACTGGCTGATGAGCTCGGTGTAAATCACCGGCAGGAAGAGGGAGTAATAGCGGATATCGTCCTCGACCACCAGCATTACGGGAACGCTCATGGCATGAGTGTCATGCAGGACGTTGCGCTTGTCTTCGATGTACTTGACGATCGAGATCAGGATGCGGGCATTGCCTTGCCACAGAAATATGCGTTCGATATCGGTCTGTGGGTTGCGCGCGATAAAGTTCTTGATCTCGCGGTAATCGTAGGCCAGAACGATGACCGGAACATCGAGACCGGCGGCCTTAACTTCGCGCGCCAATTGCGCGGCATCCATGTCGCCGACTTGCAGGTTGGTCACGATCAGGTTGAAGCGCGGCTGGGAGCGCGCCAGCTCCAGCGCTTTGGCTCCGCTCGGAACATGCGTGATGCCGGGGACCTGATGGATGTCCAACTCCAGCGACTCGCCCATCAGCAGCTCGTTGAGGCGCCCGTCCTCACGCAGAATGAAGGAGTCGTACAGGCTGGAGACCAGCAGAATGTCGTTTACGCGGAACGGCATCAGGTTCTCGAAGCTCTCGAATTGGAGCTCGGGAGGGGCTGCCGGATCAAGCGTTGGGCGAACTGCCATGAGAACGTTCCTTCGGGTGGAAACACCGACTCTTACCTGACGATCTTACTTGCAGTCTAGCTAAGTTTCGAGGGGACTCGTCACCTTCGAATGTGAGAGCGGCACACACCGGAAAGTCCGAAGCATGCGATCGACAATCAGCTATCGGGGTTTGAATTCCACCGTCCAGTTCTGCACCAAGACCAGAGGCTGCGAGCTGTCTTGCCCGCTGACAATTGCCACAAAGCGCTGACCATCTCGGGCGACTGCGTAGCGAAAGGGATTCTCGCCAACCAAGTTGAGGCGGAACAAGGGACGCGGCTGACTTATTTCCAAACCTGAACCGGCTTTGTTCACCTTGGCCGACATGATTTGGTCGCCATCTACGAAGAAGAGTTCCTGTCCATCGTGCCGCCATCGTGGTCCGGTGCCTTCGTTGGTTGAAACCTGCCACTTTGCCCCGGTCCACGGGAAGGCAGCCACGTAGACCTGGGTATTACCGCCTTCGTTTGACTGATAGGCCACAAAATGGCCGTCGGGTGAGAACTGGGCTTCCCGTTGGTCGCCGGGACCCGCTATGTAAGCAAACGGTTTTTGGCGTCCGTCGAGGGAGAATACCCATAAGTCGGTTCCCTGGGTACCCGCTCCGAGCGCGCCGCGAGTGTAAATCATCCAGCGGCCATCCGGTGACCAGTCACTCGGCGACTGCTGGACCTCATCACCGGGCGCACTCGCCAATATCTGTTTTGCCTCGCCGGCCCCATTGGATGATTTGCTGAACACCACAGCTTCTTGAAGTCCGCCCTCAGCGACTGCATAGGCGAGCTGGCTGCCGTCGGGAGACCAAACGGGATCGGAGTGGGATTCATTGTCGAAGGTGAAACGGCTCTTGGTGTCGCGGGCCAAATCGTAAATCCAGATGTTCCGATTCACTTGACCAATCGCAAGCGCGAGCTTTTTTTCGTCCGGGGAAAGTCTGACCTGATAGTAGGCATCCCCATCACCGATTTCTTCTACCTGTTTCCCACTACGGTCAAACCAGACCAGCTTCATCCCTGTCGTCGCCATGGCAGGCTGATAAAGCAGGAGACCATTTTCCGAAGCGGTCACGATTCCCCGCCACACTTCGCTGTCATTCTGCACACCGTCGGCGAGCACCGTAGAGTCGCCCCTGGTTTGGCCCGAACCCGGATCGAAAGGTTGTGCGCGCAGGACATTGCCAGCAAGATAAAGCAGATATCCGGAAGCGTAGATGGCATTCGATGCCGACGGGAACAGCAATCGATTTTCCTTGCCTTCCAGGGAAGCGAAAAAAACGCCTCCGGTGTTCGGGTTGTTAGGAGTCAAGTGATTGGCTGCAAAATAGAGGAAGTGCTTCCCGTCAGGCAAGAACCATGGCCACCGGTAGGTACTGTATTTTGGTGAATCGAGTTTGAAGACCTCGGTCGGGGTTCCTCCTCCGGCTGACACTTGCCAGATGGACGAGTTGAAGTTGGGGGTGAACACGATCGCCCCCGTCCTGCCCCAGCTGCCTCCGCGGCCGGTGATGGCGTCGCAGATCGCCACCGGAATGCCACCGGAAATATCGAGCCGCTTCAACTTACCGTCGGCGAAGAACGCCACCGAATGGCTGTCGGGCGACCAGAAAGGGAACCAGCCGTTGTCGGTGCCAAGCAGCGGTCGAATCGAGAGATCGCTCAAGGTCCGAAGATAGAGCTGGGCTTTCCCTTCATTCGTCGCCGAGAAAACGATGTGGAGACCGTCAGGCGAGAGGACAGGCGGTCCCGCTATGTCACCTGCGAAGTTGAAGCGGAGTTTATCTGCGCTTCCGATGCTGGTTCGCACCACCGGCTGCGGCTTTTGGCCGGTAAGATGCGCAAACGCCAGCCCACCCGCCAACAGCGCGCATAAAGTGGCCACCGCCCACACCACGCGCTCGCGCCGTTTGAGATGGCCGGTCCACGACGCTGGCGCCTCTTCCTGAGGTCCGCTCGCTTCACTCTCTTCCGCCAGCCACTTCAGTTGCAGCTTCACATCTTGAACGGTCTGTATCCGCTCGTCGGGATCTTTTGCCAGGCAAGCCTTTACCAGTCGATCCAGCGCTGGCGGCAACCCAGGCTCGACAGCGCTGATCGGAACAGGATTCCGTTCCAGAACGGCCGCCATTATGCTGGCCATGCTCTTGCCCTCGAACGCCCGCTTGCCCGTAGCCATTTCGTACAACACGCATCCCAGGCTGAAAATGTCGCTGCGGGCATCCGCTTCTTTTCCCTCTACCTGCTCCGGCGACATGTACTGAACGGTACCCACTACTGTTCCTTGCATGGTCAAAGGATGGCTGGCGGGGGTGAAGGAAGTGGCTGTGACGTTCGAGACCAGAGACGCGGCAATCGCCACCGATTTGGCCAGTCCGAAGTCCATCAGCTTCGCCCCGGTCTTCGTCAGCATGATATTGCCGGGCTTCAAGTCGCGATGAATGACTCCACTTCGGTGAGCTCTATCCAATCCCTCACAAATGTCGATTGCGTATTTAAGTAGTTGGCCGAAGGCTAGCGGGCCTTTGTCCAATCTGTCGGCCAGCGTCTGGCCTTGCAAGTACTCCATGACGATGTAGCTAATGCCGTCTTGTGTGCCGACGTCATAGAGAGTGCAAATGTTGGGATGGTTGAGCGATGAAATAGCGCGGGCCTCGCGGTCGAAGCGCTGCTTAGCATCGGAATCCTGAGAGACCTGAGTCGGCAATATCTTGATGGCAACGGTGCGGTCTATTCGTGTGTCGCGCGCCTGATACACCTCGCCCATGCCGCCGGCGCCGAGGGGGGATTGGATGTCATACGGGCCGAGTTTTGTTCCCGTCGCAAGTCCCATTACTGGCGTGAATTATAGTCCCTGCAGCTTTGCCAGAACTCATCCGACGTTTGGTTTGGAGAGATCGGCCGGTGAAATCCCAGCGAGTTTTTCCAAAGCGACTGCTATCCGTCCGAGCCTCTTGATGACCTCACAAGCAAAAGACCAGCAATCCAACGACAAAGGCTACTGTGAACAATGTCCCAAACGGGGCCCCGATACTTTCGCTCATGTTCCCCTCCTCAAAAGGATCAAAGGCCGGTTTGTATCATAAAAAAAAACACGGGGTGGATTGCTCCACCCCGCATGTCACGAAATGCTAAGGCTGGGACTAAACCAGTCCCTGGTCCAGCATGGCATTGGCGACCTTCAGGAAGCCGCCGATGTTGGCGCCGTTCACCAGATTGCCCGGGGTGCCGTAGGTTTCGGCAGTCTCGAAGCAGGTCTTGTGGATGGCGATCATGATTTTGTGCAGCCGGTCGTCCACTTCCTCGCGAGTCCAGCTCAGCCGTGCGCTGTTCTGTGACATCTCGAGGCCGGAGGTGGCCACACCGCCCGCGTTCGCAGCCTTGGCCGGCCCATAGAGGACTTTGGCCTCCAGGAACAGCTTGGTGGCGTCGAGGGTGCTGGGCATGTTCGCGCCTTCGGCAACGACTTTGATCCCGTTGTTGATGAGATTGGTCGCGTCCTTGGCGTTGATTTCGTTCTGGGTGGCGCTGGGGAAGGCGCAATCAGCCTTGATGTTCCACAGCGGGTTGTAGCCCAGCTTGAGGTCGGTGGGCATGAAGATCGCTTTCTTGAACTGGTCCGTGTACTCACGAATGCGGCCCCGTTTGGCGTTCTTCAGTTCCATGATCCAGCTGAGCTTCTCGTGGGTGATGCCGTCGGGGTCGTACACCGCGCCGTCGGAGTCGGAAGCCGTGACCGGCTTGGCTCCAAGCTGGAGCAACTTCTCGATGGTGTACTGCGAAACGTTGCCGCTGCCCGAGACCAGGCAGAGCTTGCCCTCAAGGGTTTCCTTGCGGGTCTTCAGCATCTCTTCCGCGAAGTACACGCAGCCGTAGCCGGTGGCTTCGGGACGAATCAGCGAACCGCCCCAGTTCAGGCCCTTGCCGGTGAGCACGCCGCTGAATTCATTGCGGATGCGCTTGTACTGGCCGAACAGGAAGCCGATCTCGCGTCCGCCCACGCCGATGTCGCCGGCCGGAACGTCGGTGTCCGGTCCAATGTAGCGGCAGAGTTCGGTCATAAAGCTCTGGCAGAAGCGCATGACTTCGTTGTCGCTCTTGCCCTTGGGATCGAAGTCGGACCCGCCTTTGCCGCCGCCCATGGGCAGCGTGGTCAGCGAATTCTTGAAGACCTGCTCGAAGGCCAGGAACTTCAAGATGCCGAGATTGACCGAGGGATGGAGGCGCAGTCCGCCCTTGTAGGGGCCGATGGCGCTGTTCATCTGGATACGGAAGCCGCGATTGACCTGGACATTGCCCTGGTCGTCGAACCACGGGACACGGAACATGATGACGCGCTCGGGTTCTGTGATACGCTCCAGGATGCGCGCCGAGATGTATTCCGGGTGGCGCTCCAGCACGAGGCGTAGAGAATCGAGTACTTCCTGGACTGCCTGATGAAATTCAGGCTCTGCTGGGTTCTTGCTCTTCACCAGCGTCATAACATCGTTAATGTAGTTGCCCGGAGTTTTGATTCCAGGCTGGGATGTAGTTACGACACTCATAGAGGTCCTCCTCGAACCTTGTAGCTTATTTCTGTGGCCGATCATAAGAACTGGAATCGCTCGTTATTCCACTGGATCGAACGATTCGTTTGAGGCCTGCTCTATTTCAACCCAAGCTGGGCAGCCCCGCCGTGACCGCTATCACCAAAACAGGTGACGAGCCCCGCACTATGGTACTGCGTCCGGCAGCCCGCGGGCTGGGAAACCCCAGCACAGCAGAGGAATTCGTGGCCAATTTGACAGAACAAGTTCCGGACCGTTACCGCTCCCGTGAGCCGCTGATGCCTCCAGGCGGCGCCAGCGACTTCAGAGCGTCCGGTAAACGGAGACGCTTTCAATTTCGGACAGGAGAGTCTATCGCCCGGTCAGAGTCAGGACGCGGCTTTTTCTAGATTCGTTTTCCGGCCGGCCGTTTCGCGAGGGAGCACTTTCTTCGCCAGCCTTCGGCTTGCGCCCTAGTTTGCCGAAGTCGGGTGAAATCGTCAGACCGGCAATGTCGGATATTGTGGTGTTGTCCAGAACGTTGGCGGCTGCGTTACGCACGTCGAGGAGTACCTTGTACAGCGCACGGTGGGGTTCGTCCCGCTCCATGTAGCCACGCAGTTGGTCCGCGTCACCATAAGGCGCGAGCGGGCCGTCAATCAGTCGGACGATCTCGCTAATGCGAATTGCGGAAGGGTCCCGGCGTAGCTGATATCCTCCCTTCGCTCCGCGCGTACTTTCTACCAGGCGCGCGTTCTTCAGTTCGATGAGGATGATCTCCAGGAATTTCTCCGGAAGGTGTTCTTCGGCGGCGATGTCGCGGATCTTGACCGTACCCTGGCGATAGTGGTGCGCCAGCATGATCATCGCCTCCAACGCGTAAAGCCCCTTTTGCGAAACTTTCATGGCTTGTCCTCAACCGAAGGCGTGGCAAGCGGACCTTCGGCCTAACGCGGTAATAGAAAACGCGCTTCACGCGCCGAAGGCCCTGCCGCTTCTACTTGAGTATCTCAATCTGGATAGATAGATTCTGTGGTCGGCGTCACATGGCTGTGTGATAAGAAGACGACTCCCGGCCCGCGCTTTTGACGGCGAGAGTGGCGGGACAAGGTTGCCCTTCGCCGCTCATGGGGCCTGGGACCGGTTACGAGCGGTGAACCGGCTCAGGTGCGGTGTCCTCCTCGGCATTCACCTTGCTCTCTTCTGCCACTTCGGGTTTTGCCAACTCGACCTCTGCTCTCTCTTGCGGCCGTAGGCGGCCCTTGTGGCGACGCAAGCGAGAGGTGATGCCATCAATGGTGAATCCAGCAAAGACTGCTGCCAAAACAGCTATCACGCCGTACATCCAGGGATGTCCCCCGGCCAAACCCGCCATCTGCATGGGAAATCCAACCTCGACCACGTTAAGTTGGGTCGCGGCCCGGGCCAGCACGGAACGATCTCGACAGGCGTACACTTCCACGTTATAGGAGCCTGGCCGCGCATTTTTTGGCCAGTCCAGATCCAGAACATAGCGGGTACTATCTGCCGTAGACTCGCGCAGCTTGACCGTTCCCGGACGAGACTGGTAGCTCCCCTCACCTGACTTCAATGCAATGAAGCTGTTTCGAATGAGGTTCTCATATTGGGGATCAGGTTTTACGCCTGTGCACGACGCAATCGATTCCTGCCCCTTATGCTCGCCGCTGCGACATTTACAGTGGCTCCGGCAGACGAGATGGGACTTAATCGAAGATACATCCAATTGGTACTCATCGATGCTGGCTCGGTCCAGAAAGGAATTGACGTCAGCGCTGGAAAAGCTAAGGAAGACAGAGGGTACATCGGCTATGTGGACCTTATCAGTATTGATCCATATGGGACCGACCCGCCCCTTCTTGTTAAAGAACTCGTCTTTTTCGTTTCCCCGGATGATGACGAGTATGCCGCTTGAGGGCGGAGCGTCACCTTCGATCCGTACCGTCGTTCCGTTGTAGAACGCTCCCATTTGGATGGTTTCCGGCGAAAGCTTCACTGATGGGGGCGGCGCTTGTGCAGTCACAGTACCGGGACGAGCGGTGGTCAAAACAACGAGTAGGAATCCGAGCAGCGCTCGCTTTCCCAAAAGAGTTGACCGGCAAAGAAAGTGCGTGGTTAAACTCCGGACTGTTACTTTCCGAGTGGCTGTATTGTGTGAAGTCAGCCCCATGTGATCAATCTCCTCAACTGCCACAGGTTTGCAACGATGGCGTCGCGAACTGGTTTCAGGGAGGCCTGCGTGGTGGCAACGCTCAGCGGGTTGCCAGGCGACAGCGTGACGCTGACGGCCATCTTCACCATGACCACGAGTGCCAAAATTCCCATAAGTATCATCAGTTGTTCGCCGCGCAGCAGGCGGCTCAGCCGGGCCCCGATCTGCGCACCGATGGTCGATCCCAGAGCCAAAATAAGTGCCAATACCAAATCCACTGTGTGGTTTGTGCCTGCTTGCATCACGGTGGCTCCGGCGCACGTAAACAGAATCTGGAACAGACTGGTTCCCACCGCCACGTGAGCCGGCATCCCCAGCAGATATACCATCACCGGCACCAGCATGAAGCCGCCTCCGACTCCCATGATGGCCGTCAGTATCCCAACGAGAGTACACAAGGCAAAGGGAACCAGCAGCGAGTGCCGGACCCCGGAGCGCGGGAAATCCATTTGGAAGGGTAACCGGTTGAGAATGGTACGGGTGTGGCCGGGTTTGCTTGGCCGCGGTGCCATCAATCCGCGCCCCATCTTTCGGACACTGTCCCGCAAAATGTAACCGCCCACAAAGCCCAGCACGACAATGTAGGTGAGAGTAATCACCACGTCTGCATTTCCCAGCGTCTTCAAGACCCTAATACAGCGCACTCCCAGGGCTGACCCTGCAAGCCCGCCCAATAGCAGCATGATGCCCATCCTTACGTCTACATTCTTCAATCTAAAGTGGGCGGCAACTGCCGACGCCGAAGTTGCGACAATGGAATTTGTGTCCGACGCGGCGGCTACGGTGGGAGGTACTCCGATCATCATGAGGACCGGCGTAAGCAGAAACCCGCCACCCACCCCAAGAAGTCCCGAGAGGACTCCAATAACGCCGCCTATCGCGATTAGCAGGAACGCGTTAATGCTCAGGCCAGCTATAGGCAATAGAATATGCATGAAGAAACGAACCTCGCGCCACGGTAGGCGAGAACAAAATTGCAGGGGGACTCCCTGACAGCGAGAGTTGACCTGGTTGTGACTTGTCCTGGGGGATACAGTTCGCTCACGCAAACGGTTTCCGGCGCCTTGTGGTAGGAGTGACAGCAGAGGCCGGCGCGGTTTGCAAGCCGCGTGCGGTAAGGCGTGAGTCGCACGCACTGCCAAGGTGACATGAGTCGTCTACCTCTTCAAGAGACGACCTTACTCGCAGCTAGCAAGCAATTCAGTGATTCACCGCACGCGATAGTGTGAGTGGCAAACTGCGGAAATGCTATGGACTAGATAGGGATACTTCCTTGACTGGCTTCCTCTTCAACCCGAAAACTATAGTTGCCTTTGAGAAATTGCTGAACGTACCACTTCATTACCGCGTCGCTGGTCATGTACATGTCGAGTTGGCTGGTACAGGCCATAAGCCGCCCGAGGATGTCGAGATTGGCAGCGGTTTCGTCGGCCGGCGCCTTTTTAAACCAGGCATTCACCAGATCTCCCCGGCGGTCAACCAGGAAACCGTAATGCGCCAGGCACACGTCGATAAAGCCGGCCCTCAGGTTTCGCCTTTCTCGCGCCGCACCTCCTCCCGCAAAGCGGAAGGAAATGTAATTGTTGCTGGGGATGTCGGAAATGCAAGCGTCGACCAACGTAAAGTGGTACGCCAAGCGAGAATTGAGATTCATGTACTCATCCGCAACCAGCAGGTAACTTCGTTCGCCCAGGGCGCGAGTTACACCGGTTTGCGCGGAAAGAGACGTCGCCATTACCGATGCCAAGTCGCCGATGCTGGCCGGCATTCCTCGGGTCCAGGTAACGTCAGGATGACTGACGCCTCGCCACAGCGCCTGAAAAGGCCGGGAGACAATCTCTGCCGGTTTCACCTCGTCGGACGAAGCTGCGGTGGCCGCCAGACCACCGCCTAAATCGAGCACATAAAGATCGATCGGCATGGGAGCCAAGAGTCGCTTGGAACAGTGCGCGCGGCCTTCTTGCTCACTGTCGTTCAGATCGAACATCGCCAGGATGGCCTTCTCGTGGCAAAACCGCAGCACGTCGTGCGCGGATTTGCACCCGGCAGGACGAAAACGGAACGAGGAAGGGTCGAGCAAATTAAGCTCGAGCATTTGCCGCCGGATAGGATCGCTGGGACCCTCCCGTAGTCGCGCCGGAACTTCCAGGCTGCAAGCGGGCCACAGGCTTCCCGAATAGATTCTGGGTTGCACCGCGTCCAGGCTGATCGGATCTCCGTTGCGCAGTTGTTCGAAGGCGCCGGTGAGCTGAAAAACCGAGGGAATTTTGAATTCCCGTAAAAGGGCGGCGGCGTGGCCAGCCAAATTGCCCCACTCCGCTACCAGACCCGCGATCCGGGGAAAGACCTCGACGATTTCTGGCGACGCCTTACGCAGAAAGAGAATCGCGCCTTCCGGGGTGCTTGCCAAAGCCTTGCGGTCCGTCGCCAGGTGGGCCGCTCCCGATACGCGGCCGGGAAAAACGGTGCGACCGCCGGCCAGCAGCGGGGTTTGCCGCACGTGCGACTTCGCCCGAAATCGAGGCGAGTCTGCCAGAGCCAGTGGCCGCGATTGCAGAATCCACAGGTCTCCGCTTTCGTCGAGCGCCCACTCCACATCCTGGGGGGCCCCGAAATATCTTTCGATCTCCATCCCCCAGTCGGCCAGCAGGGCCAAGTGCTTGGCTTCCAGGCTGGGGGCCCTGGCTTCCTCAGGGGTAACAGTGTTGCGCAGCAGTCCTCCGCCCTCTTGGAGCACGACTTTCTGCTCTTTGGTGGCAATGGTTTGCTCCAAAAGGCGATGGGGTTGGGCACGCGCCAGAACAAACAAATCGGCGGGAGACGAACCACTGGCGATATCGATGCCCAGCCCATGTGTCGCCGTAATCCATAGCGCTTCGTTGTTCGCGCCATTGGGGTCCCGGGTGTACATAATTCCGGAAGCCCGTGCCGCAATCACGCGCAGGCACAGTACCGCGAGCGGAGTATCCACTTCCGTCAGACCTGCCGAAAGCCGATAGAACAGGGCGCGTTCGCTGAAGCGCGCTGCCACCACCTGCTTGTAGGCGCCCGCCGTCTGTTCCGGCGAAACATTAATCAAGCTGAGAAACTGCCCGGCAAAGCTCCACTCCCCACCTTCGCCGACCGCACTGGACCGCACGGCAAGCCCCAGGCCGCTCCCTTCCAAGGCAAAGGCGCGTTCGGTGATGGCGACCTCAATCGCCCTTGGAATCGGACGAGCTAGTACCTTGTCGATGAGCTTTTTGGAGATTTCACGCAGCGCATCAAGATCATTCAGGTCCACATTCCGCGTGGCATCCCGAATGTCCGTCCACAGCGGTATTCCGCAGAACTGGCGATAGGCTGTGGCCGTAAGCACGTAGCCGTTCGGAACCGGCAAATGGAGCTTGTTCTTGATCTCACCCAGGACCGCGGCTTTGCCGCCCGCTTCCGCGGCGCAGGACAGATCGATTTCCGAAAGCCAGGCTGACAGATTAGGGGTTGCCAGCTCCTGGGATGCGGCAATAAAACTCTCCACTTGGTGACGTTGCTCGCGGACGGCTTGAGCTAAGGAACGGTAGTTCTTTCCGGTAAGATGTTCCAGCGTGTTGACCGCGTTCTCGGTCCGGTCGAAGAGCGCGCCTACGCGGTCGCCGAGCACTTCGGTGGTGGGCGAAGCATAGTGCAGGTCCTCTTGGACCGAGGCCAGCAGCTCCAGGCAGTCGTTATTGAGAGCGAGGAGTTCGCGGAACTTGGCATACTTGCTGCGTATCCGTTGCTCCGGAGAACCGCCGCTGCCACTCGACTTCCGCCTCGACCACCAAGCATTCATAGTGCGGAACCCTGCAGCCTTCGGTTAGCAGCACTAACTGCTCGTGCCCGGCGGCTGGCACCGCAATTCGGTTGGGTACTCTGGCCCTGGTGGCAAGGTTCCGCAAAGCCGCCGAGCGTTCACGGGCGCGGGGGACAGCCTTGCGAAGAAAAGCCGAGCCACCCGTTCTTGCCCCTCCCAAGTCTGCAGCGTCACCCGCTTCTTCGTGCCACTTAGTGTCCTCCCACAGGGGAGAGCAAGTTCGCCGGCGTGACCAACAGGCTGATTGCCATTTTGAAGGTGACCACCAGGACTATGCTGGCAAGAACAATCTTGAGTTGTTCGCCGCGCAGCAAGCGGGCAACGCGCGCGCCGATTTGGGCTCCGATCGTGGAACCCACCGCTATCAGCAGGGCAAGAACTACATCCACCGTCTGGTTGGTCATGGCCTGCATGATCGTCAGACCCGCACAGGTAAACAATATCTGGAAAAGGTCGGTGCCGATGGCGACGTGCATCGACATGCGCAGCAGATAAACCATCATGGGAACCATGATGAAGCCTCCTCCGACCCCCATGATGGCAGCCAGCACCGCCACCAGCGAACACAATAGAAATGGGACTATCACCGAGTGCTGAACGTTGGAGCGGGGGAAGTGCATCTGAAAGGGCAGCTTGTTCAGCAGGCTGCGGCGTTCCAAGGGGCTGTGAACTATAGGGGCCATGAGGCCGCGCCGGAGGCTGTGCAAACTCTCCAGAAACATGAAGGTGCCGACCGATCCGAGGACCACGACGTAGCAGACGGTGATCACCAAATCCGCATCTCCCCGGGCGCGCAGCAGCTTGATAATCCGGACTCCAACCTGGGCTCCAGCCAGACCTCCCAACAGCAGCACGCTGCCCAGTTTCAAGTCCACGTTGCCGAGACGAAAATGGGCGGCCATCCCGGAGGATGAGGTGGCGACGATGGAGTTGGTGTCCGAAGCGGCAGCCACCGTGGGTGGGACCCCGACCATCATGAGTATCGGGGTCATCAAAAAGCCCCCGCCTACCCCCACCAGCCCCGAGAGAAAACCAACCACTGCTCCGACCGCAATCAGCAGAAACAGGTTGATGCTCATCCCTGCTACGGGCAGAAAGATATGCATCGTGTCTGTCCTTTCGTCACCAGTCAGGGCGTCACTGCCCTGGGACGCCACTGATCAGACCTGGACCGGCGACGCCAGTTCCGCGAGGTCAACCGAGGCAACCCCGGCCACGGCGGAAGCTATCCGCTTGACTTCGTTGACCTGATCAAGGTTCGAAATCTTCCCCCGGATGGCGACCGCGCCGCCGTCCGCATCCACTTCGACTTCCAGATTCGAAGTCGATGGATTGATCGCCAAATCGGCGCGCACCCGGCTGGCCACAGCCAGATCATCCATTACTCGTTGGCATTCGGAAGTGAACTCAAAACACCGCTTCATCGCAGTCGTCGAGATGATGCGGCAAGCTTCTTCAATGGAAATGAACTGCAGATTGATCACGATGTCGTAGAGGGCAGGATCTCCCCAGTCGACACCATAGAGAAACTGGGTCCACTTTTGCCGCTCCTGATCGACTTTTTCGACATAAGCGATCGCATCCCTGCGGCTGTACTTCAGCCGGTCGCGGACCATCTGGATGCGGAACTCCAAGGGGGCGATGATCCGGGTCCGCAAGATGGGGCGGCCGCCCTTAAGGAGCAAGTGACCAGCCAGTCCGTGGTAGACCGCGTTCCCAGTCCTGACTTCTTCGCACAGGGCCGCTTGCACCAGCGCCAGGTAGAGGTACCGCTTGTGGTTAAAACGTTCCATAAAGCCAGGCGGCTTCTCCAGGGCCTCGCGGATGTCGTCCTGAGAGACACCATAGGCAGCAGCCCTCTCGACAATCACATCGCGGTCAACACAGCGGTAACCGAGCCGTTGGGCCAGGCACTCCGCCAGGATCTTTCCGCCACTGAATGAGCCCCTGGAAATCGTAATCACAGACATGAGATCCTCCGTCGCGCCAGACGCGCGGCCCGTGCCCCAAGTGGTGGCACAGGCCGCGCGCGACTTGCAATTTGCCGTTCTGGTCGGCACCGAAATTATATTCTAGCCTTACCAACCCCAGCTTGCCTTCAGCGGGTATTGGCGGTTCCGGTGGCGGCGCCGTGGAGTTTTACTTCTACCTTCTCTTCCACCGTGTCGTAGTACTGCTGGAGAATCGCGATCACCTCGGGCTTGGAGAACTCTGCCGGTACCGGTTTGCCCTCGCTCATCAGCTTGCGCAGTAAGGTGCCCGACAGCAGCAGCCGAGCGCCGCCCTTGTAGTTGCCGCTGTCGTCGATTACGGCCTTGCTCTCATGCGGGCAAGTCTTCATCGACGCCATGCTGCCGCACTCATAGCAGTAGAACGTCCAATCCATGCACAACGGCTGGATGGCCATGGCTCCCAGAGGTATTTCATTGAAAATTTTCTGCGCATCGAAGGGGCCATAGTAGTCGCCGACGCCGGCATGGTCGCGGCCCACGATCAGGTGCGAACATCCGTAGTTCTGGCGGAACAACGCGTGCAGCAGGGCTTCGCGCGGCCCGGCATAACGCATCTCCATGGGATAGCCGCCCTGGATCACGCGTTCTTTGCGGAAATACTTGTTCACCAGTGCGTCGATCGCCTTCACCCGAACGTCGGCCGGAATGTCGCCGGGCTTCAGCTTGCCCAGCAATTGATGTATGTAAACACCGTCGCAAACCTCAATCGCGATCCAGGCCAGATAGGCGTGCGAGTTGTGCATGGGATTGCGCAATTGCAGGGCGGCAACCGTGTTCCAGCCGCGCTCCAAGAAGGTCTTGCGCGAGTCGGCCGGGCGCTGATAGATGCCGGCGAATTCGTCCGGGAAGAAGGACTCCGACACCACCTTCACCGGCCCGGACAGGTTGACCGCTGACTGTTCCATCACTTTCTGGACTCCGGGATGTTTCGGGTCGGTTGTGCGGAACACTTCTTTGCACTCGTGCTCCTTGTCGATCTTGTATTTTTCGCTCACCCTCATGGTGCCAACCAGGCCGTCGGTTTCGACGTCCCAGAGCGCCACTTCTTCCCCAGGATGCAGCGACTTGACCAATTCCTCGTCAGCCGACAGGGTGATGGGAATCGGCCAGAACAGGCCTTTCTTGCTCGGCAGTTGATAATTGTCGCAGCAGCCCTGCCAGTCCTCCTTGCCCATGAAACCATCGAGCGGGGTGAAGGCGCCGATGCCCATCATGATCAGGTCGCCAGTTTCGCGGCTGGTCAAGGGGATTTGCTTCAGGCTTGCTGCTTTCCTGATCTCTTCCGTTCTATCTTGGCCTTCCAGCAGAAGGGGTTTTAATTCAGAATTGCCATGCGGCGGAACAAGCTTTGCCATTTTAGAGCCTCCTTAAGTAACGTCCAGTACCTCGAACTTGAATCTGTTTCCCTGGTTCCAGCCTGGGTGGGAGATTCGAAGACAGGCGACTTCGGCGCCTCCCAACCGACGGCCAACGATATCCGCAACTCTTAAGTCTTCCCGCTCACCAATTCCCTCTTCATCATGCTTGGCCGACTACTTGGGCAGCGCTGACCGCTGGCTGCCCCGCTAACGCCAACTCCTTTCCTCTTACCGCCGCTACATAGATCGCCAGCGGGCGGTACGCCAGATGCGTCCACTTGCCGAAGGGCACTTCCACCACCAGCATGGGTACGGCAATCGCCATGTGAACCGTGTACATGACATAGGTCGGCATGGCTAAATTCTCCAGCCGTAACACGTGCACTGCGATTCCGGTGGCGGCGGTTAGAAAAAGCAAGATCGGAAACAGCCAGTCGGAAAGATGGCTGAAGCGATGCATTTCCGTCCGCTTCGCGATACGGTCCAGGAGGATCCAAGTGGTGGCGACCAGCAGGACCGCGGCCGAGTAGTAGCCAAGGATGCTCGTCCAATGAAAACTGCTGTCCTCGACTTGGAACCACGGCAGGAACACCACCACCAGTGCAAAGGCCGTGCCGTAGCCGGTCACCAGAAACAGATGGCGCAGCCAGTTGGTGGTGGCGTCTTGATCTTTGCACTGCCTCCAGCGAATCTGGGTCACGCCTTGAAGCACCAGCCCCGGGAGTTCGCTGAAATAGCGACGCAGGGGAATGTTCTGGGCCCGGGTCAAATAGAAGAACATGCGCGCCGCATTGCTCAGCAGGAAAAAGCTGAGCAGCAACGCCAGAATCCTATCGCCGAGATGCACGATGGCCGTAGGCGCAAATTTGTCGAGCATCACCACCGAGCGCGCTTCCGGAACCGAGTGGGCCAGCAACCCAAAGCCAAAGCCTTGCGGCACGGTAAACAGCAGCACGACCAGCGCCGCCACCAGCGCCAGTACGCCCAATTCCCACCACGCCGAGCCATACATCAGGCGCGACAAGCCGGTCCAATCGTACTGCGTGGTGAGATAGCGGCGCAGCGCCATCATGCTCTCGCCGGGCTGCGCCTTGCGCGGGCAGACCTTCGAGCACTCGCCGCAGTAGAAACACAGCCACGGCCCGGGATCTTCCAGCAACTGGCGTTTCAGGCCCCACTGCGCCAGAAGCATCTGGCGGCGCGGAAACGCGTTCTCTTCCGTGGAAAGCGAACACACCGACGCACAGGTGGCGCACTGATAGCACTTCTTGAAGTCGCCGCCGCTGTGCAGGGCGTCCTGGATAAATTCGGTGTCGGGTTGCAGCAGTACTTTGTCTGCCATGACTAGAATCCCTTATAGGGGTTGGGTCCGAGCGCGCGGATCTTGTTCACAAAGTCGTCGATCACCTGGGGCAAGCGCGCAGATTCGTCAATCGCCAACTGCACTTGCTGCACCCGCTCCGCTTCCAGGCGCAGCCGGTTCAATGTGTCCTTGACGTTCTCCAGCCGGCGGTTCGCCAGTTCACTACCCCGCAGGTAGTGGCATTGGTAGTCATCGCCGAACTTGCAGCCCATGAGCAGCACCCCGTCAATGCCGCGGGAGAGCGCGTCGGCGATCCAGACGATGTTCAACGAGCCCAGACAGCGCAGCGGAATGATGCGCACATTGGCGTCATACGAGGCGTGACTCAGGCCCACCAGGTCCAACGCCGGATAGGCGTCATTCTCGCAGGCGAAAATCAGGACCCGCGGCTTGTCTTCGGTTTCGTCCGGCACTTCGATCGCCTTCACCATGCTGGCGATCATGTCCACCGAGTAGTTCTTGAACGAGATGATGCGCTCCGGGCAAGCGCCCATGCAGATGCCGCAGCGCCGGCAGCGATACGGGTTGAACTTGGGCGTACCTTTTTCATCCTCGTCGATGGAGCCGAACGGGCACTCCTCGGTGCACCGTTTGCACGAAGTGCAGCGCTGCAGAAAGAAGCTGGGGAAGGAAAGATCTCCGGCGCGCGGGTGGACGGCTTGACCTTGGGTCGCCAGTTCGATGCTCTGGATCGCCTTCATGATCCCGCCGCAGGCATCTTCCTTCGCCAGGATGGAATCCATAGGCATGCGCACCGCTCCGGCAGCGTAGATTCCCGTGCGCAGCGTCTCGTAAGGAAAACAGATGAAATTCGAATCGGGGAAACCATTTCGCAGGATGGGCAAATCGGGACCCTGACGGTAGTTAAGGTTCAGGATCTCCGTTCCTTCGTGCTGCCGGTACTGCGCCACGATTTTCTCCGCGTCCTGACGCTGGGTGTCGGACTCGTTTTGCAGCACTTTCAGGTTGGCGTCGCGCAAGGTGCGGATGGCCGGCCCATCGGCGGAATTCGGCACCATGCCGGTGGCCAGCACCACCAGATCGACGGGGATCTGCATGGGCGCCCCCAGCAGAGTGCCATCGACGCTGACCAGCGTCCGGCCGTCGCTGCAGGTTTCCACTCCCGTAACGGCGCCCTTCATAAAGAAGTTCAGCGGCTGTTCCTGCAGCTTCTGGTAGTACTTCTCATACGGTCCAGGCGTCATGATGTCCTGGTACACAATGAAGACCTGGGCTTCTGCATTCTGCTCGCGGATGTACTCCGCCTGCTTGAGGGTGTTCACGCAGCAGGTGGAGGAGCAATACGGCAAATGGTCCTTGTCGCGCGACCCGGCGCACTGTACGAACAGAACGCTTCCCACCGGCGCGCCCGTCGAAGGCTGGGTGATCGAACCGCCCGCAGCCATGGTCTCCAGTTCGAGGCTGGTGATGACATCGGGCAAGCCGTAGCCCAAGGCGGAGAGCTTGGAGGCATCGTAGGGCTTCCAGCCCGTAGCCATGAGAATGGCGCCTACGCGGCAAACCGAAGTCTCGCCGTGGCTTTCCAGCGTGACGTTGAACATCCCCGGCTGGCCATCGGTCTTGACGATGTTCGTGGAGCAATGCACCTTGATGTGCGGGTGCGACGTCACCGCTTGGATGCAGGCGCTCATTTCGTTGGGTTCCGCCTCGGTATAAGAGGGAGGCTTGGGAATGTCCCTCTTCAGCCTGACGGCAAACCCGCCCAGCTGCGGCTGCTTCTCCACCAGGATGACTTCAAAACCAGCGTCCGCCGCTTCCAGTGCGGCGCTGGTCCCGGTAACGCCGCCGCCCACCACCAGAATGGCCCGGGAAATCTCGTCGGACAACCGCTCCTGCGGTTCCATCTTCTGGGCCCGAACGATCCCCATGCGCAGAAGATCTTCGGCCAGCATTTGGGTATCCTCGTGCCGCGCCTCGTGGCACCACGCCACCTGCTCGCGCAGATTCACGCGCTCGACGATGACGCCCGGATCGAAGACAAAGCGGCCAGTCTTGGCGCGCGGCGAGCAGGCGGCCACCACCACTGCGTTCACCGTTCCCTGCTGGACATCCGCGCGAATCAGGCTGGCGCCCTCCTCGCCGCACAGGAAGGGGTGAGTCTTGCAGACCGGTACCTTATATTCTTTCCCGGCGACTTTCGTGAGCTGATCTACATCCACGGACTCGCCAATGGAGCAGCCGCTGCAAACGTAAACGCCCAATCGTTTATCCATGCTGGGTTGCTCCCACTGCGATTTGCAAAGCCTTCAGCGCCGCTCCGGTGGCGTCGCGAATCGAAGCGGAAACTTCCGCCGGCCGTTTCACACAGCCGGCAGCATACAGTCCCGGTTGACGGTTGCCCGCAAAGCCAAATTCATCCAGCACCATGGTTTTGGGTATTCCGCTGCTTTGCGGAACCATGCCCGTAGCCAGCACCACCAGGTCGTATTCCCGCATGATCTTTCTTCCGCCCAGCACGTCTTCTGCTATCAGCAACAGGTCCCGGCTGGCCGGATGCTCTTGCACCTTGCCTACTTTTCCTTTGATCAGTTCAATGCCGTTCTCGGCGATTACCTTGGCCGCAAACTCCTGCAGGTGACCGGGAGTGCGCAGATCGATGTAGAACATCGTGATTCTCGCCTCGGGATACTGGCTGCGAATGTAAGTGGCTTGCTTGAGCGATGCGGTGCAGCAGACGCCTGAGCAATACGGAAGATGGTTCTGGTCTCTCGACCCGGCGCACTGCACGAAGGCGATCGCCTTGGGTTCCTTGCCGTCTGAGGGGCGCAGAACTTTCCCCTTGGTCGGCCCATCCACGGCAGCTAAACGCTCGAGAATCACGTTGGTGACGACATTGGCGAATTTGCCGAAACCAAGGTTCTCGATCCGGGTGGCGTCATACGGCGCCCAGCCGGTGGCCAGCACCACCGAAGCTATCCGCAAGGTCATCTTTCTGGGCTGCTCTTGCAGATTGATCGCCAGGTACTTGCAGACATCCACGCAAGCATGGCAGTCGGCCCCGCAAGCCGCACGATCAATCGCATACAGCGCGGGAAAAGCCGTTGGACGGGGCAGTCGCACCGCTTTGGTCTTGACCATCGAGCAGTTAAATTCATCCGCAACCTCGGCGGGACACACCTTGGAGCATTCGCCGCAAAGGGTGCAGGCATCGCTGACGTAACGTGGGCCGATCTTGATGACCGCTTCGTAGTCGCCCGGCGAACCACTCAGGCTTTCCAGCTCTGCCAACGTCAAGACGGTCACCCGAGGATTGGCGTTCAGGCGCTTGAAATTAATTTCCAGGCCACAGGAAGGCGGGCAGAGTTTAGGGAAGTACTGATTGAATCCAGCAACTCGCCCTCCCAGAGTGGCCGACTTTTCGATCAGCACAACTTCGCATCCGGCTTCCGCAGCTTCGAGGGCGGTTGTGATTCCGGCAATGCCGCCACCCACCACCAGAATCGTTTTGTTGCGCTCGCCATTCACAAAGTCGGTCCTTGTCATAGTCCTCTAAGCCGGCGAACCTGGTTGCGCACTGGTTTCGGCGCTGACTGCCGGCTGCGTCGCGCCGCAGGGCTTTCTCAGCCTCATACGCTTCTCATGAAACAGGCTGAAGGCCAGCCATTCGATGGCAAATTCCAGCAGTTCCTCGTCATCGTTGGCCATTGCCTCAATACGCGCCTCGTCCACCTCGAACAGCTCTAGAAAGCGGGTGTCGAACACAAACCTGCGAAACCGGTCCAGGTCGTACAGCGCCATGTAGTACATGGCCAAACTCTCTGCGCTCAGCAGTTCCGGCTTTTCCCATCCCGGGTGCGACATGAACTCCAGGAATGGGGTCTGCATCCGCTCGAAGGACTCAATCCCCTGCTTCTCGATCCAGTCGCGTACCGAGCACGGCTTATCGGCGCCGTGTCCATGACAGAGCTCTTCTTTGAGAAGAAAATAGAATCTCTGCGCGGTCGCGTTCGGACCTTTGGGCTCGGCCATGCCCAGGGGATACATGCGGCACGCCCACGGCCGATTGGAATAAACTTTGCAACCCTTCTCTGTAACCAATGGGCACTTCAGGCTGTGTTCATCCATCTTGAGAAGGACGGCCGGCACGCGCTTTTCCTGCGAACACGTGGTGAGCGTGTACTGCTCAAGGAATTGGGAAGAATCCATCCCCAACGCCCTCTTAAGCCGCAGCACATCGTAAGGCGAAAGCAGAATGGCCACGTCGCGGCAGCAGGAATTGAAGCAATCCTTGCCCGGTCCGCAGGCAAAATTGAAGCAAGTATCAAGGTTCATGCGCGGAGTTTCTTGCAGAATCCGCTCGGGGGTAACTGGGGTTTCAGGCATGGGTGACTTCCTCGTCCGTCAGAATGTTGTTCTTCATTGCATTGCGAGACCACACCGGAAGTGGGCCGCTGTCGCCCGTTCTGGGCTCCATCCGGTAACGATAAGAAGCGTTCACGTTGAATTTGCTTTTCATCCATTGCCAGCCGCGCACAAAGTAGGGGCAATCATCGTTAAAGCACACGTACTGGTATTCGCCGTCCCAGCACGTGAGTTCAGGGTTTTGCCAGCGCACCAGGGGACGGCTGCAATGCGGGCAACGGTTGCGGGTTTCTTCGGCCATGGCCTACCTTCGCGTAAGGGTGAGAGGTCCCGGCCGAAACCGGGACCTCTCGGTTGACTAGTGAGTCAGCACGGCTACAGGCGCTGCCTCTTTGGCTTTCGGTTGCGCGAAGACTTGGAGAATGGGACGGGTGAGCATCTCCCACTTCCCGGTCTTCGGATCACACCGGCAGTTGGCGAAGACATGCCACTTCTCTTCGTCCAGCGTGGGGGTGTCGGAACGGAAGTAGTAGCCCGGCCAACGTGTTTCCTCGCGGAACAACACTGTCCGGACGTGGGCTTCCGCCTGCCACATGCGATGGACGTTCTCCCAGCAGCGCATCAACTCGTGGGTGTTCGCGGCGGCCAGTTTCTCTGAGTCTTCCTTGAGGAAGGCCAGCAGCTCCAACGCCCTCTCTAAACTGGCTTTGTTGGTTTTGAACTGGGCCGTGACACCGCCCGCGTATTCGTCCATGATCTTCTGCAAACGGAACATGAACGAGCGCGGCTTGATGTAGGCGGGATTGACGTCTTCGTCAGTGCTGACGTTATGGTTTTGCTCGAACAGCTCCAGCGGTTTCAGGATCTCCGCCGACAGCTTGTCGATAGCAGCCTGGTCCAGCTTGGGCAAGGTGTTGTTTTCCACGACGTACTTGATCGCAGCCTTGGCGGCGATGCGGCCCTCAGCGTGCGAGCCGGACGAGAACTTGTGGCTCGAAGCGCCGGAAGCGTCTCCCGCGCAGAACAACCCCTTGACGGTTGACATACAGGGATAACCCCAGAAGTACTCCGACTTGGTTTCAGCGGTCTGCAGGTCTTCGGGACCGCTGACCCAGGCGCCGGAAGCACCCGAGTGGGAACCGATGAAGTAAGGCTCGGCGGCGGCGATTTCGGAGCTCTTCTGTTCGGGACGCGTGTTGGTGGCAGCCCACAGAATGGCTTGCGAAATCGTCATGTCCAGGAAGTCTTCCCAGGCCTCGGATTCCAGTTCCTTCATCTTCTTCTGGTAGGCCTTGGGATCGTCCTTGTACTGCTCGGCGATCTTGGTCAGGGCTTCTTCCGTACGCATGGAAATCGGACCCTTACCTTCCAACACGTCGAGCATGCCGAGATAGTTCCGCAGGTTCGCAGGGACCGGCTTCACCCGGCCGTAGGGACCCCATTTCTCCAGTTCGGGCCGGCGGTCCACCATGTAATCGGTACCCATGGCATTGGTGGCGCGTGACTTGAACAGGAGGAACCAGGCGCCCACCGGACCATAGGCGTCCTTGAAACGTACCGGGATGAAACGGACTTCCTGGCACGTCATCTCGGCGCCGGCCTTGAGCGTGAAATAGGCAGACGAGCCGGAATTCCACGGTGGATACCAGGCGCGCCCCATGCCTTCGCCCGTACTCCGGGGTTTGAAGACGTGGACAGCGCCACCCATGGCGGTCAGCGTGGCTTTGGCTTTAAAGATGAACAGCTTGTTTTCGCGCACCGAGAAGCCAACCGCTCCGGCGCAACGGTCGCCATCGACGAGCGGCCCAACAATGAACACCCGCTCGTAGATCTCTCCCGTTCCAGTTTCGCGCAGCGCGTTCTTTGCTGCCTCGGCCACCACCACCTTGTAGGACTCACCGTTGATCATGAGCTGCCAACGGCCCTCATGCACGTACTTGCCGGCTTCGTCCTTCCAGATCGGCAGACCCCACTTCTCGAACAGATGAACCGAGGAGTCCACGTGACGGGCGATGTTGGCCACCAAGTCTTCGCGGGTGATACCCATAAGATCGTTGCGGACGTAGTTGACGTAGTCGGTCAACGAGTTGGCTCCGTCTCTCAGACCGACGTATTGATTGATGGCGGAGAGGCCCATGGCCACGGCGCCCGAACGGTCGACCGCGGCTTTGTCCACCAGGGTCACTTTCAAACCGTTCTGTTTCGCCCAATAGGCGGCTTCCACAGCGGCGCCACAGGCCGCCATGCCCCCGCCCAGGATCAAAAGATCAGTTTCCACTACTACGGTTTCAAACTTAGGCATGAGCACCTCCCGCATTGCTCAAGCTGACGACCGCCGGCAATCCCAGCGAGCTGGGCTCGGTGAAGAGCGCGGTGCTGTTGAGGTCCGCCTTCGTCTCAAAGCCGCCGTCCGGCACCGCAGCACCTTCCGGCGTGGTACGAATGGGGAACTTGAACCGCTTCAGCGTCCCGTCTCTGAAAGTGACGGTCCACATGATCGAATCGGTGGAGCGCAAAGGAACGGCCGTCGCTCCCATGGGAACGAAGTCCGCATAGCCGCGGACCTGCACGGCCTGGGTCGGGCAGATCTTGACGCAGTTGTAACACTCCCAACACATGCTGGGATCGCGGTTATAGGCCTTCATTTTGTTTTTGTCGAGTACCATGATGTCGTTGGGGCAAATGTGTTGACAAGCCGTCTTGTCCAAGCCTTTGCACCCATCGCACTTCTCAGTAATTACATAGCTTGGCACTAATCACCTCCCGGCCATCGTGTGCCGATGGCCCCGAAAAGGGTGCGTGTAAACGAGCGGACCCGGTCCGCACATGGGAACGGCATCGGGCCCGTTTGCGACGGCCTTGGCAAGGCCGGGACGGGACCGTTACTAGTTCGCAACCACATGTATCACTCGCACCAACTTGCATTTTGGAAGCTGCCGAAGGTTGTCTGATTTTCGAGGCGTCACCCAGGGGCGGGCGGCGACCTCGCGGGAATCGATGAGTTCTTGTCGGCCACGCAACTAGAGTTCGTCTGCCGATAAGAGCGGGCCCTGGTGATCCACCAGCTTCCGTCGGCCCGGCTCCGCCCGGCATTTACCCTGGTTGTCAGCACCACATAGAACTGCATGTTGCTTCCTAGTTCCACGGCGTCTTACTAATTCCGCCACTACTGCACAACAGCTACAACTATGCGCGCTCTTATGTCGGATGACGGTGACCCATATCACGCTCCATGGTGAGAAGCGATACAAGGAAGGCGGTCAACAACAGCAACTATAGATTGCCGACCTAATCTATAGACTTATTTGGCTATAGGCCCGTTCTACCTGTGGCCTTTGCACGCAGCATCTGCACTGGTAGTGTGCTAGCCCATGATTATGATGCCTGCATAAAGCGGCCGTAGTGTTCTATCGACGTAACATAGATCTGTGGCGCTACTGCTGCATACGCATTACTTTTCTTTCAGCGATCTGGGGCGCGCCGGCAGCGCCTAAGATTAAGGAGAGAGAAATCAAGCCTTGCGTCGTACCTAGATGATAGCTCTAAGTATAAGTATCCCGATCATAACGATAGAGAAACTACAAGCAACGTGTAGGAACTGGGCGTGGCAAACCAGGTGGGACTTGTGCCATATTGCCTTTGTTCGGTGACGGGCGTCACACCGCCGCCGCAGTTTATGTCATATCTTTATTTACGGTAGAAAGTAGAAAGTAGTTCTTGACGGCTGCGATTTCAATCCGGGGGAGGCCAGCATGACGGTTATGGTGTATGTCGCAATCTATCTGGGCCTGGCGATTTTCGTTATAGGATGTGTTCGTCGCGTCATCGAGTACGCCAGTATGCCCACCCACTTGCGGTGGGAACTCTATCCGGTGCCGCATGAAGAGCCCAGCCGCGTTGCCCACGGTGGCTCCTACTTCGAGACCAGCGAGTGGTGGTTGAAACCCCGGCACTTCCATATAGCAGGCGAGCTGCGCACCATGCTTGCCGAGATATTGTTCCTCAAGGGCGTATGGGAACATAACCGGCGCCTTTGGTTACCATCTTTCTTGTTTCACTTCGGCCTGTATCTTTTGATTGGCACCGTGGTGTTGATCACGTGCGGCGCCGCCATTCCTCTTTTTATACCGAGCTTAGGGGGCGGCAGCTTCTGGGTAGTCCTGGCCGGTCTTTACACGGTGACCGGTTACGCTGGTGCAACGCTCTCCACCGTGGGCGCCTTCGCCCTGCTTTGGCGCCGGGCGGCCGACGCGGAGCTGAAGAACTATACGAAGCCCAGCGACTTCTTCAACCTTATCTTATTTATAGTGGCCTTCGGCGCCATTGTCGTCGGGTATGCTCTGCGGCCGCCGGCGAGCGCCGGAGCTGGCCAGTTGGTGAGTGGCGCAATTCGCTTCAATAAGGACATAAGTCTGGGATGGCTGTTCAGCGCGGGACTGGTGCTGTCCGCGGCCGTCGTGGCTTACATCCCCTTCACCCACATGGCCCACTTCATCGCCAAGTACTTCACCTATCATTCGGTACGCTGGGACGATCAGCCGAGTGTGCGAGGCGGCGCGATGGAGTCGAGGGTTACACAGTATCTGGGGTATCGCCCGACGTGGTCGGCCGAGCATGTTGGGGCCGACGGCAAGAAGACCTGGGTTGACATCGCAACTGCCAATCCCGCCCAGGAGGTGCGTAAATGAATTCGCACATCGATCTTCGCGAACTGTCGCAGGCCGGCCGTAAACCGCTAACTCATGTTGCAAATGAAGACCTCATGCCTCTGCCCGCACCACTGAACAATCCGGCGGAGGACCATCCGTGGACTCCACTCTCCCAAGCTGCCACCGACAAGTACGAGTGCGGTCTGGATGACACTTGCGTCCTGAATCTGCCGCAGCCGAAGACCCTCGCGGAGGAGCGGCAATTAGTCGCAAAATTCTTGACGGGGCTGGACAAGCTCTTCACCGACGTGAACAACTGGACTTTTCTGCAACCGCTCGTGCTCACCATGGAACACTGCACCGGCTGCCAAACCTGCGCCAAGTCTTGCCACATCTTCGAAGCGAGCGGGGGCAACGAGCTCTACCGGCCCACCTTTCGGTCGGAAGCTCTGCGCCGCCTCTATTTCAAGCATGTCAAGCATGGCGGCCTGCTCTCGGCCTGGCAACACGGTGCGATTGAACTGAACTGGGCGCTGGTGGCCCGGCTCGCCGAGTTGGCGTATCGCTGCAATCTATGCCGGCGCTGCGCGCAGACCTGTCCCATCGGCTGCGACAACGGACTGGTCGCCCATGAGCTGCGCAAACTGTTTAGTCAGGAGATGGGCATTTCTGCCAAGGAAATTCACGACCGGGGCTCCATGTTGCAGCTCAAGGTGGGCTCCTCGACCGGCATGAATGCGGAAGTCGTCAAGGACAATATTGCTTTCATCGATGAGGACACCTCGGAAAAGACTGGTATCGAGGTCCACACCCCGTGGGACGTGGAAGGGGCCGACGTTCTGTTGATCCACAATGCCGGCGAAATCATGGCCTGGCCGGAGAACCCGGGCGCCTTTGCTCTGCTTCTGACCGTGGCCGGCATTAGCTGGACCATGTCGTCGGAACTGGCGGCTTACGATTCGATCAACTACGGCTTGTGGTACGACGACTCGCAGTTTGCGCGCGTCGCCCTCAAGCACGTGCAAGCGGCGCAGAAACTAAGAGTCAAGAGGATTGTGCTGGGGGAGTGCGGCCACGCCCACAAGGCCCTCTGTGTCATCGCCGACCGGCTCCTCACCGGAGAGTTCAATGTTCGGCGGGAAAGCGGCCTGACTCTGCTGCGCGACATCGTAATGAGCGGCCGCATCAAGTTTGATCCCAGCCGCAACGACTTTCCCGTAACTTTGCATGACCCCTGCAACATGGTGCGCCTGATGGGCGTGGTAGAGCCGCAGCGGGAGATACTGCGGAAACTTTGTCCGCAGTTTCGCGAGATGGAGCCCCATGGCGTCAACAATTATTGTTGCGGCGGGGGAAGCGGCTTTGCCATCATGAGCGGCAACAATTTCCCGGACTGGCGTTTTCACGTTTCCGGGCGCAAGAAGCTGCAGCAGATTCTCGACGCTTTTTCCGATTGTCTTTCGCCCGAGACCCCTAAATATCTATGCGCTCCGTGCAGCAACTGCAAGGGGCAGTTCCGCGACATGCTGGCCTATTACGATCTGTGGGAACAGAACCGCATTCTGTACGGCGGCTTGGTGGAACTCATCGTCAACGCGATGGTGGACGTGAAGCCGGGTTTTCTCGAGTGGGAGTGGCACTAGCCAACTTGCTTGTCGTTGCGGGCCGGCGGCAATTGCCGTCTCTTCCTTTGGCCAGCCTGCGTCTTCGCGGATCTGCGGTCCTGAACAAACTTTTGCAGGGACTCGGGACTCGCAATCTGGTCCATTAACCTCCGCCGCTCTGGCCCCGTCAACCGCTGGCGAAGGATCTGCTTTCGCATCTCGCCTACGTACTCAACCCATTCGCCGTACTCCGGACCAAACTGCTGCTCCAATTCAGTTCGCAGCCGGCGCGCCAGAGCTGGACTCTGTCCTCCGGTTGAAATGGCGATTTGCAATGGACCACGGCGCACCACTGCAGGGTAGAAGAAATCGCAGCGCTCGGGATCGTCCACCACATTGCACAGCACCCGGTGTGCCGCGCAGGCGCGAAAGACCGCCTCGTTGGTTGCACTCGAACTGGTGGCCGCGATCACCAGAAACGCTTGTGCAATGTCGTCCGCAGCGAACTCACGCTGCTGCCAAATCAACTTTCCTTCGCGTGCTTGGTTCTGGACCCACTCCGTTGCCTCTGGACCCACCACCACCACGTGAGCGTCACTGCGAAGCAGTCCAGCGGCTTTAGCGGCGGCGATCTTACCTGCGCCCACCACCACGCACTTCTTCTTCGGGAGCTTCAAGAAAATAGGGAACAAAGACATATAGTTGTCCTTCTTAATAACAATAGTAGCGAAACGGGCGTACAAGACACAATCTTCTTCAGCTATCCGCTCCTCTGCTGATCAGGATAGTCACCTCATTCCATCTGTCATCGAATCTTCTTATCGCCTTCAGCAGGATCCTACTCATGCTTTACTCTGGAAGTGCCGTCTCTGGTACACCAACCATCTAACGCCCGCAAGTAACTAAGCAATCCTATGATAAGTAAGTCAACTAATAACCTAGACAAATGGAACATTGTTGCATAGAGCTTTGTGCATCATCTCTCACGTTGCTCAGTGACGGAGGTCACCGTAATCCGCCTTACTTAGGGGGCATATTGAGTTTGGTTAGCAATTGTCGTCAAGGTGGTGGGACTCTCGGTGACAGAAAAGAATGATGACCGGACGGCGCACATCAGACCTTTAGCTTACATGGACGGCCACGCGACCTGCGGGACCCAACTCGAATAGGTCTTGGCCAAAAGGAGACTTCAGTTATGGCTATTGAGGGCAACGGCAAGCCGAAGACGGAGCTGCTGGACGAACTAGAAAAGGGGCCCTGGCCCAGTTTCGTTAAAGAAATCAAGTCCGCCTGTGAAACCAGCGATGCTCCCAAAGACTTGCTCGGGCAACTAGAACTCTCGTACCGGGAAAAGAAGGGCCACTGGAAGCACGGCGGCCTGGTTGGCGTGTTGGGCTATGGCGGCGGCGTGATTGGCCGCTACAGCGATCTCGGCGACCAATTCCCCAAAATCGCTCACTTCCACACCATGCGCGTGAACCACCCCGCCGGATGGTTTTACACCAGCGAAGCTCTGCGCACCATCTGTGACATTTGGGAGAAGCATGGATCCGGCCTGACCAACATGCACGGCTCGACCGGCGACCTGATTCTCCTGGGCACGACCACCGACCAACTGGAACCGACCTTCCAGGACCTCGCCCAGGCGGGTTTCGACCTGGGTGGCTCCGGCTCCGACATGCGGACTCCGTCCTGCTGTGTCGGGCAAGCGCGCTGCGAATGGGCCTGCTATGACACCATGAAGCTCTGCTATGACCTGACCATGAACTACCAGGACGAACTGCACCGCCCTGCGTTCGCCTACAAGTTCAAGATCAAGTGCGCAGGCTGCCCCAACGATTGCGTCGCTTCCGTCGCGCGGGCTGACCTTTCGGTGATCGGAACCTGGAAAGATGAGATTCAGGTGGATGAGGCCGAAGTGACCAAGTACGCGGCGGCCGGATTCGACATCCAGAACGAGGTCTGCAATCTCTGTCCCAGCAAGTGCATGAAATGGGACGGCAAGAAGATCGCCATCGCGAACCACGAATGTGTGCACTGCATGCACTGCATCAACCTGATGCCCAAGGCGCTGAGGCCCGGCAAAGAGCGCGGCGCCGTGATTCTTATCGGCTCGAAGGCGCCCATCATGCAGGGGGCCCTGCTCTCGTCCGTCCTGATTCCCTTCGTCCCCGCCGAAGAGCTTGAGGAGACCATTAAAGAACTCGTCGGCCGCATCTGGGAATTCTGGGACGAGTATGGCACCAACCGGGAGCGGGTTGGGGAAATGATCCAGCGCATCAGCCTGCCCGCGTTTCTTGATGGCATCGGCCTGGAGCCGGTCCCCGAAATGGTTTCGGCGCCCAGAGACAATCCGTACATCTTCTTCCAAGCTGCCCCAGGAGGTGACAAATGAGCACGACCGCACCCGCACAACCCAGACTGACCGACATCGGCCCGCCGTCCTATGACAAATTCCTGCCTCCGATCGTGAAGAAGAACTACGGGCAGTGGAAGTATCACGAGAACCTGGCGCCCGGCGTGCTCTGCCACGTGGGGGAGTCTGGCGATCGTCTGTACACCGTTCGCGCGGCTACACCCCGGTTGACCAGCATTCAAACCATACGCCGCTTCGCCGCTCTGGCGGACAAGTACTGTGGCGGGTATCTGCGCTTCACCAGCCGGAACAACATCGAATTTCTTCTCACCGACAAGGCCAACATTGAGCCGCTGAAGAAGGAACTGGCCGAGGCGGGGTTCCCGGTCGGGGGCACCAACAACTCCATCAGCAACATCGTGCATACCCAAGGCTGGGTGCACTGTCACTCAGCCGCCACCGATGCTTCGGGCATAGTGAAGAGTGTCATGGACGCGCTTTGTGAGCACTTCACCCACGAGGACATGCCCGCAAAACTGCGCATCGCCCTGGCTTGCTGCCTCAACATGTGCGGTGCTGTACATTGCTCGGACATCGCCATCCTCGGCATCCATCGCCGGCCGCCACAGATCAAGCACGACATTCTTCCCCGAGTTTGCGAGATCCCAACCTTGATCTCCTCGTGCCCAACCGGCGCCATTCGGCCCAAGACGGTTGACGGCAAGAACTCGGTCGAGGTGATCGAGGAGCAGTGCATGTATTGCGGCAACTGCTACACCGTATGTCCGGCCATGCCGCTGGCCGATCCCGAGAATGACGGTTTGTCCATCTGGGTGGGAGGCAAAGTCAGCAACGCCCGCAGTATGCCGAAGTTTTCCAAGCTGGCGGTCCCCTTCCTGCCCAACAATCCGCCGCGCTGGCCGGAGGTGGTGGAGGCGGTCAGCAAAATTGTGGACGTATATGCCAAGAACGCCCACAAGCACGAACGTCTGGGCGAGTGGATCGAGCGCGTCGGCTGGCCACATTTCTTCCAGCTCACCGGGTTCGAGTTTACCCGCTATCACATTGATGACTTCAAGCACGCCGGACTGACCTTTGCCCGTTCGGCGCAGGTCCGCTACTAAACCGTTTGCAAGGAGTCAAGCATGGCTAGCAAGGTCACCAAGGCGGCCGAGGACGTGGAAGAGCTCAAAGCCACGTTGCGGCGCTGGCAGGAAATCGAGGAAGAGAGCATCGTCCAGACGTCGGCCATCATTGCCAAGACTCATAATCCGCTCATTCAGCTGGTCATGGAGATCATTCGCCAGGACTCGGCCATGCACAAGCGGGTACAGCAGGTCATCCTGGACAGCCTGGAAACACAGGCCTTCAGCCTGACCCCGGAAGAGTTGGGCGAAGTCTGGGATCTCATCGAGAAACACGCAGCGGCAGAGAAGGAAACCATCGAACTGGCGGAGAAGGCGCGGAAGAACTGCCGGCTGTTCGTGCAGCGGCATCTCCTGACCTACCTCACGGAAGATGAACTGAAGCACGATCGCCTGCTGAACCAGCTCGAAGATTTCAAACGCAAGCTTTACCCCTATGCTTGAGGATGAGCGATGTCTCTCTTTAAGGAAGTCAAGAAACCGGTGATTAAGGCGGGGATGGGCGGCTCGGAAATCAGCTCGCTTCGCCCCCGCTATGTAGGCAAGGCGCCGCCCTGCGCGGGGCACTGTCCCAACGGCAACGAAATTCGCGAGTTGCTGCTGACCATCGCGCAAGCCGAAGCTTTCGGCCGCACCAACGAGGCGGCGTTCGAGTTGGTCTGGAAACGCCTCGCCGAACGAAACCCCTTCCCCGCGGTCTGCGGGAGGGTCTGCCCGCATCCTTGTGAAGACGCCTGCAACCGCGCCGCGAAAGACGGTGGGGTTGCCATCAATGCCGTGGAGCGCTTCCTTGGCGACTTCGGCATCACCAAGGACCTGAAGCTTTCCAAGTTGCACGACGAAACGCGCAGCGAACGGGTCGCGGTGGTGGGCGCGGGTCCGGCCGGCCTCTCCTGTGCCTATCAACTGGCGCGTCGCGGATACGCCGTCACCGTCTTCGAAGCTTTTCCGCAGCCCGGAGGCATGCTGCGCTATGGCATTCCGAAGTATCGCCTGCCTCGCGAGGTGCTGGATGCGGAGATCCAGCGCATTCTCGATCTGGGTGTCGAACTGAAGTGCAATTGCGTGGTGGGACGAGATATCTCGGTGGACGAGTTGCACCGGGAGTATCAGGCGGTCTTCGTCGGCATTGGCGCGCAAAAGGGCGTCAAGCTCAGAGTGCCCGGTGAGGACGCTGACAACGTTTTCAGTGGAACGGAGTTTTTGAACCTGGTCAACCGCGGCGAAAAAGTGGAAGTCGGCGACAAGGTCATTGTGATCGGCGGAGGCGATACGGCGATCGATGCGGCACGGGTAAGCAAGCGCCTGGGAGCAGAGGTGACGCTGCTCTACCGCCGCACCCGCGCTGAGATGCCGGCGGTTGCGTCGGAAATCGAAGGGGCGCTGGAAGAGGGCGTTGGCATTGAGTTCCTTGCTGCGCCCGTCGAAGTGCTGCGGCAGAATGGCCGCGCGGTCGGTCTGCGCTCGATTCGCATGGTCCTGGGCGAACCGGATTCGTCTGGCCGTCCCCGTCCGGTTCCGCAGCCTGGTAGCGAATTTGAGTCGCAGGCTTCGGCGATCGTTGCCGCGATCAGCCAGGAACCCGACTTCCAGGGCTTCGACAGTCTGCATTCGGGCAAGGATTGGATCAAGACCGGCGATTTTGGCGTGACCCCGGTGGAGGGAATCTACGCCGGCGGTGACGATACTGCACTGGGCTTGGTCACCATCGCCATTGCCCAGGGCCGCTTTGCCGCCGAAGCCATCGACGCACGTTTTCGCGGCATCCCGCTTGCGAAACCTGTGGCCCCTGCGCCGATTGCTAAAGACAAGATCAAGCTCGAGTGGTACAAGCCGGCGCCGCGCAACGAGCGCAGCCACGTGCCCGTTGCCCAGCGCGCGCCTGACACCGAGATTGAGCTGGGCCTGACCGAAGCCCAAGTCGTCGACGAGGCCAAGCGCTGCATGTCGTGCGGCATGTGCATGGACTGCGAGAGCTGTTGGATGTATTGCAGCAACAATTGTTTTGTGAGACTGCCGAAAGGCGAACACTACAAAGTCAAACTTGAGGTCTGTAACGGCTGCAAGAAGTGCGCCGAGGCGTGTCCTTGCGGCTATATCGAAATGAACTGATCACGAGGAGAAAACTGTGCCCACGTTCGAAGTACACGGAAAATGCTACGCCGTTGACGAAGATGGATTCCTGGAGCAGCCAGAGCTGTGGAGCGAAGAGGTGGCCACAGACTTTGCCCAGACCGAGGCCATCACGGAACTGACGGAGCAGCACTGGAAGGTCATCAACTACATTCGCAAGTATTACCTGCAGTTCGGCATCGCGCCCATGGTTCGCAAGGTTTGCAAGGAGACCGGCTTCAAGCTGAACGAGATCTACCAGCTGTTTCCGTCCGGCCCGGCCAAGGGCGCCTGCAAGCTGGCCGGACTGCCCAAACCAACTGGTTGCGTATAGGGGCGCCATGAGCACGCATGGGCCCATCCTCGAGCAGTGGATTGCGCAGACCATTCAGTCGTATCCGAGTGCTGCCGTCGCATTTCTCTCCGGGGAGAGCGATCCCTTCCGTAATCCAGTGGGCCACACGGTGCGTCAGTGTCTCACGGTCCTTTTCGATCAACTGCACGGGGAAATGGACCCTGGCTGTATCGCGCCTGCGCTGGATGCCCTCATCCGGCTCCGCGCGGTACAGGACCTCACCGCCAGCCAGGCGGTCGGCTTCGTGTTCCTACTGAGGCCGATACTGCGGGAACTCGCGCCGGAACACGACCCAGTGTGGTTTGGGGAGCGGATCGATCGGCTCGCGCTCATGGCCTTCGACAAGTACATGCAGTGCCGTGAGCAACTGGCGGAAATCCGGTTGAGCGAAAGCCGCCGCCGCCTTGCGTACCAAGGAGCTGGCTGAGGTAAGCATGCTATGAACGTCGTCTCTTCGCTGCTGGCGGTTTTGTTCCTGGTCCTGGTTGGCGCGCTGGCGGGACGCGGGAACGAGGGGCGCGCCTTCATTGCTGTCGCGGTCCCTTATGCCGCGCTCGCCATCTTCCTTGCCGGCTTCTGCTATCGCGTGCTGCGCTGGGCCTGGACCCCGGTGCCATTCCGCATTCCCACCACCTGCGGGCAGCAGAAATCGCTGCCTTGGATCAAGACCAGTCCCATCGACAATCCCTCCAGCATCTGGGGCGTATTGGGCCGCATGGCTCTGGAGGTGCTGGCGTTCCGCTCGCTGTTTCGCAACAACCGGGCGCGGCTGGACAAGGATCGGCTGGTGTTCAGCGAGAACAAGTATCTCTGGCTCGGCTCCATCGCCTTTCACTGGGCGCTGCTGCTGGTTTTGCTGCGCCATTTGCGGCTGCTGATCGAGCCGGTACCCGCCTTTGTTCTCGCGCTCCAGCACGTGGACGGCTTCTTCCAGATCACCGTTCCCGACTTGTACGCCTCCGACGTGGTCCTTCTGCTGGCGCTCGCGTACTTGCTGCTCCGCAGATTGCGCGACCCGTTGCTCCGCTACATTTCGTTGTTTACCGACTACTTCGCGCTTTTTCTGCTTCTCGGCATCGCCATCTCCGGCGTGTTGATGCGCTACGTGCTGCGGGCCGACATCACCACCGTGAAGCAATTCGCTCTGGGGTTGGCAACCTTTCACCCCATTGCGCCGACCGCCCTGAGCGGCGTGGTGCTGGTGCACCTGCTGCTGGTCAGCGTTCTGGCCGCTTATTTTCCGTTCAGCAAGCTCATGCACATCGGCGGGGTTTTTCTGAGTCCCACCCGCAACCTGGCTAATAACAATCGCAGCCAACGTCACATCAACCCCTGGAACTATCCCGTCAAGACCCACAGCTACGCCGAATGGGAAGAGGAGTTCCGGGACAAGATCAAAGCAGCGGGACTTCCGCTCGAGGCCGATGATGCCGGAACAGCTTCTGCAGATTGAATCGCGGGCCCCGAGGGGCGACTGGCGAGACCCCAAGGTCGAATTTCACAAAGGGGTGTTCTGCTACAGCGCGCTGCCCAAGAACCTGAATTACCTCGGCTTGCCGAATGCCCGCGAGTGGCAGCCCTTCGATAAAGACTGGAAGCTCCCGCCCGACTGGAAGCGAATCATCCTCGACGGCATGAAGGACCGGCTGAAGAAGTACCGTTCCTTCCGCTTGTTCATGGATATCTGCGTGCGCTGCGGCGCCTGCGCCGACAAGTGCCATTTCTTCGTAGGCTCCAGCGACCCCAAGAACATGCCGGTGCTTCGCGCGGAACTCATCCGTTCCGTGTACCGCCGCTATTTCACCCTGACCGGACGCATTTTCCGCGGGCTGGCGGGCGGACGCGAGCTCACCGAAGACGTCATTAAGGAATGGTTTTATTACTTCTACCAATGCACCGAGTGCCGCCGCTGCTCGGTGTTTTGTCCCTACGGCATTGACACCGCCGAAATCACCATGATGGGCCGCGAGCTGCTGAACCTCATTGGCTGCAACATCAACTGGGTGCTGGAGCCGGTCGCCAACTGCTTTCGCACCGGCAATCACCTGGGGATTCAGCCGCACGGCTTCAAAGACAGCATCGATTTCGCCGCCGACGAAGCCAGCGATATCACCGGCCTCCGCATCGACGTGCCCATCAACCGCAAGGGCGCAGAGATCCTGTTCGTGATGCCGTCGGCCGATTACTTCGGTACTCCGCACTACTTCACCCTGCTCGGCTATTTGATGCTGTTTCACGAGATCGGCTTGGACTATACGGTCAGCGCCTACGCTTCCGAAGGCGGCAATTTCGGCCTGTTCACCTCCCACGAGATGATCAAGCGGCTCAACGCCAAGATTTATGACGAGGCCAAGCGGCTGGGGGTGAAGTGGATTCTGGGCGGCGAGTGCGGCCACATGTGGCGCGTCCTGCACCAGTACATGGACACCATGAACGGGCCGGCCGATTTTCTGGAGGCCCCGGTCTCCCCGATCACAGGAACAGTGTTCCAGAACACCCGCTCCACCAAGATGGTGCACATCTGCGAGTTCACGGCTGACCTCATCCACAATGGCAAGCTGAAGCTCGATCCCAGCCGCAACGACAACTGGAAGGTCACGTTTCACGATTCCTGCAATCCGGCCCGCGCCATGGGCCTGCTGGAAGAGCCGCGTTACATCCTGAACAACGTGTGCAACCACTTCTACGAGATGCCGGAAAACACCATCCGCGAGCAGACCTTCTGCTGCGGCAGCGGCTCCGGACTGGGCACCGACGAGAACCTTGAGATGCGCTTGCGCGGCGGCTTCCCGCGCGCCAATGCGGTCAAGTACGTCAAGCAGAAACACGGGGTCAACCTGCTGGCCTGCATCTGCGCCATCGACAAGGCCACCTTGCCCGCCCTGATGGACTACTGGGTGGGTGACGTGGAAGTTGCGGGCGTGCATGAGCTGTTGGGTAACGCCCTCATCATGACCGGTGAAAAGCAGCGCACCACCGATCTGCGCGGCGAGCCGCTCGTCGCCGAAGAGGAAGAGAAGGAGGCCGTTCATGCGTGACCGTCCTCAGATCTTTGCCGGTTTGCTCATCTTTGTGGGCTTGTTCACGTTTCCCGTCTGGCATGGCCAGGCCGTCAAAACCTCGCCAGGGGCGCCCGACGTGAAACTGCCCGCCCACGAGAAGCAATGCGTCGCGCCCCTCGGCTACATGCGCGATTCGCACATGCAATTGCTGGTCGACTGGAGAGAAGGGGTCGTGCGAAACGGCCAGCGCCAGTTCACGGCCTTCAACGGCAAGGTTTACGACAAGAGTCTGACGCGCACCTGCCTGGCGCAATGCCATACCAACAAAGCCGAGTTTTGTGACCGCTGCCACACCTATGCCGGAGTCTCCACGCCGTACTGCTGGGATTGTCACAATGATTCGCGCCTGGCCTCCAGGAGGGTGCCGTGAAGATTACCAGAAAAGACTTCTTGCGCCTTTCCGGTCTCGGCCTGCTGGGACTGGCAGGGAAAAAGGCGATGCGCGCCATCACCGACGCTTCCTCGGCCATTCCTGCCGGCGGCGCGCCAAAAAAACGCTGGGGCATGGTGATTGACCTGCAGAAATGCCGTCAAGACGCGGGAGGGTGCGACGCCTGCGTCAAGGCCTGCAACGCGGCCCACAATATTCCCCAATTTCACGACCCAGCCCACGAGGTGAAGTGGATCTGGAACCAGCCCTTCGAGGCAGTCTTCCCCTTCGAGCGGACCGAGTACGTGCGGCAAACCTACGCCGGCCATCCCATCCCCCTGCTGTGTAACCACTGCGCTAATCCGGCGTGCGTTCGCGTTTGCCCGACCCAGGCGACCTGGAAGCGGGACGACGGAATCGTGATGATGGATTGGCATCGCTGCATTGGCTGCCGCTATTGCGTCGCGGCTTGTCCCTATGGCTCGCGCAGTTTCAACTGGCAGGACCCCAGACCCGCGATTGCCACCGTGAACCCGGACTTCCCCACTCGCACCAAAGGAGTGGTGGAGAAATGCAACTTCTGCGAGGAACGGCTGGCCAAGGGCCTGGCGCCCGCCTGTGTAGGCGCTTGCCAGGAGAAGGCCTTGACTTTCGGCGATTTGGAAGACCCCGATTCGGAAGTCAGAAAACTTTTACGTGCGCGCTTTGCCGTGCAACGCGAACCTGAACTGGGAACGAGTCCTTCCGTGTATTACCTGGTCTGAGTGCGCTTATGTTCATGTTCGAAAAAGCGATCGTTGGAAGCCGCAAGTACTGGACTTGGGTCCTGTGCTTGTTCGCCGTCATCGTGGCAGGGTTCTTTTGCTACCTGCGGCAACTGAACCAGGGCCTGGTGATTACCGGGTTGAGCCGCGATGTGAGCTGGGGACTTTATATTGCGCAGTTTACCTTTTTTGTGGGAGTGGCGGCCTCGGCGGTCATGGTGGTTTTGCCCTACTACCTGCACGACTACAAACAATTTGGGCGTATCACGATCCTGGGCGAATTTCTTGCCGTGTCGGCCGTCACCATGTGCATGCTTTTTATCTTCGTGGACATGGGACAACCATCGCGGGTCTTGAATGTGTTGCGCTATCCCACACTCTGGTCGCTGATGTTTTGGGACTCTGTGTCGCTGGGCGGCTATCTCTTCATCAACGCTTTGATCGCGTTGGTCACGCTTCGTTCGGAACGCGAAGGAGTATTGCCTCCCTCCTGGATCAAACCGGTCATCCTTCTGTCGATTCCCTGGGCGGTCAGCATTCACACCGTGACCGCTTTTCTGTATTGCGGTTTGCCCGGCCGGTCTTTCTGGATGACGGCCATCCTGGCGCCCCGTTTTCTGGCCTCGGCCTTTGCCGCTGGACCCGCGCTGCTCATCCTGCTTTGCCTGGCGCTGCGCAAGCTCACGGGTTTTGATGCGGGGCGCGAGGCCATTCAGAAACTGGCCGTCATCGTTACCTATGCCACCGCGATTAACGTCTTCTTTGTTCTCGTGGAAGTGTTCACCGTCTTTTATAGCCGCATTCCGGCTGACATGGAGCATTTCCAGTATCTATTTGTCGGATTGGACGGTAACTATGGCCTCGTGCCCTGGATGTGGCTATCGGCCATCCTGTCTCTGACGGCCCTGACGCTTCTTCTGGTTCCGCGGTGGCGGACCAATCCGCGTTTGTTGCCCGCGGCGTGTGTGTTTATTTTTGTTTCCCTGTGGCTGGAGAAGGGATTGGGATTGATCGTAGGTGGCTTCATACCTTCTCCGCTGGGCGCCATCACCCAGTACAAACCCACCTTGCCGGAGTGGACCATCGTGGCCGCGATCTGGGCCCTGGGCACATTGTTGATCACCGTCTTTTACAAAATCACGCTCTCGGTTCGAACGGGAACGGGAGCCAACCACTAACGGAGCAAGACTATGGCAACTCTAGTAGAACCACCGGTTTTGGAGCGAGCGCCTTCGCCGCCCGTCACGCGACCTCCGCAATCAGGAATCAGCGAGGACTGGCTGGCAGTCTGCATCGGGCTGCTTGTCTTCGTGCTCTCGCTGGCCTTGCTGTTCGGGGCTGACGTACTCGGCTGGGCCGTGACCACATCAGTCTGGACATCTCCGGCCAAGGCCCTGGCGCCGGCTTCCAAGCACTATGCAAAACTGCCGGCGCTGCTTTCCCTGCTGGGAACTTATGTCTTCCTGTTGGTTATTCTGTTGCTCTGCGCCAAGGCCCTGCGCGCCAACCTCAAGCGCTTTGCCGCCGGGTTTACTTTCATATTCGCGCTTAGTTATGTTTGCTGGATCATTGGCAGTTGGGCGTACGTTGCTGCCACCCCCGACAAGCGCCAGGCGCTGAAGATCGGCTGGTCGCTAAACCTGACCAATGAGTCTGGCTTCATCATTGCCCTATTGGCCGGTCTGTTGATCGGCAACTGCTCTACGCGGGCCTGCACTTTTCTGAAGGAAGCGATCCGGCCCGAGCTGTATATCAAGACCGCCATCGTCATCCTCGGCGGGTTCCTGGGAATTGCGGCGCTTGAACAGCGGGCGCTGGCCACTACCGTAATCTTCCGTGGCGTCTGTGCCATCGTCGAGGCCTACTTGATCTACTGGCCGATCGTGTACTTCGTCTCCCGCCGCTACTTCGGCTTTAGCCGCGAATGGGCGGTGCCCTTGGCCTCGGGTATTTCGATTTGCGGCGTTTCGGCTGCCATCGCCACCGGAAGCGCCATCAAAGCCCGGCCGATCGTGCCCATTATGGTTTCCTCGCTGGTTGTGATCTTTGCCGTGGTGGAACTGCTACTTCTTCCCTTCGTGGCGCAACACTATCTCTACACCCAGCCCATGGTCGCGGGCGCATGGATGGGTCTGGCGGTAAAGACCGACGGGGCTGCGGTGGCCAGTGGGGCCATTGTCGATTCGCTGATCCGTGCCAAAGCGCTGGCCGCCACCGGTGTGGCCTATCAGGCGGGTTGGATCATGAGCGTCAGCACCACGGTCAAGGTATTCATCGATATCTTTATCGGCGTGTGGGCCTTCGTTCTGGCCTGGGTATGGTCGGCAAAAATTGAGCATCGTGAAGGCGAGAAGGTCCGCGTCAGAGAGATTTGGCAACGCTTCCCGAAATTCATCCTGGGCTACGTCGCCACCTTCCTCATCGTGCTCGCCTTGGGCGCTCTGGCGCCGGGGCTGGTGCCCAAGATCAAAGCCTCCATGGGGCAAGCCAATGTCTTCCGCGCCATCTTCTTTGTGATGACCTTTTTCACGATTGGGCTGCTCTCCAATTTCCGCAAGCTATGGCAGGAGGGCATTGCCAAATTGGCCGCCGTCTATGTGCTTTGCTTGTTTGGATACATCATCTGGGTCGGCCTGCTGATTTCGTGGCTGTTCTTCCATGGGGTCCTACCGCCCCTGGTGAAAGGATGACCTATGACGGAACCTCGACTTAGCGACGAATTACGCAAGATGGAGAGCGAGTACGAGCCCTTGCTTCCCATTGAAAAGAAGCTCATTTGGTACACCTTCAGCGTGGGAGTGGTGCTGCTCGTGCTCCTGGTGCTGATCAGCCGCGTGGTGTAGCGCGAAAGGCGCAAATGTCGAAAGTTGGAAAAGTTTATCTCGTCGGTGCCGGCCCGGGTGATCCCGATCTCCTGACCATCCGGGCCGTGCAACGGATCAGCATCGGCGACGTGATCGTGTACGATCGCTTGATCCAGCAGGGAGTGCTCGCCCTGGCCAAAACATCGGCCGAGAAGATCTACATGGGCAAGCCTCCGGGGCACCACTCGCGCCAGGACGAGATTCACGAGCTTTTGGTGGAGAAGGCGCGTGAAGGCAAAAGTGTGATTCGGCTCAAGGGCGGCGATCCTTTTCTCTTCGGCCGCGGCGGCGAAGAGGTCGAGTATCTGGCCGAGCACGGCGTTCCCTTTGAGGTCGTCCCAGGCGTCTCCTCGTGTCTCTCGGCTCCGCTCAGCGCCAACATTGCGGTGACCCACCGCGCGGCTTCCTCCTCCGTGGCCATCGTCACCGGTCACAATGCCATCGGGAACCAGGAGCGCGTTGATTGGCAGGCGTTGGCCAAAATTGACACCTTGGTATTCCTGATGGGCGTGCACAACATTGACACCATTGCGCGGAAACTGATTGCCGCCGGTCGTCCCGCGGGTACTCCGGCCGCCATCATCCAGATGGCGTACTGGGACGGCGAACATGTCGTCACCGGGACTTTGGAAAACATCGGCGCCGAGGTGCATCGCGCCGGTGTCGAGCCCCCGGCAACCCTTGTCGTCGGGGAGGTAGTGCGACTGCGCGAGAGATTACAACAACTGATAGCTTCGAACTCGGAGCGAAAAGAGGTATTGGTATGACTGAAATTACTGCAGTTCCCGTCGAAACCTTGGCGGAAGAAATGTACCAGCTACTGGCCGAATGTGCGGGGAAAAAAAACCTGAAGGCTGGCGACCTCACAAAAGCGATGGTCGCCAAGCATGGCGAAGCGGCGTGCAGCAAAGACGATTGCAAGAAGGCGATCCGCATCCTGATCGATTCTGGCCGCTGCATATATAGCTATTTCGGAGGCTCCTTCATCGTATTGGCTCCCAAACCGGAAGGAGCGCCCGCCCCGTAGCCGCGGCCATCCTGACATGAGCGAGCTTCGCGCACTGCCGCGCTTGCTGATTGCCGGTCTGTCCGGCGGCTCGGGCAAGACCCTGGTCTCGCTAGGATTGCTGCTCCGCTTGCGCCATGCGGGGGTGCCGGTGGGCGCATTCAAGAAAGGCCCCGACTACATTGACGCCGCCTGGCTAAGCTGGGCCTCCGCACAAGCGGCGCGCAACCTCGACACCTTTCTGATGGGCCGGGAGCAGGTTATTTCCTCGTTTGTCCGCAACGGGGTGGAAGCAGGCATCAACGTCATCGAAGGGGCGCGGGGCCTGTTCGATGGTTTCGACGCGGTCGGGACGCACTCCAGTGCGGCACTCAGCCGGCATCTGCAAGCGCCGGTGCTGCTGATCATCGATGCCACCAAAATGACCCGCACGGCGGCTGCGCTGGTGCTGGGTTGTCAGACCCTCGATCCTGGCCTCCCCATCCGCGGCGTCATCTTGAACAATGTGAACGGCCGCAGACACGAGCAGATCCTGCGCGCCGCCATCACCTCTACCTGCTCCATACCCGTGCTGGGGGCAATCCCGAAAGCGGCCGTCGGCACGCCGCTGCCGCAGCGGCATCTGGGACTGGTCCCCCCGGAGGAATACGATTACCTGGAGGAGCTGGAGCGCGACCTGGTCGAAGTTGTGGGCGGCAGCATCGATCTTGATGCCATCCTGGCAGTGGCCCGCAGTGCGCCGCCACTCGAAGCTGGTGCGCCAGAAAGCGCGCCACCCTGCTCCATGCCCCACGTCAAGATTGGCTGGTTCCGCGACCCGGCTTTCAGCTTTTACTATCCGGAAAATCTTGAACGGCTGGAGCAGGCAGGCGCCGAACTGGTTCCAGTGTCCCCACTGCAGGCGGCGGCTCTGCCTGAGGACCTCGACGCCCTCTACATTGGGGGCGGATTTCCCGAAACTCACGCCCAAGCGCTGGCCGCCAATCGCACCATGTTGCGTTCCATCCGCACCGCTGCGGAAGCCGGAATGCCGGTCTATGCGGAGTGCGGTGGCCTCATCTTGCTGGCGCGCGCCATGTTGTGGAAGGGCGTGCGATACGAGATGGCCAACGTGTTTCCCTTCGAGGTCGAAGTGTCCGATGCGGCCCAGGGTCACGGCTACAGCGAGTTGCTGGTGGACGCCGAAAATCCTTTTTTCCCCGTCGGGACCACGCTTCGCGGACATGAGTTTCACTACTCTCGGATCTTGCCGCAGTCGAACTGGGCCGCTACCGCCTGCGAAGTTCGTCGCGGGGTGGGATGCTTTAGTGGCCGCGATGCGGCCATTGTCAAGAACGTCTGGGCCAGCTACACCCACTTGCACGCCCTGGCCACACCGGAGTGGGCCCTGGGTGTAGCCGGCGCGGCCAGAAAATTTGCCGCTCAGGTCTTCCACTGAAACTGTTCTCCGCGTGCAGTGCTCGACCGGAGCGTACGCACAGCTTGTGTAAGGGCGGTCGTTCCAACCCGCGATCGCCGGGGGGACGTTGTGAAGAGCTTTCTCTACACGGTCACCACCAGGAAGTCCTTCGAAGCCGCAGTCGACGCCGTGGAGGCGAAGACAGTCGAAAAAGGTTTTCACGTGGTGCATACCTACGACGTGGCGGCCACCTTGGCGGCCGCGGGGTTCAGTCGGGGTCCCCTGAAGATTATCGAAGTCTGCAATGCGCGCTTTGCCGACGAAGCCTTGAAGCGGGACGTCAATGTGGCCCTCATGCTGCCCTGCCCGATCGTCGTCTACACCGAGGGCGAAAACACTTTTATCAGCACCATGCGTCCCTCGGCCATGGCCGAGTTCTCTCCCCACTCTGGTCTCAACGGAGTCGCCAGCCAGGTGGAGGCAGTGGTGCTGGGAATCATCAATGAGGCGCGAGGTTAGGCGGCTCGCTCATCGAGCGGCCCCGATTCTCATGAATGCCAACCAACAAGATGCGGCGCCACGACCGTGCAACGGGGAACCTTGTGAGATCGTTATTCTCAAGTTGCAGCAGGTGGCCGAACAAAATCCGCAGAACTGGAGACTTCGCTACCAGCTCGGCATCTGCTACAGCGGCCGCTGCCAGAAGCATCCTCTGGTTTCCCCCGATCTCGCCTTGGAAGAGTTGGGCTTGGCGTGCAAGGCCTTGCATGGACCGCAAGAGCCGCGGATTCGGGCCGCGATTCTCAGCCTACTCGGACTCCTGTACCCCCATTCTCTAAGGCTGCCCACAAAGGCGCGCCTGCTCCGTGCCGTCGAATGCGATGAGGAAGCCGCGGCCATTTACTTCAAATCCGAAATGTTCCAGGAATGGGCGCGGATACAGTACAACTTGGGCAACACCTGGTGCGAGTTTCCCGACGACCAGTTCCCGGATAAATGGGAAAATGCCATCGCTCACTACGAGCAGGCGCTCCTCTTCCGCACCCGGCAGGCCGATCCGGCTTGCTTTGCCGCAACCATGGAGAACCTGGGGACCGCGTATCGCCAGCGCATCGCCGGCGACAGGACCGCCAATGTGCACAATGCCATGCAGTGCTATCGGCGCGCCCTGCGATTGTCCCCCGTCGCCACCGTTCCCGCCCGCTGGGCCGCTCTGCATAACAATCTGGGCAACGCCTGCCTTTCCCTGCCGTGCCCAGACCTTTCCCTCCGCGATTCGCACGCCCGCCACGCGCTTCGCCACTTCGATCTTGCCCTGCGCGTGCGTACCCTGGAGCGCAGCCTGTTTGATTACGCCGTGACCAAGCTCAATCGTGCCCAGGCATGCTTCCGGCTTGGGGTTTGCGGTTCCCCCGACTGGTTGGCCGAGGCGGTGCAGTGCTTGTGCGATGCGCGTGCGGCCTTCTTGCGCACCGGCGCGGCAACCGAGGCGAGTATGGCAGAGAAGGGCCTTGATGTGGCCCGACAAGCCATGAACCAGCTTTGCCAGGGACAGCCTAAGAATGAGTTTCGCAGCCTCCGCCGAACATCATGGCCTGCGCAAGGAAGAAGTCGTGAAAGGACATAGTCACCACTATCGGCTGACCCTCCCAAGGCTGATCCTCGCCGGGCTGATACTCTTCGGAGCCTATGCGGAATCCGCGCGCCGGCTGCAAGGCTGGGGTTGGCAACCCCGTCTGAAGGAGGTCTTCCCCTGGGGACTCTGTGCAGGTTTGGATGTCTTTTGTGGCTTGGCCCTTGCCGTGGGCGGGTTCACCATCGTTGCCATCGTGTATCTCGCAAGGCTTGACATTTACCAGCCTATCTTGCGTGTCTGCATGCTTACCGCGTTCCTGGGTTTTGTAGGCGCCGTCCTCGCGACCGTGGCTAATCGGCCATTTCACTTTTGGACGCTCCTGCGCCTCTGGAGTCCAGGTCCTGCATTCCTGGGAGCAGGATCGGCGTTGGTCCTGTATGGCGCCCTGCTCGCAGCGGAATTTATTCCCGCAGTGTCGAGAAACGCCGGGCGGCGGATGCCTTCTCCCGCGCTGCACCTCACCAGGTCAGTCCTGGCCCTCGCGGCTGCATTGTTGTCCACCTTACAGCAAATCTCCTTGACCCGTCCGCTGGCGATTACACCCGGGGGGTTCTCACCCCTTTGGCTTACGCCGATGTTCTCTGCGCAGCTATTTTTGTCTTCAATTTGCGGCTGCCTGGCGGTTGTCGTCTTTGCCTCCTGGCACACATCCACGACACTTGATGACCGGCTTCAGGCGATACCGGTCGACAAGATCAAGGCAGCCCTTGCAGTCCTGCTACCCCTATATGTATGCCTTCGCTTGCTCGATTTGCTCGACCCCCGGACCTTCCCCTTGCTGCTGCACAGGCATCTTTACAATTATCTGCTGGGAATTGAATTATGTCTTTTCTTGTTACCTACCGCGTTGCTTCTTCGCCGCTACCGGAGCTGTTCGCAGAGGACGTTCTATAGCAGTGCCGTGCTGGTCCTTGCCGGATTTGTAACCAGCCGTCTGAACCTGGCCATTACCGCCAGGGAAGCTGTCAAGCAAGTATTGTATGTTCCTCAGTGGGAGGATGTGTTTATCGCCTACGGCGTTATTGCTATTGGTGTGGCTTTGTTCAGTTTTGCCGTCAGACATCTGCCCATCTTCGCGTCGCCAGCCGGCCAAGGCGCAGACAGCACCGCCCAAACCGAGCTCGCTCACGCGCGACTCTAATCGCCGGCCTGGAACCAACTATATGGGGTCTTGCCTAGGGAGGCTCTGATTAAGTTCGGCTCTTTGAAGGTGACGGCCTTCAGGCCGTGCGTAAATGCCCAATATGAGGCCGGCCTTTAGAGACTGTGTCGCAACCATTCTTGCGTTGCGCAAGTGGTCGAGAGCCCAACAAAACAGCCGCGCAGCGGCGACTTTGGTTTGAGCCCGGCGCGCAAGCGCCGGGTCAAGTGGGGAATTTATCCGAGCCGCGTAGTGGCGACGCCACTCGCGACACACCCTCCTTAGCCCCTGAGGGATGTCCAACAGACTTAATCAGACCTTCCCTAGAGCTTGTTTCAAAGATGTCCTGCAGCGCTCTGGGTGGAAGCGCGGGCCTTTAGGCCCGCGAAAATCGCGACTCCAAAAAAGGGCTTTAGCCCTGGTGTCGCAAAACGAGCTTCTTGAAGCACGCCCTAGAACGCGATCTGTAGCCGCTCCATAATCGCATGCTCGGTTGGCCGATTGCCCTTCACGGCGCCTTGCTCGAAGGTTGACTGTTCGTAGTTGAATTGCAATTTTACGAAGAAGTTCAAGTACCAGTTCAAACCCACGGTCCAGTCCTGCGAAGCCTTGGCCGATTTAGTGAGGTCTGCCAAGCCGGAAGTGAAGGCCAGCGGATCTATCTTCAGCTCCGAATAACGCGCGGTGAGCTCCCATGCTCCCCAACCTCGCGTGCAGCCGCCTCCTTCGAGGGCAGTGCGCGGTACTATACTTTTGTACGACTTCTGCTCGCCGGTAAGCATCCACGAGCCGGCTACTTGCCAGGCATGGTTGTTGATGGCCCGCATGATCGTCTTTTTGGCAGTGGTTGTTCCACCGATATCCTGGGTAGAACCTACGTACTCCGCCATCACGCCCACGGGACCCACATAGTAATAAGCTTGCGGCGAGATGTTGACCAGCGTCCCATCTGCAAATGGTACCGGGATGGACCTTGTGCCCGTGTAACTGAAAAACACAGCTTGTCCCCCTGTGCTCTTGAAGGTTGGCAGCGTCGCTCCCGGATTCTGATGGCCTTCGGAGCCGGCGATACCGAACCCGAGGCCTTTTAGAGCCTTTATTTCGGAAGACGCAAACGGCGTGGCAAAGATGCGCTCGACCGCATTCTTGCCACCCTGGGTGGGGACATCAATGTTGGCGCCGATGGGAGCGCCATTATCGACGGCAAACTGATAGCTTATGCGCCGGTGAATGTCCCCATAAAATTCGATGCCTGTATCGCGGTTCTGCACCAGATCGGTCGCCAGGGAGCGCTCAATGAAGGTCAAATCTGCGTCGTTTTGCAGTTGTTCCAGACCGAGTGGGGTCTTGAATTTGCCGCCACGCAGAACTGCATAAGGAGACATCTTCACATCAGCATATGCGTCATAAATGGCAACTTGACCATTGCCAAAATCCGGCATAAACCGGAAATCCACATATTGTCCCAGCGACCCTTCAAATATGGGGCGGGCGCGACGAAGGTTGAAGGAGTTGGTCAGCAGGTTGCTAGTGTTGTCGGGGAAGAATTTAGCGTCCATCTGCAAGTGACCGCCAATTCTCAGACGATATGCCTTATCCGGGCTGGAAATGGAGAAGGTGTCACGCCCGGCGGTAAGCGTGGGACCTTCTTGCACCTTCGCATTATGCTCCAGCAGATGAAGTTCCTGGTCGAGCGTGTCCACCCGCGTACTCAAGTCGACCGGAGCGTGTGTTGGACCTCCCGGGAGTACTGCATTTACACGGTCCTCAAGTTGCTGGAGCTTCTGCTCCAGCGCCTCCAGCCGGGCTTGCATCTCGGAGACAGCGGCCGGCGGCGCAACCGGTTCGCTCGCGCTCGGGGCGGTGGATTGGATAGGGGTGGGTTGGATATCGCTCGACTGTGCGAAAGCCAGGTTGACAGCCAGCAACATTGCTGCTGCCGCATAACAAAAGTTGCGCATTGCATCCTCCCGAGATTCCTTGCGGGACCCAGGAAGCGTCGCCTAAACACCGATTCGGCGGAGGCCGTTGCAACCGGACCAGCCCGTCGAGGGCGTCGAACACCCCCATGGGCTGCTTATCGACACGTCTCATCTGGTAAAAGTCCGGAAGCGGAACAAGAAAAGCAGGCGTGGCATATAAGACAGGACTATTGCTGAAGGCAGGTATCTCTGCGTTCTGTCCCTTCCGCCAAACTTCGGAATCGGTGAAGGTCTTAATCGACGCTTTCTGGTGTTCGAAGGCAGCAAGCCGGGTGTGCAGCGCGAGGACAAATACCAGGAGGCACAAAATCCTGATGAAAGTACGTTGCCGCAGCGGACAATGTCCAGCGATCAGCATCTCGGCTCACTCTGCTGGAAATTATATGGCGATAAGTGTCGCGCTCCAGTGACCCACATCACGGGAGCACGTGAGTAAATCCTTTCCCCGATAAGGCGATAGCCATAGTAGGCATACACAAGAATTCTGCAACAAGACTATCCCGCCTCTCCTCGACTTGGGCCGGCGGCGCATGAGAACTGTTTATAGGTTGCACTAAGTCGTTTAAGTTAATCAGTAAACTAGACATTAGTTATAGCGGATGACGATTTGGCAGGTGTGGTCATCGCCGACACTCTCGTGCCATGGTTCAACCTGGACGGCGGGCGCATGCTAAAAGCTATCCCATAAATCGGTTTGTATCAGGGCACGGCTTCAGCCGTGCCGCAATTGGCCCGTTACGGACTGGGCTTTAGCCCCTGAGGTACCTCGCTTTGGGCCGCACGGTATTTATGAGATGGCTTCTGGCGGCTTGCTATGCAGCGTGGTAAGGAGGTCACCAGAGAGTCAGGAGTAAGAAGACGGTGGGCCGATGCGTGACTGCCATCACGCGATTGTGTGACCTGTCACCTGCGCATTCGCGGGAATAGGCCAGTAGAATTCCTGATAGGACATGTCACCAGTGTAGTTTAGGGAGTCTTGTTACCATGATTGCCGTCTTCCCCGATTCCGTCCGACAAACTGCTTCCGTAGACTTTCCGACCCGATGGGGCCGATTTCGCATGATTGGATTCGAGCGCGATCTGCCGGCGGGGGTATCGCCGCGGCGCGAAAGTGCGCTAGCGTTGATTATGGGAGATATCAAGGGCCGCCCGCCCCTGCTGCGAATCCATTCCCAATGCCTCACCGGCGACGCTCTCGGCTCTTTACGTTGCGACTGCGGCGAGCAACTGCGGATGGCCTTGTCCATGATTGCCCATGAGCGTGCCGGCATTCTGATCTACGAAGAGGAAGAGGGACGGGGCATCGGCTTGACCGCCAAGTTGGGGGCCTATGAACTGCAAGACCTCGGATATGACACGGTCCAGGCGAACGAGGGGCTCGGGCTCAAAGCGGACTACCGTGAATTTCGCCTGCCCGCTGGGATACTGCAGCAGCTTGGAATAGTCAAGGTAAGGTTGATTACCAACAACCCCGACAAGGTCAAGGCCATGAGCGATGCCGGGATTGAGGTTGTGGAGCGTATTCCATGCGAAGTCGCTCCCGACCCCAATGCCCTGGAGTATCTCAAGACTAAGAAGGAAAAACTGGGCCACCTGTTAAGTGCTTTGTGAACATGGTTCGTGTGGAATTGGGTATGACCTTGTGTCGAACTAGGGGCTCGTGAAACTATGCTGGCGGTTCCTAGCAGGCTGCTGAAAAACTCCGTGTGCGGATGCGATTTGAAAGGGCACGGCTTCAGCCGCGCCGCTAAGGCTTTTATTTTTTGTCATCACGAGCGGGCGAACAGGGGTCCCCGACAAGGGCCGTTTTTCCGCTTGTTGGGGTAAAGTTTAGCCCGCGAGGGATCCGCTTTTCCGACTTTGTCAGCAGCCTGCTAGGAACGAAGACAGCGACAGGAGTGGCGACCGCGGTTGCTTGATGTGACCATCTGTGACTACCATTACAGAGTAGTTTGCGCGCTTGGAATGAAATGGTAGGTTGAGCGCTTGCAACGGCTCCGCATATCTACCGCCAAGGGACAGGAGGATGATCGGTGAGCTTTCAAAGAATCCTCATTGCCGTGGATAACGAACCCATCGCCGCGCACGCGGCCGAGACCGGTGTTGAGCTGGCGTGCAAGCTGGGGGCGGAGATTGCGTTCATCCATGTTGTCGATCCTAAGGCCCTGGGGGCCCAGGAACCCGGAGTTTGCGCCAGCGAGTTAGTGGCGCTCGCCCAACTTGATGCCAGAAGACTGGTCGCTGCCTTTCGCGCACGGTTGCCCGGCGAATCGCGCGCTCTGGAATTCGTCCAGCTAGGCCGCCCGGCTGCGGAAGTCGTGAGCGCCGCCAAATGCTGGCCGGCGGACCTTATCGTCATCGGCAGCCACGGACGCGGCGGAATCGAGCGCGCCCTCCTGGGCAGTGTCGCCGAGGCCGTGGTCCGTCACGCCCCCTGCCCCGTGCTCGTGATAAAGGCAAAGTGCTGAACCACCGGTGCCGTGAGAATACTTAGTGCAGAACGGCGATCAAGCCAGCCATACGCAGAAACTTACTGGAGCCGACGATCGGACTTGAACCGATGACCTGTCGATTACGAATCGACTGCTCTACCAACTGAGCTACGTCGGCTCTATTTCGATTGTAATTGCCGGTAACCAAAACGGTAAAGGGATGCAAGCCCCTCTTTTCCACTGTTTTGCGCGGTTTTCCACTTGCGCTCGAGTTTGCTTCCGCTGATAATCGTAGCAAGCTCTGCGGCGATTCTAGCCGAGCCTACATGAACCACTTCTGTCGAGCGGACGTCCTTCGCATCCTGCACATCTCGCCCAACCAGTTGGCTGGCTGGCAAAAAGCAGGGCTCGTCCCCATTTCCGACATGTTTACCTTCTTCGATCTGCTTCAGCTCACGAAAGTGCGTGACCTGCGCGCCAAACGGGTGCGTCCGGCGGCCATCCGCGAATCCTTGCAGGCCATGCTGAAGCAGGTGGCCGGCATGGAGAACCCGCTCCTCGAAGCCAGCGCCTTCAGCGTTGGCTCGCGCGTGGCCTACCGCCATCAGGGGCACTCGGTCGAACCCATCGCCGGTCAGTTCGTCATGGACTTTGCCCACACCGGAATGGTGGTGTCCTCGGTCAAGGTGCGGCCCATCGCCAAGTTCGATACTGCGGGCGATCTGTTCGCGCGGGGTGTCACCCTCGAAGAACATCCCAGCACCCACGACGAAGCCATCCAAACTTATCTACAGGTGCTGGAGGTTGAACCCGGCCACGCCCCGGCTCATATCAATCTGGGCACGCTCTATTACAACCGGCAGGATTTTGTCTCGGCCGAAAAGCATTACCGTCTGGCCGTCGAAGCCGATCCCCGTTATGCGCTGGCTTACTTCGACCTGGGCAACGTTCTGGACGAGACAGGCCGAATCGCCGACGCGGTGGCCGCCTACACCACTGCGATTCAACTGGCTCCCACCTACGCCGATGCTCATTACAACCTGGCGCTCGCCTACGAACGCCTGCACCAGCCACGCCAGGCGCTTCCCCACTGGCAGACCTACCTGAAGCTGGACAGCGGCGGCCCGTGGGCGGTGCATGCCCGCAACCAGGTCGCTCGCATCCTCGCAGCTGACAAGTTGAAGGTCGTGTACAGCCGCGAGAAGTAACGTCGGTCGCTTCACGCCCGCCGGCGCTCGACCTGCTCACCCTGAACGCGCTGGTGGCCGCCGACACCGTGCTCATTCCCATGGCGCGTGGCCCAGCCTTTCGGCGGGAATCTTTACTTGGGGTGCCCCACCCTTGTCGCCCGCCTTTGGCGACAGGGTGGGCACAGCCGTGTGACCACCGTCACCGCGTAACTCTTCCCAGCACGAGATAAATTACTTCTGTGCCGCGAGGACTCAAACGTCATCGGCAAGCCGGTGAACTACACTTCCTCACCTTCAGTTGTTATCGCCGGCTAGCGCTGCTGGGCAGTCCGCAGGCGCGTCGCACCTTCCAGCAGACACTGGAGCGGGTGCGCCGCTGGCATGATCTGGGTGTCTTCGGCTATGTGGTCATGCCCGAACACGTTCATCTGCTGGTAAGCGAGCCGGAGCACAGCAGCCTGGCGGTCGCCCTCCAGATGCTGAAGCAGATCGAGGCGCAAAAACTGTCGCCCACCCTGTCGCCAAAGACGGGCGACAAGGGTGGAGCACCCCAGTCCAAGAGGCGGCCTAGACAATGACCATAGAATTTTCTGGGGAAAGGGTGGGCCACCCGCCGATGATGGAATTGCCGCGCATACGGTCAGGCGCTGTCACTTGCCGGCAACGAGAGCTTCTTCAATACCCACTCTGACGCGCAACGTCTTTGGTATAAAGAAAAAAGTCATTAAAGCTCCGATCATCAAAATTCCTGCAATGATATACAAGGCAGCGGATCGATCGGAAGAAACAAGTCTTGCCCATATTGGAATGTTTGGCCCGAAATAACCGCCCAAGTTGCCCACCGAGTTCACAATACCAATACCCGCTGCAGCGGCAGTGCCAGCTAAGAATGCAGACGGCAACGGCCAGAACAATGGCATTGACCCAATAACCCCAAGCGTACCTATGGACAAGAAAATGACGGCCAGGACGGGATTAGATGCAAACACCCCACTCAAAACCAAACCAATTGCTCCGGCAGTAACATTCAATACATAATGCAGTCGCCGCTCTCCTGTCTTATCTGAATGCTGGCTTAGTATGATCATGCCAATGACGGCTACACCATACGGTATGGCGGTAATCACGCCAACTCCGAAATAACCCTTAATACCAAACGCCTTTACGATCGTCGGTAACCAGAAAGCAATGCCGTACAAGCCAATCATCAAGGTGAAATAGATCGCGCATAACACCCATACTTTACCGCTTTTGAAGGCATCAATCAGTTTATGGTCGGTTTTGTGCTTATCTTCTACTACAAGGTTCTGCGCCAGGAGTGCCTTTTCTTCAGTGGTGAGCCATTTGGATTCTTCAATGCTGCTGTTCAGATAATAGATTACCCAAATACCAACGATAATAGAGGGAATGCCTTCCGCCAGGAACAGCCACTGCCATCCCGATAATCTCATCGCGCCTGATAACAGATCCATGATCGAGCCGGATATGGGATTACCGATTACTCCGGAAACTGCGATAGCCGCTACAAACCAAGCGGTCCGTGTTGCTCGGAGCCTTGAGGGATACCACAAGGTCAGATAAAAGATGACCCCTGGGAAAAACCCTGCCTCTGCTATGCCCAGAAGGCAACGCATGGCGTAGAATGACCCAGCACCTTTTACAAAGATCATGCACGCGGATATAACACCCCAGGAGATCATGATCCTCGCAATCCACATGCGTGCCCCAAACTTCTTTAACAATATATTGCTAGGAACTTCAAAAAAGAAATAGCCTATAAAGAAAATGCCAGCCCCTGTGGCGAAAGCCGCATCACTTAGAGATAACTCTTTAAGCATCTGCAGCTTTGCAAACCCAACATTTACCCTGTCGAGATAGGCAAGAATGTAACAGAGAAAAAGGAATGGAAGTAAGCGCAAGTCAACCTTGCGGTATGTCTGCGCCTCAAAGCTGCTGTCAGGCTTCACGCTACTCGCCTCCGGTATCCGGGAGTTCCGTTCTAGCTCCCATCAACCCCACACTATATCCCCATCGAGGACTTCCAGCGCACCTATTTTTTCCTGGGCTTTGCCCAGCGTTTCGCGCTTGACACCGAGCAGCATTGTGGGCCGGAGTTTTCAGGTTCTGGACTGCCGAGGATCACTCAGAACCACTTTTGGCTTCCCAGAAGAGGGTTTGGGGCCAACTTCGTGTTGGCAGACCACAGATTCCACAATCATTGGTGGCTTTCCGGAGGTCTTCTTTTCTTGACGACAAACAGCTAATTCACGCTATGGCGGGTGGCCCAGCCTTTCGGCGGGAATCTTTACTTGGGGTGCCCCACCCTTGTCGCCCGTCTCTGGCGACAGGGTGGGAGCCAATCACCCAATTCACCTGATACATCGGATGATCGATCCGCCAGCGCTCCAGTACCGCTTGCGGGGCGAAAGAGCGCTTCAGCGCTGAATAAGCTAGTTGCTAATTGCCAGTTGCTAATTGCCACCCGCTCCTTGATAGTTGCTACGTAGTCCCATGTCACACCAACGCAAAGTTCTTGGCCGCGGCCTGGAGACCCTGCTTGCGTCGCGGCAAGCGCCTCCTGCTCCGGCCACGACCGCTTCCCCGGCGTCCACCCCAGCGCCGGACCTTCTCCCCGGCGAGTCGATCCAGCACATCCCGCTCAACAGCCTCGACCGCAATCCTTATCAGACGCGCAGCGTGTCGTTCGGCGGGCTCGACGACCTAGGGGCTTCCATCCAGGCGGTGGGCCTGTTGCAGCCCATCGTGGTGCGTCCGGTAGCGGGCGGGCGCTATCAGGTCATGGCCGGCGAGCGCCGCTGGGAGGCGGTGCGCCAGCTCCGCCATCAGACCATTGCCGCCGTGGTGCGCCCGGCCTCCAACCAGCAGGCCCTGGAGATGACCATCGTCGAGAACCTGCAGCGCCTGGAGCTGACCTGCATGGAGCAAGCCCGCAGCTACGAGCGGCTGGCGCGCGAGTTCGCGCTCACGCAGGAGCAGATGGCGGAGCGCACCGGCAAGCCGCGCGCCTCGGTGGCCAACTTCCTACGGCTGCTGACGCTGCCGGCCAGCGTGCAGGCCATGCTCGACCAGGGCCAGCTTAGCTTTGGCCACGCCAAGGTGCTGATGGCGCTGGAATCGCCCGAAGCCATCGAGCAACTGGCCCAGCGTATTGCCACACATTCGCTCACGGTCCGCCAAACCGAGAAGGCAGTGGCTAATCTGGCCCACGCTCGGAGGAGGGCCGAGAGGATCCACCTGTTGTACCCAAACCTCAGAGAGGGCGGGCAGCAGTTGCAACGGAGGCTGGGCGTACACGTCACCGTCACCTACCGCAACGGCAAAGGCAAGATCGTGATCGAGTACTCGTCCGTGGAGGACTTCGACCGCATCCTCGCGGTGATGAGGACGGAAGCGCGGCGCACAACTGGCAACTGACTACTGACTACTGGCTACTGATTACTGATTACTGACTACTGGCGGCAAAATCCAGTAGAATCAAGTGTTGCATCCCGATTTCCCGAAGGCCTGCTTCTGCGCGGAGCCTAAGTCAGCATAAGTCAGCAATCGAACCTGCGGGAACTATGCGTCAACTGAGCCGCCTTCTTCGCTACTTCAAACCGTATTGGTTCCACATGCTGGCGGCGGTGGTGTCGATGGCCCTGGTGGGATTGCTGGACGCCTTCCGCCTGCTGCTGATCGGGCCCATCTTCGATCTGGTACTGAATCCTTCCTCCAAGGCGCACACCCTACCCTTGTTCAAAATGCCGCTCAGCGGTAAGCCCATCGAGTTGAACTGGTTTGTTCCCGAACACTTTCACAACGTGTGGACGATGGTCGCCTTCGCGCTGGTGGCCTCCACCGTGCTGAAGGGCATCTTCGACTACGGCGGAAGCTACCTGGCAAACTACGCCGGCTACGGCATGGTGACCGACCTGCGTAACGAACTGTATTCGGCCACGCTGCGGCGTTCGGTGGCGTTCTTCCAGAAGTATTCCACCGGCACGCTGCTGTCGGCGATTGTGAACGACATCGAGCGGGTGCAGTTTGCGCTCTCGTCGGTGCTGGCGGAATTTCTCCAGCAGTTTTTCACCTTCCTGTTCACCGCTTGCGTGGTGGTCCTGCTGGGCGGACGGTTGACCTGGGTGCTCATCATCTTTGTGCCGGTGGTGGTAATGGCGGCCCGAAGGATCGGCCACCGCGTGCGCACCACGACGCGCCGCGGCCAGGACAAGCTGGCTGAGATCCAGAACATTCTGCAGGAAACCATCACCGGTGTGCGCATCGTGAAGGCTTTTTCCATGGAAGCCTGGGAGACGCGCCGCTTCCGCGATGCTGCGCGGCGGCTGTTCAAGGCCAACCTGCGCTCGGTGAGCGCCTACGCGCTGAGTTCGCCGATGATGGACATCTTCGGCGCCATCGCGATCGCCATCCTGATCTTGATTGGCCGCGAGTACATTAAACACGGCTTTTTCACCGAAGGCGTCTTCCTGGCGTTCATCATCGCGGTGTTCAAGCTGTACGAGCCGGTGCGCAAGTTTGGGATCTTCAACAACAACTTTCAGCAGGCGTTGGGCGCCTCCTCGGCGATCTTCGATTTCCTTGACGCCCGTGACGATGTGCGCGAGAAACCGGGCGCGCACAAGCTGGTGCCGTTCCATCAGGGCATCCGCTTCGAGCATGTTGACTTCAGTTATGGGCAGGCGAACGATGGCCGTGATGTGCTGCACGACATCAACCTGGAAGTGTCGCCGGGAGAGCTGGTGGCGCTGGTCGGCTCCAGCGGCTCCGGCAAGACCACCCTGGTGCATCTGCTGCCGCGTTTCTTTGACGTCACCCGCGGGCGGTTGCTCATCGACGGCCGCGACGTCCGCGACCTGACCATCGCTTCCCTGCGCTCGCAAATCGCCATCGTCACCCAGGACACCATCCTGTTCAACGATACGGTGCGCAACAACATTGCCTATGGGCAGCCGCAAGTTTCCGCCGAGACGGTGGAAGCAGCGGCCCGCGCCGCACTGGCCCACGACTTCATCATGGCCCTGCCTGAGGGCTATGACTCGGTGATCGGCGAGCGCGGCCTGCGCCTGAGCGGCGGCGAACGGCAGCGCCTTTCGATTGCGCGCGCCATCCTGAAAAACGCGCCTATCCTTGTCCTCGACGAAGCTACTTCCGCGCTCGACACCGAGAGCGAGTCGCTGGTGCAAGTGGCGCTGCAAAATCTGATTACCGGCCGCACCGTGTTTGTGATCGCGCATCGGCTGTCCACGGTGCGCCGCGCCGATCGCATTCTGGTGCTGGAAAACGGAATGATCACCGACGAGGGCACGCACGAGTGTCTGCTGGACCACCCCGGCACCTACCGCCGGTTGTATGATTTGCAGTTCGTCGATGTTGAGACCGCCACCGGGACGGAATGAGCGCCACTATGAACATCCGCTCCATGACCGGCTACTCGCAAGTGAAGATGAACGCGGACGACCAGCTTGCGTTCACCCTCAGCCTGAAGTCGGTGAACCATCGCTTTCTCGATCTGCATCTGCGTCTTCCCGCGGAAATGGACCCCATCGAGATGAAGGTCCGCCGGGTGCTGAAGGAGCGCCTGCACCGCGGCCACATCGAAGTGACCCTCAGCCTGGAGCGCAGCGGCGGGGTCGCGTTTTCCGTGAACCGCGACCTGGTGGGCGGCTACCTGCGCACTTTCCGCGAAGTTGCCGAAGAGTTCGGGGTGAGCGCCGAGCCCGACCTGAACGCGGTGCTTAAAATGCCGGGCGCGCTGAATGCCGCCGAGAGCGGCGATGCCATGGCCGCGATGGAGAAACAGGTGACCGCGGCGCTGGAGCAATGCATCGAGCGGCTGAACCTGATGCGCGAGGAGGAGGGCCGGGGCGCCGTGACCGAACTGCGCGAGCGCATGACGCATCTGTCCTCGGCCACCCATGAAGTGGACCAACTGCGCGGCAAGGTGCTAAAGGCCTACCATGAGAAGGTGCACGGGCGCATGCTGGAGTTGCTGGGGGCGCACGCCGATCCCGACCGCATCCTGCAGGAGGCGGCCATGCTCGCCGAGCGCAGCGACATTCAGGAAGAGGTCGTGCGCATGAAAAATCACATCCAGCATTTCCTGTCGCTGCTGGAGGCCGGCGGCGAGGTGGGAAAGAAGCTCGACTTCCTGTTGCAGGAGATGAACCGCGAAGCCAACACCCTGATGTCGAAGACCACGGGCGTGGCGGGCGAAGCCTTGCGCATCACCGGCCTGGGATTGGCCATGAAATCGGAGATCGAAAAGGCGCGCGAACAGGTGCAGAACCTAGAATGAGCGGCGGCAACATCTTCATCATCTCGGCGCCCTCGGGCTCAGGGAAGTCCACGCTCACCAACGAGGTCCGCCGCGTGGTCCCCAGTCTGGAATTCTCCATCAGCTATACCACCCGGCCGCCGCGCGGCAGCGAGCAGTCGGGGCGCGAATATTTCTTCGTGTCCCGCGAAGAGTTCGAACGCATGCTAACCGAGGACGAATTCCTGGAGTACGCCGAGGTCTTCGGCAACTACTACGGAACGGCGAAGCGCTTCCTGCGCGAAGCTACGGCGCGCGGTCACGACTTGCTGCTCGACATTGATGTGCAGGGTGCTGCCCAGGTGAAGCGGAAGGTGGCCGCAGCGGTGAGCGTCTTCATTCTGCCGCCCTCGCGCCAAGAGCTGGAACGGCGCTTGCGCCGTCGCGCCGAGGCCGACGACGATCTGCAGCGCAAGCTGCTGGGGGATGGCGCCCGTCCCTTCAATACCGAAGACATTATTCAGCGCCGCCTGCAAACGGCAACTCGCGAGATTGAGAATTTCTCCCAGTACGACTATATTTTGGTCAACGATCGGCTGGAGCAGTCGATTGACGTTCTAAAGTCGATCGTGGAAGCCGAGCGACTGAAGGGTTCGGCGGCCGCGGTGACAGCAAAGGATGAGGCCATGCTGGCCATTGCTCATGGCGCCTTGCGGACGCAGATGCTCCACCAGGTCCAAACTATCCTGGCAACGTTCGATCTTTCCCGTTTACCCATCGTCACGGAGTGACCTATGAAACTGGTTGAAGGGTTCGACAGCAATTATCGCTACGTTCTGGTGGCGGCGCGGCGCGCGCGGCAGTTGCAGAATGGCGCCCGCCCCGTAGTGGAGTCGCACTCGCGCAAGCCCTGCCGCATCGCGGAAGAAGAGCTCCGGGCCGGCAAAGTGAAATGGGAGATTCCACAGGTTGTGAAAACTCCGCTGGAATCGGCCAGCGCGGTCCTGGACCATGCCGTCGCTGGCGACGGCGACGACTAGCACATCATGAAGATCGCACTCGGTGTGAGCGGCGGCATCGCAGCCTACAAGGCCGCTGAAATCGTTCGCCTGTTGCAGGACCGCGGCGTGCGTGTGCAGGTCATCATGACTGCCGCGGCTCAGGAGTTCGTGCGCCCGCTCACCTTTGCCGCGCTGTCCGGCGAGAAAGTCATTACCAGCATGTTCGGCTCGGCAGCCGAGCAGCCCAATCTCGACTCCGCCGTCGAACACATCTCGGTCGCGCAATCCATCGATGCGCTCCTAGTCGCGCCCGCTACCGCCGACACCATCGCCAAGTTCGCGCAGGGCATCGCCAACGATTTCCTCAGCACGCTCTACCTGGCGACCACGGCCACCGTGGTGGTCGCGCCTGCCATGAACGTCAACATGTGGGAGCATCCGGCCACGCAGGCGAATCTGGAAATCCTGCGCCGCCGCGGTGTAACCATCGTCGAGCCGGACAGTGGTTATCTGGCCTGCGGGATGATCGGTGCCGGGCGTCTGGCGGAGCCGGAGCAGATCGTCGCTGCCACGTTGCAGCGCCTCGGCGTGGCGCAAGACCTGGCGGGTGAGACCGTGCTCATCACCGCTGGACCCACGCACGAGCCCATCGATCCGGTGCGTTACCTCAGCAATCGTTCCAGCGGCCGGATGGGATATGCGCTCGCCGAGGCCGCGCTGCGGCGGGGAGCGAAGGTCGTCCTGGTGAGCGGGCCGACTGCACTGCAACCGCCCGCGGCGGCGGAAACGATCTTCGTTCAGACCGCGCAGCAAATGCGCACGGCGGTGCTCGATCGTTGGGAGCAAGCCAGCTTCATCATCATGGCGGCCGCGGTCGCCGACTATCACGTCAAGAATATCTCGCCGGAAAAGATCAAGCGCAAGGCTGCGCTGGAGCTGCAACTGGAACCCAATCCCGACATTCTTGCCGATCTCGGCAGCCTGCGCCATGCCACCGGCAAGCGTTCTCCAGTGCTAATCGGCTTTGCCGCCGAAACCGAGGAGCTGTTGGAGAACGCCCGCAGCAAGCTAACCAAGAAACGGGTTGATGCCATCGTGGTGAATGACGTCGCTCGCGCCGGGATTGGCTTCGACAGCGATCGCAACGAAGTAACAATCATTACCCCAAGTGAAGTCATCGCAGTTCCCGAGGCCGGCAAGCTGGAAATCGCGCAGAAGATTCTGGAGGCTGCACTGCGCATCCGCCAGAAGCAGGTCTCGCCCGTGCCGGCGTAGAATCGCACCATCAACTCCATCGCATGACTCTCGACGCCAACACCAAATCCGCACTGCGCGAGCGCCTGAACTTCTATCGCGAGCTGGGCGTTGGTCCGCTTTATCGCCGCGACGCTAATCCTGTGAGGGAGCTTCTCGAGATCGCCTCCGAAGAAGCCGCCCGAGTCGAGGCCGCTGTCGAGGCGGTCGAGCAATCCGCATTTGTCGCAACCGCCGACGGCAGCGCCGATCGCGCTTCCCTTCTGCAGGTCATTGCTGACGATATCGGCCCCGCCTGCCAGCGTTGCAAGCTGGCGAAGCTGGGGCGCAAGCGGATTGTCTTTGGCACCGGTGATCCACATGCCGAGCTGATGTTCATCGGCGAAGGCCCGGGCGCCGACGAAGATGCGCAAGGGCTGCCGTTCGTCGGACGCGCCGGCCAACTGCTTAACAACATGATTGCCGCCATGGGCCTGAAGCGCGAGCAGGTGTACATTGCCAACATCGTGAAGTGCCGCCCGCCGGGCAACCGCACGCCCGAGCGCGACGAGTGTGAAACCTGTTCGCCGTTTCTGATGCGGCAGATTGGCGTCATCCGGCCAAAGGTCATCGTGGCCTTGGGCGCGACGGCGGCCAAGAACCTGCTGAGCGTCAACGACTCCATGGCGTCACTGCGCGGACGGTTCTATGATTATTCGCCGCCGGGCATTGTTGACGAGTCCGACGAGCCGTTGCAATGCAAGCTGGCGGTCACTTATCATCCGGCGTTCCTGTTGCGCGATCCGCGGCAAAAGAAGGAAGCTTGGAAAGATTTGCAGATGGTGATGCGCTACCTTGATCTGCCCACCCCGCAGCGCGCACCCAGCGACGAAGGCAGTTAACGCCATGCCGCAATTCTGCGATGTGGCCGTGCCGGTCCCGCTCGACGCCGTCTTCACCTATCGCATTGCCGACACCGAGCCCTGCGTGGGCGGCCGCGTCATCGTGCCCTTCCGCGAGAAGCGGCTGTGCGGCATCGTCACCGAACTTCACGAGCGCGAACCCAAGTTCCAAACCCGGCGCGTCAGCCAGGTGCTCGACTCAGCACCCGCGCTCACGCCTGAACTCATGCAACTGGGCCGCTGGATCGCGCAGTATTACATTGCGCCCATCGGCGAAGTATTTCGCACCATGCTGCCGCTGTCGGCGGAGTTCCGGCGCGTCGTCGGCTATCACATCACTGACAAGGGAATTGCTGCACTCCATGCTGCATCCACCATCGGGTCCTCGTTGCGATCGCACCAAGAGCCGGAGCATCAGATGCTGGAATATGCGGTGCTGAACCGCCTCGCCGATGGCGAAGTGGTCCGTGAAGCCGCTGTGCGTGCGGCGACCGGAGCGTCGCGCACTTTGCTGCAAGCTTTGCTGCGCAAGAAGTGGATCGCTCGCGATGACCTTAGCGATGTGCGCGATGCCAGCCGCACTGTGCAGATCGCCACGTTGAAGGACGTGACCGGCAAGCTCAACGCCAATCAGCAGAAGATCGTGGCCTGCCTGCGCAGCCAGGAGAACCAGCACGCTGCGGTCGAAGCGATTCGTGAGTTGGCCGTCCCGCGAACCACGCTGCAAACGCTGGTGAAACGTGGGATCGTCGCGCTCAGTCAAGAGGCGGCCGTTTTCCGTATGTCGGGGATGAAGCCGCGCAAGCTGGAGTTTCTGTTCACGCCCGCGCAGAAAGCTGCGCTCAACACCATCATTACTGCCACCGAAGAGCGCCAGTTTCTGCCCATGCTGCTGCACGGCATTACCGGCTCGGGCAAGACTGCCGTGTACCTGTCGGCAATGCAAGCGGTACTGGCTAAGGGACGCTCTGCTATCTTGCTGGTCCCGGAAATCGGCCTCACTCCCGCCGTCGCCGCCGATCTGCACCAGATCTTCGGGGACGAGGTTGCAATCCTGCATTCGGGGCTTAGTGACGATGAGCGGGCCGAGCAGTGGAGACACATCCGCAACGGCGAGTCCCACATTGTGGTAGGCACGCGTTCCGCCATCTTCGCGCCCGTGCCCGACCTGGCGCTCATCGTGGTGGATGAGGAGCACGACCACTCCTACAAGCAGGAGGAAATGCCGCGCTACCACGCCCGCGACGTGGCGGTGATGCGCGCCAAAATGTGCAACGCCGCCGTGGTGCTGGGCTCGGCCACGCCGTCGTTGGAGACCTACTACAACGCCGTCAACGGCAAGTACCGGCTGCTGGAGTTGCCCGAGCGCATCGAGAAACGGCCGCTGCCTGAGGTCCAGGTCCTCGACATGCGCGAGGAGTTCCAGCGCACCCGCAAAGACGAACCGCTTTCGCGCAAGCTGGTGGAAGAGATTGGCGAACGGCTGGCGCGCCGCGAACAGGTGATGGTGCTGCTGAACCGGCGCGGCTACTCCGCTTTCGTGCTCTGCCGGGAATGTGGCGAGAGTGTGCAGTGCAAGAACTGCGCCATCTCCATGACGTACCACAAGCGTGAGCACCGCCTGATGTGCCACTACTGCGGCTACACGCGGCCCGCGCCCCGCACCTGCCCCAAATGCGGCAGCGAATATGTGCAGTATCTGGGCACGGGATCGGAGAAGCTGGAGCACATCCTGCACGGCATGTTTCCGCAGGCGCGCATTGCGAGGCTGGACCGCGACACGGTGCACGGCCGCGACGATTTCGAGCGCATGTTGAGCGCATTGCAGGCGGGCGAAATCGATCTGCTGGTGGGCACGCAGATGATCGCCAAGGGACACGACGTCGCCAACGTCACGCTGGTGGGCGTCGTCGGCTCCGATGCTGCGCTCAGCTTTCCCGACTTCCGTGCCGCCGAGCGCACCTTCCAGTTGCTCACTCAGGTTGCGGGACGCGCCGGGCGTGGCGACACCCCCGGCAAAGTTGTCCTGCAAACATTCTTTCCCGACCACTACGCCATCCAGTTCGCCGCCGCGCACGATTACCGCGGCTTCTACGAGAAGGAAATACGCTTCCGCAGCTGGATGCACTATCCGCCGTTCAACGCCGTCAGCAACGTGTTGGTGCGCAGCAGCAAACTCGACGAGGCGCTAACCTGGTCGGGCATTCTGGGGAAATGGTTCGAAGCGAGCCGGCTGGCCGGCATACGCGTCATGGGCCCTGCCGCCGCGGTGATCGTGCGGCTGAAGACCGAGTATCGCTATCACTTCCTGCTGAAGTCGGCGAGCCGGGAACGCATGAATGCCGCGTTGCGCTCCATGCTCACTTATGCGGATACGCAGAAGATTCCCCGCAACAATGTGGTGGTGGATGTGGACGCGCTGTCGTTGATCTAGCTGTCAGCTTTGAGCCTATCCCTTCCACGCCCCCAATGCCCTCCGCACCAGCACTAACTGTCCCAGGTGATAGGCGCCGTGGTCGGCGGCCAGCAGCACTTCGCGCAACAGCGTCTGGCCGTCGCCATGGGGCAACGGTTTGAACAGGTCATGCGAGGGGTCCCTGACCAGTTCGCGGAACTCCTCCTGCAATTTCAGGATGGCCTTCACGCTCTCGTCCCACGCTTTGTCGCTGGGCGGAGCTGCGGTTTTCGGCCAGTAGCCCTCGGGCCATTTTGGCGACTTGTGTTTGGCGTCGCGGCTGAACTCCAGGATGTCCCACAACGCGAGGCGTATGTGCTCGAGCAGTTGCCACGCCGAATGTGGCATTCCGTCGGGTGCCTGACCGCGCAGCTTGGCGGGGAAGTCCTTCACCGTCGCGCTCAAGTCGGCATGGGCTTCGTTCCAGTCGATCGTCTTGGCAAGTTGTTGACGCAGGAGTTTGTCGTGATCCATGAGACCTCGCAGGGAAGAAATTGTCACTCGTGTGTGATGTGATTCGGGGTCCGGTGGATGGTAATTTTGGCGGACGATCGCTTACTGGGGGGTTTGCTGTTAGAAGAGGCAGGATCGAGGATTACAACTAACCCCTGGCCCCTAACCACTGAATTTCCTTCTTCGGCGCTGCTGCAAGACTTCGGTGGCGCCGGGGTTCACCAGTACGGTAAATCCGTTGTGAACAGGATTCCGGTCGCAGTCCACCAGGGCGGCACGCTCGCCCTCGATGCAGCCGCCGAGCAGGCGCCCCAGGCTGAGCAGCGAATGGCTGCCGCAAATCTCGCAGGCGTCACCCGCGCTGTTGCTAATGATCTCGCAGTCGGCGCACAGCACCGCTTCCAGCAGAGGGACGGAACCCAGCTCCAGCCCCCATTTGTAGCCGTTGTCCATATAAGTCTCTGCTCTAACCCTAGCCGCCCCCGGACAACTGGGGAAGTGCCTTTGTGGTGTAGAGAAGCAGAAGAGTAACGGGTCCGAAGAGTTGGACTAGAGGGCGGTTGGAGTGCGATGGACATTCACCCGAGAGGGCGAAGTGCGCTTGGGTTTCGAAGTTGCGCAACTCTGCAACCGTTCGGCTATCTCGACACATCCGCCGTGGAGCTGGGCGGCAGCAGATTATGGTTCAGGGCAAACAATGCCAGCTCCAGGCGGTTGCCGACTCCCAGCTTGTTGAAGATGTTGGTCAGGTGGCGCTTCACCGTTTCCTCGCTGATCCCGAAACTGACCGCAATGTGCTTGTTGGTGGAACCCTCGGTAATCAAGGTGACCACCTCGAGCTCGCGGCCGGTGAGACCGAAGGTCTTGCGCGAAGGCGGGGCCGTCTGCGCCGCCAGATCGCGCAGCACCTGCACCAGGTTCTGCACCGGACGTCCGTCCAGCCAGTACTGACCCTGCATCACGGCGCGAATGCAGGCCGAAAGATGTTCCACGACGGCGTCCTTCAGTACCACGCCGCGCGCGCCCAGTTGCAGCGCCTCCAGGATCTGCCGCTTGTCCACCAGTCCGGTCAAGACGATGGTGCGGGTGGAGGTGGCTTCGCTGGTGAGTTCGCGTAGCGCGTCCATGCCCGGCATCCTGGGCATGGCCAGGTCCAGCAGCAGGATGTCGGGCCGAAGGGTGCGCACCATGTGGAGCGCCTCGGCGCCATCCTTGGCCTCGGCCACGATCCGCATCTGGTGGTCGGCCTGCAGCATGTTGCGCAGCCCGATGCGCACCACCGGATGGTCGTCGGCAATCAGCACCTTGATGGGAGTCACTGCCACCTTTGCCATAGTCATAAGTGTTTGCAGAGGATCGCCTACGCGGCCGGGCCCCTGCCCGGCAGCACGCCCGGACCGAGCACCTTCACGTATTCCTGCTCCACCGCCTGGAGCGCGGCGGATAGCTGCTCCAGCTCGGCTTCCGCTTCACTCCAATTGCCCATTTTCCCCATCGCTTCCAAGCTGGCGCAACATCGCGTCACCCCGATGGCCCCCACGATCAGGCTGCTGCCCTTCAGATAGTGGGCCCGGTTGCGCAGCTCCTCGGCCTGCTTCAGTGTAAATGCATTGCGCAACTGTGCAAGTGTCTTACCGGCTTCGCTCAAAAATTCCCGGCAAATCTCCGCCAGTTCCACGGGGCGGGAAGCTGTCATCTGTCGTAACCGCTCGAATGCGTCGGAGGCTATCAGCTTGTCAGTCACGAGCTTTGCGACGCTTCCCACGCAGCGCCCTGTTGCCCCATAGTTAATCCCTTCCGCGCCGTCTCCGTCAAGGACGGAATGTCGAAGGGGATGATTCTTGTGATTTTCTTGAAGGCCAATCCGTTGTGCAGCCGAGCGATCGATTGCCGGCACTGCCGGGCCGGTTTGTCATCCTGAGCGCAGGCGGCTTGGGGTTGAGCCGCCGGAGTCGAAGGACCCCTATCACCACCCAAAACCCTGGAGTTGTCATCCCGAGCGCAGCCCGCTTCGGGCGGAGCCGAGGGACCTGCGGTTTCAGTGTGGCGCTCCGCCGTTGGCCCCGCGCCAGCCTACAGGATCGCCCAGCACCTGAGTGCTTGGGTCAGCAGAACCCAGCGTCACCGGCCAACCATCAGCCCGAAGGGCGTCACAATCGTAGCCCAGCCCGCCGCGGCGGGCTGGGTTTGCATAAGAGAATGACCCGAGTCCCCGTAGCCGGGGTCCCCAACGAGCGCCCCGCCGTGGCGGGCTTGCTGGGGTGGTGGAGGGACGGCACGGTGTTCACTCTCACGCCCCCGCAAACTTGTGATATATCGATCTGTCATCCTGAGCGCAGGCGGCTTGGGGTTGAGCCGCCGGAGTCGAAGGACCCCTATCACCACCCAAAACCCTGGAGTTGTCATCCCGAGCGCAGCCCGTTTCGGGCGGAGCCGAGGGACCTGCGGTTTCAGTGTGGCGCTCCGCCGTGGCGGCCTTGTTGAGGTGGTGGAGGGACGGCACGGTGTTCACTTTCACGCCCGCGCAAACTTGTGATATATCGATTTGTCATCCTGAGCGCAGGCGGCTTGGGGTTAAGCCGCCGTAGTCGAAGGACCCCTATTCCCGCCAGTAACCTTATTATCGCGAGCGATGGCTTCCGCCGGAGTCGAAGGACCCCCTATCGCCACCCAAAACCCTGGAGTTGTCATCCCCAGCGACGGCTTCAGCCCCTTTATGATTGTCATCCCGAGCGCAGCCCGCTTCGGGCGGAGTCGAGGGACCTGCGGTTTCTTTGTGGCGTTCCGCCGCTGGCCCCGCGCCAGCCTACAGGATCGCCCAGCACCTGAGTGCTTGAGTCAGCAGAACCCAGCGTCACCGGCCAACCATCAGCCCGAAGGGCGCCACAATCGTAGCCCAGCCCGCCGCGGCGGGCTGGATCAACATAAGAGAATGACCCGAGTCCCTTCAGGGACGGCACTGCTTTCACAGACCGCCGCTCGCCTGAATCCGCAACTCGGGCAGGGCTTTCACGATCTCCATGGTTGCCAGGCTGACGGTGATGACCTGGCCGATGAGGCGCACGATGTACTCGGGATCGTCGGCGCGATTGGGATCGTTGGTGATGCCGCTGCGCTTGTCGGTCGAGACCTGATATTGGTCGATCACCCACTCCAGCGCCGAGCGGTTGCCGAGGCGGTATTCGTAAGTCTCGGGCGGGATGCCGCGCAGGGTGAGGAAGTCGTTGTAGATGAGCGAAGTTTTGTCCTTGCCGAGCCGCATCTTCTCGACGCGCCAGTTCAGTTGTCCCTTTTCGACGCGCTCCAGCGGATATTCGATTTGCTGTTCGTAGTTGACGTGGAGTTCGGCGAGACGGCGGCCAGCCTCTGCAAACTTCCAAAATATCGGTTTGTCATCCTGAGCGGAGGCGGCTTGGGGTTGAGCCGCCGGAGTCGAAGGACCCCTATGGTCACCCAAGACCTCGGGGTTGTCATCCCGAGCGGAGCCCGCTTCGGGCGGAGTCGAGGGATCTGCGGTTGCACTGACGAACGGGATGCGCGGCAGCTCGCGTTTGAGGTTGGCGGCATAAGCCTAATATCCTTTAATCGCTGCGCTCTCGGTATCTTGCAAGATCCGAATCCGTTACTTCTTCGGGAGGAACCAGTTTGTAATGTTTTTCGGCTGAGATCACGATGCCATCTTCGGATTCCTCGAACTCGAAAAGCGCAATTACCCCTTCCGTCATGAACTGCGCCCCAATCGGGCGGCATATCAAAGCGGGAAACTTTGTCGCGCAAACAGCTACGTCCTGCTCGATTTGCACGATGCTCAGCTTGTCCGTTCCACCTTTCGCCTGAATCGGAAAGACGTACTGTGCCCCTTTCTTGTCCACGCCAATGTACACTTCGTCGGTCTCGACCTGACCGATGTTCGGCGCCGTGGTGCGGAGGTGGTTCTGCAACGAATAGCAGGCCACTCCAGTGAAAATATCGACCAGTCGGTTGTAACGCAATTTCGCCAGCAGCGCCTGTTCATCACTCAACGCGTATTTCGCCACCACTCCGGGTGTGGCGTCTGGTACTTTCGTGAGCGCCATGTTTTCGTTGGGAGCAATGGGACGATTACGAACGAGCACGAACCGGTACCTACCCCGTCCGGTAGGGCGAATAATCCACGTCTCACCCTCTCCGGCTTTTGCTTGTATGCTCTCTGGCAGTGCAGCGCGATACCGGAAGCTGTAAATCAGGTCACCAAGGTTTTTCGGCAACTCGACTTTTAGTTCCTCGGCCACTCTCGCCAACTCCCCGCGCTCGAAATCCACTTCACGCATTCCCGATTTATATTTCGAGGCGAAAATCCTTTCGATCATTGCGGTGTACACGTTCTTCTGATTCATCATCGTGCTCCTTGCCGTGCTGCTTCCCGGCCACTTAAGCAGCACAACTTCCTCCCTGAGCTGTTCTTTTGTAGCGGTTGCTAGTCGCGTACGGAACAAGTCAATGTCTACTACCTCGTAACCGAGCGATTCGGCGATCTCAGCCAATAGCTGGCCCGTGCGAATCATCACGCGCAGGTATGACGCTTGGTCGCCCACGACGTATGCCAAGCGGGCTCCCGGACGGAGCACTGACCGAAGTTCAGAGAGGTGTCTTGTCATTCCACCGAAGTACAGCTTCGTCACCCTCGCATACAGACGTTCGAACCCCGACGTCTTGCCGAGAGCTATCCGGCGCTGCTCAATGGCTTCTGCTATGTTCTGAATCTCGTCGTGATCAATAACGAGTAGGTCGTCCCGGTCGCTTTTGTATACGCCCCGGGTGTTCGACCTCACCAAATCCTGTTTCAGGCAACGTAAGTCCTGTTTACTCCTGATGAAGCTCAGTAGTACAGATTCCAGCCGTGTCGTGCGCGTATAGTCCTTTTCGTTGGGATATGGAGGTGAGGTGATGACGGCGTCGACGACCGTGTCCCGGAGCACTTTCGGCACCTGCCGGGCATCCGCTTGAATTACCCTGGCACGAGCACCTTGCTTGTCATGTACGGTTCGCAGGTCTTCGACCATCGCCCTGACAGCACGAATCCAAAGAGTAACAACAGGCGCATCTGCCTTCAGTCGTCCGACGCCAACCTCAGGGCCGAATTCGAGATTGCCGATTCCTGCGACAAGCGATTTGGCTAGTGCCAAGCGTTCATGCCCGCTAAGCCTTTCATCCTTAAACTCTTGCAGCACATCGAGCAACACCAACGTCCGATGTAACGGTAACGGACTGATAGAGTTTGCAAGCAGCAACGCCTCGGTTTGCGAGGGCAGCATTCGTAAGTTCGCCTTCTCGCCAAATACATCGAAAAGCGGCAGATCGGCGTTTTCGGCAAGCCCGTCCGCTTCCAATCTGGACGTTGCGGTCTCCGCTACTTGTTCCGCGTGATCCAGTAGGTCGCCTGGATGGACGCTCCAATCAAGCTTCACTTGGCTGGCAAAGCACGGCATGGGATTGGGTTCAATCCCAACGCTGGGAATACCGAGCTTCTTGCACTCGACGAGAGTTGTACCAGTTCCGCAGAAAGGGTCTAGAACTAAATGCCCGGCTCCAACATCGAGACGCTCCACGTAATCGCGCACGAGATGAGGGGGGAAGGACAGGACAAATCGATACCAGTCGTGAACGCAACAGTCTTCAGGCCGGAGTTTATTGTTGTCTCTACCTGTCTGGACGTTTGGGCCGGGTATGACGACATCGGCTTGTGACATTTGGATGCGGTGATGCTAACACGAATGTGGTCATGATTTTTACACAGATTACCGGAAGCGCGACAACTCTCTCCCTTGGCTAGAGCTTAGAGCATCGCGCGCGCCGGCGCCTGGAAGATGATGTTGTTGCGGGGATAGCCCTTGTCGAGCTTGGCGCGGATTTCTTTGTCAAGATCGTCGTGCTCGTCCTTGGCCTCCCAGTAGCCGCGAGGCAGCTTGAAGCTGTCGAGCAGGGCGCCGTCAATGCGGACTGCGCTGAGCTTCGCAGGATGAAACTGATACTCCGGAACCAACGTCCACTCGAACTGGCGGCCGCAGCCGGCGAGCAGGTTCTGGAAGGCGCTGCGCACCGCCATCTCGTGGTCAATGCTGAGTTGTCCGTAATTGCCGAGCGTCTCGTAGTAGCTCTTGACCAGCTTGTGCGAGGGCTTCAGGTTGAGTGGCTGCATGGTCCAGGTTATAGGGTACGTGCGATCGGGCGGATTGGCGAAGGAAATTGTGTGCTTTCGGCGTGTGTTGTCTGGTGCCGTCCCCCAAAGGGACTCCCTAATTTTTCCCACCTTACCCAGGACTTACGTCCTGGGCTACTCTTGTGCCGCCCTGCGGGCTGGGGTCTGGGCAACTCTGGAGGCCCTACCGGGATGCCACTTTTCTAGAAGTGATCTCACAAATCGTTCTGTGTCAGGGCACGGCTTCAGCCGTGCCGCAATGGGTCAATAACCAGTTGGGCTTCAGCCCCTGAGGGACCTATTTTTGCAAGGGCTGAAGCCCTGACCTTTCCGCGCTGCGGCCCTGATACAGCCCAAAACGATTTATGAGATGAGTTCTGGTTCCGCGGGCCCATGCCCCCTCGTTATCCCACAATGCGGTATATCCCACATTGTGGTACATAGCGCCGTGCCGCAACCGGTCCGTCAATCGCTGGGCTGGGCGGCCTCTTCCGACGGCGGGTTGGGATGGGTGACGCGCTCGATGATCTCTTCCGCCAGCTTCAGGTAGGCCTCGGCGCCGCGGGCGTGGGGATCGTACAGCAGCGCCGGCTTGCCGTGGCTGGGCGCCTCGGCGAGTCGAATGTTGCGCGGGATGGCGGTCTCGCACATGAGGTCGCCGAAGAAGCTGCGCAGTTCGGCGGCCACCGACTGCGCCAGGTTGGTGCGCTCGTCGAACATGGTCAGCACCACGCCCTCGACCGCCAGGCTGGGGTTGAGATCGACCCGGATGCGGTCGATGGTGTCGAGCAATTCGGTGACGCCCTCCAGGGCGAAGTACTCGGCCTGCATCGGAATGAGCACGGTGTCGGCGGCGACCAGCGCGTTGAGGGTGAGCAGGTCGAGCGCCGGCGGGCAGTCGATCACGATGAATTGGAACTCGTCGCGCACCAGTTGCAAGGCGTTGCGCAGCCGGTACTCGCGGAGCTCGAGGGGCACCAGCTCGATGTTGGCGCCGAGCAGGTTCTTGTGCGCCGGGATCATGCGCAGGTTGTCGAGCTCGGTGGGGAGCGTCGCCTGCTGCGCCGGGACCTCGCCCATGATGACCTGGTAGGTGCTGTGGCGCTCGGGATCGCGCAGGAAGCCGAGGCCGCTGGAGGCGTTGGACTGGGGATCGCAATCGACCAGCAGCGTGCGGGCGCCGAGGGAGGCGAACGACGCCGCCAGGTTGATGGCGGTCGTGGTCTTGCCGACTCCGCCCTTCTGGTTGGTGACTGCGATGATGCGTCCCATGATTGTGCAGGTGAGGCTGACTCAAGAAGCTTAGAACGCGGCGAGGGTGGTCGGCAATGACGCAGGGCGGCGGCGCCGAAATTTTCGTTGGAAAAGCTGTGCAAGACTCGGATGGGACGGCGGAAGGTGCTGATTAAGTGGAGGGTAGGCAGGGTGAGGGGTTGTGGGTAACTGGAACGGGAGGGTTGGAGGGCAATGTTCCACGTGGAACATTCTTGGACGGAGGGCAATGCGACCTGAGTGTTCCACGTGGAACATTGTGGCGAGCCTGACAAGCGTCAGCCAACCCTGCTCCACTCACTCGGCCAGCACCGCAGTTGGGATCGGCGACCCTCCGCCGTCAAGTGAAGAATGGTCGTTGTTGAGTAGGCCGGTACCTGTGAACGCCAGCTATCCGGCTACGATGATTGTGTGTATCCGGTGGAGGTGCTGTTCCCTTTGTGGTTGAGAGAGGTTGACGGCAAACAAAGCGCGCCTACAACAGTGGAGCCACTAGCGCCGTTGATGGTGTCATTCATCGCACCAGTCTTCTGGCCGCCTTGGTTTGAGTCCGGCGCTTATCGGGGTCCCCCAGCCACGCCGTCTTTGGGTTGGTTGGGGTGGTCAAGAGTCGGGTAAATTGGGAAATTTATTCCGAGCCACGTAGTGACAACGCCACTCGCGACACTTCCAAAAACATGCCAAAGTTTAATTTTACACCAAAATATTGTGGCTATTCTAAAACAATTTCCCACTCATGCCGACAGATATAGCGGTTATCTCGTAACAGTTCCCACTATGCAGTTAAGCCAATTCAAGAGATATTGGTGTCAGTCGGTGCGCGACCATCCCGTTCCGCCCCCAGAACCACACGCGCCTGGCTGAGTGGTACCGCGGTCGGCTCCCGCCAACGCCATGACTTCCCCAGCACTTCTTGCGCTGTCAAAACCTGTCCTGCACCGATGAGCAAACCCAGCCTGCCACCCTCGGCGACCAGCTTCGCTGCCACTGGCAAGGCCCGCTCGAATTGCTCGACGGCGCGCAGCGTCACCAGGTCAGCGGTTTTCGCCCAATGCTCGGCGCGGCCGCCGAACACCTCAGTGCGGTCGAGTTCGAGACTCCGCACCACCTCCCGCAGAAAAACCGCTCTCTTGTTGTGCGCTTCAATCAGCGTCAGCTCGAGCTGGGGCGCGAACAGCTTCATCGGGACCCCGGGGAAGCCCGCTCCCGAGCCGACATCCGCCAGTGTCGAAGCCGCCGCGCCGTCACGGCCGCGCAGCAAGGTCCGCGCCGCAAACAGCGACTCGCCGAAGTGCCGGGTCACGATCTTCTCCGGATCGCGGACCGCCGTCAGGTTCACCCGCGCGTTCCAGCGCAGCAACAGATCGAGATAGCGCTGCAGCGCTTCCAGCAGCCGCAGGGGCAGCCTCTCTCCGCCGCTAAACGGCGCCAGCAACTCGGCGATGCGGGCAGTTTCCATGGCACAACCTTGCAGCATACGACACCTGGGCGCTGGAAGACGACGGCAATCGCAGCGGAGGTGGGAGGAGCCGGCTGCGAAGGAGTAGGAAAGAAGAAGTAGCCGTCGTAATCTTAAGGAGTGGCCCCGCATATAGTTTCATAGTTTCGAAACTATTTAACTATGGCGACAACGACAAAGAGGCCCGGGATCTACGTCTGTGCAAGCCCAAATGTGCCAACCGCCTCGCGTCTGTAACCAGGATGGTTGCGAGTTATCCAGTACACATTCCGCCAGGTTTGCGGCTGACGGTGCACTCACCGCGGAACAGGCCTACTGCATCGAAACGGCCGCGACAACGGACTGCCGCGGCCGAACTACCTCATCCATTTGCGACATCGATGCACCCTACGGTGCGAAGTAGCTGGAGATGTCGAGGATCAGTTGGGTGATTCCCGACGCAAAGGCATCGACCTTTCCGTTGCTGCTGGGCACGATGGCCATGTTGTTGGTGATCGAGCCATCCAGTGCGTTCAAGGTCGAGACCAGCGGTTTCGGGTCGCCGTCGGGCCATAGCGTCAGGTAGCCCAGCGCGCCGGTCGGGACGACCGTCGCGTTGAAGACATAGGCCTTCGCCGTGGCGGGCGGTTCACACTGACTACCCACCACATTCACCGGAGGAGTCAGGGTTCCGCTGAAGGGCTGACCGCTGCCCACGTGGCGAGTGTCGATGACGCGGCAAGGCGCCGCCGGGTACAGCGACAGTCCGCCCAGACCTGCCGGCCCGAAGTAGCCGTTGATGTCAATGATCACGTCGGTGTCATTGCTGGGATAAACCGAGACGTTACCACTACTACCGGCGGGCACAATCGCCGCATTAGCGATGATGGTTCCGGGGACATCGTTCAAGGTTGAAACCAGCGGCCGCGTCTGGCCGGTGGGCCAGACCGTCAGGTAACCCAGTCCTCCGTGAGGCACGACGGAGAAGTTGAGCGAATAGGCTTCGGCGCTGGAAGGAATGTTGCAGCTGGTGGCATTGAGGATGGGGAAGTCACGTTCCTGGTGACCGGGCAGGAACGGCGCTCCCAGACCCTGAGGAAAATTAGTCTTGCGGGTGTCCGCGATGCGACAAGGCGTCAACGGATAGAAGGCCAGCGTGGAACCCGACACTGGCTCAAAATAGCCGTTGATGTCGAGGACCACGTTGGTCGTGTTGGTGACATAAATGCTAACCGCTCCGCTGGTGCCCGCCGGCACGATCGCCGCGTCAGCCTTAATGCGGCCATCCAGCGAGTTCAGGGTGGCGACTACAGGCTGGCTTTCGCCGGTGGGCCAGATGGTTAAGTAGCCCAGCGGACCTTGCGGCACCACGGAGACATTCAACGAATAGGCTTCTGCCGAGGCAAGACTGGCACAAGGTGGGGAAGCCGATTGCGCCAACTGCGGAAGGTTAAATATCTGGGAAGTGCCGCCCTGAATCGGACCGCCGGTTAACCGCGTGTCAATCAGACGGCACGGAGTCACCGGAACGAATTGCAGCGCTTGTGAAAATATGCCGTCGACCGACAAGGGTTGCGTCATCGTAACGCTGCAGGAAGAAGTACCAAGGCAGGCGCCATTCCACCCTCCAAAAACCCATCCCTGGCCGGGAGTGGCATCCAACGTCACCGGCGTATTCGGGGGATAGGTGTGGCTGCAGGTACCCGGACAGTGTATGAAGCCGTCAGTGCTGGCAACGGTCCCGTCACCGCCGACCGAGACCGTTAGCGTGTCCTTTACAAGACCGAAGACTGTGCCAGCATTGTTGTTCCCGCCGTTGTAGGTCGTTCCGTAAAAGTTGCCGTTGCTGGCTTGGATCACCCCTCCAATGGGATTGGCGCCATCAGCGCAGCCAGATTGAGGACAAAAGCTGTATAGCGTGGTCAGCGAGCCGCTGGGGGTAATAGCGAAAACCGTGCCTTGCCCGTAGGCCCCGCCTTGAAAGGTTGTGCCGTAGAAGTTCCCATCGGTGGCTTGCATCAGCGCTGCTCTAGGGTAGTCGCCGTCAGTGCAGCCCGTTTGAGAGCAAAATGTGTAAAGCACGGTCAACGTGCCGCTGGGAGTGATTTTGTAGACTTCGCCAACGTTATGAGCACCACCATTGAAGGTTGTCCCGTAGAAATTCCCGTCGGTGCCTTCCACCAGCCCTGCGTAAACGTTGTAGCCGTCAGTGCCGCTGAAGCTATGCAGGGTGGTCAGTGAGCCGCCGGGTGTCATCTTGAAGACCGTGCCACAGCCACCGACACAGTAGTTGCTAGTTCCCCCGCTGAACGTTGTCCCGTAGAAGTTCCCGTCGGTGGCTTGTATCACGCCCGCCTGAGGATTGTTGCCGTCCGTGCCGTCGAAGGTGTGCAGCGTGGTCAACGTGCCGCTGGGGGTGATTTTGAAGACCGTGCCATCGGTGTAGCTGCGGGGGGTTGTCCCGTAGAAGTTCCCGTCACGGTCTTGCACCAGCCCGGCCGGCGAGCTGGTGAAGGACAGCACCGTTACCGTGCCGCCGGGGGTCATTTTGAAGATCGCGCCAGCGCCGCCGCTATCCCCCTCTCCCTGGTTTGTCCCGTAGAAGTTCCCGTCGGTGCCTTGCACTACGGGGGAGACCGGAAACGCGCCGTCGCTGTAGACGAACGTGTGTAGCGTGGTCAGCGTGCCGCTGAGGGTAATTTTGAAAACGGTGCCGCAGGGATTAAAGCCGCCCTCGCAGCCGCTAATTGGCCCGCCATACTCGGTTGTCCCGTAGAGGTTCCCGTCGCGGGCTTGGATGAGGGACGCAGCGGGAGCGCTACCGTTGGTACCGTCAAAACTTACCAGAGTGGTGAGGGTCTGTGCGGACGAATTGACCGCCATCGCCGCGCAAAACAAACAGACGAGACACACCATCTTCCATAGGCCAGATTTCTTCATACTGCCTCCTTTTAGGCTTA